>NZ_BSSX01000003.1:91202-729436 GCF_030269205.1 Herbidospora sp. NBRC 101105 | reverse complement strand
GTGTCTCAGTCCCAGTGTGGCCGGTCGCCCTCTCAGGCCGGCTACCCGTCGTCGCCTTGGTAGGCCACTACCCCACCAACAAGCTGATAGGCCGCGAGCCCATCCCTGACCGAAAAAACTTTCCACATCCATCCGATGCCGGAAGATGTCGTATCCGGTATTAGACCCAGTTTCCCAGGCTTATCCCAGAGTCAGGGGCAGGTTACTCACGTGTTACTCACCCGTTCGCCGCTCGAGTACCCCGAAGGGCCTTTCCGCTCGACTTGCATGTGTTAAGCACGCCGCCAGCGTTCGTCCTGAGCCAGGATCAAACTCTCCAAAAGATGTCTTCAGAGAATTTTCCTGGCCAACATTCACATGAATGTCAACCAAAGGAATCCGTCTAATAGACGGGGTTGTGCATCATGCACTGGCTTTTAGCACACTGTTGAGTTCTCAAGAAACGGACTTGCTTTGTTTTTCTTTTGTCTTGCTGTTGTGCCTTTATCTTTTCAGCGGTTCCGGTTAGTGTCAAATTTGACGTTTTTCCCGGTTCCTGCCGAAGAGCAACCCCTCTAACTTACCCGCGTCCCCGGCGATGTCAAATCGCCCGGTTCCCCGGGTGGATGTTGGAAGGGGTCTGCCGGGGGCGTCCCCGACTCCTCAAGATTAGCAGCCTCTCAGAGGCCGTCGGACCAGTTTCAACGACGACACCCGCCGATTCATTCCCCGGCAGGTCGAACGGGCACACGGAGATCAACGAGGCCCGGAGATCCGGGAAGCCGGGTGCCTAGACTCGACCGGGTGAGTAGTGAGCAGCCACCTACGGCGAAGAAAGACCCTGTTGAGCGTACGCATCACGGCGACACCGTGATCGACGAGTACGCCTGGCTCGCGAAGAAGGACGACCCCGACGTCGTCGCTTACCTGGAGGCGGAGAACGTCTTCACCCAGCAGGTCACCGGACGCCTGAAGCCCCTGGCCGACACCATCTTCCAGGAGATCAAGGGCCGGACGCTGGAGACCGACCTCTCGGTCCCGGCCCGTCTCGGGGCCTGGTGGTACTACTCCCGTACCGAGGAAGGAAAGCAGTACGGCATCCAGTGCCGCGTACCGGCCGAGGGGGAGGACCCCCCGACGGTCGAGCCGGGCCAGACGCTCGAGAACGAGCAGGTCATCCTCGACGGGAACGAGCTGGCCGGCGACAGTCCCCACTTCGCCCTCGGGGTGAGCAGGGTCAGCCCCGACGGCACGATGCTGGCGTACTCGACCGACTTCGCGGGCGACGAGCGGTTCACCCTGCGCTTCAAGGACCTCGGCACGGGCGAGCTGCTGCCCGACGAGATCACCGGCATCTTCTACGGCGGCGCCTGGTCGAAGGACGGCAGCACGTTCTTCTACACCACGGTCGACGACGCCTGGCGGCCCGACAAGGTGCACCGCCACACGCTCGGGCAGGCCGACGACGTCGAGGTCTACCACGAGACCGACGAGCGGTTCTGGGTCGGCATCGGGTTGTCGCGCAGCGAGCGCTACCTGCTCCTCAACGCGCACAGCAAGATCACCAGCGAGGTCTGGTTCCTCGACGCGCTCAACCCGGCCGGCGAGTTCCAGGTGGTCAGGCCGCGGGAGACGGGCCTCGAATACCACCTCGACCACCAGGGCGAGCGCTTCCTGATCCTGCACAACGAGAACGCCGAGAACTTCGAGCTCGCCAGCGCCCCGGTCGCCGACCCGGCGGCCTGGACCCCGCTGATCCCCCACCAGGACACCACGCGCCTGCTCGACGTCGACGCCTTCGAGTCGCATCTGGTCGTCCACTTCAGAAGAGACGGCCTCACCGGCATCCGGATCCTGCCGGGAGACCAGGACCCCTACGAGATCGAGTGGCCCGAGCCGCTCTACGACGTGGCGCCGAGCGGGAACGCCGAATACGTCACCAACCGGCTCAGGCTCGGCTACACCTCGATGGTCACGCCGCCTTCGGTGTACGACTACGACCTCCGGTCCCGCGAACTGATCCTGCTGCGCCGGCGGCCGGTCCTGGGCGGCTACGACCCCGACGACTACGAGCAGTTCCGCGAGTGGGCCGTCGCCGACGACGGCACCAGGATCCCGATCTCGATCGTGGCCAGGAAGGGCACCCCGAAGAAGGCGCCCACACTCCTCTACGGCTACGGCAGCTACGAGACCTCGATCGACCCCTACTTCTCGGTGGCCCGGCTCTCGCTGCTCGACCGCGGCCTGGTCTTCGCGGTCGCCCACGTCAGGGGCGGCGGGGAGATGGGCCGCCGGTGGTACGAGGAGGGCAAGTTCTTCCAGAAGAAGAACACCTTCACCGACTTCGTCGCCGTGGCCAGGCACCTGCGCGGCACCTGGTCGAGCGCGGTCGTGGCCCGGGGCGGCAGCGCCGGCGGCCTGCTGATGGGCGCGGTGGCCAACCTCGCCCCCGAGGACTTCGCCGGGATCGTCGCCGAGGTGCCGTTCGTCGACGCGCTGAACACCATCCTCGACCCGTCGCTGCCGCTGACGGTGATCGAGTGGGACGAGTGGGGCGACCCGTTGCACAACCCGGAGGTGTACGAGTACATGAAGTCGTACTCGCCCTACGAGAATGTGCGTGACGTGACGTATCCCCCGATACTCGCGATCACCTCGTTCAACGACACCCGGGTCTTCTACCACGAACCGGCCAAGTGGATCGCGCGGTTGCGCGCCACCGCCAAGGGCGGGCCGTTCCTGCTGAAGACCGAGATGGGGGCCGGGCACGGGGGTCGCAGCGGGCGCTACGACGCGTGGCACGAGGAGGCGTTCACGCTCTCCTGGATTCTCGACCGACTGGGAGTGACCGAATGACGTATGTCGCCGCCGCCGACCGCTATGGGCCGATGCCGTACAACCGGACCGGGCGGAGTGGGCTGAAGCTGCCGGCGGTCTCGCTGGGGCTGTGGCACAACTTCGGCGACGACAAGCCGATCGAGTCGCAGCGGGCGATCCTGCGCCGCGCGTTCGATCGCGGGGTGACCCACTTCGACCTGGCCAACAACTACGGGCCGCCCTACGGCTCGGCGGAGAAGAACTTCGGGACGATCTTCGCCCAGGACTTCAGGCCGTACCGTGACGAGCTGATCCTGTCGACGAAGGCCGGTTACGACATGTGGCCGGGGCCCTATGGCGAGTGGGGGTCGCGCAAGTACGTGCTGGCCAGCCTCGACCAGTCGCTGAAGCGGATGGGCGTCGACTACGTCGACATCTTCTACAGCCACCGGTTCGACCCGGAGACCCCTCTTGAGGAGACGATGGGGGCGCTCGACACGGCGGTCCGGTCGGGCCGGGCGCTGTACGCGGGCATCTCGTCCTACTCGCCGGAGCGGACGGTGGAGGCGTACGAGATCCTGAAGTCGATGGGCACGCCGCTGCTCATCCACCAGCCGTCCTACTCGATGCTCAACCGGTGGATCGAGGGCGGGCTGCTCGACACCCTCGGTGACCTGGGCGTCGGCTGCATCGCGTTCTCCCCGCTGGCGCAGGGCATGCTGACCGACCGCTACCTCAACGGCGTGCCGGAGGGGTCGCGGGCCTCGCAGGGCAAGTCGCTCAGCCCCGACCTGCTGACCGAGGAGACGCTGCGGCACATCCGCACCCTCAACGAGCTGGCCAAGAGCCGGGGTCAGACGCTGGCGCAGCTCGCCCTCGCGTGGGCGCAGCGCGACAAGCGGGTGACCTCGGTGCTGATCGGGGCGAGCAGCGTCAAGCAGCTCGACGACAGCCTCGACTCGGTCAAGAACCTGGAGTTCTCGGCCGACGAGCTCGACGCGATCGACAAGGACGCGGTCGAGGCCGGCATCAACCTGTGGAAGCGCAGCAGCGACGCGTAGTCACAGCGCGTCCTTGCGCTGGAGCCAGGTGAAGGCGGCCCATCCGGGCAGCACCGGGAGCCAGAAGGTGAGGACGCGGAACAGCAGGACGGCGGAGGTGGCGGTCTCCTTGGGCAGCCCGGCCACCGTCAGGCCGAAGATTAGGGAGGCCTCGACAGCGCCGAGGCCTCCCGGGGTCGGGGCCGCCGAGCCGATGGCGTTCCCGGCGAGGAAGACGACGGCGACGGCGGTGATGCTGAGCTCACCGCCGAACGCCTTCACGCAGGCGGCCAGGCAGATGACGAAGCAGACGGTCACCATGACCGTGCCGGTCACCGCTTCGATGATCTTGCTGGGTGACTGGAGCACGTCGAGGAGCCTCGGCACCACCCCGCTGAACAGGGCGCGCACCCGTTTGGACACGATCCGCCGCAGCGGCGGGATGGCCAGGATGACCACCATGACGGTGGCGCTCGCCAGCAACGTGATCAAAAGCCCCCGCGAGGGCGTCAGCGAGGGCGCGGCCTGGGTGCCGGTGAGATAACCGGCGAGCAGCAGCAGCGTGATGTGGGAGGCCAGGCCGATGAGCTGGCTGGCGCCCACGCTGGACAGCGCCTTGCCGGATGGGATGTCGCGTTTCTGCAGGTAGCGCGTGTTGATCGCGACGCCGCCCACGGCGGCCGGGGCGACCAGCTTCACGAACGACGAGGCGAGCTGGACCAGCACCGTCCGCCCGAAGGGCAGGGGTTCGGGCACGAAGCCGCGCACCACCGAGGCGGCGGCGACGTAGCTGAGGGCGGCGGCCACCAGGGCGACCCCGCCCCAGGCCCAGTCGGCCGTGGTCAGCATCGACACCAGGTTGATCTGGCTGAGCTGGGACAACAGGATGTAGGCGGCCAGGGTGCTGGCGATGATCGTGACGAGGGTGCGCGGCCGGAAGCGTTCCAGCCGCACCGGCTCGACGGTGGCCTGCGGTTTGAGCGCGACGATCTGCTCGCGCAGCGCGGGCAGCAGGTTCTTGTCCTTGCCGGCCGCGGCCCGGGTGTCGCGGGCCAGCGCGATGCGCTGGAGCAGCGGCAGCGCCGCCGCGATGGTGTCGTCGCCCAGGACGGCCGCGCCGGTCTTCACGGCACGTTCCGCGCCGACCCGCAGACCCAGATAGGCCAGCAACTGCGCGACGTCGAGCCGCAGGAGGAGGTCTCCGGCGGCGATCTCGCCGGACCGGGCGTCGACCAGGAGGATGTGGCCGTCGACCGCGAGGTGGATCGATTCGCCGGTCAGGTGACGGTGGGCCAGGCGGCGGGCGTGGAGCAGGCGCACCTGTTCCCACATCTGGAGCAGCAGCCCGTCGTCGAGGTCGTCGTCGGGGAGGTCCTGGATGGGGCGGCTGTCGACGTGTTCGTAGGCCAGCAGGGCCGCCTCGGTGCCGACCTCGCTGGTGCCGAGCAGGCGGGGGGTTCTGGCGCCGGCGGCCTGGGCGGCGTAGGCCATGAGCGCCTCACGCTCCAGTTCGGCGCGCAGGGAGCGGATGGCTCTTCTGCGGGTCTCGCTGTTGAGCCGCAACCGCCGCCACAGGCGGTAGACGACCCCGGCGACCTGGCGGTCGCGGTCGAGCACGGTCACCGACAAGCGGGTGGTGTCGGCCAGGCCGACGATGTAGCGGCGGCTGCCGGAGCTGTCGTCGTCGATGCGGCGGGCGCTGACGATGGCGAAGCCGAGCCGTTTGAGCGCGGCGACCACGGCGCTGCCGGGCGGGCGGGTGTTGGCGCTGCCGACGCCGTAGAGCGTGACGAAGCCGACGAACAGCCCGACCAGGTAGGTCACGATCGCGCCCAGCATGGTGATCTTGGCGGAGGTGAACAGGGCGAAGAAGTCGAAGATCAGCGCGACCCAGAGCAGCGCCCGCCAGCGTGGTCGTCGCGACATCCGTACCGCGGTCGCATAGGCGATCACCGGGGTGAGCACCGTGTTGAGCGGTTCGACGTCGCGGTCGCCGGTGAGGAGGGTGCGCAGTTCGGCGGGGCCGGAGGTGACCATCCACTCGCCGAGGGTGTACGAGAGCAGCAGCGCCAGGATCGCCGCGATCAGCCCCTGGGCGACCCGCATGCCGTCGCGGTGGAACACCCGCTCGACGGCGAAGGCGACCGGCACGGCCAGCACGGCGACCCCGCCCAGCAACCCGGCGATCGAGGAGATCCATTCGGGCGCCCGGCCGGTGCCGGCCTGGACGTCGGTCTCCAGCCCGTTGAGGGTGCGCTGGGCGACCAGGGCGAGCAGGATGACGGCGGTGATCGCCAGCAGCGTCATCAGCATCCGCAGCAGGTCGGACGGACGCCGGATGCGCTGGGGCAGCAGGGGCTCCACGACGAGGACGACCCCGGAGTCCGGGGACGTCAGAGAGTCGTCCTTTTCCTTGATGCCCCTCACCACCGTGATTGTCTGCGATCTTTGTTGCCAGTGTCCACAATCGAAAGTCACGGCACAGCGACCTGACCCCGGAGTCCCCCTCCTGGTCGAGTCTATGGATCGCGGCCCGTTTCGCGCCGACGCGCCGTAACCCTCGAACGTGGCCTGAAACCTCGTGTGGCTGCCAGTCTGGTGCCGCCTTCCCCCGGCCCGTTCATCAAGGGGGAAACTGTGCGCATTGTGGTATCTGCGGCTCTGGTGCTGACAACGACGGGTATGTCGGCCGACCCGGGCCTGGACGAGGCGGTCACCGAACCCAACGTCTTCGCCCACGTTCAGGTCCTGGCCGAAATAGGCAACCAGCACGGCAACCGGGCGGTCGGCACCGCCGGTTACGAGGCCTCCGCGCAGTACGTCGAGCGGGTGCTGACCGCCGCGGGTTACCAGGTGACCTCGCAGCCGTTCACGCTGCCGCACCACCGCGAGGTGAGCCCGGCGGTGCTGACCACGGCCGCCGGCCCGGTCGACGCGGCGACCTTCGCGTTCTCCCCGTCGGGCCGGGTCTCCGGGCCGGTCCAGGAGACCGGCACGGGCTGCCTGTCCACCGACTGGACCGGGTTCCGGCAAGGCTCGATCGCGGTGGCCGAACGCGGCGGCTGCTCGTTCCGGGTGAAGGCCGACCGGGCCGCGAGGGCCGGGGCGGGCGCGCTCATCGTGGTCAACTCGCGGCCGGGTGAGCTGAAGGGGTCGCTGGGCGAACCCGGTACGCCGCTACCGGTCGTGGGCGTCGCCCAGGACGCCGCGATCGAGGGACCGGTGACGGTGGAGACGAACACCACGTCCACCATGAAGGTCACCCGGAACGTGATCGCGCAGACCGGCCAGGGAGACCCCGACGACGTGCTGATCCTGGGGGCCCATCTCGACTCGGTCGAGGCGGGGCCGGGGATCAACGACAACGGCTCGGGGGTCGGGGTGGTGCTGGAGATCGCCGAGCAGATGGCCCGGATGCGGCCCGACCGGGCGGTCAGGTTCGCGTTCTGGGGGGCCGAGGAGGTCGGGCTGGTCGGCTCGACCCACTACGTGAAGAACCTGTCGCCGGAGGAGAAGGCGAAGATCGCCGGATACGTCAACCTCGACATGGTCGCCACCGAGAACCACGGCAACGGCGTCTACGACAGCGACAACGCGATCGAGGAGGCCGCCACGGAGTTCTACCGGATGCGCGGGCTGCCCTCGGAGGAGGTCGCGTTCGACGGCCGGTCGGACTACGGGCCGTTCGTCAAGGCCGGCATCCCGGCCGGGGGCATCTTCACCGGCGCCGACAGCATCAAGACCCCCGAGCAGGCGGCGGTGTACGGCGGGACCGCGAACCGCGTGTTCGACCCCTGCTACCACAAGGCCTGCGACACGATCGAGAACGTGAACCGGCAGGTCCTGGACGTGAGCGCGGACGCGGTCGCCTACATCGTGGAACAGCTCGCCTTCACCGACCGCCCCGTACGATGACGGGATGGAATTGCGGGTTCTGGGGGCATGTCCCCTTGATTGTCCGGATACGTGCTCGTGGGTGGTGACCGTACAGGACGGAAAAGCCACCTCGTTGCGGGGCAACAAGGAGCAGCCCTACACGCGGGGCGCGCTCTGCGTGAAGGTGAACCGCTATCTGGAGCACGCGGCCTCGCCTGAGCGGATCCTGCATCCGATGAAGCGGGTGGGGCCGAAGGGCTCCGGGCAGTTCGAGCGCATCAGCTGGGACGAGGCCCTCGACATCCTCGCCACCAGGCTCCGGGAGATCGTCGACACCCACGGCGGCGAGGCCATCTGGCCCTACCAGGGCACCGGCACGCTCGGGTTCGTCCAGGGCGAGTCGGGCATGGCCGGGCGGCGGTTCTGGAACGCCCTCGGGGCCTCCTTCCACAACATGAACATCTGCTCGCGGGCCGGGAACGAGGGCCTGCGGCTGACGCTGGGCACCCCGGGTGGCATGGACCCGGAGACGTTCGCGCTCTCCAAGCTGATCCTGCTCTGGGGCACCAACACCCTCACCTCGGGTCACCACCTGTGGAAGTTCATCCAGGACGCCCGCGCCGACGGCGCGCACATCGTCGCGATCGACCCCATCCGGACCCGGACCGCCGAGCAGGCCGACGAGCACCTCCCCATCGCCCCGGGCACCGACGGGGCGCTGGCGCTCGGCCTCCTGTACGTCGTCCTGGAGGAAGGCGCAGAAGACCGCGACTACCTGGAGAACCACACGCTCGGCTGGGACGAGTTCCGGGCCGAGATCCTCCAGTTCCCCCCGTCACGGGTCGCCGAGATCACCGGCCTGCCCGAAGACGACATCCGCGCCCTCGGCCGCCGCCTCGCGCACACCCGCCCGACCGGCATCCGCGCCACGATGGGCCTGCAGCGCCACGAGGGCGGCGGCTCGGCGATGCGGCTGATCGCCTGCATCCCCGGCGTGACCGGCGACTGGCGGCACCCCGGCGGCGGGGTGGCCTTCTCGACCTCGGCCCACGTCCCGCTCAAGGTCGACCACCGCCCCGAACTCCTGCCCCACCCGGTGCGCAGCCTCACGATGACCCGCCTCGCCGACGGCCTCGACGAGTCGGTCAAGTGCCTGTGGGTGTACGGCGCCAACCCGATGGGCTCGACGTCCGACCAGAACCGGATCCGGCGGAAGCTGCTGCGCGAGGACCTGTTCACCGTGGTCATGGAGCAGTTCCCCACCGACACCGTCGACTACGCCGACGTCGTGCTCCCGGCGACCATGCAGATCGAGCACCTCGACCTGCACGAGGGCTACGGCCACATGTACCTGATGTGGAACGAACCGGCCGTCCCCCCGGCGGGCGAGGCCCTGTCGACCACCGAGACCTTCCGCCGCCTGGCCCACCGCATGGGCCTGACCGAACCGGCCCTGTACGCCACCGACCTGGAGATCGCCGCCGAACTGCTGGAGGGCACCCCCACGATCCAGCTCGACGAGCTGCGCAAGCGCGGCTGGGCCCGGCTCGACGTGGCCGACCCCTTCGTCCCGTTCACGAACGGCTTCCCCACCCCGAGCGGAAAGCTGGAGTTCGTCTCCGACCTGGCCGAGAAGGCGGGCCTGCCGCGGGTCGCCACCTATGTGCCGTCCCTGAGCGCCCGCACCCGGAAGGACGGGAGGCTGACCCTGATCACCCCGGCCTCCCACACGTTCCTGAACACGATCTTCGCCAACAACCCGGAGCTGCTCAGACGCTCGAAGGGCCCGACCGTGGTGGTCAATCCTCAGGACGCCGAACCCCGGGGCCTGGTCTCGGGGTCCCGGGCCAGGGTCTCGAACGAGTTCGGCGCGTTCGAGGCGTACGTGGAGGTCTCCGACAAGGTCCGTCCCGGGGTGGCCGCCTCGCCGAAGGGCCACTGGCCCAAGCTCAGCGGGGGCGCCAACGCCAACGCCGTGGTCGAGGAGCGCGACGCCGACCTGGGCAACGGTCCCGTCTACCACGACAACCTGGTGGAGATCAGCCCAGTAGCTTGAACCCCTCGTGGCTCGGGGTGAAGCCGAGTGAGGCGTAGAACCGGTGGGCGCCGGGCCGCCGCTTGTCGGTGGTCAGCTGCACGATGCGGCATCCCCGCTCGTGCGCCCGGGCCACCGCCCACGTCATGAACGCCCGGCCGAGCCCCCTGCCCCGGTGGGTGGACGCGATCCGGACCGCCTCGACCTGTGCCCGCTCGGCGCCGTCGCGGGACAACCCGGGGATGTACGTGAGCTGCATCGTCCCGACCACCTCGCCGTCGACCTCGGCGACCACGATCTCGTTGCGCGGGTCGGCCTCGATGGCGTCGTAGGCGGCCCAGTGTCCGGGGCCGACGGGCGCGAGGTGGCCCCGGGACCGGGAGATCTCGTCGTCGGCCAGCAGGTCGACGATGCGGGGCACGTCGTCGCGGGTGGCCGGCCGGAAGGTCGGGTGGTGGTTCGCGGGCATGGGGTCCAGGATGCCTCAGGGAGCGGTCAGGGGCTTCCCCGATGTGGGCAAAGCGCCCGATTAGGCACTCTTGATACATGAACGAACTGACTCGACGCGACGAGATGTCGCTCGCCGGCGCGGCCCTGCGTGGCGCGCCCTGGAAGGCCGCGGCCGTCACCGGCGGGGCGGTCGCGACGGCCAGCCTGCTCCTCGGACTCATCACCGGATCGGCCGACCTGGCCTGGGCGCTGGGCGTGGGGGTCACCCTGTTCACTCTGGTCGCCGCCATCGGCGCGATCTCCAAGCCCGACACCGGCGACCGGGTCACCCGGCAGGCCAGGAACTGGTCGCTGCGCCACCCGTGGCGCTTCTCGCTCTACCCGGCGGCCGGCGCCGCGATCCTGATGTACCCGATCGAGCTCGTGCTCGACGGCGACGGGGTCTTCGGCGCCGCGTGGGACGCCGCCTGGGGCGGCGCGTGGATCTACCTGCTGACCGCGATCGTCGCCACCACCATGCGCGGGCGGGCCGTGAAGAACTAGCAGGTGGCGGATCGTGCGCCGGGTCGCGTCCGCGGCCCGGCGCACTGTCGTCTCAGAGTGCGAAATAACCGCTTTCGGGGGGTTACTGACGGGTAGCATTCCGGTAGAGTTACTCATCAGTAGCACTCGTATCGGAGGAGCGGTGATGGGCCACTACAAGAGCAACATCCGCGATCTGGAGTTCAACCTCTTCGAGGTCTTCAACCGGGGTGAACTCTTCGGCACCGGGCCGTTCGCGGAGATCGACGAGGAGACCGCCCACGCGATCCTCGACGAGGTCGTGCGGCTGGCCGAGGGGCCGCTGGCCGCCTCGTTCACCGACGCCGACCGCAACCCGCCGGTCTTCGACCCCGCCACGGGCACCGTGACGATGCCCAAGAGCTTCGTGGAGTCGTACAACGCCTGGGTCGACGCCGAGTGGTGGCGTCTGGAGCTCCAGCCTGAGCTGGGCGGCACTCCGGGTCCGCGTTCCCTGAGCTGGGCCGTCGCCGAGATGGTGCTGGGCGCCAACCCCGCCGTGTGGATGTTCGCGTGCGGGCCGCAGTTCGCCCACGTGCTCTACCAGCTGGGCACCGAGGAGCAGAAGAGGTTCGCCCAGCTCGCCGTCGACCGCCGCTGGGGCTCCACCATGGTCCTCACCGAGCCCGACGCGGGCTCCGACGTCGGCGCCGGCCGCACCAAGGCGACGCGGCAGGACGACGGCACCTGGCACATCGAGGGCGTCAAGCGCTTCATCACCAGCGCCGAGCACGACATGGCCGAGAACATCTTCCACCTCGTGCTGGCCCGACCCGAGGGCCACGGCCCCGGCACCAAGGGCCTGTCGCTGTTCCTGGTGCCCAAGTTCCTGGTCGACCTGGAGACCGGCGAGCTCAAGGAGCGCAACGGCGTCTACGTCACCAACGTCGAGAAGAAGATGGGCCTGAAGGTCTCCACGACCTGCGAACTCACCTTCGGCGACAAGCACCCGGCCATCGGCTACCTGGTCGGCGACGTCCACGAGGGCATCCGCCAGATGTTCACGGTGATCGAGAACGCCCGCATGATGGTCGGCACCAAGGCCATCGCCACGCTCTCCACGGGCTACCTCAACGCCCTCGACTACGCCAAGAACCGCCTTCAGGGCGCCGACCTGACCAAGATGGCCGACAAGACCGCCCCGCGCGTGCCCATCACGGCCCACCCCGACGTCCGCCGCGAGCTGATGCTCCAGAAGGCCTACGCCGAGGGCATGCGGGCGATGGTGCTCTACACGGCCACCTTCCAGGACTCCATCCAGGTCGCCACGGCCGAGGGCCGCCGCGACGAGATGGCCGAGGCGATCAACGACCTGCTCCTGCCGGTGGTCAAGGGCGTCGGCTCCGAGCGCTCCTACGAGATGCTGGCCCGGTCGCTGCAGACCCTCGGCGGGTCCGGCTTCCTGCAGGACTACCCGATCGAGCAGTACATCCGCGACGCCAAGATCGACTCCCTCTACGAGGGCACCACGGCGATCCAGGGCCTGGACCTGTTCTTCCGCAAGATCCTGCGCAACCAGGGCGCCGCGCTGGGCGAGATCCTCGGCCAGATCAAGGGGTTCGCCGGCTCCGAGGCCGGCAACGGCCGCCTCAAGGTCGAGCGCGGCCTGCTCGGCGAGGCCGCCGACGAGGTCAGGGCGATGGCCGACGTCATGGCCGGCTGGGCGATCTCGTCGCTGGAGTCGCCGAAGGAGGTCTACAAGGTCGGCCTCAACACCACCCGGTTCCTGATGGCCCTCGGCGACCTGCTCATCGGGTGGCTGCTGCTCCGGCAGGCCGAGATCGCCCTCAAGGCACTGGAGTCCCAGGACGACGACTTCTACGCCGGCAAGGTCGCCGCGGCGACCTTCTTCGCCGGCAACGTGCTGCCCCGCGTCGCGTCGGAGCGCCGCATGCTCACGGCGACCACGCAGGAGCTGATGGACCTGCCGGAGAGCGCCTTCTAACCCAGCGGGAACTGCACCGCCGCCCGGCCCGCCAGGATCGGCTTGATGAAGTCGGCGACCACCTTCAGGTGGACCGGGTGGTCGCGGTAGACGACATAGTCGTCGGCCGAGTCGAAGTCGGCGACGATGCCAAGATCGGAGTTCCCCTCGTTGATCTTGGCATCGGTGCCGATGACGTAGTTCTTGATCTCTGGAATGTTGGCCGGGAGCGTCTCCAGCCCGGCGACGACGGCGGCCTTCTGGTCCTCGGTGGCCTCGTCGACCCAGCGCAGCAGCACAATGTGACGGAACATGGGCGCCAGCCTAGGACGTCGTCCAGTGCCACTCGATGGAGGCCTGCTCCCTGCGGGCCGCGAGCCACTCGGCGAAGGCCAGCCGCCCGGCCAGGGCCAGGGTGTCGGCGTCGTTCACCGCCGGGCGGCGCTCCAGTACGAGACCGGTCAGATAGCCGTTCTCGAAGGGCACCGGGCCGATCAAAGTGTCGCGCGGGGCGTGCCGCAGCGGGGCCGGCAGCGCGTGGGCCCGGCGGGTGCCGACCACGATGGCGGCCTCCGGGCAGCCGAGCAGGCCGCCCAGGCCACGCAGGATCTCACCGTTGACCGGCTGGGTGCTGGTCACCCACATGGCCCTGACCTGGTCGAAGTCGTCGAGGTGGCGGGCCAGGTAATCGGGCGCCAGCTCCTCCTCCTTGCGGCGGCGGAACCGGCGGCGGCGGGCGATCAGGGTGATGAAGCCCTCGAACTGGCCGCCGGACATGCCCATCTCGGCCACCCACGCCAGGGTCTCGGCCCGGTCGCGCAGGGGCACGCCGTCGCGGAACTCGTCGGCGGCTGCTCGGAGGTCGTCTTCGGTGAGCGGTTCGACGTCGGCGAGCATCTCGGCCCTGATCAGGCAGTAGTCGACGATCTCGTCGTGGACCGCACGGTCACGGTGGGAGAACTGGCGGACCATCGTGACGGCTTCCGCGATCGGCAGGTGAACCGCGTCGACCCGGACGAGACAGTCGGCGCCCGATCCCGTGATCACTGACTTCTGCTCCTCTCGGCGAACCGTGCCGCGCGGCGAGGCCCTTTCCGAGGGGGCCCGGCGCCGCCTCGCCGCGCGACGATCAGCGGGCTCCCGGGGCACCGGGGATGTGCGGCACACCCCCGACGGGAACCCGCCTCCGACGGTAAGAGCAGTCACTTGAGGATCACTGGTGCCGACTTGCAGGACTCTTGTGCTACGCCCAGGCCAGCATGCGCAGCGGGTCCTCCAGCATCGCGCCGACGTCTCTGAGCACGTAGGAGCCCAGTTCGCCGTCGATCACCCGGTGGTCGAACGACAACGCGAGCGTGGTGACCTTGCGCACCGCGATCTGCCCGTCGACCACCCACGGCATGTCTCTGATCTGGCCGAACGCCAGGATCGCCGACTCGCCCGGGTTGAGGATCGGGGTGCCGGCGTCGATGCCGAAGACGCCGACGTTGGTGATCGTGACGGTGCCGCCGGACATCTCGGCCGGGGTGCACTTCCCGGCCCTGGCCCGGTCGGTCAGGTCGTTGAGCGCCCTGGCGAGGTCGACCAGCGAGAGCGCCTGGGCGTCTTTGACGTTCGGCACGATCAGGCCGCGCTCGGTGGCCGCCGCGATGCCCAGGTTGACCGACTTCTTGAGGATGATCGCCTCGTCGGTCCAGGTGGAGTTGGCGTGGGGGTGCCGCTTCATCGCGGTCACCAGCGCCTTGGCCACCAGCAGCAGCGGCGACACCTTGACGCCGGCGAAGTCGGGCTGCTCGCGCAGCCGGCGGACGGCGTTCATCGTCTCGGTGACGTCGACCTGGAGGAACTCGGTGACGTGGGGCGCGGTGAAGGCGCTGGCCACCATCGCGGCGGCGGTGGCCTTGCGGACCCCGCGTACCGGGATGAGCTCCTGCTCCTCCACCACCAGCGGGACGACCGGCGCGACCTGCGCGGCCAGCACGTCGTCGCGGGTAATCGACCCGTTGGGCCCGGTGGGCGCGACGTCGGCGAGGTCGACACCCAGGTCCTTGGCCAGCTTCCGGACGGGCGGCTTCGCCAGCACGGCCACCCGATGAGCCGAGCCGTTGGAGCCAGGCCGCGCGGGAACCGGAGCAGGCTGCACCGGCGCGGGCTTCTCCGGAGCCGGGGCCGGGGCCGGGATTCCCGAACCCGTGTGTCCCTTCCTGGCCCTGCGCTTGCTGGGCCCCTGCTTCACCCCGTAGCCGACCAGCACCGGTTCGCGTTTCTGGGGCTCCTCGGGGACCAGGCTCTCGGTCAGGGCCTCTTCGGTCGCGTCGTCGACGGTGATGATGACGCGGCCCACGTCGACCGTCTCGCCCTCGGCGGCCAGGATGGCGGCCACCTCGCCCTCGTAGGGAGAGGGCAACTCGACGACCGCTTTGGCGGTCTCGATCTCGACGACGATCTGGTTGACCTTCACGGTGTCGCCGACGGCGACGTGCCACCGGACGATCTCGGCCTCGGTCAGGCCTTCGCCCACGTCGGGCAGCTTGAAGTCACGTTTCATCCGTTGCGCTCCTAGTAGCCGAAGACGCGGTCGACGGCTTCGAGGATGCGGTCGAGGTCGGGCAGGTAGTGGTCTTCCAGCCGCGACGGCGGATAGGGCGTGGAGAATCCGCCCACCCGCAGGACCGGCGCCTCGAGCCGGTAGAAGCACTGCTCGGTCACCCGCGCCGCGATCTCGCCGCCGAGACCGCTGAAGACCGGCGCCTCGTGGACGACCACGCACCGGCCGGTGCGGTTGACCGCGTCGCGGACGACGGGCATGTCGAGCGGATTGAGGGAACGCAGGTCGATGACGCCGATCGACCGCCCGTCTTCCTCGGCCGCCGCCGCGGCCTCCAGGCAGGTCTTCACCATGGGGCCGTAGGCGACGAGGGTGACGTCGTCGCCCTCGCGGGCCACGCGGGCCCGGTCGAGCGGCAGGCCGGGGGCGCCGAACTCGACGTCGGCCTTGTCCCAGTAGCGGCGCTTGGGCTCGAAGAACACCACCGGGTCGTCGCAGCGCACCGCGTCTTGGATCATGGTGTAGGCGTCGACCGGGTTCGAGCAGGCCACCACGCGCAGGCCGGCCGTGTGGGTGAAGTAGCTCTCGGGAGACTCGCTGTGGTGCTCGACCGCGCCGATGCCGCCGCCGCAGGGGATGCGTACGACCACCGGAAGTTTGATCTTGCCCAGGGAGCGCAGCGGCATCTTGGCGAGCTGGGTGATGATCTGGTCGGCGGCCGGGAAGACGAAGCCGTCGAACTGGATCTCGCAGACCGGGCGGTAGCCCCGGAGCGCGAGGCCGATGGCGGTGCCGATGATGCCCGACTCGGCGAGGGGGGTGTCGATGACCCGGTCTTCGCCGAAGTCCTTCTGCAGGCCGTCGGTGACCCGGAACACGCCGCCGAGCTTGCCGACGTCCTCGCCCATGACGAGCACCTTCGAGTCGGCGTCCATCGCCGCGCGAAGCCCCTCGTTGAGGGCCTTCGCCAAGGTCAGAGTGGTCACTGGGCCCCCTCGAAACCGGCCAGGTAGGTCGTGAACTGCTCGCGCTCCTCGGCGAGGAGGGCGTGGGGCTCGGCGTAGACGTGGTCGAAGATCGCGCCGGGCTGGGGGTCGGGGAGGGCGAGGCAGCGGGCCCGCAGGTCCTTGCCGAGCAGGTCGGCCTCGGCGTCGATCTTGTCGAAGAACTCCTGGTCGGCGAGCTGGTTCTTGAACAGGTAGGCCTTCACGCGCTCGATCGGGTCTTTGAGCTTCCAGGCCTCCAGCTCGTCGGCGACCCGGTAGCGGGTCGGGTCGTCGGAGGTGGTGTGGGCGCCCATGCGGTAGGTGAAGGCCTCGACCAGCGTCGGGCCCTGGCCCTCGCGCGCGTTGCGCAGCGCCGCCCGGGTGACCGCCAGGCAGGCGAAGACGTCGTTGCCGTCGACCCGGATGCCGGGGAAGCCGAACCCGCTGGCCCGCTTGTAGAGGGGGATCTTCGACTGCTTCTCCAGCGGCTCGGAGATGGCCCACTGGTTGTTCTGGCAGAAGAACACGACCGGCGCGTTGAAGACGGACGCCCAGATGAAGGCCTCGTTCACGTCACCCTGGGAGGTGGCGCCGTCGCCGAAGTAGACGATGGTGGCGGCCTCGGCGCCGTCGCGCTGGATGCCCATGGCGTAGCCGACCGAGTGGAGGGTCTGCGAGCCGATGACGATCGTGTAGAGGTGGAAGTTGTGCTCGTAGGGGTCCCACCCGCCGTGGTTGACGCCGCGGAACAGGCCGAGCAGGTGGAGCGGGTCGACCCCGCGGCACCAGGCGACGCCGTGTTCGCGGTAGGTGGGGAAGGCCATGTCGGCGTCGGTCAGCGCGCGGCCCGATCCGACCTGGGCCGCCTCCTGCCCGAGCAGCGAGGCCCACAACCCGAGCTCGCCCTGCCGCTGGAGGGCGACCGCTTCCAGGTCGACCCGGCGCACGAGGACCAGGTCGCGGTAGAGCGACCGGACCTCCTCGGCCGTCAGGTCGATGTCATAGTCGGGATGCTCGATCCGCTCACCTTCGGGTGTGAGGAGCTGGACGAGTTCCGGGGGTGCCGTAGGGGCAGTCATGTGCCACTCCTGCGTTCGGGGCCGTACATGAATGGGGTTTCCATCATGTTTCGGCCAGGTCTAGACGCTTTCGTCCCGTTTGGTGGTGGAACGTCCGCGCTTGCGGACATAGTGGCAGACATCACTGTCCGCCTCCACACCCTGCTCCACACCTTTCCGGTTCCCCTCCGACCTGCCGCCACACCATCCACAGCCTGTGGATAAGCTTGTCGCGCTCACTCTCCATCCCCGAGCTCCGTCCCCACATCAGGAGGCACCCCAAGTGGCGCGCGTGATCGTCGATGTCATGCTCAAGCCGGAGATCCTCGACCCGCAGGGTCAGGCCATCGCCCGCGCGCTCCCCCGGCTGGGGTTCTCGGGCGTTTCGGACGTCCGTCAGGGCAAGCGTTTCGAGGTCGAACTCGACGGCCCGGCCGACGACGCGGCGATCGCCGAGGTCAGGAAGATGGCCGAAACCCTGCTGGCCAACACGGTGATCGAGGACTTCGTCGTCCGCGTCGAGGGGTAAAACAGCACATTCCCGTCGGCCCGAGCTACGCAAAGCGTGACAAGGGCCTCATCTGCCATCCGTAAACCGGCATCCAGGTCAACCTAAATAACAAGAGCGTCATTTTGCGGTTAGCCCTCATCTCACAGGGAAGCTCTGCTTAGGTACCTACGACGACCGGGGAGGGAACCCCGTGGACATCGAGTTCTCGCTCGCTTTGCCAAGGGATGCGATCGGCATCCCGATGGTCCGTCGCGTGATCGGAGACGCCCTTCGTTCGCTCGGCGTGACGGAGGACTGTGTGTCCGACATCCTCCTCGCCACCTCCGAGGCGTGCGCCAACGCGGTGCGGCACGGCGGGCCGTCGGCCCGCTACCAGGTCGAAGCGGCCATAGACGACGGCCGTTGCGAGCTCCGTGTGGTAGACGGCGGTCGCGGGCTCACCGCGATCCCGCAGCGCTACCCCTCAGGCGAGGTCGAGAACGGACGCGGCATTCTCATCATGCAAGCCGTGGTCGACGAGATCTCCTTCGACATCACTCCTGGCAGCGGCACCACCGTGCGCCTCTGCAAGGAACTCGACTGGGACCACGACGCCATCGCCCTATCCATGGCCAAAGACCGCGAACTGGCTGCTGTCTGACCCGCGTTAACCCATCCCACGTGGTCCGATAACCTGAGGCGTACCGCCAGAGACCGCCGGACAAGAGCCGGAGGCTTCGCGTGCGCATTGGAGGACTTCGGACCATGCGGGTGGGCGTCGTCACCTTTCCCGGAACACTCGACGACCAGGACGCGGCGCGGGCGCTGCGGCTGGCCGGTGCCGAGGCCGTGCCCCTGTGGCACGCCGACCACGACCTCAAGGGGGTGGACGCGGTCTTCCTCCCCGGCGGGTTCTCCTACGGCGACTACCTCCGGTGCGGGGCCATCTCCCGATTCGCGCCCCTGATGACCGAACTGATCCCCGCCGCCCAAGCGGGGCTGCCGGTGCTGGGCACCTGCAACGGCTTCCAGATCCTCTGCGAGGCCCACCTGCTGCCGGGCGCCCTGGTCCGCAACGCGGGCCTCCACTACGTCTGCCGCGACCAGCGCATCAGGGTCGACAACGCCTCGACCGCCTGGACGACCGACTTCGCCGAAGGCCAGGAGATCACCCTCCCGGTCAAGCACGGCGAGGGCCGCTACGTCGCCGACGCCGAGACGCTGGCCGAGCTCGAAGCGGCCGGCCGGGTCGTCTTCCGCTACGCCGGCTCCAACCCCAACGGCTCGCTCAACGACATCGCCGGCATCACCAACGAGGCCGGCAACGTGGTGGGCCTTATGCCCCACCCCGAGCACGCCGTCGAAGAGCTGACCGGCGCCCCCGGCGTCGACGGGCGCGGCTTCTTCTCCTCCATCGTCCGGAAGCTGGTGAACGCGTGAGCCTCGACACCGTCAAGCGGGCCGGACAAACCCCCGACGAGCGCATGCCGTTCGCCGAGCTCGGCATGAAGCAGGACGAGTACGACCGGGTGGTGGCCATCCTCGGCCGCCGCCCGACCGGCTCCGAGCTGGCCATCTACTCGGTCATGTGGAGCGAGCACTGCTCGTACAAGTCGTCGAAGGTGCACCTGCGGCAGTTCGGCACCAAGGCCCCCAAGTCCGAGGCGCTGCTGGTCGGCATGGGCGAGAACGCCGGCGTCGTCGACATCGGCGACGGCTGGGCGGCCACCTTCAAGATCGAGTCGCACAACCACCCCTCCTACGTGGAGCCCCACCAGGGCGCGGCCACCGGGGTCGGCGGCATCGTCCGCGACATCATGTCGATGGGCGCGCGGCCGGTCGCGGTGATGGACTCGCTGCGGTTCGGCGGGCTCGACCAGGGTGACACCCGCCGGGTGCTGCCGGGCGTGGTCGAGGGCATCTCCCACTACGGCAACTGCCTGGGCCTGCCGAACATCGGCGGCGAGGTCGTCTTCGACCCCTGCTACATCGGCAACCCCCTGGTCAACGCGCTCTGCGTGGGCCTGCTGCGCAAAGACCAGATCAAGCTGGCCACCGCCCCCGGACCGGGCAACAAGGTCATCCTGTTCGGCGCCCGGACCGGCGCCGACGGCATCGGCGGCGCCTCGGTGCTCGCGTCTGCGACCTTCGAAGACGAGTCGCAGGCCAAGCGGCCGGCCGTCCAGGTCGGCGACCCGTTCATGGAGAAGCTGCTGATCGAGTGCTGCCTGGAGCTCTACCAGGCCGACGTGGTCGTCGGCATCCAGGACCTCGGCGCGGCCGGGGTGTCCTGCGCGACCACCGAGCTCGCGGCCAAGGGCACCGGCGGTATGACCGTCGACCTCAACCTCGTCCCGCTGCGCGACCCCACGCTGCGGCCCGAGGAGATCCTGATGAGCGAGTCGCAGGAACGCATGATGGCCGTGGTCACGCCCGGCGACATCGACGCGTTCCTGGCGATCTGCGCGAAGTGGGACGTCCCGGCGACCGTCATCGGCGAGGTGACCGACACCGGCCGCCTGGTCATGACGTGGGACGGCGAAGTGATCGTCGACATCCCGCCGGGCACAGCCGCCGACGAGGGCCCCGTCTACGAGCGGCCCTTCCACGAGCCGCTGGGCCAGCACGACCTGAACCTCGACACCCCCGACTCGCTGGAGCGCCCGTCCGACCTGCGGACCACCCTGCTCCAACTCGTCGCGTCGGCGAACCTCTCGTCCCGCGAGTGGGTGACCTCCCAGTACGACCGCTACGTGCGCGGCAACACCGTGCTCGCCCAGCCGGCCGACGCCGGGCTGCTGCGGGTCAGCGAGGTCATGCCGGGCGCCGAGGAGACCACCCGGGGCATCGCCCTGGCGACCGACGGCAACGGGCGCTACGCCAAGCTCGACCCCTACGCGGGCGCGCAGCTGGCGCTGTCGGAGGCCTACCGGAACGTGGCCGTGACCGGGGCGACCCCGCTCGCGGTGACCAACTGCCTCAACTTCGGCTCGCCCGAAGACCCCGAGGTCATGTGGCAGTTCGCCGAGGCCGTGCGCGGCCTGGCCGACGCGTGCAAGACCCTGGGCGTGCCGGTGACCGGCGGCAACGTGTCGTTCTACAACCAGACCGGTTCGGCGGCGATCAACCCGACTCCCGTGGTGGGCGTGCTGGGCGTGATCGACGACGTCGCAAAGCGCGTGCGGTCGGGCTTCCCGGCGGCCGGGCTGCGGGTGGTGCTGCTGGGCGCGACCTACGACGAGTTCGGCGGGTCGGAGTGGGCCCACGTCGCCCACGACCACCTGGGCGGGCTGCCGCCCCGGGTGAACCTGGAGGCCGAGCGCGACCTGGCGACCGTGCTGACCGAGGCGTCCAAGCAGGGCCTGCTCGAAGGGTCCCACGACCTGTCCGACGGCGGTCTCGGCATCGCCCTCGCCGAAGCCTGCCTGGCCCACGGTGTCGGCGCGACCGTCTCCCTGCCGGGCGACGACGCGTTCGTCGACCTGTTCTCCGAGTCGACGGCGCGGGCGCTGGTCTGCCTGAAGCCCGAGCACTTCGAGGCGCTGACCGACCTGTGCGCCCGCCTCGACGTGCCCTGCTACGGCCTGGGCGAAACCGGCGGCGACAGCCTGGTCGTCGAGGGCGTGCTGGAGGCCACGGTCACCGAACTGCGCATGTCCCACGAGGCCACGCTTCCCGGCGTGTTCGGCTGACCTTTAGTCGTACAGAAAAAGAGCGCCTCCGGCGCCGAAATCCAGCGCGCGGCTCTAGCTTGAGCAGGTCGTACAGAAAAAGAGCCCCTCCGGCGCCGAAATCCAGCGCGCGGCTCTGGCATGAGCAGGTCGTACAGAAAAAGAGCCCCTCCGGCGCCGATCCGGAGGGGCTCTGTCATGTGCACGGCATCGAGGCCCCCACGACCCCAACGCCTGTTACACCAGGTGACAGAGAGATAGACGAGCAAGGTGCGCCGTTGGATGTCAGCGGAACATCACGTCTTCGCATCGGTGAACGCGTATTAATCCCTGGTATGGCCTCTTCGCGTTGGCCGCGCTCCCAGGCAGCGGAATAATCAGCACCGTTCGGGAGGAACCCGCACTTCAAGCCCAAGGCTGACCTCCGGAGGATCTCCGTGACCTCGAACGACCAAGACCCCTTCCTGCCGCCGGCGACGCAGCCGGTGCGTGGGGTCGTCTGGTTCATTCACCTGATCGTGCCGATGCTCGGCCTGTGGTTGCTGCTGGCCCACCCCGTGGACAATGACCCGCACACGGTCGACCTCGACCACGTGTGGCAGCACAACCCGAGCCATTTCTGGCTGGTCCTGGTGGTCGCCGGGATCAACCTGGTGCTCGGGGTGCTGATCAGCCAGGCCTCGGCACGGCGGAGGGACGCCCGGCTCCTGCTGGTGTCGCTGGTCTTCCTGAGCAGCGCCGGGTTCTTCACCCTCCACGCGCTGACCACTCCGGCCGTCATCCTCCCGGGCGCGACGGTCGGCTTCGACCTGGCCCACCCGGTCGGCCTCATGATCGCCTCGGTGTTCGCCTTCCTGTCGGGCCTGCCGCTGAACGACCGGCAGGGTGAGACGGTGCTGAAGCTCCAGCTCCCGCTGCGCATCGCGGTGGGTGTGCTGCTGGTCGCCTGGGGTGTCGCGTCGCTGGTGCCGGGCCTGACGCCGCTGACCGACAAGCTCCCGCCCGGCGGGGTCGGCCTCGGTTTCTGGGGGCTGATCGGGGTCTTCCTGTACGTCGCCGCCGCCGTCATGATGTTCCGCCTGCACCGCAAGCGGCCCGCCGCCGTGCTGATCTCCCTGATCACCGCCTACGCGCTGCTGGCCGAGGTGATGGTCGCCGGGATCGAGCACCGCAACTGGGCGATCTCCTGGTGGCTCTGGCACGTGCTGCTGACGCTGGCGTTCTTCTTCGTGGCCTACTCGGCGTACATCCAGTTCCGGCGGGAGGGCTCCAGCAGCGGCCTGTTCGACGCGGTCACCCTGTCGGCGACCGCCCGGCGCATCCAGGCCCAGTACGAGGAGGCCCTCGAAGAGCTGGTCTCCCATCTGCGCCGCCGGACCGAGTCGGGGGTGCCGGTCGCGACGCGGCTGGCCGGGCGGTTCAAGCTGACCGAGGGCCAGGCCGCCGTGCTCGACAAGGCCGGCGCGGCCCTGGCGAACGAGCGGGAGTTGTCGGAGCGGCTGGGCGCGCTCGTCGAGGTCGGCGGCCGGGCCCGGGTCGGGCTGCCCGAGTCGGAGCTGCTGGCGGAGTCGCTGCGGCGGGTCAGGGAGGCGTACGGGGACGTGCGGGTGAGCGTCATGAACGACGGCGCGCTGACCCCGCTCGGCGCGCGCGGCGCGCCCACCCTGACGACCCAGGAGTTGGCCGCGCTGACCAGCGGGTCGCCGGTCGAGATGTCCGGCTCGGTGGTGCACCCGCTGACCGTGAAGGGCCACCTGGCGGGCGCGCTGGCCGTGCCGGTCGGTCATACCTCCCACGACGCCGCCCTGGCCGCCACGCTGGCCACCCAGCTGTCCATCAGCCTGGAGAACGCCCGGCTGTACGCCGAACTGGAGACCCTCTTCCGCGCCTACATGTCGCCCGACGTCGCCAAGAGCCTGCTCGCCGACCCCAACAAGGCCGCGCTCGGCGGTTCGCTGACCGAGGTCACCGCGCTGTTCGCCGACCTGCGCGGGTTCACCACGTTCTCCGAGAAGGTCTCCCCCGGCGAGATCGTCGACATGCTGAACCGCTTCCACACCGCGGCGGTGCCGTGCATCCTCGGCAACGGCGGCACGATCGTGCAGTTCGTCGGCGACGCCCTGCTGGCCCTGTTCAACGCGCCCGCGCCGCAGGCCGACCACGCGCGGCGGGCCGCGCAGGCGGGCCTGGAGATGCAGCGGGCGGCGGCCCGGGTGTCGGCCGAGGTGCTGCGCGAGCAGGAGGCCGGAATGCTGTCGGAGGTCGAGTGGCCCAAGTTCCGGGTGGGCGTCAACACCGGCCCGGCGCTGGTCGGCAACATCGGCAGCCCCGAGTTCCGCGGCTTCAACGCGATGGGCGACGCGGTCAACGTCGCGGCCCGGCTCCAGGCGCTGGCCGAACCGGGATCAGTCGTGATCGGGCAGTCGACCTACGACCTGCTCGGCCCGGCCGACGTCGTCTCGCTGGGCGACCTGTCGCTCAAGGGCAAGGAGCACACCGTGCACGCGTACGTCCTGCGCAGCGTCGAGATCGATTTTACGAACGACCATGCTTGACCCAAGACTGGACGCCATGAAATCACCGGAGCCGGGAGAGTTCCTGGCCCTCCTCACCGCCGAGGAGATCGCCGACCTCCGGGCCGCCGGGCGACCCCGGCAGTGGGAGCGCGGCGAGACCGTCATGACCGAGGGCGACACCAACGACTGGGTCATCGTGCTGACCTCGGGGCGGGTGAAGGTGTCGTCCCACACGGCGGGCGGCACCGAGGTCGTGCTGGCGGTACGCGGGCCCGGCGCCCTGCTGGGCGACATGTCGGCCGTCGACGGCGGCCCCCGCTCGGGCACCGTCACCGCGCTGGAGCCCATCGAGGCCATCGTGGTCCGCGACTTCGCCTCGTTCCTGCGCGAACACGGCCGCATCGCCGTGCTGCTCCTCCAGCTCATCACCGGCCGCCTGCGCGACGCCGACCGCAAGCGGGTCGAATACGGCGCGTTCGACACCACGGGCCGGGTCGCCACCCGCCTGGTCGAGCTGGCCGAACGCTACGGCGAGCAGACCCCGGGCGGCGTGAGGGTCATGCTGCCGCTCTCGCAGGACGAACTGGCGGGCTGGACCGGCGCGTCCCGCGAGGCCGTCAGCAAGGCCCTCAGAAGCCTGCGCGACCGAGGCCTGATCGAGACCGGCCGCCGCCGCGTGATCATCTACGACCTGGACGGGCTGCGCAAGAGAGCCCGGTGAGGTATGCGTGGCGGGTCTGCCTGGTCACCAGTCTCGGGCTGATCCTCATCGGCATGTCGGGCAGCACGCTGAACGTCGCGTTACCCGTCGTCGTCCGCCACTTCCACGCGTCGCCGTTCGCGTCGAACTGGATCCTGTTGTCGTTCATGCTGGTGAACACGGCGACCCTGGTGTTCTTCGGGCGGGTGGCCGACCTGCTGGGGCGGCGCGGGGTCTACCTGACCGGGTTCGCCCTCTTCACCGCCGCCTCGGCGCTGGCCGGGCTGGCCCCCGACGTGGGCGTGCTGATCGCGATGCGGGCGCTGCAGGCCATCGGCGCCGCGATGATCCTCGCCAACGGGACGGTCATCATCACCGACGCCTTCCCGCCCGACCGGCTCGGCCAGGGCATGGGCGTCTACATCGGCACCCTGTCGGTCGCGCAGCTCACCGGGCCGACGCTGGGCGGGCTGATCGCCGACACGCTCGGGTGGCGGTGGATCTTCTGGGTGAACGTGCCGGCCGGGCTGCTGGCGCTGGTCGCCGGGCTCCTCATCCTGCGGCCGGGGAGCCCGGCACGACGGGCGCCGATCGACGCCGCCGGAAACCTGGTCGTCTTCGCGCTGCTGTCGGCCGCGCTCTACGCGGTGACCGAGGGCTCGCTCGCCGGCCTGGTGGTCGCGGCGGCGCTGGCGCCGGTCCTGTTCGTGGTGGAGCGCCGGGCCGCCAACCCCATCCTGAACGGCGCCCTGTTCGGGGCGCCGCTGCTGGTGTTCTCCAACCTGGCCTCGTTCTGCGCGGCGCTGGCGCGCTCGTCGCTGATCCTGCTGGCGGGGCTGTACTTCCAGGCGGCGCGCGGGGTCGACGCGCTCCAGGCCGGGCTGGCGATCCTGCCGGTGCCGGTGGGCATGGCGCTCGCCTCCCCTCTCGCCGGGGCGTTGGCGCGGCGGCTGGGGGCCTACGCGGTGTCGGTGGGCGGGGCGGTGCTCGCGGCGTCCGGGCTGGCGGTGCTGGCGGTGTCGACCGAGGCGTCCTATCCGGTGATCGCGGCCGGGCTGTTCCTGGCCGGCTGCGGGAACGGCACCTTCCTGACCGGGAACACCACCCAGATCATGAATCTGCTCCCGGCGGGCAGCCTCGGGGTGGTCAACGGGTTCCGGCTGACGATCCAGAACATCGGCACGTCGCTCAGCGTGGCGACCACGCTGACCCTGCTGACCGGGGCGGTCACGCCGGAGATCCGGGCGCAGGTCTACCAGGCGACGTTGTCGCTGCTCTCGCCTTCGGCGGTGGAGCAGCTGATGGAGGGCTTCCGGGTGACGTACGCGGCGCTGTTCTGCGTCAGTCTCGCAGGGGCCCTGTGCGCCGCGCTCGCGCGGCCATCGTCTCGACCCCGGCCATGAGCAGGTCGACGCCGTACCTGTAGTAGGCGGCCACGTCGGTCTCGTCTTCCCAGGTCTTGGCGAACTCCATCAGCAGGGGGAACCGCTCGGCCGACAGGTTCTCCAGTTCCAGGCGCTTGCGCCGCCGCCATTCGCGCGCCTCGGCGGGGCTGAGCGGCGTCGGGCAGACCGGCGCGCCGCCGACCAGGCCGATGACCCCCGACAGCAGGTAGGACGAGACCAGGAAGCCCTCCTGGACGGTGAAGCCGCCCCGGCGGAGCAGGTCGAGGGCCATGTTGGTGGCGACGTTGAAGCTGTCGACGCGGTGCTTGTCGACCGTGTGGAGCAGAGTCGCCAGCGCCGGGTGCCGGTCGAGCAGCGTGACCAGCCGCTCGACCACGCCCCGGACCTGGACGTGCCACGCGGGCTCGTCGGTGACCTCGGCGAGGATCTGCGCCAGCAGATGGTCGGCCACGCCCGCGAGCAGTTCGTCCTTGTTCTTGAAATGCCAGTAGAGCGCCATCGGCGTGACGCCGAGCAACTGGGCGAGCCGCCGCACGGTGACGGCTTCGAGCCCTTCGGCGTCGATCAGGTCGATGGCCCGTTCGACGACTGATTCCCGGCTCAGCTTCTCAGGTGCCACTTGACAACTATACGACGTACAAGCTGAGCTATGCACTGTACATGTACGCCGTACAAGTACTCCGTATAGGGGGCCTGAGGAATGCGATCAAGATGGTGGGTGCTGGCGGCCGTGTCGCTGGCGACGTTCATGACCTACCTCGACAACAACGTGGTCAACGTCGCGCTGCCGACGATCGAGCAGGACCTGGGGCTGACGCTCGCCGGGCTCGAATGGATCGTGAGCGGCTACATCCTGGCCTTCGCCGGGCTGCTGCTGGCCGGCGGACGGCTGGCCGACGTCTTCGGCCTGCGCGTCATGTTCTTCATCGGCCTGGCCGTGTTCACCGCCTCCTCGGTGGCCGCCGGGCTGGCCGGGTCGCAGGAGACGCTGATCGCGGCGCGGGTCGCGCAGGGCGTGGGCGCCGCCCTGGTGACGCCCACGTCGCTGGCGCTGATCAGGGCCACGTTCGTCGACGCGCGCGAACGCGCCACGGCCGTGGGCATCTGGGGCGCCGTCTCCGCGCTGGCGCTGGCCGTCGGGCCGCTGACCGGCGGCGTGCTCAGCGAGAACATCAGCTGGGGCTGGATCTTCCTGATCAACCTGCCCATCGGCGTCGCGGTGGCCGTGATCGCCGGCGTCGCCCTGCCGGCCGGCACCCGGACCCGAGGGGTCCGCATCGACGTGCCGGGCGTGCTCAGCTCCTCGATCGCGCTGTTCGCGCTGACCTTCGCGCTCATCGAGGGCGAAGGCGAGGGCTGGACCTCCGGGCTCATCCTGGGCTCGTTCGCGGTGGCCGCCGTCGCGTTCGCGGCGTTCCTGACGATCGAGTGGCGCAGCCGTGAGCCCATGATCGACCTGCGCCTGTTCCGCTCACGCGTGTTCAGCGGCGGCCTGCTGTCGATGGGCCTGTGGGCGTTCGGCGTGTTCGGGATCTACTTCTTCACCGCGATCTACCTGCAGAGCGCGCTCGGCTTCAGCCCGACCGAGGCCGGGGCGGGCTTCGTGCCGATGGCGCTGCTCATGGCGGCCGTCGCGGTCTTCTCGCCGCAACTGGCGCGGCGCATCGGCACCGGGCCGTCGGTCGCCGCCGGGCTCGCCCTGATGGTCGTCGCGATGGCGGGCCTGTCGAGCACCGGCGCGGGCTCGACCTATCTCGACCTGCTGCCCTGGTTCCTGGTCTTCGGCGCGGGCGGCGGCATGCTGGTGCCGCTGACCGACGTGATCATCGGCGCGGTGCCCGCCGACCGGGCCGGGGTCGCCTCCGGCACGCTCAACGTCTCCCGCGAGGTCTTCGGACTGCTCGGGATCACCATCCTCGGCGCGGTCCTGAACGCCCGCCAGACCGCCCCGACGATGACCGCGTTCCTGGACGCCTACCAGTTCACGCTGCTCATCGCCGCGGCGATCGTCGCGGCCGGGGTCCCGGTCGCCCTGTACGCCCTCCGCAAGGACCGGACCGTCGAGACGGTCACCGAGGACGACCGGGACCCGGCGCTGGTCTAGCTGCCGATCTTCTTGCCGTGCTTGTGCCAGGCCACCACGACCGACGGACGGGGCTGCGAGGTCCCGCCGTCGGGGAAGTGGGAGATCGGGGCGGCCGGCGAGGCGCCGGTGCCCTCACCCGGGTGCTGCACGGCGACGAAGACCGACCGCTGGTCCTCCGAGACCAGCGGGCCGCAGCACTCGGCGCCCTTGGGCATCGTGAGGAACTGGCGGACGTGACCCTTGTCCTTGCCGCGGACCGGCACGGCGAACAGGCCGTCGTGGGTCCCCAGGGCGTTGCCGTCCGTGGAGATCCAGAGGTTGCCGTCCTTGTCGAAGGTCACGTTGTCGGGGCAGGAGATCGGCGAGACCTTGGTCTTGTCGAAGCCGCCGAAGTAGGTGCCCGGGTCGTTGGGGTCGCCGCAGACCAGCGGCAGCGTCCACGCGAAGGTCAGCGCCGCGGCGTCGTCGCGATTCTCGGCGATCTCCAGGATGTGGCCGTGCTTGTTGTTGAGGCGCGGGTTGGCCTCGTCGGGGCCGGAGGTGCGCGCGGTGTTGTTGGTCAGGGCCACGAACACGGTGCCGGTGACCGGGTTGCGCTCCATGTCCTCCGGGCGGTCCATCTTGGTCGCGCCGACCTTGTCGGCGGCCAGGCGGGTGAAGACCAGGACCTGCTCGGCGGTCATCCCCGCGACGTACGACCTGGTGCCGCTGACCAGCGGGATCCACTTGCCGACGCCGTCGAAGGCCTTGTCCTTGGGCAGCTTGCCGGTGCCGTCGATCTCGGCGGCCGGGCTGTCGCCGGTGAACTGGGCGACGTAGAGGGTGCCGTTGTCGAGCAGCGTCCGGTTGTGGCGGTCGTTGCCCGGGACGTAGCGGTCCTTCGACACGAACTTGTAGATGTACTCGAACCGCGAGTCGTCACCCATGTACGCGACCAGACGGCCGTCCCGGCTGATGGTCGTGGTGGCCGCCTCGTGGGCCATCCGGCCGAGCGCGGTGCGCTTGATCGGGGTCGAGTCGGGGTCGGTCGGGTCGATCTCGACGATCCAGCCGAAGCGGTTGGCCTCGTTGGGGTGCTTCGACAGGTCGAAGCGCTCGTCGACGCGGTCCCAGCGGCGGCCGCCGAGCGCGGCGGGGAAGGCATAGCGGGTCAGCCCGGCCTGGGCCTCCGCGGGCGCCTTGCCGGCGTTCACGAAGTACTGGTTGAAGTTCTCCTCGGCGGTCAGCACGGTGCCCCACGGGGTGGTGCCGCCGGCGCAGTTGTTCAGCATGCCCTTGACGACGCGGCCGCTCGGGTCGGCGGCGGTCTTCAGCAGGCTGGAACCGGCGGCCGGGCCGGTGAACCTCATCTCGGTGTGGGCCGTGATGCGGCGGTTGTAGCGGCGCGGGCCCGCGGTGACGAGTTCCCAGCGGCCGGTGTTGCCGCGCCGCCGGACCTCGACCACCGAACCGCCGTGGGCGTTCATCGCGATGGCGATCTGCTCGGGGGTGGCGTTGTCGCCGTTGGTGTAGCCGCGGAACATCAGCTCTTCGTTGGTGTACTCGTGGTTCACCCACAGCAGCCCGCGGTCGCGGCCGAGCTGGAACAGCGTCACGAAGTCGCAGTTGTAGCCGAACTGCCTGGCCTGCGCGTCGGGCGTCTGGGCCTCGAAGTCGAACGCCGGCGCACCCGGGACGACCGGGTCGCCCCACCGGACCACGACCGCCGACTCGTAGCCGTTGGGCACGGTGACCTGGTCGTTGGTGTTCGGCGCGACCGGTGTGAAGGTCAGGCCGCCCTTGTAGGGGTGGGCGCCGCCGTTGTGCCAGTTGCCGCCCTTGTTCCACCAGTCGAGGGTGAACTTGTCGTCGGCGGCGGCGGGGGTCGCGGCGCCGACGACGCCGGCCGACAGGACCAGCGCGCCCAGCGCGCCGGCGCGCAGCGCGCCACGGCGGGACATGTCGGCGACGACGTCACCGAAGTAGGCGTTCTCACTGGTGTTGGGCACGTCGTGGAAACAGGCGTCGCCACAGCGGTATTTGCAGGTCATGGCGCTGCGGCCGCCCGGGTGGGCCGGCGTCAGCAGCGGCAGGGATCGACGCGGTGACGGGTTCGTCACAGCTCCTCCAAAAGGGTCGCGCGGGATCGGGGGAACGGCCCAGACGGCGCAGGTCCCCGCCCGGACCGTATTGTCGGCGACCGAAGTGAAGGTGAACGTCGACCGCCACGCCGGTGAACGATCCCCACGCGCCACAATGGGCACATGCCGCCCCGCCGCCAGGACCCCGCCCGCGTTCGCGCAGCTCTCGACGCCCAGTTGGCGGATCTCGGCCTGCCGCCGTTCGACGGCCCCGACCACGCCGCGGGTCCGGCCGTGGTGGCGGCGGTGGTGTCCGCGTACGGCCGGGAGACGGCGCCCCAGCGCGAGGCGCTGCGCGCGGCCGTGCGCTTCCTGCTCGACGAGCTCGTGGCGAGGGCGCCCGGCCGGACCGTGGAGGTGCGGGTGCCGCCGTTCGCCGCCGTCCAGTGCGTCGAGGGGCCCCGGCACACTCGGGGCACTCCCCCGAACGTCGTCGAGACCGACCCCCACACGTGGATCACGCTGGCCACCGGCCGTGAGGGCTGGCCGGCGGCCGTGGCCGACGGGCGGGTCAGGGCGAGCGGCGGCCGGGCCGACCTGTCGCCCTACCTCCCGCTCGTCTAGTAGCCGCCCTCCTCGATCGGCGCGTTGATCTTCCGCTGGACGCACTGCTGCGACGACTCCTGCGTCGGGTGGAGCCGGGTGTCGAAACACTCCGCGATGTTGTTCTGGTTGGCCCAGTTGACCACCACGCCGATGATGATCGCGCCTATCACCAGCGTCAGGATGCTCAGGATCAGGCCGACGACGGCCCGACCCTTGTTCGACCGCTTCGCGATCGCGATGATGCCGACGATCACGCCGGCCACCGCCACCAGCAGCCCGAGGCCGCAGACCAGCAGCAGCACGATCGCCACGATGCCCAGCACCAGCGCGGCCGTGCCCAGCCCGCCCTTGGACGGCGGTTTCTCGCCGTAGGGCCCCGCGGGATAGGGCGCCTGCGGGTAGGAGGTCGGCTGGTAGGCGCTCGGCCCGGAGGGGCCCGGCTGAGCCGGCGACGGCCGATAGGGCGGCGGGCCCTCGGGCGGCATCTCCGCGCGGTGTCCCGGCTGGTTCTCCGGTCGATCCTCAGGCCGGTCCTCCCGTCGGCCCGGGTCGGGCCCGAGGGAACCGCCGGGGTGGTTCTGGGCACTGAAGACCGCGGTGTCCTCGGCGTCCGGCGACGGCCTGCCCGGGGCCTGTTCGGGCGGAACGTCCCAGGGCATGCGCCGCTTGGGCTGGTCGTCCCTCGGCTCGTCAGGAGTGGTCATGTTCCTCTCACTTCCCCTGCGGGGCCGGGGGTACGGCGGCCGACACGGCAAAGCACTGGTGATCGTTTCGCCGGGTTCAGCCCACCCGGGGGTTCGAGCAGCCGAGAGGCCGAAATAGACTCAAGCATGTGCTGAAGGGCGACGGCCATCTGAGCCATGACCTTGACCCCCTCGACCAAGGCCCCAAAGACGCCTGTGGCGTCTTCGGCGTCTGGGCTCCGGGGGAGGACGTCTCCAAACTCACCTACTACGGGCTGTACGCGTTGCAGCACCGCGGCCAGGAGTCCGCGGGCATCGCGGTCAGCGAGGGCAGCCGCATCCTCGTCTACAAAGACATGGGCCTGGTGGCCCAGGTCTTCGACGAGTCGATTCTCGGCACCCTCAAGGGACACCTGGCCATCGGGCACTGCCGCTACTCCACCACCGGTTCGAGTGTGTGGGAGAACGCGCAGCCCACACTGAGCTCGACCGACGTGGGCGGCCTCGCGCTGGCCCACAACGGCAACCTGATCAACACCGGCGAGCTCGCCGAGCGGGTGGCCCCCGGCACCATCAGGGCCACCACCGACAGCGAGATCCTCACCGCGATCCTGGCCAAAGACCGCTCCGAGCCGATCGACGAGGCGGCCGCCCGGCTGCTGCCGATGGTCCGCGGCGCCTACTCACTCGTCTTCATGGACGAGAAGACGCTCTACGCGGCCCGAGACCCCCAGGGCATCCGTCCGCTCGTCCTGGGCCGTCTGGAGCGCGGCTGGGTGGTGGCCTCCGAGACGGCCGCCCTCGACATCGTCGGCGCGACGTTCCAGCGTGAGGTCGAGCCGGGCGAGCTCCTCACCATCGACGAGCGCGGGGTCAAGTCGCAGCGGTTCGCCCCGGCCGACCCCAAGGGCTGCCTGTTCGAATACGTCTACCTGGCCCGCCCCGACACCACGATCGCCGGGCGGGGCGTCCAGGCGACCCGGGTCGAGGTCGGCCGCCGGCTGGCCCGCGAACACCCCGTCGACGCCGACCTGGTGATCCCGACCCCCGAGTCGGGCACCCCGGCCGCGATCGGCTACGCCGAGCAGAGCGGCATCCCCTACGGCCAGGGGCTGGTGAAGAACTCCTACGTCGGCCGGACCTTCATCCAGCCGTCCCAGACGATCCGCCAGCTCGGCATCCGGCTGAAGCTGAACCCGCTGAAGGAGATCGTCCAGGGCAAGCGCCTGGTGGTCGTCGACGACACGATCGTGCGCGGCAACACCCAGCGGGCGATCGTGAAGATGCTCCGCGAGGCCGGGGCGACCGAGGTCCACGTGCGCATCTCGGCCCCGCCGGTGGCCTGGCCCTGCTTCTACGGCATCGACTTCGCCACCCGCGCCGAACTGCTGGCCGGTTCGATGAACGTCGAGGAGATCCGCGAGCACCTGGGCGCCGACTCCCTCGGCTACATCTCGATGGAAGGCCTCACCGAGGCCACCACCATCCCGGCCCAGAAGCTCTGCCGGGCCTGCTTCGACGGCAGCTACCCCATCCCGATCGACCAGGACAAGGTCGGCAAGTACGTCCTGGAGGCCCGCGCATGACCTCGTACGCCGCCGCCGGTGTCGACATCGAGGCCGGTGACCGCGCCGTCGAGCTGATGAAGTCGAAGGTGGCCCGCTCCCGGCGCCCCGAGGTGGTCGACGACGCCAGCGGGTTCGCGGGCCTGTTCGACGTGTCGGCCCTGCTGAAATACCGCCGCCCGCTGCTGGCGACCTCGACCGACGGGGTCGGCACCAAGGTCATGCTGGCGTCCAGGCTCGGCAAGCACGACACGATCGGCATCGACCTGGTCGGCATGGTCGTCGACGACCTGGTGGTCTGCGGCGCCGAGCCGCTGTTCATGACCGACTACATCGCCTGCGGCAAGGTGGTGCCCGAGCGCGTCGCCGAGATCGTCGGAGGCGTCGCCGAAGGTTGCCGCCAGGCCGGCTGCGCCCTGGTCGGCGGCGAGACCGCCGAACACCCGGGCGCGATGGGCCCCGACGACTACGACCTCGCGGGCGCCGGAACCGGCGTGGTCGAGGCCGACGAGCTGCTCGGTCCCAACCGGGTCCGCGCGGGCGACGTCGTGCTGGCGATGGCGTCGTCGGGGGTGCACTCCAACGGCTACTCGCTGGTCCGCCACATCATCAAGACGGCGGGCCTGGGCCTGGAGTCGCAGATCCCCGAGTTCGGCCGCACCCTCGGCGAGGAGCTGCTCGAACCGACCCGGATCTACTCGCTCGACTGCCTGGCCCTGACCCGTCACGTGCCGGTGCGGGCCTACGCCCACATCACCGGCGGCGGCCTGACCGCCAACCTGGCCCGCTCGCTGCCCGGGAGTGTCGACGCCGTCCTCGACCGCTCGTCGTGGACGGTCCCGCCGGTGTTCACGGTCCTCGGCGAGGCCGGGAAGGTGCCGCGGGCCGAGCTCGACAAGACCTTCAACCTGGGCGTCGGCATGGCCGCGATCGTCCCGGCGGAAGACGCCGACAGGGCACTGGAACTCCTCGCCACCCGCGGCGTGCCGTCGTGGGTGCTCGGCGAGATCGTGCCGGGCACGGGCGAAGCGCGGTACCGCTGAGGAGAAACACGAAAGGCCGCCTGGTGGTTGGTTGCCACCGGGCGGCGCTCTCGGTCTCGTATGGAAATGACTGTATGCACTCCGGTCACCCGGAGTGCGGGACCCTCACGAGGTCGCGCGGAAAACACCCGGCGTGGCGAACCGCGCCGGGCGTGATCAACGCTGGGTCAGGTGCCGCTCAACGACGGCCCCCGGATGAGGAGTCGTCCTCATCATCCTCGTCATCGACGTTGGCGTAGTCGGCGTACCGCTCGGCCAACTCGTCATAAGGGTCGTGCTCGTCTGTGCGGTCGGAATCGACATGTTCCTCGACTCCGAGCTCCGCGCGCAGGCGCTCAAGATCGGTGCCGCCGCTGTTGTACTTCAGCTGGCGGGCAACCTTGACCTGCTTGGCCTTGGCTCGGCCGCGCCCCATTGGCTCGACCCCCTCATGCGGGGTCGTGCCCGACCCCTCGTCGCTAACGCACCACGCACTGACGCCACCTGACTTTGGACGTCAGCCATTCGTTCGCCTACAACCGTACCTGTTTTGCGCCCCGCTCGGTACGCCGTATGCGCGTCGGCGGTCACCGGCCCAGCCAAATACCCCTAAGCCGCCCGACTTCCGACATTCTGCGCTCCGCCAGCCTATCTGCTGCGACGGCCGGTGGAACGCCTTCGTCGTCGGCGATGGCGAAGATTTTCAGGGTCGTGTCGAAGATCTGACCCGCCCGCGCCCTCGCCCTGTCCATGTCGAATCCGGCGATCTCATCAGCGACCTGGATCACTCCCCCCGAATTCACCACGTAGTCGGGGGCGTAGAGGATGCCGCGGTCGGCGAGTTGCTTCTCGACCCCGGGGTGGGCGAGCTGGTTGTTGGCCCCGCCGCAGACGATCTTCGCCCGGAGCTCGGCCACCACCGTGTCGTCGAGGGCGCCGCCGAGGGCGCAGGGGGCGTACACGTCGATGTCGCTCCGCTTCAGGGCCGCGGCGTCGGAGACGACCTCGACCTGCGGGTGCCGCTGGCGGATCCGGCCGACCGCGAGTTCGTCGACGTCGCAGACCACGACCTCGCCGCCCTCGTCGAGAATGTGTTCCACCAGCCGGTGGCCGACCTTGCCGACCCCCTCGACGCCGACCCGGCGCCCGCGCAGCGAGGTCTCGCCGAAGGCGTGCCGGGCGGCGGCCCGCATGCCCTGGTAGACGCCGTAGGCGGTGAGGATCGAGCTGTCGCCGGCGCCGCCGTTGGCCGGGGTGCGGCCGGTGACGTAGGAGCACTCGCGGGCGATGACGTCCATGTCCTCGCTGTAGGTGCCCACGTCGCAGGCGGTGTAGTAGCGGCCGCCGAGCGACTGGACGAACTTGCCGTAGGCCCGCAGCAGGGCCTCGGACTTGTCGGTCGCGGGGTCACCGATGATCACCGCTTTGCCGCCGCCGTGGTCGAGGCCGGCGAGCGCGTTCTTGTACGCCATCGCCCGCGACAGGTTCAGCACGTCGGCCAGCGCGGCGGATTCGTCGGGGTAGGGATAGAAACGTGTTCCACCCAGGCCGGGGCCCAGGGCGGTGTTGTGGACGGCGATGATCGCGTAGAGGCCTGACTTGTCGTCGGCGCAGAACACGACCTGTTCGTGACGGGTCTGGTCCTTGTGGGAGAGCCCGAAGACGTCGGTCACTTTGGTGACTCCTGATCGTCTCTGTCCGCCGCTCCGTCGCGGCGGTTCCACCTTCCAGCGTAGCGACGATCATGGATTACGGAACGCCACCCAATGCGTTACGCGGCGTGGCATGGCACGATGCCGTTGTGCTGCCCTACGCCGCGTATCTCCGCGTCTATGAGCCGCTGAGCGCCTTCTCCGAGCAGGATCGCCTTCGGTGGAACGCCTATGCCCAGAATCCGCGGCGGCCCCGCCGCGCGGGCGCCCTCGCGGTGGAGCACGAGGAGTCGATTCGCCGGCTGTTGCGGGTCCCACCCGCCCCGGCGCCGGCGGCGGAGAGTCACAACGCCTATCTGCGCCGGGTCGACGGCGTCCTCTACGTCTGCCCGTGGCAGACCCGGCTGCGGTCGTGGCTGGCCTTCGCCTCCTGGCGGGGCAGCCTGCCGACCAAGCTGGCCGACCGCTTCGTACCCCCGCCGGTCGCCGAGCGCACGGCCGACGAGTTCGACGCCTTCAAGCGCGGCGAGCCGTCGCTGCGCACGCACATCATGACGAGCACCTGGCACGTCCCGACGCCCTGGTTCGTGCCGTTCGACTCCGCCGAGCGGTGGCTGGTCCTGAACGGCGAGCAGGAGCCCGAGTCGTCGACCGGGATGACCATGGCCCCGGCCAGGAACATGCTCTACGTCACCTCGATGGCCCAGGCCAGGAAGCGGGTCGCCCGCGCCCTGGTGGTCATCCGCCGTCACGTGGGCGACGTCGACACGCTGACCGACGTCGAGGAGGTGGGCCGCTGGCTGGAGGAGTTCCACCCCCACTCGCTGGTGGAGCTCGACTACGGCGGCATCGTCCACCTCATGGACGACGCGACCCTCCAGGCCGACCAGTCGGTGGCCGAGCTGGCCGCCGCTCTCACGGGTTTGGACAACGGTCAGGAAGAACTTGCCTTCGCCATGTACCAGCGCGTGATCCTCCGATGGCGGTCAGTGCAGAGCCTCGAATCGGCTAACTGACCGTAATCACTCGACGCTGACCTGCAACGTTGGGTCAGGAGATGCACGATCTCACAACTGCGAACTGAGTAGTTTGCCGTTTTCACTGCGATACCACGAAACGTGTCGCTAGAATCACCGAGCGTGACATCAACACGTGGTCGAGACGTTGTGCCCAGAGGGCTCGCCAATCGCGCTACGTGGCTGTATGGTCACATCGGGTGATGCCGCAAATGGTCCGTGAAACCGCACGTTATGGATCATTGAGGGACATCCCGTGACAAGCGCAGATATAAGTCGCAGGATCGCTGTCGCCGGTCCACACGGAGGAGAGGCCGCACAAATGTCAGCTCGTACACCCGAGGCCGAGCCACTGCTCACCCCGGCGGAGGTCGCAACGATGTTCCGGGTCGACCCCAAGACCGTCACGCGGTGGGCGAAGGCCGGCAAGTTGACGTCCATCCGCACGCTCGGTGGGCACCGGCGTTACCGGGAGACCGAGGTGAGGGCGCTGCTGGCGGGAATTCCGCAGCAGCGTTCGGAGTAACGCAGCGGGGGGTCGCAACCACGAGGGGGATGGCGCGCTCGCGTCAGTGAGCGCGTCCAACAGCCGCACACCTGCAGTAGGGGTGTGGAAAGGCGCCGCCCGCCCGGCGCCAACCCCAACCGGTTCCGTGGCCCCTCCCGCTCCGTCCTGACAGCTTTCTCAAGGATCGAGACAACTCGGCCGTACCTTATTCGGCTCTCGATCGTTCTTCTTGGCAGGTGCACATCCGCGCATCGTGGGGAGAACCATGTCAGGACCGTCCATGCAGACCACTGCCCGGCGCGACATCGCGGTACCCGGACCTACCGGACTCGACGGATTCAGTCCACGGCCACGGCCGACGATTCGCAACGTAGCCGAGCGCGCGGGCGTCTCTAAGTCCCTGGTCTCGCTGGTCCTTCGCGGCTCACCTCATGTGAGCGAACATCGCCGTGAGGCGGTTCTGCAGGCGGCCAGGGAGCTGGGATACCGGCCCAACGCCGTCGCCCGCAGTCTCGTCGAAGGCCGCACTCATCTCGTCGGCGCCCTCGTCGCCGACCTGCACAACCCGTTCTACGCCGAGTTCCTCGACGGCCTCCAGGAGAGCCTCCACGGTGAGGGCCTGCGGCTGCTCATCGGCTCCGGCCGCTTCGACCCGGCGTTCGAGGACGAAGCCGTCGAGGCCTTCCTCGAACTGCGCGTCGACGGGCTGGTGCTGCTGGGGGTCGCCCCGTCCAGCGACACGCTGGCCGAGGCCGCCGCCTACACGCCCACCGTCGTCGTCGGAGAACGCGACGTCGACCTCGAGAGCGTCGACATCGTCGTCGACGACGACCAGCTCGGCGCGCGTCTGGCGGTCGACCATCTGGTCGAGCTCGGACACCGCCGGATCGCCCACATCGAGGGCACCCCCTCCTCCGCGGCCCGCTGCCGCTGCGAGGGTTACCTGGTGGCGATGCGCCGGCACGCGCTGGCGCCGTACATCATGGTCGAGCACGGCGACTTCACCGAGGAGGGCGGCCGCCGCGCGGCGATGGCCCTGCTCGAGCGCGACCCCCGGCCGACCGCCATCTTCGCCGCCAACGACGTCGTCGCCCTCGGGGTGCTCACCGCCGCCAGCGAGCTCGGGCTGCGGGTCCCCGAAGACCTGTCGGTCGTCGGCTACGACAACACCCACCTGGCCGCCGTCCACCACATCTCGCTGACGTCGGTCGACCAGCCGCGCCGCGCGATGGGCCGCTCGGCCGCCGCGCTGCTCAGCGACCGGATCTCCGAGCCGGGCAAGAACTCCCGCCTGCGCCAGGTGACCCCGCAGCTCATCACCCGCCGCAGCACTGGCCCCGCGCCAAAGGATTCCCAAAGCTAGGTCAACCGGTCCGGCGTCGGGTCACGGTCCGTGTTGACTCGGGCCACGACGCCGGACGGTAGAGATCTGGGGGAATTCAATGCGTGATCCAGAGTTGGTCTCCTGTGCCCAGCGCGCGGCGGCCGAACTCGAACGGGCCTGGGGCCACTGGCGGCATTCCCGGGGCCACGGCGAAACGGGCGACGAATCCGTGGCCAGCTACGTGGCGCATTCGATCGACCACCCGTGGGGACGGCCCCGGGTCGTCCTCGGCCTCGACGCCGAGGAGGCCCGCGAACTCGCGGCCCTGCTGCAGATCCAGGGCCCGGGCTCTGGGTGATCTGCATCCTTTACTCACATAACGGCCAGGTCACGGGCAGGGAACGCGTAGGTTGGGTGCTTGTAGTGCCCGCCTGCGAGAGGACCCACCGTGATGAAGACTCGTCCGGCGCTCGCCGCCGCCGCTCTGGCCGTGATCGGTCTGGGGACCGCCGCGTGCGGTGGCGGGGTGGCCGCGGGTGCCGAGTCCGCCCCGGCCGCCGTTCAGAAGAGCACTGCTGAAGCGGTCGCCGCCCCCGCGCAGGCTCCCGCCAAACCGCTCGCGGGCAAGGTCGTCGTGATCGACCCGGGTCACAACGGCGGCAACTACAAGCGCCCCGACGTCATCAACAAGCAGGTCGACGTGCTGACCCAGAAGAAGGCCTGCGACACGACCGGCACCGCGACCAACGACGGCTACTCCGAGGCCGCGTTCACCTGGGACGTCTCGGTCCGCCTCGCCAAGCTCCTGCGGGCCGAGGGCGCCACGGTCAAGCTGACCCGTGACGACAACACCGGCGTCGGGCCGTGCATCACCCAGCGCGCCGCGATCGGCAACAAGGCCAAGGCCGACCTGGCCATCTCGATCCACGCCGACGGCGCCGGCTCGACCAGTCACGGCTTCCACGTCATCATGCCGAAGAAGATCAACGGCCCGGTCGACCCGGTGGTCGCCAAGTCGGCCAAGCTCGGCCTCGCCGTGCGCAACGCGGTGAAGAAGCAGACCGGCATGCCCTATGCCAACTACATCGGCAAGAACGCCCTCGACTACCGCTCCGACCTCGGCGGCCTGAACCTGTCGACGGTGCCGAAGGTCTTCATCGAGTCGGGCAACATGCGCAACGCCGGCGACGCCGCCAAGATGAAGAGCTCCTCCTGGCGGCAGGACCTCGCCGAGGCGCTGGCGAGCAGCTTCCAGACCTATCTGAAGTAATCCATGATCGAGGGCATGCACCAGTTCCTGCCTGCCCCCCGGTCCGTCGAACCCCTGCCGGGCGCGTTCCCGCTGGCGCCCGGTTTCGGCGTCGCCGGGGACCTCGCCGAACCGGTCCGGCGGGCGCTCGCGACGCTCGGCCCCGTCGTCGGCGGCCAGCCGGTTTCGGTACGCCGCCACGGCGCCCCCGAGTCGTCCACCCTGACCGTGACGGCCGACGGCGTCGAGATCGTCGCGGGCGACGCGGCGGGCGCCTTCTACGCCGCGCAGACATTGCGCCAGTTGCTCCCTGACGACGTCTTCCGCGCCGTTTCCCCGCTTTCCGCATATGACGTCCCCTGCGTCCGTGTCGAGGACGCTCCGGCGCTCTCATGGCGTGGCGCGCACCTGGACGTCTCCCGGCACTTCCTGCCCAAGCACGACGTGCTGCGCATGATCGACCTGCTGGCGATGCACAAGCTCAACCGGCTCCACCTCCACCTGGCCGACGACCAGGGCTGGCGGGTGGAGTCGCGGGCCTACCCGCGCCTGCACGAGATCGGCTCCCACCGCGCCCAGACGATCACCTCACGCAAGGGCGAGCCGGACGCCTACGACGGAATCCCCCACGGGGGCTTCTACACGCTCGACGATCTGCGGGAGATCGCGGCCTATGCCCGGCAGCGGGCGGTCACGGTCGTGCCGGAGATCGACGTTCCGGGCCACGCGTCGGCGATCCTGGCCGCCTATCCGGAGTTCGGGGCCGACCCGTCGCAGCGGCACACGGTTTTGGAGCGCTGGGGCATCTCCCCCGCGATCCTCGCCCCGCTGCCCAAGACGATCGACTTCCTGGCCACGGTGTTCGACGAGATCCTCGGCGCGCTCGGCCAGACCCCGTTCTTCCACATCGGCGGCGACGAGTGCGTGCTGGACGCCTGGGCCGCCTCCACCGAGATCACCGCCTTCCGGCACGCCCGGGGCCTGGCCACGCCCGCAGACCTGCACGCCTGGTTCCTGCGGCGGCTGGCCGACCTGCTGGCCGAGCGGGGCAGCCGGGCGGTGGTGTGGGATGAGGCGTTCGTCAGCGGCATGTTGCGCGAGGACACGATCGTGATGCCCTGGCGCGGCATGAACGTCGCCCGGCGGGCCGCCGCCGCGGGCCACGACGTGGTGCTCACGCCGGTGTTCCCGCTCTACTTCGACTACGCCGAGGCGGCCTCGGCCGGCGAACCGGCCGCGCTGGGCGAGACGATCACCGTGGCCGACGTCGCCGCCTTCGACGTCTCGGGCTACCTTGGTGCGCAGTTCCAGCTCTGGTCGGAGTACATCCCCGACGGCCGCACCCTCGACTACAAGGCGTGGCCGCGGGGTTGCGCCATGGCCGAGATCGCCTGGACGGGCCGCCCGGCCGGGCCGGACTTCCCGGGCCGCCTGGAACGCCATCTCGGCCGCCTCGACGCGGCGGGCGTCGGCTACCGCCCGCTCGACGGACCCCGGCCGTGGCAGCGGTCACGCCCCCACACGCCGGGCCGGGTCGACGTGGCCGCCGTCATGCGCCATCTCGACGAGCTGACGTTGTCAGCCGACTCGACCCGCCCGAGCATGTAGGTCGCGTACCGAAGACAGACCGTGGCGCTTCAACCGGCGGGCCAGCTGCCGGTTGATGTCGAAGGCCCACAGCGGGCCGCCGTAGATGAGGCCGGTGTAGCCCTGGACCAGCGTGGCGCCGGCCAGCAGGCGCTCCCAGACGTCGTCGACGTCTTCCACACCGCCGACGGAGACCAGCACGAGGCGGTCGCCGACCTTGGCGTGGAGGCGGCGCAGCACCTCCAGCGACCGGTCTTTCAGCGGGCGGCCGGACAGGCCGCCGGTCTCGGTGCTGGAGACGCCCGCGCGGCTGATCGTGGTGTTGGTCGCGATGATGCCGGCCAGGCCCAGTTCGGCGGCGAGCTCGGCGACCTCGTCGATGTCCTCGTCGGCCAGGTCGGGGGCGATCTTCACCAGCAGCGGGGTGCGCCCGGCGACCGCCTTGACCTCGGTCAGCAGGGGGCGCAGCAGGTCGACCGCCTGGAGGTTGCGCAGGCCGGGGGTGTTGGGCGAGGAGACGTTCACGACCAGGTAGTCGGCCAGGCCCGCGAGGACCTTGGCGCTGGCGACGTAGTCGCGGGTGGCCTCCTCTTCGGGGACGACCTTGGTCTTGCCGATGTTCACCCCCACCACGGCGGGCACCCCGCGGACCCGCTTCAACCGGCGGGCGGCCGCCTTGGCGCCCTCGTTGTTGAAGCCCATCCGGTTGATGATCGCCTTCTCCGGGACCAGCCGGAACAGGCGCGGCCGGGCGTTGCCGGGCTGGGCGTGGGCCGTGATCGTGCCGACCTCGACGTGGCCGAACCCGAGCGCGGCCAGCGCCGGGACGCACTCGGCGTTCTTGTCGAAGCCTGCGGCGAGCCCGAAGGGCGTCGGGAAGTGCACCCCGAACGCCTGGACCCGCAGGGACTCGTCACGGGGGGCCAGCAAGGCGTGGAGGATCCGCTTCACGACCGGCAGGACCGACAGGGTCGCCAGCAGGCGGATCGTCAGATGGTGGATCTTCTCCGCGTCGGTGCGGCGCAGGACCCAGGTGAAGAGCATTCGGTACGACATCACCGGCCAGCGTATCCATTTCGAGGTACCGGTCGAAGTCGAGCAGCCGCAGCAGCCGGATCACCCCGTCGGGCGGGTTCGCGATGGAGACCCGCCCGCGGGCCCTGCGGTGCGCCCAGAGCAGCGTCCGGGCGCCCGCGACGTCGATGAACGTCACCTTGGCCAGGTCGAGCCGCAGATGCGCGGCCCGTCCGGCCCTCCAGACGGCGCGGCGGAGTTCCACGGCGCCGAAGACGTCGAGATCACCTTGCATGATGATCGTGGTCATCAGGTCAGATCGCGTGGTCCGGATCTCCACGACCCTGTTCCCCGAGCAGTTCGGCGGCCAGATCGGCAACCCTCCGGCGACTGTCCCTGGCCTGTTTCCGCAGGCCCGTGAAGGCCTGGCTGGCGGTCAGGTCGTGCTTTCCCATCAGGTAGCCGATGGCCCGTTCGATGACCACGCGGTAGTCGAGTGCGTATTGGAGCTGGTCGGCGAGCTGGGACTTCTCCTCCGCCTCCACGGCGGCGGCGATGACCTGCTCGATCACGTGGGCGTAGGCATGCAGCGCCTCGGTGTCGGACTCCTCCCAGTCGTGGGTGGTGTCCTGGTAGACGTTGAGCGTCCCGACGGGCTCTCCGCCGAGACGCACCGGCACCCCCGCGACGGCCCGCACGTCGGGGTGCAGGAGCGGCGCGAGATCGGGCCAGCGGTCGTCCTTCCGGACGTCGTACGTGGTCACGGCGCCGTCGGTCGTGTACGCGGCCACACATGGCCCCGCCTGGACGGTCGCCTGGGCGTGTTCGAGGCTGCGTCCCGCCTCGTCGGTGGCGAACAGGTATCGCAGGATGCGATCGGGGTCGGCGAACATCAGGCCGGCCCCGGAATATCCGAAGATCCGGTCGACGACCTGGACGATCCGCTCAAGGTGGTGCACGATCCCGGTCGCCGGAGCGGCCTTCTGCATCCGCCGCAGGCTCGCGACGAGCGCTTCTGGATCGATATGGGTCATTCCGTATCCTCCCGTGAACCTCACCTGTGCGCCGGCGCGGTCGTGGAGAGGTAGCTTCGTGGTCATCTCACCTGCCCAGAGGCGGAGGACTCAGTCCTGCCCCCGGCCATGGCTTCCAGAGCGACGACGACGAGCTCACCCAGACGCGCGCCTTTTTCCACCTCGGAACGGCTCCACTCGTGACGCTCGTGCGTGTAGAGGGTGAGCTCCCCGATGACTTCCCGGCCCTCGATCAGGGGAACGGACAGGGCCGAACAGCCCGCGCGCTCGAGGACCCAGCCGTCTTCGTCGGTCGCTCCGACCATGCGGAGCCGATCGGTGTCGTCGAGCAGGCGAAGGGCGGCCCCGTCGACCCCGGACAGGTCGGCGACACCTTGCAGCACATTGGCGAGCAGGAACTCAACGCCGGGCCCCGACACGTAGCCACCCCAATGAAATGAGAAAAGGCCCGCGGACACACGGCGGATTCACTGCTGGCCAAGCGTAGTGGGCTCTCTTGATCGCGACTAGCCCAACCCAGGTTTTTCGCCCGAACCGTTCGGCATGGCATTCCGTTTCAGGGGCATGCTGCGTCGAATCTTGATCGCTCTCACCCTCGTCCTGGGCACCCTCGTCTTCGGGGCGCCGCCTTCCTACGCCTGTAGCTGCATGCCTCCCGAGGTCCCCCGGCACCTGAAGGACTCGGCCCTGGTGTTCACCGGCACCGCCAAGACGGTCAGACGGCCGAAGGACCGGTGGGATCCGGTGCGGCCGGTCGTGTACACCTTCCGGGTCGACCATGCGTACAAGGGAAAGCCGAAGGCCACCATCTCGGTGAACACGCACACGCAGTCGGCGGCCTGCGGCACCCGGTTCTCCCGGGGCGCGCGGTATCTGGTGTTCGCCTACAAGTGGGAGGGCCGGCTGGCCACGAACATGTGCGTGCCCAACATGAAGGTCGCCCACGGCAAGGGGCCCATCACCGTAGCCGACCTGCCCAAGGGGGCCGATCCCCAGACGATCAAGCAACTCGGCAAGCCCAGGAAGGTGCGTTAACCCTGCGGTTCGGCGACCAGGGTGTGGCCGGGCCGGTAGAGGATCGCCGACGGCTCGGTGACCGTGATGCCGGCGACCGTGCCGGGCCGCCAGAAGTTCACGGCGGTCAGGTCACCCGCGGTGACGCCCTGCTGGGCGGGCGTGTTGGCCACGACGGTGACGCGGGCCGCCTTCGTGGCGGCCAGGTCGGCGTTGGGCAGCAGCGCGTAGACGTAGCGGGCGTCGGTCGGGTCGGTGCCGTGGTCGAACCAGAGCGTGGTGTATTCGTCCTGCCGCACGCGGATCGAGCCGTCGAAGAGGTAGCCGCCGTGGCCCTCCAGATGGGCCCAGCCGTCGCCCAGGGTCAGCCGGGCGCGGGAGCGGCGGTTGTCGACGACCGTCTCGACCGGCACCCCGTCGCGGCAGGTGATGCCCGCGCCGAGGCAGACCACCATGTCGTCGAGGAAGATCCACGACTTGCGGGCCTCCAGGGTGCTTTCGAGGCCGAAGAGGTGCTGGCCGACCGTGGCGTGGACGCCGTCGGACGCCCCGCCGACCCACCGCGCGGGCGGGCAGTTCTCGCCCCAGGCGCCGCCCGCGCCGTCGGGCAGGCGTTTGGTGGAGACCGTCGTGCCGGGCAGGCGGTAGGGGTCGACGGTGTGCCAGAAGTCGCCCGAATAGTGGTCGCCGTGACCCTTGCCCCACCAATAGAGCATCCCGGCGCCGGTGTGCCAGCCGCGCAGGTTCTCGCCGTTGCCGTGCTCGTAGTGGGCGACCCGGTGGGAGGACATGCTGAGCGCGGCCGTCCAGCCCTCGCGGCGGTGGACCGCGCGGGCGCCGGCGGGCATCAGCCGGTGGCCGGTGGGCGGGTTCGCGATCAGTTCGCGCCAGCGGGCCCGTTGTGATGCGGAGGCCGACTCTCCGAGCAGGTCGAGCGCGTCGGTGAACGCACGCGCCCTTCTCCGGTCTCCGTCTGGCTTGCGCGCGATCGCCCGCCCGCTGACCAGGTCCATCATCCGGCCCTCGTGGAGGAAGGGCAGGAAGGAGTGTTCGACGGCGGCGAAGACGTTCCCCAGGGCCGGGTCGGTGATCTCCCACGGGGTGCCGCGCAGCGTTCTGAGGATCGCGCCGATCCCGTGGAGCATCGACACCCCGTAGGTGCCCTGGTAGGGGACGGTCGAGTGCTGGATGAAGGAACCGTCGCGGTAGAGGCCGTCGCCGCTCGTGACGTACCGGAAGACCGGGGAGAGCGCCTCGGCGGCGCGGGAGATCTTCCGCGGGTCGCGCGACAGGATGCCGTTGAGCAGCGTGACCAGGCACAGGTCGGCACGGTTGGCGGCGGTGCTGGTGCCCCGGTAGAACAGCAGCCGCCACGGCCGGACGAAGTGGTCGACCGCCTCGATCAGTCCGTCGTCGCGGTGGCCGACGAGGATGGCGAGGTCGAGCAGCCGCTTGGGCACCCCGATCTCCCAGTTCCACCAGTTCCCGGTCTTGACCGCCCCGGCGTGGTAGGCCTCGCGCACCCCCCGGCCGATCGTCTCGGCGACCCTTCTCTTCAGCGCCGGATCGCCCGTCAGCCGGAACTCCCTGGCCATGGCGTGTTCCGGCGACCACGGCTCACCCCGCGACGAGACGGCCGCCCAGTTGCGCTCCAGCGCCGGCCAGGCGTCATCGCGACCTCCGGACGCCGGCAGCAGGGCCCCGGCCAGGAAAGCACGCCGCGAGAGCATGCTGCCCACCATAGGGTAGGAGCATGCGTACTAACGTTCTAATTCCCGGCGGCGGCGCCGGGCCCGGCTACTGGAGCCGGCTGGTCCCCCTGCTCGACGGCGAGGTGATCGCCCTCGACCTGCCGACCGCCGACCCGTCGGCGGGTGTGCCCGAATACGCCGACCTGGCCGTCGAGGCCGTCGGCGACCGGGAAGACGTCGTCGTGGTGGCCCACTCGCTGGGCGGCCTGACCGCTCCCCTGGTCGCCGCCCGCGTCCCGGCGCGCGCGATCGTGCTCATCACCGCGATGGTCCCCAGGCCCGGCGAGACCGGCGGCGAATGGTGGGAGGCCACCGGCCACACCGCCCTGGGCGTCGACTCCTCCGACGAGAAGGCCGTCTTCTACAACGGCGTCGACCCCGAGGGCATCGCGATCGGCGACGCCGCGTCCCGCGACCAGTCGTTCACCCCGTTCAACACCCCTGGTCAGCCGTGGCCCGATGTGCCGGTGCGGTTCCTGTTCTGTACGGAGGACCGCTTCTTCCCCATCGACTTCATGCGCCGCGTGGTCGCCGACCGCCTGCCGAACGCCGTGACGGGCGAGATCCCGGCCGGCCACATGCCCATGCTGAGCCATCCGAAGGAGGTGGCCTCCTTCATCAACCAGGCATGACCGCCGGTGTCCCACCTAGGATCACTGTGTGCGTTTAACCCCATTCGTCACCGTCCTCGCCTCGCTGCTGGTCGTGGGAGCGGCCCCGGCGTCCGCCTACCCGATCGACGACCGCGTCCTCACCCAGAACGCGCTCTACCGAACGGGCCGGCTCGCACCGGTCGACTGCCCCGAACCCCCGTTACGCGACGGCGACGCGGCCTCGGCCCGCCGCTACGCGACGACGGTGACCACCTGCCTCAACGAGGCCTGGGGAGCACACTTCCGCAGGAACGGCCTGCCCTTCGCCCCGGTCAAGATCGACTTCCAGACCAGGCCGAAGGCGTTCTGCGGCCGAAAGTGGGGCGACGCCGCCGGCCGCTACTGCGACTCCCAGCACCGCTTCATGGTGCTGCTCGACCGGGACGCCCTGGCCGACTCGTCGAACCTCTACCTCTACCTGGTGATCGCCCACGAGTTCGGCCACCACCTGCAGAACCTGACGGGCCTGGCCGACGCGTACCGCACCCACCCCTACCACTCCAAAGCCGAGCTCTACCAGCAGATCCGCCGCAACGAACTCCAGGCCGAATGCCTGGCCGGCGTCTTCTTCGGCGCCGTCTGGCCGACGCTGGGCCGCAGCGACGCCGACTGGCAGTACCTGCGCGAACTCGACGGCACCGGCCACAGCCGCACCCACGGCCGGGGCAAGAGCGTGCTGACCTGGCTCGACAGGGGCTTCGCGACCCGCAGACCCGGGGCCTGCAACACCTGGACCGCCACCTCCGCCAAGGTGGCCTGACATGCTCATCCATCTCGCCCTGGCGTTCTCCGTCACGACCGCCCACCCCGTCTACGACCAGACGCTCCTCAAGAACCCGCTCTACCAGACGGGGAAGATGGCCAAGGTCAAGTGCCGCGAGAAGCCGATCTCGTCGATGAACCGCGCGCAGGCCAGGACGTACATCAAGGCGCTGAACGACTGCCTCAACAAGGCGTGGCGGGCCCAACTGAAGAAGGTGGGCCTGCCGCTCAAGAACTCGAGTGTCGGCTTCATCAACAGCCGCAAGGACCACTGCGGATCGAAATGGGAGGCCAGCGTCGCCGGACAGTACTGCTACCGGGATTTCGGCTACGTCATCCTGCTCGACCGGAACCTGCTCGAATATCCCCACAGCCTGTTCATCTTCCACCTCGTCGGCCACGAGTACGGCCACCACATCCAGAAGACGATGGGCCTCCTCGACGCCTACAGCCACTATCCGACCAGTGGAAACCGCGAGACCCAGGAACAGACCCGGCGATTAGAACTCCAGGCCACCTGCCTGTCGGGGGTCTTCATGGGGAGCGCCTTCGCGTCGCTCGGCCGCCCGGCGAGCGATGTGGCCGAGCTCAAGGAGATCATCCGGAGCAGCGGCGACGAGTACTGGAAAGGCCACGACCACGGCAAAGGCAAGAACCAGGAGACCTGGTTCACGCGGGGTTTCGAGTCCCGCGACCCCAAATCGTGCAACACCTGGACCTCCAAGCCCGGCAAGGTGGCATAGATGCGCGCTCTCCTCGTCTCGCTCCTGCTGCTGGGCGGCACGGCCTACCCGGTCGACGACCCCGTGCTGACCGGCAACCTGCTCTACCGGGCCGGCCAGATGGCCGAGGTCGATTGCCCGGAGAGACCCGTCGCCGTCGGCAACCGCGACCTGACCAGGAAGTACGTCCGGTCGCTCGTCGACTGCATGAACACCGCCTGGGCCGATCTGATGGGCCGGGTGGGCGTGCCGATGCCCCCGGCGACCGTGGGCTTCGTCAACCGGCGCGAGGTCCGGTGCGGGGTGATGTGGCGGCAGGGCATCCAGGGCCAGTACTGCCCCGCCGACCGCCGCTTCGACATCCTGCTCGACCAGCGTCTGCTGGCCACGCCCCACGACCTCAGCACCTTCCTGCTGGCCGCCCACGAATACGGCCACCACGTCCAGCACATGACCGGCATCCTGTGGGCCGAGGTCAACCTGCCCACCTCCGGCCAGGACGAGGAACTGGAGCGCTCCCGGCGCGTCGAACTGCAGTCGGAGTGCCTGGCCGGGGTGTTCATGGGCAGCGCCTGGAAGTCCCTGAACCGGCCCGCCTCCGACCTGCGGGACCTGCGGCGCATGATGACCCTCGACGACGACGGGGGCGGCATCAACGGCAGCCACGGCTCGCCGCGCAACCGGGAGGCGTGGTTCACCCGCGGCTTCGAGTCGCGGGACGCCCGATCGTGCGACACCTTCAGCGCGGACGAGCCGAGAGTCGGCTGATCCGGCGCCCGCCGACCGGAGACGTCCCGGGCGGCGATTTTTACCTATGTCACCGTCGGCACGTCCGCAGGAGCACGACGAGCGGCGATTCCCGGCCGTTTCCCTGAGGGCGGAGCACGGGGCGCTCCAAACGACGGTATGCCTGATCGGCATTGAGAATGCCCGCGCAAACGCCCGCGCCTAGTGCGCGCCCGCGCATGGGCAAATCTCCTTCGTGACGCCTGGACGCTCTTCTTCGGCGATGCGAACGATGGAGGTGTATCACCAGCGACAGGCGAACACGGGAGGAGACGCTTATGAACGGTAAGCGAATCGCGCGGTGGAGTGCGGGCGTCCTCGGAGGGTCGGCCATATTGCTCGCGCCGGTGTCGCCGGCCATGGCCGCTCAGCAGGCGGCGGCCGGGGTCTCGTCGTCTCTCGCCTCGACCGCGCAGTATGCGGCGAGTGCCTCGACGACGACACCGACGAACCCGTCGCCCGCCAAGAAGGATCCCCCGCACGACAAGAAGAAGGACAAGAAGAAGGGGAAGTGGAATAAACACGGCAAGAAGGGCAAGTGGGAGAAGCACACCAAGAAGAAGAACAAGAAGCACGACAAGTGGGACAAGCACGATAAGAAGAAGAATAAGACGGAAACGTACGTCAATATCGTGTGAGCGAGAGCCGCGAAGAATGCCGCACATGAGGGATCATGTGCGGCATTCCCTCGTCTACGCCGGCGACAGCGAGACCAAGCGGCGGCGGTGTAGCCCTGCGCTGTGTGGAGGCCCGCCGCGCCCATCCAGTGCGGTGACCGCAGGCCTTGCCGCGTCGTAGAAGCGGGGGTCGGCTCGTGACGATCAGGCTGAAGCCTTCGACCTTCACGGGTGGGTTACAGAGCCGAAGTGGAGCGCGGCGCCCGCACACCGTGCTGGAGAAAGCGGGTCCACCCCAACCGGCACGACGTGAGCAACGTTCGAGCGGACATGAGCATCGACTCCCCCGGATCGGTCGTCGGACCGTGGAGAGCCATGCGGCCGTCACGCCGGCATCTTCGACAGAGCGCGGAACCAGCGGACGCCCGTGCGCCGCGCCTCGTTTCCCTGCTGTGCGGCTCCGGAATGCCCCGGAGTGCTCTACCGACGGCAATTCCGGCCCGGGCGTCGACGGTCACGGCCCGCGTCTTCCCGAGCGTCCCCCGGAAACGACAAACGCCCAATCCAGAGATCTTGGATTGGGCGTCGCTACTGCTAAGAGATGTGGTCAGGGGCGGGGTCGAACCGCCGACCTACCGCTTTTCAGGCGGTCGCTCGTACCAACTGAGCTACCTGACCCAAGCGGTCCTGACGGGACTTGAACCCGCGACCTCCACCTTGACAGGGTGGCGAGCACTCCAAACTGCTCTACAGGACCTTGCTTTGCTACTTTGCTTCCGGCGTTTCGCTTTCGGCTTTTGTAGCTTACCAGTTCTTCGGAGGTCTTCGACCTGCCGTTTTCCTGGCCCTTCCGTGCCCCCAACGGGATTCGAACCCGTGCCGCCGCCTTGAAAGGGCGGTGTCCTAGGCCGCTAGACGATGGGGGCGCAGAGATTTCTCTCTGTCCTTACCGCGCTCCGTCGGGGACCTCTGAAGCATAGGGGACGTTTGCCCTCTGTGCCAAAGCGACCGGCGACGGTGTGTCAGTGATCGTTCCCGTCGGGGACGGGGCGTTCCCTGGCACAGGGAAAATTGTACGACCTGGCGCGGCCTCGATTTGCCGCTCCACGGCGATACGTTGCTCCCCGAGCCCTCCGACGGTGATGTCGTCCCAGGCCTGGAGCCTGTGGGTGTCCTTGCTGAAGTAGAGAACCGAGGCCTGCAGAGGCGTGGGCTCGTCGTGTTCGAGGCCCCGCAGGCCCGCCCCGCCGGTCGACCCCTGGACCATCAGCCGGGTCCCGGTCGGGGACAACTCGGTCGAGCGGGCGTGGACGTGCCCGGCCAGGACCAGCGAGACCGACCCGTAGAAGGCCCGCCCGATGGTCGGGTCGTGGACGGCCACCAGATCGACCGGAGAGCGCTGCGGCGCCGTGGTCGACGACGAGCGCGGCCATTCGGGCGGTGCGACGCCGGCGGCCTTCTCACGCCCGAGGGCGGCCAGGGACTCGGGGCTCTCATCGCCCTCGACCGACTTGTCGGGGGTGAAACGCGGATCTCCGATGCCGTAGATGCGCAGGCCCTCGACCTCGGCGACCCGGTCGTCCAGGACGATCGCGTTCTTCTGCTTGGCGACCGCCTTCTGGGTCTCCATGGAGTCGTGGTTGCCCCGCACGAACACGTAGGGGATGCCCAGGTCGCCGATCTCCTCGACGAAGGAGTTCTCGATCTTGGTGCCGTGGTCGCTGATGTCGCCGGTGTCGATGACCAGGTCGATCTTGAACTGGTCGATCAGGGAGCGGACCACGTTCCAGCCCGGCAGGTAGATGTGCAGGTCGGAGATGTGCAGCACCCTGATCGTGTCGGGGTCGGGATCGTAGATGGGGAGGGTCGAGCCCGCTTCGTACAGGCGGCTGATGTTCGTGACGAGCTTGGCCAACTGGCCCCGGTATTCGGAGAACTTGGTGACGATCGACTGGGCGTTGCCCACCAGTGACGGCACGCCGGTCAGCAGGCCCGTGTAGCGGGGCTCGGCGATCGCCTGGGGGTTGAAGCTCAGCGCGGCCGTGACGGCCATCGCGCCGACCAGCAGGATCGAGCCCAGGCCGCTCCACAGGCCACGGAAGACGTCGCGGAAGACGATCAGCCCGCCCAGGAAGCCGGCGAGCACCGCGCCGACCGCGGCCCTCACCAGCAGATCCTGGACGCCGCCCATGAGGTCGGTCTCGATGGTCTCGGGCAGCCGGTCGGCCCAGCGGGGGTTCTGAAGGATCTGCTCGGCGGCCTCGGGATGGACCGCCTCGATGCTCAGGTTGAGCTGCACCGGCCCCGAGTGGGTGTCGAACCGGAGCGTTCCCAGGGGCCGCACGTCGACGACCGTGCCGCCGTCGAAGGAGGGCCGCAGAGCCATGTTGATGTCGGCGGGGCCGATGGGCGTCTGTACGGACGCGCCGAACAAAAGCCCCAGCCAGGCTCCGGCCAGGGCGACGACGACGACTGTCAGAAACCGTACGAACCGGCCTCGAAGAAACCGGACCACGGATTCTCCCCACTTCGGCAAATCCACGTTCCTTCCTGTCTACCCGAAAACCACGGGGAAGTAGATTTGACGTGTGATCGACGTCTCGAGGAGCAAGTTCGAGGAGCTCGTGGCCGAGGCACTCGACCTGATCCCGCCCGATCTGGCCAAAGTCATGGACAACGTCGTCGTCGTGGTCGTGGACGATCCGCCCGAAGCTGGCCTCCTCGGTCTCTACACCGGCATTCCGCTCACGGAGCGGGGCGAGTGGTACTCAGGAGTGCTTCCCGACCGCATCGAGATCTACCGGAATCCGACCTTGGCAATCTGTGAAACCGAGGCTGACGTCGTCGAAGAGGTTCAGATCACGGTGGTCCACGAGATCGCCCACCACTTCGGCATCGACGACGACCGCCTCCACGAACTCGGGTGGTAGTCGCGAGGTTGCGATTCGCGAGCGCTATAGGCACTGTAGGTGACATACTGAACACAGTGTGTCAGCTACGGCCTGAGCTCAGCGGAGAGAAATGGCGGCCACGAAGCCCGGAAAACTGCCGGGGAAACACCGCCGTCCAGCGGAGCGCCAAGCGACATACGGCGAAGTCATCGCGATCAAGGAATTCCGGGCGCTGTGGCTCGGCCAGGGGTTGTCCCTGCTCGGCGACCAGCTCGCGCAGGTCGCCCTGGCGGTCCTGGTGTTCAACCGCACCCAGTCGGCGCTCGCCACGGCGGCCGTCTACGCGCTGACCTACCTGCCGCCGATCCTGGGCGGCCCCCTGCTGGCCGGCCTCGCCGACCGCTACCCGCGCCGCCGGGTCATGCTGGTCTGCGACGTCCTGCGCGCCCTCATGGTCGCGATCATGGCGATCCCGGGCACCCCGTTCCCGGTGTTGTGCGTGCTGGTCTTCCTCGTGGTGCTGCTCAGCGCGCCGTTCTCGGCCGCGCGGGCCGCGCTGCTGCCCGAGATCCTCGAAGGCGATCGATACGTCGCCGGCAGCGCCCTGCAGAACATGACGAACCAGGCCGTCCAGATGCTCGGATTCGCCGCGGGCGGGGCCGTCATCGCGGGCCTGGGCCCCTATAGGGCGCTGGCGCTCGACTGCGCCACGTTCCTGGCCTCGGCGCTCATCATCGTCGCCGGGGTGAGCCGCAGATCGGCGACGGTGTCGGCCGACGGCGGAAAACCGTCGATGTGGACGATGACCGCCGCGGGCGCCCGCCTGGTCTTCGGCGACCGGCGGCTGCGCACCCTCGTGCTCTTCGCGTGGTTGTGCGGCTTCTACGTGCTGCCCGAGGGAATCGCGGTCCCCTATGCGGCCGAACTCGACGACGGCGGTCTCCCGGTGCCCGTGATCACGGGCCTGCTCATGGCCGCCATGCCGACCGGCACGGTCCTCGGGGCGTTCCTCTTCAGCAGGTTCGTCAATCCCAGCACCCGTCTCAAGACGATGGGCTGGATGGCCATGCTGACCTGCGCTCCGCTGGTCGTGTGCGCCATGCGCCCGCCGTTGGAGATCGTGCTGGTGTTGTGGGTCCTGTCCGGCGTGGGAGGCGCATACCAGCTCGCGGCCAACGCCGCCTTCGTCCAGTGTGTGCCCCCCGAACGACGGGGTCAGGCGTTCGGCCTGGTCCAGTCAGGCCTGCTGGCCTCACAGGGTGTGGGCATCCTCATCGGCGGCGCGCTCGCGCAGATCCTCGGCCCGGAACCGGTCGTGGCGCTGGCCGGGGTGGCCGGGCTGAGCGCCGCGGCCATCCTGGCCATCGCGTGGACGGAATCCCGAACGGAGATCATCGCCAAGGTGCACACCTCGTGATCAGTCGTTCGGCTGCTTCGTCTGGGCGTACGGGTGGGTGGTGTAAGGGTCGACCGGCGGGGCCGACGTCTTGTGGCCGTTGTGCGACTTGGTCGCCTTGGCCCACCCCTCCTGCGCCTTCGCCTTGGCGTCGAGCCAGGTCGGGTTGTCCTTGTTCTTCTCGATGAGGTCCTGGACGATCGAAGCGTTCTTCTCCTCGCTCGGGATCAGGAGCCAGGCGACGGCGTAGATGCCGACACCGAGGCCGCCGAAGAACGACGCGACCGCGAGAACGATCCGCAGGATGTTCGGGTCGATGCCGATGTACTGACCGACCCCGGAGCAGACCCCCGCGACGATCCGGCCGTTGCGAGTCCGGCGAAGCTGCTTGACGTGTCCACTGGGCTGTATCTCGTTCATGTCCATAGCGTGCCCCTTTTGTCGTCTATGGCACATCGGGATTCCCCCTGGCCCTACCCCGACGCCGCCCCGATACGCTGCAATCATGGACCTTCTCAACCTCGACGACCGGCTGACCGCGGACCAGCGACTGGTCAGGGACACGGCTCAGGGGTTCGTCAGGGAACACGTCCTCCCGGACGTGGCGACGTGGTTCGAAGAGGGGACCTTCCCGGCCCGGGAACTGGGCCCCGTGCTGGGCTCCCTCGGCATGCTGGGCATGCACCTGACCGGCTACGGCTGCGCCGGCCTCGACGCGATCTCCTACGGAGTGGCGTGCCGTGAACTGGAGGCCGGCGACTCGGGGCTGCGGTCGTTCGTGTCGGTCCAGGGGTCGCTGGCGATGTTCCCCATCTGGAAGTACGGGTCGGCCGAGCTGAAAGAGGAATGGCTGCCCTCACTGGCGGCCGGGACGGCCATCGGGTGCTTCGGGCTGACCGAGCCCGACCACGGGTCCGATCCGGCGAACATGAAGACCTACGCCAAGCAGGACCCGTCCGGGGACTGGATCCTCAACGGGTCGAAGATGTGGATCACCAACGGCTCGGTGGCCGACGTGGCCGTGGTGTGGGCCCAGACGGACGGCGGGATCCGCGGGTTCGTGGTGCCGACGTCGTCTCCGGGGTTCTCGGCTCCGGTGATCCACCGGAAGTTGTCGCTCCGGGCTTCGGTGACGTCTTCGCTGTACTTCGATGACGTGCGGGTGCCTGCCTCTTCCGTTCTGGACGTGGTGGGGCTCAAGGGGCCGTTGTCGTGTCTGTCGGAGGCCCGGTTCGGGATCCTCTGGGGGGTCGTAGGGGCTGGGCGGGCCTGTTTCGAGGCTGCGCTCGAGTACGCGAAGACGCGGGTGCAGTTCGGGAAGCCGATCGCGGGGTTCCAGCTCACACAGGAGAAACTGGCGTGGATGGCGGTGGCTTTGGGGCAGGCGGGGTTGACCGCTTTGCACCTTGGTGCCCTTAAGGACGCCGGGGCGTTGCGGCCGCAGCAGGTCTCCTTCGGGAAGCTGGCCAACGTGCGGGCGGCGCTCGACGTGGCACGGGAGGCCCGGTCGATTCTGGGGGCCAACGGGGTGACGCTGGAGTATCCGGTCATCCGGCACATGAACAACCTGGAGTCGGTGCTGACGTACGAGGGGACGCAGGAGATTCACACGCTGGTGCTCGGAGAGGCGCTGACCGGGGTGGCGGCATATCGGTGAGGCGGCCGGTAGGCTGATCACAGGGAACTGCTTCGCTCCGGTGAGACGATCGCTGTACCCTGCAGACGAGGGGTGCTAGCTCAACGGCAGAGCTCCGGACTTTTAATCCGTAGGTTCAGGGTTCGAATCCCTGGCGCCCCACTTTCGTCACGGCTTGTGGTTGACGCCCTTCGGGCGGCTGTCACAAGCCGTTCCTTTTTCTACGGGGGGACGACCCCCCGAACCCCCCGATACGAGAGGGCTGGCGCCCCCTCGCGCTCCCCCTGGCCGCTGTCGCGGCCTGGCATCGCTGTCGCTCTGGGTCGCTTCGCTCCTGGCGAAGGGCTCCGCCCCTCGCGCTCCCTGGACAGGCCTCGCTCCGCTCGGGCGGCACTCGCTTCGCTCGATGACATCGGGGCTTCGCCTTGAATACCACCGCCGCCCCGACGACGGCCACCGGCCACGGCACGGTGAGATGCCTGGGCGCGAATCTCTACGAGGAACCTGTGGTGGCTGAGGATCGCGACGGAGCCAGCGACCGGCTAAGCGTCAGGAACTCGGCCGCTGTGCTCAGGGCCATCGCCACCATCAGGATGGCTATCGGCATGATCGCCGGGGTCCTCAACCGCGGTCATGTCATGGTGATCAATGTGGTCAATCTGTTCCGGCCGGAATGGGGCTGCGCGAGTGGCCGATCCTTCGCCAGATGGCATTTCTCCTCTGCATCATCGGAATCACGGCTGGTGGGCGTCGACCACAATCCGCCAGGCCCGCGCGCTGAGGGAGCTTCGCCCACTGTGGGAGGCGTTCACGTCACTATCCCGATGTGAGGGCCGGGTCCGGGTTCGTTTGTGTCGGCGGGTTGTGGAGATCCAAGATGGAATGCTGTCTCTCACGTCCGTCGCCACCCCCGACGAGCGACGTACTCCGAGATGTCGCGACCTGGATCGTGTCCTCGTTGGAGCTGGCCCGCTCAGGCCAGGGGTGCCGTCCGGAGTCATTCCAGGGCCTGATTTCGCCGGTGACATCGAAAAGGAGACAGCGTGGCTTCGACAGGTCGCAGTGGCCTACAGGCGGGTCGGCGGGACCGGTTCGCGCGTGGGGTGACGGAGATATTCGCGCCCGCGCATCTCGTTCTTTCGCTGCCCTTGGCGGTGGGCGCGATCGCCGGCGGCTGGGAGGGCCTTGGCTGGGGTGCGCTTGTCGCCGCGTTGTGCGGGGGGATCCCGTTCGGGGTGATCGTCGCGGGTGTTCGATCGGGCCGGTTCGGCGACAGGCACATCGGCGATCGGGCGCAGCGGCCGTGGTTCATCGGGGTGACCGTCGTGCTGGTGTCAGGCACGCTGGTTCTGCTGCTGATGGTGGGTGCCCCGCGAGTGACGATCGCCTGCGTGGCCGTCATGCTCGCCACGCTGATCGTGACTGGGTCGATCACTTTGTGGTGGAAGATCAGCTTCCACACGGCGGTGGCGGCGGGCAGTGTGGTGGTTGTGGCCTGGCTTCTGCCGCCTGTGCCCGTGTACGTGGTCGGAGCCGCGTTGGTGGGGGCGATCGCCTGGTCCCGGGCGAGGCTTGGCGACCACACGCCTGCCCAGGTCGCTGCGGGAGTGGCCGCAGGCGGAACTGCGGCAGTACTCGTCCTGGCCGCGATGCTCTAGATAGAGACGCGGCAGGCCTGCGCCCACCGTCCGGTGATCGCATCGGCATCCGGATGCCGGTGAGCACGGGCGGGATGCCGGCCTCGGCGAGGATCTCGTCCGTGACCAGTGAGAACCTTCCGTCTCGTCGGCGGTCAGGTGGCGGGCCCGGCAACCGATGTCTTCCAGATCCACTTCGGTTCGCGGTGGGGTGTGCGTGGCAGGTGTCTCCGACCGACTGGCGGCCGGGTGGCAGACAAGACCGGGCCTGAACCCCTGGAAGTCGCCGCGGTGATCAGCGGCGGGAGGCCGAAGCCGCCGGGTTGGGCCGGGGGCGTTCGATCCACCCCGAGTCGACCGCGATGCGCACCGCGTCGGTCCGGTTCCGAGCTCTCGTCTTGGTGATGATGTTGGAGATGTAGTTCCGGACCGTGGCCGCCGACAGGTGCAGTTCGGCGGCGATCTCCCCCGTCGTCGCGCCCAGCCCTACCAGGCTGAGGACGTCGGCCTCCCGATCGGTGAGCACGGAGGCCGACGCCGTCATCGCCGCCACCGCGAGGGAGGCGTCGATCACCCGCTCCCCGGCGGCGATCCGGCGGATGCTCTCGGCCAGGCGTTCGGTGGGGGCGTCCTTGAGCAGGAAGCCGCTCGCGCCGGCGTCCATCGCCTTCTTGAGCAGGGACGTCTGGGCCAGGGCCGTCAGGATGAGGACCTGGCAGGTCGGCAGGGCGCGGCGCAGGCGGCCGGTCGCCTCGATTCCGTCCAGCCGGGGCATCTCGATGTCGAGGACGGCGATGTCGGGGGTGGCGGCCAGGGCCTTGGCCACCACCTCGTCGCCGCGGTCGGCTTCGGCCACCACCTGGATGTCGCCCGTCAGGTTCAGCAGGACGGTCAGGGCGCCTCGGACGACGCCGTGGTCTTCAGCCAGCAGGACACGAATCAATGGTGATCACTCTCTCCTGATCGGGGATGGCGGGCAGCCAGACCCTCAGTTCGAAACAGTCCACGCCGTTCAGGTCCGTGTGCAGTTCTCCTCCGAGCCGGTCGACTCGCTGGGTGAGGCCGGCGAGCCCCGATCCTCTGCTCTTCGGGACGCGGCGGATGCCGTCGTTGCGAACGACGAGGTGCACGCGTTCGCTGACGCTGTCGAGGTCGATCACGCAGGTGCGGGCGTCGCTGTGTTTGACGATGTTGGTGGCGGCCTCGCGGACGATCCAGGCGAGCGCGTCGCCGTTCTCCTCGTCGATCTCGCTGATGCCGAGGCGCAGGTCGCAGTGGGCGCCGGTCAGTTCGATGAGGGCGACGGCGGCGGACAGTTCGGCGCCGAGGTCGAGGGAGCGCCGGGCGGCGACGACGTCGCCGATCTCCTCGCGGGCCTCGCTGGCGATGAGGATGGTGGCCTCGACCTCGTGGAGGGCGCGTTGGCGGTCCCGGTCGACCAGGGCCAGTGCCACCTCGGTCTTGAGCCTGATCGATGCCAGGGTCTGGCCGAGCAGGTCGTGGAGTTGCCCGGCCATGCGCAGGCGGTCCTGGTCGACGGCCAGCTCGGCCAGCATGGCGCGGACCTGCCGCAGCTCCAGGACGAACCTGGCGTAGTGGACGATGCCCGCCGCGACGACGGAGGCGACGAGGACGGCCGCGCTGTTCTGCAGGGCCACCGCGCCCGAGGGCTCGCCGAGGGCCAGGGTCAGCGGGAATTCGATGACGGTCACCAGGGCCAGGACGCCGACGGCGACCCAGAGGCGCAGCAGGAGCAGGGCGGCGGTGCCGACGATGAGGGGCGTGTACACCCAGGTCGACCCGAGGAACGTGAACGAGCCGTACACGACGGTCGCGAACAGGGCGAAGATCTGCGTGCGGTGCCGGCCGGGGCCGGGACCGGAGATGTGGCCGACGACGACCTTCGCGTAGACGATCAGCAGACCGATGAGCAGGGCGGCCGCCAGCAGGGCCCGGGTCAGGTCGCCGACGAGCAGGAAGGCGATGGGTGGAAGTGCCCACAACGCTCCGGTCGGCACGATGACACTGATCGACAGCCCTCTGACCTGCGCCTGCTTCTCCTGCGCCACGATCGGTCTCCGCTACGTGTCCGAAGCGTCAAGTTCCATACTGATCGTGACTCTTTCCTGTTTCGCGATCAACCATCTGCATGATCCTTTAACCACCCATTTGCTCGGGCGATGTGCACCGCTTCCTCGTCACTGCGGGCGCCGGTCTTCAGGCGGGCGGCGGCGAGGTAGTTCCTGATCGTGTGGGCCGACAGCCCCAGGCTGCCGCGCAGATCGGCGGCGCGCTCCCCGGCCGCGAGGGCGGCCAGGACGGTGACCTCCCTGGCGGTCAGCGGGTTGGTGGTGATCTCCACGCCGTCGCCGCCACCGTCGTCGGCCAGGTCGAGGTCGATGTAGCGTTCGCCCCTGGCGACGGCGCGGATCGCGTCGGTGAGTCGGTGGGCGGGGGCGTCCTTGACCAGGAAGCCGCGCACCCCCGCGGCCATCGCCCGGTCGAAGTTGCCCGGGCTGCCGACGCTGGTGAGGATCAGGACCGGCGGCGGCTCCTCCAGTTCCTTGATCAGGCCCGCGGCCTCCAGGCCGTCGATGCCCGGCAGGCCGATGTCGAGGAGGGCCACGTCGGGCCGGCAGCCGACCACGGCGTCCAGGATCTCGTCGCCCCTGGACACCTCTTCGATGACGTGGATGTCGCGCTCTTCCGACAGCAGGGCGATCAGCGCACCCCTGATCAGATCGTGGTCCTCAGCGATAAGAACTTTGATCATTTCCGGTCTCCTGTGGCAGAGGTGAGTGAGGCCGCCAGGGCGCGGCTCGGGACGTCCAGGGACAGCGTGAACCAGCCGTCTTCGAGGTGCCGGTCGCAGGTCCCGCCGACCTGCGCGAGTCGTTCGTCGAGCCCGGCCAGGCCGCTGCCGCCCACGGTCGCCTCGGCCCCGGCGGCGCGGGCCGTGGTGGCGCCGCCCTGACGTACACCATCGTTGGAGACCGTGACCCGGATGCGGTCGTCCTCCGACTCGACGCCGAGCAGGCAGACGGTGGCGTCGCTGTGCCGGAGCAGGTTGGTGGCCGCCTCACGGACCGCCCACGCCAGCGCCACCCGGACCTCCGCCGACACCGACGACGGCAGGTCGGCGAAGTCGCACTTGACCCCGGCGCTCTCCAGCACCTTGCGGACCCCGGTCAGCTCCTTCTCCAGCGACATCTCGCGGTAGCCCTTGACCACCGCCCGCACGTCGTGAAGGGAGCGGCGGGCGATGTCGTGGATCTCGGCCAGCTCGCCGTGCAGCCGCGACCGCTGTCCCGAGGGGATGCGCATCGACAGTTCGGTGCGCATCGCGATGACCGACAGGTTGTGCCCGAGGACGTCGTGGAGTTCGCGGGCGAACCGGAGCCGCTCCTCGGTGATGGCCAGCCGGGCCAGTTCCTCACGGCTGCGGTGCAGTTCGCTGAGCAGCGTCGCGAAGATGGTCAGGCCCGCGAGCGCGGCGGCCGTGAGCAGGCTCTGCAACCCGCTGAACAGCACCCAGTTGGGCTCCTGCGGAACCGCCAGCGCGAGGTTGAGCGCGATCGCGGCGAAGAATCCCCACCAGGCCCGCCGGCCGGCCAGGGTCACCGCGAAGGCGAAGGGGAGCATGAAGCCCAGGCTCAGCCAGGAGGGCCCGCCGACGAAGGGCACGGCCACGTTCAGCGCCGTCATCACGCCCAGCACCCACAGATCCCCGCGGGCGCTCCGGCCGAGCACGGCTCTGACCCCGAGCCACAGGTAGCAGCCCGTGAGCGCGGTGATGAGCACGACCCCGACCGCGCCCCGCACGCCCGACAGCCGTTCGAGCACCTCCGCGAGCGGGATCGCGGCGAACGCCGCCATCCCGACCGAGAAGGTGGCCGCGGCGATGCGGGCGAGCCGTACCGTACCCGGCCCGACGGTCGTCAGCTGCTGCCGGGTCATTACGGGGTGCAGGCGACGCAGGGGGAGATGCACCCCGTCGAGCTGATGGTGGCCAGCGCGCCACCTTCCGCCCCGGCGGCGAACTCCAGTTCGGTCACGTCGAACTCACCACGCGGCCTGGACGGCAGTGGCGGGATCGGCGCGTCGTCGGGGAAGGTGATGCCGAATTCGCTCAGCACCACCCTCGGCTCGGACTCGTAGCGCGCCTGGAGCTCGCCGTCGGCCCACGTCACCGCGATCAACCGGGCGAACTTCTTGCGGTCCTCGTCACCGAGGAAATACATGTTCTCGGCCATTGGGGCTCCTCGTTCACTTCTCTGTACGGCTTCGCTCACCTGCAACGATCCGAAATCCGAGCCAGGGTGGGCAGATGCAGACGACATCAATCACCCATGACGTACATCACATGGCTCTCAGCCCTGGGCGGGCGCGCCACCGATCAAGAACTCACCGACCGACGACTCGGCGGCCCAGTCGAGCCCGAAAGCGCGGGCCGCCAGGTCGGAGTCGCCGTTGCCGAGGCCGCACGGCGCCATGCCCATCGCGGTCGCCACCAGGTAGAAGGTCTGGTAGAGCGCGCCCACGTTCTTGAGCGTGGCGGCGTAGGGCAGGCCGGCGTACTTCCACGACATGCGGCTGAACCGCGAGGTCATGGTGATGAGGACGTCGGGTTTGGCGGTGCCGCCCGTCGACATGCCGGCCAGGGTCAGCATCGCCCGCGCGTCCTCCGCCCGGGCGGGGAGGGTGACGAGCCGGTGGCCGTACGGGTCGTAGTAGTAGACGCCCTGGTCCAGGCCCTCGCATCGGTCGACGGTCAGGTACAGCTCCAGCTCGTAGCAGGCGCCGCCGCCGGGGTAGGGGCGGTTGCTGGACTCGTACGGTGCGCCGTCGGTCGGCGGCCTGATCTCGCCCCGGACTCGGGCGGCCCGGTAGAGCAGCTCGCCGAGCTGGCGTGCCGTGACGGGCGCGTCCGCGTACTGGCGGACCGACCGGCGTGACTCCAGCACGGTGGTGAACGCGGGGTCGGCGGCGGCGGCCTCGGTCAGGGAGGGCCGGTAGAGCTCGGTGATCGGGCCCTCGGGGAGCGGCTTGAGCGCCGGTTCCGGCGGCAGCTCGCCGCGGAAGCGGTAGGTGCCCCCGATCGGCCCGTCGTGCCGCCCCATACGGCTCCTGCTGTGGAAGTAGAGGTTGTGGAACTCCCAGGTGCGCAGCGCGGGGTCGGTGTCCTCGGCGTCGTCGGCGCGGGCCATCCCGGCGGCGACCAGGTGACACAGCGCCTCGGGCGCCTCGCCGACCCGGACGCCCCGGCTCAGCGCCGCGATGAGCGGCATGGCCTTCTCGCTCAGGACGACCTTGTGCCGGGCCAGCGGGGACTCCAGGACCAGTTCCCCCGCGTCCTGGCGGACCAGCGCGAACCGCGACAGGCGCACCACGTGGTCGGCGGGCAGCTCGGGAACCTCGAAGACCGCGTCGCGGGCGACCGGGACGATCCTCAGCAGGGGCTCGCCCGTGTATTCGACCGTGTGCACGAACGTCGGGCGCAACCGGCCGAGCGCCAGGTAGAGCAGGGCGACCTCCTGGTCGGTGCCCCCCGCCAGCAGGAGGCGTTCGGCCAGTTCGTCCTCGTCGGCCAGGGCGCCGGGCAGCTCGCCGAACAGCGCCGCGATGCGCGGGGTCAGGCCGCGGGCGGTGTGCACCCCGAAATTCTGGACGATGGTCAGCGCGCCGTCCTCCCAGGTGACGACGGCGTCGGCGCGCAGACCGATCACAGGAACATCGTGATGGGGTTCATCTGGTCCTCCGGAGTGGGTTCGGACAGCCAGCCGAGCTGAACGGGGACGTCGTAGAGGCGGCCGGGCGCCAGTCGCCGCCAGAAGTGGCGCATCCCCGGCACGATCACCTTGACCACGGGGAGGCCGATGTCGGGCCGGGTCTGGTCGAGCACGAGCATCTCCATCCCGCGCTCCTCGACCACCGCGCGGATGGCGGCGACGTCGTCGAGCAGGTCGCCGGTGGCGGGACGGGCGTACGCCGACGCGGGCACGGCCGGTCCCGTGGGCCGCAGGTAGGGGTGGTCGGCCATCCGTGCGGTCTGCCACCACGTGACCTGGTCCCCGCCGGTGAAGCCGTAGCGGGTGCGGCCGTCGGGGCCGATGTCGATGACGGCGGGCAGGAACTGGTTCATCTCCGCCAGCGCCCGCTGCACGGCGATGCCCACGTCGAAGTGGGCGCCGAAGGCCATCATGATGTCCTCGGTCGGCCCGTCGAGACGGCGGCTGATCGAGACGGCGACCGGAACGCCCAGGTCGTTGGTGAGGTCGAGGACCTGGATGTCGCGGCCGAGGCCCGCGTACACCTCCCGGAACTCGGTCATCCACGGATCGCCGAAGCTGTCGAGGTCGAAGGCCGGCCGGGCGAGGCGGTTGTACCACCACATGGCCACCGCGTCGCGTTCGGCGAGTTCCATGAAGCCCTGGACGATGGCGTCCTCCATCGAAGAGCCGGCGGCGTTGCCGTTGGAGTCGGCCCAGGCGGCCACCTGCGAGTTCTCCTTGCCCGACTCGCTGAAGTGGTAGTAGAGGTAGCCGGTGGGCACGTACTTGTGCCGCTGCTCGGTGAGCGACCAGACCGGCGTCCAGTCGATCACCTCGTCCTCGTCGAGGGGGGCGGGGACGAAGTCGACCGACGTGCCCTCGTGGCGCTCGGGCCGGGTGCGGTACTGCTCCTCGCTGTACAGGGTGCAGCTGTTCGGGTGGACCGCGTCGGCGCCGAGCTCCCGGTAGCTGGCCTTGTGCCGGGCCTCGTCGCCCTGGAACATGCCCGAGTAGCGCTCCATCGCCTCGCACATGGCACTGACCTTCGCCTGCAGGTCGGTAGTGCCCTTGCCGGCGCTGTTGGTGCGCAGACCGTTGCGCAGGTCCGCGAGACTGCGCAGAGAGCGGGAGAAGTTGTGCCCGGCCACGTAGGTCTTCACGAACGGGCTGCCCGACTCGACCCGGGTGAGCTCCTTGACGACCCCGGTGACGGGGCTGACCAGGTGGGCGTACCGCTCCAGGGTGTCCTGGGGGTGGTGGGAGCGGTGGCCGCCGTCGGCGGTGAAGACCTTCGGCCGCGACCGGAGCTCGATCGGCCGCGCGGCCGTCGCGGCCATCAGCCCGGCGTCGCCGCACTCGGGGCACTGCGGCCGGGGCCGCAACTGGTGGCGTTCGGTGCCGAGCTGCTGGGTGTCGAAGGTGATCAGGTCGCGCTGCTGCTCGCTGCGCGCCCCGGCGAGCCACTTCACCACCTCCGCCGCGACCATCCGGACCCCCGCGCCGCGGGTGAGGGACAGGTCGCCCGCGGGCATGCCGAGCGGCTTCACACCCAGCTTCTGCTCCAGATAGGACAACGACTGCCGGTGCCCCTCAAGCCGCTGCGACAGGCAGCGCCAGCAGCCGTTCGCACCGGGCTGGAACACCGGACCCAGCCACAACACCGGCCCGACCGGGCGGGCCAGCAGCCACGGCCGTCCCTCCTTGAGATGCTGCCGGTTGATCTCGGCGAGCTCCTGCCGCAGGTAGTCGTCGGTCAGCACGACGGTCAGCGCGCCCTCGCCTCCGGTGACGTCGACGCCCTCGGCCGCCAGCAACTCCCGCAGCTCCTCGGCCGGCACTTCGCCCAGCGCCACCACGTCGGCCCGCCCGGCCCGCACGTTCCCGGCCGCCGCCTCGCCCTCCAGCCCGGCCATCTCCCAGTAGGCGGCCGTCCCCCGGTCCAGGTCCTCGGTGACGTCGACCAGCAGGTTCTTGCTCCTGAGCTGCTGGAGCGCGAAGAAGACATGCTCCGGCGGCACGTCGGACTCGACGGCGGTCAGGATGTCGGAGACGTCGCGGGTGCCGTCGAGCAGCCCCGCCACCTTCTCGATCGACCTGCCGGTGAGCAGATGGAGGTCGCGTTCCGATACCAGGAAGACCCCTTCGCCCTCGACGACCTCCACACGGAAGTGACGGCGAAATCCAGGTCTGGCGTCCATGGCGTTCCTTTCAGTTCACGAGTCAGTTCACGAGGCGGAGTGAGGCGACTTCGTCGTCGGCCAGCCGGAGAAGGGTCAGTCCGGCCGCCGCGAGTCCGTTGACGGCCGACAGGGTGAGCCGGTCGGCGCGGCGTCGGTCGGCGAACCAGCGGCCGGTGTGGTCGCGGCGGAGCAGCAGTTCGGCGGCCAGGTCACGGGCGGTGCGCAGCAGCCCCTGGTCCCCGGTCAGGCGGGCGGTGTGCACGGCCACCTCGGCGTCCACCACCAGCCCGGCGCAGGAGCGGCCCGGGGCGGGCGCGCACCGCCTGGCCACAAGGTCGCGCAGGTCGGCGGGCACCTCCCCGGTGAGGGCGTGGGCGGTGGCGACGGCGGCGAGAACCGAGCCCGGAGTGTCGAGCGCGAACCGGTGGGCCCGGACCGGGGCGAGCGCCGAGCCGGTCTCGCCGAGTGCGGCGGCGCTGCTCGCCAGCGCCCAGACCAGGCCGTCGACGCCGATGGGCAGCCCGTCCAGGGCGGGGACCATCGGCGGGTACGGCGACCGCGCCTGGCGCCCCGAGGCGAGTTCGGCGAGCAGTTCCCCGTGCAGCCGCGCGGCCAGCGTGTCGGCTTCGGGGACCGCCACGGGCGAGGCCGCGCGCAGCCGGTGGAGGGCCAGCAGCAGGCCCGGCCGGCCGAACACCGGCTCGGCCGACGTGGTCCCGGCCAGCTCCGATTCGGCCAGCGAGACCAGCTCGGCCGCCCGCTCGACCAGTTTGCCGTCGCCCAGCGCGTCGCCGCAGCGGCTCAGCGCGTAAATGGCCGAACCGATCCCGACGAAGGCGCCGACGGGTGTCAGGCCGCCGCACATCCGGCGGTAGAAGGCCGACTTGGCGGAGAGGGTGGCGAACTCGACGGACGCGTCCAGTGACTCCTGGGCGGCGGTCCAGTGGGCGGGGGCGCCGGTGTTGGCGTACAGCTCCGAGAGGAAGACGGCCAGTCCGGCGGTGCCGGTCAGCAGGTCGCCGTGGAGGGGTTCGACCTGGTCGAGGCCGTGGGCGGGGTAGGTGACCACGCCCATCCAGGCCGACCGGTCGGATTCGAGCGGGACGGCGGCGTCGAGCACCTCGTTCGCCAGGTCGCCGGCGCGGGCGAGCAGCTCCTCGGCACGCGGCTCGTCGCCCCGGCCGGACATCTCGTAGGCCTGGAGACCGATCTCGTGGAGCGTCCGCGGCCGGGGGGCCGCGCTCACCGGGAAGGAGACGGGCAGGTCGGCCGCGCCGGTGATGTCGAGGCAGGTCTGCAGCACCGCGACGTGCTCCTCCAGCGGGAAGCCCGCGAGGTCGGCGACGCGGTCCTGGAGGCGGTCCCAGGCCGTACCGGAGAAATGGCCGGGGATCTCGTCTCCGTCGGGGGTGAACGCGGAGTCGGAGGCCGGTCTCGACAGGAACAGCGGGATGTCCATGCGCCGGAACGCGTCGATCTCCTGCTCGATGATCTCCAGGATGTCGGTGCGGCCCGGATCGACGCGCAGCGTCCCCATGGCGCTGCGGAACAGGTGGGCCAGGCACACCTCCCTGGCCACGCCGTCGACCAGCGCGCCCGGACTGACGCTCATGCGGAGCAGGTCGCCGCAGTCGAAGGTGCTGCGCCAGATGTAGCGGACGGGCGCGTCCCGCAGCAGGGCGAACGGCCCGGTCGCGTCGGCCAGGAGTTCCTGGTTGCGCTCCAGGCAGGCCTGCATCTGCCGGTATCCCTCGGCGACCTCGTCGGCGTAGTCGCGCGGGTCGGCCAGCTCGCCCGCGCCCCACGTCGGCCGGTAGGGCGGCTCCTCCCACCCGGCCGGGAACCCGGCGGAGTTCCGCGCGATCTGTTCCCGCAGCGCGGCCAGGCAGCCGACGTCCTGGGCCTGCACGCCCCCCGCGATCATCCGGGGGAAGGAGACGACGGCGGTCTTGACCACCGTCTCCTCGACCTTTCCCCACAACGACTCGATCCGCGGCCCGATGACGGCCGGTTGGCTGATCCGGCCCTGCAGGACGTTCTCCAGGTCGATGAACGCCGGGGTCTCCCCGATCGCCACCAGGTTGTCGGCCCACAGGTCGCGGCACTCCAGGAACTGGGCGAGCCGGGCGAACATCCCCAGCCGCGTGTAGAACCGGCGCACGCTGTCCTCGTCGGTGCCGGGCTCGGCGACGACGTACTCCTCCCAGCCGTAGCCGTCGCGCAGCACCACCTGCCGGGTGTGCAGGTCGAGCGGCAGGCCGTGGTTGTTCAGGGCGGTGCAGACGTCCATCAGCCCGGCGGCCGAGCGCAGGTCCTTCGGTTTGTAGACGACCCGCTCCCCCGAGGCGAAGGTGAGCAGCGTGACCACCCGGCCGTGGTTGTGCAGGTCGCCGGAGTCGCCGGAGTAGCCGGTGACCGGGCCCGGGTTGGCCCACCCCCACAGGGTGCGGCGCAACTGCGGCAGGTCGGCGCGGAGGCGGTCGAACAGCTCGTGGACGACCCGGCGCCACTGCAGGCACGTCATGCCCATCACGTAGGCGAGGCCGGGCAGCGTCTCCAGCCGGTCGAGCCAGCCCGACTGGCTGACGTCCAGGCCGGGGCTCTGCAACCAGGAGGACATGTCGTTGGACGTGCCGGCGAGCTGGGCCTCGAAGGCGAACCCGGCCCAGCACGCCTGCGTCAGCCGTTCGATCAGCTGGCCCGCGATGTCCTCCCGGGCCTCAGGCGTCACCGGCACGCCGCGGACCGACCCGTCCTTGACGTCCACGAGCCGGTTCATGGCGCGCCGAAACGCCACGAACGGGGCGCCGGGACGTCCGGTCGCCGGGTCGGCCGCGGCCGTCGGCGGCTGGGCGAGCAGGAAGTCCACCAGGGCGTACCCCCAGTCGGGCAGCCGCCGGGGGTCGGCCAGCTGGACGTCGACGAGCCCCGCGCCCAGGTCGCGGCCGGTCCGCCTGCGGTGGTGCAGGACCGCCCGCTTCGCGTCCTCGTCGTCGCCGACCGCCGCCTTGAGCCAGCGCTGGGTGCGTTCGGACGCCTGCCGGCGCCCCCGCCCGGCGACCGGGACGAAGTAGTCCCCCGCCACCCGCTCGTGGAAGGGCGCCGCCGCAGCCACCACCGCCATCAGCCGCTCGTCCCCGCCGGGTACGGAGAGCAGCCCTTCGCTCTGCGCTTCGGCGTTTCCGTGGTGAACCGTCAACGGCATCTCAGACCTCCTGTCGGCTGACCATCCGGGCGAACAGCTCGTTGGTGTCCATCAGCTCCTCGAAGGTGCCGTTCGCGACGACCCTGCCCTGGTCGAGTACGTAGATCCGATCGGCCTGCCGGATGGTGCTCAGCCGGTGTGCGATCACGATCCGGGTGATGTCGAGCTCGGCGATCCGGCGGCTGACCAGCGCCTGCGTGACGTTGTCCAGGGCGCTGGTGGCCTCGTCGAGGATGAGGATCTTGGGCCGTTTCACCAGCGCGCGGGCGATCAGCAGCCGCTGGAGTTCGCCGCCGGAGAAGGAGGCGTTGTCCTCGCTGATGATCGTCTGCATGCCCATGGGCAACTTGGCGATGTCCTCGTCGAGGTCGGCCAGCCGGGCCGCCCGCCAGGCGTCCTCCTCCCTGGCGCCGGGCACGTCGCCGACGATGTTCTCCAGCACCGACCCGCGCAGCACCCGGGCCTGCTGCATCACCACGCCGACCTGGGTGCGGACCCGCCGCAGGTCGAGGTCGCGCAGGTCACCGCCGTCGTAGAGGACCTGGCCCGTACGCGGCGGCTCGAACCCGAGCAGCAGCCGGACCAGCGTCGACTTGCCCGCACCCGAATGCCCGGTGACCGCCACGAACTCGCCTGGCCGGAACACCATCGAGACCTCTTCGAGGATCTGCTTGGGGGTGCCCGGGTAGGCGAAGGAGACGTCGTTCAGCCGGACCATGCCGACGAGGTCGCCGGGGTCCTTGGCGCCGGGCGGGGTCTCGGGGGCCCGTTCCAGCAGGGGCTTGAGCCGTTCGAAGCGGGGCAGCAGCGCGAAGGCCGCCTCCACCGCCCGGCTCATCTGGCCGAGCGCGAGCACGAACTGCCCGAGCGCCACGGCGGCGACCACGAAGGAGGCCGCGGGCACGTTCAGGGACAGGCCGATGGCGGCCAGGACGAGCAGCAGCAGGGGCTGCGCCGCCGCGCCGATCGCCGCCGACACCGCCCGCTCCCGCAGGGACGCGGCGGCGGCGTGCTGCTGCGCGGCGAACAGCCGCGACCACAGGCCGAAGACCTGCGCCTCCCGGCCCGCCACATGGATCTTGTCGATGGCGCTGAGACAGGCGTACAGGAGCGAGTAGATCTTGCTGTACTCCTCGTGCAGGACCAGCTCATGGCGCTGCTGGCGCACGGCGAGCAGGGCCAGGACGGCCAGCAGCAGGAGCACCCCGCCCAGCACGGCCAGCGCCAGCCGCCAGTCGATCGTCACCAGGATCAGCAGTCCGAGCAGCGAGAACACGCCACCGAGGAGCGAGTTGACCGCGGCCTGGCCCAGCGCCTTGCGCATGTCGGCGACGGCGTTGGCCCGGTGGACCAGGTTGCCGGTGCTGTACTGCGCGTAGAACGGCAGGTCGAGCGAGACCAGATGACTCCAGATGGCCGGTTCGAGCCGCTCCTGCAACCGGCCCTGCACCCGGACGAGGAGCGAGTTCCGCACCGCGAGAAGCAGCGTGCTCGCCGTCACCGCGCCCACGATGAGGGCCGCGATCCAGATCGTGGCCGGCAGGTCGGCCGGGTTCTGCGCCGAGCTCAGCAGGACGAACGTGAGCATCGGCACGCCGAGCGCGAGCAGCGCGGCGCCGCCTCCGGCCGCGAAGAGCCAGCCCAGTTCCCGGCCCGCACCACGCAGCCCGAACCGCAGCAGGGCGAGCGGCGTGGTGATGCCGTCGTCGAGCGACGGATAGACCTGCCAGGCGGCCTCGCCGAGGGTCGCGGCCACCTCGTCGGTGACACGGCGCACGCCCTCGCCCGGCTCGGAGATCAGGTAGCCGCCCCTGCGCGGCAGCAGCGCCACCGGCCGGCCGGTCTCCTTGGTGAAGCCGACCATCGGGACGGTGGCCTTCTTCCACCACCGCTCCTCCAGGTGGACACGCCGGTGCCGGGCCCGGGCCGCGTTCAGCGCGACGGCGAGCGGGTCGGTGGACGCGGGGTCGATGTCGTGCGCGGTGAACCCGCAGTGGTCGCCGAGCGCCCTGACGACCTCTATCGCGCGATCGGCGGCGGTCCGGGGGCTGGGCGGCGCCGGGGCGACACCCGCCGCCGCCGCGATGTCGGAGAAGGACCGCTGCAGGATGTCGCCCGAGGCCTGGGCCCTGGCCAGGCGCCAGTTGTCCCGGTCGGCCTCCTCCGCCTCGGCCAGCAGCAGCACCCGGGTCAGCGTTCCCCGATGGAGTTCGCGCAGCTCGGCGTAGCTCGGCGGGGAACCGCCGCCGGGGCCGGCGAGGCGGCGTACCCACGAGGAGACCGCGTTGTCGTCCCGCCGGACCCGGCGCACCGAGGTCCCATCGGTGGGGGCCGCCGTGACGGTGTAGCCGCCGGGCAGGTCGGTCGCGGCGAACCCGTGCATGAGTTCGCCGCTCTCGACCCGGACGACCCGGTGCCGGGGGCCCCGGCCGTCGACGGGTGACAGCAGGACGTCCACGGAGCCGCTGACCACGGTCCAGCAGGCGTAGGGGTCGATCAGCTCGATCTCGCTGACGGGGTATCCGTTCATGAGGCTTCCTCGACGAGCGTGCGGTAGTGGCCGGGCACGGCGATGAGCTCGGCGTGGGTGCCGCGCTGGACCACCCGGCCGTTGTCGAGCACGAGGATCAGGTCGCTTTCCCGGACGGTGGAGAGCCGGTGGGCGATCACCACGCTGGTGCAGCCCCGTGCCTTCACGTTCGCGTCGACCAGCGCCTCGGTCTCCGCGTCGAGCGCGCTGGTCGCCTCGTCGAGAACCAGCACCGACGGCGACAGCACCAGCGCCCGCGCGATCTCCAGGCGCTGCCGTTCGCCGCCCGACAGGTTCCGGCCCCGCTCCTGGATCCAGCCGCCGGACAGGCCGCCACGGCGCTGGACCACGTCGGCCAGGCAGGCGTCGGTGAGCGCCCGGTGCAGCCGGTACTGCGGGATCGTCTGGTCCCAGAGCGTGAGGTTGTCGGCCACGGTGCCCTCGAACACCTGGAGGTTCTGCTCGACGTACCCGACGGACGTGGTGAGCGTCTCCCGGGGCCACTCCTCGCGCGGCCGGTCGTCGAGCAGGATCTCCCCGCCCCATGGCCTGACCGCGCCGGTGAGCAGGCGGGCCACGGTGGACTTGCCGCTGCCGGTCCGGCCGACCACCGACACCCGCTGGCCCGGTTCCGCGCGGAACGACAGGCCGCTGATGACCGGTCCGCGCTGGCGGTCGTAGCCGAAGGAGACGTCGCGGAACTCGACCACGCCGCGCAGGCCGCCGGTGCCGTCGGGGGCCGACGGCGGCGCCGCGTACTGCGGGTCGAGGTCGGCGGTGACGGCGTCGTCGTACATGCTGGTCTGCGCGATCGCGATCTGCGTCTCGGCGCCTATGCCGACCAGTGCGGTGACCGGCACCAGGAACGCCCCGACGAGAAGCTGCGCGGCGATGACCGTCGGCATGGTCACCTCGCCGTCGGCCATCAGCACCGCGCCGGTGATCACCATGGTGGCTCCGGCGAGCGAGCCCAGCGCGGCGGGCACCGCGAGCAGCGCCTGCGTCACCCGCATGAGGTCCTGCGTCGCCGACAGCGCCCGCGCCGACAGGCCCGCCCATTTGGCGAAGAACCAGCCCTCGGCGCCGTCGGCCTTCAGCGCCTCGGCCATCGAGATGCCGTTGAAGGCCATGCTGTCGCGGCGGTGCTCCTCGAACAGCAGCTTCTGCTGGTGGGGGGCGCTGGCCCGGCTGACCGCACGCATCGTCAGCAGGTTGATCGCGGCCAGGACGCCGGCCACCAGGGCGAAGGCCGGATGGAAGGTGAAGAGGATCGCGGAGTGCAGCGACATGGTCAGCACGGCCGCCACGGCGACGGCGGCCCGGTCCGACAGGAGGATGGACAGCCCGGCGCCGAAGGAGGTCTTCATGACCAGCCCGCCGATCATCCGGCGGTGGAAGAAGTCACCCGGCAGCCGCAGCAGCCGCCACATGTACCGGCCCGACAGGTCGGCCGCCATCGCCGTCTGCACGGCGCCGAGCAGCCGCTGCTGCACCCAGGTCCCGGCGAGGGTGAACGCGGCGCAGGCGAGCAGCCCGAACAGCACCGGCGCGGACCAGGACGGGTCCCCCGCGATGAGGACCTCGCCCAGCAGCAGCCTGGTGAGCAGCGACGTGGCGACCGCGGGAAGGGCGAGCACGAAGGCCATCACGGCTATCGCGACCAGCGTCGACAGGTACGGCCGAACCTTCTCCAGCGCCGACCGGACCACCGGGAAGCGCTTACCACGAGGGGTGAAACCCTCGCCCGGACGCGGCACCAGCACGATCCCGCTGAACCGCTTCTTGAAGTCCTCCCTGCTCAGGCGGATCCGGCCGACGGCGGGATCGTTGATGTACGCCCACCGCTTCCGCATCCCCTCCAGCACCACGAAGTGCCGGCGGTCCACGTAGATCATCGACGGGACGGGGCGGGTCTCCAGCTCGTCGGCCTCCAGGCGGAAGCCGGTGATGTCGAAGCCGTACTCCTCGGCCGCCCTCTTCAGGCCGGCCCCGGAGAGGCCGTCTCTGCCGACGCCGGACCGCTCCCTGATCTCGTGCAGGGGAACACGCAGGCCGTGATAGGCGAAGATCATGCTGAGGCAGGCCGGCCCGCAGTCGGCGTCCTCCATCTGCGGGCGGCGCTCGGTACGGACCGGGCGCGGCTTGGTCGCGGTCTTCGTCGCAGTCTTAGCCATGACTCGTCTCCCCGGGGAACAGCACGTCCACCGGGCGGACGACGTCGATGGTGATCTCCCCGCGCACCGGGGTGAGGGTGGCGCCCGGCCAGGCCGGACGGTCGAGGTCGACGGTCACCACGAAGCGGCCGTCGGCCTTGAGGGCGTCGCCGTAGAGCGGGCGCAGCCGGTCGCCGGTGGCGGGGTAGGTGTCGACGGCGCTGACCTTGCCCGGCACGCCGCCGACGGCGACGGCCTGACCCGCGGTGAGTGAGGCGATGCGGTCGTGGCCGACCACGAGCAGCGCGCGCAGCGGCCCGGTGGCGGGGTCGACGACGGCGACCGTGCCGCCGGCGGCCAGGGCGGTCCCGGGCGCGGCGGTCCGGAGCACCCGCCCGCTCGTCGTGCTGGTCACGACCCGCCGGGCCCCGTGCGCGTCGGCGACCACGCCCAGCGCCGTGCCCGGGGTCACGTCCTGCCCGGCCTGGACGAACACCTCGGCCAGGCTGCCGGACACGGGGGCGGCGACCGGCACCGGCCCGCTCCCCGCCACCAGCACCCCCTGCGCCGGCACCACGTCACGGACCTGCCCGAGCCACATCCACGCCGCTCCGGAGCCGGCGAGCAGGATGAGCGCGACCGCGGCGAGCCACGATCTGGTCCGCACGGAGGAGACGAGCTGGTCGATCCGCTCGCCTCCCAGTGTCTCGACGGCGGTCGTGCTCATTTCACTGCCGCCGACGGCCAGCAGAAGCAGAAGGTGATGCAGGGCGGCGGTGACGTCGACCCGCTGAACGTCTCGACCTCCGCCTCTCCGACCGGCGTCGGCGGCAGCGCCGGGGCGGGCACCCCGTCGGGCAGGTGGATGTCGTATTCGGCCAGCACGGCGGCGGGCTCGGACTCGTAACGCAGCCGCAGGCCGGGGTCCGACCAGGACCGCGCGGTGAGTTCGCCGAATCCTCTGCGCTGGGCGATGGTCCAGTCGATCGTGTCTACAGTCATCACAGGTCTCCCGCAGCGTGATATGAGATGCTTCAATGGCGGGGTGGTGGGCATCTGGACTGCCCACCACCCGGCGCCGTTCTTGAGTCGTCAGTTGCTGAAGCAGCCGGTGGGACAGCTCACGGTGCCGATGGTGCTGAGGGCGGCACCCGCCGAAGCCTCCAGGCTCTCCAGGTCGAGGGCCTGCTCGGGCCGTTCGGGCAGCTCGGGAATGGGAAGGCCGTCGGGCCAGTCGATCCCGGCGGCGGCGAGCGCGGCGCGCGGGTCGAGCGCGAATTCTTCTCTCAGCGTCTCGTCCGACCAGGCACGGGCGAAGAATCGGGCGAGCTGGGTCCGGAGTTCGGTAGGCAGTGTCGAGTCTTCCGGCATGCTGTCACCTCATCAGGCGGCTCCGGGTCGGCTCTCCCCGGAGGTTGGGAGGGGGACCGCCTGTGACATCAGTTTTGCCAGTCGCCCCTGGTCCAGCCAGAACACGCCATCACGGACATTCTGTGATGTTTATCATTTACCAAGGTCATCGCCCTATTGCTGCACTCGGTGCGCGAATTCCCGCATGTCCCGCTGCGCCTCGACCGCTATGTCGTGCATGCCGTGCAGCTGCTTCTTGAGGATCTCGGTGTTGCCGTCGCCGTCACTGAGAATGCGGAAACCCTGCTGGGCGATGGCGTTGAGGCGGCTGCCGAGGATCCCCTCCAGCTCGCCCATCGACCGCGCCCGCTGCGCCGCCACCTCGGCCGCGACCAGCTCGGCCCGGGTCTCGTAGAGGACCCGCGCGGTCTCCGCGAAATGCGTCAACGCCGCCAGCGGCACCGCGGCCACCGCGACGGTGAGGATCCATGACAGGGCCGTCGTGGGGTCGTCTCCCAGGGCGAGGGACTTGCCCAGTTCCAGCAGGAGCACCAGGGCGAAGGCCGGCAGCGCGTACCACCGGGAGAGGAAACCCAGCACGGTCGCGGCCAGGAAGATTCCCGCCCCCGCCCACCAGGCGCCCAGGAGCGGCAGCGGAAGGTAGACGAGAACCGCCGACGCCGCGACGAACCGCCACCGATGGCGGCTGCGCCCCGGATAACCCGACCACACGTAGAGGGCGATCACGGCGACCGTCAGGATGACCGCGGGGACGGCGCGAGCCGGCGAGTCCTGGATGTAGTGCGCGACGGTACGGGCCATCAGGAACAGGGCGAACGCGATGACGGCGGCCCGCCCGACCCGCACCTCGAGTGGTGCGGGAACGGCCGTCCGCGATCCGGAATCTCCCGATTCGCTCACAAACGGATCATGACAACCCGTTTCAGAGAAGGCAACGGGTCACCGGCAAGACGGGCTTTCGGGTGTCACTCAGTAGGGGATGTCTCACACGATGGTCGCGTTCATCCCCACGGTGACGGCGCAGGGGTAGCAGACGCCGCAGGAGCTCGCGACGCCGGCCGCGTCCTCCAGCTGCTCGACGGAGAACTCCCCTTCGGGCCTGGCGGGCAGCGGCGGGGTGGGGATGCCCGCCGGGATCACGACGCCATATTCGACGAGCACCTCACGGGGCCGTGCCTCGTAACGGGCCTTGAGCTCGCTGTTCGCCCAGGCCGCGGCGACCAGCCGGGCGAACTTCCTGCGGTCCTCGTCGCCGAGTACGTAGATGCTTTCCGCCATTGGGCACTCTCCTCGTTTTCGGGCCCCTTCTCACATGTCCATGGTTTGCCGAAGTCCCCGGCGCCGACAGAGGCAATCCACATATGTGGTTCATGACAATCGTCATCTGGCCTCCGTGAGAACACATGCGAAAACGGCCTGCCCGGACCGCACCATTCAATGGTGCGGCGGGCAGGCCGTTCGTGATCCGAATCTCCCGGCGGAAGGTTAGGCGGGGTCGAAGCAGAAGAGGGTGCCGATCGTGTTGCTGAAGCAGCCGAGGGTGCCGATGGTGCCCTCCGCCTCAGAGCCGGCGGCGGTTTCGAGCTGCTCGACGGAGAACTCGCCCTCGGGCTTGGGGGGCAGCGGCGGGACCGAGACGCCCGCGGGGAGGGCGAAGCCGTACTCGGCGAGCAGCTCGCGGGGCTCCGTCTCGTAGCGCTCCTTGACCTGGTCGTCCGACCAGGCGGCGGCGACCAGACGGGCGAACTTCTTGCGGTCCTCGTCGCTGGGAACGAAAACGCTCTCACTCATCAGATCTCTCCTTTTGACACCACGGCGCACGGGCCGAGATTCGACGGATCGGCAGCGGGCATCTGGACTGCTCGCTCCCCCTTGTCACATATTCAGAATCGCCGGTTCCGGCCGGCGGCACCAGAATCAAGTAACATCTGCCATTCATGACAATCGTCACATCGGTGCTTTCTGTGAACGCGAAGACGGCCTGCCCATACGAAATGGGAAGGCCGTCCATGATTTCGGCGTGCGAAATTGTCGGCCGCTGCGGGAGGCCGTCACGCATTCATATTCGCCGCCATCGTCCGGGGAAACCATAAACGACTGACACCGATCGCATGTGACGATTATCACGGGGTGGCGATGATGCCCCAGGCGAGTTCGAGCACGGCCGCACCGCCCCCCGCATGGGCCTGTGACGGTGGCGACCTGCGCTCGGCTGTCCCCCGTGATGGTGCTGCTGCTGTTCGGCTACCTGCTGGGCGCCGGCATCGCGGTGCCCGGCGACGACTACCGTGAGTTACTCGGGAGCTCCTCCGCGGCGTCGGGTCCGCAGTGGAAGTCTTCACTCCCGAGACGACGCGTGGCGATCGGCGGCCCGCGGTTCATGGGGGCCGCCGTGATCTACCGGCTGGTCTGGGGCGACTAAGGCGGCGTGGTCATCTGGGATCCCCGCTTTCCGCATCGCACACTGGCCGAGCGCCATTTATCCGGACAGAATGGAGCGTGCTAGAAGGACGTGTCACGGACGGCGATTATCTGCCGGATTCTCCGTCCAATATGGATGACGCCAACCCAAACGCCTATACGCGGGCGAGCGAATTACGCCGTCGTGGACGGCCCCAGGAAGCGATCCCTCTGTTGGAGGGCTTTCTCGAAACGGCCCCCGGCGATGTGGCGGCCCGTTACGCGCTCGCCGTCTGCCTGACCGATCTCGGCCGCACCGCCGAGGCGGCCGCTCAGCTGCTCCGGGTCCTCGACCGCATGCCCGGGCACTACGAGGCGGCCTACCGGCTGGGCCGCGTCCTCCAGGCGGACGGCGACCGGGCCGGCGCCGCCGACGCCTACCGGCGGGTTCTGGAGGTGACCGAGTTCCGGGACGCCCGCGAGAGGCTGCGCGAGTGCGAGGAGCCGGTCGCCGGTGAGCCCGGTTCGGAGGTCCCGCCGCCGCTGCGTTCCCTGGTCGACGACCGCCGCGTGGTCGACCGCGGTCGTCTGGTCGCCCCGCTCAGGCTCAAGGCCAGGCATCTCATACCCGGGACCCTGGGCAAGGCACTCTTGGCCGCCGCCGCCGCGGTGCCCGTCTCCAGCGTGTACGCGGGCGGCGAGTCGGCGCCGCTCGCCGCCCTGCTCGCCGTCGCCCTCTTCGGAGGGCCGAAGATCGCGGCGGGGCTGCTCCTCCTGGCCGTGGCGGCCGGGATCGCGAGTGGCGTCATCGACTGGCCGGTCATCATGTACGGGAACCTCCGGCTCGGGGTCGACTGGCCGGCGCCGAGTCTGCTGCTCGTCGCGGTGGTCACGACGGCCGCCCTGGTGATCGTGATCGTCGGCATTCCGGCCGCGCTGCTGAATTCCCGGATCAACGGGTCTGATGTGTACGAATACGGCGTGGAAATCAGACGTGGGCTGATCAGGCGTACGGTGCAGTTCATCTGGTACTACCAGATCGTCGAGGCGCCCAGCTATCGACGCACATTCGGGACATATTTCACTCACACCGCGTCTCTGGGCATTCGATACAACGACAACGGAGCGTCTTCCGTCACTCATATCGAAATGTCCGGCGTGGGCACTCCGGCGCGGGTCAGGGAGATCGGGCGCTATCTCGAATCCCGCATCCCGGCCGAGCGCCTGCCCATCCGCGGCCCCTGGACCTGACATCCGGCCCCTGCCCCGAGTGGAGCGATCACGATGAGCACCGGCAAGTTCCCCGGCAAACACCCCGAGACCGAGCTCTCCCCTGCCGACGATCCCGGCAAGGTCCCCATGGGCGAGCACAAACCACCGCCCCCGGAGAGCACGACCCCGAAGGAAGCGACCCATCACGGGTCCCACCACACCGCGTCGCAAGGTGCGGCGGACAACACGGCGACCCCCACGGTGGACGTGAACCTGTGGAACGCCACGGCCACCCACCACAACGCCCCCGCCACGCCCCACCACCCGGCCACCGAACGAGGCGAAGGTTCCGGGCACGGGCACGGGCAGCCCTACTTCGGCCCGCAGAGCGAGGCGCATCCGGGGGGAGGGCGCAGTCAACTGGACGAGGTCCAGACGACCTATGTCCCCGGCCTGGATCCCCCTCATTCGGTGAACTCATCCCCCAAGCCGTCCCCGGCCGAGCCCCACGGCGGCCTCCGCCCCGAAGACAGCACCACGAGCACCCCGGCCGACGCCGACCATCAGTCCGGCACGGGCCACCAGGGCAGTCCCGTTGCTCCCCTACCGGGCACCGATTTCGGCGGGCAAGACCCAGGCGCCGACACCGGCGGACACCAGCACGGCACCCCGCCCGGAACAGATTTCGGCGGCCAGGATCACGACACCCTGCCCGGAACCGACAACGGCGGACACCAGCACGGCACCCTGCCGGGAACGGACTTCGGCGGCCAGGATCACGACACCCTGCCCGGAACCGACTTCGGCGGCCAGAATCCCAGTGAGCTGCCGAGCTCCGACCACTCCGGCCCGGGCATGGATCACGCCTTCGCTCAGGCGGAGATGGGCCCGCCGCCCGGTATCGCCTGAGAGCCGGGGCGCTCAGGTCTCCCACGACCTTGAGCGCCGCCGCCTACGTCCGAGCAAGGCTCCTCAGCTCAGCGCGTTGAACGCCTCGACCAGCGTCGGCAGGACGGCTGCCGCGAGTCCGGCCGCCATCAGGTTGAAGCGCGCGCCGACGTTGAGGGCGGCGAGGACGAAAAGGACGAAGGCGATCAGGTAGCAGATCAGCTCGAACACGGCCATGTCAGGCACCTCCGAATAGGATCGCGACCGCTTCCGGGTCGGCGAGAACCTCGGTGCTGCCCACAGGTCGAGGACTTGATCGTCTTCCCGGCGATCAATCCTGCGACATCGGTCACAGACCAGCGTCCGGCAAGAACCAGCGGTCCGGATGGGTGGCGAAGCAAGATCCGCTCCGCCACCCGGTCAGCGCTCCCGGCCCTTGTAGACGCTCTGTGTCCGGCGAGAATCGCCGGTCCGGACGGGTGACGAAGCAAGGTCCGCCACCCCGCCTCGTCAGCACCGCCGCGCCTCGAACATCTCCTTCGGCATGTAGCCGGTCACCACCTGGGTCCGGCGAGAACCGGCAGTCTGGACAGGTCCGCCACCCCCTGCCTCGTCAGCACCGCCGCGCCTTGAACATCTCCTTCGGCACGTAGCCGGTCACCACGTGGGCCCGGCGAGAACCGGCGGTCCGGACAGGTCCACCACCCACGCCTCGTCAGTGCCGACGCCCCTTGAAGACGTTTTTCGGGATGTAGCCGGTCACCACCTGGGTCCGGTCGACGACCTCGGCGTTGTGGTAGTTCACCGCGATCGAGGCGAACGAGTAGGCCTTCGGTACCGTCAGCCCCTGGGTCGTGACCAGGAAGTCGACGGTCTTCTCGACCGCGATCCGCATGGCCCGGTCGAGGTCCCAGTGGATGCCCATCATGATCCAGTGGTCGTCGGTCTCGGCCCACGGTAGTTCGGTCGTCGTGTTCTTGATCACCGTGATGCGGAACGTCCCGGACAGCGAGTGTTCGACCGCTGTGCCGCTGACCTCGCCGTCGCCCTGGCAGCTGTGCGGGTCGCCGATGAAGATCTGCGCTCCCGGCTGGAAGACCGGCAGGTAGAGCGTCGTGCCGACGTTGAGGTCGCGGACGTCCATGTTGCCGCCGAACTTGCCGGGAGGCGTCGAGTTCTGCACGCCGGTGGCCGGTGGCGGCTCGTTCTCGGTGTTGCCGATGAACTCGCCCGTGGGTGAGGCGACCGCGATGATGCCCATGAACTTGTGGGTCGGGATGATGATGTCGTCGGCGAAGAAGACGACCTCTTCGCCGCGGTGCATGCCGGTCCGGTAGAGGTGGGTGCGGACGTCGGGCCAGACGCCGGCCGGGAGGTCGGGCGGGATGACGGCGGGGATGTCGAGGCCCTGGTCGCCCTCGCGCCAGCCCGGGTAGAACGTCGCCATGACGCCGCCGGTCGGGGCGGTGTTGTTGAAGCCGTAGGGGACCCGGGTGTCGACGTCCAGGATGTCGATCGCGATGGTGTCGCCCGGCTCGGCGCCCTCGACGTAGATGGGGCCGGTCAGGACGTGGCCGCCGTACCGTCGGCCGGTGGCCTCGCGTTCGGGGAGGGTCTGCCAGAAGGCGATGCCGTCGGGGAGGATCTCCTTCGGGGTCACCCCGAAGGCGCCGAAGTAGTCGTTCGGGTGGATGGCGGGGTTGGTGAAGCCCTGGTGGGAGAGGGTGTCGACGCGGACGGTCTGGCCTGACCTCATCGTGAGGCCGGGGGTCCAGCCGATCGGGTAGCCGCCCCAGTGCAGTTTGTCCGGGGTGGATCTGAGGTGGTGGTCCCACTTCGCGGGTTTCGGGTGGCCCTTGTCACCGGGCGACGCCTTGGCGGGGGCGGGGAGGGTGGCCGCGAAGGTCGCGGCCAGGCCGGCGGCCAGCAGGCTGCGGCGGCTCGCCGAGCTCCAGTGGTTGGTGGAAATGGTGAACTCCCATCCGTGGCACGAGCTCTCGGGGGGCTCGGATGTGGCTCCACAGTGACCGGCGGGTGTTTCGACCGGTTATCGGTCATGCAAAATCCGGTCAGTCGTCCGCGGGTTCCGCACGGGTGATGAGGGAGATCGCCCCGTTCGGCTCGAAGACCGCGAGGCGGACGGCGGTCAGGTCGGCGACGCCACGCTGGCGCAGCACGACGTCGAGGTCCGACCGGGTCATCCCGCAGCGGCGCAGGGCGGGCTGCAGGATCTTCCCGTCGTGGACGAGCACGCGCGGCGACGGGTCGGCCAGGTGCCGGATGCCCGGCATGAACCGCAGGTGGACGACGGCCAGGTGGGCGAGCAGCAGGGTCACGAGGGCGGCGGCGCCGTCGAGCCAGGAGGCGTCGGTGGCGGTGGCGGTGCGCCCGATGAGCGCCCCGACCGCGACCGCGGTGACGAAGTCGAACGGGGCGAGCTCGGTCAGGGCGCGGCGGCCGGTGAGCCGGAAGGCGATCACCGCGGTGACGAAGAGGGCCAGCACTTTGAGCGCGGCGATCAGCGCCCTCTCCGGCGCGCCCACCAGGGCGTTGAGCACGTCGGTCATCCCTGGCTTTCCCGTCCCCCGGCGTCGGCTGTCGCAGCGCGGCGTTGATCTACCCCGCGGGCGACTGCGCGACACCAGGTCACCCCGGCGACGAGCAGGGCGGCCACCGCGTAGGCGGCGGTGCCCATGCCGGTCACGTAGGCGACCGCCCCGGCCGCGGCGACGCCGAGCCATTCCCACCGCCCGTCGAGCGCGACCAGGGCGACGACCAGCAGGGCGTACCAGGAGTAGCCGGGGGTGAGCAGCAGGAAGGCGGTGCCCGTGAGGGTCAGCGCGCCGGACCAGGGCCGTTCGGGATCGCCTTTGATCATCGTGTACGCCGCCACGCAGCCCATCGCCACGACGACGACCGGCAACGCCCAGGCGTCGGGGAGCAACCAGCGGATGAGGGAGTAGCGGCCGTCGGAGGCGTCCTGGTAGCCCTCTTCGGCCGTGTATCCCGCGAGATAGCCGAACACCGACGCCTTCGAGACCAGCAGGTAGGGCAGGTAGGCGGCGGCCACCACCGCCCCGGCCGGCACGAGGACCGCCAGGGCGTCGCGTGGTCGGCGTACCCGGGAAAGAACGCCGGGCAGCAGCAGCGCGGGCAGGAACTTCGCGGCGACGGCGGCGCCCAGCAGCGCTCCCCCGGCGACGCGGCGGCGGGCCACGACCACGATCCCGGCGACGGCCAGCAGGACGGCGAGCACGTCGGCGTGGGCGTTGTTGACCGCCTCGACCGGCACCGCCGGGCACCACGCCCACAGGGACGCGGCGCGGGCCCCGGCGACGCGGACCAGCAGCGACGTCGTCGCCATGGCCAGCAGCAGCCCGCCGAGCTGCAGCGGTTTGTGGCGGGAGCCGGGGGGCGACAGCGTGTGCACGGCCAGGAAGTAGGCCTCGGCCACCGGTGGATAGATGGTCGGCACGGTGGGGCGGTTGATGCGGGTGCAGCCGCCCTCCGGGAGCCATGACAGGTAGGTCTGCGAGCAGACGGAGCGATCCGGGAACAACCATTCGTCGCGCAGGTCGGCCAGGGCGCGGTCGGCCGGAGGATGGTCGTACGGGGAGACGCCGGCGGCCTGGACGCGGCCGTCCCAGGCGTAGCGGTAGGAGTCGGTGCTGGTCCGGGGGCCGTCCAGGAGACCGGTCGCCCCTACGGCGAGGCCGCCCGCGATCACCAGCGCGGCGGCCCGGCGGGCGGGCACGCGGCGCAGCGACCACGCCGCCGCCGCGAACAACACCCAGCACACGGCGTACCAGGCGGTCAGGCCGGCCGGGTCGGCGAGTTGCCCGGCACGGGTGATCGCGCACGCCACGGCGGCGACCAGGGCGGCGAGCAGGACGACGGTGAGTCTCACCCGGCCACCCTGGCCCGCGCGCCGCCGGAAGAGATCCCCGCGCGGCCGGACGTCCGGGTTTCGTAAGGTGTCCGGCCCCTCTGATCGGGGCCTCGGCGCGGTTGCATGGGAGCCATGAGATCCGCGCTTCCGCAGTTCAGAGGGCGGTTGCACGACCCCCGCACCGCCGTGGCCATCGGCCGCTGGCTCGGGGCGGCGATCGTCGTGTGCTTCCTGACCGGGCTGATCAGCCACGTCCTCCAGCACCCGCCCGGCTGGGCGGCCGGTCTGCTGCCGACCCGGCCCGTGTGGGGCTACCGGCTGACGCAGGGGTTGCACGTCGCCTCGGGGCTGGCGGCGATCGTCCTGGTCATGGCGAAACTGTGGACGGTCTACCCCCGGCTGTTCGCCTGGCCGCCGTTCCGGTCGTTCACCCACCTGGTCGAGCGGCTGACGATCGCCCTGCTCGTCGCCGCGACGGTGTTCGAGCTGTTCACCGGGCTGATCAACATCTTGCAGTGGTATCCGTGGCCGTTCTCGTTCACCCAGGCCCACTACGCCGTCGCCTGGATCGTGGCCGGGTCGCTGCTGCTCCACCTGGCCGTGAAGGCGCCGCTGATCAGGGCCCACTGGAGGAGGAGGACGTCCGACGTGGACGCGGCCGACCGCCGGGCCCTGCTCGCCGGGGTCGGCGCGGCCGTGGGCGCCGTCACCCTGACGACCGTGGGGCAGGCGTTCACCCCGTTGCGCGCCTTCGACCTGCTCGCGCCCCGCAACCCCGACAACGCGACCCAGGGTGTGCCCGTCAACCGGACGGCCGCCGCCGCCCAGGTCACCTACGCCTCGGCCGAAGGCTGGGCGCTGGAGGTGGCCGGACCGGCCCCGTACCGGATCAGCCTGGCGGAGCTGACCGCCCTGCCGCAGCGGCGGGTGCGCCTGCCGATCGCCTGCGTCGAGGGATGGAGCGTCGACGCCTGGTGGACCGGCGTGCCGATCCGCGACCTGCTGGCGCGGGCGGGCATACCGCCGGGCACAGCGGTGCGCGTGACGTCGATGGAGGTGTGGGGCTACTACCGGACCACGGCGATGCCCGCCCCGTACGCCGACGACCCCCAGACCCTCCTCGCGCTGCGCCTCAACGACGAGGTGCTCTCGCTCGACCACGGTTATCCGGCCCGGATCATCGCTCCCAACCGGCCGGGTGTACTGCAGACCAAGTGGGTCTCCCGACTGGAGGCGCTGTGAGGATCACGCTGGGCGCGGCCGGGGTCGTGCTGATCGCGGTCGGGCTGTTCCACCTGCTGCCGCTGCCGGGACTGTGGGGAGTCGTCGTCGGGTTCGCCGGCGCGATCGCCCTGCACGACGTCGTCGTCGGCCCCCTGGTCCTGCTGGCGGGGTTGCTGGTGGCGCGGCTGCCCGACCGGGCGGTGGTGCGCGGGGCGCTGATCACCATGGGGGCGCTCACCCTGATCACGGTGCCCGTGCTGCTGCGCCCCGGCCCGCCGCCGAACCCGACCCTGCTCGCCCAGCCCTACGGGCTCAACCTGCTGATCTGCCTGGTTGCAGTCGCCGTGGTCGCGGTCGTGCTGGTGCTGGTCCGGCGTCGGCGCTGACCAGTTCGACGAACCGTCGTCCGGCGACCGACCAGTCGTCGACGGGCGACCAGCCCGCCGTCGCGGCGTGTCTCACGAGGGCCGCCGGGCCGACCCTGGCCCAGCGGAACGGGGCGCCGAGACCGCCACGGCCGTCGTCGAGGCGGACCTCGTGGTGGTCGTCCACCTCGACGGGGTCGGCCTCGGCGATCAACCGGCCGTTCGGGGCGGTCAGTTCGGCCATGCGGCGCAGCAGGGCGACCGGGTCGCCGCCGATGCCGATGTTGCCGTCGACGAGCAGGGCCGTGGTCCAGCGGCCCGCCCCCGGAAGCGGGTCGAACACCGACCGGCACAGGGCCATGCCGCCCCGGCTGCGTGTTCCGGCGACGGCCGCCGGGCTGATGTCGACGCCGAGCGTGCGGTGGCCCTGTTCGGCCAGGGCGGCGACCAGGCGGCCGGGCCCGCAGCCGACGTCCAGGACCGCGCCCCGGCACCGGGCCAGCACCGACCAGTCGGCGGCGTCCGCGACCGCGCACCAGCGCTCGACGTCGAGGGGGAACCGCCGTCCGTCGGCGCGGCGCAGGAACAGCGGGCCGCGCCCGGCCCGCAGGGCGAGGGCATAAGGGTCGTCGTGCCAGGTCACCGCAGGGCCGCCGAGAGTGCCAGGTGTGCGCGGGCGAACCGGGTCCAGGGCGCCTGGGCGGCCACTTCCCTGGCGTCGGCGGCGGTGTCGACGTCGCGCAGCGCGGGGAGGTCGCCGACCTTCAGGTGCCGTAACCGGGCACGTTGCGCGGAGCCGGTCTGCGGCACCGACATCGGCACGCCGAGCAGCAGCGCCGGGTCGGGGTCCCTGAGGCCGAGGGCCCAGAAGCCGCCGTCGTCGGCCGGGCCGAACCAGGCGTCGTACCGGCTGAAATCCAGGGCGGGTTCGAGCAGGCCGGGGGTGACCTGCGGGGTGTCCATGCCGATCAGCAGGGCCGGCCCGGCGCAGGCGGCGAACGCGGCGGCCAGGCGTTCGTCCAGGCCGCCGCCGCACTGCGGCCGGATCTCCAGGCCCGGTGGCGTCCAGGGGCCGGGAGAGCCGTCGAGCACGAGCACCCGGCGGTCGGCCGGGGTGTCCATCACCGCGGAGAGGGTGTCGGCCAGGGAGGCGGCGGCCAGCGCCGCCGCTTCCGACGGGGTGAACGGCGGGGTCAGCCGGGTCTTCACCCGTCCCGGCACCGGCTCCTTGGCGATCACGAGCAGGGTCGTCATCGGGCCAGCACCTTCCGCATGTCCATGACCGCCTGGAACGTTCCCCGCCAGGTGCCGGTGACCTTGGACTTCCCGCTGCGGGGCAGGTAGGGCACGTCGACCTCGCGGATGCGCCACCCCTCGTCGGCGGCGCGCACCACCATCTCCAGCGGGTAGCCGCTGCGCCGGTCGGTGAGGTCCAGCTTGAGCAGCGCCTCGCGCCGGGCCGCCCGCAGCGGGCCGAGATCTCTGAGCCGCACGCCGGTCCGGCGTCGGACGAGGTGCGACAACACCCGGTTCCCGGCCCGCGCGTGCGCGGGCCACACCCCGCGCGACTGCGGGCGGCGGCATCCCAGCACCAGGTCGTCGCCTTCTTCCAGCTTCTGTACGAACCCCGTCAGCAGCCCCGGATCGAGCGAGGCGTCACAGTCGCAGAAACAGACGACGTCCGCCGTCGCCGCCACGAGCCCCGCGTGACAGGCCGCCCCGAACCCGCGCCGGGACTCAGGCACCACGGTCGCGCCCAGGGAGCGGGCGAGCTCGGCCGATCCGTCGGTCGACCCGTTGTCCACGACCAGGGCACCCCACCCGGGCGGGATGCGTTCCAGCACCCACGGCAGGGCCTCGGCCTCGTCCAGACAGGGCAGCACGACGTCCACTGTTGGTTGGATCACACCCGCCACCGTAGGAAGAACCGGGCCGGATTTCGGCCGTGGAGTCCTTACGAAACGCGGACGCCGTCCGTTATGCCTGCTCTCAGATGTCAGGCTGGGCTCATGAGGATCCTGGTCGTGGAGGACGACCCGACCGTCGCCGGTGTCGTCTCCGACTACCTGCTGCGCGCCGGCCACACCGTCGACCGGGCCGCCGACGGCCCCACCGGGCTCGACCGCGCCCTCGGGGGCGGGCCCGACCTGGTGGTGCTCGACCTGATGCTGCCCGGCCTCGACGGGCTGGAGGTCTGCCGGCGGCTGCGCGCCGCGAGCCCCGTCCCGGTGATCATGCTGACCGCCCGGGGCGAGGAGGACGACCGGATCGCCGGGCTGGAGGTGGGCGCCGACGACTACGTCACCAAACCCTTCAGCCCCCGTGAGCTGGTGCTGCGCGTCGAGTCGGTGCTGCGGCGCAGCCGGGCGGCCGTCCCGGCCGTGCGCGGGCCACTGGGCGCGGCCGGGATCACACTCGACCCGGAGACGCACCGCGCCGCCAAGGACGGGGTCGAGCTGGCGCTGACGTTGCGTGAGTTCGACCTGCTGGCCCACTTCCTGTCGCATCCCTATCGGGCGCACACCCGCGAGGAGCTGATGCGGGAGGTGTGGGGGTGGGACTTCGGCGACCTGTCGACGGTGACCGTCCACGTCAGACGGCTGCGCGGCAAGATCGAGGACGATCCGGCCCAGCCCCGCCTGATCCACACGGTGTGGGGGGTCGGCTACCGCTTCGACCCCGGGTTCGATCAGGGGCGGCCGGAATGAAGGACGTGCTGCTCATCGCGCTGTTCGCGCTCGGCGGGGCGGCGCTGGCCGGGCTCGCGGGGGCGGGCGTGCTGATGTTCCTGCGGCGGCGTTCGGTGGCCGTCTCGCTGATCGTGGTGGCGGTCGTCGCGGTCACCGCCATGCTCGCCGGGACGCTGTCGGTCGCCTGGGCGATGTTCCTGTCGCCCCACGACCTCTGGGTGATGACCCTGGTGGTCGCGATGGCCGCCGTGGTGTCGCTGGCGACCGCGCTGGTGCTGGGCCGGTGGGTGGTCGCCCGCAGCCGCGACCTGGCGCGGGCCGCCCGCGACTTCGGCGACGGCGGCGACTTCGCCGCACCGGCCGCACCGGCCACCGCCGAGCTGGATGACCTCGCCCGGGAACTGGCCGCCACCAGCGAGAAGCTGGCCGCCTCGCGGCAGCGGGAGAGGGCGCTGGAGGCGTCGCGGCGTGAGCTGGTCGCCTGGATCTCCCACGACCTGCGCACCCCGCTCACCGGCCTGCGCGCGATGGCCGAGGCGCTGGAAGACGGCGTCGCCGCCGATCCCGGCCGTTACCACCGGCAGATCCGGGCCGAGGTCGAGCGGCTGACCGCGATGGTCGGCGACCTGTTCGAGTTGTCGCGCATCCACGCGGGGGCGTTCACCCCCGTGCCGAGCCGGATGTCGCTGCGCGACCTGGCCGCCGACGCGCTGCTGGGGGCCGGGCCGCTGGCCGACGAGCGGGGGGTGCGGCTGGTGGGCGAGGAGATCGACCACGTGCCGGTGGAGGTCGACGGCAAGGAGATGACCCGTGTCCTGGCCAACCTGCTGGTCAACGCCATCAGGCACACCCCGGCCGACGGCACGGTCGCGGTGAGCGCCACCCGGCGCGGCGACAGCGCGGTCCTGGCGGTCACCGACGCGTGCGGCGGCATCCCGGCCGACGACCTGCCCCGGGTCTTCGACACCGGCTGGCGCGGCACCGCCGCCCGCACCCCGCCCGCCGGGGCCGGGCTCGGGCTGGCGATCGTGCGCGGCATCGTCGAGGCCCACGCGGGACAGGCGGACGTGCGCAACGTGCCAGGTGGTTGCCGGTTCGAGGTCACCCTGCCGCTGGTGACCTGAGGGGGACACGGGCGAACTCCGCGACGCCGTCGGCGAACGCCACCTCCGGCTTCCAGCCCAGCTCCGCCCGCGCCCGGGAGGAGTCGGCGGTGACGTGCCGCACGTCGCCCAGCCGGTAGTCGCCCGTGACGACCGGCATCGGCCCGCCGAACGCCTCGGCCAGGGCGGCGGCCATCTCGCCGACCGTGTGCGGGTCGCCGCTGCCGACGTTGTAGGCGGTGTGGCCCGCTCCCTCGATGGTGGTGAGCGCCGCCACGTTGGCCCGCGCGACGTCTCCGACGTGGACGAAGTCGCGGCGCTGCCGGCCGTCCTCGAAGACCGTGGGCGCCTGGCCGCGCTCCAGCGCCGACCGGAAGAAGGAGGCCACCCCGGCGTAGGGGGTGTCCCTGGGCATGCCCGGCCCGTAGACGTTGTGGTAGCGCAGCGACACCGCCCGGCCGCCGGTCGCCCGCGCCCACGAGGCGGCCAGATGTTCCTGGGCGAGTTTGGTGGTGGCGTAGACGTTGCGCGGGTCGACCGGCGCGTCCTCGGAGACCAGGCCGGGAACCAGCCCGGCGCCGCAACGCGGGCAGCGGGGCTCGAACCGCCCCGCCGCCAGGTCGGCGACCGCCCGGGGACCGGGCCGCACCACGCCGTGGACCGCGCAGGTGTAGCGGCCCTCTCCGTACACGACCATGGATCCCGCCTGGACCAGCCGGGTCACCCCCGCGCGTGCCATCGCGGCCAGGAGCACGGCGGTGCCCAGGTCGTTGCACGACACGTAGTCGGGCGCGTCGCCGAAGTCCGTGCCGAGCCCGACCATGGCCGCCTGGTGACAGACCACGTCCACCCCGCGCAGCACCTCGGCCACCGCCGCCGCGTCCCGGACGTCTCCCCTGACGAACTCCGCGTCGGGGTGGACGGCGGGGAGCAGGACGTCGAACACGACCGGCTCATGGCCGGCGGCGGTCAGGGCGGTGACGACGTGGGAGCCGATGAACCCGGCTCCTCCGGTGACGAGTACGCGCATGCCCGCGACGCTACGGAATCCGGCGAGCCCGGAGGGCTTCGCGGGGCCCGGCGTAAGACTTTCGTCATGACCGGAAAAACCCCGACATAAGGGTGTCGCCATGGCCTGCGAAGGTGAGCGCACGCAGGTCAACGACAAGAGGAGACGACCATGACGATGTGGGGAACCGTGGCTTGGTTCGAGATCGCGACCGCCGATCCGGACGCCGCACAGAGCTTCTACGGTGAGGTGTTCGGCTGGCGCGCGGTCAAGGACGAGAAGGGCGCCGCGGCGGGAATGGACTACCGGCTGATCACCGCGCCGGGCGCGACCGCCCCCACGGGAGGCATCATGGCGACGGACGGCGCCATGCCGGGGCACGCGGTGTTCACGGTCGCGGTGCGGGACGTCGCCGAGACGTGCGCGACGGTCGAACGGCTGGGCGGCACGGTGGTGGCGCGGCACGAGGCGTCCGAGTCGGGCCCGGCCAACGCCTACGTCCGCGACCCGGCGGGCAACCTCTTCGGCCTCTTCACTCCCCCGGGCGGCGGGGCGTAGCCGCGGCTCCCGACGGTCGGCTGACAACAGACATGTCAGATTGTAAATGGCGATGTTCTGTGAATATTCAGGCCGATCTTGATGCAGATCTGTTCCGGCACCGGGGACGATTTCGCCGCATCGTTGGACTTCGGCATGTCTCCTCACGGACAAAGGCAGAGCTCATGGTCAAGCGAGCCGTCGCGATCGTCGCCCCCTCCCTCGCCACATTAATCGGATTAACATTTCCCGCACAGGCGGTGACGACGCAGCAAAAGCTTTCCGCACTCTCCACGTTCAGCCAGCCCACCTCCGCGAGCGCCGGCAGCTGGCGGGCCGCCTGGCAGAACCAGGGCGCCTGGGCCGACTACGGTTTCGACTGGTCGACCGACCTGTGCTCCACCAGCCCCGACCAGCCGCTCGGCTTCGACTTCCGGATGCCGTGCCGCCGCCACGACTTCGGCTACCGCAACTACAAGGCCGTGGGCCAGTTCCCGGCCAACAAGGCGCGTGTCGACGACGCGTTCTACTTCGACATGAAGCAGGTCTGCGCGGGCTACTCCACCGTGCCCCGCAACACCTGCAACGGCGTCGCCTGGACCTACTACCAGGCGGTCAAGCAATTCGGCGCCCTCAACGTCACCGAGGCGCAGATCGAACGAGTGCGCCAGGCCAGCGAGCAGGCACTGCAGCCCGCCGACGCGTGATTCGACGCCGGGGGCGTGATCGGCGTAACGCCGATCACGCCCCCGGCATTCACAGCCGGTTGTTCGCCAGATATTCGCGGACGAGATTCAGCGCGTCTTCCACTATGAGCTGCTGGACGTCCATCAGCATGTAATTGATGCTTTGTCCAAGAAGGCGACCACCGTCGTATATCTATCGCCGGGGACGAACATCGTCGCCTCTTCTGCTGCCTGATTATCGGCCGAGGTGGCCGTCGGTCTTCGTTCGGTGGCCGATCGGGTAGGTCTCGCCGCGGTCGACGTAGCGGATGCGGTCGGCCAGGCCCGCCTCGTCCATGCGGTCGTGGAAGTCCTCGATCGACGAGGTGAAGACGTCGTAGTCGTCGTAGTGGATCGGCAGCACCTCGCGCGGGTCGATCAGCCTGACCCACTCGGTGCCCTGTTCGGCGTCCATGGTGACCAGCATCATGCCGAGGATCCTCGTGCCGCCCAGGTGGACGATGGCCAGGTCGATGTCCGGGAAGCGGGTGGCGATCTGGCCGAGCCTCGGGTCGAGCAGGGTGTCCCCGCTGATGTGGATGCGCAGGTCGACCCGGTCGTCGGGACCGGAGAACTCCAGCATGCTGCCCATGACCGGCGGCAGCAGGTACTGCGCCGGGCCGGGCGCGTGCCGGGCGGGAAGGGCGGTGACCGTGAGCGAGTGGTCGCCCTTGCGCAGCTCGTGGTCGCGCCAGGCGCGCAGGCCGCGCGCGTTGCCGAAGCCCTCGCGGTGCAGGCGGCGGGCGGCGTGTCCCGTGGTGAGGATCGGCAGGTCCTTGTCCAGGCCGTCGCTCGCCACGTGGTCCCAGTGGTCGCCGTGCATGTGTGAGAGGACGACCGCGTCCAGCGGCGGCAACTCCGCGATGTCGAGCGCGGGGTCGCGCAGCCGCCGGGTGGTCAGGCCGTAGCCCAGATGGGCGCGTTCGCCTCGGTGCAGGAAGTTGGGGTCGGTCAGGATGGTGAAGCCGTCGTGGCTGATCAGCGTGGTGGCGTTCCCGATGAACCGGACCCCTGATGCGCCGTCCATGAGCTCACGTCCGGTTTCCGGCCACTGACGGCCGGGACAGGCCCAGGCCGAGGGCGATCATGACGACGCCCAGAGCCAGGTGCAGCCAGTTGTCGGCCGTGTTGAGCGGGACGAAGTTGGCCCCGCTCGCGCGGTCGATCAGCAGACCGTACAGGAACAGGATCAGATAGATCACCCCGCCGCCGACGAGGAAGGCGCGGGAGGCGTTCCAGGTCCGGGAGGCCGCCAGGCCCCAGACGCCGAACAGCAGGTGGACGATGTTGTGCAGGACCGACACCTGGAAGACGCCGAGCAGCATCGCCTGCGAGTGGTGGCCGGCGAACTGCATCGTGTCGTAGTTGGTGGTGATGCCGGGAATGAAGCCGAGGATCCCCACCAGCAGGAACACCACGCCGAAGATCAACGCGGCCTGTCGGAGCGGGGACGTGGTCCGGGATGGCGTATGAGTCCTCATGAGCTCTCCTGTGGACAGACAGGAAGTGCTCGGCAGCGCGACTGTTGTGCTGACAACCCGCCATACCCGGCTGAACCCATCACAAACGACGCGTTAGCACCCAGGAGACCCCGGGTAGCTTCGCAACGGGCCGAACAGTGCGCCCCCTTCATCGGCTGGACCGGCGGAGCCGGAGCCGATTCATGAGCGATCACCGAAAGGTGCTTCCGTTTTGGAGCTCCACCTGAACATGGAGCTGGAACACCTGCGCCTGGCGGCGGAGCTGATCAGACGCCGTGAAGTCGGGACACGAGTACCGCACCCGGTGCCCAGCCTGCGCGTGGACCGCTGAACCCGGCGGTCCCCAGTGGAGGAAGGAGAAGGAGATGGCGGCGAAACCGAATCCGATCCAGTTGCAGAAGGACCTGTCGGGTGTGGACTATCCGGCCCGGCGCGGCGATCTGGTCGACGCGGCCCGCTCCCATGGAGCCGACGACACGACCGTCAAGGCGCTGCAGTCCATTCCCGATCGCGAGTACGACGGGCCCAACGCGGTGAGCAAGGCCGTGAGCGAGGGCTGACCTCAGGTCCGGGGGAGCGGCGATGACAGTCGACGACGCGCGGGTGACGGTGGTCGTGGTCACCCGCGACCGTCGTGCCGAACTGGAGCGCTCGCTCCCCCACCACGATTCGCCCGTCATCGTGGTCGACAACGGCTCGACCGACGGCAGCGCCGCCATGATCCGGGCCCGCTTCCCGCACCATCGGCTCGTCGAAGCGGGCGAGAACCTCGGCGCCGGCGCCCGCAACATCGGGGTGCGGCTCGCCACGACGCCCTACGTCGCCTTCGCCGACGACGACTCGTGGTGGGAGCCGGGCGCGCTGACGCGGGGCGCCGACCTCATGGACGCCTCTCCGCGCCTGGCCGTGCTCGCGGCCCGGGTGCTGGTCGGGTCCGGCGAGGTCGTCGACCCGGTCTGCGCGGAGATGGCCCGGTCTCCGCTGCCGCGCGCACCCGATCTCCCCGGCCCCAGCGTCCTGGGGTTCCTCGCGTGCGGCGCGATGGTGCGGCGCAACGCGTTCCTGGCCGCCGACGGCTTCGACGACGTGATCTTCTTCATGGGCGAGGAGGAGCGGCTCGCCCTGGACCTCGCCGCGACCGGCTGGGGGTTGTCCTACGTCGAGGAGGTCGTGGCCCACCACCACCCCTCTCCGGTCCGCGACCCCTTCCGGCGGCAGATCCTCGTGAGCCGCAACGCCCTGCTCACCGCCGTGCTGCGGCGGCCCTGGGCGGTCGTGGCCCGCGCCGCCCTGACGATGGCGCACACGGGCCCGGCGGGGTGGCGAGGGCTGGGCGAGGCCGTCACGCGGCTGCCCCGCGCCCTGGCCCGCCGCCGCACCCTGCCCTCGCGGGTGGAGACGGCCCGCCGGTCCCTGGACGCCCTCGATCCGCACAAGAGACATGACAGGTGAGGCGACGGACATGCGCAATCGAATGACGACCGGCCGGATCGCCGACCCGTGGGGAGCCCGCACCCCCTATGGTCCGGGCGAACCGTGGCCGGTGCGGGTCGACTGCCATCTGGCCGAGGGGCTGGAACCCGGCGACGTCGACTTCTGGGTGCCGAGCGCAGCGGTCCTGCACAGCAACGGCGACGGCCTGGAGATCGCGGTCAAGGACGGCCGCATCGCCGGGGTCCGGGGCCGGGCCGGCGACCGGGTCAACCACGGCCGGGTCGATCCGAAGGACCTGTTCGGCTGGCAGGCCAACAACTCCCCCGACCGCCTCACCAGGCCTCTGGTCAGGGAGAACGGCCGTCTGGTCGAGGCGAGCTGGGACACCGCGCTGGGCCGGGTGACCGGCCGGGTGCGGGAGCTGCTCGACGAGCAGGGGCCGAGCGCGCTCGCCTTCTACACGAGCGGCCAGCTCTTCCTGGAGGAGTACTACACCCTCGGCCTGATCGCCCACGGCGGTCTGGGCACCAACCACGTCGACGGCAACACCCGCCTGTGCACGGCGACCGCGGCGGCGGCGCTGAAGGAGTCGTTCGGCTGCGACGGCCAGCCGGGCAGTTACGCCGACATCGACCACGCCGACGTCATCTGCCTCTACGGCCACAACATGGCCGCCACCCAGACCGTCACGTGGAGCCGCATCCTCGACCGGCTGGCCGGGCCCCGTCCACCGGCCGTGATCTGCGTCGATCCCCGGACGACGCCCGTCGCCGAGGCCGCGACCCTCCATTTGGCCAACCGGCCGGGCAGCAACGTGGCCCTGATGAACGGCCTGCTGCACGAGATCATCGAGAACGGGTGGATCGACCAGGCCTACATCGACGCCCACACCGTCGGCTTCGACGAACTGCGGCGCGTGGTCTCCGACTACCCGCTGGAGAAGGCCGCGCTGATCTGCGAGGTGCCCGAAGACGACCTGCGCCGGGCCGCCGAGCTGATCGGCACCGCCGAGCGGCTGCTGTCGACCGTGCTGCAGGGCTTCTACCAGGCCAACCAGGCCACCGCCGCGGCGGTGCAGGTCAACAACGTCCACCTGGTGCGCGGCATGCTCGGCCGGCCCGGCTGCGGCGTGCTCCAGATGAACGGCCAGCCGACCGCGCAGAACAACCGCGAGTGCGGCGCCGACGGCGACCTGCCCGGCTTCCGGAACTGGTCGAACCCGGCGCACGTCGCCGACCTGGCGCGGATCTGGAACATCGACCCGCTGGACATCCCGAGCTACTCGCCGCCGACCCACGCCATGCAGATCTTCCGCTACGCGGAGGAAGCCTCGATCAGGTTCCTGTACGTCATCGGCACCAACCCCGCCGTCTCGCTGCCGGAGCTGCGCCGCATCCGGGAGATCCTCTCCAGGGAGGACCTGTTCCTGGTCGTCCAGGACCTCTTCCCGACCGAGACCACCGACCTGGCCGACGTGGTGCTCCCAGCCGCCGCCTGGGGCGAGAAGACCGGCGCCTTCACCAACACCGACCGGACCGTCCACCTGTCGGAGCAGGCCGTCGAGCCTCCCGGGGTGGCCCGGTCGGACCTCGACATCCTGGTCGAGTTCGCCGCCCGGCTCGGCCTGACCGACCGCGACGGCGCGCCCCTGGTCAAGTGGCACGACCCCGAGGGCGCGTTCGAGGCCTGGAAGGAGTGCTCCCGGGGCCGCCCGTGCGACTACAGCGGGCTGACGTACGAGAGGCTCCGCGAGGGCGGCGTGCAGTGGCCCTGCACCGACGAGCGGCCCGACGGCACCGAGCGCCTCTACGCGGACGGCGAGTTCCCGGCCGATCCCGACTACTGCGAGACCTACGGCCGCGACCTGATCACCGGCGCCCCGTTCGAGGCCACCGACTACCGCGCGCTGAACCCCGAGGGCAGGGCGGTCATCCGCGCGGCCGAGTACGTCGCCCCGCACGAGTCGCCCGGCGACGACTTCCCGTTCTGGCTGACCACCGGCCGCTCGCTCTACCAGTTCCACACCCGCACCAAGACCGGCCGGACGCCCGAACTCCAGGCGGCGGCCCCGGAGGTCTGGGCGGAGTTGTCCGCCGCCGACGCCGAGCGGCTCGGTCTGGCCGAAGGCGACCTGGTGCGGGTGACGACCCCGCGCGGCGCGGTCACCGCGCCCCTGCGGGTCACCGGGATCCGGCCGGGCGTGGTCTTCCTGCCCTTCCACTACGGCTACTGGGACCGCGACGGCGACGGCCACGACCGGGCGGCCAACGAGCTGACCGTCACCGACTGGGATCCGGTGTCCAAGCAGCCGATCTTCAAGACCGCCGCCGCCCGGGTGGAGAAGGAGGAGCGGCCATGAAGTTCCAGTTGCTGATCGACGAGCTGCACCGGTCGGAGGACGAGCTGACCCGGGCCCTGCTCACCATGGCCGACCGGCACCGGGGCGACCACGAGACCTTCCACGTCGCCCGCGACCTGTCCGCCTGGTCGGCCGGGCACCTGCGGCTGCTGGCCCCGGCGGGCAAGGAGTTCGGGCTCGACCTGACGCCTTCGGAGGAGCCCGTGCCCCTGACCCGCGAGTGGCTCGGCCACCGGGAGCCCTCGGTGCTGCTGCTGGCCGACTTCCGGTATCTCTACCGGCTGGCGGCCGGGGTGTCGGCCGACTGGGAGCTGCTGGCCCAGGCCGCCCAGGGCGCGCGGCGGGCCGATCTGCTGTCGCTCGCCCAGCGGTGCCACCCGGACACGCTCCGCCAGCTCCGCTGGGCCAACGCCCGGCTGAAGGACTCGGCCACCCAGGCGCTGGTGAGCTGAGGCCTCACCGGCGGCCGGTGGTGGCGATGCCCTGGAGGAAGTAGCGCTGCCCGAAGAAGAAGACCACGATCAGCGGCAGCGTGGTCACCACGCTGGCCGCGAGCACGATCTCCCATTTCGGGTCGCCGCCCTGGTAGAACTGGTCGACCACGGCCTTCAGCCCGCGCGGCAGGGTGAACAGCTCGGCGTCCTGGAGGTAGATCAGCGGCTTCATCAGGTCGAACCAGCTCGCCTTGAGCTCGAAGATGAACGCGATGATCAGCGCCGGGCGCGACAGCGGCACCGCGATCTTCCAGAACAGCCCCAGGTACGACGCCCCGTCGACCCGCGCCGCCTCGAAGACGTAGCGGGGCAGGCCCAGCATGAACTGGCGGAGCAGGAAGATGTAGAAGGCCGAGCCGAACAGGTTGCCCGCCCACAGCGGCACCTGCGTGCCGGTCAGCCCGACGGAGTTCCAGATCAGGTACGTCGGCACCAGCGTCACCGCCGCCGGGAGCATCATCGTGCCGAGCACGCTCGCGAACATGACCCCCCGGCCGGGGAACCGGAAGTAGGCGAACCCGAAGGCCACGAACGCGCTCGACACCGTCACCGCCAGGGCCGCCGCGACGCCGACGACGACCGAGTTGAGCAGCCACGTCAACATGGGGGCGGCGTCCCACACGTCGGCGTAGCTCTGCGGGCGGAACGGGATCGGCAGTTGCCCGGAGAAGGTCAGGTCGCGCGGGCGCAACGAGGCGAAGACCAGCCAGACGAACGGATAGAGGAAGATCGCCGAGGCCGCGCCCAGGAGCATCAGGGGGAAGATCCGGCGGGCGGTCATTCGTAGTGCACCAGACGGTCACCGACCTTGATCTGAATGAACGTGATCACCGCGATCACCGCGAACAGCAACCACGCCAGCGCGGAGGCGTAGCCCATGTGGAGGTACTGGAAGCCCTGCTGGAACAGGTAGACGACGTAGAACAGGGCGGCGTCGCCGGTGGTCTGCTGGGCCTGCGAGGTGCCGAAGTACATCGTGTAGACCTGGTCGAACATCTGCAGCGCGGCGATCGTGTCGACGATCACCACGAAGAACAGCGCGGCGCTGATCATCGGCAGGGTGATGTGCCGGAACCGCTGCCGGCTGCCCGCGCCGTCGATCATGGCGGCCTCGGTCAGCTCGCGCGGTACGTTGCGCAGCGCCGCGAACAACACGATCGTGCTCGCGCCCAGGTTCCACAGCGACATGATCACGATGCCGGGCAACATCCAGTCGGGATCGCTCGTCCACTGCGGGCCCTCGATCCCGAACACGCCCAGCACCTCGTTGAGCAGCCCGGCCTGGCCGTTCAGCAGGAACAGGAACAGCACCCCGACCGCCACGGTGGGGGTCATCGACGGCAGGTAGAAGACCGTGCGGAACACCCCGGCGGCCCGGCCGGTGACCTGGTTGAGCAGCAGCGCCAGCCCGAGCGCGAGCACGCAGGCCAGCGGCACGTGGATCACGGTGTAGAGCAGCGTGTTCTCGATGGCGCGGGCCACCCTCGGGTCGGCGGCCAGGGCGGCGTAGTTGTCGGCCCCGACGAATTCTGGGGCCCCGATGAGGTCGTAGTCGGTGAACGAGAGCACCGCGCTGGCGATCATCGGCCCGGCCTGGAACAGCACCAGCCCGATGATCCAGGGCAGCAGGAACGTGTACGCCCACCGCGTCTCCCCCGTCCTCACGGGCCCAGCGCCTTGACCGCCTCGGCCTGCGCCTGGCGGAGCGCGTCGGCGGCCGGCTGGGCGCCCTGGAGCACCCGGGTCGCCGCCTGCTGGTAGGCGGTGGTGAACTCGGCGGCGGCCCGCGACATCGGGACGGTGAAACCGGCCTGCTGCACCGAGCGGATCACCGTGACGGCGTCGTCGTAGGCGCGGTGGCCCGACGGCTTGACGATCTCCCTGAAGATCACGTCGTCGGCCTTCATGTTCCCCGTGTACGTGCCGATGTTGACCTTGCCCTCGGCCGACCGTTTGGCCTGGCGGGCCCGGGCCGCCGCGATCCACGTCTCGGCGGAGGTCATCTCCTTCATCCAGACGCAGGCCGCCTCGGGGTTCTTGGCCCCCTTGGGCACCGCCCAGGCGTTGCCGCCGACGCTGTTGACCGGCTGGCCGTCGCGGCCCAGGAACGGCAGGACGGTGATCTCCGCGTCCGGGTCGACGCCCGCCATGGCCGCCACGACGAACTGCTCGGTGAGCAGCATGCCGAGCTGGTCCTTGGCGAAGGGGTTGCCCGCGCCGAAGTAGTCGAAGGTGTCGGCGAAGGCCTTCACCCGCTTCCAGCCGCCCTGATCGGCGACCAGCTTCGCGGCGTAGTCCAGGGCCTCGGCGACCTTCGGGTCGTCGAGGTGGGGCGTCGTGCCGTCGGCGCTGAGCAGGTCGGCGCCGTTGGCCTTGGCCCACAGGGGGAGGAACTCGGGCAGCTTGGGGTGGAGGCCGAGCCGTTCGATGGTGCCGCCGGACGTCTTGGTCATCTTCGCGGCCAGGTCGGCCAGGGCGTCCCAGTCGCTGGTGTCGATCTTCGCCGGGTCGACGCCGGCGTCCTTCGCCGCCTTGTCGTTCACGACCAGCACGACGGAGTTGTAGAACTCGGGGATGCCGAACCACTGGCCCTGGAGCTGGACCTGGGCGGCCGCCGCCGGGTAGTAGTCGCCGGTCGGGATGGCCTGCTCGCCGATGCAGTCGCCGATGGGCTGGAGGGCGCCCCGGGCGGCGTACCCGCCGATCTTCTCGCGGGGCAGGTAGACCACGTCGGCCGGGTTGCCGGAGGCCACCGACGACAGGAACGCCTGCTCGTCGAACTGCCCCTGGTTGATCGTCACCGGGATGTCGGGGTGGGCCTTCTTGAAGGCGTCCACGCGGGTGGTCGCGATCTCGTCGGGGAGGCCGAACCCCATGGTGGTGAAGCCGGGAGTGGACGACCCCACCCCACCACAGGCGGAGATCGCGACCAGCAGGAGAACGGCCAGTCGCTTCATGCGGCCCCGACTACCCCGGATTCGATCCGTTAGCGGTTTTCGAAGGGGGGCACGGCGAACGAAGGGGGTTCCGGAATCCAAGGGAGCAGATCATGAAGGCAGTCACCTGGCACGGCAAGCGCGACGTCCGCGTCGACGAGGTCCCCGACCCGGCGATCAAGGAGCCGAACGACGCGATCATCAAGGTCACCTCGACCGCGATCTGCGGCTCCGACCTGCACCTGTACGAACTGTTCGGCCCATTCATCGAGGAGGGCGACATCCTGGGCCACGAGCCCATGGGCGTCGTCGAGGAGGTCGGCCCCGAGGTCACCCACATCAAACCGGGCGACCGCGTGGTGATCCCGTTCAACATCTCCTGCGGTCACTGCCACACCTGCGACCAGCGGCTGTACGCCCAGTGCGAGACCACCCAGGTCCGCGAGCAGGGCAAGGGCGCCGCCCTGTTCGGCTACACCAGGCTCTACGGCCAGGTCCCCGGCGGCCAGGCCGAGTATCTGCGGGTGCCGCAGGCCCAGTTCGGCCCCATCAAGGTGCCCGAGGGCCCGCCCGACGAGCGGTTCCTCTTCCTGTCGGACGTGCTGCCCACGGCCTGGCAGGCGGTCGCCTTCGCCGACGTGCCCGAGGGCGGTTCGGTGGCGGTGCTCGGCCTCGGCCCGATCGGCCAGATGTGCACCCGCATCGCCCGCCACCTCGGCCATCGTGTGATCGGCGTCGACGGCGTGCCCGAGCGGCTGGAGATGGCCCGCCGCCACGGCGTCGAGACCGTCGACGCCTCCGAGACCGGCAACGTGCAGGCGCGCATCCTCGACATGACGGGCGGGCGCGGCGCCGACTCGGTGATCGACGCGGTCGGCATGGAGGCGCACGGCTCCCCCGTGGCCAAGGCCGCCCAGACCATGACCACCCTCCTGCCCGGCAAGCTCGCCGCCCCGCTCATGTCGACGGCCGGCGTCGACCGGCTGAGCGCGCTCTACACCGCCTTCGACGCGGTCCGCCGCGGCGGCACCGTCTCGATCTCCGGCGTGTACGCCGGCATGAGCGACCCGATCCCCATGCTCAAGCTGTTCGACAAGGGCATCACGCTGCGCATGGGCCAGGCCCACGTCAAACGCTGGATCGACGACCTGATGCCCCTGGTCACCGACGAGTCCGACCCGCTCGGTGTGATGGACCTGACCACCCACAGGCTCCCGCTGGAACAGGCACCGGAGGCCTACGAGACGTTCCAGAAGAAGCGCGACGGGGCGATCAAGATCGTGCTTTCTCCGGGTCGTGCCCCCAGTTCATGAGCGAGTAGCGCCACGGCGTGCCGCTGACGTCGCCGCTCGGGCGCTGGGCCAGGTGGCGGCGGACGTAGCCGGTCACCTTGCGCATGTGCGCCCGGTCGGCGTCGGTGAGCTCGCCCTTGCGCTTGCGCAGGATCGCGACGATCTTGCGGCCCGACTCGTGGCCGGTCGACTCGCCGCCGCCGGTCTTCTGGCCGACGCTCTTGGACTCGTCGGTGGCGAGCCACTTCTCCAGTTCGGCGGCCGTCATGTTGACGGCATCGTCGAAGTCCTCATCACCCGTCGTCATCGAGCGCCTCCGGCTTGTGCACGGCGGTCCGCCCGCTCTTGTCGCTGCGCACGCGGTACTGCGGCTCGTCCGGCGAGGCGTCGACCGTGCGGCCCGACTCCTCGGTCCGCTTGGTGATCTTCTTCTCGACCTTGCCGTGGACGGTCTGACCGTGGCTCTTCCACGTGACTTCGTCACCTTTGGATGGTTCGTCCTTTTTTGTCATGTGTGCGCCCTACCCCACCCTCTGTGATCAACGCAGGTTTGCGGGCGTTTTGCGGGGGTATGCGGCGTTTACCAGCACACCAGGACGCTGATGGTCGTCTGACCCGGGACCAGAGATGAACCTCCGGCTCAGCGTACGAAAACGCGACGCCGCGATCGTCGTCCACGTCGGCGGCGACATCGACATAACATCGATCTTCGACCTCTACGACTTCCTCCTGCTGATGGTGGAGGGCCGCAGCCGCCTGACGGTGAACCTCGCCGACGTCGACTTCATGGACTCGACCGGCATCTTCGGCCTGATGCGCGCCCGCGCGACCGTCCGCGACCGGGGCCACGACCTCGTCTTCGAGAAACCCAGCGAACGGGTCGCCCACCTCCTCGACGTCATCGGGTTGTCACTCGACGCCGTCTGACAGTCTCCCGTCGTCGTCGGGGAAGAGGATCGGCCGCCACTGCAGGGTCGAGCGGATCAGATCGTTGGTCACGTGGTCCATGAAGCGGGCGACCGACTCCAGCCGCTGCCCCGCCGGGGTGTCCCGCCCCATCACCTCGACCCCTTGGCGCGCCGCCACGACGACCCGGTCGTTCGCGCGGGCGCTGGCCAGCATCGACTGATACCAGAGGTCGAGGTCGACGACGTAACGCTCACGGCGGTCGTCCCGACGTTCCCGCCGGACGAGGGCCCGGCCTTCCAGGAAGGCGATGGACTTCGACACGGAGGCCGGGCTGACCTGGAGCCGCCGGACCAGCTCGGCCGCTGTCATCCCGCCGCTGTCGCTGACGTAGAGGCAGGCCAGGATGCGCGACATCATGCGCGGCAGCCCCGACTCGACGAACGAGGTCGTGAACGACTCCTCGAAGTCGCGGACGGCCTCGGGATCACGCCCGTAGGCGTCGGACGCCGCCACCGGAGCGCCGGCGGGCGACCGCCTGCGGCGGTGGGCGCGGCGTTCGGTGGCCCGGTGGGCCATCTCGGCACGGTAGGCGGTCGGCCCGCCGTTGCGCATGACCTCACGGGTGACGGTCGACGTGGGCCTGCCCAGCCCCCGGGCGATCTCCGCGTAGGCCAGCCCGTCGGCGAGCCCTGCGGCGATCTGCTGACGCTCCTGCTGACTGAGCCTTCCTCCGGGCATCGGGCCCGCCCCTTCCCTCGACCGCATCCGCCGTTGCCGATTATGACCTTCACACCATGTCATTGCAACACGAGACGACGTCGCATTGCATTAACACGCAGTCCCAATGCAACGATTTCAGTGCATTGACGTGCATGGATGCTCTATTTATGCAACGAGTCAGTTGAAGGATTCGCGAACGCAACTTAGCCTTTCCAATATCAGAAACACCGCGAACGCCACGGAGCACACCATGCAGAAGTTCGACACCCCCCAGGCCGTCATCGCCAAGATCACCGTCCCGATGGGGCTCGTCCGGATCGTCGCCGGCGACCGCGCCGACACCCTCGTGGACGTCCGGCCGAGCAACCCCGGCGGCGCGGTCGACGCCAAGGCGGCAGAGCAGACCACCGTCGCGTTCACCGGCGGTGTCCTGGAGGTCAGGGCGCCCGACGCCCCCAAGTTCGGCAGGAGCGGCTCGGTCGAGGTGACCGTCGAGTTGCCCGCCGGGTCGGCGATCGAGGGCAGCGGCATGGCCACCGACTTCCGGACCGAGGGCCGCCTCGCCGGCGGCCGGATCCAGACCGCCAAGGGCGACATCTCCCTCGGCACCGTCGACGGGCCCGTCATCGCCGACACCGCCCAGGGCGACATCCGCGTCGCCGAGGCCGTCAGCGGCCTGCTCGACCTGAAGACCAGCGCCGGGACGATCGAGGTCGGGGTCGCGGCGGGCGTCTCGGCGGGACTTGAGGCGACCACGGGTCACGGCACCCTGCGCGACCTCCGGCAGAAGTTCGACGGGAACCTCACGGTCGACATCCGGGCGGTCACGTCGTACGGCGACATCGTCGTCCGCGGCAACTGAACCGCTCAGGACTCCGGGCCGCCCGAACCCGAGGCCACGGGCATCGATCAGCCGGTCTCGGCGATCTTGGCCTTGGTCTCAGGGCTGAGGCCCTTGAGCAGGCGGCCCGACCGCCCGTCGGACGACGCCTTGAGCAGACCGGCGGTCACGGCCGGCGGCACGTGCTCCAGCACGTCACAGGCCCGGGCCAGGGTCATCCCCTCAAGCAGCCGCGTCGCCGCCACGGTGACGCCGAGCACACCGAGCAACGCCCCGGCCGTGCGCTCACCGGTGTGCAGGAGAAGACGCACCCCCTGGTCGGGCGGCAGGATCCCCAGCACCGCCGCCGCACCATCCGGGCGCATGAGGCCCAGAATGCGCCCGGCCCGCTCAGCCGGCAGGGCTTTCAGGGTCGCGGCCACCTCGTGCGGGCGAGTCGTCACCAGGTCGTCGAGCTCCTGGGCCGCTCCCCGCGGTTCCATCCTCTTGACGGACACGGGCGACCCGTCGGCGGCGGGGCCGCGGCGACCACCTCGCCCAGGGGGGACGGCCTCCCCGCGCGGGACCGGACCACGGCGCGGGGAAGGACCAGCCTGCCCGGGTGCGCCCCGTTGGGCACGAGGCTCGGACTGCCTGGGCGCGGCCGGATCCCGTTGCGCACGAAACTCCGACTGCCTGGGTGAGGCGGAGCCACGCTGCGCTTGAGGGTCCGACTGCCTGGAAGCCCCAGACTCGCCCTTCACACGAGACCTCGGCTGCCCGAAGGCCGCCGAGCCACTTCGCGCGCCATGGCCCGATCGGCCGCCCTGAGCTTCAGGGCCCGGCTCCTTGAACGCCCCTTCCTCGCCCTGCGCACGAGGCCCTGGCTGTGCCGACCCGCCCGAGCCACCTCGCGGGCCAGGATTCGCTCGCTCAACGGCTGCCCGGCCCCGCTGCCCCTGAGGGCCCGGCTGCGCGGACGCGCCCGACTCGCCCCGGCTCGGCTGTGCCGACCCGCCCGAGCCACCCTGCGCGCCAGGGTCCGACCGCCCCGAGGCCGCCCAACCGCGCTGAGCTTGCGGCTCCGGCCGCCTAGCCCCAGCGGACTCGCCCTGTGCGCGAGGCCCAGGTTGTACTCGCGCACCCGGGCCGGGAGCCGATCGGCCGGGATCGGCCGAACCACGCTGGGCCTGAGGGTCAGACCGCCTCGGCGCGCCCTGCGCACGAGGGTCCGGCTGCACGGGCCGGCCCGAGCCGCCCCGCGCATCCCCGCGCCCGGAGGCCGCCCGGCCGCGCTGGCCATAGGCGGGCGGCTGCGGGGCGAGGATCCTGTCGAGCCGGGCGGCCAGTGTTTCTGCGGAGATGCGGCGCCCCGGATCCTTGGGCAGCACGGCCGTCAGGGCGTCGTACAGGGGACCGGGGCGGCGCGGGGGCGGCAGGGGGTCGTTCAGGATGGCCATGAAGGTGGCGGGGAAGGTGCTGCGCCGGAACGGCGAGTGGCCCTCCAGGGCGTGGATGAAGGTCACGCCGAACGACCAGAGGTCGGCCGCCGGGGACTGGGCGCGGTCGTTGACCCGTTCGGGGGCCATGTATTCGACCGTGCCGAGGAGCAGGCCGGTCGCGGTCACGCCGGTCTCGCCGACGATGCGGGCGATGCCGAAGTCGACCAGGCACACGTGCCCGTCGCGGGTGACCACGATGTTCGCGGGCTTGATGTCGCGGTGGAGCACGCCGACCCGGTGGACGGCCATCAGGCCGCCCAGGACCTGGCGGGCCAGGGTCGCAACCTCGTGTTCGGTACGCGGGCCGCGCTCCATCCACTCTTCCAGCGTGGCGCCCTCGATGTAGGCCATCACGATCCACGGGGTGCCGTCGTCGTCGAGGAACCAGTCGTGGACGGGGACCACCGCCGGGTGGTGGACCGACGCGGCGGCCCGCGCCTCGCGCAGCGCGCGCTGGCGCTGGGTCTCGACGGCCTCCTTGTGGCCGGACAGGGTGATGCGCTTGAGCGCGACCTTCCGGCCGAGCATGGTGTCGCGGGCCACCCACACGGTGCCCATGCCACCTGCGCCGAGCTGGCGGATCAGCTCGTATCTCCCTTTGATCATCCCGCTGTCAGTGGTCGTCGTCGGGCAGGAGTTCCACGCCGCCGGGGCGGTCGATGCTGGACAGGCGGGCGGCCCGGGTGTCGTTCATCCGGCGCAGGGCGTCGTCGTCGCGCAGGCCGGCCACGGGTTCGGGGCGGTCTTCCACGGTGGTGCCGTTGGGGCCGCGCGGGCCCGGCGACCTCCAGTTGTCGCCCGTGTCGGGCGGCCGGGACCAGACGCCCCACACGTTCCACGACCCGCCCGGGTCGGGTTCGCCGCCCTCGCCCTGAAGGCCTCCCTCGTTGAAGGCGCTGCGGGCCTTGCGGTACTCGTCCTTCTCCGCGAGGGCGAGCACCCTCTCGTAGTTGCCCGGCCGCATCATCAGCTTGATCGTCACCGGCAGGCACTCGATCAGCAGGAACAGCAGGAACAGCACGATCCGGGCGGTGCTGAGGGTGGCGTCCTTGCCGGTGACCTCGTTGAGAGCCTGGAGCCGGATCAGCAGTCCGTCGGTGACGAGGTTCTCCTCGTCGAAGACGGCCTGCAGGTCGGACTGGCGCTGCACCGCGAGGTCGAGCTGCTCCTGCGCCTTCGGGAGCGCCTCGCGGGCGCTGGCCAGCCGGCTCTCCTTCGCGTCGGCGCCGGCGGCGGTGAGCTCCTCTTTGCGGGTCTCGATCTGCCGGTTCAGGTCGGCGATGCGCACCTGGCTCCGGTCGTAGGCCTTCTTGCTGCTCTGCGCGAGGGGGCCGTCGCCCTTCTTCGTGCAGCCGGCGCCGCCGTAGAGCTGGCACTGCCATTCCTTGTAGTGCTTTTCGGCCTGTTTCTCCGCATTCGCCCGGTCGGCCTGAAGTGATTTGATCTTCGCGTCCTGCGAGAGGTCGACCGGAACGTCTCCGCCGGACGAAATCACCTGCTGCAGCCGGGCCACATCGGCGCGCAGCTCGTCGACGCTTTTGCCCATCGTGCCCTGGTTCTGCTCCCGGGCGAACTCCTCGGCACGCTGCTGCTTGATTTCTACGATTTGTGCGTCAATTTCCGATTTGAAGATTTGCAGCACCAATGGCGTCGAGATGACGGCCCCGAGCAGGACGGCCATGAGAAGACGCGGCATCGCCAGCGCGAAACGGCGCGGGCTGTCGCTGCGCATCGTGGCGACCAGCCACCGGTCGAGGCTCAGGATCATCAGGCCCCAGACCAGCGCGGTCGGCACCGCCAGCCAGACGCTGACGCCGAGGGCGCTCACCAGGGCGAAACACATCGAGATCACGGCGATCACCGCCGTGGTCAGCACCGCGCCGCCGACGCCTTCGAATTTCGCGGTCTCGCCTTTACACCGTGCCAGGACATCAGGCCGCGCCCCGGATAACGCGATCAGAAAGCGCCTCATGTTTTCCCCACCCGTGAAGCTCACGTTCTGTGCTGGGTCTAGATCCTCGCAGTCACGGCCAACCCCCGCTAGCCTATCTGCATTATCGCACTTCGCTTTAAACCGGGACCTTCGCGTAATCGGGACGCCTATTTACGGCGCCGTCCCGACCCTATTAAAGACACTCCACAATTGACGACACCCCTCGGAGGCGCACCCGGTGCCCGACCCCGACAACGATCTTCTTCGTAAGGCGCTCGCCAAGGCCGTGGCGGGTCTCCCCGGGAGCGGCAGGCTGAGCGTGGTGGAGGTGGCCGCCGACGGGCTCACCTCGTTCAAGATCGTCCGTGACGACCACGGGGTGCCGCGCGGGCGCCGATGGCACTCGTCGTGGACCGAGCTCGGCCAGGAGCGCGCGGCCCTGCTCCGGGCGGCCGACGTCGACCCCGGCGACGACACGCTGCTCGTCTGCTCCTCGCCGGGCGGCTCCCCGGCCGACGAGGCCTTCGAGTGGCTGCGGGCGGCCCGTCCCGACGCGCCGACGCTGCGGGTCGACGCCTCCGTCGCCGCGGTGATCACCGAGGTGCTGCGCGACGATCCGCTGACCCGCTCCTACGACCTGGTGGTCTTACGCCCCCGTACCGACGGGAGCCTGGAACTCGCGACGGTGCCGCTGTTCCCGGTGCAGGCCCGGCCCGGCGCGACCATGACGATGACGCTCCACTGCGAACAGGGCGGTCCGAACGGCACCGCGTTCGCGGTGGTCACCTGGCAGGGGCAGGAGCCGCTGCTGCTGTCGGTGGCGTCCGGGGAGCTCCACCCCGGGACCTACAACGTCACCGCCGAACTCCGGCGGCCCGGCCGGGTGCAATTCAGCGGTCTGCCGCCGCTGACCGACGACCACCGGGGCTGGGCGGAGCTGATCGACGAGATCCCGGCCCGGCTGCCCGTGCGCCCCTCCGACGCGGGACATCTCATCTGCGCGATCGAGGTCTGCGGGGCCGAGGAGAAGGTGGCCGAGCGGGTGGGGCGGGCCCGTCAGGTGGTCTCGACGTTGTCGGGCCGGCCCGGCCTGTCGGTGTCGGTGGTGGCGTACGGGGCCCACTCGTTCGACCGGGCGGTGAAGGACTCCCCCGTCGAGGTGCGCGCCTGGCGGGTCGACGTCGCCGCCGCCCAGGACGCCCTCGACGAGCTGGAGGAACGCGGCGCGATCACCCAGGGCTACCCCTACCATCCGCACGCCGCCCAGGTCGAGGACATGCTGGTCACCGTCGAACGCCGGCTCTCCCGCGACCCGGCGTCGTCGGTCGCGCTGCTCACCATCGGCGACCGGCCCCCGCACCCGCCGAAACTCGACACCTCCCGGGTGCTGCCCTGCCCCCACCGGCACGACTGGCGGGCCGTCGCCACCCGCCTGGAGCAGTCACGGCACGTCGTCTTCGGCGCGATCGTCGACTACCAGTACGGAGACCGGCTGCCACGGGTGTGGCGGCAGCTCGGATCGGCGGCCCTGGCCAACTTCGACGCGCTCGACATCCGAGGGCTCATCTCCGGTCTCGGGCTCGTCTCCGATGCCGTCCCTGTCCCGTTCCCCCTGATCGACGTGGAGTACTGAACCCATGCAGCCCGAATCGCCCCGCCACCACATCGCCATGTGGGGCGCTCCCGGTAGTGGCAAGACGACACTGCTGGCCGCGCTGTCCATCGCGCTGAACCGCCGCGAGGACGATTGGAAGATCATCGGGCAGAACCCGGAGTCCACCGCCTACCTGACCGAGATGACCAGCGCGCTGACCTCGGGCAAGGAGTTCCCCGAGGCCAGCACCGCCCTGGAGACCTTCCAGTGGGCGCTGATCGGCCCGGCGCAGCGGAGCCTGTTCCGGCGGCAGTCGAAACGCGGGTCCACCACGATCGGGCTGACCATGGTCGACGCGCCCGGCGGCCACTTCGCCCCCGGCAAACGCGGCGGCCGGACGGGGGGCGCCGAGGAACGGCAGGAGGAGCTGATGGCCAACCTCACCCAGAGCCGCGGCATCGTGTTCCTCTTCGACCCGATCCGGGAGTTCGAGGTCGGCGACGCCTACGACCACCTCCACGGCCCGCTGAACCGGCTGGCCGAGAAGATGCTGGAGAGCAACGAGTTCATCGGCGGCAAACTGCCCCACCACATCGCGGTGTGCATCACCAAATTCGACGACCCCCGGGTCCTGCAGACCGCGCAGAAGCGGGGCCTGATCGAGCTGGACGACCGGCACCGGTTCCCGCGCGTCGGCAGCGACGAGGCGCGCGACCTGTTCGGCCAGCTCTCCCGGGTCTCGGCCACCGGCACCGCCGACATGGTGATCAACTCACTCGACAAGTTCTTCCACGAGAGCCACATCAAGTTCTACGTGACCTCCTCGATCGGCTTCTACGTCAACCCGCAGACCGAGACGTTCGACTGGAACGACTACCTGAACCTGATCCCCGACGAGTCCGACCACGCCGCGCTGCGGATCCGGGGCCCCGTCTATCCGATCAACGTGGTGGAGCCGATGTTGTGGCTCGGTGAGCGCCTGTCCCGGCAGGGGCGGTCGCGATGACCGACAGCCCCGTGACCGTCCGCCACGTGACCGTCGACTACGAGTGGGCGCTGGAGGGCAAACCGCCGGGCAGCTACAACGACTACGAGGTGCTGAGCCACAGCGACGGCCTCAGCCTCGGCATCTTCGACGAGATCAGGAGCCGCTACGCGACCGGCGCCACGGGCGACCAGCCCCAGGTGACGATCGCCTTCGCCGCCACCCGGCAGCCGGACGAGGGGATCTCCTACTACGTCGTGCTCGCCCTGCAGAACGAGTGGTCGGGCCACCGCGACGGCACCAACCGCAAGATCTACCGCACCCGCTGGTACTACATCCCCTACGACCGGCTCGCCGGACAGCGGATCAGCTACGAGGCCCTGTACGACGCCTTCAAGGACCTCGCCGACACCCGGCCCCCCACCGTCGCGGTCCGCGCCCACGCCCCCCTTCCCCCGGACGACGGGCTGTACGGCGACGCGACCAGCGCCGCCGCGCTCCTGATGACCGGCAAGCACGTGTGCGTGCTCGGCGCCGACGGCGTCCCGATGATCGAGCGGCTGCGGTTCGTCGACGAGGTCGCGGCGCTGCTCCCCTACGGGATGCGCACCCGGCTGACCGCCGCCACCTGGGTCAGCGCGACCGCGGGCCACAAGATCAGGTTGTCGTTCGCCAAGCACGCCGCCGAGGGCACCCACGTCGTCACGTGGCGGCAGGGCGCGCCCATACCCGCCGCCGAGCCGCTGGCCCGCGAGTACGCCGCCCTGCTGGGCGGTCACCGGGTGCCGCCCCGGGAGCTCGTGGAGCGGCTCGCGGAGAAGACCTCCCCCATCTCGTTCGACGAGACGGGCTGTCTCAAGGCGCGCAACCTGCTGGAGGACTGCGCGCTGCCGGACGCCGAACGGGCCTCGCGCGTCGTCCCCGAGGAACCCCGGGAACGCGACACCCTTCCGAAGCAGCCGCCACCGCCGCTCGTGCCCGAACGCCCGCCGATCACCAGGCTGGTCGGGTCGCTCCGCCTGGCGAGGCAGGACTCGGAGGTGGCCGTCCGGCTCCGGGAGCTGCTCGACGCCATCGAGACCCGCGCGGACCGGATGATCCTTCAGTCCGCAATGCTCGACCACAACTGCTTCGAGGCCCCCTTCGGCACGTTCCCGCACCCGGAACCCCGCTACACGGAGGTGGCGAGGGCGGCCTTCACCCCCGACACCTGCCGGACGGAGATCGCCGACGCGTTGTTGCGGAACTCGGCCACGCCGAAGCAGGTCAAGAGCGTCATCAGGGTGATGCGCGGCGAAAGATCCTGGTTGCAGCGGGTGTTGCCCGGGGGAGCCGCGAAATACGTCGTCAGCGGGTCTGCGCTCGTGATCGGCCTGGGGTTGTTCCTCTACTCCGTGATCGGTCTCTTCGCGGGCCCGGAGGACGTCGCCCCGCCGGTCGGCACCGCGACGCCCGTCGTCACGGAGGTCCGGCAGTCGATCACCGTCCACGCCGAGCAGAGTGACCGCTATCTGGCCGACATCTACGCCCAGATGTTGCGCAACCAGAACTACCACTCGGAAGTTCGGGAGTTCACCGATCTCAACCGGGACCGTCCCCACCTCGTGATCACCGCCAGCACGGCGAGCTACCCCGGCTACCAGGTGCTGCTGACCCCTCCCCCGGTCCGCAACACGCTGATCTTCAACGAAGACAAGATCAAGGCGGACGACCTGCCGGACGAGCTCAACGCCGACGACGGCGTCGTCGCGGTCCGCACCGATTTCTCCGACGAGGACAGGCTGAAGGCCGCCTACCCGCGCCTCAAGGTGACGCGGATGTCGCAGAAGGACATCGTCGGCGCCCTTGAGAAGGGAGACGTCGTCATGGCGGTCCTGCCGTCGGGCCTGCCGCTGACCTTCGAGCGGTCCCCCCTGCTGGACGAGGTGCTGCCGTCGCGCACGATCCACGTGCTCGGCAAGGACCTGCCGCCCAGTGCCGAGGCAAGCCTGACGGGTGTCTCCGCGCAACTGGTCGAGGAGTGGCAGACGGGACCCGCCGGAATGGATCCCCAGGAGTCGGCGCGGAAGTCCGCCGACCTGCTGATGCCCCCCAGTCCCACGCTGGTGACCGTCTCGGCGCCGCCGATGGCGACGATCTCCGACGACGAGCCCGGCGGGCTTCCCGGCAGTGTCCTGTTGTTCGTGGCCTCGATCCTGCTCATGGTGATCGGACTGTTCGTGTTCCTGCGCAGGCCGTCCTACGTCCCCCGCGAGCGCTGATCCGGCTGGAGTCCCCCTTTGAGCACGGATTCCGCGTGGCCCGGACCGGCCGCCGGGCTCCCGGCGGGGACGCTCTCGGTCCGGAGCGTCGCTCGGAGGGCTACGGCGTGGTCGGGATGGCGCGGGGCGGGCAGAACGACGGGTTGGTCCAGCCCCACCACTGGTCGCCGTTGTAGGCGTTCCAGCGGCAGCTGATGGTCGCGGTGGCGTTGTAGTGGCAGATGATCTGGCCGTAGCCCTGGACCCACGAGTGGATCCAGCGGGCGGTGTTGGTGTCGTCGACGATCGACCACGGACACATGTAGGGGGTGGTCGGGTTCGCCTGGGCCGGCCCGGCGAACAGGACGAGCGGCACGGCGGCGGCCGCCGCGACCGCTCCCATCGCGGCGGCGATGCGCTTACGGATCAACGTTGTTCCCTTCTTGGCGTGGTGCCGAAAACTGCTGACGCGATGAACGTAACAGTGTGACGAGATCACGCAAGGACTGGATGTCAACGGGAATGCTTGCTAATCTCCTACGCCGCCTCGGAGATGTCTCCAGGCGAGTTCCAGCACGGCCGCACCGGCCGCCTGCATGGGCTCGCGGGTGACGTACCGGGCGACCGACTCCTCGTCGAACGGCACCCCCTTCGTCGCGTGGCCTTCCTCGTTCGCGCCGGTCATCGCGCCGAAGACGGCGTCGAAGGTGCGCGCCTCCACGACGGTGACGGCGAGGATGTCGGTGGCGAAGGTCAGCGGGTCGACGCCGACGCCCAGGACCGTCGACCGCAGGTCGCCGCTCTCGCGGGCGTCGGTCAGCCGCCGGTAGAGCGGCCAGGTCTCGTAGTCGAACTCCGGGCCGTAGTGCTCCGAACGCCCGAGGAACTCCTCGGCGTACTCGCGGACCACGCACTTCCACAGGTCGAAGTCGGCCCGCTCGGCCTGGGGGCTCTCCGCCGACGGCTGGAACACCCCGACCGGCATGACCTGGAACAGCCCTCCCCCGTGGGCGACCAGCGCGGGGTCACGCCAGTGCAGCACGAAGGTGATCTCGCCGGTCTCCCGGTCGTGCCGCAGGGTCAGCATCGAGATCGCCGGATGCGCCGGCCGGGCCCGCAACTCGGTCGGATCCGGCACCAGCCGACGCCACGGCCCCGGGCCGTGCGCGTCCTCCTCGTTCAGGGAGGCGGCGGCGAACTCGTGGGCGATGGCCTCGCCCACGTTGACGGCGTCGAAGTACATCCCCCGGGTGAAGGTCAGCTCCGGCCAGTTCACGTCGAGCAGCCGGTAGCAGGTGCGGTTCTCGAAGAGCTTCGGCTTGTCGAAGGTGGTCATCGCCTCGGCGTAGGTCAGCTCGCCGGGCAGCCGCGGGCCGGCCGGCACCGGTTCGTCGGTCCAGCGCAGCACGACCTCGTGCAGGTCGAGGGGTTCGGGCAGCGCCCAGGCCGGGCGGGTCAGCAGGTGGGTGGAGCCCACCCGGGGCAGGTCGGGGTAGAGCAGGTCGGCCCGCCGGGCCAGGACGTGGCGGTTGGTGTTGAGGTGACGGCGGACCTCGCGCCAGGAGTTCATCCGGGCAACACTAAGGGCTCCGGCAGGGGGATCCGGAGCCCTCGGTTGCTCAGGTCAGACGCGGTCGGCGGCGATCAGCAGGTACTGGAAGCTGCCGTTCTTGTAGGCGTTCAGGAACGCCTCCTCGATCCCGGTCACCAGGTGGGACTTGGCCCGCAGCTCCCAGTAGGGGATGGTGGCCGCCGTCAGGTCGACGACGCTGACGGGCACCAGCCGGTTGTTGGCCATCTCGCGGAAGTACTGGCTGCGCGGATGGATGTCGCAGATGTAGTGGGCGTTGATCTGGCTGATCGCCTTCGACGGCAGGCCGTAGGCGTCGTTGTAGCAGCCGGTGATGGTGACGTAGCGCCCGCCGCGCGCCAGCAGGCGCGAGTGCTCCCGGAACAGGAGGGCGAGCTCGACGTACATGGTGCTCTCGTTGTTCCAGATCGCCTGGTAGGAGCCGGACTCGAAGCCGGTGTCGAGCATGTTGCGCAGGTGGAAGCGCACCCGGTCGTCGACGCCGCGCAGTTTCGCCTGTTCGTTGGCGAAGTCGACCTGCGACTCCGAGATGGAGATGCCGTCGACGTGGCAGCCGTACCGGAGATTGGCGACCAGCGACGAGCCGCCGCGGCCCGAGCCGGCGTCGAGCAGGCGGTGGTGCGGTTTGATCTCGCCCAGGTGGCTCAGCAGGAAGTCGGACTGGGCCGACTCCAGGCGGTGCAGCTCCCTGGTCATGCGCTCGTCGCGGGTCTCCTTCGGTCCCTCCAAGACCGACCAGTCGACGTCGCCGATGCCGTAGTGATGGTGGTAGATGCCGTCGACCTCGCCCAGGCGGAGATTCACTGGGTTTTTCTCGGTGTTCCAATAATCAGCCACGGAGCGCTGGTAATCGCTTTGGGTGATGGTCACCGAACGAATTTCCTTTCGCTATCTGTACCTGTCGCTGGATCCGTGCCATTCGAGACAGCCGGCCATCCATGCCTGGGCGCCGCGCAGGAAACGCTGGAGTTCCGTGGAGGGAACGGCGGCCAGTGATTTCTGGCTGGCTTCGAAACCCCGGACGAAGTCGTTGTGGAGGGCAACGGTCCGTTCGGTCGCCTCGCGTATCGAGCATTTCTCCTCCGCGGCGATGAGCAGCACCACGTTGGAGTCGGGCAGTTCGTCGGCGGCCTCCTTCTCCGCCGAGTAGAGGTCGTTGACGAGGACACTGGCGGTCCCGGCCTGCATGAGCGCCGTGTGGAACCGCCGGTCGGCGAAGAGGTCGGCGGGGAGGGCGTATTCGCCCACGACGTCGATGAGGACCATCGACGTGTAGAAGCTGTCGTGCTGCCGGGCGGCCAGGTAACGCCACACCGGAGGCGGCGCCTCGAAGTAGCGCCAGGCGGCGTAGGCGGTCCAGCTCACGAACATCTGCGAGGTGATGTTGCAGGCCCGCATCACCTGCGACGGGGTGGCGTGGCGGCTCAGGTGGGCGGTGGCCGACCGGAGGGCGCGCAGCACCGGGTCGGCGCTGATCGCCTCTTCGAGCTGCGCGGTGTAGGCGCCGGCCGGGGGCGGCGGGTCCATCGCCGACGTGACCAGCGCCAATCGGGGCGGCAACTCGGTCGGGGTGGCGCCCAGGTCGGTCTCGTCGGCGTAGTAGTCGTCGGCGGCCCACCAGGCGGCGTTCATCTGGGCGGCGATAAGGATCAGGTCGGGTTCGTCGGTGTCGGCGTGGGCGAGGGTGGCCAGGCGGCCGAACCCGGTGTCGCGGAAGGTGTCGATGCGGCCCTCGTGGAGGCCGACGCTCTCGGCCCACGCGACCAGGCGGCGGTTGACCTCCTCGCCGAGGGCGTCGTCGACCCGCACCGTCTCGGGCACGTAGAGCGGCGGATGGCTGCCGTCGCCCCATTCCCTCTCGCGGTAGGGCAGCGGGGTGAGGCCGTAGCGGCGGACGACCAGAGTCGGATCGAGTGAGGGTGTGGGCGGCTGGTGCCCGTCGACGAGCGCCGGGGTCTCAGGCGGCTCGGCGGCGGGGACCCGGAGTGCGGAGGTGCCCAGGCCGGTCGGGCCCGGCAACCGCCCCGACGGAGTTTCGCTCGACTCGGGCATCAAGCCCCCTCCTGGAATTCGCCGAATTCACTATTCGGTACGTCTTCCATAGGCATGAGAATGCACAATGAGGCCCCCGAAAATAAAAGCGATCCCCCGTCCGCCGCCAATACTAAAGGCCACCCCACGGTCACGCAACGGTCATTCATCGTGCCCGTCTTATGCCGAAATATACGGCCAATTCACAACCACACGACTATTCCCGTCAAACCGTTCAGCACAGCCGCCACACCCGCCCTGATCGCGGAAGCGCACCTTTCCGGCGTGAACGACGCCGGGTCGTACGTCGACGACGCCCCCAGCCCCTCCCCCCGGAACGACGCCCCCGCCCAGTCGACCGACGTCACGTTGTGGGTCGGCTCGGCCAGTTCGGCCCCGACGACGAGGAAGCGCTGCGACAGGTGGCTGGCGGTCACCAGGGCCAGCGGGTCGATCAGGTCGTTGCCCGCGCTGACGATGAGGTCGGGCTTCAGGTCCAGCGCCCGGGTGATGCCGGGGACCAGGTCGTGCGGGTGGGTGATCGCGACGGTGCGCAGGTCTGCGTCCACCTCGCCGGCCCACTCCTCGACCGCCGCGACCAGGTTCTTCGTGGGGGCGTCGGCGCCGGAGGTGACCAGGACGACGCGGTAGCCGCCCGACGGGCGGACCGCGTCCCACGAGCCGGGCGCGGGCGTGATGGTCGCCTCGGGGTGGGGGCGCGCGGCGAAGAACCCGGGGCCCAGCGCGCCGACCGCGCTGGGCGCGGGGTGGGGTTCGGACCAGTCCGCGCCGCAACCGGTCAGCAGCAGTAGTACGGCCATCAAGGCGGCGATGCGGAGCAAGACGATCGTCCTCCGGGGTGGTACGGGTGGTGCGCGTACATCCTGCTATCCCGTTTTTCCGTTTTGTAGTTGTCAGGGTGGTTCTGCGGTTATTTAGCGATCCGTTCGACTCCTGTTCACACATGGCGAGGAACGTGCTCCTTCGTCACGTAAGGAGTCACATGTCCCATCCAGTCCGCCGGATCGCCCTCGGGCTCGTCGCGGCGGCCGTCACCCTGCCGGCCTGCGTCGCCCCGGCCGCCGCCCACGGCTTCACCTCGACCGTGTACGTCGACGTCACCGCCGGCGAGGCGGGCCACATCCGCACGAAGCTGGAGCTCGAGTACGACCTCTACGTCGTCTCCGCGGCCGACGCCGAGAAGAACGACGCCCTGTTCCAGGACGGCACCGCCGCCTTCGAGGCCCACAACGGCGAAGCCCAGGCCGCCGCGCTCGACCGGTACGCCGACACCGCCGTCGCCTACGTCACCAAGCGGTTCGGGGTCACCGCCGAGGGCGCCGCCTGCGCACCCGCGAGGTCGGGCGGCTTCACGATCGGCGGGCGCGAGGGCGTGCCGTACGCGACCCTGCTCCTCGACTGGACCTGCCCGGAGGCCGGTGAGCACGAGGTGCGCAGCACGCTGTTCCCCGACGCCGAGACGTTCGTCAAGGACACCAAGACGATCGTCACCTACGAGCTGGGCGGGATCTCCGGCAGCGCCGCGCTCGACGCGGCCAACCCGTCGTTCTCGACGGCGCTGCCCTGGTACGCGCGGTTCGCCGAGTTCTTCCTGCTGGGCGCCGAGCATCTGCTGTTCGGCCTCGACCACATGTTGTTCCTGCTGGCCCTGATCGCGGGGTCGCGCAGGCTGCGCGAGGTGGTGCTGGTCGCGACCAGCTTCACGCTGGCCCACTCGGTCACGTTCCTGCTGGCCGCCCTCGGCGTCGTGAGCGTGCCCGCGAGCCTGGTGGAGCCGGTCATCGCGGCGTCGATCGCCGTCGTGGCCGCCTGGCACCTGTGGCAGCTCCGGCGTCCGGTCGCGCTCGGCGACCACCTGGATCGTTCCGGCGTGGTCCGTCTCGGCGTGGTCTTCCTGTTCGGGCTCGTGCACGGGCTCGGGTTCGCCGGCGCGCTCGGCATCCAGGAGGCGTGGTCGTGGACGCTGCTGTGGTCGCTGCTCGTCTTCAACGTCGGCATCGAGGCCGTCCAGCTGGGTCTCATCGTGCTGATCTTCCCGCTGCTGAGCCTGCTGCGGCGGCGATCCCCCGTCGCCGGGCGCTGGGCGACCGGTCTGGTCGCGGCGGGGGTGGCCGTCATGGGCCTGATCTGGTTCTTCGAGCGGACCTTCTGGAACAGTCCATAACCCAGCAAACCAGTCGCAATGATCGGTTAACCAGACAGCGACACCATTTCTGCCGCTTGTGCAACATTCTGCGACATAAGGAACAAGCAATGACATTAGTGACACGAGTGGCCACTGGCGCCACCGCAGCGCTCCTGGGCCTGGCTGTGGCCCTGAGCAGCGCCACGGTGCCCGCGGCCGCCGCGGACGCCGCCACGCTCACCGGCATCGTGCTGGGCGTCGGCGCCGACCAGGCCCAGCGGACCGTGACCTGGTACTCCTCGGCCGACACTGCGCAGAAGGTGCAGGTCGTGCCGACCGAGCAGGTCGTCAACGGCGAGTTCCCGGCCAACCCCGCCACCTTCGACGCCGTGGGCGGGGCGAACGTTTCGGGTGGCAGGTTCAACCGGCACGCCACCATCACCAACCTCAAGGAGTCGACCGCCTACTCGTACCGGGTCGGCACCGACGACAACTGGTCGCCCGTCTACGCGTTCAAGACGCAGAGCTTCGAGGGCGACTACGACTTCCTGTTCTTCGGCGACCCGCAGATCGGCTCCTCCGGCGACCTCGCCAAGGACCAGGCCGGCTGGGTCGACACCGTGAACGTCGCGACCGCCGCCAACCCCGACGCCGAGCTGCTCGTCTCGGGCGGCGACCAGGTCGAGACCGCCGGCACCGAGACGCAGTGGGACGCCTTCCTCGCGCCCGACGGCCTGCGCCGGTACCCGTGGGTGGCCACCATCGGCAACCACGACGTCGGCAGCAAGGCGTACGAGCAGCACTTCACCGTGCCCAACACGGACCGCTCGGGTCCGCTCTACGGCAACGGCAACCCCGCGTCGAACACGTCCGGCGGGAACTACTGGTTCATCTACAAGGACGTCCTGTTCATCGACATCAACAGCAACAGCTACGCCACCTCCCAGGGCGGCGGCGGTGACGCGGCCCACGTGAAGTACGTGACCGACGTCATCAACCAGCACGGCAACGAGGCGAAGTGGAAGGTGCTCGTCTTCCACCACGCCATCTACTCGCCGGCGGCGCACGCCCAGGACGGAGACGCCAAGCTGCGGCGGGTCGACTTCCCGACCGCGTTCTCCAGCCTCGGCGTGGACCTGGTGCTGCAGGGTCACGACCACAGCTACTCGCGGTCGTACCTGATCAAGAACAGCGAGAAGGCCAACCCCGACGAGCAGCCCGGCGCGGCCGAGGTCACGGCCGGTCCCGGCGGCGTCCTGTACATCACGTCGAACTCGGCCTCGGGTTCGAAGTACTACGACATCTCCGCCCCGAAGACCGACCAGCCCAGCTCCGGCGCCGGCAACGGCCCCGACCCGCTGAACCCCTCGACGTACTGGTACAACTCGGTGCAGAACCAGGAGCACGTGCGGACCTACGTCAAGGTCGGCGTCCGCAAGGACAAGCTCGTGGTGGAGAACCTGCGCAGCGGCACCTGCGCGGCCCCGAACGCGGCGGTCGAGAAGGGCGTGTCCTGCGACAACGACCCGGCGGCCAAGCCGGTCGGCTCCACCGTCGACAAGGTCACCGTCCACCCCTACAACGGCGAGGGCCAGGCCCTCTCGGTCGACGTGCCGAACGCCGCCCCGGGTGAGTTCGGCTGGACCATCGACGGCTACAACGGCCTGGTCGACCTCGGCACCGCCGAGGAGAAGAACGGCGACCACTTCGAGGCCGCCGGTTCGATCAACCCGATCGTCGTGTCCGACAACCGTCGTTCGCAGGCACCCTGGTCGATCTCGGCCAGCGTCAGCGACTTCAGCGACGGCGCCAAGACCTTCGCCGGCTCGTACCTGGGCTGGATCCCGAAGGTGGTCGAGGCGGGCGCCGGCGCCCGCGCCGGCAACCCGGTCGTGTCCGGGTTCGACGACCAGGGCCAGGGTCTGGCGAAGTCGCGCGGCCTCGGCTCGGCCGACCAGGGTCACCCGAAGGGCGTCGCCAAGCTCGGCGCCGACCTGACCCTGAAGATCCCCGGCGACGTGGAGACCGGTGGCTACCGCGCCACCCTGACCATCACCGCGTTGTCCAGCTAGTCCCTTTGAGTGCGGGGTGGGCGTCCCGGACCGGGCGCTCACCTTGCGAAGGATCCGAGATGCGCCTGTTCCGTACCGCCCTGGCCCTGTTCTCCGCCTGCGCGATCATCGTGCTTCCGGCCGCCCCCGCGCTCGCCGCCGACGGCGACGTCGCCTGGACGGTCCGGACCGACGCCAACGGCTTCGGGGCCGACCGCTCCAGCTACACCTACTCGATCAATCCCGGCGCCCGCCTGGACGACGGCCTGCTCGTCGCCAACCGGGGCAAGACGCCCCTGACGTTGTCGGTGTACGCCGCCGACGGCTACACCACCGACACCGGCCGGCTCGACCTGCTGGCCAAGGACAAGAAGTCGATCGGCGTCGGCGCCTGGGTGCACGCCGGCCGCGCGTCCGTGACGATCGAGCCGGGCAGGTCGGCCCGCATCCCGTTCTCGGTCAACGTGCCCAGCAACGCCCCGCCCGGCGACTACGTGGGCGGCGTCCTGACCTCCCTCACCCAGGAGGCCACCGCCGAGGGCATCAACGTCGACCGGCGGCTCGGCATCCGCATCAAGCTCCGCGTCAGCGGCGAGCTCAAGCCCGGCCTGGCCGTCGAAGACGTGAAGATGCACTACTCAGGGACCTTCAACCCCTTCGCGCCGGGCGACGCCACCATCAGCTACACGCTTCACAACACCGGCAACGCGGTCCTGTCGGCCAAGCAGACCATGTCGGTGGCCGGCCCGTTCGGCTGGTTGTCGTCCGACGCCGGCGACATCGCGGGCTCCCCGGAACTGCTGCCCGGCGAGACCTGGCGCATGTCGGTCCCGGTGAAGAGCGTGCTCCCGGCGTTCCGGCTGGCCGCGACGACGGTCGTCATGCCGCTGCTGACCGACGCGTCGGGCGCGACGACCTCGCTCGACCCCGTGCTGGCCACCACCGGCGCGTGGGCGCTGCCGTGGACCCAGCTCGCCCTGCTGGTGGTGCTCGCCGCGGTCGTGGCGGGCTGGTTCGTGGTGATGCGGGGGCGGCGGTCGCGGCGCAAGGAGCGCGAGGACGCCCGCGTGCGCGAGGCGGTCGAGGCGGCCCTGCGAAACGCCGGGTAGCCCCGCGCCGATCGAAAGACTGTGACCGACGCACACGACGACTTACTCGACCTCGTCACCGACATCGCCCCGTGGCGGGTGACCCCCGGGCACCGGGACACGATCGGCTCAACGCCGGTCGTGCCGCCGCCTCCGCCCGTGCGGGAACGATCGAACCAGCTGGTCCACGCGTTGTCCGGCCCGAAGAAGTGAGCACCGTGGAGCAGCAGTTCGTCGTCCATCTGTACGCCACCCTCGAATCGGCCCCCGCCTTCCGCCAGCTGTGGGCGGCGTGCCGGAAGGCGTTCGGGCTGACCGAGAAGATCCTCGACCTGCCCCTTGAGGTGCCCGTGGCGAGCGGCTATCCGGCGGGCGCCGAGGCGGCGCTCGCCGCGGCGGGGCGGGGTGACTGCCAGGCGATCGTGCGGGTCCACCACGGCGTGTTCGTCCTGTCGGTGGGGCTGACCGGGGGCGACTGGCAGACCTGGGACGCCGAGTGGTCGGAGGTGGTCGGCCACCGCGACTTCCTCGGCGAGGCCCGGCTCTTCCTCGCCCACGGCGGCGGGGTCCGGTCGGAGCCCCACTGGATCGGCCCGGTGACGACGCCGGAGGGCCTGGCGATCTGGGAGCGCGGCGGAGACGTCGACTACCGCCGGACCCGCCGCTTCCTCATCGCCTTCGACGACGACCCGATCGCCGACCCTTTCGTCTGGAGCCGGGGCACCCCCGGGATCCCGCCGCTGGCCCGGTATCTCCTGCACGCCGCCACGATGCGCTACGAGCTGGGCGTCTGGCTCCGTGAGGGCGGCGGACGGCCGGTGCCCGGCACCTTCGACGTCGGGCGTCGGGTGGGCGACATCCGCCGGATGCGGCGCAGCGTGGACATCGCGGCCGACAACATGCTCCGGTCGTTCGACGTGACGCCGCTGCTGCTCCAGGGCGGCCCGTTCGCCGACGACGCCGAACTGGCGAGGTCGCTGGTCGAACGGCTCGACGACGACGCGCGGTACCTGCACGACTCGATCGACCCGGCCGTCGTCGTGCCCGAGGTGGGCGGCCGGGACGTGTTCGTCGTGCACGGGCGCGACCTCCAGGCCCGCGACGCCGTCTTCACGCTGCTCCGGGCGCTCGACCTGCGTCCGCTGGAGTGGGAGACGCTGGTCGGGCGGACGGGCGGGCAGCCGTGGCCGTACATCGGCGACGTGCTGCTCCAGACCATGCCGTACGTGCAGGCGATCGTGGTGCTGATGACGCCCGACGACGTGGTCCACCTGCACCCCGACTTCGGGCCGGAGCGCCCGGTCTCCCAGGCCCGCCCGAACGTGCTGATCGAACTCGGCATGGCGTACGCGCTGCGGCCGAGGCACCTGGTCGTGCTGACGTTCGGCGCGATGCGGCCGATCAGTGACATCGACGCGCGCAACTTCGTGACCGTCTCCGATGACGTGCTGTTCCGGACCCGGCTGGCCCACCGGCTGAAGCTGGCGGGTTGTCCCGTCGACCTGTCGGGCGGCGACTGGCTGACGGCCGGCGACTTCGGCGACCAGGAGTCCTACGAGCGGGGCATCGGCCCTCACCTGCCGTGATGCGTGACCACCGCCCAGAGCGCCCGCGCACTCCCCCTTCGTCCTGCTCGCGACCGCCGACGCCGACGGCAGGTGTGACGCCTCGTGCCTGACGGACGAGGCGTCACCCTCCGGAGGTCGCGCCTGCGTCTAACGCACCGGCGCGCGCCGGCTTCGGACCAGCACGAAGAACACCACGACCGCGGCCACGACCGCGCCGCCGATGATGCCGATCTGGAGCAGCGGGAGTTCCGAGGCGCTCTCGTCGGCCGCCGCCGCGCGCTCGGCCATCTTGGCCGTCGTCAGCGGTTCGGTCGTGGGCACGTTGGCGACCTCGCCCGAGGTCACCTTGATGGAGGCCTGGGCCTTGCTCGGCTTCGTGGCCTTCACGGTGACCTTCCACTCACCGTCCGGCAGGGGCTCGGACGGGTTGTAGAGGTTCTGGCCCTCGGGGGCCGACATCAGCGGCACGGGGCCGAAGGTACGGCTGCCGTCGGCGCTCTCCGCGAACAGGGTCGCGGCGACCACGTCGGTGACGGGGGTGCCGTCCTTCTTCCAGGTCACCAGGACGTTCACGTTGCGGCCGCCGTCGCCGGCGACCTCGAGCTTGATCGGGCCGTCCGCCGCGGCCATGGCCTGCTGCGCGCCGAGCAGCAGGCCGAGACCGGCCAGCACGACGGCCAGGGCGTACCTCAGTGCCTTGTTCATTCGTGGGGGTCCCTTCACTTGCCTTACAAAAACGGGTGCCCCGCGCGCACAACGGCGCGCGGGGCACCCCACTATCAAGGTTGTACTGCGACTACCGGTTAGACCGGGTTGCCGCCGTTCTCAACGATCAGCGCGTTGGCGTCACGGATGAGCGTGGCCTTCACGACGACGTTGTTCACGACCTTCGGGTCGTTGACCGCCTCGATGAAGCGGGTGAGCTTCTTGACGATCTTGACCTTGTCGCGCTCGCGCTCCTTGCCCTCCGACACCATGACCTTGTTGATGTCGTCCTGAAGCTTCGCGGCCGCGGTAGCGGTGAGCTGACCGGCGTCCTTGAAGCGGGAGATCAGGGCCGAGATGTCATCGGTCGAGGTGGTGGTCTTGAACTTGACGGACTGCGAGTAGGTGCCACCCGAGTTGGTCGTCACGGTCACGGTGAGCGTGTGCTCGCCGAGGCCGAGGCGGTAGAGCTCCTGGACCGCACCGGAGGTGATCGGCTGGCCGTCGAGGGTGCCGGTCACCGTCTTGATGCCGGTGCCCGCGACCTCCCAGGCCACGGTGACGTCGGTGCTGTCACCGTACGAGGCGCCCTCGGACACGCCGGAGATCAGGATCGTGGGCTCCGTGGGAGTCTCCTCGATCTTGATCGTGGCGGCCTTGGTCTCCTCGACGTTGCCGGCCTTGTCGGTGGCGCGGTACTGCAGGGTGTGGTCGCCGACACCGGTGACGGTGACCGCCGCGGTGTAGGTCGTCCAGGCGCCGCCGTCCAGGGCGTACTCGATCTTCTCGACACCCGAGGTGGCGTCGGTCGCCGCGAGAGCCACCGGAACCGAGCCCTGGCCCACCGGGAGGAAGTCCGCGGTGGTGACGGGAGCGGTCACGTCGAGCTTCAGCGCGAGGGCCTTGGCCGTCTCGGTGTTGCCGGCCTTGTCCACCGACCGGTAGTTCACGGTGTGGTTGCCGTCGCCGGCGACCGAGAACGCGGTGGTGTACGTGGTCCAGGCGCCGCCGTCGATCTGGTACTCGGTCTTGTCGACGCCGCTGCCACCCGAGTTGTCGGTGGCGGCGAGGTTGACCAGAACCGCGGAGGTGTACCAGCCGGCGGCGTTGGGCGCCGTCGGGGTGGTGGTGGCGGTGGTGGTGGGAGCGGTGGTGTCGGCCACGGTCGGCTTGGTCAGCGTGAAGTAGTCGAACTTGACCGTCTTCGCAGCCTGCTGGTTGGTGCCGATGGTGTAGACACCGATCTTCGGAGTGCCGACCGCGGTGTTGCTGACGGTCGCCGACATGTCGGTCCAGGTGGTGCCGTTGGTCGAGTACGAACCCTGGAAGACCGTGCCGGTCTTCTTCAGGCGCAGCCAGACCACACCGGTGCCCGGGTTGGCGTTGGGCTGCGGGTTCTGAACGGTGCCGGCGACCTCGCTACGCAGCTCGACGCCACGCACCACGGTCGCGCCGGGCGCGTTGGTGGTGAGCAGGTCGAACTTCACGTAGTTGTCGTCGTCGGTGTACACCATCAGGCCGCCCTGCTGGTACTGCTCGCTCAGCGTCGAGGCGTCGACCTTCGTCTCCAGGGTCCAGTCGCCCGAGGGCGCGGTCTGGAGGATGAAGTTCTTCGGACCCGAGTTGCTGGTGCCGTAGATGTCACCAGTGGTGGTGGTGAGCTCCAGGTTGCCGCCGGTCACCTTGGCGGTGGCGGCGTCGGGGCGGACGATGGCGTTCCAGCGGCACGGGTCGATCGTGGTGCCGTTGAAGTCGTCGTTCGGGTCGGTCGAACCGGTGGCGGTGTCGTCCGGGGTGATGCTGAACCAGTCGAACTTGGCGTCGACCACGGTGCGCTGGCCGGTGCTCGCGAACGAGATGAGGCCGATGCGCGGGTTGGTGATGCCGGCCAGCTGCTTGGTCTCGGACATCGCCGTGAAGGTGGTGCCGTCGGCCGAGTAGGAGGCGTTCAGGTTGCTGCCGTTGCTCGAGAACCGCACGTAGAACGTGTCGGGGAACGAGTCACCGAGGTTGGACGTGTTGCTCGCCGTCACCTCGTTGGGCGCGCCGGCCTCTTCGCGGATGAACTGGAAGATGCGCTGCGCGTGGTCAGGCGCGGTGGTCGCGGCGCGACCCTGGATGACCATCTTGGCGTAGTTGTCGTCGTCGCCGTACACGACCAGACCGGCCTGCTGGTACTGCTGGTCGGCGCGCATGGTGACCTTGGCGGTCGCGGTCCACGCACCCGAGGGGAGCGGCTGGAGCACGATGTTGGTCACCGGCGTGGTGTTGCCGGTGTTGTAGATCTCGGTCGCGGAGGTCGGGATGACCAGCGAGCCGTCGACGACCTTCAGGTCCTGGTTCTCACGGAGAACCGACCAGCGGTTGCGGTTGAGGTCACTGCCGAGGAAGTCGTCCGAGCGGCCCGAGAAGCAGGTGACGTTCGGCGCTTCGACCTTGACGTTGACCGAGGCGGAGTTGGACGAGCCCTTGGCGTCGGTCACCGTGACGGTGGCGACGTAGGTGCCGGGCGCGTTGTAGGTGTAGCTCGCGTTCGCGGTGGTGGGCTGCGGGGCGCCGGTGACGCCGAAGTTCCACTTGTACGTGAGCGGGGTGTTGCCGTCGGGGTCGGTCGCGGTGGAGGTGAAGTCCACCTTCAGCGGAGCGGTGCCGGTCAGCGGGGTGCCGGTCGCGGTGACCGCCGGACGCTGGTTGTCGGTGACGCCCTTGCCGACGAAGTCGACCCAGTTGAAGTTGAGCAGGTAGTCGCCGTTACCGGCGGAGGCCGGCTTGCGGACGATGAAGTACAGCGGAGCGGTGGTCGTCGGGACGTTGGTCAGCGGGACCGAGACGTCCTTGAAGGTCTGCCAGCCACCCGTGGGGGTGATGTCGACCGAACCGACCAGGGTGCCCGTGTTGGGGTTGCCGGTCTTGATCTGCACCGTGCCGCCGGGGCCGGCGGACGAGACGCGGAGGCTGACCGAGTCGATGCCCGTCAGGTTCACCGGGTTGTAGGCCCAGAAGTCACCGTCGTTGGTGAAGCCGATGTTCTGGTTGCCGCCCAGCGGGTCGGTGGTGGTCTCCAGCTGGACACCGGGGGTGTCCGTGCCGGTGCCGCCCTCAACACGACCGGTCTCGGTGAAGTGCTCGGCCTGCTTGCGCTTCGGCTGGAGGATGACCTCCGAACGACCGGTCAGCGAGCTGGCGCCACCCGCGCCACCCTTGTCGGCGTAGGTCGCCTCGAGGATGTAGTACAGGTTGTCGTTGATGCCGTGGCCGCTGTCGGACAGCGTCTGGATGGTGCCCTCACAACCGGACTTCTGGTCGAGCGGGTGACCGTGGCTGTCGTGGCCCAGGTAGGCCTGCAGCTGCACCTTGGTGCAGTCGATCGTGCCGTCCTCGGCGTCGCTGGCGGTGATGGTGTACTTCACCTGGTCACCGAACTCGAAGAACCCACCTGCCGGGGGCAGCGTGATGTTCACGACCGGGCGGGTGTTGCCGACCACGATCGGGACGTTGGCGTGCGCGGCGACGCCCTCGGCGTTCTTCACCGTGAGGACGGCGCTGTAGTTGCCGGCCTGGGTGTAGGTGTACGAGGGGTTGGCGGCGGTCGAGTCGACCGTGCCGTCGTCGTTGAAGTCCCACTCGATGGTGATGGGGTTGCCGTCGGGGTCGCGCGAACCCTCGCTGGAGAAGTTGACGGTCAGCGGAGCCGGGCCGTCGGTCTTGTCCGCGGTGATCTTCGCGATCGGCGGGCGGGCGCCCTTCACGTACTCGATGCGGTAGATGCCGGAGTCGGCGTTGTCGCCGCCGAAGCCCGAGCCCCACTCGACCAGGTACAGCGCGCCGTCGTAACCGAACTTGATGTCCATGGGCCGGATGAAGCCCATGTCACGCAGGATCCGGTTGATCTTGATCTGCTGGGTGCCGGCGTCGTTCATCTGGAACGAGAACAGCGTGTTGTTGTTCCACTCACCGAAGATGGCCTTGCCATCCCAGTAAGCCGGCCACTTCACCGGCGAGGCGAGCGCCTCGTCGTAGCGGTAGACCGGACCGGCCATCGGCGCGCCGCCGCTGAGCTCGGGGAAGTTGTTCTGGTCGACCGCGCTGGTGTACCAGATGCTCGCGGCCTTGGCAGCCGGGAGGTTGGTCAGACCGGTGTTGTTCGGCGACTCGTTGACCGGCGCGGCGCAGTTGAACGCCGAGCCCGACGTCGAGGTCTGGAAGTTGTAGTCGATGTACGGCGTGTTGTTGCCCACGCAGTACGGCCAGCCGTAGTTGCCGGGCGCGGACAGCGCGTTCCACTCGACCGTGCCGCGCGGGCCACGGGTGGCGCTGGCGGAACCGGCGTCGGGTCCGTAGTCGGCGACCATGACGTTGCCGGTCTTCGGGTCGATGCCGATGCGGAACGGGTTGCGGAAGCCCATGCCGTAGATCTCAGGCTTGGTCTTCTCGGTGCCCGGCGGGAACAGGTTGCCCGCGGGGATGGTGTAGGTGCCGTCGGGCTGCGGGGTGATGCGCAGCACCTTGCCGCTCAGGTCGTTCGTGTTGCCCGAGGAACGCTGGGCGTCCCAGGCGGAACGGCCGTTGCCCTCGTCGATCGGCGTGTAGCCGTTGGAGGCGAACGGGTTGGTGTTGTCACCGGTGCCCAGCCACAGGTCACCCGTCTTGTGGTCCATGAGCATGCCGCCGCCGTGGTGGCAGCACTCGGCCCGCTGGACGGGGACGTTGAGGATGACCTTCTCCGAGGAGAAGTCGATCGCGTCGCCCACGACGGTGAAGCGGCTCAGCCGGTCGACGTTGCCGCCGGTGGCCGGGGAGTAGAACAGGTACACCCAGTTGGTGGTGTCGAAGTTCCGGTCGAGCGCCAGGCCGAGGAGGCCCGACTCGTTCGCGGTGAAGACGTTCATCTTGCCGGCGGTGACAGTGCCACCGGAGGGCTTGATGATCTTGACGTCACCGAGACGGTCGATGTAGAAGACCCGCCCGTCCTTGGCGATGTCGGTCATCATCGGGTTCGACGTGTTGGTGTCGAGGGCGACCTTCTCGTAGCTCCCGGTCAGGGAGGCGGAGCAGTCGGCCTTCTCCACGCCGGCGGCGGTACGGATACCACCGAGCAGCATCTTGGTGAAGTTGGCCTCGACGTAGCTTTCCTTGGTGTGACCAAGGCCGGTGTACCAGGAACGGCCGCCGTCGAAGTCCTGACACCAGGAGATCGGGTGGTCGATGCCCTGGGTGGAGCCGGTGTACGACTTCTGGTTCAGCGACTGCAGGACGTGCACCGCGTTACGCGGGTTCGCCTGGAAGTCGTACCACTCGTCGGTCCGGGTCCACGAGGTCGGCAGGTGCGAGGTCGACGGGTGCGCCTTGTCCTCGTTGACGACCGTGGCCTGCTGGATGGCGGGGTGCGACTTGAAGTACGCGCCGACCAGCTGCCGGTACCAGTCCCAGCTGTAACCGCCGTCGGAGGCGGCGTGGATGCCCACGAAGCCGCCGCCGGCCTTGATGTAACGCTCGAAAGCGGCCTTCTGGTCCGCCGTGCTCACCGGGTCGCCGGTGGTCGAGTTGAAGATGACGGCCTTGTACTGCGCCAGGTTGGCGTCAGTGAACTGGGCGCTGTCCTCCGTCACGTCGACCGCGAAGTTGTTCTCGGTGCCGAGCTTCTGGATCGCCGCGATCGCGTCCGGGATCGCGTCGTGCCGGAAACCGGTCGTCTTGGAGAAGACGAGGACCTTGAACTCGGGTTCAGCGGCTGCGCTGGCCGGAGCAGCGGAGAAGGCCAGGACGGGCATGGGCAGCATGAGGGCTGCCGACGCGACCGCCACGGTCCGGCGCAGGGAGATTTTTCTCTTGAAAGGCAGGATCTCGGAGAGCCTGGCCCACGTTCGAGAACGTGGTGACATGGGGAATCCCTTTCCTGACTGGGGATGTCAGGCAAGCGAGCGCCGCCTCGCTGGTGCCACTTGTGTTACATGGGGGGTGTTGCGGTACTGCACGGGCTGGAGGGTGCCACCTCCAGGCTTGTGGGGGCCGGCGCCGTCAGTGAGGCGCCAGCCGGGGGATCGGTTCAGGGATCATGGTCGGATGGTCGATGAGCCGATTGACGACCACGCTCGCGGCGCCGCGTGCGGCGGCGCCGAAACCGAGGTCGGAGGCCACGAACCGGCACTGGCTGGCTGATCGCGCCACGACCAGCCGTTCCAGTTCGGCCTGTGCGGGGGGAAGCAGCCATTCGGCGAGCGTGGCGAAGTAACCGCCGACGACGATGACACGCGGGTTGAACAGGTTGGCGAGGATCGAGCCGCCGAGCCCGAGCCACTTGCCCACCTGGGCGACCGCCTCAGCCATCCGGCTGTCACCCGCGGTCAGTCCTCTGGCGATCTCGATCGCCCGCTCCTCCGGGTCGGAGGCCGGGAGCGAGGTCTCCGGGTGTGCTGCCTTCATGAGGGCGGCGAGCCCCACCTTGGTCTCCAGGCAGCCGTGCCTCCCGCAACCACAGCGGGAACCGCCCGGATCGACCGGCAGGTGGCCGATCTCGCCGGAGAAGCCGTCCGCGCCGCGGAGCAGCTTCCCGTCGAGCACGATGCCGCCGCCGACGCCGACCTCGCCCGTCAGGTAAACGAGGTGGGACGTGCCCGCGGCGACACCGGAGGTGTGTTCGGCCAGCGCCGCGAGGTTCGCGTCGTTGTCGACCGTGACGGGAACGCGCCACGGTCCGAGGGCCGCGGAGAGCCGCGCGGCCAGGGGTAGATCGTGCCAGCCCAGGTTCGGGGCGAGGGTGACGACGCCATTCGCCACGTCGACCAGACCGGGGACCGCCACGCTAAGCCCGGCGGGCGTGGCCCCGGCCGTCTTCATCGCCTCGACGGCCTCCAGAGCCACTCGGCCGAGCTGGCGCAGGGAGAGATCGGGGCCGCCGGCCATCGCGTCGAAGGCGATCCGCCGTTCGACGAGGACCCGGCCGCTGAGGTCGGACCCGTGCGCGGAGATGTAGTCGACATTGATCTCCAAACCCAGCGCGCCGACGTGGGCGCCGTCCAGTGTGACGGGCCGCCGGGGGCGGCCGATCGCGCCGGCGTGCTCGGTGCCGGTCTCCCGGACGAGTCGCCGGTCGAGGAGCTCGGCCACCAGGTTGGAGACCGTGGCCCGGTGCAGGCCGGTGGCCTCCGCGACGTCGGCCCGGGATTGCGCCGGGTGATCACGCAGGTGGCGTAAGACGAGAGAAAGGTTGGTCTGCCGGAGCATCGGTGCGCTGCTCGGCAGGGCGGTGCCGGCCGCGCGGGCGCTGCGGTGTGGATGCGTCACGCGGTCACCGCCTTTCATTTGTCTCGGCAATCAATTAATGAGGTTTGTAACACGCACGTGTCTGGAGCGCACCGTGTGAACGGGTAACGAGTTGACATCGACGAAAATGCGCAGGTCACAGCGTTGTGCACCGCGTAACTGGACCGTTACAAAATGAGGCGTTCAGCGCCGCCGGGAGCGCAACCCTTTAGTTTGGCTACCCGTGCAAACCAATCCGCCTGAGCTTCTGGGCAGCCACTGAGCCGGCTGGGGCGGTGTAGACGAGCAGCGACTGGCTCTGGTCGGGATCGACCAGCGTCTGGCAGTCGAGGTCGAGCGCACCCGTCTCAGGGTGCGTGAACCGCTTCCTGGCGCAGGCCGGACCGGGCACCGGATGCTCACGCCAGAGCGCGGCGAACTCGGGGCTGCGGGCCAGCAGGGTCCGTACGATATCGCCCGCGCGGGAGTTCTCGCCGTCCCGCGTGTGGATCCGGAGGAGATCGGCGACCAGTTCCCGGCCCACGGTGGCGTGGTCGTCGGCCGGATGAATCCTTCGTACGGCCGGATCGTCGAACCACCGGTAGTGGAGGCTGGCCGACAGGCCCTCGTACACGAGGCCGTCGCCGAGGAGCTCGCGGGCCAGCGGGGTCTGGCGGAGGGTCTCGCCCAGATCGCTCACGACGAGCGCGGCGGCGTCGGCCGGGAGGTTCTCGAAGATGCGCTGCATGCCGGGGTTGACGCTCCGCCCGGCCTTCACGCGCGGCCGGACGGCGTATCCGCCCAGGCGGAGCAGGTGGTCGCGTTCCTGGTCGGTGAGGCGCAGGGCGCGGGCGATGGCGGCCAGCATCTGCTCCGACGGCTGCGGGCCGCGCTGCTGCTCGATCCGGCTGTAGTAGTCGGTCGACATGGCCGACAGGGCGGCGACCTCCTCGCGGCGCAGCCCGCCCGTCCGGCGGCGTGAGCCGCGCGGCAGGCCCACGTCCTCGGGCTGGAGCGCCTCGCGCCGGGTGCGCAGGAAGTCGGCGAGTCGGGCCCGTTGCATGTTCTGCTCAACAACCTCCGGACCTGGGGTGATTCCGCGCAGCCACGGACACTTCGTCCCTGGATGCGGCCTCCCGCACCCGGCAGGTTCGATGGCATGACAACCATCCCCGTGTTCAACCCCGCCACCGGCGACATGGTCGCCGAGGTGCCCGCGGGCACCGCCGCCGACGTCGACCGGGCGGTGGCCGCCGCCCGTGCCGCCCTGCCGGCCTGGGCCGCGACCGACCCCCTCGACCGGGCGGCGGTCGTGGGCCGCATCGGGGCGGGCATCGCCGCCCGTACCGACGAACTCGCCGCCCTCATCACCGCCGAGATGGGCGCTCCGGTCAGCCTGGCCCGCACGGCGCAGATCCGGTTCCCGGTGGCCGTCGCCCAGTCGTTCGCCGCCCTGGCGGAGAGCTTCGCCTGGACCGAGGAGATCGGCACCTCGCTGGTCGTGCGCGAGCCGATCGGCGTCGTCGGCGCGATCACGCCGTGGAACTTCCCGCTCCAGCAGATCGTCTCCAAGCTCGCCCCGGCGCTGGTCGCGGGCGACACGGTCGTCTGGAAGCCGTCGGAGATCGCGCCGCTCACCGCGCGGGTCCTGGCCGAGATCGCCGCCGAGGCCGGCCTTCCGGCCGGCGTCTTCAACATCGTGTACGGCACCGGCGACGTCGTCGGCGAGGCGATCTCCGCCCACCCCGGCATCGACATGATCTCCTTCACCGGCTCGACCAGGGCCGGCCGCCGCATCGGCTCGGTGGCCGCCGAGACGGTCAAGCGGGTCGCCCTGGAACTGGGCGGCAAGGGCGCCAACGTGATCCTCGACGGCGCCGACCTCGACGTGGCCGTCCCCCACGGCGTGGCCATGTCCTTCACCAACGGCGGCCAGGTCTGCGGCTCGTGGCCCCGGCTGCTGGTGCCCGTCCACCTTCAGGAGGAGGTCGTCGAGCGTGCGGTGGCGGTCGCGGAGACCTACACCGTCGGGGATCCTCTCCTGGAGACCACGATGATCGGCCCGATGGCGTCGGAGCAACACCGCGACAAGGTGCACGGCTACATCGAGCGCGGCATCGCCGACGGCGCCCGCCTGGTCTTCGGCGGCACCGGACGGCCGCTGGAGAAGGGCGCCTACGTCCGCCCCACGATCTTCGCCGACGTCGACCCCGCCTCGGCCGTCGCCCAGGAGGAGATCTTCGGCCCGGTGCTGACGATCATCCCCTACCGGGACGCCGAGGAGGCCGTGGCCATCGCCAACGGCACCACCTACGGCCTGACCAGCGGCGTCTTCGGCCCCGACGAGGAGGCCCGCGCGCTCGCGCGGCGCATCCGGGCCGGCCAGGTCGACGTCAACGGCGGCCACTGGAACGCGCTCGCCCCCTTCGGCGGCTACCGCCAGTCGGGCAACGGCCGCGAGTTCGGCCGCTTCGGCCTGGAGGAGTTCCTGGAGGTCAAGTCGATCCAGCTCTGAGGGGGTCCAGCGGTACCCCTCTCACCGGTCCCTTCCCGGACCGGCGTGCCTAGCCTGAACACATGGCAGTCGGTGAGTTCCTCAGAGCCCGCCGCGACCGGATCACCCCGGAAGCGGCGGGCCTTCCGGCCGACGTCCGCCCCCGCAGGGTGCCCGGCCTGCGCCGCGAGGAGGTCGCGAGCCTCGCGGGCGTCAGCGTCGACTACTACGTCAAGCTGGAGCGCGGGCTCGCCCGCGGCGTCTCCCGCTCGGTGTGGGAGGCGCTGGCCAGGGCGCTCCGGCTCGACGAGACCGAACGCGCCCACCTCTGGGACCTCGTCGCCGCCGAGACCGGCGTGGTCATGCGCCGGGAGCCGCTGCCGCGCCAGCGCGTCACCCCCGGCCTGCGCAACCTGCTGGCCACGCTCGACCACGTGCCCGCGATGGTCCAGGGCCGCCGGACCGACGTCCTGGCGTCCAACACCCTCTTCACGGCCCTGTACGCCGGATTCACCGGCCGCAACCTGGCCCGCTTCATCCTGCTCGACCCGGCGGCGAAGGACCTCTACCCCGAGTGGCCCGAGGTCGCCCGCAGCGTGGTGGCCGTCCTGCGCCTGTACGCCGGAGCCCACCCCGACGACCCCGAGCTCACCCCGCTGGTCGACGAACTCACCCGCGCCAGCGCCCTGTTCCGCCAGGTGTGGAACGAGCACGCGGTCGTCCGCCACGCCGACGGCAGGAAACGTTTCCGCCATCCCGTCGTGGGCGAGCTGACCCTGAACTACGAGACGTTCACCGCCGCCGGCGACCCGGAGCAGACCCTCGTCATGTTCCACGCCGACCCCGGCTCACCGTCGGCCGACGCGCTGCGCCTGCTCGGCGCCTGGCACGCCTCCGTCTGACTCCCTCATCCGCCACGCCACCTGGAGAGATCGCCATGAAGGCTGTCCGCGTGACCCGCTACGGCGCCCCCGACGTCCTCGAACCGGCCGACCTGCCGGTCCCCGTGCCGGGCGAGGGCGAGGTCGCCGTCGACGTGACCCACGCCGCCGTCGGCCTGATCGACGTGCTGATCCGGCGCGGCGACTTCGCCGGTCACGGCCTGCCGATGCAGCCGCCGTACACCCCCGGGATCGAGGCCGCGGGCACGGTCCGCGCCGTCGGCGCGGGCGTGACCACGCTGCGCCCCGGCGACCGCGTCGCGACCCTCTCGATCGCCGCGGGCGGCGGCTACGCCGAGGTGATGATCGCCCCGGCGGCGGCCACCTTCCGCCTCCCGGACGGCCTGGACCCGGCGCAGGCCGTCGCCGCCCTGCCCAACGCGACCACCGCCGTACTGGCCCTGACCAGGGCGATCACCCTGCCTCCTGACGCGAAGGTGCTGGTCACCGGCGCGACCGGCGCCCTCGCCTCCGTCTTCCCCGCCATCGCCAAACGCCTCGGCGCCCGCGAGGTGGTCGGCACGGTCCGGTCGCCGGCCCGGATCGCCGAGGCGGAACGGCTGGGCTTCGACCGGGCGGTCCTGTTCGACTCCCTGGACGCCCCGGAGTTCGACGTCGTGATCGACCCGGTGGGCGGCGAACTGCGCGGGCGAGCGCTGGGCCTGCTCGCCGACATGGGAAGGCTGGTGGCCGTGGGCAGCGCCGACCGCTCCGGCCACACGATCGACAGCAACACGTTGTGGTTCGGCAACAGGGGCATCGTCGGCTTCGCCGTCGGGATGTTCCTGCAGCGAACCCCGGCCCTGGCCGCCCCGGCCGCCGCCGAGGCGATGTCGGCCATCGCCGACGGCTCGATCAAGCTCGCCGTCGAGACCTATCCGCTCGACCGTGCCGCCGACACCCATGCGCGCATGGAGGCCGGCGGCGTCTCGGGGCGGCTGGTCCTGACCTTGGGGTAGGGATCAGACGGTTCGGCAGGTCACCGTGGGGGCGGCGCTGGAGTTGCCCGAGGCGAGGAAGCCGAAGGTCGCCGACGCGCCCGCGCCCAGCGAGCCGTTGTACGCCACGTTCCGCGCCGTCACGCTGGAACCGCTACTCGTCACCGTCGCGCTCCACGACTGGCTGATCGACTGGCCGCTCGGCCACGTCCACGACACCTGCCAGCCGGAGATGGGCGACGAACCGGCCGTCACCGTCACGTCGGCCTGGAAGCCGCCGCCCCACGTCGAGGCCACCTTGTAGGCCGCCGAGCAGCCCTGGCCCGGGTTCGGGGTGGGAGTGGGCGTCGGGGTGGGAGTCGGCGTCGGGGTGGGGGTGGGCGTCGGGGTGGGGGTGGGCGTCGGCGTGGGGGTCGGGCTGGGGTTGCCGCCGACGAAGTTCACGTCGCTGCAGAAGTAGTACGACTGGTCCATGTGGCTGGCCTGCCAGACCGTGAACACGATGTGGCGGCCCGAGCGGCCGGGGGCGTTCACCTCGACGGGGGTGGTCGCGCCGGTCGGCACGCGGCCCACCTGGCCGACCAGTTCCAGATCGCTCCACTTCAGTGGCGTCGTCAACGCGTTGAAGCCCTGCTTGGTGGCGTACACGCGGATGTAGTCGGCGCCGTGGATGGCCTGGTCGGTCATGTTCAGGGTGAAGCGGGTGGGCTTGTCGACGGTCTTCCACGCGCCGAGGGTGTCCATGGCGTTGTAGCGGCCGTTGAAGGTGCGGCCGCCGCTGCAGAGCTGGCCGTCGGGGACGGCGGCCTGGTGGTTGCCCGCCACCTGCTCGCGGTAGAGGCCGTTCCAGTTCCACATGGCCTGGACGTCGTACTGCCAGGCCTGCCAGCACATCGGGTCCTGCTGGGCCATCGCGGGGTTCTGGAAGTCGCCGCCCCAGCGCTGCCAGCAGCCGTAGTTGCGGCTGGGCGGGTCGGTGACGGAGCCGTGGGCGTTCGCGGTCGCGACGAGTGCTGTGGCGAGGAGTGCCAGGGCTGCCAGGGCCGCGAGTAGGGTCCGGGAGAGCGTGTGCACGTGCTCCTCCTAGGAGAGGTGTGGGGGAGCGCCCAACGTCTCCTAACTCGTTGTCAGGGACAACGGTGATGCTTCGGCCCTACCGCCCGAACTGGGAAATCTCCAGAAAGCAACTGAACGATTCAGAGACACTGGTCACACTTTGACCGGTTCGCTAACGTGCCCCAGGTGACAGTCCAGCAGGAAGCCCCCGCCCGTCAGGACGACAACGAACCCCGCCACTGGCTCGCGGTGCGACCGCGTCTCGTCGTGGCGAGTGGGTTGATGCTCTTCCTGGAGTTGTCGCTCATCCGATGGACCGGGTCCAACGTCGTCCATCTGAGTTATTTCACCAACTTCGTGCTGCTCGGGTCGTTCCTCGGGATCGGGCTCGGGTTCCTGCGGGTGGGGCGCACGAAACGGCAGCCCTACTACTCGCCGGTCCTGCTGGCCGTGCTGGTGCTGGTCATCAGCTTCTTCCCGGTGCACGTCAACCGGGAGGCGACCGGCATCCTCTACTTCACCAGCCTGGAGACGAGCGGGCCGCCGGCCTGGCTGATCCTGCCGGTCATCTTCGTGGTGGTCGCGCTGGTGCTGATGGGGCCGGCCGAGCTGGTCGGCCAGTGTTTCCCGAAGCTCGACCGGCTTGAGGCCTACCGCTGGGACCTCGTCGGGTCGCTCTGCGGCATCGGGCTGTTCACGCTGCTGTCGTTCCTGAGCGCGCCGCCGCTGGCGTGGGGGCTCGTGGTCGCGATCGGCTACTTCGTGGTGATGCGGCCCCAGCGCATCCTCACCGGGGTCGTGCTGGCGGTTCCCGCGCTGCTCGTCATCACGGCGCTGGCCATCGAGACGTTCTCCGCGGGGGCCCTCTGGTCGCCCTACTACAAGGTCACCACCAAGGCGTTCCAGAACCAGGGCGTCGACGTCCTGGACATCCAGGTCAACGGCATCCCCCACCAGCAGGCGATCCCGGCGGCCAAGCGGCTGGAGTGGGAGCAGCAGTACGGCATGCCCTACCAGCGCTCCGTCGCCGCCGCGGGCCAGCGGCTCGACGACGTGCTGATCGTCGGCGCGGGCAGCGGCACCGACGTCGCGATCTCGTTGCTGAAGGGCGCCAAGCACGTCGACGCGGTCGAGATCGACCCGAAGCTGCGCCAGCTCGGCGGTGAGTTCCACCCCGACAGGCCCTACTCCGACCCGCGCGTGACCACCCACATCAACGACGGCCGGGCGTTCCTGGAGCGCACCGACAAGAAGTACGACCTCATCCTCTTCGCCCTGCCCGACTCGCTGACCCTGGTGTCGGGCGCGAGCTCCCTGCGGCTGGAGAGCTACCTGTTCACCGAGCAGGCCATGGAGGCGGCGAAGGAGCACCTGAAGCCGGGTGGCGCGTTCTCGATGTACAACTACTACCGCGAGACCTGGCTGATCGACCGGCTCGCGTCGACCGCGCAGGCGGCGTTCGGGCACAAGCCCTGCGTCGACTTCACCGGCTGGGGCGGCCAGGCCGTCATCACCGCGGGGCTCACCCCCGCCGACCAGGCGTGCGCCGGCGAGTGGGGCGGCGCCGCGGCCGGCACCCCCGCGCCGACCAGCGACGACCGGCCGTTCCTCTACCTGAGCACCACGTCGATCCCGTCGCTCTACATCTTCGCCCTGGGCCTGATCCTGCTGGTCAGCGTGTTGGCGGTGCGGGTCGTGGCGGGGCCGTTCCGGCAGATGCGGCCCTACGCCGACCTGTTCCTGCTCGGCGTCGGCTTCATGCTGCTGGAGACCAAGAGCATCACCGGCTTCGCGCTGCTGTTCGGCACCACCTGGGTGGTGAACGCGATCGTCTTCGCGGGCGTCCTGGTCGCGGTGCTCGCCGCTGTCGAAGTGACGCGCCGCTTCCGCACCCCGTCCCTTCCGGTCATGTACGGCGTGATCGCGGTCGGCCTGGTCGTCGGCTGGCTCGTGCCGAACTCGTGGTTGTTGTCGTTGCCGCTGGCCCTGCGCATCCCGGTGGCGGTGGCCATCGCGTTCCTGCCGATCTTCGCGGCCAACGTGGTGTTCGCCAAGCGCTTCACCGAGACCGACGACTCGACCACCGCCTTCGGCGCCAACCTGCTCGGCGCGATGGTCGGCGGTTGTCTCGAATACGCCGCCCTGATGCTCGGCTACAACTCGCTGCTGATCGTGGCCGGTCTGCTCTACCTGGGCGCGTTCGTGCTGCTGCCGCGCACCGCACGGGCCCTCACGTGATCGACTTCTACCGCGAGAACGGATACGCGCTGGTCAAGGGGCTGATCACCCCAAAAGAAGCGGCGGCCTGCCGCCGGGAGACGCACGAGCTGATCTCCCGGCTCCGGGCGGTCGACCCCACGTGGGCGGTGGCCCGGAAGCTGACCGAACGGCACACCGAGCTGCGGCACTGTCACGACGCGCAGTTCCACGCCGCCGTCTTCTCCCGGCTCATCGTCGACCCCCGGTTCACCGACGTGGCCGCCGAGGTCGTGGGCTCGCCCAACGTCCAGCTCCACCACACGAAGATCTTCGTCAAGCCGGCCGAGCGCGGCTCGCCGTTCCCCATGCACCAGGACGCCGCGCACTTCCCGCACACCCGCCACACGATGGCCGCCGCCATCTTCCATTTCGACGACGCCCCCGAGGAGAAGGGCTGTGTACGGGTGGTGCCCGGCAGCCACAGGCGCGGCCCGCTCCCCCACGTCGAGGAGGGCGGCTGGCACCTGCCGCTCGACGAGTGGCCGCTGTCGGCGGCGGTCCCGGTCGAGGCCGAGGCCGGTGACGTGTTGTTCCTCAGCTACCTGCTGGTGCACGGGTCGGGGGTGAACACCTCCGGCGAAGACCGCACCACGTTCCTGGTGCAGTTCCGCGACCCGGAGGACGAACCGGCCGACGACGTGCACCGGTCACGGGGCCAGGGCATGATGCTGCGCGGGTTCGCGCCGAACGTATAGCCGGATCGCGTAGCCGAGCACCCGGTAGACCGGTCCTTTCTTGTAGTTGTGGTGCAGCATGAGCTGCTTGGCCCGGTCCTGCTCCGAGTCGAGGTCGGCGGGTTTGGGGTAGTTGCGGCTGACCGTCCAGACCCGGTCGCCGAGCCTGATCTCGTGGGCGGGCCGTTCCCGTCCGGCCAGTGTCCCCGACTCGGCGCCGCTCTCCTTCAGCGCGACGTCGCGCACGGCGCGGAACTGCGCCGGGTAGGCCTCGGCGACCAGCCGCCGGATCGATGGCAGGTAGACGACGGTGTCGCCGGGCAGCGCCAGCCGGTCCATGAGTTTCGCGACGGCGGCCGGGTCGTCGGGACGGGAGTCGAGCCGCCGGGTCGCCGCCTGGGCGGGCAGCGCGGGGAGCAGCACGACCGCCAGTGTCGCGGCGGCGGCCGGGACGGCCACGGCCGGGCGGGCCAGCCTCGCGATCCCGTCGACGGCCGAGCCGATCAGCAGGGCGAGGCCGATGACGGCGTACAGCACATAGCGTTCTTCGTAGTAGGGCTTGACCTGCGACAACAGCAACAGCGAGGCGGGCGGGACGACCGCCAGCGGTAGCGCCACCACCCGCAGCGGGCCACCCTGGAACAGTGCGAGCAACGCGAGCACGACGGTCCAGCCGGCGAAGCCGGTCACCAGGTCGGCGGCGTCGGTCCAGGTCGGCGGGGTCAGCCGGGCCACCTGCGCGCTCTGCGGATAGGCGACCAGGATCAGCGGCACGCTCGCCGCGAGGGCCGCCGCCGAGGCGACCAGCCACCGGCGCCGGTCGACGAGCAGGCCGGGCACCGCGAACGCCGCCAGCACGAGCAGCGACGTCAGGTTCAGGTAGGCCGCCACGGTCACCGCGACGGCGTACCCGACCCAGGAGCGCCGTACGAGCGCGTAGAGCGCCCACGCCACCGCGGCGCACACCAGAGCGGGTGAGCGGCCCTCTTGGGCGTAATGGGACACGACGGGCAGCAGCGCGTAGGCCGCGCCCGCCGCGAGACCGCTGCCGCGCATCCGCCGGGCGGCCCCGGCGACGGCGAGCGCGGCCAGGCCGGTGGCGAGCACCGACGGCAGGCGGATCAGCACCTCCGGGTCGCCCGGGAGGAGCAGCACGGCGTGCACGATCAGGTAGTAGAGGCCGTGGACGGCGTCCACGTTGCCCAGGGTGGTGAAGAGGTCGCCGAGGGAGCGGCTCGCGATGGCGTAGGTGGTCGCCTCGTCCTGCCACATCGAGCCCCGGTCGAGGCCCCACAGGCCCATGGCGACGGCCATGACGAACACCACGACGCGCGTCATGTGCGCGCAACTGCCCCAGGCGGGGCCTGCAATCCGCGTACAGCGGACGGAAAGCGAAGTGATAGTGGCTTAGGTCACTCTTCAGGTGTCCAAAGTAGGAAGAGCGGGCGCAAATCCGCGGATTCATTCGTTTGGTGATCCAGGAGCCCACCTGAGAGGTCGCGATGATGTGTCAGCATCAGCCCAAGTGTCCGTCCCCCGACGCCTCCGACCGCGTTTCCGCCCACGTCGTGGCGGCCCACCCGGAACAGGGCTGGAGCCTGCTGTGCAACGGCGTCGTGTTGTTCGAGGACCTCGGCCTGCTGCTCCCCGACGGCAGCGCCGCGCGCTGACCCTCGTTACGCCGCATGCCTCCCGGGCAAGGGTGAGGCATGACGAACGGGGATCTCTACGCGTACGCCGACCTGCTCGACGGGGATGAGAAGCAGACGATCGAGCGGGTACGCGAGTTCATGGCCGATCGGGTCGCGCCGATCGCCGACGACCAGTGGACCAGGGCCGAGTTCCCCCACCAGCTCGTGCCCGAGTTCGCCAAACTCGACGTCGCGGGCCTCGCCTTCCGGGGCGCGCGCAGCCTGCTGACCGGTTTCGTCGTCTTGGAGATGAACCGGGTCGACCCGTCGTGGGGCACCTTCTTCGGGGTGCACGCGGGCCTGGCCATGGGCAGCGTCGCCCGGCTGGGCTCCGAGGAGCAGCGGGAGCGCTGGTTGCCGCGCATGGCCGCGATGGAGAAGATCGGCGCCTTCGCGCTGACCGAGCCGACCGGCGGATCCGACGTCGCCGCCGGGCTCCGCACCACCGCCCGGCGTGAGGGCGACACCTGGGTGCTCAACGGGGCCAAACGCTGGATCGGCAACGCGACGTTCGCCGACTACGTCATCGTGTGGGCCAAGGACGAGGGCGACGGGCAGGTCAAGGGGTTCGTGGTCGACCGGGGCTCCCCCGGGTTCACCGCCACGAAGATCGAGAACAAGATCGCCCTGCGGACCGTCCAGAACGCCGACATCACGCTGGAGAACGTGCTCGTGCCGGAGGAGAACCGGCTGGCCGGGGCCTCCTCGTTCAAGGACACCGCGACGATCCTGCGGCAGACGCGCGGCGGCGTCGCCTGGCAGGCCGTCGGGTGCATGATCGGCGCCTACGAGCGGGCGCTGGCGTACTCGAAGGAGCGCGAGCAGTTCGGGCGGCCCATCGCGTCGTTCCAGCTCGTGCAGGATCTGCTCGTGCGCATGCTCGGCAACGTGACCAGCTCTCTCGGCATGGTGGTACGCCTGGCGCAACTCCAGGACGACGGGGTCTACCGCGACGAGCACTCGGCGCTGGCCAAGGCGTTCTGCACGGCCCGGATGCGCGAGGCCGTCGGGTGGGGCCGGGAGATCATGGCCGGGAACGGGATCGTGCTCGACTACGGCATGGGCCGCTTCGTCGCCGACTCCGAGGCCATCTACAGCTACGAGGGCACCCGCGAGATCAACACCTTGATCGTCGGACGGGCCGTCACCGGCGAGAGCGCGTTCGTCTAGGCCGCCCAGAGGCGTCGCACGCTCCCGGTCACCGGACCGGGGGCGGGGGTGTGCGGCCCGGTCCGTACCAGAATCGGCTTTCCCGGGAACGCCGTGGCGCCGTGCCTGATCACGTAGTCGACCTCGGTGGTGAGCAGCGACGGCCACTCCATCAAGCCGAGGGTGGTCCGGATCTGCAGGTCCGCGAACGACGCGCCCAGGCAGCGCCGCGCGCCGACGCCGAACGGCAGGAACGCGTAGGGCGAGACCTGGGCGCCGGTCCAGCGCTCGGGGCGGAACGTGCCCGGATCGGGGAACAACCTCGGGTCGCGCTGTTCGAGCAGCGGTGAGGCGAAGGCCAGCGCCCCCTTCGGGATCGACGTCCCGCCCACCTCGACCTCCCGGGCGACCCGGCGGGGCAGGCTGAACGGCACGGTGGGGATCAGCCGCTGCGACTCCCGGACCACCGCGTCGAGCTCCTCGTCGCTGTCGGGGGCCAGCCCGGGAGTGCCGAGGATGGTCAGGAGTGCCCAGGTCATCGACATGGCGGTGGTCTCGAACCCGGCGGAGAAGAGGGCGTGAAGCTCACCCGCGATCTCGGGGACGCTGAGCCGGTCGCCGTTCTCGTCGGTGGTGTGGCAGAGGATCGACAGGGCGTCGTGGCGCGGTTCGTCGGCCCGTTTGCGCTCGATGAGCAGCGCCAGCCGGTCGTAGACGGCCGCGATCCCACGGGTCCAGCGGCCGTAGGGGGTCCAGCCGCGTTCGTGCTGGAACATGAAGACCAGCGGGTTCGTGATCGGCCCGAGCAGGTTGGCCACGGCCTCGGCGAGCTCGGCGTTCCTCTCGTCGGGGTCGAGGCCGAGCAGGCAGACCAGCATGTTGGCGCGGGTGATGCCGAGGAACTCGGCCGCCATGTCGAACGGCTCGCCGTCGCTCGCGGCGAACCTCGACCGCTTGAACGTCTGCGCGAACACCGTCGCGTAGTGGTCCATCGCGCTCTTGTGCACGATCGGCATCAGCAGTCGGCGGGCCCGGCGGTGCCGGTCGCCGTTGAAGGTGATGACGGCCTCGAACATCTTCGACCAGGGGCGCCCCTGGGGGAGGGAGAAGACTCCGTCGCTCAGCCGTTCGAAGACGTCGTTGTCGGTGAAGTAGCGCCGTGCGCCCTCCTCGCCGCGCAGCAGCACGATCGAGGCGTTCCCCCTGGTCAAGGGGACGACAGGGCCGGGGAAGCCGGATTCCACCCGGTCCAGGGCGAACCAGGCCGAGTGCCGGAGAAATCGGATGTTGTTGACGACGGGGATCCCACCTGGCCCGGCCGCGTCGATCCGCAGCGAGGTGTCGAACATCTTGGCCATGCCGCACACTTTCGATCGCTCGCCCGGAGCGTATGCGCGACAGGGGGTCCGATCAAGAAAACATCATGTAAACGGGCGGGTCCCCCGAGGAGGACCCGCCCGCGTCGATCACTCACTCAGGGACTACTTGCCACCCTTGAGTACGGTCTTCGCCAGGTCGTTCAGGGCCGACTGGAGTCGGGCCTGCGCCGGGTCGGACTTCTTCAGCAGAGCGGCGGCGGTCTTCAGGGCCACCGAAGCAAGGAGCTTCTTGTGACGGTCCTTCAGACGCTGGGCCTCGTCGATCAGGGCGTCGACGGCCTTGGCCTGGAGCTTGTCCAGACCGGCGCGCTCGGCCTGCACCTGGTAGGCGCGGACGAGCTCGAAGCTCGACTCCCACGACAGACGCGGCTGACCCTGCGCGTTGAACAGGTTGAGCTTGACCGCCTTGGCGGCCTCGATCTCCTCCGCCGCGACGGCGGTGGTCGGGACCAGCTTGAAGGCGTCGAAACCACGCGCGATCTCGGTGCCGTAGATCTGGCCGTTGTACCAGTACGCCGACCAGAAGCCGCCGAGGACGAGCGCCGAGGCGTTCACCGGGCCGCGGTCGAAGTAGCCGAGCTCCTTCGGGTTGGCCGAGTCGGTGAAGTCCCAGAGCGAGATGCCGCCCTGGTACCACGCCTGCACCATGATGTCGCGACCGGGGATCGGGACCAGCGAGCCGTTGTGGGCCACGCAGTTCTCGGCGGTCGTCTGGGGCGCCGGGAGCTTGTAGTAGCTCTGGAACACCAGCTTGCCGTCCACGATGTTGTAGATGGAGTTGGCACCCCACGACGGCTGGTCGGTGACACGGCAGCGGGCGCCGGAGCCACCGCCCCACTCGTCGGTGAAGACGACCTTGGTGCCGTCGTTGTTGAAGGTCGCCGAGTGCCAGTAGGCGTAGTTCGGGTCGGCGACCGCGTCCAGGCGCTTGGGGTTCTCCGGGTCCTTGATGTCGAGCAGGATGCCGTTGCCGGCGCAGGCGCCGGCGGCCAGCCCGATCTCCGGGTACGCGGTGATGTCGTGGCACTGGTTGGTCACGGGGCGGGGCGACCAGTTCGTGCCCGACGGGTGCTGCGCCGTCGGCGGGGTGTTCTGCAGGCCGTCGATCGCGCCGGTCTCCGGGTTGGCGAACAGGCGCGGCTGGGCCACGACCGCGGCGGTCTCCGGGTTCTTCAGCGGGACCTTGATGACCTCGATCCGCCACAGGGAGGTGTTCGGGTCGGTCGCGGCGGCGTTGGCGCAGCCGGCCAGCTCGTCACCGGACCGGACACTGGAGGTGCCCTGGACGTAGACGTAGACGTTCTTCTTGTCCTTGGGGCTGGTCACGACCGTGTGGGTGTGCGAACCACGGCAGGTCTGCACGGCCGCCACCTGCTTGGGGGCGTTGATGTCGCTGATGTCGAAGACGCGGACGCCGCGGAAGCGCTCGGCGTTCACGGTGCCGGGGGCGCCCTGCGTGCCGCAGTCGAGGCGGCCGCGGGTCTCCTCGACCGACATGAACAGCAGGTTCTCGTAGACGGACAGGTCACCCTGGCCACCCGGGCACACCACCGACGTCTTCAGCACCGGATCGGCGCCGGTGCTGATGTCGTAGATGTTGAACCCGTGGTAGTTGCCCGCGAAGGCGTAGTTCCCGCTGAACGCCAGGTCGGAGTTGGCGAACGAGGAGCTGCCCGGGCTGTCGGGGTTGACGAACCCGGCGGGCTTGTCGTTGTGCTTGGTCAGTTCGAGGCCGCTGGCGGCGGACTGTGCGTCCAGCCAGCCGGCTCCGAGCCCGACACGCGGATCATCGGCGGCCTGAGCGGCGGTGGGCAGGAAGCCCGCCACTAACGCTCCGGCAGCGGCGATGACCCCGAGAGTGCGTAGTCGCAAGGGGCCGTCCCTTCAGGGGATACCGCGCGCCCTGGGTTTCAAGGCGGCGGTCCTATGTGGTATTTCACCGCGTACCGTAACCGAAAGGGTCTTGATGTTCTATACGTAGACATATCTACTTCTCCGGACAGATGCCGACGGTACAGCGGAAGCAGCCCCACACCATGAGCCAATTGCGTCGACTGAGCGTGTTACTGCTGGTCTCCGGCCTGGTCCTCGCCGGTTGCAGCGAGGACGCCCCGCCTCCGGCCCCGAACGCGCCGGTGGTCGTCCAGCCCGGCGCCCCCGGTCAGGACGCCAAGACGCTCCCGGGCACCGCCGTGCCCTCTGTCAGCGAGGTCCCGTTCACCGCCGCCGACGTGATCTTCTTCCAGGGGATGATCCCCCACCACGGGCAGGCGCTCCGGATGACCTCGCTCGTGCCCTCCCGCACCAAGAACCGCGACGTGACCCTGATCGCGGAGCGCATCTCGTCCACGCAGGAGGACGAGATGACGCAGATGCGCAAGTGGCTGACGTCCCGGGGGCAGGAGGTGCCGTCGACCGACCACGGCCACGGGGCCGGCGAGCTGATGCCCGGGATGCTGACCGAGGCCCAGTTCGACCGGCTGGAGAAGGCGAAGGACGGCGAGTTCGACCGCCTCTTCACCCAGTTCATGATCGCCCACCACATGGGCGCGCTGGAGATGGTGGAGAAGTTGTTCGCCGCCGACGGCGGCCAGGAGACCGAGACCTACGTCTTCGCCACCCATGTCGACTCCGACCAGCGCATCGAGATCGACCGGATGCAGCAGTTGCTGGCCTCGATGGGCGGCCCGCTCGAATAGGAACCGGAGAGACCTGCACCGCCCGGGTGATGACCCGGGCGGTGGAGGCGGGAGCCGCTAAGGGCTAGTCCCAGTAGTAGTACTCCTCGACGATGTACTCGTCGTCCCAGTCGTCCCAGTCGTCGTAGTAGTAGTCGTCGTAGTAGTAGTCGTCGTAGTAGTCGTCGTCCCAGTCCCAGTCGTCGTAGGTCGTGGACGCGGGCTGGGCGACCGTGCTCACCGCGGTAGTGGTCGCGGTGGTGGCCGTCTCGGCGTCCGCCGCTGAGATGGGCCCCAGGACCAGGGCCGCCGCACCGAGGACTCCCGCCCCCACCGTCGCGACTCGCTTACCGTTCATGGCTTCTCCTCCTAGGATTCGCCTGGCTTGCCCCTCCAGGCTTTCCGACGACCGGCAAGCGGCGCGAGAGGGCGTGGCGTTCATTTGACGGGACGGCGGCGAGGTTCTGGGTGCCGGTTGAGGGGGTGCTTTTATGTACGGCTTATTGGGCTACGTCCGAGTGCGGCCTACATGGGGGTGCATTGGGGGCGAATGGGGAGGATGTTCGGGAAGCCGCTGGCGGCCGACGGTCCGGTCCATCACGAGTCGGTAAAGCACTTACGCGGCCCTTATGCCACCGGCCTTCGCCGAACATGATCCACCGCCCGGGCGATCACCCGGGCGGCGGCCACACCCCTCAGTACCACCAGCCGTAGTGGTGGTTGTGGTTGTTGTAGTGGTTGTAGTGATTGTGGTGCTTGTGGTGCTTGTGATGGTTGTGGTGGTGGCCGTAGCCGTCCCAGCGGTCATGGGACGGGAACACGCTCGCCGACGTGCTGACCGCCGTCGTGGTCGCCGGGGTCGCGGCCTCGGCGGTCGACGCCGCCGACACCGGGCCAAGGATCAGGGCCGCCGCTCCGAGGAACCCCGCCCCCGTCATCGCGACTCGCCGCTTTCCGTCCATGGGCTTCTCCTCTGGATTGTCCCGACGTTGATTTATAGTTCTACTTTTTTCTTCTCGGGACGGGATTGCGAGCGATATGTGCCGATTTGACGGTGGTTTGCGGAGGTTGTATACGACGTTGGGTTTGATTTCCCTGGGGACGTCGCACGATGCCGTTCATTGACAGTCGACAAGGGCGCACGTGAGGGAAAATCGGGGAAACGGCGACATACGCTACGGCGTAGGACGTTCGCCCTTCACGACGGGGTAACGACGAGGGCGCCGCGCCTGCCGACGGCCCAGATCGCCAGGGCGACGGCCGACGCGACCATCCCCGCCAGGCACACCGCCCGCCACTCCCCTGCCGACCACAACACCGAGGCCGCCGCCGAGCCGATCGCGCCGCCCACGAAGTTGCCCGTCACGAAGGCGGTGTTCAGCCGGCTGCGCGCCTCGTGCGACACCGCGAAGATCCGCGTCTGGTTCAGGATGTTGAGGCCCTGCATGCCCGCGTCGACCAGCACCACGACCAGCAGGACGAGCACCACCGACCGCCCCGCGAACCAGGCCAGGCCGAACGACAGCAGGATCACCACCCAGCCGAGCCCCGTCGCGGGCAGCGACCAGCCCCGGTCGTGCAGACGGCCCGCCCGCTGGGCCGCGAGGGCGCCGGTCAGGCCCGCCAGGCCGAACAGGCCGATCACCGAGACCGGGTAGTCGAAGGGCGGGGCGCTCAGCAGGAAGGTCAGGGACGTCCAGAACATGGTGAAGATCGCGAAGCCCGTGCAGGACAGGGCGAGGGTCCACCGGACCACACGCTCGTGGCGGATCGACGAGAACACCGATGCGATCAGGCGGTGGTAGGGCAGCCGGGCCTTGGGCTCCAGGTCGGGGAGCGCCCGGTAGAGCAGCAGCGCCAGGACGAGGGCCAGGACCGACGCCACGAGGAAGATGGTGCGCCAACCGGCGAACTCGGCGACCAGGCCGCTGATCGTCCGGCTGAGCAGGATGCCCGTCAGGATGCCCGACGTCACGGCGCCGACCACGTGGCCGCGCCGGGCCTGGTCGGCCAGGTCGCCGGCCAGCGGAGTGAGCAACTGCCCGGCCACGGTCGTGATCCCCATCAGCGTGATCGCGCCCAGCAGCAGGCCGAACGTCGGGGCCAGCGCGCAGAGCACCAGCATCACCGCCGACACCACCAGCATCACCGGGATCAGCCGTCGCCGGTTGAGCACGTCGCCCAGCGGGACGAAAAGCAGGATGCCCACGGCGTAACCGACCTGGGTGGCCGTCACCAGCAGCCCGGCGCTCGCCGTGGCGGCGTGCAGATCGGCGGCGATGAAGTCGAGAAGGGGCTGGGCCCAGTAGAGGTTGCCGACCGCCGCGCCTCCGGCGACGGCGAAGAGGAACGTCAGGCCCGGGGTCATGACCTGCGGTCGCGCTTTCACCCGGGACATGCTCGCATGCGCCGGGGCACCGCCCCGGAGCGGGGGGTGATAGGTGGGCAAAACGCCCGAACAACCCTGTTGTGGACGTCTGCCAGACCGGGCCGGCCGACCGGCCTCACGCCTCGGCCGAGCCGAGCACCTGGGCCAGGGCCCGCCGTCCCGACACCCCGAGCTTCGTGTAGACCCGGCCCAGGTGGTTGTTGACCGTTCGTAGTGACAGGTCGAGCCGGTCGGCGACCGCGCGGCCCGACAGGCCCGACGCCACCAGCTTGGCGATCTGAAGCTCCCGGGGCGTCAGCGTGGAATCGCCCCCTGACAGGTCCGACTGTGGCGTCCTCGCCCCGCCGCAGTCGGTCAGCAGTTCTCTTGCCAGCGTCTGCGCGCTGGTGGCGGCCGTCCGTCGTCCGGCCGCCACGAGTAACCGGTAGGAGGTCGCCGCGCACTCGGCCCCGGCCAGCGTGTGTCCGAGGCGGGCCAGCGTTCCGGCCGATTCCAGCAGCAGGTCGGGGTCCTCGGCCGCGTGGGCGGCGGCCATGGCGGCGAACGCCCTGGTCACCGGGGTCGGGGTGGTGACGGCGAGTTCGGCCAGGCGGTCGCGGGCCGCGCCGGCGGCGCCCATCCGGCAGGCGTCGGCCAGGGCGTGCGCCTCCAGCAGGGGCGCGCCGGCCCTGCGGGCCTCCTTCGCGGCGGTGAGCGCGCTTTCGGCGGCCAGCGCCAGGTCGGAGGCGGCGACGGCGGCCCAGGCGCGGTTGCGGTTGATCCACGGGTCAACCAGGGCGCCGGGCGGCGCCGGGGTCTCCTCCATCCGGGTCAGCCACTGGTCGGCCCCGGCGGTGTCGCCCGCCATGGCGTGGGCGCCGACCAGCTCCGACAGGTAGAGGCGCTGGAGCCGGAGCGGGTCGTGGCCTTCGAGCAGCACGATCGACTCGCGGAGCGCCTGCTGGGCCAGGGTCATCCGGCCCTGGGCCTTGGCGACGATGCCCCGCAGGCCCGTCCAGATGCCGACCGTCTGCGGGAGCTGGGTCTGGACCGCCTCCTGGTAGCCCGCCTCGACGGCGGCGGCGGCGTCGACGAGCGCGCCCGAGAGCACCAGCGCCACGCACCGCACGCTGCGCACCTGCGCCTCGGCCCTCGGCAGGGTGTTGCGGTGCTCGACCGCGACGCCGAGCCCGGTGGCGGCGGCCTGGTCGATGAGCCGCCGATCACCCGTGAGGCCCGCGGCCACCATGACGGCCGTCGCGGCCCAGGTGACGGCGCGGGGCGGAAGCTGCGGGTCGGGCAGGGCCAGCAACGCGCTGCCGACCGCGATCGAACGGGCGACGTTGCCCTCCAGCAGCACGATCCAGGTCGACACCGCCTCGGCGGCGCGTTCGCCGGGCGGGTGGCCCCCGGCCGGGGCGGCCTCGCGGTGCCAGTAGTCGATACGTTCCTGCAGCATCGCCCGGCGGTCGGCGCTCTCCTCGTCGGCGCACTCCTCCGGTTCGGGCAGAATCCCGGCCGCCGCCTCGTAGCGGCCCTGCCAGGCCAGCACCTCGGCCAGCGTCAGGTCGGCGTCGACGCCTCCGCCGGCCTCCCGGGTGGCCATGGCGAGCCGTTCGGCCATGTCGAACTCCAGGTGCTCGGCCGCCTGGCGGGCCCCCGCGAGCAGTTCCCCGACCGAGGAGCCGAGGCCGGCGCGTTGCCGGGAGACGGCCAGTTCGAGCGCGTCGTCGGCGCGGCGGCGCGGGGTCTTGGCCAGCGACTCGGCCAGGCTCTCCCAGATCGCCCGATGCCGCGCCCGGGGCATCCGCGCCCTGATCACCCCCGCGTACGCCGGGATGGTGAGCCGGGCCTGGATGCGCTGGCCGGAGCGTTCGAGCATGACGAGCCCCCGGCGTTCGGCCTCGACGACCGCCGCGTGGCCGGTGATCGACTCCACCACGGGCTGGCTGAGCGGCTCCTTGCAGGCCAGCACCTCCAAGACGCTCAGCACGGCGGCGTCGTCGACGTCCATCTGGGCCTCGATGAGGTCGCCCAGCCGGCCGGTGACCCGCAGGTGGCCCTCCAGGTGCCACAGGCCGTCGACCGTGCGGAGGGACCCGCCCTCCAGGGCCGACTGCACCAGTTCGTAAAGGATCAGGGGGTTGCCCGCCGACAGGCGGCGCAGGCTGCGGCGGGTGACCGCGTCGAGGGGGCCGCCGAGGCCGCGTTCGAGCAGGGTGTCGATCTCGTCGTCGCCGAGGGGGCCGAGCTCGACCCGGCGGGCGACCCGTTCCTTCCACAACGCGGTGACCACGTCGGGCGCGGCCTGGCCCTGGCGGACGGTCAGCACCACGAACGTGCGGGTGTGCACGGCGAGTTGGTACACCAGCGCGGCCGAGGCCGGGTCGAGCAGGTGGGCGTCGTCGACCACCAGCACCGGCCGCCGTCCGCCGGGGGCGGCGAACCGGGCCACGATCCGGGAGAAGGTGCCGAGCGCGTCCCCCGGCGGGGCCAGGTGGAGCAGGGCCCCGAGGGGGATCGTGCCGGCCGCGCGGGTGCCGGTCGCCGAAGAGACGGGGTGACCCTCGGCCGTCAGCCGCGTCGCCGCCTCCTTGACCAGGCGGGTGCGGCCCACCCCCGGCGGGCCGACGACCACGACGCCTTCGACGTCCGGCTGCGCCGCCGATTCGGTGACGACACGCAGGGCGGCGGCGCGTCCGACGAGCGGCCATGAACTTCTGGGGCGCGCGTCAGGTCCCATTTCGTCCCTTCGAATGCCGCGTTGACGATTCGAGTAGACGAGAGCTTGACTGACTGCCGCCATGTCAAGAAATGTCAGAAATTTGGCGCAATTCGGTCATTGCCGGAAGGCATCGGCGAAGGTATTAGAGGGCGAGCAGTTCGTCGGCCAGGGCCAGCAGCTTCAGCGCCGCGACGTCGCGGGGGCCGTCGCCGGTGGGCGGGCGGTCGCTCAGCCGCCGCAGCACCACCTGAGGGTCGATCTGGGCGCGCGGCTCGCTGTGCCTGACCCGGAGCAGGAACTCCAGGCCACAGGCGGCCTGGGTGGCGAACATGCCCAGCAGCTCGATGTCGTCGAGGTCGCTGCGCGACTCGGCCCGGTCGAGCACCTCCAGCACGCCCACGCACTCCTCGAACCGGATCAGCGGGGCCGCCATGATCGTGGCGGGCACGTAGCCGGTGGACTCGGCGGCGTCCTGGTCGAAGGTGGTCGTCTTGAGGTCGTCGGCGACCATGGGCTGGCCGCTGGTGGCGACCCAGCCGGCGATGCCCGTCCCGGCCGGGAAGCGGCTGCCGACCAGCTCCTTCTCCCCCTCGCCGGAGACGGCCTCGAAGACCAGCTCACCGGTCTCCGGGTCGACCAGGAAGATCGACGCGGCGGCCGCGCCGAACATGTGGCGGGCCACCTCCACGATCGACTGCAGCAACTTGCGTTCGGTGCTGTCGAAGTCCTCAGAGGACATCAGGCTCTCCGTTCTGCGCGATGGTGTCCGCAGTGTTGTCCGCGGCGAGATAGAGCACGGTCTTGAGCTGGAACGGCGTCAGCCAGGGGTGTTTGCTCAGGATGAGCGCGCAGATCCCGGCGATGTGCGGGGCGGCGAAGCTGTTGCCGGTGCTGCGCACCACCTTCCCGCCCGCCCAGGCCACCGGGACCCTGACGCCGCGGGCGTGGAACTCGGCGGGTGGCGACGGGTTGTAGAAGTAGGTCATCGGGTCGGCCTGGTCGTGGCTGGCCACGCTGACCACCGAGGAGAACGTCCACGGGAAGCTGAGCACCGGCATGTTGTGCGCGGCGGCCACCAGCAGGCAGCGCCGGAAGTAGGCCTGGTCGGCGAGCTCCTGGAGGGTGTGCCGGAAGTCCGACTTCGTCGTCGACAGGCTCATGTTGATCACGTCGAAGCCGGCCTCGATCGCCCACCGCAGGCCGGTCAGCAGGGCGTCGCCGCTGCCGTTCTTGCCGTCGGTGAGCACCCGCAGCGAGCTGATCGAGGCGCCCGGCGCGACCTGGCGGATCACCGAGGCGCAGGCGGTGCCGTGCCCGGCCGGGTCGTGTGGTTCACACTCGGCGACCGACAACTTCCCGTTGTCGTCGGCGACGACCTGGTAGGACGCCTCCAGCCCGCCGACGTGCGGATGGTCGGCCTGGACGCCGGTGTCGAGAACGCAGACCCGCACGCCGGTGCCGTCGGCGCCGCCGTAGGCCCACTCCTTGTCGACCGACTCCAGGCGGCTGATCTCGAAGGGTTCGGGCGCGGCCCGGCGGGTCGCCAGCCCCCAGGCCGGCACTCCGGGGAAGTGGTCGCGCTGGCCCCGCCGCCAGGGCGGCAGCGGGGAGTTGGTCGGCGTCAGGGTCACAGGTCCCCCAGCAGGTCGCGGGTCCGGTGGGCGAGCAGGCTCGCCCCTTTTGCGTCGTAGGCGTCGAGCGCGTCGCGGAGCGCGCCGGACGGGTCCCGCCCGGCGGCCCGCCGCACCTGGGCGACCTCGACGAGGACGTCGCCACGCAGGCAGAGATCGTCCGTGGCCGCGACCAGCTCGGCGGCACGGTCGGCGAGGCGCAGGGCTTCTGAATGATCGGCCGATCGGGCGGCGACGGCGGCCCGCAGGGCGAGGGCGGTGACCTCGCCCCGGAGCTGGCGGGGGCCCTCGCGGCGATCGAGTTCCCGCGCGGCCAGGCCGGGGTCGCCCAGGCGAAGGGTCTCGCGGGCGGCGTAGATCTCCAGGGTGGCGGCGGCGCCGCCGTGCCCGGCCGCGTGCAGGGCCGCCGCGGCGTCGCGGAACAGCGCGCGCGCCTTCTCGTGGTCGCCGGCCAGCGACTCGACCAGGCCGCGGACCTGGGTGACCGCGATGGCGGGCAGGCCCAGGTCGAGTTCGTCGACATAGTGGGCGGCGGTGTCGAGGGTCTCGCGGGCTTCGGCCAGGCCGCCGGAGAGACCGAGCAGCCGGGCCTTGGTGAGCAGGACCGGGACCAGCAGCGCGCGGTCGCCGACGAACCGCTCCAGCAGGTCGGCGCACAACGCGAGCCCTTCGCCGACCGGCGTCGGCGACCACTGGACCAGCTCGCACAGGCCGCCGAGGAGGCGGTCCTCCTCGTATCGGTCCCCCATCGCGCGGGCGCGGGCCACCCCATCGCGCAGCGCCTGGTCGGCGGCGCCGAAACGGCCGGCGTCGATGTGCGTCCACGCTTCCAGCTGGTGGAAGCGGCACCAGCTGAGATCGTCGTCCTGTTCGAGCCGGTCACGCAGCGCCTCGGGGTCGGTGCCCCGGCCGGTGCGCAGGCCCAGCATCTCGCGCTGGATCGTGCAGGTCAGCGCGGTGCGCGGGTCGCCGGGGAGCATCTCCTCGGCGGCGTCGAGGGCGGCGGCGGCCTTCCCGGCCTCGCCCCTCGCCAGTTCGGCGTCACTGATCAGGATCGCCAGGCGGCGGTGCTCCTCCCGGCCCTTGGGCAGGATCTCGCGGCCGTGTTCGAGCAGGGCGATGGCGGCCGGAAGGTCCCTGCGGTGCAGGGCCTCGCCGCCGTCGCGGATCAGCGCGGTGGCGGCGCGGTCGGTGAGCTCGTCGAGCAGCGGGTCGAACGGGCGCACCTCGCGGGTGAAGCGGCAGGCGGCGAGCAGGTGGCGGCTGATGTCGCCGGAGGTCCAGCTGCGGAACGGGGTGTCGTCGGCGGCCTCCTGCTCGCCGAGCCAGTCGGCGAGGCGGCGGTGCCAGTCGGCGCGCTGTTCCTTGCTGGTCAGCGAGTAGACGGTCTCGCGGGTGAGGGTCTGGGTGAACTCGAAGGCGCCCGGCTGGGAGCCCCGTCTGACCAGGCGGTCGCGCTGGAGGCTGCGGACCGGCCCCGACGGGGTCCCCCAGGAGAGGTCCGCGCCGAGCATCTCGACCTGGCCGAGGGTGAAAATCTGGCCGATGGTCGCGGCCCGCTCCAGCACCTCGCGTTCGTCGCCGCCGAGCCGGTCGAGCCGGGCACCCAGCAGCGCGGTGATGGTGGGCGGCAGCGAACCGTCGCCCTCGGTCAGGGTCTCCAGCATCAGCTCGGCGAACAGCGGGTTGCCGTCGCTGCTGGCGGCGACCCGCCAGTGCAGGGCCTCGTCGGCGTGCGCCATGACCTCGACGCGTTCGGCGCAGAGCTCCTGGACGAGCCGCGCGACGTCCGCGCCGCTCAACGGCCCGAGCTCCAGCGACATCCCGCAGGCCATGCCGCCGCCCCAGCCAGGACGCAGCTCGTAGACCTCCGGCCGGGCCACGCAGACGAACAGCACCGGCACGTCGGTCAGCCAGGCCACGCAGTCGTCGACCAGTTCCAGCAACGTCGGCTCGGCCCACTGGAGGTTGTCGAGCACCACCACGAGCGGGCGGTTGTCGGCCATCACCTCCAGGAAGCTGCGGACCGCGCGGGCGATCTCGGCGACGCCGGGGGTCTGGCCGTTGCCCGCCAGGGCGCGCAGCGTGCGCTCCCCCTCGGGGCCGACCGCCGCCGCCACTGCGGGCCAGTCGCCGTTGACGTCTTCGAGCATCTCGGCGATCGGACGGTAGGTGGCCCCGATGCCGTAGGAGGGGCAGCGCCCGGTCAGCACCCGCACGCCCGGCGGCAGCCGGTGCAGGAACTCGCGCACCAGCCGTGACTTGCCGATGCCCGGCACGCCCAGCAGGGTCGCCATCCCGCACAACCGTTCCCTGATCACGCGTTCGTGCAGGCGGGTGAGCTGGGCGAGCTCCTCGTCGCGGCCGATCAGGGGGACGGTGTCGGCGCCCGCGTCGCCCGCGCGGTCGGGCTCGACGTCGATCAACCGCCAGGCGCGGACCGGGTCCTTCTTGCCCTTCAGCGTGAGCGGCGGGACCTCCTCCATGACGGCGTGCTGGCGCACCAGCCGGGCGACGTCGTCGCCGAGGAGGATCTCGCCCTCCTTGGCGGCCGACTGGATGCGAGCGGCCGTGTTGACCGTGTCGCCGATCACGCGGACGTCGGTGCCGGTGTGGCCGACCACCATGACCTCGCCGAACGCCACCCCGACGTGCGCCCCGATGCGGACGCCGACGGTCCGCTCCAGCTGGTCGGCCAGCTCGTACACCGATCGCATCGCGCCGTGGGCGGCGAGCACGGCGCGCAGCGCGTCGTCCTCGCGGCTGAGCGGGATGCCGAAGACGGCCATGATGGCGTCGCCGATGTACTTCTCGATCACGCCGCCGTTGGCGAAGATCGCCTCTCTGCATCCCGCGTAGTAACGCTCCAGGATCTGCATGAGCAGCTCGGGGTCGAGACGCTCCGCGAGTTCGGTCGACCCGGACAGGTCGATGAACAGGACCACGATGTGACGACGAGCCGGCCTCGACCCCTGCATGCTCAGACCAGCTTCAATTCCTGGCCCTCAACTTCGGGCGCGACGTCGTCGAGACGTCGTTTGATCGAGTTGAGCAGGGTGACCTCGGTCTGGTTGAGCGAGGCGAACACGTCGCGCTGCCGCTCGTCGAGTAGGTCGATCGGGTGCCCTGCGGCACGTAGGTCGGCCAGTGCGTCGTACGCCCCCGAACCGGTTCTGTTCATCACTCGTCCTCACCGCGTCGCGTCTGAAAAGTCCGCTTTCGCGTAAGTCTGAAAGCGCACCCGACGATCGGCCACCCCACATTCGTGGGTTCTTTTCCGCACGTCAGCCCACATTTGTGGGGTTGTCCGGCCCGCGCGTCACCGGCACATACTCGACTCGCAACGCAACCCGATCGCTAGAGAGGTGAAGGCATGTCCTTCGATCCCACTGAGGAACTGCGTCAGGCCGGCATTCTCAACTCCCAGCTCGCCGCCGAGGTCGAGGAGGCGTTCGCCACCCTGACCCGTGAAGAGGTCGACCTGCTCATCTCCCTCAAGGACAAGCTGCCGAACGCCCTCCCGGGCGTGCTGGCCGGCGTCTCCGCCGGTGCGAGCGCCGACGGCGAGTGGTCCGAGCCCGAGGTCGTCGCCCACACCATGGCCGCCGCGGCCGACTGCCTCTGCGGCGCCTGGTCGGGCTCCGGCTCCGGCGCGGCCAACTAGGCACCACCAGTTCGCGGACGCGGCCCCGGACGCCGAAAGCGGGGCCGCGTCCACGCGGTGACGAGGGAGGGAGAGCGACATGCCGGGGAAGCTGGTCAAGAACCGCGCCCTGTTCGAGGTCCCCGAGGGCCTCACCTATTTCGTCCACGACGACAGACGTCTCGTGGTCAACCCGCACTCGGGCGGCCGGGTGGTGCTGACGTCGCGGGAGTTCGGCGTGCTGACGGCGCTGGCCCGTGCCCTTCCCCTCGACGAGACGCTGGAGAACGAGAAGGCCCTCGCCAAGCTGATCCTGAACTACGTCGTCTACTACGACGGCCACCGCCCGAACGTGGCCTTCCAGGAGCCGAAGCTCAAGCAGGCCTACTACGCGATCACCGACGGCTGCAACCTGCGCTGCCCCTACTGCTACGCCTCCTCGGAGAAGTGCCTGCCGAACGAGCTGAAGACCGACGAGTCGCTGCGCCTGATCGAGGAGATCGCCGAGTTCGGCGCCGAGTACGTCATCTTCACCGGCGGCGAGCCGATGCTCCGCAAGGACCTCTTCCAGATCGTCGAGCACGCCAGGTCGCTGGGTCTGAAGTGCAACATCGTCACCAACGCGACGATGATCAGGAAGCTGGAGACGGCGCAGCGGTTCGCCGACCTGTTCAACTCGGTCACCGTGAGCGTCGACGGCGGCACAGCCGAGACCCACGACCGCACCCGCGGCGCGGGCTCGTTCGCCAAGACCCACAAGGCGCTTCGGCTGCTGAACCAGGTCGGCGTCGTTCCGAAGATCAACCACATCGTGACGTCGGAGAACATCGACGAGCTTGAGGACTTCGCCCAGTTCATCGAGGGGCTGGAGGTCCACAGCATCCGGCTGATGTACCACAACAAGCTCGGCCGGGGCGTGACCGACAAGGCCGACTTCGGGTGGCAGGACCACATGCGGATCCAGGAGATCGCGTGGACCTCCCCGGCGGCCGGCAAGCTCAGCCCCGACGGCCCCCGGCCGCTCGGCCCGTGTGCCGTGAAGGCCAACTGCGGCATGGGCGGCAACGAGATCTACATCAACTCGCTCGGCGACGTCTACCCGTGCAAGCTGGTCACCGGTCACGAGCACTACGCGGGCAACGTGCGCGAGCAGTCGCTGGCCGAGATCTTCGGCGCGCCGGTGCTCAAGGAGATGCGCACCAGCTCGGTGCTCGGCGGCGAATACCACGCCGACTGCGCCCGCTGCTACATCAAGGCGTCGTGCGGCGGCGGCTGCCGGGCCTCCCACATGGCCGAGTCGCTCGACATCAAGCGCAACAGCCGCCACCAGTGCCGGATCCTGCGCCACGGCATCGCCACCCAGCTCTGGCTGGAGTCGGGCGCCACCGGCGCGGAACTGGCCAGGAACAACGACGTCATGACGACCCCGCGCCTGGTGGCCGACGACACGATCCACCCCGTCTTCGACGACTGGACGCGTTACGTCCCGCCGATGCGCGAGCCCGTCAAGGTCGGCAAGCTGCTTCCCATCACGCCTGTTTAAGCGAGGTATGACCATGGCTCTGACGATCAGCGACGCCGTGATCTGGCAGGAGACCGCCGACGGCGTGTCGCTCTACCACACCGAGACCGGCGCGTTCTCGACCCTGAACGAGACCGGTTCCAAGATCTGGATGATGGTCGAGCAGACCGGCGAGCGCGAGCCCATCGCCCTGTCCATGTCCCGCGCCTACGCGCGCGGCAACGACGCGGTGAGCCGCCGCATCGTGACCGAGGTCAACCAGTTCATCGGCTCGATGGTCGAGAACGGCATGCTCCTCGAAGAGGCGTGATGACCCGTGTGGTGGTCCTGGGCGGCGGGCTGGCCGGAGTGCTGGCCGCCGTCGCGCTGACCCGGCACGCGGACGAGGTCGTGGTCCTGGAAACCGACCACTACCCGGCGAGCCCCCGCCCGAGGCGGGGGCTGCCGCAGTCCCACCACAACCACGTGCTGGTGACGGGCGGCATCCGCGCCCTGGACCGGCTCCTGCCCGGGGTCGTGGACGACCTCCTGGACGCGGGCGCCCACCGCCGCAACATGCCCGGCGACTGCCTGATCTTCTCCGGCGAGGGCTGGTTCCACCGCGTCCGCACCGAGGCCGACCTGATCGCCTGCAGCAGACCCCTCCTGGACGAGGTGGTCAGAAGACACGCCGGCATCGAGGTCGTCCAAGGGGTGACCGCGACCGGGCTGACCGGCGACGCGGGGAAGGTCACCGGCGTCCGTATCAGCGCCGAGATCAGAAGACCGGGAAGGGGCCACGCGGACAGGCTCGCGAAGCTCCGCACCACAACCGGCATGCCCCTCAGCGACCTGCCGGAGATCGCCCGAACGGGGTCGGTCAGGGCCGATCTCGTCGTCGACGCGACCGGGCGCCGATCCCAGGCTCCCGGCTGGCTGGCCGCCCTGGGGGTCTCCCCCGTGGAAGAGGTCAGCGTGCCCTCCGGCGTCTCCTACGCCACCCGCCTCTACGAGGGCCCCGGCGACATCCCCGCCGTGATGGTCCATCCCAAGTACACCCCGGCCAGGGGCGGCACCCTGTTCCCCATCGAGGGCGGCCGGTGGATCGTCACGATGACCGGCGACCCCCCTCTCGACGAGGCGGGCTTCCTCGCGTACGCGCGAGAGCTCAGGGATCCCGTCATCGCCGACCTGATCGCGAAGGCGAAGCCCGTCGGCCCGATCCGCCCCTGCCACGACACCGCCAACCGCCGTCGCCGCTTCGAGGACGTCACGCTCCCGGAGGGCTTCCTGGCCGTCGGCGACAGCGTCGTCACCGTCAACCCGGTCTACTCGCACGGCATGTCCGTCGCCGCCATGACCGCGGTGCGGATCGCCGAGGAGGGCCCGAGTCAGCGGGCCGTCGCCGAGGTGGCCGACCGGTCGTGGCGGATGGCGGTGGCCGGGCCGCGCAAGGGCGGCGACGCCAAGGTGGGCCGGGCCATGCTGAGCAGTCCCGGCCTGGCCGCCGAGTTGTTCCACGGCCAGGCGCTCATCCCGGCCGTCCGCGACCACCACGCCGTCTTCCGGGCCATGGTCGACGACCCGGTGGAGCCGCTGACCGCCGAACAGGCGATCAGCCAGTTCGCCTGGGCGCGATGAAGCCCAGCTCGTAGGCGATGCCGACCGCGTGGGCGCGGTTGGCCGCCTGGAGCTTGTCGAGGATCCTGGCCAGGTGTGACCGCACCGTCCCGGCCCCGATGCCCAGCCGGTCGGCGATCTGGGCGTTCGAAAGACCGGTGGCGACCAGGGCCAGCACCTCGGCCTCCCGGCGGGTGAGCGCGGCCAGGTGGTGGTCGACCCCGGTCATCGCGCCCGCGATGCGGTCTCTGAGCCGGGTGATCATCGCCGTGGAGATGAACGTGTGCCCGGCCGCGACCAGCCGGATCGCCGGCACGATCTCGGCGAAGAGCGACGGGCGGTGCACGAACCCGCCGACCCCCTCCCGCAGCGCCCGGCCGAGCAGTTCCTCGTCGAGGTCGTCGGCGACCAGCACGACGTGGCTGCGGCACCGCGTCAGCGCCTCGACCGCGAGGGCGAAGTCGACCCCGGAGTCGATCAGCGCGGCGCTGACCACCACCACCCGGGGCCGCTGGCGGGCGACCAGGTCGCTCAGCCGGGTCCCGGCGCCGGCCTCGCCGACGACGTGGACGCCGTTGCCCATGTGCAGCGATCCTCTGAGTCTGGCCCGAACCCCCCGGTCCGGATCGCCGACGACCACCCTGACGGGCATCGCCTCGACCGAGAGGGCCAATTCGGCCTGATGTGTCACCTGACTACCTGGATTGCCCGTTTCTGCAACACAGGCACAGGATGCGCGCATATGAAAACGCTCACCAGAGCAGCGCACTTACTCATGAGAGCCGCCCTCAGGGACGGCATACTCATGCGGCTCAGTCTCCGGCCGCCTCCACGACCCTGATCGACGACCCGCCCAGACACTCGCCGACCCGCGTCAACGTGAAACCGGCGGCGGCCAGCACGGCGGCGAACTCCGCCCGGGTGCGTTCGCGCCCCCCGGTGTAGACGAGCATCGCGACGTCGCTCATCACCACACCCGGCGTCTCCTCCGCGGTGAGGCGCTCGGGCATGACCGGCTCGACGACCAGCAACCGCCCGCCCGGCCGCAACGCCTTGCGGCACCCCCGGAGCAACCGGACACAGGTGTCGTCGTCCCAGTCGTGCAGGATGCCCTTGAGGACGATGACGTCGCCCTCGGGCACCGCGTCGAAGAAGTCGCCGTGCTCGATCCGGCACCGGTCGGCGACCTCCGCCAGCACCCGCGGGGCGTCGGCGGCCCCTTCGGCCGAGTCGAAGAGCACACCCCGCGCTTCGGGGGTGCGCGCCAGGATCGACGCCAGGAGGGTGCCGTTCCCGCCACCCACGTCCACGACGGTCCGGCCCGCGAAGTCGAACGTGATGAGGTCGGCGACCTGGCCGGTGCCCTCGCGCATGGCGGTGTTGAAGACGGCCGAAAGGTCCGGCGAGCCGGCGAGGTGCTCGAAGAGCGGCTTTCCGTGGACGTGGTCCCAGGCCGTCTCGCCGGTCCGCACCGACTCTGTCAGCGCGCCCCACGCCCGCCAGGTGGCCGGGTCGCCGAGGAGCAGCACGCTCGACCTGATCGACCTCGGGTGGCCCGTGCGCAGCGGCTGGCCGAAGGCCGACAGGGCGTAGCGGTCCGGCGGGATCTCGACGGCCACGTCGAGCACGACCAGCGCGCGCAGCAGGCGGCGCAGCGTTCCGGGGTCGGCCCCCACCTGACCGGCCAGGGTGCCGGGGTCGATCGGTCCTCGGGCCAGCACGTCGGGCAGGCCGAGCTTCGTGGCGGCGTACAGGATCTGGGAACCGGCGAAGCCGAAGGCCATGGCCGAGAGATTCTTCATGGGCCCACTCGCAGGGGAAGGCGGCGCACGCCGTGGATGAACAGGTCGGGGGTCCACTCCAGGCCGGCGGGGTCGGCCGCGAGCTCCAGCGGGCGGCGGACCAGCGCGCCGATCGCGGCCCGCGCCTGGAGCCGGGCCAGCGCCGCGCCCAGGCAGAAGTGGATGCCGTGGCCGAGGCCGAGATGCCGGTTGGGGGTGCGGGCGACGTCGAACACGTCGGGGTCGGGGAAGACCGCCGGGTCGCGGTTGGCGGCCAGCAGCACCGGGACGATCATGTCCCCCTTGGGGATGACCACGTCGCCGAAGGTCACGTCGGTGAGCGCGTAGAGCGGCCGGGAGTGCCCGACCGGCCCGTTGAACCGCATGACCTCCTCGACGGCCGAGCCGATCAGCCCGGGGTCCGCGCGCAGCCTGCGCAGCTGCCCGGGATGCCGCAGCAGTTCCAGCACGCCGTTGCCGATCAGGTTGACCGTCGTCTCGTCACCCGCCATGACTAACTGGAACACGCTCGACACGAGCTCCTCGTGGTCGAGTTCGGGGCTCAGCGCCAGGTGGGTGAGCAGGTCGCCGCGCGGCTGCTCGCGCCGTTCGGCGACGCGCTTCTCGATGTAGCGCACGAAGGCCAGCCCGGCCACCCTGATCCTCGGCGCGTGGTAGCTGCGCAACATCGCGTCGCTCCAGACCCGGAGCCGGGCCGCGTCCGCCGCGGGGAAGCCGATGAGGTCGGCCATCACCAGGATCGGCAGCGGCAGCGCGAGCTGTTCGATCACGTCGACCTCGCCGTCGAGGCCCGCGACCAGCTCGGCGGTGATCTCGCCGATGCGCCGGTCGAGCCGGGCGACCGTACGCGGCCCGAACGCGGGGGCCATCAGCCGCCGCAGCCGGGTGTGGTCGGGCGGGTCGAGGTTGAACATGTTCCGGCGCACCATGGCGAGCGGGTCGTCCACGCCCTCGTGCACCACCACCTGCCGTCCGATCGCCGGGTCGAGCAGGGCCCGCTGCACGTCGGCGTACCGGGTGAGGTACCAGGCCCCGTCGATCTTGACGACCGGCGTCTCCTCGCGCATCCGGCGGAGGACCGGATGGGGATCCGCGCGGGGGATGCGCATCAGCGTCTCCGCTGGGCGTCCAGGGGGAAGAACGGCGTGACGGTGCGGCCGAGGTCGTCCATGCCGTAGAAGCCGCGCCGGGCCATCTCGACGTGCGGCGGCGCGGTCTTCCAGTGCCGCAGGAACAACCGCGCGCAGAACTCCGGCGGCGGAGTGGCCGCTCTGGCCGTGGCCCGCGCCGTCTCGGCGGCGTCGACGAGCTCGCTCCACTCGGGCCACTTCGGGTGCCGCCGCAGCCGGTCGAGCACCACCCGCCGCCAGTCCTCCGACTGCCAGACCGGCCAGACCCGGATCATCACGAGGCGCAGCCGCTCGGGCAGGTCGAGCGCGTGCTCCTCGGGCGAAAGCCATCTCCCCAGCTCGGGGGGCATCTCGTCGCCGTAGACGCCGAGCTTCTCCCGCGCGTGGGCCTCGCCGCCGAACCCGGGCAGCAGCTCGGCGAGCACCGACGCGTGCACCTCCGGATACTCCGGCGCGAACAGCCTGGCGGCGTTCATGACGTCGAGGTCGCGGGCCGAGCGCCACTTCAGCGCCTCGTAGTGGGTGATCCCGGTCAGCGCGATGTCGGCCGACCAGGCGCCCGCCACATCGGTTCTGGGCCCGGCCACCGCGTCGAGGGCCGCCAGGGCGTCGAGCCGCTTGACGTCCCACTTCTCTTCTCTCAGTACGGCCAGCGCCCCCCGGTCGGCCGGATCGACCGCCTCTTCCAGCTCCTCCCACGACCGGTGCGTGAACGGCCGGGCCTTGGCGGCGGCGACGATGCGTTCGCCCGCCGCGGCGTCGACGGTCCCCCGGGCCACCCCGTGACGGAGGTTGACCAGCGCGACCGTGCCCGCCGGATAGCCGTGCTCGGCCGGGCCGTGCAGCACGGCGACCTCGTCGTCGCCGTCGACCACGCCGGAGGAGAACATCTCGTAGACCTCGCCCACCCCGGTCATCCCGAACGGGGCCAGCTCGGCCGCCCGCAGCGCGCCCATCGAGGCCGCGCCGATGACGTGCACCCCCTCGTTGAGCAGCCAGAGGATCTCCTTGTGCCCGACGGAGAGCCGCTCGCGGTAGTAGCCGTCGATGATGACGGCGGTGTCGTCGGGGCTCCACTCCTCCTTGAGCAGGTCACCGCGTGCGGCGGGCGGCACGACCCGGGCCTCGGGCAGCACGGCGTGCACGTCGTCGGCCGACAGGGTCGGCCCCGTGTAGACGACCACCTTCATCAGAACACCTCCGGGATGACGCGGCTGCCGGGGGCCAGCACGCGGGCCACCGGCACGCCGATGTCCGCGCGGGTCAGGTCGGCCACCATGGGCGCGTGCCCGAAGGCGACGGCGGCGCGTTTCACGACGTCGTCCAGGTCGTCGACGAGGCTGCCGCGCGCGGGCGCCTCCTGGATGCCGGCCCCGCCTTCGACCAGCGCCGGATATTCGCTCGCCAGTTGCCGCTGCGCGCCCGCCTTGAGGTCGTCGCGGGCGCCCGAGATGTAGGCCAGCCGCGACTGCGCCGCCTCCGTGATGGCCCGGGACAGGGCGATCTCGGCGCTGAGGTGGCAGCCGTACCCCATGAAGGGCGGGGGATAGTCGTCGCAGGTGATCCTTACGACGAAGACCGAGAGCCCGGTGGGCGAGGGCACCGAGCGGCACTCCATCGTGACGCGGGCGCGGGCCATCAGCTCGCAGAGCACGTCGATCACCGGTGAGCCGATCGACAGGGCGTCGACGAGCTCGCCCTTGTCGCGGCCCGTCAGCCAGGCGGTGACGGCGTCGCGTTCGACCACCTCGTAGAGCGCGTGCAGGGTGGCCTCGACGAGCGTGTTGCCGCTGGCCAGGCCGTTGGTCGACTCGAAGAACACCGGGGCGTTCCAGCCCGTCTTCCGGGTCAGCCGGAACGTGACCGTGTCACGGGGAACCAGGGTCTCACTTCCGTCGACGAGCGACCGGCCGGGCACCCAGGCGATGGGCAGGCCCTCGTGCAGGACGGTCGGGGACGACAGCGGCAGCGCCGCCACGTCGTAGCCGAGGTCGAGTTCCCTCGGGGGCGAGACGGTGTGGGCGGGCATCGGCTGCTCGGCGTGCCAGAGCTCGATCGACTCCATCATCGCCGACAGTCTCGCCAGGTCGGGGGTGACCCCCTTGCCCTGCGAGACCGCCAGCGTGCGGGACGCCGGCCGGATCGCCTGGAACGTCGGGATGCCGATGTGGTCGAGCCGGGTGATGTCGGCCACCCGGGTGATCCCGACCAGCGGGGCGGCCCGCCCGGCCATCTCCAGCGTCCGGGCCGGTCCGACCGCCCGGTCGGTGCCGGGCAACAGCACCTTCGAGGCGTCGGCGGCCGACTGCAGCCACGTCGTTCTGGACATCGTCTCGCCCCTTCGGGAATCAGATGTTGCGGGCCCGGTTCAGCAGCGCCCGGCCGCCGATCGTGTAGCCGACGATCGCCATCACGGCCAGGATCGCCATGTCGCGCCCGGCCTCCGCGAAGCCGAACAGGCTGGCGTCGCGCATGCCGTTGATGGCGTAGGTGAGCGGGTTGACGTGGGAGAACCACTGCAGGACCGTCGGCATGCTGTCGTAGGTGTACATCGACGGCGCGCTGAACACGAGCACCGGCAGCGACAGGTTCGAGCCGACCATGAAGGCCTGGTAGTCGGTGACCGTGATGGCCGCCGCCAGGTAGAGCCCGTTGATGGCCAGCGACGCCAGCGCCAGCGTCACCAGCAGGGCCAGCCAGCCCTCCAGGTCGAACGGGAACTCGAAGATGAGCACCGCCGCGATGAGGCCCAGCAGGCTCTGCCCGAGCACCAGCGACACACCGGCGATCATCTTGCCCATCAGGAACCGCGACCTTCTCAGCGGGTACGACCAGAGCTGCGTCGCCACCCCGCTCATCTCCTCCTGGAAGATCGCCATGGCCGAGGTGCCGGCCGCGCTGACCACCGACATGCCCAGCGTCATCGGCAGCAGGAACACCGCGAACCCGACGGCCAGCCCCTTGTACTCCACGGTCTGCACCAGGTTGCTCAGCGAGGTGTTGACCAGCAGCAGGTAGATGAGCATCGGGGCCAGGCCGAGGATCAGGTAGACCCGGTTGCGGGCCAGCAGCGCCCACTCGCGGTAGACCACGGCCCCCAGGTCGGCCTGCCGCGCGGTCCCGGGCGGCGGCGGCTTGTGCTCGAACGTCAGCAGGTCGGCGGGGGTGCTCACGCGGTCACCTTCTCCGTCATCCGCAGGAACGCCTCTTCGAGGGAGTCGGACACGGTCGACACGCCCGTCACCGCGAGACCGGCCAGCGCGGGCAGCACCTCCTGGGCCTTGGCCCCGTGGATGCGCACCTCGTTCTCGCCGGTCGAGATCTCGTGGCCCGCGCCCCGCGCCCAGTCCTCCACCAGCAGCCGGGCCGGCTCGTCCTCCACGCTGACCTGCACGTGGGTGCTGCCGAACTCCTCGACGATCTCGCGCGGCTTGGCGAACCTGACCACCTGGCCCTTGTTGATGACCAGGACCCGCTGGCAGTTGCGCTCCAGTTCCTCGATGTGGTGGGTGGTCCACAGGATGGTGACGCCATGCTCCTCGCGCAGCCAGGTGACGAACTTCTCGACCTGGCGGCGTCCGGCGACGTCCAGACCGGCCGACGGCTCGTCGAGGATCAGCAGCCGGGGGATGCTGAGCAGCGCCCTGACCAGCTGGAGGCGCTGGCGCTGGCCGCCGGAGAGCTGGAAGCACATGCGGTCGAGGGCCTCGGTGAGGCCCAGGAACCCGGCCACCTCCATCGCCCACGGCTCGACCGCGCGCCATTTCAGGCCGCGGAACCTGGCGGCGATGTGCAGGTTGTCGAGGGCGGGCAACATCATGTCGAACGGCGCGGTCTGGTGCATCGCGCCGATGCCGCTCTTGGCCTCCACCGGCTGGCGGATCGGGTCCACGCCGAACACGCGGACGTCCCCGGAGGTAGGGGCGGTGACACCGCAGATCAATTTGATGAGACTCGTCTTACCGGCGCCGTTGGGGCCGAGCAGTCCGCAGGTCTCGCCTGGCGCGATGTCGAACGACACGTCGTCGACCGCGGGCCGGTTCATGCCCTTGTACTGCTTGGTAAGCCCCGTGGCCGTCACCACGTCACTCATGGCTTGAGTATGGGCTCGTGATCAGTGGGCCGGACAACCCCACGAAAGTGGGCTTATGCCGAACGGCAGAGGCCTGATTGTGTCTCCCGGCCGCGTGCGAACACCATCGGCCCATGGACACGGGCTCCTACACCCTGCGGATGCCGGTGGCGGCGCGCGGCGTGAGCTGGCGGCTGCCCGACGACGACGATCCCCGGACCGTGCTGCCGTGCGTGGTGCTGGCCGACCGCGCGGGCATGGGCGAGTTCGCCGGGCTGCAACGCGGCCTGCGCACCCTGGGCGTGCCGAGCGTGCGCATCGACGCCGGCTCGGTCGCCGACCTGACCCGCCATGAGGACGGCTCCCTGACCATCGACGGCCGCCGCATCCTGCCGACGGTCGTGTGGGTGCGGCACTTCGGGCTGTGCGGCGAGAAGGAGGCCCACGCCCTGTTCCGCGCCGAGTCATGGGTCGCCCTGGTCGACCAGGTGACGGCCCTCTCCTCGGTACGCATCCCCGACGGCCTCGACCCCGGCAGGCTGGCCCAGCTCGACGGCGCGGCCAAGGCCGGCGTCCGGGTGCCGCGCACGATCGTCACCACCGACCCGGGCAACGCCGCCCTCCCCTGCCGGAAGATCGTCGTCAAGGCCCTGAGCAGGCACTTCGTGGAGGCCGAGCCGAACCTGCTGGAAGGCGTCTTCCCCGAGATCGGCGAACGCACCGCCTTCCGCGCGCGGGACGTGCCGATGATCGTCCAGGAGTACGTTGAGCACACCACCGAACTGCGGGTCTACCACGTGGACGGCGAGATCAGGGCCTTCCGGGTCGGGAAGCCGTCACCCGCGGCGATCTGGCGCGACGAGGACTCGGTGACCGTCACGCCCGTCGCGGCGCCCCCGGAGGTGGCCGAGGCCGTGCACCGCCTGGCCGAGTTGTGGGGGCTGCGCTACGGCGCCTTCGACTTCCTGCTCACCGGCGACGGGCCGGTGTTCCTGGAGGTCAACCCCGACGGCGACTGGCGCTGGTTCGAGTCGAAGGCCGGCGTCGACGACGTCTCGATGGCCACGCTCGCGATGGTCCGGCGGCTGCACCGCGAGAACACCCGCGTCGACCTGTCGGGCTTCCTCCTGCTGGGCGGCCGGGCCACGGCTCTCGACGCCCGGGTGCTCGGGCCGCTCGACCTCCGCGTCGGCGGCGTGCCCGTGCAGATCAGCGCCAGGAAGTCGCGCCTGCTGGCGGCGATCCTGCTGTCGAACCCGAACGAGGTGATCCCGACCGACCACCTCATCGACGCCCTGTGGGAGGGCCGCCCCCCGGCCACGGCCCGCAAGAACCTCCAGGTGTACGTCTCGGAGCTGCGCAAACGCCTCGGCGACCGCATCGCCTTCGAGGGCTGGGGCTACCGCCTGGACGCCCGCCGCGACGAACTCGACCTGCTCCGCTTCCGCGACCTCGCGGCGGCCGGACGCGAGATGCGCCGCCGCGGCGCGGGCGACGCGGCCCTGCACCTGCTCGACCGGGCCCTCGACCTGTGGCGGGGCCGCCCGCTGGCCGAGTTCGCCGGGGTGCCCCTGATCGACGAGACGGTGGCCCGCTGCACCGACCTCCACCTGGCGGTGAACGAGGACTGGGCCGAGCTCCAGATCGAACGCGGCGCCTTCGTCGAGGTGCTGACCCGGCTCGACGACCTGGCCGCCTTCTTCCCCGCCCGCGAACGCCTGATCGCCGCCCGGATGACCGCCCTGGCGGGCTGCGGCCGGGCCCCCGAGGCGCTCGCCCAGTTCGAGGCGGTCCGCCGCCGCCTGGCCGGAGAGCTGGGCATCGACCCCAGCCCCGTGCTCAAGCGGCTCTACACGTCGATCCTGACGGGCAAACCGGCCGCAAGGCCTCGCAATACCGGCGGTTAAGCGCGCGAACCTACGCTCGAAACGCAAGCGATCACGCGAGGAGTTCATTAATGGATCTTGCGTACGACGACCTGATCAATGATCGCGACCGATGGCTGATCGTCATGCTGGCCCGGGGTTACACCACCACCCGGATCGCCCGCGAGATGCACCTCAGCCGGCACACCGTGGCCGAACGCATCAGCAAACTCCTCGACCAGTTCGCCTGCTCCAACCGAAGTCAGCTCGTGGCCTATTCGTACGCCCACCGCTTCCTCAACGTGGGGGTGTGGCCTCCGGGAGTGCGGCGCTGAGCCCCTCGGGCGGCGGCGTGCGCGCGGTGTTCATCACCATGGCCAGTGTCGTGTAGTAGCCGGCCGTGGCGACCGCCGCGACCACCCGCTCCTCGCCGAAGACCGCCACCGCCTCGGCGTACGTGGCGTCGGAGACGTCCTTCGTGCGCTGCAGTTCGTCGACCAGGTCCCACATCACGGCCAGGCGGCCGTCCGACGGGCGCTCGGCTCTGCCGACCGCCTCGACGTCGGCCGGCGGCACGCCCTTGGCCAGGGCGATCGGGTGGTGGAAGGCCCACTCGTAGGGCTGGTCCCAGTGCCGGGCCACGGTGAGCACGACCACCTCGACGAGGTCCTCGTCGAGCACGCCGCCGAACCGGATCGTCTCCCCGACGAGCTGCAGCCGCGTCATCAGCTCGGGGCTGCGCAACAACGGCACGAACGGGCCGGAGACGCCGCCGCGCGGGCCCGCCGTGATGCGGTCGATCGCGGCCCGCTGCTCCGGGGTCGGGTCGGCGGGGAAGGGCAGGCGGTCCGTATCAGTGGTCACTTATATAAGGTAGTCGGATGCACGCCTTCGACGTCCTGGGAGATCCCGTCAGGCGGCGGATCCTCGAACTGCTCGCCGGCGGGGAACAACCCGCCGGGGAGGTGGGCGCGGTCGTCCAGGCCGAGTTCGGCATCAGTCAGCCGGCCGTGTCGCAGCACCTCCGGGTGCTGCGCGAGAACGGGTTCGCGACCGTGCGGGTCGACGGGGCGCGGCGGCTCTACGCGGTCGACCCCGCGCCGCTCGCCGAGATCGACCGCTGGCTGACCCGGTACCGGAAGGGTCAGCCGCTGTAGGCGGCGGTGCAGCCGCCGTCGCCGGAATCGGGCCTGCCCTCGGCCACGACCACGCCGTCGACGGTGATCTGGCAGGTCAGCTTCACACCGTCGACCGCCTCGGCCTCCACGTTCAGGTCGTCGAGGCTGGCGAGGTCGAGCTCCTTCACGAAGGGCAGCACCAGGCCCTTGCCGGAGGCCACCTCGCTGCCCTCGGCGTTCATCAGTAAGTCGGCGGCGGTCGCGTCGGGCCGGTCGGCGACCACCTTCATCACGACCTCGTGGATGTCGGATTCGTCGTCGAACTCCACCGGCGGCGGCGCCTCGATCGACTCCGACGACCAGTCGTCGCCGTCGTCGTCATCGTCGAACGCGGCGGGCAGCGCCACCAGGGTGAACAGCAGCGCGGCGCCGGTCACGACGGCGATGATCTTGCCCGTGTTGTGGTCTTCGCGGCCCCGTTCCCTGGCCCGGCGGCCGAGCACGGCGAAGGCCAGCGCCGGGATCCACATGAGCCCGAAACTCGCGAACCCGAGGGCGAAGCTGACCCAGGCGGCGGTCCGGTAGGCCTTGCCCACGTCGTGGTCGCGCTGCGGCGGATGGTAGGCGGGAGGCGCGTAGGTCACCGGAGGAGGAGGCGGGGGCGGCGTGTAGGGATGGGCCGAGGGCATCAGGGGCATGCCGGGGATCGGCGGCAGGTCGCGTATCAGCTCGTTGAGGTCCCCCCACGTCACCGCCGTCTGCGCGGCCGCGAGCCGGGTCGAGAGTTCCTGGTCGTCGAGCCGCCCGACGGCGTAGTGCTCACGCAGAACGGCGCAGGCGCGGTCGCGCTCCGCGTCGGACACACGCATGTGCTGCATTTCCGACCTCCCCTGTGTGCCCTCCAAACTAGCCAACCGCCATGACGGGATTCGGGGGATTTTCCGAGAGAATCGGCTCCGGTGAATCGGCCTTGGCGTTCTCCGAGTTTGTCGGTCGGTGTGCCTAAGGTCCGGGGACATGACCTCAGCGACTCCCGAGCTTCCGACGTCCCGCGAACGGACCCTTTCCGCCCTCAGGTTCTTCAGCGGCGACGTGGAGGTCACGCCGTGAGGCAGATCCTCGACCTGATCCGGCGCAACCAGGTCCACGAGCTCGGCAGGCGTCTGCTCACCCTGACCGAGGCCGAACGCGGCGAGATCGGCCGCGCGTTACCCGGCCTGGTGAAAGACCTGCGCGCCGAGAAGACGGCCGAGCTCGCGCGGCGCGACTACGCCGCCGACTGGGAGCGCGCGTGGGACGAGGGCTTCGAGATCGACGAGATGCTCGACGGCCTGGCCACCGCGCTGCTGCTGGCCGGCCTCGGCACCATCACCGGCCCGGCCGCCGCCGTCTCGTTCATCACCGGCCGCGACGTCAACCGCCGCCGGGCCCTCGGCCTCAACGTCGCCGACGCCGTCAGGGTCGCCGCGTCCCGCCCGGTCGAGTGGCAGCAGGACGTCGCCGTACGGCTCGCGCGCCGCATCCGCCGTCCGGACGACCGCATCGCGCCCTTGGCAGTGGCCCTGCTGCGCGCCTCCGGCGCCGAGCCTCCCGACCACGACCCGCTCGTGGTGGCGTGGTTGCGGATGATGACCCATCCCAACGACCCCCTGACGTCGGCCCTCCTCCTGCGGGTCTTCGACGCCGAGGGCGCCGGGCGCGAACTGCGCGACGAACGCCTGACCCCCGCCCCCACCCGGTGGCTGGCCCGGGTGCGCAGAGACGTCCCCCGCGACCAGGCCATCGACGGCTGCGTCAGCCGTTTCCTGCGCGGCGGCGAGGCGCAGGACCTGCGCTTCTTCGTCCGCCTCCACGACCTGCTCGCCCCGACCCCCGAGGAGAGCGCGGGCCGCCTGCGCGACTACCTGCGGCTGCTGCCCTCCTCGCCCGGCCCGGTGGCCGAACTCGCCGCCAGGCAGGTCAAGGCCGTGTTCCCGATCGACCGCGCCGACCTGGTCGAGGCGGTCGAGTCGCTGACGTTCCGCGCCGAGGCCAAACTGGCCACGATCGGCCTGCGCTGGCTCGACGCCGAACTGAAGCGCACCCCGTCGGCGGCGGCGGCCGAGTTCGGTCCGGCGCTGGTGACGGCCTACGGGCACACGTCGTTCGACGTCCAGTCGAGAGCGGTCGACCTGACGCTCAAGCACGTGACCGACGGCTCGCTGGTCGCCGACGGGATCGCGACCCTGCCCGCCGATCTGGCCGCCCTCCTGACGACCCGCTTCCCCGGCGAACCCTCGTTCGAGGAGCCCGCGCCGGCCGTGACGTTCCCGCCGCTGCCCGCGGTCCCCGCGCCGAAGCCGTTCCCGGAACCGTCGTCGTCGGCCGTCCGCGAGCCGGTCTCGACGTGGATCGCCGCCGAACGCTGGCTCGCCGCCTTCACCCGCGACGCCACCCGCGACCGCGCCGCGCTCCGCAGCGCACTGAGGCGCCGCGACCCCTGGTGGCACCGGTCCTGGGTGTGGGCCGATCCCCGCGACTGGATGGAGGCCCTGTCGGCCGAGCTCCTCACCCCCGGGTGGGCGCCGGAGGAACCTCCCGCCGAATCCTGGCCGTGGGGCCACCAGGTCATGCAGCTGCAGGTGTACGCCGCACCCGACGAAGACGCGTCGGGCGACTCGGTGGTCAGGGGTCCGATCCACGTCTTCTCCGGACACGAAGAGGTGGAGATCCTTCTTGAAGAGGAACCCACGACCCGGCGCGGGGTGGCCGCCTATGGTTTCACGGGTCACCTGCCGGAGGCGATGCACGGCCTGGTCGACGACCCTGCGGCGAAGACCCGCGGCCACGAGCGGTTGCCGGAACCCCGGCGGGTGACGCCGCTGCACCTGTTCCTGTTGCACCGCTTCAGTGAGTTGTACGACGCGCTGCGCGACGACGTGCTCCCGCCCGTCCTGCTGGCGACCCCGACTCTCGACAACGGCCACCTCGACCCGGAGGTCCTGGTCGACCGGCTGGAGACCTGCGCCGAAGCCGGGCGTGAACCGCTCCCGGCCGACCTGGCCCAGGCGCTGATGCGCCTGCCGAGGGGCGCCCACCCGGCGGCGGCGGAACGGGCCGCCAAGGTCGGCTCGGCGGCGGCGCGGGCGGCGGCCGGGTGGCTGGCCGGCGACGGACTGCCCGACCCGGTCACCGGCGTCGAATGGACCGGAGAGGGCGACCACGTCCGCGTGCGGCCTCTGCTGCGGCTCGCGGCTCCCACGGGCGACCGGCTGATCGACGAGGTCATGCTGGCGCAGCCGGGCCGGCACGTCTCCGACGAGTTCGCCCGCCACCCGGACTGGTACGCCCCGATGGTGCCCTCGCACCGCGAGGTGGCCTCGGCCAACTGCCTGGCGCAGGTCACCGGGCCGTGGCACTACCAGCGCCTCACCGTCGCCGCCTTCCGCCGCTGCGCCGCCGCCGACGGCCCGCTGGGCGACGCGACCGCCGTCGCCCTCGGCCTCCTCCTGGTCGACCGCAACCCGGACGACCCGATGGTCGGGCTGCTGCTCGACCTCGCCGCGCAGGACGCGCTCCCCGTCGAGGCCCTCGGCCGTCAGCTCGGCGAACTGGTCAGGCGTGCGCAATTGGGCGTCCGCCCGCTGGTCGCCGCCCTGTCCGAGCTGGCCCAGGAGGGCGCACCCCACCAGGTGTGGGCCGTCCTGCGCGGACTACTGCCCCACGTGCTGCCCCGCGCGGGTGAGCGCGCCACCACCCCCCAGTCGGAGGCGGTCGCCTTCGCGACCGAGCTCGCGTCGTGGATCGGGGCGACCGGCGAGATCCCCGAGATCACCGCCCTCGCGGCGCGCACGGGCCGGAGCCGCTTCACCCGCGAGTGCCGCCGCCTGCGCGACCGGCTGGCCCCCGCCCAGAACTGAACGAGGGTGACGAGATCCCCCTGCCGGATGACCTTCCCGATCCGTCAGGGGGACGCCCCCTCGCCCTGCCCCTCCCTAGCGTGGGACACCACCTTCGACAGGGGAGACGACATGCGTCGCGGTAGAGAACGGGCGATGTGGCTGGCCGTGGGCATCACCACCGGACTGGTCGCGGGCGGGGCCGGGGTGGCGGTCGCGGTGGCCGACGACATGCGGATCACCGCCTGTGTCGGGGCCGACGGGGTGCTCCGGGTGCCGGGGCCGATCGAGCAGACGATGTTGCGGCCGCTGCCGACCGAGCCGCCCGGCGACACATGCCCGATGGGCTACCAGCAGATCACCTGGAACCAGACCGGCCCCACCGGCCCGATGGGCCGCACCGGCGCACAGGGCCCCGCGGGCGCGCAGGGTCCGGCCGGACCACAGGGCCCCGCCGGTCCGAAGGGAGAACCGGGACCACAAGGAGAGACCGGACCGCAAGGAGAGACCGGACCGCAAGGAGAGACCGGACCGCAAGGAGAAAGCGGGCCGCAAGGAGCGCCGGGGCCACAGGGCGCGACGGGACCGCAAGGAGACACGGGATCGCGAGGAGAAACGGGGCCGCGAGGAGAGGCGGGACCGCAGGGCGCCACGGGGCCGCGAGGGGAGGCGGGGCCGCAGGGCGCGACGGGACCGCGAGGGGAGCAGGGGCTCCCCGGCGCTCAGGGGGCGAAGGGCGACCAGGGGCCGCGGGGTGAGCGGGGGGCCGATGGCGTCGCCGGGTTGCAGAAGGTCGTCGCGACCAACAGGTTCCCCGCCAACACGGCCGGTACGACGATCGCCAAGTGCCCTTCCGGCAAGGTGCTGCTCGACTCCGACTACCAGGTCTCGGCCCAGTACATCGCCCTGCTCAACCCCCATTCGGTCGCCTGGGCGCGCCTCTTCTCCCAGACCGGCGGGCCGCTCGACGACGCCGTGAGCGTCCTGTTCCCGGTGAACAACACCAACGGCACCGTCACCGTCACCGTCACGGCGCTCTGCGGGCAGGCGTAAGGGACGGACTTATCGCCTATGGGTTAGTTTGACGGCCGTGATCAGTGGTGGAGCATGAAGCCGTGCCCCCACCAAGATCACAGCCGTCTCCCCATGTGTTTGGAACGGTCCTGACATGAGGAAGTCCCGCAGCCGCTCGCCGGTCGGCAGGAGCGAACCGCAGCCGGTCTACTTCGAGGCACCCGCCGAGACGATCGAGATCCAGGAGATCGACCCGCTGCCCGTGCTGGAGCAGGCGACGCGTGACCACGCCTACCCCGGCACCTCGATCGTCGTCCGGATCGACTACCGGAACACCTCGGCGCTGCTGAACCGCGTCGGGATGGCCGGCTCTCTCCAGCAGCTCTGCGCGGCGCTCGGCCAGACCAACGCCGACCTCGGCCGGCGGCTGGCGGAGACGTTCACCCCGAGCCAGCTCGCGTGGCTGGTGCGGGCGTTGACGATCTACGGCGCGAACGCCGGGAAGCTGACCGAGCTGGGTGTCGACCTGCCCACGGTCGTGCGGCGGCTGATCAAGGTGGTCCGGCGCGGTGTGCTCACCCCGCCGGGCACGCCCGGCGACGGGTTCGTCAACGAGGTCGTGTTGTGCGGCGGCTGGATGCAGGCCTCGTTGTGCAGCGTCCCGATGGCGGTGAGGCCGCAGATTCTCACGGCGCTCAACAGGCTCTACTTCCCGGGCGGGCTGCCGGGCCGGCCGCAGGTCATCGGGCCCCTGAACCCGGAGCTGCTGCGCACCGGGCTGCGTAAGTCCCTGACCAGGGTGCTCGACCAGCAGCTCAGGCCGTGGGACCCACCACCCGGCGAGCGGCTCGAACGGGTCGACTTCACCGAGGTGAGGCGGATCGCCGACTTCCTGGAGGGATTCATCTGCGAGGTGCTGGCCCCCTTCCCTCTCGCCTACGCCGACGGCCCCCTCTACGGCGCTCCCTACTCGGGTTGTCTGACCAGTTCGGAGGAGGTGGCCGTCGACCACGACGGCCTGCTCGGCTGGATGGAGAACCGGGGCACCCGCGTCGGGCGCGACCCCGCCTACGAGGCGCCCATGACGGCGGCGAACTACCACCCGGGCCGGACGGCCGACCAGGAGTCGCTCCGGCAGATCTACGCCGACCTGCTGAGCGACGCCGACTTCGCCCGGAAGGTGGGCCGGCTGATCAACCACACGCCGCAACACGCGGCGGCCGACGGCATGACCTACCTGCTGCCCTGCTATCCGAACCCGGCCGTGCAGTCACGGGCGGAGTGGCGGTGGCGGATGACGCGCACCATGATCCACGAGTTCATGCACCGGATCACCCACCCCAACGTGGTCGACGCCGCCCAGCACGTCCACCAGCCGCAGATCCTCAAGGAGGGCTTCGTCGAGGTGTTCACCGCCTTGGTGCTGCAGCGGCTGTCCGACCACGCCGCCGCCGACCAGGACGTGCGGGACCTGATCCTCGGCCCCGGCACGCCGTGGACGCCCGCCCCCGAGCCCTACCTCAGGGTCGGCTACGGCCAGGACGGCGCCGACGCACAGCAGATCACCAAGGTACTCGGCCGGGGCAACGTGGCGATCGGCTACTTCCTCGGCGACGTCAGACGCCTGGCGATCATGGACACGCAGTGATCCCACTCCCCGAGGACGGCAGATGGCGCTGACCAAGACCAAACGCGGCACCGAGCCCCCGAGCCTGGCCGAGCGACTGCGCAACGGCGGCGAGGCGGCGTTCCGGTCGCTGGAGGCCGAACTGCTGGGCCACGGCCCGTTCGGCTCCCACTGGATCGACGTCGCCGCCATGTCCCTGCCCCAGCAGGCCTGGCTGATCCACGCCCTCCACCTGCTGACCCGCAACCCGGGCGACTACCAGCGCACACCCGCCGTGGCCCGGCTGGTCGGCCATGCCCGCCGCCACACCGCCGAACCGGGCGAGGCCGCCTTCGAGCGCGAGGTGCTGGCGGTGAGCGGCTGGACCGAGGCGGTCTTCCCCGCCACGCTCACCGTGCCGGAGCCCGCCGGTCTGTCCGTCGTACCGGCCGATCATGAGTGGATCTCCGAGGAGGTCGACCGCCGCCTCGCCGCCGCCCCCGAAGGCCGGCTCGATCCGCTGGCCGCCGCCGACCTGGGCGCCGCCGTGCAGGCCGCGCTCCGGGCCGAGTTCCCCGGCAACCGCTACGACGGCCCGCTCTACGACGGTTACGACCTGGGCTCCCGCGTCCGCGACTCCGTCGAGCTGCCCGGCGGCGCGGCGGCGCGGGCCGCCTATGTGACCATGCTCGGCGGCGACCCGGCCGTGCTCGACTCCGACCCCGGCCTGGCCGACCGGGTCGGGCGGCTGATCACCCGGGACGCCTCCCACGGCCCGGGGCGGGAGGTCTTCGTCCCGGCGGCGGACAGAACCTTGCTGACCCACGCCTTCCTCCACGTGCTGGCCCATCCGGGGTTCCGCGAGCGGGCCGGATGGCTGGAGGAGGACCTGGTCGCCCTGTTCACCGCCGAATACGGCGAGGGCGCCTCGCCCGGCGACGGCCCGGCGGCGAGGCTGCTGGAGGAGCTCGGGTCCGACCGGCTGAAGGTGGCGTTCTTCTTCGGCCGGACCGAGTACCTCGGCCTCTAGCTGGGCTCCTCGTGGCGGTGCGGGGACTTCCACGGGAGCCCGGCGCCCTCGATGGCCTGGTACACCTTCACCGCCAGCTCCTTCGAGGTGCCCACCGCCGGAGTGCTCTCGATCACCGACTGGACGATCCTGGCTCGGCTCTGGGTGAAGCTGTCGTCCGTCGGGCCGCCGGGCATGTTGTGCTTGGGCTCCTCCGCCCATCCCACGAAATAGGCCACCCGGGAGTAGAAGGGGCTCATGTTCATCTCGCCCTCACCGGGCGGGACGCCGTCCCTGACCTTGGCCAGGAGCCTGCTCCCGACGACGTCGGAGCGGTCGCCGGGGTCGTCGCCGACGAGGTAGTAGAGCACCAGCTTGTCGTATTTGGGCGGGTCGTCGGTCTTGGTGGACTGGAGGAGCACCTTGAACTTGACGAAGTTGGCGCCGATCTCCCCGTCGGCGAAGACCAGGGACAACTTCCTGGCCAGGAGCAGGGCGGTCTGTTGTGACCGCACGTTGACGACCAGACGCCGCATCCGCCGGTGGAGGTCGGCCTCCTTGAAGAAGACGACGGTGTTCATCACATGGAGGTAGTCGCCCAGGATGAGCGCGGTCTCCAGGTCGCCTTCGTACTCCTGGGGCGCGCAGAAGTAGACGGTGCTCTGGGCGCCGAGGTCGACGAACTCCTGGACCTCGGCGGGGTCGATGGGCGTGGCCAGATAGGTCTGGTCGGTCAGGTCGGCGCTCATCAGGCCGTAGACCAGCTTGGGGTTGCGGTCCGGCCGGATCTCTCCGGTCCGCGGGTCGTAGAAGTACTCCCACAGGGTGTGGAAGAAGTCGAGGTCACGCAGATAGTTGAGTTTCACCCGCGTCTCGTCGTCGAGCGAGCCGCGAGGGGAGCGCGCCCGTGCCGAGGTCAGGGTGGGCCGGGTCGTGGTCGTCGTGATCTGGGGGACGGTCTCGACGGGGGCGACGTCGATGTCGAACCGGGTGTCGAAGCCGGTGTCGAAATCGGCGTCGAGGCCGAGGGTGAACTCGTCGATCGGGCCGCCGTCGGCGTCGGAGGAGAGCTCCCTTTCGAGGTCGAAGTCGACGTCGAACTCGATGTCCGCGGGGATCTCCACGGGGATCCTGGGCGTCGGGCGGCGCTGGATGAAGTCATGGGCGGGGCCGTCGAAGGCGGGTGCCGGAACGGTGCGGTTCCACGCGACCTGGTTGGCCGGGGCCTGGACCGGCGGGCCCTGGGCGGGGCGCGCCGGGGCCTTCTGCTTCTTCTTCGACTTCTTCTTGTTGAACACGCAGGTCCAGCTCTCTCCTAGTCGAGACCGATGAAGTCGACGCGGCCGAGGTAGTAGGCCGCTTTCACCTGGTCGGCCCCGGCCAGGTCGCGGGTCTCCGCGGCGGACCCGTGGATGGTCCACCCCTGGCCGGGCGTCAGGGCGTCGAGGAGGTCGGCGGTGAGCAGGTCGGCGATCCCCTCCGCCAGGATCGGGCCGCGGGCCGCGGCCTCTGTCGCCTCGGTGAAGTCGGGGTGGGCCAGGACGTGGACGAACTCGTGCACCATCAGCGCGTGGAGGTGGGGCCGCCACAACTCCCTCGGCCCCCACGCCCCGGTGGGCACGTGGGCCGGCAGGTGGACGTAGGTGCGCTCCCCCGCCTCGTGGGACGGCGAGTTCCCGAGCAGGAGGCCGGCCAGGTCGTCGAGTTCAGGGTCGTCGGCGAGCCATTCGTCGAGCAGGTCGTCGAGGGTCTCCCGGTGATCGGGCCGGGTGTGGTCGTATCCGGCCGAATAGAGGGCGCCGGTCAGGTGGACGCGCCGCCGCAGGAAGGCCGGCCGGGCGTCCTCGTCGTCGTCGGCCGCGCGGGCGTCGATGACGCTCGCGGCGTAGTCGAAGCCGTCGTACAGCGGACCCGCGACGTGGGCCGTGGGGAACGACGGCCCCTGGTCGCGGACGAACTGCTGGATGGACGCGGCGACCGACTCCATCCACGCCAGGTCCTCCGGCTCGGACGAGGCCTCCCACCAGAGGGCCTCCCCGGCGAGTTCCGCCTTCAGCCCCGGCAGCACCGACGTGGTCAGCGCCGCCGCGTCGAACGCCCCACCGGACGGGTCGCGGCCGTGGATCTCCGCCAGCCGGGTCAGCGCGGCGGCGCCGGGCAGGGCGAGGGAGGACGTGAGGGCCGCCTCCAGCCAGCCGCTGACCGACATGACCTCCTCCTCGAAGCGCGGCGCGCCCGGTTCGAAGCGCCGCCACCGGGCCCGGTCGACGATCAGGGAGGCCGCCCGGGGTCCGGAGAAGCCGGGACCGGCGCCGTCGGCGTTGCGGGCCAGCAGGTCGAGACCGTGCACGACCCACCGCCGTTCGGCCGGGTCGGCGTCCGCCACGTCGCCCCAGCGGGACGGGTAGCCGATGTCGTCCCCGCGTACCTGCGACTCCAGGTCGCGGAACAGCTGCTCGACGTCCTCGGCGGCGAGCCGGTCGTCGAGCGTGGGGCCCTCCGCGAGCGCCTCGCGTTTGGTCTTCCTGAGGCTCACAGGACCTCCATCTCCTCGGTCTTCTTCTCCTTCTTCTTCTTTTCCACGCCGATGTACGTCGTGGCCCCGAGGAAGTAGGCCGCCTCGATGTTCTCGAACCCGACCTCGTCGAAGATCTGCCCCGCTGCGGTTCCCGCGCTGCGGTAGCCCACCTGGAACAGATGCTCGGGCGGCGCCGCGTAGGGCAGGCCGCCCAGGACTATTGGGGTGAGGACCGGAGCCTGGCGCACGACGTCGACGAACCTGCGGAACATCAGGGCGGTGAGCAGGTCGGTGACGCCCTCGATCATGACCTGCCGCTGGTCGATGCTCCTCGCCACCTTCCTGAACTGCGGGTGCGTGAGGAAGTGCAGGAACTCGTGCATCATGGTGCGGGACTGCTGCCAGAGCTCGTCGGTTTTCTTGCCCTGCGTCGAGATGAAGGGCTGGACGTAGATGGTGCCCGTGCCGGGACTGTGCGCCCCGTTCGTCTGGACCGCTCTGACCACCTTCTTCCGTAACGCACTGGTTTTGACCATTTCGTCCAGGATCGCGTCCCGGGCCTCGACGTCTTCGCGGCGTCCGGGGTCATAGTTCGCCTTTTCGTACACGGCCAACTTCTTGTCGTTGCCGACGACGTCCGAACGGTTCTTCAGGAAGTTCTTCAGCGCCTTCGGGCTCACGTCCCGGCTCGTGGTGCTGACGATCTTGTCGGAGTATTTGAACCCGGAGTGGTAGGGGCTGTCGGGTCTCGCCAGGACGAACTTGCCGAAGGCGAGTTCCACAACGTCCTGGATGACGTTCGCGACCCGCCTGATCTCCCGGATGGAGCGTTCTTCGGTCTGCGCCCAGCCCTTGTTGTGGTTGTCGAGGAGTTCTTCGAGGCTGGTCCACAACTGCGTGCGGAGCACTGCCTTGTCGAGAGGGCCGATCTCGGGTACGTCGAGAGCCATGGTCGTGGTCGTGGCACGAGATTTCGAGTAGTAGATGCTCTGCAGCTTCTCCAGTGATTCCTGCGACGGGAGCTTCAGAGTCCAGAGGAGGATCCCCTTGGTCCATCCGCTGACCTGGAGCGCCTGCTTCTCGAAGTCCCTGTTCAGAGCGTCGAAGGGCTTCCGGCCCGGATGCGTGGCCTGCTTGAGGAGGCGCGGGATGGCCGGACCGAACGTCATACCCGCTTCGGTCATGACCTTGGCGTTCTCCGAGAAGACGCACACCGCGCGCATGAGCCATTCGACGGCACCGGGATCGTCCTCGCCGTGTGCGGCCACGAAGGTGGTGCCGTCGTCGGTATCGCTGCCACTCAGCAGCTTGAGCCGCGCATCGATGAAGGCGCCTTCGCCTCCCTTCTTGACCGTGCTCAGGCCGGGATAAGTGAAGGTCAGGTCTTCCATGACCGGGTCCGGACGCGCGACCGTGGTGGTTTCGGTCGCCTGTTTCTTGCGGGGCCCCTCCGACGACGTCTTTCTGGTGTCGGACTCCTTCCGTTTCGTACCTGCGATCGCCTTCTTGGGCGGAGTCGTCTTCGGGCCCGTCCCGGTGGAGAGGCGGGCGGGTGTGGTCTTGGTGGCGGTGGACTTGGCGGGGGTCGTCGTCCTGGCAGGGGTGGACTTCCGCTGCGGCGGTGGGGATGCCGACGGCGGGGACGAGCTCGGCTGGACATCCTGGGCCGAGCTCGTCTTCTGCCTCTTGTTCGTCCTCTTCTTCACGTCCGGCCTCGGTCAGATCGCGCGGTACGTCAGGATGAGGCCGACATTGACCAGGGCTTCGCGGTCGCCGTCGGCGGTGAAGGTCAGCTCCTCGGCCCGCAGGCCGGGGATGCGGAGCATGGTCCCGTCGTTGACGACCTGGCCGCCGCGCAGGAGCCGGGCCGAACCCCAGTCGGCCAGTTCGTAGCGGGCGTACAGGCCGGTGAGCTGGACGCCGACGATGTCGGGGAACATCTCCGGCGTCAGCGGCAGCACCAGGTCACCTCCGCCGGTGAACTCCTCCCACTCGCTCGCGAACTCCCCGGCGACGTCGACGTAGCGGGCCGCGGCGTACGGCTTGCGCATGCCCCTGACCGCGTTGGCGAAGACGTCGCCACCCTGTTCGGCGGTGTACTTGACGAGGAGCGTCACGTCGAACAGGTCCCACGGGCGGCGGCCGGTGACCTCCATCTTCCACGTCGAGACCGCGCCGGTGCCCTCGAAGGGGAGGTAGCGCTCGTCGTCGAAGCGGAGCTCGAACAGGCCGTTGTTGTCGCGGTGCTGCTCGGTGTCCGACAGGGCGATCTGCTGGCTCGGCCGCCAGTCGGAGCGGATCGAGGCGGGCGCGTCGCCCTTGCCGTCGAGCAGGTAGCGCACGGCCTTCGGGTCGGGGGTGAGCACCGTCTTGTGCCCGGTCTGGGTGAGCACGGCGTTCACCTCCAGCGGGCCCTCGGGACCGTCGAAGACCACCGAGACCGTCTTGATGCGGCGTGCGTAGTGGCCGGGGAAGTCGCGGTCGAACAGCGCCTCGGTGAGGGCGAACTCGCAGCGGCCGTCGTTCTTCAGGTTCAGCACGGCCAGGGGGTCGAGCTGGAGCAGCGAGATCCGCTTGGTGATCTCGAAGCCCCGGCTGTCGGCGGCGACGTAGGCGTTGCCCAGGCGTTCGAGGTCGACGCCGAGGGACTCACCGGCGAGCAGGCCGGAGCGGCGGCTCTCCCAGTAGACCGGCTGGATGTAGGAGTCGCTCACGCCCTGTTCGTACTGGTAGGCGCGTTCGGCCGCCTTGGCGGTCTCGTGGGCGAGGCCGTAGCTGGCGAAGTACAGCTGGGCCAGGCGGCCGGCCTGCCACTGGTAGAGCTCGGCGTTGGTGAACTTGCCCGTGAGGAAGGTGGCGACCGCCTCCAGGTCGGCGATCTCCTGGTCGATGATCTCCAGGTCGCGCTGGGCCTGCGCGAGCTGGGCCCGCGCCGAGGCGACCTGGTGGCCCAGTTCGCGGTGGTCGGCCTTGGCGAGCATGACCTGGTAGGCCCACTCGTCCTCCTGGCGTTCCTGTTCGACGCGCACCCCGTAGAGCTCGCCCAGCACGCTGAGGCCCTCGCCGAGCGCCTCGGCGATCTCGGCGCCGGTCTCCATGACCTTGCCGACCTGCTCGCCGCCGATCATCGTGCCGAGGATGAACGGACCGGCCAGCACCTGCGGGGCGGCGAAGGCGATGGCCGCGCCGACCTTCAGGCCCGCGCCCGTCAGGTGGGTGGCGGCGGCGGCCGTCATGATGTCGAGCTGCGAGCGCTGGAGCGAGGTCAGCCCGTCGGCGATCTGCTTCTCGTAGTACTTCTGCCGCGCCTCGGCCGCCTCGCGGGAGGCCTCCATCTGGGCGAGGTACTCGGTGGCCACCTCGACCTGGGCCTCGCGCACGGCCCGGGTCATCTGCCGGATGCCGGCCTCCTGCCGGTTCTGCAGGATCGACAGCTCCTCGGCGTCGCGGCGTTCGAGCACACTGAGCAGTTCGCCGCCGAAGGCGCGCAGCCGGTCGACGAGGTCCTGCGCCTTGCGGTGCAGGAAGCCGAACCGGTAGTGCGGCACCGGCCCCGCCAGCCCGGCACTGACCTGGTCGGGGGTGAGCCCGGCGGCGGCCCCTCTGACCAGCGCCATCACGTCGGCGGGCGGCTCGAACAGCGGCAGCGGACGGCTCACGCCCAGGATGTCGAGCGAGGCCCTGATCTTGCGCAGCCGGTCTTCGACGCGGTCCCAGTACTCGCCGAGCACGGCGTTGCCGGGGATGAAGAAGTAGCCGCCGGCCACGCCCCGGTGGATGGCGCCCATGCCGTCGAGCAGGCTGCCGCCCGCCGTGACCCGCTCGGCGTAGGGGTCGTCCTCCTCGACCTGACCGAGCTGCTTGTAGGACCGCACGTCCGGCAGGCGCCGCCGCCCGACGCCCTGCGGCCGGTCGCCGAGCAGGTCGTAGGCGAGGATGTAGAGCATCCGCGCCTCGTCGACCGACTCCATCGTGTACTGCCGGAACAGCAGGTCGCCCCAGTCGAGCAGGTTGTCGACGTAGGCCATCACGACCGCCCGCCGGTAGGCGGTGGGCCGCAGCGCGGCGATGGCGTGCGGGTCGAACGGGTCGTCGAGGTAGGCCTTCAGCAGCGCGCCCCGGTCGCCCATGAGGTCGTACTGGCGGCGCAGGCGGGCGATCATGCCGACCTTCTCGCGCAGCCGGTCGTGCGTCGCGAACGGCTGCGCCCGGTCGGCCAGGCCGTCGAGGAGGGTCAGGTCGGCGGGGGTGCAGGCGCGGGCGTGGTCGAACAGCGGGGCCAGCGTCTCCAAGTCGGCCAGCAACGACGCCATGTCGAGCCCCACCTGGGCGGGCAGGTTGCGCAGGTCGATCCGGCACCCCTCGACGAGCGCCCGCAGGTCGATCGCCAGGAACGGCAGGAAGCGCCAGTAACGCTCCGGCTCGGTGGGGTCGAAGACGTACTCGTACCAGCGTTTGGCGTCCTCGAAGCGCTGGGCCGCGTTGAGCGCCTGGGCGATGAGCATCGGCGCGTGGAAGAAGATCTCCCAGTAGTAGCGGCCGTTGGCGCTCTGGAAGTCGATGTGGCTGCTGGCCGGCACGCCCGCCAGGTCGTCGAGCACCTTGATGACGGTGGTGCCGGAGTCGGACGTGCTGAAGGAGGGCAGTTCGTCGATCTCCTGGGTCTCCGGCGCGAGCAGCGCCGGGACCCCGCCGACCAGCAGGCGGCGGTTCAGTTCGAACGCGGTGCTGGAGGTGAGCCGCACGATCTCGTGCGGCACCGAGGCCCACTCGTAGGGCCGCTCCAGCACGCCGCCCTTCGGGTTGACGGCGAAGTTGACGCCGAGGAACAGGATGAGCTCCGCGTCGGTGTCCATGGCGCCGTTGTAGGTGCCGACGAAGTCGGGCGGCAGCGACCGCCAGTTGCCCTCGATCGGGACGAAGTCCTTGATCGTGGTGAGCTCCTTGTCGGCCGGGATCGCCGTGTAGTCGGCTCCGGCGAAGACGTAGCGCTGGTCGCCGCGTTTGAAGGTCGCGTCGATCTTCTGCGGCAGGGTCTTCGGGTAGCCCGCGTCGGCGACCGCCGGGATGTCGTTGCCGGTCATCGTGTAGCGGAACAGCTCCAGGCCGCTGACCAGGTAGAGGTGGTCGCCGTCGACGTAGGCGACGTCGACCGACGCACCCAGGTTGAGCCCGGTCGACACACGCCCGAGGGGCCGGGTCGGCCGGGGGGTGGAGTCGGTGCCGGTGGTGTAGGTGTCGTCGCCGAAGTAGTAGGGGGTGCCGGCCATGTCGATCGCCGACCTGATCTTGCGGTCGCCGGGGAGCAGGTCGGGGTTGCCCTTGAGGTCGCGCGGATAGTCCTTGTCGGGGCTGTGCTGATTGACGTCGGAGTACTTCGCGTACGTGGAGTCGAAGATCAGGAAGAGCGTGGTGCCCCGCGTGAGGGCGGCCTGCACCCGCGACTTGGTGCCCCATTGGCTCGCCACCTTGGTGGGCGTGGAGAACACGCCCGACTCGATGTCGCGGGTGACCAGGTCGGAGCCGTTGATGAAGTACTCGATGCCGCCCATCGTGAAGGCGACGTTGATCGAGTTCCACTTGGGCAGGCCGTCGGGGTTGTCCCTGATGAGTTTCGGATATCCGAGGTCCATGCGGTTGAGGCCGGTGAAGCGGTAGTACTCCGCGCCCGTGAAGATGAAGTAGTGGCCGTCGCGCACCAGGACCGCGTCGACCCGGCCGGTCCGGGACAGTTCCGAGTCGCCCACGTCGCCCCACCGGTCGGCGATCTTCTCCGTGGTGGTGCGGATCGGGCCGCTGGGCTTGATGACGACGAAGTCGGGGCCGTTGAAGTAGTAGCGGGAGTCCCCGCGCTGGAACCCGGCGTCGATCTTGGTCCACTGGGCCGCGCCGGTCCGGTCGCCGCCCTGGCCGGGCAGCCGGTGGGTGTTCTCCTTCAGCGGCAGGACCTGCGCGTCCTCGCCGGGGTCGGCGGTGATCGGGCGGACCAGGAAGCTGCCGCCCTTGTGGTCGACGCTGAACCACGCACCGTCGGTCGACTCGGCCGGCATGTTGAACGGGATCAGGCCGCCGACCGCCTCGGCGAACACCTTGCCGAGCTCGATCGGGCGGGGCAGGGCGGCCGGGGCCTCGATCGGGAGGGCGTACAACTCGGGAGTGAGCGCGTGTGACGTGGTGAAACCGACACCCGCGGCCCGGTAGGCGGCGGAGACCACGATCGAGTCGTGGGTGCCCTTGCCCGGCACGGTCGACGACGCCCGCACGGTCAGCTCGTCGACGACGATCACGCCCTCGTGCAGTGCGCCCGGTGGGAGGGTCTGCGGGGCGACCCACTCGCGGTTGAGGTTCTGGAAGGAGTAGCAGACCCTGACCCGCTTCTTGGGCGGCGGGGCCGAGACGTTCTGCTCGTCGTCCTTGGTCGTGGTGGTGATGACGGTCTTGCCGGTGTCCTCGGGGGCGACCGACTCGACGATCGTCCAGAAGACGAAGACCCGGCCGAAGGCGTGCACGGGGTGCACCTGTTCGGCCTCGATCTGCACGTCGACGCGCGACCACGGCTCCCAGCTCGCCGACAGGCGCTCGCCGTCGCGGAACTCGGCCTCGCGGAAGTACCACCGGCGCGGCTCGGTGCGGGTGCGGCCGAACAGCACGAGCTGGCGGGTGCCCTCGGCGTCGTCGTCGGCCCTGTAGACGTAGGCGCCGGCGATGGCCAGGCGGCTCACCTCGGTGTACTCGTCGAGGTAGCGCTTGTAGGCGCGCTGCACCGACTCGGGGGTGATCTCGCCCTGGAGGAGGTCGTCCTCCAGCTCCTTGAACGCCGGGGTCTTGGTGTCGCGCAGCTCGGGGCGGATGTAGTTCTCCGGGTAGAGGAAGACCTTCCGGTTGGCCTCCCAGATCCGGTAGTTCTTCAGCCACGTCCACCAGGTGCGCAGCCTCGGCTTGACGTCCTCCTCGGAGGACAGCTCCTCCAGGTCGAGCAGGTAGCGGTGCAGGTAGAGCTGGGTGGCGGCGATGGCCTCGCGGATGCGCGAGGTCACGCCCTCCTTGCCCATCGCGACGTCGATGAGGGCGTGCTCGTAGATCTCGGCGGCGGTCGCCAGTTCGGGGTGCAGGTGCAGTACCGCCGGGACCAGCGCGTCGCGTTTCAGCACGTTGAGGTCGTCGTGCGCGAGAGGCACGACGGCCTCAGGCAGCAGCGCCTCCAGGGTGTCGGCGGTGGCGCCGTGGAGCTTCGACGGCCCGGCGCCGGTCTTGGCGGCGACCGCGAAGAGGCGCACCAGCTTGAGCAGGAACTCGATCTCGAACCGTTCGTCCTCGGCCGGGAACTCGGTGATCAGGCCGGCGTTGCGCTTGGCCCAGCGCAGTTCCTCGACGTCCCAGGGGAAGATCTCGGCCAGCTTCTCGTACGGCTCCGCCGCGCCCTTGGCCAGCAGTTCCGCCAGCCCGCTGTGGCGGCGGGCAAGGTCGGCGAACTCGGTGATCGTGTGGACGTCGGAGAGACGGTAGTCGGCGGCGTCCGACCAGCGGTGCCGGAACAGTTGCGGGAAGGTGCGGTCGACCACGTCGAGGCGGCCGGAGTAGCGCACGTATTTGTCCTGCTTGACCAGGTAGGTGGCCTCGCCCAGCGTGAACGCGCCGGTGACGCCCTCTTCGAACGTGCGGGGCAGGTCGCCGAAGTCGTCGCGGATCGTGCGGGGGAAGCCCTCGTCGGCGTGTTTCAGCTCGGCCGTGGAGTAGCGGACGTACTGGGCGCCCCGGAACACGTACAGCTCGCCCCGGGCCGAGACGAACGCCGCGTCGACGACCGAGCCGTCGGCGAAGTCGTTGCGGATCTTCCCGAACGTCGCGGCGACGTCGCCCAGTACGGTCCCGGCGACGAATCTGCCGCCCTTGAAGAAGTAGACGACGCCCTCTCGCAGGAACGCGGCGTCCACCCCGTCCTGGAAGTCGGCGGGCAGGTCCCAGTCGCCCGCGATCGTGCGCGGGAAGCCCTCATCGATGTAGAGATAGTCGCCGCCGGTGTAGCGCACGTACTGGTCGCCGGAGAACAGGTAGGTGTGCCGGTCGCGGACCAGCGCGGCGTCCACCTTCCCCCGGTCGGCCACGGTGTTGCGGACCCGGCCGAGCAGCCCGAGCGGGTAGGTCGCGGTCAGCGCCGTCGACACGGCGAACACGGTGTCGCCGACGACGAGATGGGCGGTGCGGCCGTTGGCCACCGCCGCCGTCACGGGGCCGCCCAGCACGGCGTCCTCGAACGCCTCCGGCAGCCCGGCGAACGCCGCCTCCCGGCGCAGTTCGACGGAGATGGGCTTCGGGTAACCCGGGTCGGTGTAGCGGTATCCGTCGCCGGTGTAGCGGACGTACTGCGCTCCCCCGAACACGTAGGTGTGCCCGCCGCAGACCACGGCCGCGTCGACGCGGGAGCCGAACGGGTTGACCGACCGGCCCCACCGCGACCGGATCTCCTCCGGCGCGGAGAAGGCACGGTCGGCGTAGCGGGTGTAGGTCTCGGTGAAGAAGAAGTACGTCGCCCCGTCGGCCCCGGTGAACGCCGACCGGAGCCGGTCGCCGGTCGCGACGGAGAAGCCGCGCCACACCCGCTCGATCGGCCGGGGGTAGGACCAGAGCCCGGTCGCCTCGCTGAACTGCACGCAGCGCTCCCCGGCGAGCAGCACCATCGTGTCGCCCTCGAAGATCACCGCGTCGGGCATCGGGAACCCGTCGGGCGCCTTCCAGAACGTCTCGTCGGTCAGCGCCGGGTAGCCGGGGTCGGGGGTGGTGTACGCCCCCTCGTCGCCGGAGTAGACGAGGTGCCGCATCATGCCCGACGCGTCCGGCCGCTCGAACACGTACGTCTTGCCGTCGCGGTAGTAGGCCAGCGCCACACCGGTCAGCCCGCCCCAGTGGTCGGCGATGAGCCGGGGTTCGCCGTCGATCACGTCGGGCGAGTCGCCGTAGACCACGAACTGGTCGCCGGAGAAGAGATAGGTGCGCCCGTCACGGCCGACGAACGCGGCGTCGACCGCGTTGTCCTGGTAGATGGTGTTGCGCGGGCGGCCCCACTCCTCGTCGAGCGGGTAGTCCTTGCCGATGGCCGTGTTGAAGCACATCGGGCCCTTGAACAGGTAGAGGTTGCCGTCGGCCCCGGTCAGCACGGCGTCGAGGCCGGTCCGGTAGTCGGCCGGCACGGCCCGCAGCGCGAGCGGCCGGGTCTCGGCGCTGAACGCGGGCCCTTCGAGGGCGTGCTGCCGCCGCCACCCGGCCGCGGTCTGCACCATGACCGAGCCGTGGTCGACGTAGGCCGCCGTGATGCCGGGAATCGGGTACGAGCGGGTGAGCGAGTCGGACACCGCGTGCCACCGGTCGCCCCGGAACAGGTAGACGGTCCGCCCGTCGGCGAAGGCCGCGTCGACGCCGTCGAGGTCGGCCGTCAGCGCCTGCAGCCTCGGCTCCGACCTCAGCGACGACAACGCCTTCGGGTAACCGAACTGGATGTGGTCGTAGTCGTGGTCGCGGTAGCGGACGTACTGCGCGCCGGAGAAGAGATAGGTGTAGGTGTGCGTCGACTCGATCCCGTCGGCCTTCTCGGTCACGTCGACGACCAGCGTGGCGTCGACCCGGCCGGTGCGCTGGATCGTGTTGACGACGTTGCCCCAGAAGTTGGCCGTCGTCGCCGGATAGCGGTCGTCGATCTCGGTGTAGTCGGCGGTGGAGTAACGCACGTACTCGGGGCCCGAGAAGACGTAGGTCTTGCCGTCCTTGCCGACGAAGGCGGCGTCGACCGTCTGGAACGGGATGCTGTCCCACCGGTCGCCCAGCGGCCTCGGCTCCGACCACCAGCGGTGGCGGTTGTCGAAGACGGCGAAGTGACCGCCGCTGAACAGGCAGGTCTCGTTGTCGCGGCCGGTGAAGACGGCGTCGATCGAGCCGAACGAGTCGGGCAGGTTCAGCCAGTTCTCCGCCAGCGGCTTCGGATAGCCCTCGTCGGGCCGGGTGTAGTCGCGGGTGGAGTAGCGGACGTAGAAGGGGGTGTCGTCGCCGTACACCTTGATCCGGTCGCCGACCCGGCGGATGGTCAGCTGGATGTTCCCCTCGGCGACCACCTGCCACTGCGGGGACGCCCCGGTCACGGACGCGGTGGCGCCCACGGTGACGCCGTGGGCCTGGAGGCGGCGGCGCAGGGCGGGCGAGCAGTTGCCGTCGGCGAGCTCGGCCTCGTAGTCGGCGGGCAGGTCGAGGATCAGGCCGACCGGGCCGAACAGGTGGGCGGAGCCGTCCATGACGAACGCGGCGTCGACCCGGTCGAGCCCGCCCCAGTCGCCCTCGATCGCCCTCGGGTAGCCGGGGTCGACGACCGAGTAGTCGGCCGAGGAGTAGCGGATGTACCGGTCGCCGCTGAACAGGTAGGTCTTGCCGTCGAGCCCGACGAACGCGGCGTCGACCCGGCCGCCGGGCAGCGCCTCGTTCGGCACGCCCCAGACGTCGGCGGTCGCGCGGGTCTGGCCGCCGGGCAGCGAGACGGTCTGGCCGTCTTTGAACAGGTGAACGGTGTCGCCGACCGCGAACGCCGCTTCGACGGCGCTCTCGAACCTGACCGGCAGGCCCGGCCACCAGGTCTCGATCCGCTGCGGGTAGCCGTCGGCGACACGGACCTCGTCGTTCTCGGGGTTGTCGGTGTAGCGGATCACCTGGTTGCCGGCGAACAGCAGGTAGCCCTGCGCGTCGGCGTAGGCGGCGTCGACGCGGGTCGCGCCGTCGAAGGTGTTGCGGATCAGGCCCCAGCGTTCGTTGATCGGCTGCTCCTGCCGGCCGTCGAAGGTCCGGTCGCTGGAGAAGACGTGGGTGCGGCCGTCGTGGCCGTGGAAGACGGCGTCGACGGCGTCGCGGAAGCGTTCGGGCAGCGGGGTGTCGCCCTGCCACCATTCGGCGATCGACCTCGGGAAGCCCTCGTCGGCCACGGTGAACGGGCCGTCGGCGGAGTAGCGGAGGTACTGGTCGCCGGTGAACAGGTGGGTGCGGCCCTCGGCGTCGACGTAGGCGCCGTCGATCTTCTTGGGTGCGGTGAAGCCGTTGCGCACCGCGCCCCAGGTCTGGGCCTTGGGGGCCCAGCGTTTCTCGCCCGTCGCGCGGGTGAAGGCGTGCGACCTCCCGTCGTCGCCCCGGCCGATCAGCCAGTCGGCGCCGTCGCGGGTGAACGCGGCGTCGATCGCGGTCAGCCCGGAGAACCGGGGCGACAACTCGGTGAGCGGCTTCGGCCGCTGGTCGGTGAGCTCGTGACCGGCGGAGTAGGTCCAGTAGGAGCCGCCCCGGAACAGCAGGATCAGGCCGTCGTGGCCGGTCAGCAGGGCGTCGAAGCGGTCGACGCCGCGCGGCAGCGCCAGCGGCTCGGGGAACTTCCCGGCCAGGTCCTGGTCGCGGAAGGCGACGGTGACCTCGTCGACGTCGAGGCCGAGCTTGGCCGCCAGCCGGGCGAACCGGCGCAGCCGCCGGTAGACCCGGCGGAAGTCGGGCCCTGTCGATCCCCCGGCGGGTCCTGCGACGGCCGGGGCGACCAGCACGTCGAGCGCGCCGGGGGCGACCGCCGCGCCGATGGCCTCGACGACCTGCGAGGACACCCCGAAGACGTCCTGGAGCACGTTCAGCAGCGTGCGGTGCTGACGGTCGGCGAGGTCGCCGAGGGTGGCGGCGATCTCGACGATCGCGGCGAGCTGCTCCTTGGCGGTGGCGTGCAGCACGAAGAAGACGTCTTTGGCGTAGTCGTCGACGCCCGGCAGGGTGAAGTCGAGCGCGCTGGTGACCTGCCGGAAGTAGCCGAGCCGCGCCTCCGGGACGGCCAGCGACGGCGTCAGGTGCCCGGCCTCGACCAGCATCTCGACCAGCCGGGGCCGCTCGTCGTCGTCGAAGCCGAGCTCGGTCAGGGCGTTGAGGTCGATCCGGTAGGGCGCCTGGGCCCGTGTCAGCGCCGCGACCCGCTCGAAGACCAGTTCCCCGTCTCCGTCGGTGAAGCCCTCGCCCAGGTCGATGGTGCCCTCGGCGTCGTCGAGCTCTCCGCGCAGTTCCTCGTGGACCCGCCCGTCACGGGTGATCGGCCCTTCCAGCCGGTGCACGACGCGGGCCGCCATGGCCTGGTCGGCGAGGGCGGCGAAGTCCTCAGGGGTGACCAGGTGCATCTCGGCCTTGGCGGCGGCCAGCTGGGCCTTGATCGCGTCGAGCACGACCCGGCGGAGGGGATAGAACTCCAGCGCGATCCCGAAGTCGGCGACGTCGAGTCCGGCGAGCGCCGCCTTGTCGGTGAAGCACAGGTCGGCGTCGACGAAGCCGTTGAAGCGCAGGCTCTGGGCCAGCGAGTCGAGCTGCTCGGCGGTCAGCCTCAGCTCGGCGAAGGCGGCGGGGTCGAGCGCGATCCTGGCCTCCCGGTAGGCCGACACCCGGGCTTTCAGCAGCGCGAGCACGGCGGGGGCCACGTCGTCGAGCGGCGCGTTCACCCGGAACTCGGTCACGTTGGCCGGCTCGGCGAAGAACTCGGGGTCGGTGAGGTCGCCCTCGTCGCCGAGGTGGCCGTTGTGGACCAGGTTGTCGTAGAGCTCGGCCCGCTCGGCCTCGGTGAGCTGCGGCAGCGCGCCCGCCAGGTCGGAGGGGTAGAAGGCGTTCTCCAGCCCGGCGATCACGGTGAACAACGCGTCGCGGTGGGCGGCGAAGTCGCCGGCGAGCGTGAGCCGGTCGGGCAGGTCTTCGGACGCGAGCAGGCCGTCGGGCCGCAGGATGCCCCGGGTCACCAGGTTGGCGAAGATCTTGGACGTCAGCCGGTCGGCCAGCCCGAGCCCTTCGAAGTCGCCCGCGGCCAGCACGCCGAGCCGGTCGACCGCGTGGTAGGCGGCGGTGGCGACGGCCGCCGGGTCGAGCCGCAGCAGGCGGGGGTCGTGCGGGGAGACCACGCCGTCGCGGTGGGTCGCCAGGGCCTCGTGGATCACCCGGGCGGCCCGTTCGTCGAACCGGTCGGACATCAGCACCGCCGGGGTCAGCGCGACGGTCGCGAACTGGTCGGCGATCGAGGCGACGACCTCGGCCTGCTCGGCCTCCGACTCGGGCGTGGCGGGTTCGCCGAGGATGCCTGTGAGGTCCTCCCCCGCGAACCCCCACGACCGCATCCAGGCCACCACCTCGACGAGGGTCTGGGCCAGCCAGAGCGAGGAGACGGGGTCGTCGTCGCGTTCGAGCATCCGGTGGACGTCGGCCGACGCGGGCGACAGCACCGGCAGCACCGGGAAGGTCGAGTGGCGCTCGATGGCGGGGTCGTTCTCCAGCGCGGTCAGCACGGCGAACAGCTCGGCCACCGACAGTCCGAGGTGCCCGGTCAGCCGGGCGACCCGGTGGAGCACGACCACTGAGGCCCGGCTGATCTCCCGGTCGAACGGGCTCTCCTCCAGCGGCCCGGCGTAGCGCTCGCGGAACCGGCGGACGGTCTCGACCAGCTCTGACTCGGCCATATCGATGGAACGTGCCAATTCGCGGCGGAACGTCCGGTTCTGCGGGGCGAGGATGTCACCGGCCGGACGCGGCAGGTCGTCGACCTCGGCCGGGAGGGTGCGGGTGGTCAGCGTCTCGACCAGGTCGAACGGGACGTCGTGGGTGCGGTGCAGGTGGGCGGCGGCGGCCACCGCGCGTAACGTCTCGGCCTCCAGGACCGAGGTGAAGGCGCCGACGACCCGGTCGAGATCGGTGAACGACAGGCCGGTCTTCTTCGCCAGCCGGATGAACCGGTGGGCCCGGTCGAGCCACACGTCGGGCACGGCGCCGCCGTCGCGGAGCGCCAACGTCCGGCCGTCTTCGCCGACCTCGACCACGGCGCCCTGGTGGACGAAGGTGCCCGAGAGGGAACGTTCCAGGTCGGGGTCGCCGTAGAGGAGCTCGGTCAGCTCCGCGCCGGTGAGGGAGGTGGCCTCCAGGAAACGCTCGACGTCGTGCAGCACCGAGATCGGCTCGCCGTCGAGCCCGTAGGCGGCGGCCAGTCCGGCCGCGTCGGTGCGCGGGGTGGTGATGACGTGGACGTCGGCCTCGGTCAGCCCGAGGTAGTCGCGGGTGACCCGGTCGCGGTCGACCGTGGCGGCGAACAGCCGGTAGAACTCGACCGGGTCGACGCCCAGGTGGCGCAGGTAGGTGGTGAACCTGGCCGCGTCGAGCGAGAACGGCAGCGCGAGCGGGTGCTTGAAGTCGCGGTCGGCCAGCTTCTCGTAGGGGTCGTCGCCGACCAGCGCCTCCAGCACCTCGTTGACGATGTCGAGGTAGGGCACCGTCGTGGTGGTGTTCTCCTCGTCGAGCGGGATCTCCCCGATGCCGGGGCGGCGGCGCAGCAGCGAGCCCACGTCGGAGTCACCGTGGAAGGTCTCCTGCAGGAAGGTGAGCAGATCGGTCAGATAGGCCGCGGGCGAGTAGACCGAGCGCGCCTCGTCTCCCGTCCGCAGATCGAGTTCTCCGAAGAGTCGTTCATAGCTCGGGATCGAAGCATCGCTACGCACGCGGGAAATCCCCTCCATCGACGGCCCCCGAATCGGCCGCCTTATGCTCGCCGATCCGGCAAAGAAGAGCTATCTACCGAAACGGTGACAACTTCGATCACTTCGGTTTGTCGGGCGATGCGAGACTGGGCGACATGACCGGAAATGTCGGCACATGAACGTCGTCCGTCCTGATGTCACCCTCGACCAGGCCCGAGAGATCGCGGACACCTTCTTCGGTGTCCGAGGCGAGGTCAGGGAGGTCGGCAGCAACCAGGACCGCAACTTCGTCGTCGACGGCCGGTTCCTGCTGAAGGTCGCCAACGCCGGTTACACCGACGCCGAACTCGACGCCCAGGACGCCGCCCTGCTCCACCTCGGGGACAGGATGAGCGTGCCCGAACCGCAGCCGTCCCTCGGCGGCGGATACGTGGCCCGGTTCGGCGACGGGTTGCGGGCGCGGCTGCTGACGTTCGTGCCGGGCACGCCCCTGATCGACCACGCCTATCTCGCGCCCGTGGTCGTCGCCCGGCTCGGCGACCTGGCCGGGCGGCTCGTGGCGAACCTGGCCGACCTCGACCACCCCGGGTTCGACCGCGTCTCCCAATGGGACCTGCGCCGGGCCCGGACCGAGATCGACCAGATGATCGGCTCGTTGTCGACCGGACGCGACCTGGTGCGCCGGGCCGCCGACCAGGCCTGCGACCGGCTCGACACCCTGGCCGGGAACCTGCGGACGCAGGCGATCCACGGCGACCTCACCGACGACAACGTGGTCTGCTCGATCGGTCCCGACGGGCGTCCGGTGCCCGAAGGGGTGATCGACTTCGGCGACCTCGGGCACGGCTGGATCGTCGGCGAACTGGCGGTGACCTGCGCGTCGCTGCTGCACCACGCGCCGGAACGACCGCTGGCGATCCTCCCGGCGGTGCGCGCCTTCCAGCGGGTGGTGCCGCTGACCGGCGACGAACTGGCCGCCCTCTGGCCGGCGATCGTGGCGCGCACGGCGGTGCTGGTGGTCAGCGGGGTGCACCAGGCCTTGCTGGAGCCCGACAACGACTACGCGACCGAGCGGCAGGACGCCGAGTTCCGCGCCTTCGAGACCGCGCTCAGCCTGCCGTTCGAGGTGGCCGAGGCGGCGTTCCGGGAGACTCCCCCGGCCCGGTTCGCCGGAGCGCCGATCGTGCCGGTGCTGCCGGTGCGGGACCTGTCGGTGACCAGTGATCTTCCCGGCGGGGTGCTGGAGACGTACACGCCGGAAGAGGGCGTCGCCCACCGGGCCGGCGAACCTCGGCTGACCGAGACCCGGGTCCACTCCTTCGACGCGCCCGCGACGGTCCCGCTCGGCGTCGAGTCGCGGCTCCCGGCTGGCACCCCGGTGCACGCGCCGTTCGACGGCGAGGTGCATCTGGGAGTGCTGCGGGGCGGCACCCTCGACCTGCGGCTGAGCGGGGTCGAGATGTGGGAGGGCCCGGTCCGCGCCGGCGACCAGATCGGCGCCGTCTCCGGTCCGGTCTACGCGACCCTGTGCTCGGTACGGGACCTCGAACCCCCGGCCTTCGTCACCCCCGAGGAGTCGGCCGCCTGGCGGGCGGTCTGCCCCGACCCCGGCGCCCTCTTCGGCATCGGCCCGGCCCCCGAACCGGCCCCCTTCTCCCGCGACGCCCTCGCCGACGTCCAGGAGCACTACTACGCCGACCCGCCCCGCATCGAGCGCGGCTGGCGGCAGCACCTCGTCGACGTGAACGGCCGCGCCTACCTCGACATGGTGAACAACGTCGCCGCGATCGGCCACGCCCACCCGCGCCTCACCGAGGCGGTGTCGAGGCAGCTCGCCCTGCTCAACACCAACTCGCGGTTCAACTACCGCGCCATCGCCGAGTTCTCCCGGCGGCTGGCCGACCTGGCCCCCGACCCGCTCGACACGGTGTTCCTGGTCAACAGCGGTTCGGAGGCGGTGGACCTCGCGCTGCGGCTGGTCCAGGTCGCCACCGGCCGCGAGGAGATGCTCTGCGTCGCCGAGGCCTACCACGGCTGGACGATGGCCTCCGACGCCGTCAGCACCTCCACGGCCGACAACCCCAACGCGATGGCGACCCGCCCGGCCTGGGTGCGCCCGGTCCCGGCCCCGCACCGCGACCCCGACGCGCTCGCCAAGGCCCTGGCCATGGTCGGCGAGCCGGCGGGCTTCATCGCCGAGGCCTTCTACGGCAACGCGGGCGGCATCCCGCTGCCCGACGGCTACCTCGCCGCCCTCTACGCCGAGGTGCGCGCGAAGGGCGGTCTGTGCGTCGCCGACGAGGTGCAGGTCGGCTACGGCCGACTCGGCCGCCACTTCTGGGGCTTCGAACAGCAGGGCGTCGTCCCCGACGTGATCACGATCGCCAAGGCCATGGGCAACGGCCATCCGCTGGGCGCGGTCATCACGACCAGGGAGATCGCCGAGACTTACCGCAGGGTCGGCTACTTCTTCTCCAGCGCCGGCGGCAGCCCGGTCAGCTGCGTCACCGGCATGACCGTGCTCGACGTCATCGAGGAGGAGGGCCTCCAGGCCAACGCCGCCCGGGTCGGCGACCGCCTGCGCGACCTCATGGAGACGCTGGCCGCCGAGCACCCGATCATCGGCGCGGTGCACGGCCTGGGCCTCTACATGGGCGTCGAGCTGAACCGGCCCGACGGCTCCCCGGCCACCGAGGAGACCGCGGCGATCTGCGACCGGATGCTGGAACTGGGGGTGGTCGTGCAGCCGACCGGCGACCACCTGAACATCCTGAAGATCAAGCCGCCGATGGTGCTGACGGAGGACAGCGCCGCGTTCTTCGCAGCCGCCCTGGCCCGCACCCTCGCGGAGGGTTGGTGAATCCCCTGGCAGGGGCACTGGACGGGGTATGAATCCCCGTCGCTGGCGCGCACTGGCCGTCTGTCTCGTCCCGGCGTTCATGACGCTGCTGGACGTCTCGATCGTCAACGTCGCGCTCCCCGACATCCAGGCGGGGATCGGCGCCAGCGACAGCGGCCTCCAGTGGGTGGTCTCCGGATACGCCCTCACCTTCGGCCTCGCCCTCATCCCCGGCGGGCGACTGGGCGACGCGCGCAGCCGCCGGGCGGTGTTCATGTGGGGCATCGTGTTGTTCACCGCCGCGAGCGCGGCCTGCGGCGCGGCCCAGAACGAATGGTGGCTGATCATCGCCCGGCTGGTGCAGGGGGCCGCGGGAGCCCTGATGATGCCGCAGGTCAGCGGCTACATCCAGGAGATGTTCCAGGGGTCGGAGCGCGGCCGGGCCTTCGGCTACCTCGGCGCGGTGATCGGCCTGTCCACCGCCGTCGGCCCGCTGCTGGGCGGTGTGCTGATCCAGATCTTCGGCGAGGAGAACGGCTGGCGCTGGGTCTTCTACGTCAACCTGCCGATCGGCCTGCTGTCGTTGCCCTTCGCACTGCGCATGCTGCCCGCCGAGAACCTGCGCCGCACGCTGAAGCCCGGCTTCGACCCGGTCGGCGTGCTGCTGCTGGCCGCCGGGCTGCTGCTGGTCCTGCTGCCGTTCCTGCAGAACCAGCAGTGGCCGGGCGGGGCGAAGTGGCTGCTGGTCCCGGCCGGGATGGCCGTGCTGGCCGGGTTCGGGTGGTGGGAGCTGCGGGCGGCCCGGCGGATCGAGCCGCTGGTGCACATGGACCTGTTCCGGTCGCGGGCCTTCACGCTCGGCGGGCTGATCGGCGTGCTCTACTTCGCCGGGTTCACCGCGATCTTCTTCGTCTTCACCCTGTTCCTGCAGAACGGCCTGGGCTATTCGGCGCTGATGGCCGGCATCGCCTCGGTCCCGTTCGCGATCGGCTCGGGCATCGCCTCGGGGGTCAGCGGGCGGCTGGTGCACCGCTACGGCCGGGCCATGGTCGCGTGGGGGCTGTTCATCGTGGCCGTCGGGTTCGTGGCCACGATGCTGGCCGTGCACGAGGTCCCCGGACGGCACGCCGGATGGGCGGCGGCCGGGCCGCTGCTGCTGTCGGGCGTCGGCAGCGGGCTCGTCATCTCGCCCAACCAGACCCTCACGCTCAGCCACGTGCCGGTCAGGCGGGCGGGCAGCGCGGGAGGCGTGCTGCAGACCTGGCAGCGGATCGGGTCGGCGGCCGGGATCGCGGGCGTCGGCGCGGTCTACTTCGCCCACCTGGCGAGCTCGCGCGGCGACTGGGCGGAGAGCTTCCAGATCGCCATGCTCACCTCGGCCGGCTTCGTGGTGGCCGCGCTGCTCGTCGCCCTCTACGACCTCTTCGGGCCCGGCCGGTAGGTCAGCTCGACCACCCCCTGGCCGAACGGCCGGGTCTCGATCAGCCGCAGGTCCATCGTGAGGCCGGGCGGGAACAGCGGGGTGCCGCCCCCGACGACGACCGGGTTGAGGTAGAGCCGGTATTCGTCGATCAGGTCGTGGCGCATGAACTGCGCCATCAGGTTCGCCCCGCCGACCGCCATGCCGGCCCCCGAGGTGGCCTTCAGCTCCCTGACCCAGTCGGGGTCGAACTCCCGCACCACCTCGGTGTTCCAGCGGTCCTCCTCCAGGGTGCGGGAGAGGACGTACTTCTTCTTGGAGAGCCAGATCTCGGCGAAGTCGGCGGCCTCCCGGGAGGCCGCCGGGTCGTCGGCGGCGGTCGGCCAGTAGTCGGCCATCAGCTGGTGGGTGACCCGCCCGTCGATGAAGGCGCTCAGCGGAGCGAGCAGTTCGTTGAGGTGGCGGTGCAGCTCGGCGTCCACCCGGTGCCAGGAGATGTCCCGGCCCGGCCCTTCCATGTAGCCGTCGAGCGACACCGCCGAGGTGATCATGATCTTCCGCATTCCCCCAGGCTAGCTAGTGGGTCGCGTCGAGCGCCGCCCGCTGCTCTGCCGTCAGCTCCAGGTCGACGGCCGCCAGGTTCTCCTCCAACTGGGCCACCGACGAGGCTCCCGCCAGGGGGATGATCGGCACCTCGTGGCCCATCTGCCACGCCAGCACGACCTGGTTCGCGGTCGCCCCGGTCTCGGTGGCGATCTCGCGGACCTTCGCGAGCCGGGCCTCCGTGCCCGGGTGCCGGAAGTCGGGCGGGAACTCCTTGTCGGTCCGCGTGTAGCGGCCCGACATCAGCGGCGAGTAGGCCACCAGCACGAGCTCCCGCTCCTCCCTCAGGTACGTCACCAGGTCGGGCCCCGCCGCCCCGAGGTTGCCGTCGCGGAACAGCGCGTCGGGGATGTCCACCCGGGGGCGGACGTAGCTGTGGGCGTACTGGAGGATCTCGTAACCGGGCAGCCCCCGCTGCCTCGCCAGGGCGCGGGCCCGCTCGACCCGCCAGGCGGCGTGGTTGCTGACGCCGAGCATGCCGACCAGCCCTTCGGCGACCAGGGCGGCGAAGCCCTCGACGGTCTCCTCGACCGGGGTGCGGTGGTCCTCGATGTGCGAGTAGAGGACGTCGATCCGGTCGAGGCCCATCCGCTCCATGCTGCGTTCGGCCGACTCGCGGATCACCTTCGCCGACAGCCCCTCGGCGTTGTCGGTGTAGCTCGTGCCGGGGGCCAGCGGCCGGGCGCCGACCTTGGTGGCGATCACGATCTCGTCGCCCACCCCCCGCGACCTGCGCCAGCGGCCGATCAGTTCCTCGCTGTGGCCGCCCTGGCTCCCGTCGGTCCAGAAGGCGTAGTTGCCCGAGGTGTCGATGAAGGTGCCGCCCGCCTCCACGAACCGGTCGAGGATCGCGAAACTGGTCGCCTCGTCGGTCACCGAGCCGAACAGCATCGCCCCCAGCGACAACACGCTCACCTCGCGCCGGGTCGCGGGCGTGGTGCCGATCGTGCGGTATCTCATGTGTTCCTCCCGTCGTCGCGACCGAGTGTGGGTGCTGGACCGCGCTCCAGGTCAAGCCGTTACGTCACGATAAATCCGGAAATGTCGACATGGGCAATTCCAGGAACTCCAACGTATTCGTCACGGGAAGACAACCTTTCCCCTATTCACGGCATCCTGTGGCGTGTTCCCTCGTCATTCGGAGTGCCCATGCCCCGCGTCGCCGTCGCAATTTCCGTCATATTAGTCATGTCGGGCCTGGGGTTATACGTCCTGTTTTGGACAGATAGCCGGACACCCTGCGAAGCCGCCGTCGAAATCGTCGCCCAGATTCAGGAGATTGATCCGAAAAGTCCGAATCTCGTCGACACGCTCAACACCATCGACGGCCTGGTGACCGGCCGTCTCAGCGACGTCTCCGATCGCGCGAACCCCGTGCTCACCGCCGATCTGACGCGTCTGCGGTCGGTGCTCAGGGGGGTCACGGCCGAGGATTTGAGCGATCCGGCCAGCGAAGTCCGCGAGACGATGACGAACGTCCTCTCATGTCAGAACGTCGGCGCTTTTCCTGCGCAATAGAAAGTCGTTTACGTTAGTTAGCTATGTCCAGCTTTTCGCTTTTTGGTACGCCGGGCACCCTACTCAACATTACGGAATCAATTCAGGTCCCGTAATTCGGATGCACGTACCAAAGAGCATGGACTGACATGACTTTTCAGGATAAAGGGCGCGAGCTCGGTCGCCGCGCCGTCCGCGGCGCCAAGGCGCTCGCCGTCGCCGTGGCGGCGAGCGGCCTGGTTCTCACCGGCGCCACCGGCGTCAGCGCCACCAGCTCCGTCGGCACCGGCGCGAGCATGCTCAGCGACAACATCGGCTGGGTCGACTGGAAGTACAAGGAGAAGCGGCCGCTGAAGCGCGTCAAGATCAAGGTGATCAAGCGCTTCCGCCACCACCACCACAGGCACCACCGCTTCTTCCACCGTCACCACCGCCAGCACTTCGTCCACCGCTCGCACCACCACTGTGACCACGGCCACCACCACGGCCACCACGGCCACCACGGCTGGGACGACGGCGGCTGGAGCGACGACGAGGGCGGCTGGGGCGCGACCGGCGGCTGGGGCGGCGACGGCGACTGGGGCCACGGCTTCCACGACCGCTGCAACCACCACCACCACGTGCACGAGCGGCACCACCACCGCCGGGACCACCACCGCTTCGAAGAGCACCACAAGCACCACAAGAAGAAGCACCGCCACCACCACCACGATGAGGAAGAGCACCACGGCCACCACCACGGCCACCACGAGCACGGCCACCACGAGCACGGTCACCACGGCCACCACGGCCACCACGACCGCGGCTGGGACGACAACAACGACCGCGGCTGGGACGACAACAACGACCAGGGCGGCTGGGACAACAACGAGCCGAACGGCTGGGACGACAACCAGCAGCAGCAGCCGCAGCCGCAGCCGCAGGTCGCCACGCCGCAGGGTCCGCAGGGCGACCAGGGCGCCCAGGTTCCCGGCACTCAGCAGGGGGCCCAAAACCCTAACGTGCCCGTCAACTCCACGGCCCCGATGCGGGCACAGAGTGTGGCGGGGTGGCACGACGACCCGCGTTGGAAGAAGCCCATCGTCATCCGCGGCCCGCGTGGCCCGATGGGTCCGCGTGGCCCGATGGGCCCCACCGGCCCGGTGGGACCGCGTGGCCCGTTCGGACCTTCGGGTCCGATCGGTCCGCAGGGTCCGGCGGGCCCGGCGGGTGGCCCCGCCGGCCCGGCTGGACCGCAGGGTCCTCAGGGCCCCGCGGGCCCGGCTGGACCTCAGGGTCCTGCGGGGACGAACGGTGCCCAGGGTCCGGCCGGCCCCGCGGGCCCGGCTGGACCCCAGGGTTCGGTCGGTCCCCAGGGTCCGATCGGTGAGACCGGTCTGATCGGCCCGGCCGGCCCGGTGGGCCCGGCTGGTGCGCCCGGCGCCCAGGGCCCGGCGGGCCCGGCGGGCCCCGCGGGTGGTCTCGGCCCGGTGGGCCCGGTCGGCCCGGCTGGACCTGTGGGTCCGGCGGGTCCGGAGGGTGCCACCGGTCCGGCGGGCCCCGCTGGACCGCAGGGTACGCCCGGCACGCCGGGCGCGCCCGGTGCGACCGGCCCGGCCGGCCCGGCGGGCCCCCAGGGTCCGGTCGGACCCGCGGGCCCCGGTGGCCCGGCGGGTACGCCCGGTACTCCCGGTGAGGTCGGCCCGGCCGGCCCGGCAGGCCCGCAGGGCCCGGCAGGGCCCGTGGGTCCGGCTGGTCCCGAGGGTGCGACCGGTCCTTCCGGTCCGGCGGGCCCCCAGGGTCTGGTTGGTCCGGCCGGTCCGGCTGGCCCGCAGGGTGCTCCCGGCGCGACCGGCGCGACCGGCGCGACTGGTGCGACCGGCGCGACCGGCCCCGCCGGTCCGCAGGGCCCGGCAGGTCCGGCCGGTCCGCAGGGTCCGGCGGGACCTGGGGCGGGGACCGCGATTTCGCTGTCGCCGCTGCTCCTGGACACCCTCCAGGTGTCGGTCCGGCCCAACGGCGACACGTGGATCCGCGACCCGCGGACGACGCCGATGTGGCACAACCTGTCCGGGCTGCCCGGCTACCCGGCCAACGTGCAGTCGGTGTCGTCAGAGGTCATCATCGACGCTCTGATTCCGTACCTGCACATCACGGTTCAGACCACCACCGGTGACATCCACCGGACGATCTGCACCGTGGGCCTGCCCGTCCCGATCGTCGGAGGCTTCTTCGCTCCCGGCGCTCCGGGCGGCCCGGCGGCCTACCCGGCGAACTGCACCGCGTGGGTCAACCAGACGCCTCCGCTCCGCATGGCCACCTGAGTCTCCGACTCCGGTTCCATGAGAGCTGACGGCTGAAAGTCAGGGGGCCGCGTATCCCTTCGGGGGTGCGCGGCCCTTCTGCGTACCCGGAACCTTCCACTAACATCGGGTGATTTCTGTCGCCTTCGGAGGGTTTCGGGTGTCCTACACGGCTACGCGCTGGGCCTGCTACACCGGCTACGTCACCCAGGCCATCGTGAACAACCTGGCCCCTCTGCTGTTCATCGTGTTCCAGACCGCCTACGGGCTGCCGCTGGAAATGCTCGGACGTCTGGTGCTGCTCAACTTCGGCGCCCAGTTGCTGACCGACATCATCGCGGTGCGCTACGTCGACCGGCTCGGCTACCGGGGGCCGCTCGTGCTGGCCCACGTGATGTCGGCGGCCGGGCTGGTGCTGCTCGCGGTGGCGCCGTTCGTGGCGCCGACGCCGTACATCGGGTTGTGCGTCGCGGTGGTCGTCTACGCCATCGGCGGCGGGTTGCTGGAGGTGCTGGTCAGCCCGGTCGTGGACGCGCTGCCCGCGCCCCAGGAGGGCAAGGCGGCGGCGATGAGCCTGCTGCACTCGTTCTACTGCTGGGGACAGGTGGCGGTGGTCGCCGGGTCGACCCTGCTGCTGGCCGGGATCGGCCGCGAGGCCTGGTACGTGCTGCCGCTGATCTGGGCGCTGGTGCCGCTGGCGAATCTGGTGGCGTTCCTGCGGGTGCCGATGCCCGAGACCGTGCCCGACGCGCACCGCACCTCGCTCAAGTCGCTGTTCCGGACGCCCGCGTTCATCGCCGCCATGGTGCTGATGCTGGCGGCGGGCGCGTCGGAGCTGACGATGTCGCAGTGGTCGTCGTTGTTCGCCGAGGAAGGGCTCGGGGCCTCCAAGGTCTGGGGCGACCTGGCCGGGCCGTGCCTCTTCGCGGTGCTGATGGGCGTCGGGCGCATCGTCTACGGGTTGTTCGGGGAGAAGATCCCCCTGGTGCCGGCGATGGTCTTCTCGGGCGCGCTGGCAACGCTCTGCTACCTGCTCGCGAGCCTGTCGTCCAACCCCGTGCTGGCCTTCGCAGGCTGCGCGCTCTGCGGGTTCGCGGTGAGCCTGCTGTGGCCGGGCACCTTCAGCCTCGCGTCGGCGCGGTTCCCGCTCGGGGGCGCGGCGATGTTCGGCGTGCTGGCCGTCTTCGGCGACCTCGGCGCGGCGGTCGGACCGTGGACCACGGGCGCCGTGGCGGACGCGACCGGCGGGGGGCTGAGCACCGGCCTGCTGGCCGGAATCGCCTTTCCCGTGCTGGTCGTCGTGGTGTCTCTCGCCTACGGCGCCATGACTCACAAGTCGGTTCAGCGCATGTGACCGTACCGTGACGAGGCGGACTCTTGACGCTCGTCTATGTTAACGCTCACAGTCGACACGGCAGACCAAGCTTCACTCTGATTCCCGGCCGGGCAAATTGTGTGAGCGCTAACAAATACGGAAGGGACTTGGCCTTGTTCAAGAAGATCATGGCTCTGGTGGCGGTCGGCGTGCTCGCGACCGCGTGCGGCGGTGGCGGCGAGACGACGGCCGACGGCGGCGCCCCCGCTGCCAGCGGTGGCGGCGATTCGACGATCACCATGGGCTTCGCCCAGGTGGGCGCCGAGAGTGGCTGGCGCACCGCCAACACCAAGTCGGTGCAGGAGTCGGCCAAGGCGGCCGGGATCGACCTCAAGTTCTCCGACGCGCAGCAGAAGCAGGAGAACCAGATCAAGGCGATCCGGTCGTACATCCAGCAGAAGGTCGACGTCATCGCCTTCTCTCCGGTGGTCGAGTCCGGCTGGGACACCGTCCTCCAGGAGGCCAAGGCCGCGAACATCCCGGTCATCCTGACCGACCGCGCGGTCGACTCGGCCGACAAGACGCTGTACAAGACCTTCCTCGGGTCCGACTTCGTCGAAGAGGGCAAGAAGGCCGGCCAGTGGCTGGTCGAGCAGTACGCCTCCGAGACCGGCGACGTGAACATCGTCGAACTCCAGGGCACCACCGGCTCCGCCCCCGCCAACGACCGCAAGTCGGGCTTCGCCGAGGTCATCGGCGCCGACCCCAAGTTCAAGGTGATCGCCTCCCAGAGTGGCGACTTCACCCGCGCCAAGGGCAAGGAGGTCATGGACGCCTTCCTGAAGGCCCACCCGGACATCGACGTGCTCTACGCGCACAACGACGACATGGGCCTGGGCGCCATCGAGGCGATCGAGGGCGCGGGCAAGGTGCCCGGCAAGGACATCAAGATCATCACGGTGGACGCCGTCAAGGACGGCATGCAGGCGCTCGCCGACGGAAAGATCAACTACATCGTCGAGTGCTCCCCGCTGCTCGGCCCGCAGCTGATGGACCTGGCCAAGAAGGTCCTCGCCGGTGAGACGGTGCCCGACCGGGTCGTCACCGAGGAGACCACCTTCACCCAGGAGCAGGCCAAGCAGGCCCTGCCGACCCGCCAGTACTAGGAGCCGGGGGCCGTCCCGCCCTGAGATCGGGACGGCCCCTTTTCCAATCGAAGGCCAGAAATTGAGGATGGCGCATGGCTGAAGCGATCCTGCGGATGACCGGGATCGGCAAGGAGTTCCCGGGCGTCCGGGCCCTGGACGGCGTGGACTTCCGGCTGCTGCCCGGTGAGGTGCACGCCCTCATGGGCGAGAACGGGGCCGGGAAGTCGACCCTGATCAAGGTGCTGACCGGCGTCTACTCGATCGACAGCGGAGAGATCGAGCTGGCCGGTGACCGGGTGGCCTTCACCGGCCCGCTGGAGGCCCAGAAGGCCGGCATCAGCACGGTCTACCAAGAGGTCAACCTCTGCCCGAACCTGTCGGTCGCCGAGAACGTCTTCATCGGACGCGAGCCCCGCCGGTTCGGCCGCATCCGCTGGCGCGAGATGCGCCGCCGGGCCGCCGAACTGCTCACCCGGCTCGACCTCGCGATCGACGTCACCAAGCCGCTGAGCCGCTACTCGCTGGCGATCCAGCAGATGGTCGCCATCGCGCGGGCCATCGACGTGGACGCCCGGGTGCTCATCCTCGACGAGCCGACGTCCTCCCTCGACGCCGGCGAGGTCGCGCAGCTCTTCCGGGTGATGCGCCGCCTGAAGGAACAGGGCATCGCGATCCTGTTCGTGTCGCACTTCCTCGACCAGATCTACGAGATCGCCGACCGCATGACCATCCTGCGCAACGGCCGTCTCGTCGGCGAGTACGTCACCGCCGAACTCCCCCAGGTCGAACTGGTCGGCAAGATGATCGGCCGCGAGCTGGCCGAGCTGGAGCGCCTCGACGAACGCCCGCCGGCCCGCACCTCCGACACGCTCGTGGAGGCCACCGAGCTCGGCGGCCGGGTGGCGCCCTTCTCGCTGACCATCCGCGAGGGCGAGGTCGTCGGCCTGGCCGGCCTGCTCGGCTCGGGCCGCACCGAGATCGCCCGGCTGCTGTTCGGCGCCGACCACGCCGGCACCGGCACCCTGCGCATCGGCGGCGACCAGGTCACCCTGCGCACCCCGCGCGCCGCGATGGCCCGGGGCGTGGCGTTCTGCTCGGAGAACCGGCGCGAAGAGGGCCTGATCCCGGAGCTGACCGTCCGGGAGAACCTCATCCTGGCCCTGCAGGCCCGCCGCGGCTGGAGCCGCCCGGTGCCCCGCAAGAAGCAGGACGAACTGGTCGCCAAGTACATCAAGGCGCTGAACATCCGCCCGGACAACCCGGAGATGCTCATCAGGAACCTGTCCGGCGGCAACCAGCAGAAGGTGCTGCTGGCCCGCTGGCTCATCCTCGAACCGCGCCTGCTCATCCTCGACGAACCCACCCGCGGCATCGACGTCGGCGCCAAGGCCGAGATCCAGAAGCTGGTCGTCGAGCTCTCCGACGGCGGGATGGCCGTGTTGTTCATCTCCGCCGAGCTCGACGAGGTGCTGCGGCTCAGCCACAAGGTCGCCGTGCTCCGCGACCGGCGGCTGGTCGCCGAGTTGCCCAACGACGACACCCTGACGACGGACGTGCTCATGGAGACGATCGCGAGCGGGGGAGCGAAATGAAGCGCCTCGCCTGGCCGGCGGGCATCCTGGTCGCCCTCCTCCTGGTCAACCTGATCTTCACCGACCACTTCTTCCAGATCGAGATCAAGGACGGCCACCTCTACGGCAGCCTGATCGACATCTTCCGGTTCGGCGCCCCGCTCATCCTGGTGGCCCTGGGCATGACGCTGGTCATCGCGACCAAGGGCATCGACCTGTCGGTCGGCTCGGTGGTGGCCATCGCCGGCGCGATGGCCTGCCTGCAGATCAGCACCCTCCCGTCGCAGGACTCGATCGGCGGCGTCCTCGGCGCGATCGGCATCGCCCTCGGGCTGGCCGTGGCGCTGGGCGTCGGCAACGGCTTCCTGGTCGCGATCGTCGGCATCCAGCCGATCATCGCGACGCTGATCCTGATGGTCGCCGGACGCGGCCTGGCCCAGCTCATCACCGACGGCCAGATCATCACGATCAACAGCGACCCCTACAAGCTCATCGGCGGCGGCTACTGGCTGACGCTGCCGTTCGGCATCATCATCGTGGCCGTCGTGCTGGCGCTGATCGCCTTCGTCACCCGGCGGCTGGCGCTCGGCCTGCTGATCGAGTCGGTCGGCGGCAACGCCGAGGCGAGCCGCCTGTCGGGCATCCGGTCCCACGGCCTGCTGATCGTCGTGTACGCCTTCTGCGCCCTCTGCGCCGGCATCGCCGGCCTGATGATCAGCTCCAACGTGTCCAGCGCCGACGGCAACAACGCCGGCCTGTGGATCGAGCTCGACGCCATCCTGGCCGTCGTCATCGGCGGCACCTCGCTGGCCGGGGGCCGGTTCTCCCTCGGCGGCACGGTGCTGGGCGCCCTCATCATCCAGACCCTGACCACGACGATCTACTCCCTCGGCGTGCCGCCGGAGACGACGCTGCTGTTCAAGGCGCTCGTCGTGACGATCGTCTGCCTGCTCCAGTCGCCGGCGTTCCGGGCCAAGGTCTTCCGATCCCGTAGAAAACCGGCCCCGCCGACGGTGCCCGCCGGGGAGAAAGTGACGGTCCGCACGTGAAAACCCTGGCACTCCCGCGCCAGTTGCCCGGCCGGCTGCCGCGCAACTACCTGCCCGTCCTGGTCACCGGGGCGCTGTTCATCGCGATGTTCACCGCAGGCGGCATCCGCTACGAGGGCTTCGCGACCGGCCAGATCATCCTGAACGTCTTCATCGACAACGCGTTCCTGCTGGTCGTGGCCGTCGGCATGACCTTCGTCATCCTCACCGGCGGCATCGACCTGTCGGTCGGCTCGGTGGTGGCGCTGACCACGATGATCGCGGCCTCCCTGCTGCCGTCGACACCGTCCTTCCTGGTGATCCTGCTGGTCCTGGCGATCGGCGGGGTGCTCGGCGCGGCGATGGGCGCGATCATCCACTACTTCGAGATCCAGCCGTTCATCGTGACCCTCGCCGGGATGTTCCTGGCCCGGGGCCTGTGCTACACGATCGGCACCGACTCGATCCCGATCACCGACCCGACCTTCACGGCCATCGCGCAGACGCGCATCGACCTCGCCCCCGAGCTCTGGATCTCCCCCACGGTGCTGATCGCGCTGGCGGTGGTGCTCGTGGCGACGTACACGCTGCACTACACGCGCCTGGGGAGGAACGTCTACGCGGTCGGCGGCAACGAGCAGTCGGCGCTGCTCATGGGCCTTCCGGTGGCCCGGACCAAGATCGCCGTCTACACCATCAGCGGCCTGTGCTCCGCACTCGGCGGCCTGCTGCTCTCGTTCTACATGCTCTCCGGCTACGGCCTGCACGCCGTCGGCATGGAGCTCGACGCCATCGCGGCGGTCGTCATCGGCGGCACGCTGCTGACCGGCGGCTCGGGCTACCTGCTCGGGACGGTTCTCGGTGTGCTCGTGCTCGGGCTGATCCAGACGGTCATCAGCTTCGAGGGCACCCTCAGCTCGTGGTGGACCAAGATCGTTATCGGTCTCCTGCTCCTGGTCTTCATCCTTCTCCAGCGCCTCATTGTGACGACAGGAGTCTCGCGTGAACGATGACAGGTACGTGGTGGGAGTCGACTACGGCACCCTTTCCGGCCGGGCCGTGGTGGTCCGCGTCCGGGACGGGGCCGAGCTCGGCTCCGCCGTCCATGAATACGCCCAGGGGGTGATCTCCGGCCCTACCCCCGACTGGGCGCTCCAATCGCCCGACGACTGGCGCGACGTGCTGCGCATCGCCGTGCCCAAGGCGGTGGAGACGGCCGGGGTGGCGCCGTCGGAGGTGATCGGCATCGCCACCGACTTCACCGCCTGCACGATCCTGCCCGCCCTGGCCGACGGGACGCCCCTCAGCGACCGCTACCCCGACCGGCCGCACGCCTGGCCCAAGTTGTGGAAGCACCACGCGGCCCAGTCCCACGCCGACCGGATCAACACCCTGGCCGCCGAACGCGGCGAGCCGTGGTTGCCCCGGTACGGCGGCAAGATCTCCTCGGAATGGGCCTTCGCCAAGGGCCTGCAGCTCCTTGAGGAGGACCCGGAGCTCTACGCCCTGGCCGACCGCTGGATCGAGGCCGCCGACTGGATCATCTGGGAGCTCAGCGGCGTCGAGACCCGCAACGTCTGCACCGCCGGATACAAGGCCATCCACCAGGACGGCGCCTACCCCTCCGAGGAGTTCCTGGCCGCGCTCAACCCCGGGTTCGCCGGCTTCACCGCCAAGCTCGGTTCCGAGCTGGCGCCGCTGGGCGGACGGGCGGGCTCGTTGTCGGCCAAGGGCGCCGAGTGGACCGGGCTGCCCGAGGGCATCGCGGTCGCGGTCGGCAACGTCGACGCCCACGTGACGGCCGCCGCGGCCGACGCCGTGCGGCCCGGCCAGATGGTCGCGATCATGGGCACCTCGACGTGCCTGGTCATGAACGGGGAGAACCTGGCCGAGGTCCCCGGCATGTGCGGCGTGGTGCGCGACGGGATCGTTCCAGGCCTGTGGGGCTACGAGGCCGGGCAGTCGGCCGTCGGCGACATCTTCGCCTGGTTCGTCGACAACTACGTGCCCGCCTCCTACGTGGCCGACGCCGCCGAGGCGGGCGTCTCGGTCCACGAGCATCTGACGTCGCTGGCGGCCGGGCAGGCCGTCGGCGCGCACGGACTGGTCGCGCTCGACTGGTTCGGCGGCAACCGGTCGGTCCTCGTCGACCACGATCTTTCGGGAGTGGTCGTGGGTCAGACGTTGTCCACCAAGCCGGAGGAGGTCTACCGGGCGCTGCTGGAGTCGACCGCGTTCGGCTGCCGCGTCATCGTGGAGACCTTCGAGGCGTCCGGCGTGCCGGTCGACGAGCTCGTGGTCGCGGGCGGGCTGCTGAAGAACGCCTTCCTGATGCAGACCTACGCCGACGTGCTGCGCAAGCCGCTGTCGATGATCGACTCCGACCAGGGCCCGGCACTGGGCTCGGCCATCCACGCCGCCGTGGCGGCCGGGGCCTACCCCGACATCCCCTCTGCGGCGGCGGCGATGGGCAAGCGGATCGCGGACGCGTACACCCCCGACCCCGAGCGGGCCGCGGCCTACGACCGGCTCTACGCCGAATACCGCGTCCTGCACGACCACTTCGCCGACGGGGCCGTGCTCCACCGGCTGCGCGCGATCCGGAACGAGGCGTCCAAGTGAGGAAGACCGTCTGCGCCCTGCACGCGGAACTGGTCAGGTACGGCCTGGTCGCCTGGACGGCGGGCAACGTCTCCGGCCGGATCCCCGGCGAGGACCTGTTCGTCATCAAGCCCAGCGGCGTCTCCTACGACGACCTGACCCCCGAGTCGATGGTGGTCTGCGACCTCGACGGCAACCTGGTCGAGGGCGACTACGCGCCCTCCAGCGACACCGCCGCGCACGCCTACGTCTACCGCCACATGCCCGAGGTCGGCGGCGTGGTCCACACCCACTCCACCTACGCCTCCGCCTGGGCCGCCCGCGGCGAGGCGATCCCCTGCGTGCTGACGGCGATGGCCGACGAGTTCGGCGGCGAGATCCCCGTCGGCCCGTTCGCGCTGATCGGCGGCGACGACATCGGCCGCGGCCTCGTCGACACCCTGAAGGGCCACCGCTCCCCGGCGGTCCTGATGCAGAACCACGGGGTCTTCACCATCGGCGCCACCCCCAAGGCCGCCGTCAAGGCGGCCGTGATGTGCGAGGACGTCGCCCGGACCGTGCACGTCGCCCGCCAGCTCGGCTCCGTCATCCCCATCGAGCCGAAACACATCGACGCTCTGTACGACCGCTACCAGAACGTCTACGGACAGAGGAGTTCCAAGTGAAACTGTGGTTCCTGACCGGCAGCCAGTCCCTCTACGGAGACGAGACGCTTGCCCAGGTCGCCGACCAGTCGCGGGCCATCGCGACGGAGTTGGGCCACGCCCTGCCGTTCGAACTGGAGTGGAAGCCGGTCCTCCTCGACGCGACGTCCATCCGCAACGTGATGCTCGCCGCCAACGCCGACGACGAGTGCGGCGGCGTCATCGCCTGGATGCACACCTTCTCCCCCGCGAAGATGTGGATCGCCGGCCTGGACGCCCTGCGCAAGCCGCTGCTGCACCTGCACACGCAGGCCAACCGCGAGTTGCCGTGGGCGACCATCGACATGGACTTCATGAACCTGAACCAGGCCGCCCACGGCGACCGTGAGTTCGGCTACGTGCAGTCGCGCCTGGGGGTGGCCCGCAAGACCGTGACCGGTCACGTCTCCGACCCGGCGGTGGCCGAGCGGATCTCGGCGTGGGCGCGCGCGGCGGCCGGGCGGGCCGAGGTCGGCTCGCTGAAGCTGGCCCGCTTCGGCGACAACATGCGCGACGTGGCGGTGACCGAGGGCGACAAGGTCGAGGCCCAGCTCCGCTTCGGCGTCTCGGTGAACACCTACGGCGTGAACGACCTGGTCGCGGTGGTCGACGCCCAGTCCGACGCCGACGTGACCGCCCTGGTGAAGGAGTACGAGGAGCTCTACGACGTCGCCGCCGAACTGCGCAGCGAGGGCGCCCGGCACGACTCGCTGCGGTACGCCGCCCGCATCGAGCTGGGCCTGCGGACCTTCCTGACCGAGGGCGGCTTCAAGGCGTTCACCACCAACTTCGAGGACCTCGGCGGCCTGCGCCAGCTCCCCGGCCTGGCGGTGCAGCGCCTGATGGCCGACGGCTACGGCTTCGGCGGCGAGGGCGACTGGAAGACCTCGGTCCTGCTCAGGACGCTGAAGGCGATGGTGCCCGGGGGCGGCACCTCGTTCATGGAGGACTACACCTACCACCTGACGCCGAACGAGGAGCTGATCCTCGGCGCCCACATGCTGGAGGTCTGCCCGAGCATCGCCGCCGGGAAGCCGTCGTGCGAGATCCACCCGCTCGGCATCGGCGGCCGGGAGGACCCGGTCCGCCTGGTCTTCGACGCGGCCCCCGGCCCCGCGGTCGTCATCGGCCTGGCCGACATGGGCGAGCGCTTCCGCCTGATCGCCAACGAGATCGACGTGGTCGAGCCGCTGGAGGCCCTCCCCAACCTCCCGGTCGCCCGCGCCGTCTGGAAGCCCCGCCCCGACCTGCGCACCTCCTCGGAGTCGTGGCTGACCGCCGGGGCGCCGCACCACACGGTGTTGTCGGCGGCGGTGGGCACGGAGGAACTGCACGACTTCGCCGACATGCTCGGCGTGGAGCTCCTCCTGATCGACGCGAACACCACCACCCGCCAGTTCACCAAGGAACTGCGCTGGAACCAGGCCTACTACCGCCTGTCCCAGGGGTTCTGACAGACGATGGCCCCGCCCCGGCCCACCCACCCGGGGCGGGGCCATCGTCTCCCCGGCGACCGAGCCGACGATCGCGCGTCGGCCTGGCGGCTTAGGTTGGGGGCATGCTGCTCCGCGAGCTGCAATATCTCGTCGCGCTGGCCCGCGAACGCCACTTCGCGCGTGCCGCCGAGGCCTGCCACGTCTCCCAGCCCTCGCTCTCGGCGGGCATCCGCCGCCTCGAAACCGACCTCGACGTCACCCTGGTCAGCAGGGGCCGCCGGTTCACCGGCCTGACCGAGGAGGGCGAGCGGGTGCTCCTGTGGGCCCACCGCATCCTCGCCGACCTCGACGGCCTGCGCGACGACCTCGACCAGATGCGGGCCGGCGTCTCCGGCACGCTCCGGCTCGGCGCCATCCCCACCGCTCTCGCCGCCGCGTCACTGCTCACCACCCCCTTCTGCGCACGCCACCCGCACGCCCGCATCTCCCTGAGCAGCCTGTCGTCGCGGGAGATCCACCGGCGGCTGACCGACTTCGAGATCGACGCCGCCCTCACCTACCTCGACGGCGAGGACGGCGAACGGGCCATCCCGCTCTACGAGGAGCGCTACCTGCTGCTCACCCCCGACGACGGCGAACTGGCCGACCGCCCGAGGGCCCGCTGGACCGAGGTGGCGGCGCTCCCGCTCTGCCTGCTCGGCCAGGAGATGCGCAACCGCCGCATCCTCGACGACCTCTTCCACGACGCCGGGGCGGCGGTGGTCCCGGCGATCGAGACCGACAGCGTGTCGGCCCTGTTCGCGCACGTCGCCACCCACCGCTGGTCGAGCGTGATCGCCCACGCGTGGCTGCACATGATCGGCGTCCCCGACGGCATGCGGATCATCCCTATGGAGACGCCCCCGAGGTCGCCCCAGATCGGGCTGGTCACCGCCGAGCGCTCACCGCAGCCGGTCGTGGTGCGGGCGCTGCTCGACGTCGCCCGCGGCCTGGACCTCCGCGTCACCCTCGACGCCACGCTCCGCGATCACCTGCGCCGATAGGCGCCGCCTATCAACGATAGGAACATACGCTTTGACCTGGCATTAAGCCTCTTGAAGGCTGGCTTCAGACCACCTTCCCGCGGACGAGAGGCGATTCCCATGGCCAAGGTCCTCTGCGTGCTCTACGACGATCCCGTCGACGGCTACCCGAAGGAATACGCGCGCGACGGGTTGCCGGAACTGAGCGGCTATCCCGGCGGGCAGACCCTGCCGACCCCCTCGGCGATCGACTTCGCCCCCGGCGTGCTGCTCGGCAGCGTCTCGGGCGAGCTCGGTCTCCGCAAGTACCTGGAGGACAACGGCCACACGCTGGTCGTCACCTCCGACAAGGACGGCGTCGACTCGACGTTCGACCGCGAGCTGCCCGACGCCGACGTCGTGATCTCGCAGCCGTTCTGGCCGGCGTACATGACGCCGGAGCGGTTCGAGAAGGCGCGCAACCTCAAGCTCGTCATCACGGCCGGCATCGGCTCCGACCACACCGACCTCGACGCGGCCGTGGAGAAGGGCGTCACGGTCGCCGAGGTCACCTACTCCAACAGCATCAGCGTCGCCGAGCACGTCGTGATGATGATCCTTTCGCTGGTCCGCGACTACCTGCCCGCGTGGGAGGTCGTCAAGGACGGCGGCTGGAACATCGCCGACGTCGTCAAGCGGTCGTACGACCTCGAGGGCATGCACGTCGGCACGGTCGCGGCGGGCCGCATCGGGCTGGCCGTGCTGAAGCGGCTGGCGCCGTTCGACGTCCACCTCCACTACACCGACCGCTACCGGCTGCCCCGTGAGGTCGAGGAGAACCTCAACCTGACCTGGCACGAGAGCACCGCCGACATGGTCCCGGTGTGCGACGTCGTCACGATCAACGCGCCGCTCCACCCGGAGACGGAGGGGCTGTTCGGCGAGGAACTGCTGTCGACCATGAAGCGGGGGGCCTACCTGATCGACACCGCCCGCGCCCGCATCACCGACCGCGACGCGATCGTGCGCGCCCTGCAGAGCGGTCAGCTCGCCGGCTACGCGGGCGACGTGTGGTACCCGCAGCCGGCGCCGCCCGACCACCCGTGGCGCACCATGCCGCACCACGGGATGACGCCGCACATGTCGGGCTCCTCCCTGTCGGCCCAGACCCGCTACGCGGCGGGCACGCGGGAGATCCTGGAGTGCTTCTTCGAGGGCCGGCCGATCCGTGAGGAGTACCTGATCGTCGAGGGCGGGCATCTCGCCGGGGCGGGCGCCCACTCGTACTCGACCAGGAAGTAGCTACAGTCGCCGGGGTGACGATCGTCCGTTCCCTGGTGCTGTTCGCCCTCGCCGCCGTGGCCGAGATCGGCGGCGCGTGGCTGGTCTGGCAGGGGGTCCGCGAAGACCGCGGGCTCGTCTGGGCCGGGGCCGGAGTGATCGCGCTCGGGATCTACGGGTTCGTCGCGACGCTCCAGCCCTCGGCCGAGTTCGGGCGGGTGCTGGCCGCGTACGGCGGGGTGTTCGTGGCCGGGTCGCTGCTGTGGGGCGTCGTCTTCGACGGCTTCCGGCCCGACCGGTGGGACCTGATCGGCGCGGGCGTCTGCCTGCTGGGGGTCCTCGTCATCATGTATGCGCCACGAGGATGAAGACCCCGATGCCGATGAGGACGACCGGGAAGAGGACGTGCCCCCATCTCGCCAGGGCCCTCGCGACGACGGGCCGGGTGGCCAGGAACCGGCCGGCCAGGCAGAGCACGGCCACCATGACCAGGAAGACGACCACGTAGACGACGACGCCCTGGGTGGCGAAGACGGGGACGTACACGCCGATGTTGTCGCCGCCGTTGGCGAAGGTGATGCCGGCGATGGCGAGGATGCCCGTCGGGGCCTTCTCCGGGGAGTCGTCGTCGTTCCTGAGCCCCCACAGCGCCTTGAGGCCCAGCACGAGCGGGATCAGCCCGAGCCACCGGACGACGTCGCCGGGCAGCGCCGCCGCGCCGAGCGAGACCACCACCGAGACGGCGAGGATCGCCGCGAATCCGAGATATTGCCCCAGAACGATGCGCAGTGCCGTGGTCTGAGTGAAGAAGAGGGCGATCAGCACCAGATCGTCCACATTGGTGATGGCGAAAAGGCCGATGGCCTGACCGACGGTGCCTGCGTTCACCCGGCTATCCTGCACCTTTTCCGGATACGCTCAGCACGTGGCGATCCGGAACTCACACTGCACCTTCTGCGGCGCCTCCTACGCGCTCGACCAGCCCTGGCCCCGCCTCTGCGCGGCCTGCGGCAACACCTCCTACCAGAACCCGCTGCCGGTGGCCGTCATGGTGCTGCCGGTCGACGAGGGCCTGCTCGTCATCCGTCGGGCGATCGAACCCCGGCTCGGGCAGCTCGCCCTGCCGGGCGGCTTCATCGACATCGGCGAGTCGTGGCAGCAGGCCGCCGCGCGTGAGCTGTTCGAGGAGACCGGCATCACGGTCTCCGCCGCCGACGTGACGCTGTTCGACGTGCTCAGCGCCCCCGACGGCACGGTCCTCGTCTTCGGCCGGGGCCCCGCCCTGTCGAGCACGGACCTCCCGGTGTTCGCCCCCACTCCGGAGACCTCCGAGTGGCTGGTCGTGAAGGAGCCGCAAGAGCTGGCGTTCCCCCTGCACTCGCGGGTCATGGCCGCCTACTTCGCCGCGACATAGCGTGTTCGCCGCCGACGACGTCGTCCGTGACTTCGGCACCTCGGGCGACGAACCTGGCACCGCGAGCGCGGCCGGCCTGCGCTGGCTCGCCGACGAGGTCGACGCCTCGCCCTCCGGGCCCTGGTCGGCGCGGCTGGCCGCCGTGACGTGCGACGTGCCACGGCTGCTCGACCTGCTCGACCACCCGTCGCCCGGACTGCGGCGGGTGGTGGCCTTCGTGCTCTCGTACGTCTCCGACCCCGCCCTCGGCCCGGTGCTGCGCGGCCACATGGAGGTCGAGCCCGACATGGCCGCCGGGATGGCGACCCTGGTCGCGCTGTCGCGGCACCCCGCCCAGGTGCCGTTCGTACGCGCGCACCTGCGCTCGGAGCATCCGGAACTGCGCTTCGGCGCGGCGTTCGGGCTGCTGATCCGCGCGGGCGAGACCGACGACGCCTCGGTCGCCGAACTGGCCCTGTGCGCCGAGAACGGCGTGGCGAACTGCGCCGAGCGGCTGCCGTGGATGGACCCCGAATGGGACACGGTGACCGGGGTGGTCTGCGAGCGGCTGCGCTGCCGCCCCGAGGCGCTGGGCCACCTGCTGACCATCCTGCTCAGCCGCAAACGCCCGCTGGCGGCCTGCTGCTGGGAGGCGGCCGGCCTGGCCGCGCAGAGCGACCACGGCCGCCCGCTCGGGCCGCTGGTGCTGGCGCTGACCGACCATCCCGACTTCAGCGTGCGGCAGGCGGCGCTGCGGAACATCGTGGCCTGGATCGACGAACCGGGCTACCTCGACCGGGTGGCCGAGCTCGCCGACGATCCCGACCTGGGCGAGATCGCGATGTGCGTGCTGGTGAAGCAGGGCGACCCGCGCTGCGTGCCGGCGCTGCGGCGGATGATCGCCGGCCCGCTGGGCGGCTACGTGAACGCCCCGCCCGACTGGGTCGAGCAGAACGTCAGCCGCGACCTGGTGCTCCGCAGGGCGGCCCCGTTCGCCGACGACCTGCTCCCGGCGGTGGCGGAACGCCTGGAGGGCGCCCTGACGCCCCACGAGGAGAAGGTGCTGGTGCAGGGCTTCGGGGAGACGGTGCTCACCCGCTGGTTGTCACGGCTGCGCGGCCCGGCCAGGGAACGCCTGCGCAGGATTTTGGGCTGATCAGCTCGGGTCGCACGGCTCGGTGTTCGCCGTGGGATCGTGGGCCTTGACCTCCCCGATGGCCCACTCGGCCCATTCCTGGTGGAGACGGTTGGAGCGCACGCCCCATTCGAGGGCCAGCCGTCCGTAGACGGTGAAGTTGTCCTGGTGGTGCGCGATCAACTTGCCGATCTCGGCCAGGTGCTCGGCCGCGGCCTCGGCCGCCTGCTGCTGTTCGCGCAGGTAGGCGATGGCGTCGTCGGTGGAGATCTGACCGAAGAAGAAGACCCGCAGCAGCATCTCGTAGCGCCGGATCGGCGCGGGTTTCACGTCGAGCAGCCAGTGGCGCAGTTCCTCGCGGCCGGCCTCGGTGACGGCGTACTCCTTGCGCCCACGAGCGCCCTCCGACCGCACCGTGATCAGCCCGGCGTCGGCGAGGCGGCCGAGTTCGCCGTAGAGCTGGCTCTGGGTGGCGGGCCACACGTTCGCCAGTGAGTTCTCGAAGAGTTTCAGCAGGTCATATCCGCTGGCGGGACCTTCGGACAACAAACCGAGCAGGGCGTGGCGCAGGCTCATGTCCGGCACTCTACCGGTATGTGTTGACATGTCACTAATGGAACGTCTACTTTCGACATGTCACTAGTGGAACGTCAGAGGAGCGCGACATGGGCAAGACGTACCTGGAAGGGCATCTCGCACCGGTGCCCGACGAGATCGAGGCGTTCGACCTCCCCGTCACCGGCGCCCTGCCGCCCGAGCTGACCGGACGTTACTTCCGCAACGGCCCCAACCCGCTGCCCGGCCAGGACCCCGGCCACTGGTTCGCCGGCGACGGCATGATCCACGGCGTCCGGCTCAGGAACGGCCGGGCCGAGTGGTACCGCAACCGCTGGGTCAAGACCACCCGCCTCACCGAGGGCGCCCGGCTCGTGGACGACCAGGGCACGCTCGACCTGGCCGCCGTCCCGGCCAACACCAACGTCATCCGGCACGCCGACCGGATCTTCGCGCTCGTGGAGGCCGGGCTCCCCTACGAGATGAGCCCCGAACTCGACACCCTCGGCCCGGTCGACTTCGGCGGCCGACTGACCACGGCGATGACGGCCCATCCGAAGGAGGACCCGGTCACCGGCGACCTGTTCTTCTTCGGCTACGGCTTCTTCGCGCCCTTCCTGACCTACCACCGCCTGTCGAAGGACGGCGTCCTGGTCGAGAGCCGGGAGATCCCCGTCCCCGGGCCGACCATGATGCACGACTTCGCGATCACCGAGAACCACGTGGTCTGGCTCGATCTCCCGGTCGTGTTCGACCTCGACCTGGCGTTCAAGGGCCAGGGCCTGCCCTACCGCTGGGACGACGGCTACGGCGCCCGCATCGGCCACATGCCCAAGTCGGGCGGCCCGGTGACCTGGGTCGACGTCGACCCCTGCTACGTCTTCCACGTCGGCAACGCCCGGGAGGACGCCGCCGGCGACATCGTCATCGACGCGGTCCGCTACTCGCCGGGGACCTTCACCGGCATGTGGGGCCACATCAGCGGCACCGCCAACCCCGCCCACGAGACGGTCGGCTCACGCCTGCACCGCTGGACGATCTCCGGCACCACCGCGAAGGAGGAGGAGCTCGACGACCGGCGCGTCGAATTCCCGACGATCAACGACGCCCACACGGGCCGCACGAGCCGCTACGTCTACGCGGTGACCGGCGGCGAGATCGTCAAGTACGACCTGACCTCCGGAGCCGTGGACGTCCGCGCGGCCGACGGCCCGGGCGAGGCGGTCTTCGTGCCGCGGGGGGAAGCGGAGGACGACGGCTGGCTCGTCTCCATCGTCGACACCGACGGCGGCTCCGACCTGCTCGTGCTCGACGCCCACGACCTCGGCCACGTCGCCTCCGTCCACCTGCCCCGCCGGGTGCCGCGCGGCTTCCACGGCCACTGGCTGGCCGACTAGAGCTTTTGTGGACGGCTGAGGGGTCCGGCGGGAGCTGCGGATCTCCGCCGAGAGAAGCGGCGCGGGCGGCTACCCCTCCCGGCGGGCCTTGGCCCGGCGTTTGCCCTCGTGCATGGCCTGCACCCGGGCCACCGGGATCGTGTGGCCGTGCTCGATCAGGTCGGCGGGCAGGGTCTGGGGCTCGGGCATCAGGGTCGCCCACAGGTCCTCGTCGGGAAGGGGGGTCTTGATGGTGAAGTCGGCGGGGGTGACCGACTCCAGGTCGTCCCAGGCGACCGGGTGGGAGACCGGGGCCCCGGGCCGGATCCGGGGCGAGTAGGCCGCGACGATGGTCGCGCCTCCGGCGCGGGTCGAGTCGAGGAAGACCTTGCCCTCCCGGTCTTCGCGGATGAACGCGGTCGTCGCGATCTCGGGCCCCAGCTTCTCCGCCCGGACCGCCAGGGCGCGGGTGGCGGCGGCGACGTCCTCGAACGAGGGTGCCCCGGCCAGCGGCACCAGGATGTGCACGCCCTTCGAGCCGCTCGTCTTCACCGCCGCTTCGAGCCCGTCGTCGGCGAGCGCCTGACGTACCAGCGAGGCCGCCTTCACCACCACGTCGAAGCCCGCCCCCTCGGGCGGGTCGAGGTCGAGGACCAGGTGGGTCTGGTGCGGCTCACCCGACGACCGGTAGAGCTGCGCGTGGTACTCGACGGCACGCTGGTTGCCGAACCAGAGCAGGGTGCGCCGGTCGTCGCAGACGGGGTAGCGCACCTCGCGCTTGGACGCCTCGGCCCAGATCTCCTCGGTGCGGATCCACGCGGGGGCGTACTTGGGCAGGTTCTTCTGCATGAAGGGCGGCTGGCCGGGCCTGACCCGCATGACCGACAGCGGCCGGTCGCGCAGGCCCGGCAACATGCGCGCCGAGACGGCGTCGAGGTAGTCGATCAGGTCGCGCTTGGTCGCGTTCGCGCCGTCGAAGAGCTCGGCGTCGAGATTGCTCAGCTCGACGCCGTCACGTTCCTCACCCTTGGCCATCCGTCAACACTAGGTCGTCACGCCTGCCCGATTCGAGCAGCACCTCCCGGTAGTGCGTGAGAAGTTCCGCGCAGACGGCGTTCCAGGTCCGGTCTTCGACCGACGCCCGCGCCGCCTCCCCCATCCGCCGCCGCGATTCGGCATCGGCGACCAGCCGTTCGACCGCGCCGCGCATCGCGGCGGGCTCGTCGGCCTTGTAGAGCAGTCCGGTACGGCCGTCGCGGACCAGGTCGAGCGGTCCGCCCGCGGCCGCCGCCACAACCGGCACCCCGGAGGCGAGCGCCTCCTGGACCGCCTGGGAGAAGGTCTCGTTGCCGCCCGGGTGCACGAACACGTCGAACGAGGCCACCAGTTCGTGCAGGTCCGGCCCGGTCTTGAGCCCGGTGAAGACGGCATGCGGGATGAGCTTCCCGAGCGCCTCCCTGGCCGGCCCGTCCCCGACGACCACGAGTTTCACGCCCGGGATGTCGGCCACCCCGGCCAGCAGGTGCACCCGCTTGTCGGCGGCGACCCGGCCGACGTACCCGACGACGACCTCACCGCCGGGCGCCAGCTCGCGGCGCAGCGGGTCGGAACGCCGCCCGGGGTGGAACCCGGTCAGGTCGACGCCGCGCCCCCAGCGGGCCAGGCGCGGGATGCCGTTGGCGCGCAACTCGTTCAGCGTCGCGCTCGACGGGGCGAGCGTGCGGGCCGCCGCCCCGTGGATGGCGCGCAGGCGCCGCCAGATGAACGGCCCGGCGACGCGCAGCCCGTACTGACGGGCGAAGCCCACCAGATCGGTCTGGAACACCGCGACGGCGGGAATGCCGAGACGGGCCGCGGCCCGGATCCCCGACGCGCCGAGCACCGCCGGGGAGGCGAGATGGATGATGTCCGGCCGGAACCGCTGCAACGTGCGCAGCACCAGCCGGCTCGGCAGCCCGGCGCGGAAATCACGGTAGAAGGGCAGGGCGAGGGCCGGCGTGGCCACGACGGGAAAGCCCGCATAGCTGGCCGGTCCAGGGTCGGGAGCCATGACGAGCGCCTCGTGACCGTTGGCTGCGAGGTGGTCGAGCAGGCGGCAGACGGAGTTCGTCACCCCGTTGACCTGGGGCAGGAACGATTCGGAGATGACGACGACCCTCATGTCGAGTGCACCTTCAGGAATCCGGCCACCGAAGCGGCCCAGCTGAAGCGTTCGGCGCGTCGCCGCGCCAGCTCCCGGCGGTCGTCGTGGCCGAGCAGATCCTGCACGGCGTCGGCGTACGCCCCGGGATGACCGAAGACGCATCTCCCCGCACGGCCGATGACCTCCCCGAGGGCGCTGCGCCGATCGGCCACCACCGGAGTCCCGGAGGCCAGCGCCTCCAGCGCGGCCAACCCGAACGTCTCGGCCGGCCCCGGGGCGACGGCGATGTCGGCGGTCGCCAGCAGGGCGGCGAGACCGGCCCGGTCGGTGAGATGCCCGAGGAACCTGACCGGCAGCCCTTCGGCCCGGCGTTCCAGCCGGGCCCGCAGCGGCCCCTCGCCCGCCACCGCGAGCACCGCGTTCACCCCGCGCCGCCGCAGCTCCGCGAGCGCGTCGACGGCCCGGTGGGGTCTCTTCTCGATCGACAACCGGGAACAGAGCACCAGCAGCACTTCGTCCGGGCGTGCCAGCCGGTCACGGACCGCCTGATCGAAGTTGCCGGGGGTGAACCGGTCGAGGTCCACCCCGAGGGGAACATGAGTGACGTTCGGCGCGCCGATCCGGCGGAACTCCGCCGCCGCCCAATTGGTCGTGCAGACGACGGTGTCGTACGCCCGCGCGGTCGCCCTGTTCAGCGGATCGGCGAGCGGCGGCAGCAGCGCCGCCAGGCTCTCGTGCGACACCATGACCGACCCGACGCCGCGCTCCCGCGCCCACCGCCCGGTCCACCGAAGCGTCGACCGGTCGGAGACCTCGATCCGGTCAGGCTTGATCTGGTCGAGCACCCGCCGCACCGCCCCGCGCGCGGTGATGACCTGATAGCCGCCCGTCCCCGGCACGATCCGCCCGGGAAGGGTGATGACGAGCCCCGCCTCCGACTCCCGGACCGACGCGTTCGACCCGGGGACGATCAGGAACGGCTCATGCCCCGCGGCGGCGTATCCCGCCCCGAGTTCGGCCAGTGCGGTACGCAACCCACCGGAGGTTGCCGTGACGAAGTTGGCGAGCCGCACGATCTTCACGGCTGGAGTGTCGCAACCGCGAGTAAATCACCCGAAAAGGCCGAATGACGGCAGCGAGGCTAAACGCCGGGTTTATGGGCGATCTGATCGAGCGCCTTCGCCATGTGCTTGACGTGGTCGTCGGTGAGCTCGTCGGGGGACATGCCCCCGGCGTCGAGCTTGTCGACGAGCGTCTGCTTGGTGACCACGACGGCGGCGTGATCGGCATGCTCTTCGCTGACGATGCGCACCCGCCCGTCATCGACGACCATCGCGGCGTCGGGAATCTCGGAGGCGAGCAGGGACCGGATGTCGTGGGGCTCAACCATGGCCATGATCCGATTTGTGCCCGAGAGAGACGGGGGCGAACACCGGATGCCCTCCCACCCGGGTTGCGGCCATCCTTTCCTGCGGCACCGACGTTTTCGCGGGGGGCACGCGGGGCTGTGGACGTGCGGCACCGCCGTGGAGGCGGGCCCTGTAGACCATCCGGCACCACCGGGAGGTAAGCCCTGCGGACAACTGGCACCGCCTGGTAGACACGTTCAACACAGCCCGGGAGACGAGCCCTGCGCACGACCGCGCCGCCAGGGAGACAGGCCCTGTAGACGTTCGACACCGCCGGCGAAGCCTGACCCTCCTGGACCTTCAGCCCGCCCGGAGGCGGACCCATAAGCGACCGCATCGCCCCGGAGGCAGCTGTAAACGTGGGCACCGTTGGCGAGGCCGGGCCCTCGTGGACGACCAGCACCGCCGGGAACACAGCCCCTGTAGACGTTCGACACCGCACCCGGGAGACAGGCGCTGTAGGGATTCCGGCACCGCCCGGGAGGCGGCCCATGCCCAGTCCGCCTCCCGGGTTCCGCACGTCCGCTTCCCGTGAAGACCGGCGCGGTCTTGCCCGACCGCACCGGCCGCCGCATCACGGATAGCTGACGACGGTGCTCATGCCGTGGGAGCCCACGTCGTTGCCACCGCTTCCGCCGAGGAAGACGGGGCCATGGTGTGACTCCTCACGTTCGGCTCGCTCGGCCCCGATGTCGCAGTCGAATCCACCTTCCGACTGGAGTGCGACGAGACGCCGTTGCCGAACGCCTCGTGCGACCCCCAATCGACCGCCTCCTGAAACGAGCTCCGCGAGTAGCCGAGGTAACCGGCGAGCAACCCACCGACCTCGATCATCCGATCCGGCTCCCTCTCGCGAGAAGCCTCTCTCGCGATCGAACCCCGAGACGAGCTCATCGACCTGCCTATCGATGGACAAACAACCCGACAGCCAGAGAGCGCTCCCTAGACCTGGCAGACTTTTCTCAAGCCTTAGAAGAAGTTCTACTTGGTCACACCCCGCCGCGCCAGAGCCAGTCTCAGAAAGGGCACCGCGACCGCCAGCGCCCCGGCCGCGCCAAGGAGCGCCACCCTGATCCCGAACCGCTCCGCCGTCAGCCCGAGCGGCGGCCCACCCGCCAGTTCGCCGGCGGCGTCGGTCTGGCCGAGGAACGAGAGCACGGTCGCCCGGCTCCCCGGCTCGGTGTGCTCGGTCACCCAGGTGATCATCGTGGGCCGCGCGGCCTCCCGGGCGGCACTCAGCAGCACGGACGCCGCCGCCGCGAGCCAGAACCACTCCGAGGTGGCCAGCGCGAGCGCGGAGACGGCCGCCCCCGCCTGCAGGATGACGAGCCCGCGCATCCCGCTGCCGTCGGCCAGTTGCGTGAGGACGATGGCCGCGAACATGGCCCCGATGGAGATGACGCCGAACCAGACCAGGGGCGTACCGAACGCCTCGGTGAAGTGCAACTGGGTGAGCCGGTCGATGCCCTCGGCGGCGAAGGCGGTGCTCGCCACGGCGGCCATCAGGAACCAGAGGGCGGGCCGCCGCCGCACCTCCCTGATCGACTCCGACAGGTGCTCGCGCGGCGCGCCGACCTTCTCGAACGGCGACTCCCGCATGACGACGACCAGCACCGCCGCCAGCAGGACCAGCAGCCCTCCCCCGACGAGCAGCGGAATCCGCAACTCCATGGACGCCAGGCCGACCGACGCGACGATGCCCGCGATCGTGGCGGCCTGGCTGACCTGGGCCCCCCGGGTGAACGCCCGCGAGGCGCCGTCGCCGAGCTCGCCCGCCACCCAGGCCTCCTCGGCCCCTTCGACGCACGTGTAGCCGACCCCCATGAGGGCGGACCCGGCCAGGATGGCCGGAAACGCCGGCACGAGCCCCTCGACGAGAGTGCCGGACCCGATGAGGGCGTACCCGATGATCACCGACCACTTGCGGCTGTGCAGGTCGGCCAGCACCCCGGTCGGCACCTGCGCCGCGAAGATCACCACTTCGAAAACCGTCCCGGCCAGTACGAGCTCAAGCGGCCCCAGGCCCGCGATCTGGGCCTGGTAGACGAGCTGGAGGGTGAACGCGCTCGCCATGGCGAACCCGGCGACGGCACGGATGAGCAGGTAGAGGCGCATGACGGTGACCTGTCGTGGGGGTGGTCCGCGCCGGAACCTAACACGGGAGCACGTCCGAACACTCAGTTTTTCTTGACAAGAAAAGTTGTCGGTGAAAGGCTAAGGGCACCGGCCCCCGGAAAGGGGACCACCTCTCAAGGAGCAGACATGCGGAAGATCATCTCGGGCCTCTTCATCTCCCTCGACGGCGTCGTGGAGGCCCCCGACCAGTGGCACTTCCCCTACTTCAACGACGAGATGGGCGAAGCGGTCGAGAGCACCGTCGCCAACGCCGACACGGTCCTGTTCGGCCGCCGCACCTTCACCGACTTCCAGAGCTACTGGCCCGAGCAGGGCCCGGAGGTGCCGTTCTCCAGCTTCATCAACAACGTCCGCAAGTACGTCGTGTCGACGACCCTGACCGAGACGACCTGGGCCGACTCGTCGATCATCTCCGGTGACGTGGCGGCGCAGATCCGCGAGCTGAAGGCGTCCGAGGGGAAGGACATCTCGATCACCGGGAGCGGGACGCTGGTGATGTGGCTGCTGCGGCAGGGGCTGCTCGACGAGCTGCGGCTGCTGGTCCACCCGATCATCGTGGGCGAGGGCAAGAAGCGGCTGTTCGACGACGGGGAGCGGCTGGGGCTGGAACTGGTCGACCTCAAGGTCTTCAAGAACGGCGTGACCCACCAGATCTACGCGAAGGCCGACATCCCGGAGAACCCGATGGGGTTCTGAACGTGGCGACGAGCTACACGGGGAACGAGTTCCAGCGGGGCGGCTTCGCCGGGTTCTCACGTGCGGTGGAGGCATCGCAGCAGCGAAAATGCACGATGCCGACCACTCACCAGGCCCGGCGAGACACCTCATACCTGCGAAGTACCTGCGAAGAGGCCGGATCCTGCCACGACGGCGAACGGCCAGAGGTCCGTGTCGGCCCGCCTTCTCCGCTACCGAAGAGGCGACGCGATCAATGCGATGGCAGGTGATCGCTAAGGTACGGGAGTGCCCATCGGCTTACGGGACCTCACGTCCTCCCCCTGGCGCAATCCGACGTTCTGGTGGTGGATCGCCGTCGTCGCCGCGGCCCTTCCCGTCCTGTACTCCGTGCTGTTCGAGTTGGTGCGCTGGGCGCCCGGATACGGCGTCGCCCCCATCCTCTGCCCCGCAGGGTTCTTCGACGAACCGACGACGATCGACCGCGTCGAATACTTCATCCACGATCTGGGCGACACCCTTTCCTGGACGTTGCCACTCCTCTTCCTGCTCCCCGCCCTGGGCCTGAGGAAGAACGGCGCCGACGAAACCCATCTGAGGGCAGCCCGCTGGGCCTTCGTCGTGGCACTCACCACCACCGTCCTGATGTCCCTGGACCTCAACCCGGTCCCGCCGGACGAGTGCCTCATGCGCCAGTTCGGCATCACCCCCCGGTCGATGAGCCTGGGAGTCCTCCTCGCCTGGGCGACGAGCCCGATCATGCCGATCCTGGTGGCCGGCGCGGTCGCCGGGAGGGTCCGGCCCGGCTGGTCGATCGTCGCCCTGCCGCTGGCCGCCGTGCTGGTCATCGCCGCACAGCCGATCGTCGACGACCGCGTCGCCAAGATCTATCGAGGCCCCGCCCTCACGGCCGACGGAACGCATCGGTACGCCCTCCTCAGCTCCTACGGCCAGTGGAAGACCTGGAACGACGGCACCAGCGAGCTCTACGTCGTCGACCTGACGACCGGCAAGGTCACCGACGTGGTGTGGCACCCGCGGTCGCTGGAGTTCGCGACGTACACCGCCGCCACCCGCGACCGCGAACCCGGCCACTACGTCGTGTCCGCCCTCGGCCCCCGCGGCCGGAACTCCCGCCTCTACCGCCTCACCGTGAACGCCGACGGGAAGGCCATGCTGCGCGAGAGCATCACCCCGCCCCTCAAAGGCGTCGTCACCGCAGTGGCCGTCTCGCCCGGGGGCCGGGTCGCCTACGGCCGAGCGGTCGACACGAATCACTACTTCACAGGCGTGGTCGCCCCCGACCGCGAATGGCCGAGCCAGTCCCCGAACGGCCTCACCTGGAGCTCCTCCACTGAGCTCCTCCTCCCCGGGGGAGACACTCTGAACACGAACACCGGCGCACCTGGACGATTCCACGTCGACCCCGACTCGCCAGGCATGGTGACGACACTGCTGCCCGACGGCCGCCACCTCACGACCAAGTCCACCTTGGAGCAACACACGATCAGCGTGTACCGGGGTGCCAGAAAGCTGGCCACCGCCTTCACGGTCCGAGGCCGCATCCTGTCGACGGCCGTGGACGCGACCAGCACGGCCCTGTTGGTCGGAACGGAGAACTTCCAGCAGGTGGACGACCTCACTGGCAACAGCACCTACCAGATCGTGCGCGTGGACCTACGGCCCCTGATCGAGAACCCGGAGGCGACCGGCGAGCTCGATCTTCCGCAACGTCTCGTCTGGGAGGGCCGAGAACCCCCGGCCTACCTGGCGTGGTAATCAGGCCGCAGCCCCGGCCAGGTGATGCGAGAACCATCTGGCAACGTGAAGTGACCCGAAACGGCGCGACATCGAAACGGCCGGTGGCCGCCCGCCACCAGCCGCCCCCCCGAACGGCGGGGGGCGCCCCGTAACGGAAAGCGGTCGCGCCCCTGAGAACCGGCGAAGAACCGCGCGAACCGACACCCGGCGCCGCGGCGGGGTCGGCCTGTCGGCGCTGCTGGCGGCGAAGGCGGCCGGGACGGGCCGCCAAGGCGGCCTGCGCTGGGCGAAACTCCATCGACAACCCCGTCGAGTGGCCTGGCGGCGGTGTCGGCCCCGAGCCGTTGAACCTCGCCGCCAGGCCACGCCTCCTACGCCGGCAGCAGCGTCTGGTTCCCGAAGTTGCCCGGTAACCGCTCATCGGCAGGCCCCTGCGTCACCGCGCGGACCAGCAGCTCACCCCCCACGAACGCCCCCCGCCACGACCCGCCGAACCCGCCGAACAGCTCCTCCCGGTCGCCCCGCGAACGGGGCGTGTTGTGGCCGACCTTGAAGGCCCGCACCTCGGAGGCGAGCCGCGCGGCGGTGCGGGTGTCGTCGCACGAGATGGTCGCCACCAGCGCCCCGTTGCTGGCGTTCATCGCCGCCAGCAGTTCGGCCTCGGTGTCGACGAGCACCACCGTGTCGACCGGGCCGAAGGGTTCCGCGTGGAACAGGGGCGAGGAGCGGGGCGGCGCGAGGATCGCCACCGGGGCCATGTAGGCCGAGATGTCCTGCCCGGGCAGGAACCGCCCGTCATCCAGCGCTCCCCGGAACAGTGGCACGCCGCCCTTGGAGATCGCCTCGTCGACCTGGTCGGCCAGGTCTTTCACCTTGGCGTTGTTGATCAGCGGCCCGAAGTCGAGCTCCGGCAGCGGGTCGTCGGCCGACTCGACGGCGAGGGGGTGGCCGAAGCGCACCCCCTGCACGGCGGGCAGGTAGGCGGCCAGGAAGTGGTCGAACGCCGACCGCTGCACGACGAACCGCGGGTAGGCCGTGCACCGCTGCTTGGCGTAGTCGTAGGTCTTGCGGATCTGGCCGGTCAGGGTGGACCAGTCGCTGTATTCCCAGACCCCCCAGCAGTTGAGGCCCTCCTGTTCGAGGATGTGCCGCCGCCCGAGGTCGGCGAGCGACGTGGCGACCTGGCCGCCGGTGTCGCGGCCGCCGACGAAGGACACGCAGCCGATCTCCTGGCCGCGCACCAGCACCCGTGACAGCTCCGACCCGCTCCCCGACACGAGGGTCAGCGGGAGACCTTCGCGCACGGCCAGCGCGGTGGCCAGGGTCAGGCACGACAGACCGCCGTCGGTGGGGGTCTTGGCGATGGCGCCGTTGCCGGCCAGGACCTGCACCAGCATGGCGTGCATGAGCACGCTCATCGGGTAGTTCCAGCTCGCGATGTTGGAGACCGGACCGGCCAGGGGCACGCGGCCGTCGGTCATGCGGGCGATCTCGCCGACGTACCAGCGCACCCCCTCGATGCACCGGTCGACGTCGGCGGTCGCGAGTTTCCACGGTTTGCCGATCTCCCAGACCAGCAGCAGCGACAACAGGTCGCGGTGGGCCTCCATCGCGTCGAGCGCGGCCGACACCCGCGCGGCGCGTTCGGCCACGGGGGTGTGCCGCCAGCGGCGGTGTTCGTCGACGGCCGCGTGGACGGCCCGCGCGGCGGCCGAGCGGTCGAGGCGGGGCGGGCCGGCGATGGTCGTGCCGTCGACCGGGGTGACGGCGGGGGTGGTGCGGCCGTCGCGGTGCCAGATGCCTCCCCAGTGGTTGAGCACCCGGTCGTCGTTGAACGCCTCGGGGGCCAGGTCGGCACAGCGGCCGTAGGCGTCGGACCAGGCCGTGCCCGGCTTGAGCATGAGCGGCATGGCTGTCGTCCCTCTCAGTCGGACCAGTCGATGTCTTCGGCCAGCACGGGCAGCGGCTCGAACTCCTTGATGGCGTCGAGCGAGGGGCCCATCGCGGCGTTGGCCTCGCGTTCGACCATGACCTCGACCAGCACCGGAAGCCGTGACCGGTGGGCTTCGGCGGTGGCCCATTCGAGGGCGGGCCGGATGTCGCCGGGCTCCTCGACGCGGCGGGCCGGGCAGCCGAAGGCCTCCATGGCCTTCACGTGGTCGATGCCGCCCTCGCCGTAGTGGAGGTCGACGGCGAAGTTCATGTCGTAGGGGATCTCGGCCTGCCGGATGAGCCCCAGGTATTCGTTGTTGATCATGACGATGACGAACGGGATCTGGTATTGCGCGGCGACCGCGACCTCTTCCATCAGGAACTGGAAGGAGTAGTCGCCGACGACCACGACGACCTCGCGGTCGGGGTGGGCGCATTTCACGCCCATCGCCGCCGGCACCTCCCAGCCCAGCGGCCCGGCCTGGCCGCAGACGAGGTAGCGGCGCGGCAGGTAGGTCTTCTGGAACTGGCCCGACCAGATCTGGTAGAGCCCGATGGCGGTCACGAAGGTCGTGTCGGGGCCGTAGAACTCGTTGAGCTCGCGGAACACCCGCGGCGGCTTGATCGGCACCTCGTCGAAGTCGTCGCGGCGCGGCAGTGTGCGCCGCAGTTCGCCGACCCGGTGGGCCCACGCCGACGGGCGCCGGGCCTTGCCGCGGCTCTGTGCCTCGGAGGCCATCGCCGCCAGCGTCGGCCGGGCGTGCCCGACAACCCCGAGGTCGGGCTCGAAGACCCGGCCGATCTGGGTCGGCTCGATGTCGACGTGGATGAACTGGCGGCCCTTGCGGTAGACGTCGAGGTCGCCGGTGTGCCGGTCGCCGAAGCGGGCGCCGATCGCCAGCACCAGGTCGCTTTCGAGGAACGCCGCGTTGCCCCACCGGGTCTGGGTCTGGATGCCCGCCATGCCGGCGAACAGCGGGTGGTCTTCGGGGAACGCGCCCTTGCCCATCAGGGTGACCTGCACCGGCACCTGGAGGTGTTCGGCCAGCGCGCGCAGCTCGGTCGAGGCGTCGGCGATGACGACGCCCCCGCCCGCGAGGATCAGCGGGCGCTCGGCGGCCGACAGCATGTCGACCGCCGCCGCGACGGCCTTCGGTAAGGGCTGCGGCACGTCGACGGGCAGCGGCGCGTCGAGCTCCGGGTCGTAGAGGCAGGTGCCGCGCTGGACGTCGATCGGCAGGTCGATCAGGACCGGCCCCGGCCGCCCCGACCGGGCGATGCGGAACGCCTCGCGGAACACCCACGCGGCCTGCGCGGGCTCCTTGAGCTGGACCGCCCATTTGGTGACCGGCTTGGCGATCTCGACGATGTCGACCGCCTGGAACGACTCCTGGTGGAGCTTGCTCTTCTGCGCCTGACCGGTGATGCAGATCATCGGGATCGAGTCGGCCATCGCCGTGTAGAGCCCGGTGATCATGTTGGTGCCGGCCGGACCGGAGGTGCCGATGCAGACGCCGACGTTCCCGGTGACCCGCGCCCAGCCGTCGGCGGCATGGGTGCCGCCCTCTTCGTGGCGGACCGTGATGTGCTTGATCGAGCTGTGCTGCAGGGCCGCGTAGAGCGGCAGGATCGCCGCGCCCGGGATGCCGAAGACGGTGTCGACGCCTTCGCTCTCCATCACCGCGACGGCCGCCTCCATGCAGGGGATCCGCTTCACGAATTGATCCTTTCGATCACTTTCAGCAGGGCGGAGTGGTCGAGCGCGCCGTGGCCCTGGGCCCTGGCCGCCGCGATGAGCTGGGCGACCAGCGCGGTCATGGGCAGCGCGACACCGGCCTCGCGGGCGGCTGCGGTGGCGATGCCCATGTCCTTGTGGTGGAGGTCGATGCGGAAACCCGGCTGGAAGCTGCGCTCGATCATGGAGTGGCGCTTGAGCTCCAGGATCCGCGACCCGGCCAGACCGCCCGCGAGCACGTCGAGGCCCGCCTTCGGGTCGACGCCCGAGGCCTCCAGCAGCACGATCGCCTCGGCGACCAGGGCGTAGACGCCGCCGACGACGAGCTGGTTGGCGGCCTTGACCGTCTGCCCCGCCCCGGCGGGCCCGACGTGGACGATCGTGGTGCCGAGCACCCGCAGGATCTCCCGGGCCGACTCGACGTCTTCGGTCCGGCCCCCGATCATGATCGACAGGGTGCCGTCGACCGCGCCCTTCTCCCCACCGCTCACCGGCGCGTCGATGGCGTGCACGCCCTTCACCGCCGCCGCCTGCGCGACCCGGCGCGAGGTCTCGGGACGGATGGTGCTCATGTCGATCAGGAGCAGCCCGGCGGGGGCGTATTCGAGCACGCCGCCCTCGCCGAAGACGACCTCCTCGACCTGCGGGGAGTCGGGCAGCATGGTGATCACCACGTGGGCCTGCGAGACCGCCTCTCCGATGCTCGCCGCGGCCTTGCCGCCGAGCTCGGCCAGTTCGTCGAGCCGGGTGGTGCTGACGTCGTAGCCGACCACGGTGTGCCCGGCCCGGACCAGGTTGCCGGCCATGGGCGTGCCCATGATGCCGAGGCCGATGAAGCCGATGTTCATCCGTTCCTCCAGCCGAAACTGTCGGCGCTCGGGCCGACCGGACGGTATTCCAGGCCCACGTGGCCGTCGTAGCCGGTGGCCGCCAGCCGCGCGAGGATCCGGTCGTAGGGCATGGCGCCGGTGCCCGGCTGCCCCCGCCCCGGATCGTCGGCGATCTGCACGTGACCGAACCGCTCCCACTGGCGGCCGATCAGGTCGAGCACGTCTTCACCCATGCGGTGGAGGTGGTAGAGGTCGGCCAGGAACCCGACGTTCGCCACGCCCACCTGGTCGAGCAGCCGGAACGCCTCCTCTGAGGAGACGATCGGGTAGGCCGGGCTCTCGTAGGAGTTGAGCGCCTCGACCAGCACCATCGCCCCGGCCTGGTCGGCCACCTCGGCGGCGTAGAGCAGGTTCTCCACCGCGATGGCCCGGTGGACCTCGACGGACATGTCGGGTTCGGCGTTGCCGTAGAGCGCGTTGAGCCGTCGGCACCCGAGCGACTCGGCCAGCCCCACGGCGACCTCGACGTTGGCCCGGAACCGCGCCGACCCGCTCGGGGAGGAGACCAGCCCGCGGTCGCCCCCGGCCATGTCACCCGCGTCGAAGTTGAGCCCGACGAGCCGCACCCCGGCGTCGTTGACGGCAGTCCGCAACCGGTCGAGTTCGAGCTCGGACGGCTGCGGGCCGTCGAACGGCCACCACAACTCGACGGCGTCGAACCCGGCCTTCGCGGCGGCCTCGAACCGTTCGAGCAGCGGCAGCTCGGTGAACAGGATCGACAGGTTGACGCTGTAGCGGAGCGTGCTCATGCGGCCTCCAGCAGCGCGCGCATGAGCCGGGCGGTCTCGCTGGGGGTGCGGCCGACGCTGACGCCGACCTTCTCCAGGGCCTCTTTCTTGGCCTGGGCGGTGCCGGCCGAGCCGGAGATGATCGCGCCCGCGTGGCCCATCGTCTTGCCCTCGGGCGCGGTGAACCCGGCGACGTAGGCGACGACCGGCTTGGTGACGTGTTTCTCGATGTAGGCGGCGGCCCGTTCTTCGGCGTCGCCGCCGATCTCGCCGATCATGACGATCGCGTCGGTGTCGGGGTCGTCTTGGAAGGCGCGGAGGCAGTCGATGTGGGTGGTGCCGATGACCGGGTCGCCGCCGATGCCCACAGCTGTGGAGAAGCCGATGTCGCGGAGCTCGTACATGAGCTGGTAGGTGAGGGTGCCCGACTTGGAGACCAGGCCGATGCGCCCGGGCGCGGTGATGTCGGCCGGGATGATGCCGGCGTTGGAGGCGCCGGGCGAGATCAGGCCGGGGCAGTTGGGCCCGATGATCCGGGTCGTGCTCTGCCTGGCCAGGGTCAGGAACTCGAGACTGTCGTGGACGGGAACACCTTCGGTGATCACCACGCACAACCCGATCCCGGCGTCGACCGCCTCGAGGACCGCGCCCTTGGTGAACCGCGGCGGCACGAACACCACCGACACGTCGGCACCGGTCGAATCCATCGCCTCTGCGACCGACGAGAACACCGGGATGCCCTGGTGGACCTGCCCGCCCTTGCCCGGCGTCACCCCGGCCACGACGTTGGTGCCCGCCGTGACCATGCGGGCGGTGTGCCTGCCGCCTTCGGCGCCGGTCATGCCCTGCACGACGACGCGGCTGTCCTTGCTCAGGAAGATCGACATTCTGGGGGTCTCCTCACGCGGCCGCGTTGGCCAGCCTGGCCGCCTCTTCGGCGGCGCCGTCCATGGTCGGGACCTGCCGGACGGCGGGGTGTGCGGCCTGATCGAGGATCCGGCGGCCCGCCTCGGCGTTGTTGCCGTCGAGCCGCACCACGATCGGGTGGGTCGCACCCTGCTCGCCGAGCGTGGCGAGGGCGGCCACGATGCCGTCGGCCACCGCGTCGCAGGCGGTGATCCCGCCGAACACGTTGACCAGCACCGATTTCACGTCGGGGTCGGACAGGATGACGCCGAGGCCGTCGGCCATGACCTGGGCGGAGGCGCCACCGCCGATGTCGAGGAAGTTGGCGGGCCTGGCGCCGGCCTGCGCGACGACGTCGAGGGTGCTCATGACGAGCCCCGCGCCGTTGCCGATCACGCCGACGGACCCGTCGAGCTTGACGTAGTTGAGGCCCTTGGCCTTGGCCCGGCTCTCGAGATCGTCGCCGCCCACGGTCTCGTCGGCGGGGCGTTCGTGCCGGTAGCCGGCGTTCTCGTCGAGCGTGACCTTGCCGTCGAGCGCGAGCACGCGGCCGTCGGCGGTGCGGGCCAGCGGGTTGACCTCGACGAGCACGGCGTCTTCACCGGCCATCACCTTCCATAAGCCGACGAGGATGTCGGCCGCCTCACCGGCGACGTCGGCGGGCAGCCCCGCCTCGGTGACGATGAAGGTCGCCGTCTCGTGGTCGACGCCGCGCAGCGGGTCGATCGGCACCTTGACCAGCGCGGTCGGATCGGTGGCCGCCAGCTCTTCGATCTCCATGCCGCCCGAGGCCGAGCACATCGCCAGGAACGACCCGGCCGCGCGATCGACCAGGAAGGCCGCGTAATACTCCTCGACCGGCACGTTGGCCACCTCGACGAGGACACGCCGGGTCAGGTGACCCTTGATGTCCATCCCGAGGATCGCTCGCGCGGCGTCTTCCGCCGCGGCCGGGCCGGGAGCGGGCTTGATGCCGCCGGCTTTGCCGCGACCGCCCGTCTTCACCTGGGCCTTGACCACGACCGGCCCGGCCAGCTCGGCGGCGATGGCGCGCGCCTCCTCAGGCGTCGCCGCCACCGCCCCTTCGGGGACGGGAACGCCGTAGCGCGCGAACAGCTCCTTCGCCTGGTGCTCGAACAGGTCCATCGGGCCTCCCTCAACGCATCTTGTAGACGGTATACCGTATGGAAGTGAGGTCGTAAACCCCTCTCGACAAGAGGCGTTGCTTGGGATATTCCATACGGTATGCAGGATACATCGGAAGTCAGAGACTGGCGCGGACGGCTCTACCAGGTGGGCCCGGCGGCCCCACAGATCACCGGGCGACCCAGGTCGGCGATGTTGTGGCCGGCCATGGCGGCCATGGCGGCGGTTGGCCCGATGCAATACGGCTACGCCGCCCTCGCACCGTCGATCGCCCGCGCCCACGGCGTCTCCGCCGCCGAGGTCCTGCTTCCGTTGGCGGTGTGGCTCACCTGCCAGGCCGCCGTCGCGCTGCCCGCGACCCGCCTGCTCTCGCGCGGGGTCGTCGGCGTCCGCGTCGCCCTCTGGCTCGGCGCCCTCCTGTCCGCCCTGGCCGTCCCGTCGCTGACCGCTCCGGGCATCGCGCTGCTGGTGGGTTACGGCCTGCTCGGCGGCACCGGGGCCGGGCTCGTCTACGCCGCCTGCACCGAGACCATCGCCCGCTGGTATCCCGAACGACCGGGGGTGCGCGTCGCCTTCGTGACCGGCGCCTATTCGTGCAGCGCGCTTCCGCTCACCCTTGACCTACGCTTATGGCCCGTCATGGCCGGTTTCGGCCTGGCCGCGATCGCCTGGGCCGCGGCGGTTCTCCGCACCCCGCCCGCCAACTGGTGGCCTCCGGAGATCGACCCCCGCGCGTGGGCCCTCGACCGGCGGGTGCTGCACCGTCAACCGCGCGCCGCCCGTCAGTTCTCGCTGGGCGAGGCGGTCCGCACCCCCACGCTGGTCGTGCTGACCGTGATCCTCGTCGGCGCGGGGGCCGTCGTGATCTTCGACGTGATCGCCCTGGCCTTCCTCGGCCCCACGCCCCCGTGGCTCGCCCTGGCCGTCCTGCTGGCCCTCACCGGCGCCGGCCGGGCGGCGGCGGTGCCCCTGGCCGAGCGCTTCGGCCGCGTGAAGGTGCTGGCCTCGGCACTGGCGCTGCTGGCGCTGGCCCAGGGCATGCTGGCCGTCGCCGCCGCGGTGGCCGCGGCCCACATGGTCGCGGTGGTGGCCGCGATCCCGGCCGGCCTGGGTGGCGGCGCGATCTATCCGCTCATCGCGGCGCTCGTGCGGGAGTACTTCGGCGAAGACCGCGTCCACGGGATCCACGGCCTGGTCTACACGGCCAAGGCGGTCGCGGGCCCGGCCGGGGTGGGCCTGGCGATCACAGCGCTGCCCGGCCTGGCGACCAGCACCGGGGCGCCGGTATTCGTGGCGGCGACCCTCATCGCGGCCACGACCGCGCTGCTCTGCACCACCCTGCGACGGCCGGGAGTGCCCGCCACTCTTCCCGCGCCGTCGCTGTAAAGACCGTTACGAGTTCCGGCGGGCCGATGTGAGCGATGTCACGGCCAGCGATAATGTCAAGAATGTATGCTGTAGGCAGTCGACGACAAACATTTTGAGTGGTCGTTTCCAGGAGTTGAGAAACCCGATGCTGGCCAACCAGGGCTCCACCGCGAAGATCGTTCGTCCCACAACCCTGCGGGAGAGCGTTTTGGAGAGGATCCTCGAGCTCATCATCATCGGCAGCTTGAAGCCGGGTCAGCACCTGGTCGAGAACGAACTTGCCGACAACCTCGGCGTCTCCCGCCAGCCGGTCAGAGAGGCCCTTCAGTTGCTGAGCGGCGAGGGCTGGGTCGATCTGCGGCCCGGTCACGGCGCCTATGTCCACTCCCCCACGGTCGAGGAAGCCGACCAGCTCCTCGCCGTCCGCACGCTTCTGGAAGCGGAGTCGGCCCGCCTGGCCGCCCGCAACCCAGACAAGACCGACATCTCCGACCTGCGCGACATCTGCAACCGGGGTCTGGCCGCCTGCGTGGCCGACGACGTCGACGCCGCCGTCGCCGCGAACAGCGAGCTCCACACCGCCGTGGTGAACATGTCGGGCAACCGCGTCCTGGCCGATCTGACCTCACAGGTCGCCCGCCGGGTGCGCTGGTATCACACCCCCGTGGCCCGCCACCGCGGCCGGGCCTCGTGGGAGGAGCACGCGGCGCTGATCGACGCGATCGAGGCCGGCGACGAGGACGTCGCCGCCGACATCATGCGCCGCCACACCGAACACACGCGTCAGTCCTACCTGGAATCCCGCGCCCAGAACCCGGTGGAGGAGCCCCCGGCTCCCATCCGCCGCCGGCGGCCGCGTGCGGTATCCGGCTGAGAATCGACGCCGAGTAAGCCAGTCCAGGGAGGAAAGAATGGCCGGCTGATAAAGCAGCCGCTCACTCCTGGTTTCACCGAGCGGCTCGCCGAAGAGCAGGCCCGTTCGCAGCGCGTTGAAGCGGGCGTTCAGATATGGGGTTCGTAGCGCGATCGGGAGCGTAGTTCCAGATCGGCCTGGTCGGCAGAGGCTCACTGACGACGTTGGCCCGTGCGGTGTGCCCTGGATCTCAGGCGGGCGCACGGACCATCGCTGATCGGTCAACGCACGACCGACCGACTTGGCTCAGACGCAGCCGTCTGCTTTGAGGACCGTCTACAAGAGTCGTCGCCCGGTTTTCGTCGAAGCGATTTCACCCGGCACGGAGTGCGGTTTCGGCTGCCCTTCGTCCGTCACCATTCGCCATCCGATCCGGACAATTCAAATATCGGGAAGCCGTGGAACCACCACGGTGTTTCCATGCCTGAAACGCGGACCTAATGCCCCGCTGGGATATTTGAAAGAACTTCCGCGCAGGGCAATCCGCCGAGCTGTTCCGCACCACACCACGACGTCACCGGCCGTGAAGTCCCCGACCATCGATTCCGGAGACCGAGACCGCATCCCTATGACCGCCAGATTCCCCGGGACCTTCCCGGGTAGTGGAGACCGTTCCGAAGGAGGTGTATTCGCATGAAGTCGTTCTTCGAGAAGCTGCGTGCCTTCGAGGGCCCGCTGGGCGCCTCGGCCGACGGCCGCCCGATCGGGCTGGGCCTCGCCGGCGCGCTGCGCAAGGCGCGTTCCGCCGATGGCGTCGAGAGCCACGTTCGCCAGTGGGCCACCGAGCCCGTCAAGGCCGAGCAGCGCTGAGCCGCCCCATGCCTCCGGCGTCGGGCTGACGCGTGCGATCCACGCCGAAGTCCGACGTCATCCGGGGCACGTAAACCCAACACCGCTGTACCGGAACGGCCCCCGTGGAGGAGAACCACGGAGGCCGGTGAAGCGGTGTCAGCCGTCGATGTCGGCCTTCTGGCGGTCCTCCTCGCCCGCGTCGTCCTTCGGGGCAGGGGGTTCGGCCGCGGCGCGGCGGTCGTCCATGCGGGTCTTGATCAGGCTGGCGATGGTGGTCACGACCAGGGTCCCGATGATCACGCCGAGACTGACCGCGATCGGCACCTCGGGCGCCCACGAGACGCCGTCGTGGTGCAGGGCCTCCAGGATCAGCTTCACGCCGATGAAGGCGAGCACGACCGACAGGCCCTTGCTCAGGTAGACGAGCCGGTCGAGCAGGCCGCCGATCAGGAAGAAGAGCTGGCGCAGGCCCATCAGCGCGAACGCGTTGGCGGTGAACACGATGTAGGGCTCGCGGGTGAGGCCGAAGATGGCCGGGATCGAGTCGAGGGCGAACAGCAGGTCGGTGGTGCCGATGGCCACCATGACGATGAGCATCGGGGTCACCACGCGGCGCCCGTTGACGCGGGCGGTCATCGCGGCGCCGTGGTACTTGTCGGTCGAGGGCAGCACCCGGCGGACGGTGCGCAGGGCGATGTTCTCGGAGAACTCGGCCTCCTCCTCCTCGTGGCCGATCAGCTTCCACGCCGTGTAGATCAGGAAGGCGCCGAAGATGTAGAACAGCCAGTCGAACCGGGAGATCGCCCCGGCGCCGGCGGCGATGAAGCCGCCCCGCATGAACAGGGCGATGATGATGCCGATCAGCAGCACCTTCTGGCGATACTTCCGCGGCACCTGGAACCGGCTCATGATTATGAGGAAGACGAACAGGTTGTCGACGCTCAGTGAGTATTCGGTGATCCATCCGGCGAAGAACTCTCCGCCGTGGTCGCCGCCCCACAGGACCCAGAGGCCGATGCCGAACACGACGGCCAGGCCCACGTAGAACAGGACCCAGCTGACGCACTCGCGGAAAGACGGTTCATGCGGGTTGCGTGCGACCAGCCAGAAGTCGAACGCGAGCACGAGGGCGAATCCCGCGACCGTGGCCACCCAGACCCAGGCGGGAAGGTTCATCGGACTCCTTTCGTCTGGCCCTTTCCACGTGCCTTCCGGTTACGGCGTTGGTGGTCGAGGGCCTCGGCGTGCTCGATATAGCGCTGAAGCAGGGTACGCGCCACGGGGTTGCGTCCTGCCAACCGGATCAGCCAATGGGGCATGAGCCGTTCGTGGAGCCAGACGAAACCGATCGCGAAACCCAGGCTGACCAGCGCCTGATAGGCGAGGAAGCCCGCCACGCCGCCCGCGAGGACGACCTGGCCGTCGATGACGAGTCCGGTGCCGACCTCCTGGGTCAGTCGGGAGAGCGGGAAGGCCAGCAGCCAGAACAGCCCGGCCGGGGCGAACAGGCCTGGCCGGAACGGGCCGCCGAGCCCGCACAGGGTGCTGAAGAGGCCGCCGAACAGGCCCAGCGGGAGGGCGAGCGTGAGCGCCGAGACGGCGGCCCAACCGGCGGGCTGCCCTGCGATGAGGGTCAGCCCGCCGGCCATGGCGCCGCCGACGGCTCCGATCGCGAAGCCGGGGAGGGCGAGCTCCACGGCGTGCCGGATGGAGGGTCGGTCGGGCGCCATGTCAGCCGACCACGACGCCGTAGGCGAAGAGGCTGTAGAGCAGCATGCCGAGGTAGAACACGGCGCCGAAGCCGATGATCAGGTTCGACCACCACTTGGGCCGGATCGGTTTCGGCAGCATGCGGTTGTTGACCAGGAGCAGTGTCACGCAGTAGGCGCCCATGGCGAACGTCGACAGGAACGCCAGCGTGTCGAGGATGCCGCTCGGTCCGTCGGCCGGGCCGAACAGCAGGATCAGGATGCCGAACGCGATGACGCCCCACAGGAAGGCCGCGTAGAGGTGCGACATGCGCATCTTCTTGGCGCCCTTGACGAAGTGGTAGGTCATGTCGGCCTGGCCGCGCGAGAACGAGTCGAACAGGCCGAGGGTCGCGTTCAGACCGATGAGCGAGATGAAGCCGAGGAAGATGACGCCGAGGACCGAGCTGCCCGCCGAGGCGAACGAGTCGGCCATGGCCGACAGGGCGGCCTCGCGCTCGCCGTTCGCGATGATCTCCTTGACGCCCGGCGTCTGCCGCGTCGCCGCCTGCGCGATCACCGTGAAGGAGATGGTGACCAGCATGGTGACGCCCCAGAAGAGCAGTAACGCGTCGAAGGTGACCCAGCGGCGCCAGCCGCGCCACTTCTTCATCTCCTCGGGGTTGCTCGTGTCGAACATGAAGCCCCGCGAGGGCATCTTCTCTTCCTCGCCGGCGTGACGCAGGCCGCGGATCTGCGGGATGTGCGCGCCCATGCCGGCGCCGGAGTCACGCAGGTGCAGGGTGTACCACATCTGCTGCATTCCGGACGGACCGGCGAAGGCGATCGACCCCACGATCACCGGGAACCACGCCGCCGACAGGGCTCCGTCGGGGATGTAGCCGATCGCGAACATGCCGGTGACGGTGCTGACGACGTCGCCCCAGGTGCCGACCATGGCGGCGACGATCGCGGTGCCGATGACCAGCGCCCCGATCAGGATCGACAGCAGGCTTTCGAGCAGGCTGTAGATGACCTTGGCGAGGCTGAACACCACCCCGACCAGGAGCAGGCCGCATACCGCGGTCACTGTCCATGGGATGCCGGTTATCTCCTCGAACGCCGCCGCGCCCGCCGACAGGTGGCCCGGCCAGATGTAGACGGCGATGGCGACGACGAAGAAGAACCACATCAGCGGCTTGAAGACACGCGCCGCGCCGAAGAAGATGCTCTCGCCGGTGGCCATGGCGTAGCGGGCCATCTCCAGCATGACGACGGCCTGCAGGGTCACGCCGACGAGGAACAACCAGCGGATCTCCGGCCCGAACAGCAGCACCAGCCGGGGCCACATGTACGACTCGCCCATGCCCACGCCGAGCGCGACGAGGAACACGGTGGGTCCGAGGATGTGCACCGACGGGGGCGCGTCGGGCAGGGTGCGGATGGGCATCGGCTCCAGCTTGCCCGCCCGCCACACTTTCTCTTCTTGTCCTGCGGTGGCAGCCGTGGGTTCGGTCGCCGGTGTACTTGACGTGTCCACGTATGGACCTCCTCGGGAGTTGATTGGTCCCGCCTGTCCCCGATTCGCCCCCCTCTTGGGTCTCCGGCCCTGGTGACCGGAGCGTCGTGCGCCGGCCCGCCGTGCTCAGGTGCGGCGGGCCGCCGCGGTGGTGGTGCGGGTGACGCGTCAGCCGGGCATGAGCCCCGCCGCCCTGGCCCAGCGGTATTTCGCGCCGAGCACGGCCACGGGCTTCTCCGTGGTGTAGGGGTAGGCGACCACGCCGTGGTCGAAGAGGTATTCGCAGGCCTCTTCGACCTCGGTGTCACCGGCCAGTGACGCGACGACCGGCTTGTGGTTGCCCTTGGCCCTTTCCTCGGCCACGACGCGCGCGACCAGTTCGGCGAAGACCATCGGGGGGGTGACGATGGTGTGCCAGTAACCGAGCACGAGCGCGTGGATCCGGGGGTCGGTGAGGCCCAGCCTGAGGGTGTTCTCGTAGGTCGAGGGCGGCTCGCCGCCCGTGATGTCGATCGGGTTGCCCGCCGCTCCGAACGGCGGGATGTAGGCGCGGAACGCCTCGTCGAGGTCGGGCGGGATCTCCATGAGGGTCAGCCCGTTGTCGACGCAGGCGTCGGAGAGGAGGACACCGGAGCCGCCCGCCCCGGTGATGATCACGACGTTCTCTCCCTGCGGGGTCGGCATGATCGGCAGGGATCGGGCGTATTCCAGCATGTCGTTGAGCCCGGGGGCACGGACCACACCGGCGTGCCGGAGGATGTCGTCGTAGACCTTGTCGTCACCGGCGAGCGCGCCGGTGTGGGACCCGGCGGCCTTCGCGCCCATGGCGGTCCGGCCGGCCTTGAGCACGATCACCGGCTTCTCCTTGACGACCCGCTGGACCGCCTCGACGAAGCCGCGGCCGTCTTTGAGGTCTTCGAGGTGCATGGCGACGCACTTGGTGTTGTCGTCCTGCTCGAAGAAGGTGAGGAGGTCGTCTTCGTCGACGTCGGCCTTGTTGCCGACTCCGACGATCGCGGAGACGCCCATCCGGGTGGTGCGGCTGAAGCCCAGGATCGCCATCCCGATGCCGCCGCTCTGAGAGGTCAACGCGACGTTTCCTTGCACGTCGTAGGGGGTGCAGAAGGTCGCGCAGAGGTTCTCGGGGGTGTAGTAGTAGCCGTAGATGTTGGGGCCCAGCATGCGTACGCCGTGCTTGCGGGCGATCTCGACGACCTCCTGCTGGCCCTCGACGTTGCCGGTCTCGGCGAAGCCCGAGGGGATCATGACGGCGCCGGCGACGCCCTTCTCCCCCGCGGCCTCCAGGGCGGCCGGCACGAACGCGGCCGGGATGGCGAAGACCGCGACGTCGACCTCGCCGGGCACGTCGGCGATGCTCGGGTAGGCGGGTAACCCGAGGATCTCGGAGGACTTCGGGTTGATCGGGTAGATGTTGCCCCGGAAGCCGCCGTTGATCAGGTTGCGCATGACCGAGTTGCCGATCTTCCCCGTCTCGCCGGAGGCGCCGATGACGGCGACCGCCCGGGGGTGGAAGATGCGGTTCATCTTGGCGAGGATCTCCTCGCGCGGGATGCGCGGGGTCTCCACCGGCGGTTCGGCCGACAGGATGATGCGCACGTCGGCGGCCACGGCGCCGTTCGCGGAGGCGAAGACGGGGTTGAGGTCGACCTCGGCGATCTCGGGGAAGTCGGCGACCAGCGCGCCGACGCGTTCGATCATGGTCGACAGAGCCGCCCGGTCGGCCGGTGCGGCTCCGCGGGCCCCACGCAGCACCTCGGCCGCCTTGATGTCGTCCAGCATCGCCAGGGAATCATGCACTGTTAGGGGGGCGAGCCGGAAGGTCACGTCCTTTAACACTTCGACCAACGTTCCGCCGAGGCCGAACGCGACCACCTTGCCGAAGGTCGGATCGGTCACCGCGCCGATGATCACCTCGTGTCCGCCGCCGACCATCTGCTGCACCTGGACGCCGTCGATGACGGCCCCGGCGTCGTAGGCCTGGGCGTTGGCGATGATCTGGTCGTAGCCGGCGCGTACGGCCTCGGCCGAGCCCACGCCCACCAAGACGCCGCCGGCCTCGGTCTTGTGCAGGATGTCCGGGGAGACGATCTTCAGCACGACCGGGAACCCGATCGAGGTGGCCAGCTCGACGGCGTGGTCGGCCGACGTCGCCAGGCCCTCACCGGGGGTGGCGATCCCGTAGGCGTCGCAGACAAGCTTGCCCTCGGGGGCGGTGAGCGCGGTGCGCCCTTCGGCCCGTGCCTTGTCCAGGATCTCCCGGACTTCTGCCGACATCTCAGATCACTCCGTTCGTCTTCAGCTCGGCCAGCTCCTCGGCCGTGACCCCGAGCCGCGTGTAGATCTCGTCGTTGTGCTCTCCGAGCAGCGGCGGCGTCGTGATGTCGACCGGGGAGTCGGAGAGCTGAAGGGGGCTGCCGACCGTCGTGAAGTCGCCGCGCGTGGGGTGGGGAACGGTGACGACCGCGCCCTCGGCGCGCAGCGACTCGTCGTCGATGAGCTCGGCGGTGGACAGGATGGGCCCGCACGGCACGTTGGCCGCGTTGAGCCGGTCGAGGACGGTCCATTTGTCGTGCTGGCTCGACCACTCTTCGATCAGCTGGAACATCTTGTCGAGCTTGTTGAGCCGCGCCTCCGGGGTGGCCCACTCGGGGTCGTCGGCCAGCTCGGGGCGGCCGATGATCTCGGAGACGGGCCTCCAGCCGACCGGCTGGACGATGACGTAGATGTAGTCGTTGGGCCCGCCGGGCGCGCACCTGACCGCCCAGCCCGGCTGACCGCCGCCGGAGGCGTTGCCCGACCGGGGCACCTCGGTGCCGAAGGTCCGGTTCGGGTATTCCTTGAGCGGGCCGTGGGCCAGCCGCTGCTGGTCGCGCAGCTTGACCCGGCACAGGTTGAGCACGGCGTGCTGCATGGCGACCTGCACCCGCTGCCCCTGGCCGGTGGACTCGCGCTGGTAGAGCGCGGCCAGGATGCCGGCGACGGCGTGGACGCCGGTGCCGGAGTCGCCGATCTGCGCGCCGGTGGCCAGCGGCGGGCCGTCTTCGAACCCGGTGGTGGCCATCGAGCCGCCCATCGCCTGGGCGATCACCTCGTAGGCCTTGAACTTGGCGTACTTCCCGCCGCCGAAGCCCTTGATGGAGGCGTAGATGAGGCGGGGGTTGAGCTCCTGGAGCCGCTCCCAGGGGAAGCCCATGCGGTCGACCGCGCCGGGGCCGAAGTTCTCGACCAGGACGTCGGACTCCTGCACGAGCTTGACGAACAGCTCCTTGCCGCGCTCGCTCTTCATGTTGAGCGTGATGGAGCGCTTGTTGCAGTTGAGCATCGTGAAGTAGAGGCTGTCGACGCCCGGCACGTCACGCAGCTGGCTCCGGGTGATGTCGCCGGTGGGGGCCTCCAGCTTGACGACGTCGGCGCCGAGCCACGCGAGCAGCTGCGTCGCGGACGGGCCCGACTGCACATGGGTCATGTCGAGGACGCGCACGCCCTCCAAGGCCTTGGGCATGCCGCTCCCTACTTGTACATCGTCTGGTTCATGGTCCCGGGGGCGTAGACGTCGGGGTCGACCCACACGTTGATCAGCGCGGGCTTGCCCGACTCGCGGGCGCGCTCCAGCGCCGGGCGAATGTCGGCGGGGTCGCGGACCTCTTCGCCGTAGCCGCCGAGCATGCGGGCGAACTCGTCGTAGCGGACGTCGCCGAGGGTGTTGCCGACGCGGCCGCGGTCCTGCCCGTATTTGGCGGCCTGGCCGTAGCGGATCTGGTTCATCGACGAGTTGTTGCCGATGACGCCGATGAACGGCAGGTCGAAGCGGACCATCGTCTCGAAGTCCCACCCGGTGAGGGAGAAGGCGCCGTCGCCGAACAGGCACAGCACCTCCTTGTCGGGCTCGGCGTACTTGGCGGCCATCGCGAAGGCGACGCCGACGCCGAGGGTGCCGAGGGGGCCCGGGTCCATCCAGTGGCCGGGCGACTTGGGCTGCACGACCTGGCCGGAGAAGGTGACGATGTCGCCGCCGTCGCCGATGTAGATGGTGTCTTCGGTGATGAACTCGTTGATCTCGTGGACCAGCCGGTAGGGGTCGATCGGCGCGGCCGCCGAGAGCTGGCGCGGGAGCCGCTTCTCGAAGGCCTGCGTCTCGACCGCGCGCAGCTCCTCGATCCACTCCTTGCGCTTGGCGGCGCCGTTGTCGACCCGGCCGGAGGCGGCCTGCGCGGCGGCGGCCAGGATGAGCCCCGCGTCGCCGACGATGCCGAGGTCGATGTCGCGGTTCTTGCCGACGGTGCGGTAGTCGAGGTCGATCTGCACCACGTTGGCCGTGCTGGACAGCCGCTTGCCGTAGCCCATGCGGAAGTCGAACGGGGTGCCGACGATGATGATGAGGTCGGCCTCGTTGAAGGCGTAGCGCCGCGAGAGCTGGAAGTGGTGGGGGTCGCCGGGCGGGAGGGTGCCCCGGCCGCTGCCGTTCATGTAGGCGGGCACGTTGAGGGCGCGGACGAAGTCGATCGCGGCGTCGGTGCCGCGCGTCGTCCAGACCTGGCTGCCGAGCAGCACGCAGGGCTTCTCTGAGTGCACGAGCAGGTCGGCCAGTCGCTCGATCGCGTCGGGGTCGCCGGCCTGGCGGGTGGAGGCGCGGTAGCGGCCGGCCTGGGGGATGCGGGCCTTGGCCACCGGGACGCTGGCGTCGAGCACGTCGCGCGGGATCTCGAGGAACGACGGGCCCGGCGCGCCGTTGTAGCACTCGCGGAACGCCATCGACACGATGTCGGCCACCCGCTCGGTCGAGGGCACCGTCGCGGCGAACTTGGTGATCGGGGTCATCATGTCGACGTGGGGCAGGTCCTGCAGCGAGCCCATCTTGTGCTGGCTCAGGGCGCCCTGGCCGCCGATGAGCAACATCGGGCTCTCGGCGCGGAAGGCGTTGGCCACTCCCGTCACCGCGTCGGTGGTGCCGGGACCCGCGGTGACCACGGCGCAACCGGGTTTGCCGGTGATGCGCGCGTAGCCGTCGGCCGCGTGGGCGGCGACCTGCTCGTGGCGCACGTCGATCACGTCGATGCCCTCGTCGACACAGCCGTCGTAGATGTCGATGATGTGGCCGCCGCAGAGGGTGAAGATCACGTCGATCCCCTCCGCCTTGAGCGCCTTAGCGACCAGGTGACCACCGGAGATCTGGTCCGGGGCTGGTTCCGTCATCAGGGCCGTCCTCTCAAAGACGTTTCTGCTTTGCGTCTACGCCATACTGCATACCGTATGAGGAACATGGTTACCCCCGGCTTCCGAGGATGTCCATACCTTTCCGGCGGGTTACAAGATTTCGAACCGGTTACCGTGCGGGCAGCGCGAGAAGCTCCACCGGGCCGCCCTCCCAGCCGGGCGGGACCACGGCCAGCGCGTCGGCCATCGCCGCCCCTCGCAGCGACCCGGGCTGGTCGTGGCCCACCGGGATCGCGCCGCGCGCCGATCTCCAGACCGGCACCAGGCGGGTGTCGCGCGGATGGGCCCGCACCGGCCCGGCGAGGGCGCTGAGCTCGCCTTCGGGCTCGGGCCGCCCGTCGAGCGCGCGCAGGACCGGCAGCAGCAGCGTCAGCGCCGCCGCCAGAGCCGCGAACGGATTGCCGGGCAGCCCGACCACCAGCCGCCCTCCCGGCAACCGGGCGAGGGCCTGCGGATGGCCGGGCCGCACCGCGACGCCGTCGACCAGGACCGCCGCGCCGAGCCGGCCGAGCACTCCGCGCAGGTGATCGGCCGGCCCCTTCGACGACGCGCCGCAGACCACGACGACGTCGGCCCCCGGTTCCCCCAGAGCGGCCTCCAACACCTCGGCCCCGTCGGGCAGGTGACGCGGCGGCAGCGCCTCACCGTCGGCCGCGGCGATCAACGGCGACAACATCGGCCCCACCGCGTCGCGCACGAACCCCGCTCCCGGCACCCCCGACCCCACCACCTCGTCGCCGGTGACCAGCACCGACACAACCGGCCGTGGCCGCACCCACAGGGTGTCGTGGCCGAGCCCGGCGGCCAGCCCGAGCACGGCCGGCGTGACGAGCGCCCCCGAGGTCAGCACGACCTCCCCCTCGGAGACGTTCTCCCCGCGCCGCCTGATGTGCCTGCCCGGCTCACAGTGCCCGCTGACCAGCAGCCCGGCCTGTTCCGTCTTTTCGTACGGCACCACGCAGACGGCACCGGCGGGCACGGGCGCCCCCGTGGCGATCTCCACGGCCTCGCCGGGACCGAGCTCCCGGGGGAAGGGCGAACCCCCGGCCAGCACGCCGCCGACGACGTGCCACGGGCCGGGGCCGCCGACCGCGTAGCCGTCCATCGCCGACACATCGGTGCCCGGCAGGGCCACGAGCGCGCGCAGCGCGGCGGCCAACCGGCGGCCGTGGGCGGAGGACAGCGGGACCTCGGCCGCGACCAGCGGCAGCGTCGCCGCGGCGGCGAGCCGGCGGGCTCGATCCCAGGGCAGATCGGCGTGCCCGGCGGCGGATTCGGGCCGGGTATGCGACAGCACGGTCATCGGTCGACCTCCTTGACGACACCGTTGCCATACCGTATACCGAATGCACTGTCGACGCGAGAACGGAGCTAGTGTGAAGGTCGCTGTTCTTGGCGCCGGCGCCATCGGCGCGTATGTGGGGGCCGCCCTGCATCGCGCCGGCGTCGAGGTGCATCTGATAGCCCGCGGGGAGCATCTCGCGGCCATGCGGAAGTCAGGCGTGCGCGTGCTCAGCCCGCGCGGCGACTTCACCGCCCACCCGCACACCACCGACGATCCCCACGAGGTCGGCCCCGTCGACCACGTCTTCCTCGGCCTGAAGGCCAACTCCTACGCCGCGGCCGGTCAGATGATCGCGCCCATGCTCCACGAGTCCACCAGCCTCATCGCCGCCCAGAACGGCATCCCGTGGTGGTACTTCCACCGGCTCGGCGGCCCCTACGACGGCTACCGCATCGAGAGCGTCGACCCCGGCGGCTCGGTGACCGAGGCGCTCCCGCTGGAGCGCGCCATCGGCTGCGTCGTCTATGCCGCCACCGAGATCGAGGCCCCCGGCGTGATCCGCCACCTCGAAGGAACCCGCTTCTCCATCGGCGAGCCCAGCGGGGAGTTGTCCCCCCGGTGCGTCGAGTTCAGCAACGCCATGGTCGCCGGCGACCTCAAATGCCCGGTCGAAGCCGATCTGCGCAAAGACATCTGGGTCAAGCTGATGGGCAACGTCGCGTTCAACCCGATCAGCGCGCTCGCCCGCGCGACGATGGCGGGCATCTGCCGCCACACCGGCGCCCGCGAGCTGGTCAGAACCATGATGGAAGAGACGGTCGCGGTCGCCCAGGCGGTCGGCTGCAACCCCCACATCTCGATCGAGCGGCGGCTCGCCGGGGCCGAGAAGGCCGGCGAGCACAAGACCTCAACGCTCCAGGACCTGGAGAAGGGCAAGCCTCTCGAACTCGACGTGCTGCTCTCGGCCGTGGTCGAGCTGGCCGACCTGACCGAGACCCCGGTGCCCACGCTGCGCGCCATCCACGCCGTCACCGATCTGCTCGACACCCAGACCCGGCTTGTCGGCGCAGCATGAGCCCACATACCGTAGTCTGCATACAGAATACGAAAGGATGAGGTCGATGAAGCGGAAGAAGACCGAGCACTACGACCGGCTGACCCATCCGCTGGTGCGCGAGAACGGTGTGCTGCGGCGGGCCACGTGGGAGGAGGCGCTCGATCGTGCGGCCGAGGGCTTCCGGCGCAACGTCGCGGCCCACGGGCCCAACGCCTTCGCCATGTTGTCGTGCGCCCGGTCGACCAACGAGATGAACTACATCGGCCAGAAGTTCACCCGCGTGGTCATCGGCACCAACAACGTCGACTCGTGCAACCGCACCTGCCACGCCCCGAGCGTGGCGGGCCTGTCGGCCGTCTTCGGCAGCGGCGGCGGCACCTCCTCCTACCAGGAGGTCGAAGACGCCGACGTGATCCTGATGTGGGGTTCGGCGGCCCGCAACGCCCACCCCATCTTCTTCCAGCACGTCCTCAAGGGCATCCGCAAGGGCGCCAGGATGTTCGCCGTCGACCCCCGCCGGACCGGCACCGCCCAGTGGGCCGACCGCTGGCTGGGTCTCAACGTCGGCACCGACATCCCGCTCGCCCACGCCGTCGCCCGCGAGATCATCCACGCCGGTCTCCACAACACGACGTTCATCGAGCGCGCCACCGAGGGCTTCGCCGAATATGCCGCCAGCGTCGAACCGTGGACGTTGTCGGCGGCCGAGCAGGTCACCGGCGTGCCCGCCGAGGCGATCCGCGAGATGGCCCACGCCTACGCCCGCGCCGACCGCGCGCAACTGGTGTGGACCCTCGGCATCACCGAACACCACAACGCCACCGACAACGTGCGCGCCCTCATCAACCTGTCCCTGCTGACCGGCCACGTCGGCCGCTACGGCTCGGGCCTGTCGCCGCTGCGCGGCCAGAACAACGTGCAGGGCGGCGGCGACATGGGCGCCATCCCCAACCGTCTCCCCGGTTTCCAGGACATCCTCGACCCCGCGATCCGGGCCCGGTTCGAAGCGGCCTGGCAGGCGCCCATCCAGCCCCGCTACGGCCTCAACCTGACCGAGATGCTCGAGGCCATGGCCGAGGGCGAGGTCACCACCTGCTACCTCATCGGCGAGAACCCGGTCCAGTCCGAGGCCGACTCGCTGAGCTGCGTCAAGCGGCTCAGCATGCTCGACCACCTCGTCGTCCAGGACATCTTCCTGACCAAGACGGCCCAGATGGCCGACGTGGTGCTGCCCGCCGGGGCGGCCTGGTGCGAGTCCGACGGCACCTTCACCAACAGCGAGCGCCGTGTCCAGCGGGTGCGCGCCGCACTGGTGCCGCCGGGCGAGGCCCGCGACGACATCTGGATCCTGTGCGAGCTGGCCCGCCGGCTCGGCCACGACTGGAACTACTCCGGCGCCGAAGAGGTCTGGGACGAACTGCGTTCGGTCTCGCCCGCCCACTACGGCATGACCTATGAGCGGCTGGCCGAACACCAGGGCATCCAGTGGCCGTGCCCCTCGACCGAGGAGCTCGAACCCCCGTTCCTCCACGGCCGCCTGTGGGAGACCGACCCCGACAGACGCGGGAGACCGGCGCCGTTCGCGATCCTGCGCCATTCGCCACCGGTCGACCTGCTCGACGACGAATACCCGTTCCGGCTGACCACCGGCCGCCGCCTCGACTCCTACAACACGGGGGTGCAGAGCTCCGGCTTCGCCTCCCCGCTGCGGCGCGGCGAGAACATCGAACTGTCCCCCGAAGACGCCGCCGCGCTGGGCGTCACCGCGGGCGAGGAGGTCCGCATCTCCTCGCGGCGGGGCACCGTCGTGGCTCCGGTCTACATCGACCCGGCGCTGCGTCCGGGCCTGGTGTTCATGACGATGCACTTCCCCGACGAGGTCGACACCAACGCCCTGACGATCGAGGCGACCTGCCCGATCGCCGGAACGGCGGAGTTCAAGGCCGCGGCGGTGCGCATCGACCGCCTCGTTCCCGCGAAGGCCGGGTGACCGACGCATGGATCTTCGGTTCCGCGACGCCGAACCGACCGCCGAGGAGCGCGCCGCCGTCGACGCGCTCCTCGGAGCGCCCTCGTCCGCCTGGGACGGCGGCGACCGCACCGAGTTCGACCTGCGCTTCGCCACGCAGGCCCCCCGGGTGGCACGCGACCGCCGCGACCTGCTGCTGCCCGCCCTCCACGCGGTCAACGACCGGGTGGGCTGGATCAGCGAGGGCGCGCTCGACTACATCTGCCGCCGGCTGACGATCCCGCCCGCCGAGGCCTATTCGGTGGCGACCTTCTACTCGTTGTTCTCCGTCAAGCCCCGCCAGGCCCGGGTGCTCCACGTCTGCACCGACCTCGCGTGCGCCGCCAAGGGCGCCGAGGCGGTCCGCCGCGACGTCGAGGAGCGCTTCGGCCCGCCCGGGGTCTCCTGGCAGCCCAGCCCGTGCCTGGGCCTGTGCGAACGCGCTCCCGCCGCGCTGGCGATCGAGGCGGGCGATCCCCCGGCGAACGCGGTCTACGGGCCGTGCGCCGTCGGGCAGGAATGGCCGGCCACGACAGAGGAACCTCCGGTCGAGGCCGCGGTGCCACAAGCCCAGCCGCACGGACCGGCGACCCCACGGCTGGTCCCGGCTGCGGTTTCGTCTCCCGCTCCGGGTTCAGGTTCGGCTCCGGCTCCGGGCTCGACTCTGGGTTCGGCTCCGGGTTCGGCTCCAGCTCCGGGTTCGGGTTCGGCTCCGGGTTCGGGTTCGGCTCCGGATTTGGGTCCCGCTGAGGGTTCGAGTTTGGGTTCCGGGACGATTGCGCAGACGGGTCTGGATGCCGTGGCAGATGAGGGCGGCCGGTCGCCCGGTTTATCCGGGCTCGGCGGTCTGGTCCTGCTCAGGCGCATCGGTGTCGTCGACCCTCTGAGCCTCGACGACTACCGGGCGACCGGGGGCTACACCGGCCTGCGGCGAGCCTTCGAGCTGGGCCCTACCGGGGTCATCCGCGAGGTGCTGGAGTCGGGGCTCGTCGGGCGGGGCGGCGCGGCCTTCCCCACCGGCCGCAAGTGGGAGGCGACCGCGCGGCAGCTCGACCGTCCCCACTACCTCGTCTGCAACGCCGACGAGAGCGAGCCGGGCACCTTCAAAGACCGGGTTCTGATGGAGGGCGACCCGTTCGCCCTGATCGAGGCCATGACGATCGCGGGCTACGCCAACGGCTGCGCCCTCGGCTACCTCTACATCCGGGGCGAATACCCGCGTGCGCTCAAGCGGCTGGAGAACGCGATCACGGTCGCGCGGTCGCGGGGGCTGCTGGGCGACGACATCCTCGGCCAGGGGTTCTCGTTCGACATCGAGATCCGGCGCGGCGCGGGGGCCTACATCTGCGGCGAGGAAACCGCGATCTTCAACTCGATCGAGGGCTTCCGGGGCGAGCCCCGCACCAAGCCCCCGTTCCCGGTGGAGAAGGGTCTGTTCGGCAAGCCCACGGTGGTCAACAACGTCGAGACCCTGGTCAACGTGCCCCACATCCTGGAGATGGGCGCCGCCGCCTACGCGGCCGTCGGCACCTCGTCGTCCACCGGCACGAAGCTCTTCTGCGTCTCGGGCACGGTCGAGCGCCCGGGCATCTACGAGGTGCCGTTCGGCGCCAGCCTGCGCGACCTGCTCGACCTCGCCGGCGGTGCGACCGGTGAGCTGCGGGCGGTGCTGCTCGGCGGCGCGGCCGGGGCGTTCGTGCGGGCCGACGAGCTCGACATCCCGCTGACCTTCGAGGGCACCCGCGCGGCCGGGGCCACGCTCGGCTCCGGGGTCGTGCTGGTGCTGAACGACACGGTCGAACTGCCCGGCGTGCTGCTGCGCATCGCCGAGTTCTTCCGCGACGAGTCGTGCGGCCAGTGCGTGCCCTGCCGGGTCGGCACGGTCCGCCAGGAGGAGGCCCTCCACCGGCTGTCCAAGCGGCGCAGCGAGGGCGATCTGCTGCTCCTGCGGGAGGTGGGCCAGGCCATGCGCGACGCCTCGATCTGCGGCCTGGGCCAGACCGCCTGGAACGCCGTCGAATCGGCCATCGACCGGCTTGGAGTGTTCACGGCTAAGGAGAGCTCATGAGCGTCCCCCTGCGTCCGCCACGGCGGCTCATCGAGATCACCGTCGACGGCGAGGCGATGCGCGTCCCCGAAGGCGACACCCTGCTTGACGCCTGCCAGTCGGCCGGAAAGGACATCCCGACCCTCTGCTACGGCGACACCCTCAACCCGAAGAACGCCTGCCGGGTCTGCGTCGTCGAGGTCGAGGGCGCCCGCACCCTCGCCCCGGCGTGCTCACGCAAGGCCGAGCCCGGCATGGTCGTGAAGACCGACTCCGACCGCGCCCGGCACAGCCGCAAGGTGGTGCTGGAGCTGCTCGGCTCCTCCGTCGACCTGTCGACCACCCCCAACGCCAAGGAGTGGATGGCCGAATACGGCGCCGACCCGGCCCGCTTCGGCGAAGACGCCGCGACGGTGGCCGAGCCCCCGAAGGTCGACAACGACCTCTACGTGCGCGACTACGCCAAGTGCATCCTGTGCTACAAGTGCGTCGACGCGTGCGGCGAGCAGTGGCAGAACTCCTTCGCCATCTCGGTGGCCGGGCGCGGCTTCGACGCCACGATCTCCACCGAGTTCGACGCCCCGCTGACCGACTCGGCCTGCGTGTTCTGCGGCAACTGCGTCGAGGTCTGCCCGACGGGCGCGTTGTCGTTCAAGAACGAGTTCGACATGCGCGAGGCCGGCACCTGGGACGAGGAGCGCCAGACCCAGACCACCACGATCTGCAGCTACTGCGGCGTGGGCTGCAACCTGACCCTCCACGTGCAGGACAACACGATCGTGAAGGTCACCTCTCCCCACGACAACCCGGTGACCCACGGCAACCTGTGCATCAAGGGACGGTTCGGCTTCCAGCACGTCCAGAACGTGGCCTCCGATGGGTAGGGTCACCGTCCAGCGGCGCATCCTGCGGCTGCGGGAGACCGGGCACGCCCACCGGGTCGACGTCCTGGCCGCCGAGGAGCCGCTGGAGATCCGGCTCAACGGCAAGCCGCTCACCATCACGATGCGCACCCCCGGCGACGACTTCGACCTCGCCGCCGGGTTCCTCGTCAGCGAGGGGGTCATCGGCAAGGCGGGCGACATCGAGGCCATCCGCTACTGCGCGGGGGCCCTGGAGAACGGCCAGAACACCTACAACGTGCTCGACGTGCGGCTCACGACCGGCGTGAGGCCGCCGGCCACCTCCCTGGAGCGCAACTTCTACACGACCTCGTCATGCGGGGTCTGCGGCAAGGCCTCGCTCGACGCGGTCCGGACGGTCGCCCGCTGGGACGTCGCCCCCGACGACGTCACGTTCTCCGAAGAGGTCATCGCCGAGTTGCCCGAGAGGCTGCGTACCGCCCAGAAGGTGTTCGACCGGACCGGCGGCCTGCACGCCGCCGGGTTGTTCACGCCGACCGGCCGGGCGCTGGCCGTCAGGGAGGACGTCGGCCGCCACAACGCGGTCGACAAGCTGGTCGGATGGGCGCTGCGAGACGACCGGCTGCCCCTTCGGCAAACGGCGCTCATGGTGTCGGGCAGGGCCTCGTTCGAACTCGTCCAGAAGGCCGTCATGGCGGGCGTTCCGGTGCTGGCCGCGGTGTCGGCGCCGTCAAGCTTGGCGGTGGAACTGGCCGCCGAGTCCGGGTTGACCCTGCTCGGGTTCGTGCGTGGCCGGTCCATGAACGTCTACTCCGGAGAGGAGCGGATCAGCGCGTCATCGTGATCTCGCCGCCCGAGGTCAGGGGCATGGCCGGTGGCGTCTTCACGATGGCGGACGGGATGCCGGCGGTGACACTTCGCCCCCCTCGCCACCGGCATCCCGAATGCCACATTTCGCCCTGTACGTGAACTTTAAAATCTCTTAGCCGTCTTCGCCCTCACCAAAGGGGATCACTCTCCGTGTCAATGACATGACTTATCGGAGGGGCACCAGAGATGAGAGCCGCGGCGACTGTCGGATTGATCGTGCTGGCCGGGTGTGTGGCATGTGGCGCCAACCAAGGCCAGAAGCCCGCTACGGCGGTCGAGGTCAAACCGGCGGCCATCAAGCCGGTGAGCGCGGCCAACGCGAAGGCGGTCAAGGCCAACGAACTGGGTCAGATCCCGGTCCTGATGTACCACCGCATCATCGAGAACCCGACTACGCAGGACGACCGCACGCCCAAGCAGTTCCGCACCGAACTCGAACGGCTGGCCAAGGAAGGCTACGTGCCGATCACCGCCGCCGAGTACGTGACCGGGAAGATCGACATTCCGGCCGGGAAGCACCCGGTCGTGCTGACCTTCGACGACTCGTCGCCGTCGCAGGTCACCCTGGACGGGACCGGCACCCCGGCCAAGGACACCGCGGTGGCGATCCTGCTGGAGGCGGGTGCGAAGTACCCGGGCTTCCGCCCGGTGGCGACGTTCTACGTGACGCGCGACATGTTCGGCAAGAGCAGCCCGGCCGAGCAGGCGCAGATCGTCGCCTGGCTGAAGCAGCACGGCATGGAACTGGGCAACCACACGAAAGACCACACCAACCTGATGGGCAAGCCCAAGCAGGTCGTGCTCGACGAGGTCACCGCCGGGCACAAGCTGATCACCGACCTCAACGGCGGCGAGGTCGTCACCTTCGCCCTCCCCTACGGCAACCAGCCGAAGACCAAGGAGTGGGCGCTCAAGGGCTCCGACAAGGGGGTGAAGTACAACTACTCCGGCGTGTTCCTGGCGGGCTACATGCCGGCCCAGTCGCCGTTCAGCGGGGCGTTCGACCCGCTGGGCATCCCGCGGATCCGGTCGATGGACAAGAAGGGCGACTGCGCGAAGTTCTGCTCGACGGGGTGGCTCGACTGGCTGAAGGAGAACCCGGGCGAGCGCTACACCAGTGACGGCGACCCGCGCACGGTGGCGTTCCCGAAGTTCCAGGAGACGATGCTGGCGCCGAGCGCCAAGACAAAGGCACTCGCCTATTAAAAGATCATCTTTCCATCAAGATCGCCTAAGTCCGGTCTGTCCGGGGATCTCCGTGGGAATTTCGCCCCCATGCGGACATATATGGTCGTCGGCCTCGGATTCGGGCTGGCGCTGATCACCGGGTCGGCGGCCTTCGCCGACTCGGCGGATAGAAAGCACGGCAACCAAGCCGTGAAGGACAGGCAGCACAAGCACGTACAGGAGAACAAGCAGCACGGGCGCCCGACCGTGCACCGTGACCACACACGGGACCGGCGCCCTGTTGCGACCCGCGCGCACGGCACGGCCAACCGGCAGCCGGCCCTCGGCACAGCCGCCCGGCACACGGTCACCGGCACGACCAACCAGCACGCCACCTGGGCGGCGGCCCACCACCACGCGGCGCAGGGCAGGCACAACCAGCGCACGACCTCCGCCGCCGTGCAACGGCGCACGGCCCTGGGCACGACCCAGCAACGCGCGGCCCTGGGTACAGCCCAGCAACGCGCGGCCTCCGCCGCACTCCAGCGGCACGCGGCCCGGTACACCGCCACCGGCCACACGGCCGCCCAGCACGCCGCTCTGGCGGCGGCACAACGGCGCGCGGCCAACGGCGTGGCGCAACGACGCGTGACCGCGAGCACGACGGCCGGGCACGCGCTCACCGGCGCGGCCGTCCAGCGCGCGGCCTACGGCACCACGAACGGGCGCACGGTCCTCGGCCACCGCCGCTTCGAGGCGAATCACCGGCGCTCGATGTCGTCCCGCAGAGACCCTGGCGGCCGTCGGCACATGCGTTTCCACTACACCGACCGCCCGGACGCGCACGACCGCCACCACGACGGGCACCCGCGACATCACGACATGCACGGCGACCGCGCACACGGGCGACACCACGACATGCATGACGGCCGCCACCGCGACACGCATGGCCGGCATCACGAGGCGCATGGCCGGCATCACGACATGGACGACAGACGTCACGACGTGGACACCCGCCATCACGACCTGGCCATTCGCCATCACGACATGGAGGCCCGCCACCACGACATGCAGGGTCGCAACCACGACATGCAGGGTCGCAACCACGACATGCACGGTCGCCACGACATGCACGGTCGCCACGACATGCACGGTCGCCACGACATGCTCGGCGGCCGCCACCACGACAGGCACGGCAGGCATCAAGACGCCCACGCCAGCCGCCACGAAACGCATGGCCGCCACCACGACGCCCACGCCCGCCACCACGGGCACCCGAACGCCCACCACGCCGCCCACACCGGCACGCACCACGCCCACCAGGTCGGTCACCAGCGGCACGAGCGTCAACGACCCCGTCGTATCGAGGTCATGAAGTTCGGCGACAAGAGTCACCAGATCCGCGCCATGAAGCAGCGCCTGCGGGAGCTCGGCTTCGACTCCGGCGTCGACGACGGCCGTTACGGCGAGACCACCCGTTACGCCGTCTGGGCCTTCCAAAAGGTCAACGGTCTGCGCATGACCAACCGCATCGACCGGGACACCATGTGGGCGCTGCGCCACCCGCGGCGCGTCAAGCCGCTGGTCCGCCCCAGGGCCACCGATCGGGTCGAGATCGACGTCCGGCGGCAGCTGCTCACCGTCTGGCGGGACGGCAAGCCCGATCTGACCACCCACATCTCGACGGGCGCGAACCGGTCGTACTGCGACAACGGTCACTGCGGTTTCGCCCGCACTCCCGTCGGCGACTTCCGGGCGGGGACGCGGGCGCCGGGCTGGACGACGAGCCCGCTCGGCACGATGTTCAACTCGATCTACTTCAACGGCGGCATCGCCATGCACGGATCCTCGGAGGTTCCCAAATATCCGGCCTCACACGGATGCATCCGGATTCCGATCCACACCTCGAAGATCATCTACGCCTTGGTCCAGTCGGGCGAGCCGGTCTACGTCCGTGGCGCGCAGAGCAAGTACACCTGAGCCCGTCAGCTCTGATAAGGATCGTGCTCAGCGAGGAGCCGGTCGAGTCTCGCCTGGTCGACCCGGGCCACCACGGCCGACTCCTCCTGCCGGTCGCGGATCACCTTGGCCAGCGTGAACGACGCGGTCACCAGATAGAAGACGCCGACGGCGAAGAACGACCTGATCCAGGGGTCGACGGGCAGGTAGGCGACCCCCAGCGTGAGGGCGCCGAGCGCCAGCCCGAACGAGATGACGGACTGCGCGAAATACGCGGATGTGGTCTTACTTGGCACGGGTTTGCTCATGGGGCAATGCTGGAGGCCCAGCCCGGGGCCGGGCCTGAGCCCCGCATCCCAAGTTACCGGTGAGTAGCACATGAGTATCCGAGCCGAACTCCGCGCGTACGCCCTCACCCTGCCCGAGGCGTTCGAGGACTTCCCCTGGGACGACAGCGCCGTCGTCAAGGTCAACAAGAAGATCTTCCTGTTCCTGGGCCCCCCGGAGCGGGACGCGGGTGACCGCAGGCCGGCTGTAGCTCCCGCCGGACATCTGCCCGAAGAGCCGGGCGCGGGCTTCGGCGTGAAGCTGGTCGTCGCCCACGGACACGCGCTGAGCGTGCCGGGCGCCATCCCGAGCCGCTACGGCCTGGGCCGGGCCGGCTGGGTGACCGTCCCCTACGCGAGCGATCTGCCCGAGTTCGACGTGCTCCAGGACTGGGTCGAGGAGAGCTACCGGCTCGTCGCGCCGAAACGGCTCGGCAAGTTGCTCTGACCCAGATGACAACCTAATGTTGTCGATATGGAGCCATCAGAGTTACTCGCCCGCGCACGCAAACGCGCGGCCAACCCCTCTGACCCGCTGGACACCCTGGCCGCAGCCAACGAGCTGAGCCAGGAGATGACCCGCGACGCCGACGCCCTGATCGATCTGGCGGTCCGCGACGCCCGCGCCGCGGGCACCTCCTGGACGGCCATCGGCGACCGCCTCGGCGTGTCGAAGCAGGCCGCGCGTAAGCGCTTCACCCGCAACTTCACCCACCCGTTCTCGGCCCGCAAGACGCGGCGCGCGGCGGCCTGCTCGTTCTGCCGCAAGCCGCCGAACCCACACCTCCACATGGTCTACGGCGAAGGCGGCCGGATCTGCGCCGAGTGCGTCGCCCTGGCCGCCGAGATCGTCGCCGACAAGGCCAAGACGCGTTAGGTGACCGTCACCCGGCGCTGATAACGCTCGTCCCGCCAGATGCCCTTGCCGATGATCTCGGCGAGGGTGTCGGCGGCGTCGTACACGTCGACGTAGCGCAGGTAGAGCGGGGTGAACCCGAACCGCATGATGTCGGGGGCGCGGAAGTCGCCGTGCACCCCGTGGTCGAGCAGGGCCCGCATGATCGGATAGCCGTGCTCGTGCCGGAAGCTGATCTGGCTGCCGCGCCCGGCCGGGTCGCGCGGGGTGGCCAGGTCGAGCCCGAGAGGCTCGGTCAGCGCGATGAACAACTCGGTCAGCGCGACGCTCTTGGCCCGCACCGACCTGATGTCGACCTTCTCCCACAGGTCCAGCGACGCGGCGAGCGCGCTCATCGACAGGATCGGCGGAGTTCCGGCGGCGAAGCGGCGGACACCGTCGGCGGGCCGGTAGTCGGCCTCGAAGGCGAAGGGCGCGGCGTGCCCGTGCCAGCCGCGCAGCACCGGCTCGGCCTCCGCCAGGTGCGCGGGCGCGCAGTAGAGATAGGCCGGCGCTCCGGGCCCGCCGTTCAGATATTTGTACGTGCACCCGACCGCGAAGTCGGCCGCGCCCACCTCGACGGGCAGCGCCCCGGCGCTGTGGCAGAGGTCCCAGATCGCCAGCGCCCCGGCGGCGTGCACCGACGCGGTGTCGGCGGCCAGGTCGCGCAGCGCGCCGGTCCGGTAGTCGACGTGGGACAGCAGCACCACGGCGACGTCGTCGTCGAGGACGTCGGCGAGCGAATCGCCCGGACCGAAATCTCGCACGTTCAGGTCGAAGCCCGCCGCGAGGCCCTGGACGGCGTACCGATCGGTCGGAAAGCCCTCCGACTCCACGACGACGGTCCGGCGGCCCGGACGCAGCCGGACGGCAGCCGACATCACTTTGAAGATCGAGACCGAGGTCGACTCGCCGGTGAGCACCGTGCCGGGCCCGGCGCCGATCAGGTTGCCGATCCGGTCGCCGATCACCTCCGGCAGGTCCCACCATCCGGCGGTGTTCCAGCTCTGCCCCAGGTCACGTCCCCATTCGGCGATGACTGTGTGGGAGACCGCCTCGATCGTGCGCCGCGGCAACGCGCCGAGCGAGTTGCCGAGCATGTAGACCACGTTCTCCGGCAGGACGAACTCCGCACGGAAACCGCGAAGGGGGTCGGCGGAGTCGAGCGCGGCACAGCCGGCGCGGGTGATGCTCATGCCAGACATCATCTCCAGAAATATCCTGACTCGGCAGCCCAATGCGTCACCAAGGGTCGGCTTCCCAAGGGGCCACCTTCTGGTGACCGTTTACGGCTAAGGTTTTTGTCGCATTTAGCCCTGACCGCAAGTGCCATGGGGTGTCCGGAACAACCGGCCCGATGGATGCCAAAAAGGACACAGTCATGTTGCTGGCGTGGGATCTATGGGGACATGTCGTCATCGCCACCCTCTTGACCATTCCCGTCGGATGGGGTGTCGCTCACCTGCTCACTCGGTTCCGGGAGCGTTCCAACCACCCGGAACCTGCACGGACGGCGTACGCGGACGTCTTCATCGTGATCGGCACGGCGCCCTGGCTCTGGATGATCCTCACTCCCGGTGACCCCTCGGCTCCTGACCGGGCGGTCGGTCTGGTCCCATTTCACGATCTTGCACAGGTAGTGACGGGATCGGCCGGGACGGCGTTCGTGCAGGTCGGAGGCAATCTGCTGGTGTTCGCCGCATTGGGCGCGCTTTTGCCCCTCAGGTCTCAAAAGTTGGCTCGTTTGAAGATCGTCGCGGCCGTCGCGGCGGCCGGATCTCTTACCGTCGAGTTACTTCAATACGGCCTGGAGCTCCACCGTGTGTCGTCAGTCGATGACATCCTGCTGAACACGACGGGTGCGGTCCTGGCTGCGGTCATGACGCAGCGTTGGTGGGCCGGGTGAATAGCGGCTAGGACCGTTCCAGGGTAACGGGCTGCACTAACCGCTGAAGATCGCCACAGGGGCCCGATCCGCTCAAATTAGGCTCGGGACCAACCATTCTCTCTGTGCGATCGTGGACAAGACGGGGCAAGTTCTCTGGAGACGCTAACCCCCCGTTGGTGACAGAGGGTGATCAAACGTGACCGAGTCCCCGGTGCATCACGAGCCCCCCATTTACCGGCGTATCGCCGACCGGCTGCGCACGCAGATCCTGTCGGGCGAACTCCGCGATGGGGAGCGGCTACCGGGCGAAAACGCCCTCATGACCGAGTACGGCATCGCGCGCGCCACCGCACGGCAGGCGCTGGCCGTACTCATCAATGAGGGCCTGGCTGTTCCGCGGCGAGGTTCGGGGGTATACGTGAGACTCTTTCGGCCCATCAGACGGCATGGGTCACGACGTCTGTCCCGTGAACAGTGGGGGCAGGGGCGCGCGATCTGGGATTCCGACACCCGGGGGCGTGCCTACACGGTGGACGAGGTCCACATCGAACGGTTGCCGGCGAGCGAGGACATCGGGCGCGTCCTCGACGTCGACGAGGTCTGGATCCGCCGACGGCGCTACAACGTGGACGGCAGGCCCGTCCAGCTGGCCGTCTCCCACTTCCCCGCCGACCTGGTGGAGGGAACCGCCATCACCCTGCCCGACACCGGCCCCGGCGGCGTCTACGCCCGCCTGGGCGACCTCGGCTACCTTCCGGCCCACTTCACCGAGGAGTTACGCGCCCGGATGCCGCAGCCCCAGGAGGCCGAACTCCTCCATCTGCCGCCGGGGAACCCGATCATCGTCGTGGTGCGCACGGCGTACACCTCGGGAGGCATACCGGTTGAGCTCAACGAGATGACACTCGACGCCGCGTCGTATGTACTCCAGTACGACTTCGATGCGTAGTTCAACTTGAAAAATCGGACGATAGGTGGACCTGTCCTCCCAGGATCTTGTCTTCTCTAGAGATGTCCCGCACCTTGATAGGGAGACGTCAAGGAGATCGGGGTACACCCGGGGCGGCTCGGCGAGGGAAAGGTGGGCAGATGTCCTTTGACCGGCATCTTGCCGAAATTGCCCGCGAGTATCCGGAATGGACTATCTGGCGGAGCGATGCGGGACGGTGGTGGGCAACCCGCCACCATCCCCTGAGTTCCGCTCAGCGGGAGGCCGGCTGCGCGATGACCATCGACGCGGACGAGCCGGAAGGATTACGCCAGTTGTTACGCGACCAGGAGGAACGTGCCAACACGGCGGATCCTTGATGCCCACCGAAGCGCGGAAGCCTCCGACCCTATCGGGGGCGGAGGCTTCCGCTTTCTCATACACCGATAACCACAGACCCCCGTGGGGGCGCTTTCCACTGGTGCCAGCCAACGACGAGGCGCTCTCACGGGGCACCACACCGGCCGCCGACGACGCCGGCCGGAGCTGAACAGCGGGAACGGCCGGCAGCCGTCCCCGCTCAAGATCGGCGGTGGGCCCGCCGCCACCCCATTGGCGGGCCCATCTCCACACTCAGGCGCCGCGGGCATCCATCGGAGGCAGCCCGCGTCGCAGGTCCACCGGCGCGGCCGCGACGGCCGGGTCGTGATCGACGATCACATGCTCGTCTTCGGAGTCATCCTCCTCGGCGGCCTGATCGACCAGCACAGCGGGACCGGCGGCGGCCGGGGAAGGCGCGGCTGCCGGCTGCGCGGCCGACGCCGGAACCTCGTCCTCTTCCTCCTCCTCGGCCCGCTCGACCGGGAGCTCCTCGTCGATCGACGGAGCCGGCGGCAACACCGACGCCTCATCGATCAGCGGACCGGCGGCCTGCTCACGGTGCAGCAGGTCGCCCAGCACGGCGCCGATCTCGTTCAGGCGGCGCATCACCTCGGTGTGGGTGTCGGTCAGATAGACCACACGCCGGCCGGTGTGCTCGTCAAGGTAACCCGCACGCTGCTTGGCCGAAGTCAAGGTCCGCTCCGCCACCGCGTTGGCGTCGGCCACCAGCTTCTCGGCCTCCAGCGTCGCGGCGGTCACCCGCCGGTCGGCCTCGGCCCGCGCGTCCCGCAACGTCTCCTCGGCCTCGGCGTTGGCCGTCGCCACCTTCTCCTCCGCCTCGGCCCCGGCCTGCGCCAGCAGCCGCTCGGCCGACGCCGTCGCGTCGTGGATGCGCCGCTCGGCCTCCTCCTGCGCCGCCGCCCTTATCGAGTCGGCCTGCTCCCGCGCCGTCGACACCACACGCTCGGCCTCGGCCGCCGCCTGGTCACGCATCTGCGAGGCCGCGCTCTCCGAGGCCTCCTTGTTGGCACGGGCCTCTTCGTGGGCCAGCTTGAGGATCTGGCTCAGCCGCTCACCCAGCTCGTCGGGGCTCTGCGGAGCCTCGGTCAGCTTCCGGCGAGCCTCGGCGAGCTCCAGCCGGCTCTGCTCGGCTTGGTCGATGGTACGTGCCAGACGCTCCTCAAGATCACGAATCTGGTTCCGGGTGCGGATCATGTAGTCGTGCACCTGGCGGCGGCTGTATCCACGCATGACGACTTCGAACGAGTCGTCGCTCATGAGGTCGGGGAAACTGTCAGTCTGGTTCGTCATGAAGAGCCTTGGGGGAGATGGCGGGAAGACGTATCAAGACACGACTTTCCTGCTATCGGCGGCGGGGCGCAACCCGAACCCTGTTATTCGGCCGAGCCTCCGGCGCGGCTGGCGCGGGCGCCTTCATGCCCGCGTCTTCCCTCGTCACTCCGGTTCGCTTCGCTCTCCTGCGCTCCTCAGTCCGGACGCGGGCGCGCCCGCGCCGGGTCAACGCGACAAATGTGTGACAAGTCGGCGGGGATGATCAAGACTTCAGGTTAGCCGGTCGAAGGCCGCGGCCAGCGCCGATCTTGAGGTGATCTCCAGCTTGGGGAAGATCCGGTAGAGGTGGGACACGTAGAGCTTCTCGCCGATCTCCCGCTTGGTCAGGCCGTCAGGGCCGCCTCCTCGGCCACCGCGGCGAGACCCTCCATCCGGTCCTGGTTTCCGCGCAAGGCGGCGACCAACTCCGCTCACCAGCGCCGGGCACGTGCGTGGCGGCGGGCCTTGTCCATGTAGCGGTCGGGGGTCTCGGCGAAGGTCGCGACGTCGTCTTCGTCGAGATCTCGGATGATCTTCGCTGGAGATCCGGCCAGCAGCACTCCTCCGGGGAACTTCTTGCCCGGCGTCACGAGCGCCCCCGCGGCCACCAGCGTGCCGGCGCCGATGTAGGCGCCGTTCAGGAGGATGGCGCCGATGCCGATCAGGGCGCCGGTCTCCACGTATGCGCCGTGGACGACCGCCTTGTGGCCCACGCTGACCCTCGGTTCGAGGACCGCCGGGAAGCCGGGGTCGGCGTGGAGGCAGCACAGGTCCTGGACGTTGCACTGCGCGCCGACCTCGATGGACTCGTCGTCTCCCCGTAGCACGCTGCCGTACCAGACGTTCGCGTGCGTGCCGACGCGGACGCGGCCGGCCACGACCGCGCCCGGCGCGATCCAGGCCGTCGGATCGATCGACGGCAGGTCGTCGTCCAGAGCGAACACCTCAGCCAACCCAGGCCCCCGTGGTGAAGTTTCCTACATTGATCGCCATGACCGGCGCCGCCACCGCGACATACGCCATGAACGCCCATTTGTTGCGCGCCGCGGCGATGCCGACCCCGATGTAGAGCGGCCACCACAACAACGATGCCCGCCCGACCGACATGTAGAACGAGGACATCGCCAGCAACGCGACGGCCTGGGGCGCCAGGTAGGCCAACTCTGCCCATTTCCGCCGCACCAGCTGCCAGACGATCAGGATGACCAGCACGAACGCCGCGATGATCTCCTCACGATACGACGTCGCGAGCACCGGCTCCTCCAGCGACCGGTTCCAGGTGTTGACCAGCACCTCCTGGGGGCTCACGGGATAACGCCCCCAGTACTGGGCCTGGGCGGCGTTCCAGGCCATCCAGTCGCCGACCCGCATCTTGAGGAAGATCATGTACGCCAGCACCGGCAACCCCGGCACCACGAGCCAGAAGATCTTCCGCCAGTCGGCGCGCAGCCCGTTCTCTGAGACCAGGAACATGACCGCCAGGCCGAGCGCGAGGAACAGCCCGGTGATCCGGATCGACGAGGCGAACGCCGCGCAGACGGCCGCCCACTCCCAGCGGCCCTGCCGCGCCAGCAGCCAGGCCGGGATCGCCAGCGCCAGGAACGGGGCCTCGGAGTAGCCCGCCCACATGAACACCGCGAACGGCGACAGGAAGAACGCCAGCACCGTCCAGGTGCCGGTGCCCTCCTTGTACGACTCGCTCAGCCGCGACAGGAAAACGGCGACCACCGCGCTCCCCACGACCGACACGAGCACGATCAGCAGGTCGTAGTTGGGCACCAGCCAGTTGAGGTCGCGCAGCAGCAGCGGCAACCCGGGGAAGAACGCCACCAGCTTGGGCGCGTCGGTCATCCCGGGCGCGCCGTCGTAGCCGTATTGGGCGATCGTGATGAAGTTCTCGGCGTCCCAGGGCGTCAGCCGGTCGAGGAGAGGCGCCTCGGTCCGGCCGGGGGCGGCCAGGACCATGTAGATGTACGTCGCGACGTGCCAGAAGAACCAGATGCCCAGGGCGGTCAGGTCGCCCGGTTGCCCGAGCCATCTCCGCCTCGCGGTGGGAGCGTTCTCCGGCTGGTCCGCGTCGGTTTTGGCCTGCTGGGTCTCCGTCACGAAGACCATCGAAGTGGAACAACAGCGGACATGCCAAGAGGTTGTGCCGCGAGTCCCCCAGCTCAGAGCCATTTATCCAGCTCAGCCGGGTGAAAGTTTCACATGTTCTAGCATGTGGCTCGTGCAGTTTGACGGTTTCGCGGCCGTGGAGCAGGACGTCCGGGCGATGGTGGCCGACCCGCGGTGGTCGCTTCGCCCGATGGAGGCACGCGCCGAGGCGCTCGCCCGCCGTGGGCTGTCGGCCCACGACGGCTCGTGCTGGATCTTCGGGCTGGGCGCACGCTGGTACCGGCGCGACGCCGACGGCCAGTGGATGCTCGCGCCGCCCCCGGCCGAGCCCGGGGTGCGCAACACGTGTGTACGCGTCAACCCCGCCATCCCGTGGTGGCTGGTGCCGCAGGGGCCCGACTTCGCGGCCGACCGGGGGTCGACGCAGGGGTTCGTGGGGCCCGACGTGCTGCCGGAGGTCGCCGAGCGGATCAGGGCGATCCTGGCGGCCCACCGGGGGCTGAGCCAGGAGGACTTCCCGCTCGTTCCGGGGCCGCTGAAGGACCTGTTCGCCCCCGAGGTGACCTCGCCCGTCGCGGTGGTGTGGGGCGTCGTCATGTGGTGCGCCTACGCGCCGGCCTTCGACGGCAACGAGCAACTGCTGACCATGTTCGGCGAGTTCCTGGGCAGGCCGCTGCCGGGCGACGACTGGGTCAGGTGGTTGCCGGGGGTGCGGCTGGAGGCGATGCTGGAGCCGTACAGGGAGAGGCTGGCCGCCGGAGCCCACGAGACGGCGCTGCGCCTGGCCGGGCTGGCGGCGGAGGTCGCCACTGTGCTGAGCGACGACCCGCGCTTCCGGCCGCGTGCCCAGGCCCTCACGGTGATGATCGAGCCCCTGCTGCGGCAGCCCTGGCTCGACCACGGCCACGCCGACCGGGGGTCAGACCTGGCCAGACACTGGCTGCACCGGTTGCCACCCCATCTGACCAGTACGACCATCCACGAGACCGCCCCGAAGGACCACTTCCAGCACACCTTCTACGACCTGACCGAGGCACTGGGCTACCTGGCCGGCCGGGGCGTCGACCCGCGCCTGGCCGCCGGGAGCCTCCTCGCCTGTGACCTGTCAACGGTGGCTGACGCTCAGGTGACAGATGTCTTCCCCCTGCTCGACGACGAGGTGCGCCGGGCCGTGCGAGAGGCCCTTGACGATTCGGCCCACCCGCTGAGGGCCCTGTGGCCCGTCAACGGCGCGCTGCCCGACGTCCTCTCCCCGCCCGGCCGCGAGGCCGCCTCGACACTCCTCGGCGCGGCCTACGCCACAGGTCTGGCATGGTCTGCCATGATCGGCAGGTCGGTGCCGGAAAGAGGATTCCCGTCGGCTTCGGCCGTCTCTGGGAAGTTGATTCACGAACGCGACGACACGGTTCCTTCGCCGTTGCGGATGCCCGGAAGGCCCGTCTCGGAGATCACCTCGGAGTGGTTGTACCACTCCTGACCGCCAGATCCCCCTTACCCCGCAAAGACCGATAAATCATCCTTTAGCAATCAGGTCCCACCTACCTTGGGAAATTGACCGAATTGTGATCGCGCTTAGCGGGAAATGGTTAGTCGAGGGGGGTCCGGCGGCGGGAATGGTCCCGATGGGCCATGTCGCCGAAACCGACGCGGACGTAACCTCGAAGAGGGTGTGGGCTGCGGAAGGAAGGACGACGCGGTGGGGCACGACGACTTGGACTCCCGGGTCCATGACCGTGTCGCGTTGGACGAAATCGCGCTTTACGCCGAGGTTCTGGAGGCCGTCAACTTCACGGATGACCGACTGACCTTGGAGGAGCTCGACAACGCGCTCGGGTTGCGGACTTCGGCGAGTCGCTGAAGCTGAAGATCACGATCCCGGGCTTCCGGATTTGGGGGCTCGGGATCTGTTATTCCCCGAGGGTCAGGCTCTGGAGCGCAAGCCATACATCAGATCCTGCCAGCGGGCGGCGATGGCGGTGGCGGCGCGCTGCGTGGCCGATTCGAGCGCCCCGGCGGCCAGCGTCATCCGTTTACGCTCGTCGTCGACCAGCGAGAGCAGCGCCCCCGCGTAGGCCTCGATCTCCCCGGCCCCCTCGCTGACCAGCACGCTGTCGACCCCGGGCCGCACGAACTGGGCCAGCCCCTTCGGCCCGTCGAAGCCCACGATGGGCACCCCCGTGCTGAGCGCCTCGTTCACGGTCATGCCGAGCACCTCGTGGCGCGACGGAACCGCCACGATCGACGCCTTGGCGAACTCGCCGGGCAGGTCGGGGGTGGTGCCCATGAAATAGACGTGGTTGTGCAGGCTGAGCTCGGCGACCAGGGCGCGCAGCCGCTTCTCCTCCGAGCCGGCGCCGTAGAGACGCAACCGCCAGTCGGGCCGCTTGTCGGCGACCATCGCGAACGCCCTGATCAGCCGGTCGAACGCCTTGTCGGACACCCACCGGCCCCCGGCGCTGATGATGCGGTTGTCCATGCGCGATCTCGGCCACGGGCCCTTGGGCAGCGGGTCGGGGATGGTGTGCACGCTGAGTTCGTCGTCGAGCAGCCGGGTCCACTCGCCTCGGCCGGCGTCGGTGCTGGTCACCACGGCGTCGAGGCGCGGGTAGAAACGCTGGACGGGGGTCGGCACGGCCGGCCGCGTCCACTCGCGGGCGATCCTGACCACCTCGCGGGGGGCGTAACGGGCCGACTGCACGCTCAGGCTGGGCCGGGCGGTGACCAGCACGTCGGAGCGGATCGCGCGCAGCGCCCGCCAGAGGGCCACCTCGGTGCGCACCTGGCCGCGCGGCAGCAGGTGGCGGCCGGGCCGGGCGTCGACCAGCCAGCGCAGCCTGATCGCGGGGTCGACGGGGAAGAACGGGGCGTCCCTGGTGCGCTTGACGCTGACCACCTCGACCTGGTGCCCGCTCGTCAGGGCGGCCGCGAGGTTCAGCATCGCCCGTATGTCACCGCGCATACCGTACGCGGACGGCACCAGGAAGGTGATCTTCACGCCGCGCCCACCTCGAGCCGGAGATGGTCGGCGGGCGAGAAGCTCGGCTTGATCGGGACACCGTCGATCTTCGTCGCCGGGTAGTGGACGCGGCGGCGTTTGCCCTCCACGTCGTCGAGGAGCGCTCCCAAAGCCATCGGGCCGTCGACCCCGTCGACTTCGAGGGAGGGCTCCCACACCCCCTCGGAGTCGGGGGTGGCGGCCAGGACGTCGCACAGGGAGAGCGCGGCGTGGAACCGTACACCCTGGACCGTGGCCGTCGCGGTCACGGTGGCGTCACTGTGCTTCAGAGAGAGCCGGGCGCGGTGGTGCTGGTCGTCGTCTCCCAGCCCTGTGTACGCCAGCAGCCCCGTCACCTCGAACCGGCCCTCGCGGAACCAGACCGCCCGCACGTCGGCGACCGGCTCGGCATCGGCGATCTTGATGGCCAGGAAGCCGTTGCGGGTGCGGTAGGCGCGGTAGGACATGGTCCGGCGGCCGAGCGCGTAGGCGTCGAGGCGGTCGAGCGAGAAGCCCGGGTCGACGCTCTGCATGCGGGTGCGCGGGCCGCTCTGCTGGAGGTAGGCGTCCCAGCGGCCGGGGGTGAGCTTCAACCCGGCCAGCGAGACGGCGACGGTGGCGTCGTTGGCGGGGCGGCCCGGGGTCCCGAGCCGCACCTTCCGTTCCGAGCCGGTGCCGCGGTGCCGGAGCACCAGATGCGTGCCCGCCTCCAGCGGATGGTCGATCGCCATCCGCAGGGAGAGCACGTCGGCAAGAGTTACTTCCGCGTCTGTGACGACCACACCCACCGTTCAGCCCCCTCCCCGTTGATTGAGCCAACGTTGAGGTTACCGTGATTCTCCCGTTATGTGGAGAAGAGGGTGGCGCGCATGTGGCCCTGACCAGCGGATTCGACAACCGATCAACGGCCGAGTCAGCCCTTGATGGATTTGATCAAGAGCTGGGCCACGTCGACGACCTCCAGAGTCTCCTTCGCCTTGCCGGTGGTCTTCTTCTCGTTGATCGCGTCGCCGAGCATCACGAGACAGAACGGGCAGGCGGTGGAAACCGTGTCGGGATCGGTGGTGAGCGCCTCGTCGACCCGCTCGGTGTTGATGCGCTTGCCGATGCGCTCCTCCATCCACATCCGCGCGCCGCCGGCGCCGCAGCAGAAGCCGCGGTCCTTGTGGCGGTGCATCTCCTGCGTCGTGACACCGGGCACCTTGGCCATGATGTCGCGCGGCTGCGAGTAGACCTTGTTGTGCCGCCCGAGGAAGCACGGGTCGTGGTAGGTGATCTTCTCCTCGATCGGCGTGATCGGGGTCAGCTTCCCGGTGTCGACCAGATGAGAGAGCAACTGCGTGTGGTGTACGACCTCGAAGTGCCCGCCGAGCTGCGGATACTCGTTGGCCAGGGTGTTGAAGCAGTGAGGACAGGTGGCCACGATCTTCCTGACCCCGGCCTCGTTGAGCGTCTCGATGTTCTGCTGGGCCAGCATGTTGAACAGGAACTCCATGCCCAGGCGGCGGGCCGGGTCGCCGGTGCAGGCCTCCATCGGGCCGAGCACCGCGAACTTGACGCCCGCGATGTGCAGCAGTTCGGCGACCGCCTTGGTGGTCTTCTTCGCCCGGTCCTCAAGAGCGCCCGCGCAGCCGACCCAGAACAGGTATTCGGTGTCTTCGGGCATCTTCTCGTCGACGATCTCGACCTCGAAGTCGAGCTCCTCGATCCACTCGGCCCGCTTCATCTCGGGCATTCCCCACGGGTTGCCCTTGTTCTCGAGGTTCTTCAGCATCACGCCGGCCTCCGAGGGGAAGGCCGACTCGATCATGACCTGGTAGCGGCGCATGTCGAGGATGTGGTCGATGTGCTCGATGTCGACCGGGCACTGCTCGACGCAGGCGCCGCAGTTGGTGCACGACCAGAGCACGTCGGGGTGGATGACGCCCTGCTCGCCGACGAGCGGCTTCTCCAGCAGGGCCAGCACGTCCTGACCGGCGTGGGCGCGCTGCTCCTCGCTCATCAGCAGGTAGGGCGCGACCGCGAAGGCGTGGTCACGCTGGTCGAGGATGAGCATCTTGGGCGACAGCGGCTTGTCGGTGTTCCACGCCGGGCACTGCGACTGGCAGCGGCCGCACTCGGTGCACGTGTAGAAGTCGAGGAAGCCCTTCCAGCTGGTCTCCTCGATCTTGCCCCGGCCGAAGACGTCGGTCTCGGGGTCGGCCTCCTCGAAGTCGAGCACCTTGCCGCCGCTGCGCATCTCCTGGGCCGCGCCCAGGCCGTCGGGACGCCGCGAGAACAACACGTTCAGCGGGGCGGTGAAGATGTGCAGGTGCTTGGAGTTGACCACGATCACCGCGAAGACCAGCATCAGGCCGATGTGCAGCAGCAGCGCGATCTCTTCCAGCAGTGACGAGGTCGGCAGGATCCGCGCCACGAGCTCGGAGACGAAGGCCCCCGACTCGTAGGGGAAGTTGCCGGTGTTGATCGCGGCGGCCCGGAACAGGAACAACGACCAGATGATGTTGAAGATCATGAAGAGGATCAGCCACGCGCCGCCCAGGTGAGACCCGGAGAAGCGGGAGTCGCGGCCCAGCTTCGAGGGCGCGTTCCTGATCCGGATCACGGCGAAGGCGACCAGGCCGAGCAGCGCCGCCAGGGCGATGAAGTCCTGCAGGAAGCCCAGCACCGGCCAGCGGCCGATCAGCGGGATGTGGAAGTCGGGCCGTCCTGTGATGGCGCCTTGGATCATCGCGCCATAGGCTTCCACATAAACGGTCAAAAGAATGAAAAACGCCCACATGACAAAGAAGTGGGCAATGCCCGAGGGCGTCCACTTGAGCAGCTTCTTCTGCCCGAACACCTCCACCAGCTGGGCCTTTATCTCGGCCCCGATGTTCGCGCGGGCGTATTCGATCCGTTCGGGCGCCGGTTCGCCGACGGTGGCGAGCCGATAGAGGAAGCCCACCCGCCTGGCCACCACCGCGATCGTCAGCGCCGTCATCAGCAGCCCGATTATGCAGACCAGCAACACTGGGGCCTCCTCATCGCCATCGTGGTCACCATAATCAGACCCTAGAACAAACCTCTAGAAGGCGCTCCGTCAGGGGTCGACATATCGCTGCAACGTGGGCGCGAGCAGGGCGACCAGCTCATCGGGCGTCGCCGACGCAATCGGCTCGATCTTGACGATATACCGCAGCATCACCACGCCGATCATCTGCCCGAACGCCGCCTCGATCCTGATCGGATCGACGCCCAGCCCCTGGGCGAGCCGCTGGAGCACCGCCTCACCGAGGAACTCGCGCACCATCGTGGCCGCCTGCTCGTTCGACATCGCCGACCGGATCATCGCGATGATCGGCGCCCGCCGGTCCTCGTCGGAGGCGACCGTCAGGATGAACCGGATCAGCCGCTCCCCCAGCTCCTCGCGGGGCCCGGCCAGGATCATCGGCACCGCCACGCTCGGCTCGACCGGGAACCGCATCGCCGCGACGAACAGGCCCTCCTTCGTGTCGAAGTAGTGGTGGACCAGGGCCGGATCGACGTTCGCCTCACGGGCGATGCCCCGGACCGTCGCCTTGTCGAACCCCTTCTCCGCGAAGACCCCCCGGGCCGCGGTGATGATCTCACCCCGGGTGTCGAGGGATCCGGGCCTCCTGCCGGGCCTGCGCCGCCGCTGTTCCGTCATCCGGCGGGCTCTTTCCGGCCGACCGCGAGGTAAACGCGCATCGGCACGACAAGATCACCACCAGGGCAGACCCGCAGGAGTTCCGCCCGCTCGCGCTCGATCAGCTCGTCGGCCGTGGCCGGGTCGAGCCGGGCCATGTAGGAGTGGGAGCGCAGGTTGGTCAGGAACACGTCGAGCCCCACGTGGCGGGTCCAGTGGACCCACCGATCGCGGACGTCGAGCCCGCCCTCGGTCATCGCCCGCGCGATGGCCGGCAGGTCCCGGCCCTCGGGCCCGGTGTAACCCGGCACGTCGGACAACCTGATCTGGCATTCGGCCAGCCAGGCGGCCTTGCCGGTGTCGACGGAGTTCCACCATCCGGCGACCGCCCTCCGGCTCACCCTCCTGGCCTCCTTGATCGACCGCACCGGGTCGAGCCAGTGCCACGCCTGGGCGTAGGTCACCAGGTCGGCCGAGCCGTCGCGGAAGGGCAGCACGTTGCCGTCGGCCAGGACGGAGGCGCCGTCGTGATAGGCCAGCATGTGCCCGGCCAGATCGGCGGCCACCACCCGGGCGCCCCGCCGCTGCATGCCACGGGAGGAGATGCCGGTCCCGGCGCCGACGTCGACCACGGTGGCGCCGTCGAGCGTCGTGCCGGAGAGTTCGGACAGGGCGTCGTAGAGCGCGGCGGGATATTCCGGTCGGGCCGCGTCGTACGCCTCGGCCACCCTGGGCGCGTCGAAGACCAGGTGACTCATGGGGTTGTAGCGCTCATTTCCTCGCGGACGAGGCGGCGAAGTTGAGCCGGGCGAAGGCCAGCGCCTCGGCCAGGTCGTCGATCCGCTCGGTGCGGGTCGCCGCTCTCCGCGTGTTGATCTCCAGCACGATCAGCCCACCATAGCCCGCGTTGGCGAGGCGCTCCAGCATGGGAGCGCAGGGCTGGTTGCCTCGTCCCGGTACGAGATGTTCGTCCTTGTTCGTGGTGCCGATGCCGTCGGCCAGGTGGAGGTGGGCCAGCCGGTCGCCCAGCTTGGTGGCCATCTCCATGGCGTCCGACCCGGACACCGCCGTGTGGGACAGGTCGAGGGTGACGTGGGGGAAGTCGTAGTCGAGGGGGTTCCAGTCGGGCGAGTAGGGCACGACCTCGTTGCCCCGGGCCCGGAGGGGGAACATGTTCTCGACCGCGAAGACCACGTCGGTCTCGTCGCGCATGCGGGCCAGCCCGATCTCGAAGTCCCGGGCGTAGTCACGCTGCCAGCGGAAAGGGGGATGCACCACGACGGTGCCGGCGCCCAGCCGCTCGGCGGCGGCCTGGGCCTTGCGCAGCTTGAGCCACGGGTCCTTGCCCCACACGCGCTGGGTGACCAGCAGACAGGGCGCGTGGATCGCGAGGATGGGCAGCTCGTAGTGGTCGCGGAGACGCTGGAGCACGTCGACGTCCTGACTGACCGGATCCTGCCCGACCATGATCTCGACGCCGTCGTAACCCAGGCGTGCCGCGAGCTCGAAGGCGTCGGGGGTTCGCTCGGGATAGACCGATGCGGTCGACAACGCGATCTTCGCATTGGGCACCCGGACGACCTCGCTCCTTCCGATATATGTACGCTCGCCACGACTCTTGCTCACCCTGCCAGCCTAAGCGGGCGTGTGTCCGGTCGAGGCGAACCTAGGGTTGCGTCATGGCCAGCATCGTCAAGGGCGCCGTGCCCAGCCCCAACATCTGGAACGCCCCCGCCGTATACGAACTGGAGAACCACGCGGTCGACCCCGACCGGCGGGTCGAATCGGCGATGCGCGCCCTCCGCCCCTGGACCGGCGCGACGGTCCTGGACATCGGCTGCGGCACGGGCTACCACCTGCCCGCCCTGGCACTGGAGGCGTCGTCGGTGATCGGCGTCGAACCCCACGGCGACCTGGCCGCCCTGGCCCGCCGGCGCTGCGCCCGCGTGCCGAATGTGACGGTTCACACGGCGGCCGCCCAGGAGATCCCCCTCCCCGACCACTCGGTGGACGTCGCGATGGCCCGCTGGGCCTACTTCTTCGGCCCCGGCTGCGAACCCGGCCTGGCCGAGTTGTCACGGGTGGTGCGGAAGGGCGGCGCGGCCTTCGTCGTCGACCTCGACGCGACCCGGGGCTCCTTCGGACGCTGGTTCCAGGCGACGGTGCCGACCTACTCCCCGGAGGCCGTGGAGGCCTTCTGGGCCCGCCAGGGGTGGTCCCGGCAGGAACTCGACCTGCGGATGGTCTTCGAACGGCGCGCCGACCTGGAAGCGGTCCTGAAGATCGAGTTCGCCCACACGGTCGCCAAGGCGGCCATCCGCGAGACGGAGGGCCTGGAGCTCGCCTACCCGAACATCCTGAGATGGCGGCTCTTCTAGGCGGAATCTGTCGGGGGGCGCCGGTAGCCTGCGGCTCGTGGCTAAAGCGACCAAGGTGTCCTATCGGTGTGGCGAGTGCGGCTGGGTGACCGTCAAGTGGGTCGGCCGGTGCGGGGAGTGCCAGGCGTGGGGCACGGTCGAGGAGGCCGGGGTCCGGGCCGGGGTGACCGAGGTCAAGGCGGGGGCGATCACCTCGCCGGCCATCCCGATCGGGCAGGTCAAGGCCGAGGTGGCACACGCCAGGCCGACCGGGGTGAGCGAGCTCGACCGGGTGCTCGGGGGCGGGCTGGTGCCGGGGGCCGTGGTGCTGCTGGCCGGGGAGCCGGGCATCGGGAAGTCGACGCTGCTGCTGGAGGCGGCCGCCCACGCGGGGCGGCGCGAGACCGTACTCTACGTGACAGGTGAGGAGTCCGCGTCGCAGGTGCGCATGCGGGCCGACCGCATCGGCGCCGTGGTCGACAACCTCTACCTGGCCGCCGAGACCGACCTCGGCGCTCTGGTCACCCACGTCGAGAAGGTCAACCCCCGGCTCCTGATCGTCGACTCCGTCCAGACGATCGGCTCCGCCGACGCGACCGGGGTGCCGGGCGGGGTCACCCAGGTCCGCGAGGTCGCCGGGAACCTGGTCCGGCTGGCCAAGGAGCGCGGCATGGCGACCGTCCTGGTCGGCCACGTCACCAAAGACGGCTCGATCGCCGGGCCGCGGGTGCTGGAACACCTCGTCGACGTCGTCCTCCACTTCGAGGGCGACCGCAACTCGCGGCTGCGCATGGTCCGGGCGATCAAGAACAGGTTCGGCCCGATCGAGGAGGTCGGCTGCTTCGACCTCCACGAGAAGGGCATCACCGGCATCACCGACCCGAGCGGCCTGTTCGTCTCCCGCCACCCCGAACCCGTGCCGGGCACCTGCGTGACCGTGACGATCGAGGGCACCCGCCCCATCCCGGCCGAGCTCCAGGCGCTCGTCGGCCCCACCGAGGCCCCCCAGCCCCGGCGCACGTCATCGGGCCTCGACTCCTACCGCGTCGCGATGGTCCTGGCCGTCATGGAGCGCCGCCTCAACGCCAAGATCGGCCGGTGTGACGTCTTCACCGCCACCGTCGGCGGCATCCGCCTCACCGACCCGGCCGTCGACCTGGCCCTCATGCTCTCGGTCGTCAGCGCCGCCGGAGACAACCCGCTCCCCCAGGGCCTGATCGCGATGGGCGAGGTCGGCCTGGCCGGAGAGCTGCGGCCGGTCCGGGAGGTCCGCCGCCGCCTCGCCGAGGCCGCCCGCCTGGGCTTCACCCGCGCGCTGGTCCCGGCCGGCTCGATGGAGGCCGTCACCCCGCCCCGCATCGATCCGCCGTCGAGAAGCCGCCGGGGCGAGGTCGTCGCCGTCCGCGAACCGCTGCGAACCTCGACCTTCGCCCCCGGATTCACCGTCACCGAGGCCGAGAACGTCTGGGACGCTCTGACACACATCCGGTGAGGAGGCCGTTACGTCGGTAAACTGCGTAGTAGCCGTGTGAACCAGCGGGGGTCACTTACGTGCAAAACGACAAACAAGCCGACGAGCGCAGGCGCGCCGTCCTGGCGACGCTCGCCCCGGGAACCATGTTGCGCGACGGGCTCGAACGCATCCTCCGGGGCCATACCGGCGGTCTGATCGTGCTGGGATACGACCCGACCGTCGAAGAGCTGTGCACCGGAGGTTTCCAGCTCGACGTCGAGTTCACCGCGACGGGCCTGCGCGAACTCGCCAAGATGGACGGCGCGATCGTGCTCGGCGAGGGCGATCACCGCATCCTGCGGGCAGCCGTCCACCTGGTTCCCGATCCCGGCGTGCCCACCGACGAGTCGGGCACCCGCCACCGCACCGCCCAGCGGGTCGCCCGCCAGACCGGCTACCCAGTCGTCGCGATCAGCAAATCCATGCGCATCATCGCCGTCTACCTCGACGGTGTCAGACACGTGCTCGAAGAGTCGGCCGCGATCCTGTCGAAGGCCAACCAGGCGCTGGCCACCCTCGAGCGCTACAAGCAGCGCCTCGACGAGGTCTCCGGCACCCTCTCGGCGCTGGAGATCGAAGACCTGGTGACCGTGCGCGACATGGTCGCGGCCGTGCAGCGCATGGAGATGGTCCGGCGCATCGCCCGCGAGATCGAGGGCTACGTCGTCGAACTCGGGACCGACGGCCGCCTGATCTCCCTGCAGCTCGACGAACTGGTGGCCGGGGTCGAAGACGACCGCGCGTTCATCGTCCGCGACTACCTGCCCGACGCCCTCGGCCCCAAGCAGCGCGGCTTCAGCGACGCCCTGCGGGAGCTCGACGACCTCAGCTCGACCGACCTGCTCGACTTGTCACGGGTGGCCGGGATCCTCGGCAGCACCGGCCCTGAGGCCCTCGACTCGCCGGTGAGCCCTCGGGGGTTCCGGCTGCTGGCCCGAGTGCCCCGCCTGCCGGCGTCGATCGTCAATCGGCTGGTCGACCACTTCGGCGGGCTACAGAAGCTGCTCGCGGCCAGCATCGTCGACCTGCAGATGGTCGGCGGGGTCGGCGAGACGAGGGCACGCAGCGTGCGGGAGGGTCTGTCCCGGCTGGCGGAGTCTTCGATCTTGGAACGTTACGTGTGAAATTGCCGCGCCTCCGGCGCGGCGGCTCGGGCGCTTTCAGCCCCCGTCTTCCCTCGTCGCTCCGGTTCGCTTCGCTCTCCTGCGCTCCTCAGTGCTCGGGCCTTCTTAGAGTTACCTTCGATGTATGACCAAGTCATTGCATCCCAGGTCGAAAGGGTTATTAGCCTCTCAGCTTCCCGGTGATGATCTACCGGGAAGCCGGGAGCTGACCGGCCGGGAATACCTGCGTGTCAGTGAAGACCGGTCTAAGCGTATGAAGTCGCCGGCCCAGCAGCACGAGGACAACGAACGGGCATGCGCGGCGCATCGGATCACGCTCGGAGAGCCCTACCGGGAAGGCCGGGCGGTGTCGGCTTCCCGGTACAGCACTGACGTCCGCGACGACTTCGACCGCCTGATGACCGACCTGCGTAGCGGGGAGTTCGGCGCGGACGTCCTGGTCCTGTGGGAGAGTTCCCGGGGGTCGCGGCGGGTGCTGGAGTGGGTGACGATGCTTGACCTGCTGGAGCGGCAGGGGATCTTGGTGTTCGTCACCACGCACGGCCGTCTCTATGACCCGGCCAATCCGCGTGATCGTCGCGGGCTGATCGATGACGCCAACGACAGCGAGTATGAGTCGGCGAAGATCGCGCAGCGGATCCGGCGGGACATGGCCGCCAACGCCGCCGAAGGCCGCCCGCATGGGTTGTGCCCGGTGGGGTTGCGTCCGGTGTACCACGAGCGGACGGGGAAGCTGATCACGTGGGAGGCCGATCCCGAGACAGCCCCCATGATCGTTGATCTGTTCACGTTGTACCGGCGAGGCCGCAGTGGGCGCAGCATCGCCAAGGAGTTCAAGGAGCGCGGGTACCGCAACAAGCTGGGCAACCCCTACACCCCCGCGCATCTGCGGGACATGGCGACCAGGGCCGCCTACACGGGTCTGCGCGTTCACCACGGGGAGCTGATCGAAGGCACGTGGGATGCGATCGTTGAGCGTGATCTGTGGTGGGACGTTCAGCGGATCTTGGCTGAGCCGGCGCATCAGTCGACCAAGCCCCGGTTCGGGAGCGTCAAGCACGAATACACGCGCACGATGCGGTGCGCCAAGTGTCTGGGTCCGATCACCACGCTCGACAGCAAGCGGGGTGACTACATGTGCCAGACCGGCGGATGCGCGCGCATCACCAAGGCCCCCGTCGACGCGATCCTCAACGCCGTCATCGAGGACTACCTATCACAGGCCGACTTCTCCGCGAGGGTCGCCCGCCGTGTCGACACCCCGCAGGTCCGCGCGCTGGAGACCGCGATAGCGCAGCTGCGGGCCCAGCTGGAGGAGGCGGAGAACGCGGTGCCGGCCAACGTGTCGGAGGCGCGGATGTTCGCCCAGTTGATCGAGGACATCAAGCCGAAGCTCGCCGGCAAGCAGGCCCAGTTGCGCGAGTTGACCACCCCGTCCGAGCTCGCCTCACTGCTGGCACCCGAGGTCGGCGGTCCGGTGGTCGACGCGGTGACCCGGTGGCGTGACGCGCCGGTGGAGATCCGCCGGAAGATCGCCAAGATCCTTCTCAGCCCGCAGTACTTGGGCCAAGTACGGATCAACCCCAGGACACCAGGCAAGCGTCTGCCCGCCCACGAGCGCCTCACCTGGGTACGCGATGCCGCATAGCCGCACCAATGACGGGCAAGCCCGCGCCGACAGCCACCGGCCAGGGCTTGCCCGTACAGCCAACCAAGACGGGGAGGTGAGCGCCGCTACCGGTAACCGAGCAAGGCCGCCAGCCGGTCCACGGCGTCATCGCTGAGAGGCCCCGCCGCTGCCACGATCGACCGCGCGTAGGCGGCGATCACGCGGTCGTTTGAGGTCATCTCGCCGACGTCCGCCCCGTGCCGACCGCCCGCCGACGCGGCCTCAGGAACCCCAGCAAGATCAACATCTGGCGGGGTTCCCTGGTCGGCCTGTCCGCATCCCGCCCGCCCACCCTCCGCTGAGCGGTGCCCGGCCGCCGCCTCGATCCACTCCGCCATACCCGGCAAAGGCACAGCCATAGTGGCCCCTTCGGGACGCTTTGCCGAACGACGGCGACGCTTACCCCCGCCAGCCGCCGCCGACCCGCGAGCACCACGCCGCCCGCGCCCTCGTTCATCGCCCGGTTCACAGCGAGAAGCAATGGAGCCCAAGTTAGTCTCTGCGGCCGATCTTGCTCGCTCCGATTCCCTCCGTAGTTCGCCCGCGTCACCCATCAGACATCGCGCCCCGCGTGGGGACCTGATGCCTCACCGACGTCATCAGGCCCATGACCGGACGGGCCTTCTCGCGCCGCCCGTGCCGCTTGACGTGTCGCCACCAGCCGCAACAGCCGCACCGCTATCGGCTCCAGGGCCGGATCAGAGGCGCTCAGACGACGCCAGAGGTACCGGCCCGGCTCGCCTGCCTCCTGCTCCGGGTCAAGACCGGCCGCCGTCAACGCCCACGCTCTGCGGTCCGCCTTGTGCCCGGCCAGCGTCTTGCCCGACCACTTGCGCGAGACCAGCACGCGACGCCCGCCGTAGCCCATCCGGTCCGGACTGTGCGCCTTCTTCCGGCACCAGCCCGGACGCAGCCCCGACTTCGCTTTGCGCGGTTGGACGCCGTACCGCAGCCAGTTCGCACACTCCGGCGAACACGGCTCCCACCGCAACGCCTCCGCCAGCCGCGCCACATGCGCCGCCCGAGCCGACGAACCCGCGTCGGCCTTCAACACCGCGTCCCACGACAGCGACTTGGTCAGGTACTTCGTCAGATACCTGACCCGCTGGTCAGCATCGGCGGTCCCGGCCAGCACACCTTGCATATCCATCTGCGCGCCGAACCGCGCCACGTGCAACGGCTCGCCCGGCCCGCCACCATCCGCGCGATCCTCCCGAGCCTCCACGCCGTCCAACGCCTCATCCCAAGACGGGAGCACCTCACCCGTGCCCGGATGGACGTAACCGTGCCCTTCTGCCCAGACCGGTTCCGCGTCGCCCTCACCGAAGACCACCTCATCCACCGAGGGCCACCACACCTGGTGATAGGTCGCCTCCACCACCTGACGCACCACCGACCGAGGCAGCGTCCCGCGGATCGCCATGTGCAGGTGCGGAGTCAGCCGCCGTTGCGGTTCGACGGCCGCGAAGTACTGCACATCCCACCCCGCCACCCGGCGAAGGTTCTGCACGAACCGGTCGACGAGCTTGCCGAAGTGCAGCGCATCCCGCGCCGCCGACCGGTAATCGTAGGTATCCGGATTGACCGGCACGCCGTTCCGCACCCGACCGTAGGACGGCAGAGTCAAGGTCAGGAACATACTCGGACGAAAGCCCTTGCCATCCCGACCCTCATAGACCCGCCCCAGCGTCCCCGGCACTCGCTGACGCCGAGGCAGATTCACCGCGTCATCCCGCCGACGCGTCGACCGGGAACGCCGCTCCGAGGCCACTTCGCCCGGCGCGCTGTCGTCGCCCGCATCGTTTAGGTCCGCCGCCGTCCGGCTGACCGGCTCCAACGCGCCGATCTCGGCATCCAGCTCCACCAGCGCCAGATCGAGATCAGTGGTGTCCTCCCCGGCCGCCGCAGCGTCATCACGCCACCCTTGTGCCTGCGATCGAAGGTCATGCAGATAGGACCGGTACTCACCGCGCGTGTACTCGACCAGCGGTTCGGACTCCAGGTGCCAGCCCTCACGGCATTGCGCCATCCGGACCTGCCGAGCCCGCTTCGCGCACGGCGGACACCACGACTCCCGCCACGACCCGCACGGCAAGTCGATGGTGTCCACCACACCGGTCACCGTGTCCTGACGCCGCATCGGGATAGGCCGGACACACACCCCGTTCGCGACCGCCAGTTGTTCGGCAACCTCACGCGACACCAGCCCCGACGCCATCACCGCAGCCACGCTGAACACGCCCGATCCCAGCCCTGATCCCAGGTCCGAGACGGGGGCGCTGTCGCCGGCCGAACCACCCGAGGTCACCATGAGCGACTCCCGAACCAGTCGGCCATCTGCCGAATATCGGCATCAGAGACGTACGCGGCACGGACACGAACCGGATCGGGGCTGTTCTCCAGCCGCACGTACGCCTCACCGGCCCCGACCGATGGGTCATCGGGATCACGGGGAATCTGGTCAGCCATCGCGCCCCGGTCCCGCGCGCCGTCGCCGAGAACCATGTCGACCTGACCCGGCTCATCCAGCCGAAGGGCAACCTTGTCGGGGAACAGGTTCCGGATGTTCAGGACCTCTTTGCGCGGGTCCTGGAGCGCGGCCACCACGCCGATACCGACCGCCCGGCCCTGGGTGGTGAGCGTGGCCAGCGCTGCCGAGATCCGCAGCCGCAAACCCTTGTCCGGCTGGTAGGCGGTCAGGAACGCCACCTCATCCACGACCACCAAGACGAACGGGTCATCGACCGTCGGAATGTGGTTACGGCGTATCCCCGCGTACCGGTGCGCCCGTTCCTGCATCAGCGCCACGGCCTGTTCCAGCAGTTCGGCGCACTGCTCAGGGATGGCGGCGTACCGGTCGAACAATTCACGGCCGAAGGACAGTTCCATGAGCTTGGGGTCCAGACCCCAGACCTGCGCGATGCCCGCCACGCACGCCGGGAGCAACCCGCGCACGATGGACCACAACCACGAGCCCTTGCCCGAACCCGTGCAACCGGCGATCAACACATGGGTGCCATGGACCTGGAGGCGGAACACCCCGCCGTCCTCGGATATCCCGATCTCCACCGGGCCGACCCACGCCCGCTCAGGAATCGGCATCGCCGGGATCACCCGCGCCAGCGCATCGGCACGCGGGAAGACCAGCGTCACCCAGCCCGGTTTGGGGGAGGTGATCCGCACCCTGCTCGCGCCGAAGCCATTGGACAGGTTCGGCGCATGGTCGGTGAAGTCCTCCACTGCCTGACCGGCCAGCATCCGCACCCGCACCGTGTCGCAGCGGGCATCACAGCGCACCCGCACCAGATCCGGGAGATACAGCCGCCCGCCGAAGTTCCCGGCCAGACCGGCCATGACCATGACTGACTGCCACTTACGCCGGTACACCCACATCCACCGCCACCAGGCGATGACCGGCCAGCTGACCCACCGACCGAACACGTGCGGGTAGGCCCACGCCACCAGGCCGGCGATGGCCGACAAGTCGGCCGCTATGAAGGCCAGTAGGTGCCAGTTGCCGAACGAATACAGCCAGCCGGTGACGACCGGCAGCGCGCAGGCCACCGGGTGACGCCACACGGTGCGGATCGAACCTGCCAGCAGCCGCCACAACCACACCGTGACGGAGATGATGACCGGAGTTCGAACAACGGTCGGAGCGAACACAACCGTGGTGTCCGGACGGGTGGAGACGACGCCTACGATTTCCTGACCAGGGAGTTTGCGGAGAATCATGGGAGACCTCCTTTCAGACCAGAGGACCCCGCACCCCACGCCGCAGCCCGCGCCTAGCAGCGAGGGCCGCTCACACCAGCGGTGCCGACACCCGAGGACCGACCGGGTACGGCAACCGGCCAGCCCTCAGGCATCGATTCGGGGGAACAGGGCAAAACGCGAGCCCCTTGCAGCACGCCGGACCACACGGCGGAGGGTTCCAAGCTCCACAGCGCGCGGCCCGGCATGCCGGGGCAAGCCCCCGACCGCTCAGCGGTTCACGGGGACACAGGCGTGTTGAATGATTGGCGGCTGCTGCGCCGCAGCAGGCACCGGGTCTACCGGCCCTGAATCATGACCCTCAGGTCGCTGCGAACAGGATCAACTCCTGCTGGCCTCGTGCGAACGGGACACCGCCAAAGGGCGGAACCCGCGAGCCCGGAACGAATACGCCAGGCGATTGTTCGCCGAGTTCACATACGGCGTGACCGTAAGATCCACGAACTCGACCGGAACGAACGGCAAGCCGAGACTTGCCATGGCGGGCGGCACCGGAGGCATCTCCGGAGCGACCGCAGCCACGATCTTCACGCTCACCGTCTTATCCGCCGCGCGGACATCGGGACTCGCGTTGGTCACCGCGACCGACCACACCGGCTCACCGGTCGTCTTGTCGCGCTGCTGGACGGGACGGTCTTTGGTGCTGGCCTCGAAGTCCAGCACGGGGGTGACCTCCCCACTCAGGAAGGCCCCATGAGGAAACACGAACTGGTGGTGCACGGGGATCGGTCCCCTAATCAAAGCGGCATCAGCCTCCTCGATAGCTGGTCCCCGCCCGAGCCGTGCCGACTGTCACTGACAGACGATCTGACTCAGCGGGCTTATGACCAGTAAACGACCCGAGAAGGCCAGCGGATCCCGCCATAACCGGACGGCATCAATCAAGCATTCCCAAATCAGGAATCCGCTGTTACTATGCCCGCCACGCCGAAAGGCCCCGCGTGCAAACCGCGCACGGAGGCGAGCTGAACACTGCATATGGCGTTGGCGATCATCTCTCCTCCTCTTCTGTCTCTCGCAGTTCGTCTCTGGCAGGAGCCGTGCAGTTTGGACCGATCACGCGCCCATGGCCGGCAACGACACGAATCAAGGCGACGCGCTTCGGTCCCATCGTGCAGCGGATACCCGAAGTGCCGCCAGGTCCACACGGCAATCACAACCACCCGGCATCATTCGCGTCACGGCTTCCCGCGCTTAAGCGATCGATGTCCGACCAATGGCCTCCAACAAAGGAGATGCCACCTGCCCTAACGCAATGGGGCCAATGGCTCGCCACCGTTTCTCCTTCGCCGTAGCGGGCGAGGCGAAGACGGAGGCCGCCCCGGGATGCGAACTTCAGGGAGATCGGTGGCGCGTACCGTCAGGTGGCGGAATCGGCCCGCCACTTCCGCCACCCAAAACTGTGAACCGAGACGGTGAACGACCAAGGCTTGGGGGCGACTCACCCACCGCGCCACCTTTACCTGTACGTCCCCGGAGTGGAGTCCCCATACCCAGGTCCGACGCGACCACCGAGCCCAACTGTCGCGGTGGGCGTGCCGACGATAACCCGTCACCCCGATCGCCGCAGCACGACGCTGAGCCACCTCATCGAGATCCGTAACGCTGGTCAGCTCGGGCCGTAAAGCATATCCGTAGCCAATGCGCAGGACGCCCGAAGGCAACGACTCAACGAAGAACCGCCACCCCGACAGCGTAACCTCGTTGCGCATGCCGACTCCTTCAATAGTCACCTGCTTGCACGGCCAGCGGGAATGCGCATACAGAGTCAACCGAGGTCTTCATCCTAGGCAACCCAAGCCTGCGAAAAGGGCCAGCACACCCTGTTGAGTTCCAGTATCTCCACTGCATTGCCGAATTGTTCTTATAGATGTCAAGGCGGCCCCTGCGGGGCCGCGCGGGCGGCAGAACGCCGCCCTCCCCTCGCCGGGCATGCGGCCTCCGGCCGGTCCCGGCGCGGAGCGGCAGAGCCGCCCTAAGGATGTGCGGCGATCCACCTGACCGGGGGCAGCCGCCGGGACAAGCTAGAGCAACGACTCTGCACTAGCCGACAACACTTGCTCGCGCTGGTCCTACAAACCCTCGACGAGCCTTCGCACTCACGCCCGTTCAGTAGCTAGAAGAAGACTTAAGCCTCATGACTCCGGTCGATCGTTCTAGGCTGCACGACCTGTACATCGAAGCTGGCCTACCTTACGGGGATGACCCCATCCACCGAACCATCGGATCGTCAGGATTGAAGTGCGCAGCGTTACATCAACATGGTTTCGATAGTCGGCCCCGAGGCCGCTCCGTTCATTTCCGCAATCTTCCAAGATACAAATTTGTAGCGCAGTGGAGCTAATTTCTCGAAGGTAGATAGAATTCGTGATAATGAATCACCATGCGAATCGGGAAAGCTACATTCCGTCCCGTCGATTAATCAAACTCCATCCTTGACTTCCACAATGACCGACTTTACGATCATGACATGAGACGATCAAGGATCTTGATAAGGCTGACGCAATTGCTAGCAACCGTAATTTTAGCGATCGGAGCGAGCACGGGTGTCGCGCACGCGATGGCACACTATCTCAGCGGATTAGACGCCGTCGACGAGTACGAAATCCGCTGGACCGACAGCACAAAATACAACGCCACCATGAGCTTTGCTCATAGCACCTGGAATGCGCAGGGCTGCATCAACATCGCACAAGACAACAGTTCCACCGTGGAAGACCTGGAGTGGATTGACTACTCCTCCAACGACGGCATCAACGCATACTACGATCACGACTTCCCCGACGCCGACGAAATTTACTTAAATACGTACTATATGGATGGCTTCACCGCCACCGGCCTGAGAAACACAATGGCCCACGAATTAGGTCATGCCTTGGGCTTAGCCCACAGCTACTCTGGCCAGCTGATGTATGACTATAGTTCGTCGATCACTACCCCGCAGTCGCAGGATATTTCCGACTACGATTACCTATGGTGCTGAGGTTTCCGTGAAAATTAGATGGTCGATTATTCTCTCTGCCCTATTCGGGACCGTGTTCGGGGGGGTGTCCGTCGGGCTGGCAACCGGACTGGTGGGCGACCTCCGACAGTTCCAGGTCCAGGAAGTTCACGCTCAACTTGCGGTTGATGGAAGTGACGAACGGCGACTGGCCGGCTTCGCGGATAATGTGTTCCGTGGTCGAGTCGTCGCGAAGCAGGGGCAGGCGACCCATTCTACAACCGACGTCCCCCTGACGCTCTGGACCGTCGACGTCCTCAGCAACTTCAAGGGAAACCTCAAAGGAACTATCACAGTCAGCCAATTCGGTGGCTACGAGCCATTCTCGAACACGCTCAAACTAATGGAAGATGACGCCCTCCTTAGCGTGGGGAGCGAGTACGTCCTGGCCGTGAAGTTCGACGCGCAGAACAACCGTTATTTCATCGCGCCAAAGTTTGGAGATATCAAGGTTCCAGACGGTTCGGCCAAAAGCTTCACTGCTGTTGACAACCACTGGAAGGACGTAGTGGCCAACGAAATCCCCTTCGAGGGCCCACGCTAAATATCCAAAAAAGGAGCCCCAACCTTAAAAGGTTGAGGGCTCCTTTTCTAGTTGTGCAATATTGGACGCCTCATCTTAGAACAAATCTGCTGTGGACTTAATCGCGCCAACCCTTCCAGGGTGAGCCGGGGATATTCGCCGGCTACGCCAGCTTGACAGTATCCACAAGCGCCTCTAATGACGGAGATTACGACTCGTACTGGTCTCTCAGAACGAAGGTGAGGCAGTAGCGCGGCGGACACGCTACATCCCACCCTCGCTCGTATCGCCGGACGGGACGCGTACTCAAGGTACACACACGACAGCCCGCCTCTTCGAATCCGCTGCTGAGTGCCGGAAAGGTCATCCGTCCGGTAACCGTATCGTCCAGCCATAGGCAGGATCATTTCTCGCCGCCGTACAACCGCTCGCGCCAGAACTGAACTTCTGACTGAAACTCCGCCCATTCCTGCGACCAGCGCACCGCCGTCAACGACGTCGGCCCATATCCCGGCACCAAATCCGCCGCCTCGAACACATCCGACGCCACCCCGACCGCGCCAGAGATCGCCCCTACGATGTACAGCCCGCTCCGCACGCTGTACATCGCCCACGCGCCGAGTTCCCCATCCGCAGAGCGCCGGATGTGCATCAGACCTGGGCCGCCGCCATCGTGCAGGTCATAGATCCCGGGCTCTGACAGTAGGTACGCCAACTCCTCGATCGCCTTTTGCGCCGCCTCAACATCGATCCGCTCGTGCTTGTGCATGGCGTGATCCGACGCACGAATGGCCGCCACCCACAACGCCCTGCTCGACACCCGAAGAGGCCCCTTCAACGCCTTAGCGAGCGTCATCGGTGCCCCCGTGTTCCGCCCAGGTACCGGCCAAAGGCCCCGAACCTCGATAGGCCGCGATCGTCGAGGCCGCCTGTTCGGCAGTCCGCGCCGTCATCAGACGCGGCCCATCCCCGCCCGGCCCCATCAAGAACCCGACCATGTACGACCGGCCACGCGGCGCGATGTGAACCCGCGCCACCTCAAGCCGCTCTTCTGTGAGCACCACCAGCCCCGGAGTCGCCGCCCGCGCGTGAGTGGCCTCACGCAGGTTGGGGACGAAGACCGTGGGAATCTCCATCGAACCCAGCAGCCGTTCCAGCGCGCGCAATTCCACCGCGTCATCAGTCGCCGCACCAGCGGACGAGAGCCCCGGCCTGCTCACAGGGCAGCCTCGATCCTCGCGTAGACGACCTTCCCGCCAGAGACCGGCCGCCGGTAACTCCAGTCCGATGACAACGCGCCAACCAGCACCAGCCCACGCCCGCCCTCGGTGTCATCGGCGGGCTCGACCATCCGGGGAGGCATCCGGCTGCAATCCCAGACCTCGATCACGATGGCCCGGCGATCCTGATACACCCCCACCCCAATGGTTCCTGGCCCGTCGCTCCCCGCGCTGCCATCCACGCCCGTGGACGCGGCCTCACGAGTCGCCGTAATCGCATTGGCGACCAGTTCGGAAGCCACCAGTTCGCAAACTCCCACCAGGTCATCACGCCCCAATGCCATGACCATCGCCCGGACGTACGCCCGCGCGGGCTTGGACGAAAGCGGGTGAGCCATCAGGCACTCAAAATGACGCTCATGCGCGCTGCTGATTTGGAGAGGCTTATGGCCGGGACCGCCGTCTGTCCGAGGTAACTCGCTGCGTAAGGGCACAGGCGAGAGATCATCTCGCCCAACCCGACTTGGAGCCCTATCGTGTGCCATGGATCAGGACGACCTTCCTGGTCAAGGACCCGTCCCGGTGTGCCCTCACTTGGACGGGTCCGCTGTTTGCGTGGGCAGTAGCGCCCGATACCGGATGACGCTTTTCGCGCCGCGACTCCATTGATCTAGTGGCGATGTCATGCCAATGTCATGCGAGGCGCTACCGCGTTCTCAACGCCTAGAGTGCCCGCCCTCTAGCTCGACTTATAGGTGAAACCAAACGACAATTACACGACAAAGCACTTCACCGATGTAGTCGCATGTCATCGAAGCCGTCAACGCCTGTCAACGCTCGCCGCAATCATGCAGAGGTGGAGAAGTGGCAAACGATCAAGGCTCCCAGCTGAGCCCACGTCAGCGTTTCGGCCGCGAGTTATCGCGGGTGAGGAAGAACGCCGGCCTGTCGCAGAAACGGCTCGGAGCACATGTAGGCGTCTCGCCATCACTCATCGGGCACATCGAGCTCGGCAACAGATCACCCAGCCGAGAACTGGCCACCGCGTGCGACGAGGTCTTGGGCACCGGTGACATCTTCGTCCGCCTCTACAGGAACATCTCGACACCGGCGGGACCTCACTGGTTCCTTCGCTGGGTGGAAGAGATCGAGCCGCGCGCGCGAGTGCTACGGAGCTGGAATCCGCTACTGGTCTCCGGGCTGCTGCAAACCGAGAACTACGCACGTGCCGTCTTCCGGGGACACCTCTCGACACCCGATCCCGAGGTGGAAGAACAAGTACGGGCGCGGATGCACCGCACGCTCCTGCTCGACCTGGACAACGCGCCCGAGCTTTGGTTCCTGCTCGACGAGTGGGTCGTCCGACGGCCCATCGGCGGACCGGAGGTCATGGTAGAGCAGCTAGAACACCTGATCGCCCTCACTGAACGCCGCAACATCACCATTCAGCTCGTCCCCGTGGACAGCCCGTGCACGGACGGACTCATGTCCGCATTCACCATCGCCGAGCTCGCAGAGTCACCTACAACCGTTCAGATAGACTCGACCGTCGAAGCCACGGTGTCAGCTGACCCGGAAATCGTGTCGGAGATCTGGAGTCGGTATGACAGACTCCGCGCCGAGGCGTATCGTCCCGGCGAATCGCTGGCAATGATCAAGAAAGCTGTGGACCAATGGACGCAACAGACCTGACGGGCACAGACCTCTCTGGGGCCGTCTGGCGAAAGAGCTCCCGCAGCGGCAACAACGGCGGAGACTGCGTCGAAGTCGCAGACAACCTTCCCGGAATCATCGCGGTCCGCGACAGCAAAAACCCCCACGGACCAGCGCTCGTCTTCACCCCTAGCGAATGGTCCGCATTCCTCGGTGGCGTCAAAGACGGCGAATTCGGCTGACTCATAGGTCATGCGCAGGCGAGACCCGTCCCCATCACGGGCGCGGGGAGGAGCGTTGCACCCGCCGCCCGATTGTCCGGGTCAGCCGGGTTCCGTCAAGGACGGCCCTGCACGTAGGGCAACCAGTCGCCCTGGAAGGTCACCGGGCAACGTACACGCGAGGCCATCCTTGACTGACCTCCGCCTGATAGACCCGGAGGGGGCAGCTAGCGGGAGCAGCGCAGGAGTGGCACACCCGCCGAAGCCACCCCCCGAGACGCCGAGCCAGACCCTCTGCTAACGCGCTGCCGGACTCGCCCACCGGATGATGCGCCAGGTCACGGTTAGGACACACTTGCAAGCGGCCTATATGCCCAGGTCAGCAAGGGTTTCGTTAGGTCACTCTACGAAGGCGCGTTTGTCCAGACGGGGGCGCGCCCTCGCGGGGCCATACGACCTATCTCAGATGGAAGACGTTTTTCTTGCTTCTGAGACTGCCTGACCTGGCTGTTGCCACGTAGGTGCCTTTGCCTGCGACGCTTGATCTTGCTGTGCAGGAGTCGCCTGAGCGGTTGCGGTCCCATTCGATCGAGCGGACGTAGGGGATGCCGCGTTTCAAGATCTGGCGGTCGACGCCTGAGCCGCTGACGCAGTCGGCGGTCGACCAGATGCGGGCCGGGCCCGAGGTGATGCGCATCTCCAGGGCCCGGGGGCCGACGTCCACCTTGCACGGGTTCTTGGCCGTGTTGACGACGGTCAGCATGAAGCCGGGGCGGTCGGCGCCCGTGTAGACCTCGCGGCCGGCGGTCAGGTTGACGACCAGGTCCTTCGGGTCGCAGGTGTCGCTGTCGCGTTTGGCCGGTGCGCGGGTCGGTGACGGGGTGGCCGAAGGCGTGGGCGTACCGGAGGAAGAAGGGCTCGGGGCGGATGGTGAGGGCAGCGAGACGATCAACGCGTCGGACGCGCCCTTGGCGGGGGCGGTGCCGGCCAGCGGCGTGTCGGGGCCGTTCGTGAAGGCCCAGGCGATGACGGCCCCCACGACGAGCACGCCGGTCAGCACCAGCACTCGGCGCCGCCAGTAGACGTCCGGGCCCTCGACTACCTCACCACGGAAGGTGTCCGGATCCATACTCACAGTATTAATAGACTCGATGGTCTCGGCTTACGCGCCTCGCCGGGGAGCGAGGTCAACTACAGTGCCGAAACGTGGCTCATCCGCTTCACTCCCCCATCCTCGACTGGTATGCCGAGTACAACCGCGACCTCCCCTGGCGGCGCCCCGAGGCGACCCCGTGGGGCATCCTGGTCAGCGAGATCATGCTCCAGCAGACGCCCGTGGTGCGTGTCCTCCCGATCTGGGAGGAGTGGATGGCGCGCTGGCCGACCCCCGAAGCCCTGGCCAAGGAGACGCCGGGCGAGGCGGTGCGGCACTGGGGCCGCCTCGGCTACCCCCGGCGGGCGCTGAACCTGCACGCCTGCGCCAAGGCGATCACCGCCGATTTCTCCGGTACGGTCCCCGCCACCTACGACGAACTCCGCACCCTCCCCGGCATCGGCGACTACACGGCCGCCGCGGTCGCCAGCTTCGCCTACGGGAAGAGCCACGCGGTCCTCGACACGAACGTCCGCCGTGTTCTGGCCCGCACGATCCGCGGCGAGGAGTATCCCCCCAAGGCGACCACCACCGCCGAGAAGCGCCTGGCCGAGTCGCTGATCCCGCCGGTCGGCGCCCCCCGCTGGGCCGTGGCCGTCATGGAACTCGGCGCCCTCATCTGCACCGCCCGCTCGCCCCGCTGTGCCGACTGCCCGGTCGCCTCACGCTGCGCCTGGCTCTTGGCGGGCAAACCCGCCCACGACGGCCCGGAGCGCAAGGGCCAGACCTACGCCGGCACCGACCGTCAGTGCCGCGGCCGCCTCCTGGCCGTCCTGCGCGACGCGCCGGGACCGGTGGAGAAGGCGCTGCTCGACGCGGTGTGGGCCGACGCGGTGCAGCGAGAACGCGCCCTCGACGGGCTACTGGCCGACGGCCTGGCCGAACTGGTCGACGACGACCTCTACGCCCTGCCCGGCTGAGTCAACCGGCCCAGGTCACGTTGAAGATGGTGATCAACTCACGGCCCTCGTCGACCTTGAAGTACATGACGCCGAAATCGCCGAAGGTCGTCATCCGGAAATCAGGGTCGTCTCGGTAGAGGGGCCTCGCATCCCACGGCTCTTTGATGAGATCCGCCGTGCGGGCGATAAGCGCGTCGAGCGCCACCTCCGGAAGGCCCTGCATTTGCGACAACGCCGACACGTGAAGGGTCACGCGGTAGGTCATCGGCGGTCAGCCCACCCGGGGAAGACCTCGTCCATGGAGACGAACTCCTCGGTGCGGCCTTCGCGCACCGCCCGTTCGGCCTGATCGAACATCGGATCCGAGACGGCGACGGCGTGAAGCCGCCACACCCGCAGGAGCTCCCGGAGTTGCTCATATCGCCAGACCTCGTGGGCCGCGTCCAGGGCCGCGTGATATTCGCTCAGGAACTGGTCGTGCCAGCGTTCCGGCAGCATTCGCATGATCTCGGCCGGGTCGTCATCGTGGTGATGCAGAGGCTCGGCGGACATGCGTTCAGGCTACCTTCCGGCCAGGGCTCAGGCGGCGAGCTTCAGGCCCAACGCCGTCAGGTTGCGCCTGGTCCAGTCGAGGTCGTCGGCCAGGCGGGCCACCAGAGCCGCCGGGCCCTTCGTCTTCGGGGCGACCCACTCGTGGGCCTCGACCTCAAGATGGGCGCTGCCGTGCACCGCGCCCGACAAGAGCGCGTTGAGCGTGTTGGGAATCTCGTCCATGTTGTTGTGTACGTGCCCCAGTTTGACCACAGGCGCTCCCGCCTGCGCCAGACCACGCAGGGCCTTCCCGGCCTCCTCCGCGCCGCCACAGGTCAAATGACAGGCGTCCAGGCACACCCCGAGGTGTTCGGAGTCGATGCCGCAGACCCGTTCCAAGGCCTGCTCGGTCGTCTCCAGCACGCAGCCGGGCCACGGCTCGAAGCCGACCCTGATGTGCTTGCCGGTCACGCTGTAGATGCCGCGTAGTTCACGTGACAGGCGCTCCAGCCGCCGGGAGGCGATGGCGTGGAGGTCGGCGGGCCAGTCGCGGCGCCAGCCGATCGGGATGGTGGAGATCGAGCCGAACCGGACGTCTTCCGGCAGCAGGAAGGCGAGGATCTTGGCCAGCGACATCGTGTAGCGGTAGCGCTCCGGCTTGGCCCAGTCGGGGCCGGGCGTCTCCTGGTGGCGGCCTCCGGTTCCGTTGAGGCTCACCACCTCCAGGCCGCGCTCCTCCAGCGACCGCCGGAGGCGGACCAGCTCGATCCGGTCGGAGACGAGGTGGTCGGCGACCGTGGGCGCCAGCCAGAGGCCGATGCCCAGGCGGTCGACGCCGAGCTTCTTCCGGACCGGAACGGCGTAGCGGGTCAGGTGGGCGATCAGGTTCTCCAGGTCTTCCGCCGGGTGAACGCCCGCGTTGTAGGCCAGGTGGACGACGGTTCCGTCGTCGTGGCGCAGCCGCATCGATGCCTCCAAAGGTCCGACTCAAATCCACCCATGTCAGTTGTCCTGATCACATGGGCCCTGAGTCCCGGGACGCCGGGATTCCGAAGCATGCCGTCGTACGGCACTCCGGAGCGTCCACCCCGCAGTTGATTCGGAGGTACGCCTGCAGGAGGACGTCCCTTCGCTCTACGCAGTGTAGTACTACCTTTGGTGGCGCTGCCACGTCACTTCACCCAGTTGTGACGTGAACGTAAAAACAGCGGGCCGCCCCCGGAGGGACGGCCCGCTGGTGAAACGTGATGCCTACGCGCCCTTGGTGATCGCGTCGACGATCGCGGCGGCGCTGTCGGGCACGCCTTCGGCCTTCGCCTCGCCGACGAAGGTGAACTTGGCGGCCTCGCCCTCACCTTCCACGTCGACCTTGACGACCTGGCCGGGGCGCAGCTCGCCGTAGAGGATCTTCTCCGACAACGAGTCCTCCAGCTCACGCTGGATCGTGCGACGGAGCGGACGGGCGCCGAGCACCGGGTCGTAACCACGGTCGGCGAGCACCTGCTTGGCGGCCGGGGTGAGCTCCAGGCCCATGTCCCGGTCCTTCAGGCGGGCGTCCACCTGGGCCAGCATCAGGTCGACGATGCGGATGATCTCGGTCATCGTCAGCTGGTGGAAGACGACCGTGTCGTCGACGCGGTTGAGGAACTCGGGCCGGAAGTGCTGCTTGAGCTCCTCCTGGACCTTGGCCTTCATCCGGTCGTAGTTGCCCTCGACGTCGTTGTTCTTGGCGAACCCGACCCCGATGCCCTTGCTGATGTCACGGGTGCCGAGGTTGGTGGTCATGATGATGACCGTGTTCTTGAAGTCGACCACCCGGCCCTGGGCGTCGGTCAGGCGACCGTCCTCCAGGATCTGCAGCAGGCTGTTGAAGATGTCGGGGTGGGCCTTCTCGATCTCGTCGAACAGCACCACCGAGAACGGCTTGCGCCGCACCTTCTCGGTCAGCTGGCCGCCCTCCTCGTAGCCGACGTAGCCGGGAGGCGAACCGAACAGCCGGGAGACGGTGTGCTTCTCCATGAACTCCGACATGTCCAGCATGATCAGCGCGTCTTCGTCGCCGAACAGGAACTCCGCCAGCGCCTTGGACAGCTCGGTCTTACCGACACCCGAGGGGCCGGCGAAGATGAACGAGCCACCGGGACGGCGCGGGTCCTTCAGACCGGCGCGGGTACGCCGGATCGCCCGCGACAGGCCCTTGATGGCGTCGTCCTGGCCGATGATGCGCTTGTGCAGCTCGTCTTCCATGCGCAGCAGGCGCTGGGACTCCTCCTCGGTCAGCTTGAAGACCGGGATGCCCGTGGCGGTCGCGAGCACCTCGGCGATGAGCTCCTCGGTGACCTCGGCCACGACGTCCATGTCGCCGGCCTTCCACTCCTTCTCGCGGCGCTCACGCTTCAGCATGAGCTGCTTCTCGGAGTCGCGGAGGGCGGCGGCCTTCTCGAAGTCCTGCGCGTCGATCGCCGATTCCTTGTCGCGGCGCACGACGGCGATCTTCTCGTCGTACTCCCGGAGGTCCGGGGGCGCGGTCATGCGGCGGATGCGCATGCGCGAGCCGGCCTCGTCGATCAGGTCGATCGCCTTGTCGGGCAGGAACCGGTCGGAGATGTACCGGTCGGCCAGCGTCGCCGCGGCCACCAGGGCGCCGTCGGTGATCGAGACGCGGTGGTGGGCCTCGTAGCGGTCACGCAGACCCTTGAGGATCTCGATCGTGTGCGACAACGACGGCTCGGCGACCTGGATCGGCTGGAAACGACGCTCCAGAGCGGCGTCCTTCTCCAGGTGCTTGCGGTACTCGTCGAGCGTCGTGGCGCCGATGGTCTGCAGCTCACCACGGGCCAGCATCGGCTTGAGGATGCTGGCGGCGTCGATGGCGCCCTCGGCCGCGCCCGCACCCACCAGGGTGTGGAGCTCGTCGATGAACAGGATGATGTCGCCGCGGGTGCGGATCTCCTTGAGCACCTTCTTCAGACGCTCTTCGAAGTCACCGCGGTAGCGGCTGCCGGCCACCAGCGCGCCCAGGTCGAGGGTGTAGAGCTGCTTGTCCTTGAGCGTCTCGGGCACCTCGCCCTTGACGATCTTCTGCGACAGGCCCTCGACGACGGCGGTCTTGCCGACGCCGGGCTCACCCACCAGGACGGGGTTGTTCTTGGTGCGGCGGGACAGCACCTGCATGACCCGCTCGATCTCCTTCTCGCGCCCGATGACCGGGTCGAGCTTGCCTTCGCGAGCGGCCTGCGTGAGGTTGCGGCCGAACTGGTCGAGAACAAGTGACGTGGACGGCGCGGCCTCCTGGGGGCCGCCCGCGGCCGCCGGCTCCTTGCCCTGGTAGCCGTGCAGCAACTGGATCACCTGCTGGCGGACCCGGTTGAGGTCGGCGCCCAGCTTCACCAGAACCTGAGCGGCGACACCCTCGCCCTCACGGATCAGGCCCAGCAGGATGTGCTCGGTCCCGATGTAGTTGTGACCGAGCTGCAACGCCTCACGCAACGACAGCTCAAGGACCTTCTTGGCACGGGGCGTGAAGGGAATGTGCCCCGACGGGGCCGACTGGCCCTGGCCGATGATCTCCTCGACCTGCTGGCGCACCCCCTCGAGGCTGATCCCCAGGCTCTCGAGAGCCTTGGCCGCCACACCTTCACCCTCATGGATCAGACCAAGAAGAATGTGCTCCGTACCGATGTAGTTGTGGTTGAGCATCCGGGCCTCTTCTTGGGCCAGGACGACCACCCGCCGCGCACGGTCGGTGAACCTCTCGAACATTCGTCGCTCCTCACGAGCGGTCGGGCGGACCGGGAGTTCCGGCTCCGTCGTTCCGCATGCCAGCCCCGGCACGGAGAACAGTCAAGTCTATTGGAGTAGGCGTTCCCCGGGCGCAGGGCGTTCACCCTCCATCCAACTACTGCCGGAGGGTGCGGTGTTCCCGATACGCCGCAAGCGAACGACGTTTATGTGACACAAAACACGATCGTGCGATCATCCCGATGGCCGTGACATCCCGTCGAGTTCAGGACGCCCGGCGACCGGTATAACCGCACGATCGCTTCTTTGGGACAGATTGGCAGCGTGAACCCCGGACGGCCTTCGGTCGTCCGCGTCTCCCGTATTCGAGGAAGGTTCACGTGCGCGAGCCGCGGCCGGCGGGCGCCGTCCGCGTCTCGTGATTTTGATGCGGGTTCACAACGCGCGAGCCACGGCCGTCTGTGCCGTCCGTGTCCCGGCACTTAGTGAGCCGCTTCGTAGGCCTCCACGATCGAGGCGGCAATGCGGCCGCGCTCGCTCACGGGGTGGTTGTTCGCCTTGGCCCAGGCGCGGATCTCCGCGCTCTTCTCGCGGGTCATCGCGCGCTGCGAGCCACCGCCGCCACGACGACGGCCACGTGAAGGAGTCGATTCCGCACGACGGGCACCGTTGACGAAAGGCAGGACCGCTTCGCGGAGCTTCTTGGCGTTCGAGTCGCTGAGGTCAATCTCATATGACGTGCCGTCAAGCGCGAAGGTGACAGTCTCATTGGCCTCGCCGCCATCGAGATCGTCGATGAGAATCACCTGCGTGTGCTTGGCCATCCGGCAATCCTTTCGCAGAGCAAAGTTTGATTCGTCAGCCAAACATATACCCGGTTTCCGCCGCTGACAATTCACGATTCCCAGGAGGCGTTCAGGTTCAGGCGTTGTCGGAAGACTTCTCGTCCGGTTCGTGCCTTCCCCGGAGCCCCGCCGCATCAGAACGCAGCAACTTTACGACGCCGTAGACGACCGCCGCACCGACTACGAGAGGTGGTATGAGGGCGGACAATACCTCTGACATTCGACCTCACTCCTTCCCTGGGAAAACGCCGGGAACCCCTATGAAATCGGGGCTTTCGTGTCAGATGGGCCACGGCGACGTCCCTGACGATAGCGGAGTCCGTGACCGGTGGGTCGCGCGGGGTGGTCAGGCCGCTTACCCGATGCTTATGAATCGTACCGATGAAAAGCGAGAGGGGCGGTCGCCGAGCGACCGCCCCTCTGTTTGGAACGCTTCCGCGGGCCTCAGAGCTTGACCACCACAGTTCCGGCGACCTTGTCGTGAATCGCCTGCTGCAGGGGCTTGTCCCACAGCGGCCACAGCACGTTGACCAGGCTGAACACGCCGCCGATGAAGCTGAGGATCGTGTTGAACGCCAGCAGCTGCGGGCCCCACATGACGCCGATGCGCTTGATGGAGCTTTCGGCGTCGATGCCGCCCATGGCGGGGTGGCCGAGCTTAACGATCCGGATCTTCATAACCTTCTTGCCGATTGTCTGACCGTCGCGCGAGATCTGGAAGAACTCGTACGCGGCGTACAGCAGGAAGGAGACCACGGCCTGGATCAGAAGGCCGACGAACGAGACCGACGGGACCTCGATCGTAATGCCGGCGACCTCGCTGGTCGTCGTCGTGGAGAACGCGCCGGAGATCAGGCGGCCGATAAGCAGGTTGACCACGACGCCCAGGATTAGGCCGTCGATGATGCGGGCGACCAAACGCTGCCACCACTCGGCAAGAGGCGCCGGAACTCCGGGGGGAAGAGGCGCGCCGTGCGGCGTGCCATATGCGGGGGCGGCGTCATAACCCTGCGGTGCGCCATATCCCTGCGCACCCTGGGGCGCACCATATCCACCCTGGGGCGGGTATCCACCCTGAGGGGGGTATCCGCCGCCCTGCTGCGGCGGCGGGTAACCGCCCTGCGGCGGGTAACCCTGGGGCGGGGGGTAACCGCCTTGCTGCGGCGGCGGGACGGAACCATATGGGTTCTGACCGGGGGGCGGTTCCGGGTGCATTGGTTACCTCTCGTCACTTCTAAGTGGGGACATGAGTGTTCATGGTCCCACGGCACGCTAGCACCAACCGCTTACCGCTTTAGGAAGTTATTTCGGATAGAACGGACCGAACACGCTGTGTACATGAAACGGGGCCGATGGCGCGATCCATCGACCCCGGGCACCGTTAGTTCGATGCGCTATGTCACTACTTGACCTTGACGACGATCGTATTCGCCACCTTGTCATGAAGCGCCTGCTGCAGAGGCTTGTCCCAGAGCAGCCACAGAACGTTCAGGAGCGAGAACAGGCCCGCCACAAGGTTGATGATGGGGCCCACCACCGGAACAATCGCCAACGCGCGGATGAACTGCGGGCCGTACATGACGGCCGCGCGCTTGCCGGCGGTCTCGACGGAAAGTCCGGGCGTCGAGAGGGCGCCGCCCACCGGAATGACGCGGATTCCCATGACGATCTTTCCGAGGGTCTGTCCGCGCGACTTCAGCATGAAGAACTCGTAGGCGAACCAGGCCGTGGCGCTCACGAGCGTGATCAGGATCGTCGCGAGGGTGAAACCGCTGCCCTCAAGTGACGTCAGGTCGTCGGGGTTGAACGACGGCTGCGTGACCACCAGGGCCGTGATGGCGAACGACAACACGGCGAACACGACGCCGATGATGAGGCCGTCGACGATGCGGGCCACGAGCCGCTGCCACCAGTCGGCGAGGGGGGCCGGCACACCCGGGGGAAGGGCGTGGGCCGGGTAGCCGGGGTTGTAGGCGGGGGCGGAGTACTGCTGCTGGCCGTAGGTGCCCTGGGGCTGGCCGGGGTAGCCGGGCTGCTGCTGGTAGGACGGGGCCTGCTGCTGGCCGTAGCCCTGCTGGGGCTGCTGGCCGTATCCCGGCTGCTGCTGCCCATAGCCGGGCTGCTCGCCGTAGCCCTGCTGCGGCTGCTGGCCGTAACCCGGCTGCTGACCGTAGCCCTGCTGAGGCTGCTGCCCATAACCAGGCTGCTGGCCGTATCCGGGCTGCTGCTGACCGTAGCCGGGCTGCTCGCCGTAGCCCTGCTGCGGCTGCTGTCCATATCCAGGCTGCTGCCCGTAGCCCTGCTGAGACTGCTGCCCGTAACCAGGCTGCTGGCCGTAACCGGGCTGCTGTCCATAGCCGGGCTGCTGCTGCCCGTAGCCCTGCTGAGACTGCTGGCCGTAACCGGACTGCTGGCCGTAGCCCTGCTGCGGGTATCCCTGCTGGGGCTGCTGGCCGTATCCCTGCTGCCCCTGCTGGCCCTGCTGGGCGTAGGGGTCGTAGCCCTGTTGCTGCTGGCCGTAGACGGGCTGCTGGCCGGTGCCCCCGGTGGGGTTGCGGCTCACGATCGTCATGTCCGGGTCATAGTCCTGCGCGGGCTTGTCCTGGCCTTGCTGCCCTTCACGGTCGTCCGGGCGGTATGGCGGCTGGGCGCTCACCGTGTCACCTCACTTCGAGTACGCATGCGGTACACGTGAGACACGCACGCTTGACATAGCCAAAAGTATCGATAGCCGGATCTACAGTCACCTTCCCGGCCCGTTATGACCACCGTCAAGCACGCGGTTCCAAGTGCAGGATCATGCGTGTATTGCCCAAAGTGTTGGGTTTCACATGTTCAAGATCGAGGAATTCCGCGACGCCTTCGTCGTAGGAGGCGAGCAGTTCGGCGTACACCTCGGGAGAGACGGGGGTGCCGTTGATCTCCCGGAAGCCGTGGCGTTCGAAGAACGGGACCTCGAAGGTGAGGCAGAAGACGCGGCGCACCCCGAGTTCGCGCGCGGTCGCTATGAGGGCCCCGACGATCTCGTGGCCGATGCCCATGCCGCGGCAGGCCGGGTCGACCGCGACGGTGCGGATCTCGGCCAGGTCCTCCCACAACACGTGGAGCGCGCCGCAGCCCACCACCGCGCCGTCGAGCTCGGCCACCCAGAACTCCTGGACGTCCTCATAGAGCGTGACGGTGCTCTTCTTGAGCAGCCGGGGACCCGACCCGGAGTAGGAGTCGACGAACCGGCGGATCGCCCGGACGTCGGGGGTACGCGCGCGGCGGACCTTGACCATGCAAGGACCTTAACGGTCTCGCACAAATCGACGAAGCTCCCGGTCACACGTGGCGACCGAAACCCCCGTGGTCACCTGGGTTACAGTGGTCTCTTGCGTGATCTGTCCGTGATTGTTCGGTTGTCGAACCTAGACAGAAATCGCAGTTCCGGTTGAGCACGAACATGACGTGCACTAATGTCCAGGCGGCCGAGTCCTCCGCCTGAGGCGGAGGAGCCGGGGAACCACCCGGGCCGCCTCCGCGCGGCCCGACGGGGTGAATCCGCAAGGTAGGGCTGCTTCCGTCCGAACCCGTCAGCTAACCCGGCAGGCCCTCTGGAAGGAGCATGGTTGTTTCGTCGAACCGTCCGCAGGGTCGTGTTCGTGGGCTCGGCGCTGGCCCTCATCACCATCTGCGCCCCGGTGGTCTCCGCCACCGCCGACCCCGAGCCCACGCTGAAAGAGCTCACCGCCGAGGTCGAGAAGCTGCACGAGGAGATCGAGTCGCTCACCGAGCAGTACAACGGTGAGCGCGTCAGGCTCGACGAGGCCAAGCGCTCGGCCGCGGCGGCCAAGAAGACGCTCGACACCAGTGAGGCCGACCTGGAGGCCCGCCGCAAGCGCGCGATGGTGTTCGCCACCAACGCCTACATGACCGGCGGCGCCAGCGGGATCTCGCTGATGAACGCCCCCAACCCCGACGCCTACATGGACGTCGCCTCCACGACCTACGCGCTCCAGTTGCAGAGCGGCGAGGAGGTCGTCCAGCTCACCAAGGCGCGCAAGGCCGCCGAGCGGGCGCGCGTCAGCGCCAAGGCCCGCCAGGACGAGGTGAGCAAGCTCATCAAGAGCCTCGACAAGCGCGAGAACACGATCCGCGGCCTGATCAAGAAGACCGAGAGCCGGCTGTACGCCCAGGTCGCCGGCCAGGTGTCGGTGGCGAAGCGCCTGAGCCTGCCGGTCGTCGGCGACGGCAAGGCCGCCCAGGCGGTCAGGTGGGCGCTCACCCAGCAGCTCAAGCCCTACGTGTGGGGCGCCGAAGGACCCAACTCCTACGACTGCTCCGGCCTCATCATGGCGGCCTACGCCACGGTCGGCATCAGCATCCCCCACTACACCGGCAGCCAGTGGACGGCGGGCACGCACGTCTCACGCGAGGACATGCGCCCGGGCGACCTGGTGTTCTTCTACAACGACCTGCACCATGTGGGCCTCTACATCGGAGGGGGCTACATGATCCACGCTCCTCGCACGGGTGACGTCGTGCGGGTCGCGGCGATCGGCAACAGGCCGTTCGCGGGTGCCGTGAGGATCGCCGACTAAATCAAACGCCGTCGGGCCGCCCATGCGACGGCCTCGATGGCGGTGGCGACGCCGATGCGGTCGCAGATGCCGCGCAGCCGACGACGAACCGTCCGGCCGCTGACATCAAGGCTTCGCCCGACACGGTCGACGGTCACGCCCTTGGCCAGTTCGGCCAGCAGCAGCAACTCGTCGTCGGTCAGGCCGACGCGCTCGGTCTCGGAAACTGACATCGTGAGCCCCTCTCCCACGACGGATGATTCTCGCCACCCCTCAGGGAAGGTAAACGTCGGGGAGAAAGGACGTCAAGCAGCGGTATTGACACGCTCAGGCGTATGTGAACGCCTGGTAACACAAGGCCCCCACGTTCCGTGGGGGCCTCACCTGCTGCTGAACGCGAAATCAATGGCTGGGGCGTACCAGCGGGAACAGGATTGTTTCGCGAATGTTTTTTCCTGTGAAGGCCATGATCATGCGGTCGATGCCCGCTCCCATACCGCCTGTGGGGGGCATCGCGTATTCCAGGGCCTGCAGGAAGTCCTCGTCGAGCTGCATCGCCTCGGCGTCGCCGCCGGCCGCCAGGATCGACTGCTCGGTGAGGCGGCGGCGCTGCTCGATCGGGTCGACCAGCTCCGAGTAGGCGGTGCCGAGCTCGGTGCCGAAGCCGATCAGGTCCCACTTCTCGGTCAGCAGCGGATTCTCCCGGTGCTGACGGGTCAGCGGGGAGGTCTCCAGCGGATAGTCCATCACGAACGTGGGCTGGACGAGGGTGTGCTCGACGAGCGCCTCGAAGATCTCCTGCACGAGCTTGCCCTGGCCCCATTTCGGGTCCCAGTGGATCTCGCGCCGGTCGGCCAGCTTCCGCAGCGCCTCAAGCGGCGTCTCGGTGGTGATCTCCTCGCCGAGGGCCTGGGAGACCGAGCCGTAGAGGGTGATGCGCGGCCACTCGGCCAGGCCGAGGTCGATCTCCTGGTCGCCGTGGCGGACGACGCTGGTGCCGAGCGCGGCCACGACGGCCTTCTGGTACATGCGCTGGGTCAGGTCGGCCATGTCGTTGTAGTCGAGGTAGGTGCCGTAGGCCTCGAGCATGGTGAACTCGGGGTTGTGGGTCGAGTCGGCGCCCTCGTTGCGGAAGTTGCGGTTGATCTCGAAGACCTTCTCGATGCCGCCGACGACCAGCCGCTTGAGGTAGAGCTCGATCGCGATGCGAAGGTAGAGCTCCATGTCGTAGGCGTTGATGTGGGTCTTGAACGGCCGGGCCGCCGCGCCGCCGTGGATCGGCTGCAGCATCGGCGTCTCGACCTCGAGGTAGCCCTCTTCGTGCCAGAAGTCGCGCACCGCGCGCACGGTGGCGCTGCGGATGTGGGCCATCTTGCGGGCCTCGTCGTTGACGATGAGGTCGACGTAGCGCAGCCGGACGCGGGCCTCGGGGTCGCTGAGGCCGGCGTGCTTCTCGGGCAGCGGGCGCAGGCACTTGGCGGTGATCGCCCACGAGTCGGCCATGATCGACAGCTCGCCGCGCTTGGAGGTGATGACCTCGCCCGTGATGCCGACGTGGTCGCCCAGGTCGACGTCGCGCTTCCAGGCCGCCAGCGACTCTTCGCCGAGCCGGTCGAGCGACAACATGATCTGGAGGTCGCCCGAGCCGTCGCGGATGGTCGCGAAGCAGAGCTTGCCGCCGATCCGGGAGAGCATCACGCGACCGGCCACGCCGACGGTCTCGCCGGTCGCGGCGCCCGCCTCGAGGCCGGCGTGTTTCGCACGGACCTCCGCGTTGGTCGCGGTCCGCGGGTAGTTCACCGGATAGGGGTCGACGCCTTCGGAGATCAGACGGTCCAGCTTTTCGCGGCGGACGCGCATCTGCTCCGGAAGCTCGTTCAGCTCTTCGCTCACGGCACTACAGATTAGCGGCGTTTAGGCGGTGTTTCGGGCGTAGACCAGCCGCAGGCCGATGAGGGTGAGCCAGGGTTCGTGTACGTCGATCGTGCGCGCCTCGCTGACCACCAGGGGCGCCCCGGGGCCGGTCGCGACGACGGTCACCTCGTCGGGGTCGGCGGCGAGCTCGGCCGTCATGCGGTCGACGATGCCGTCGACCAGCCCGGCGAAGCCGTAGATGATGCCCGACTGGAGGGCCTCGACGGTGTTCTTGGCGATCACGGAGCGGGGCCGGACGAGCTCGACCTTGTGGAGCTGGGCGCCCGCCTCGGCCAGCGCGTCGACGCTGATCTCCAGCCCGGGGGCGGTCACCGCGCCGACGTACTCACCCCTCGCGGAGACGGCGTCGAAGGAGGTCGCGGTGCCGAAGTCGACGACCACGCAGGGGCCGCCGAACAGGCTGATGGCGGCCAGCGCGTTGACGATGCGGTCGCTGCCGACCTCTTTCGGGTTGTCCATCCGCACGGGCACGCCCGTGCGGACGCCGGGCTCCACGACCACCGAGGTCACGTCGCCGTAGTAGCGGCGGGACATCTCGCGCATCTCGTTGAGGACCGAGGGCACGGTCGAGCAGATGGAGATGCCCGAGATGTCGGTGTTCTTGAGGATGGCCGACTGGGCCAGCAACCCCTGGAGGATCACCGCGAGCTCGTCGGCCGTCCGGCGGGCGTCGGTGGCGATGCGCCAGTGCTCGATGACCTCTTCACCTTCGAACAGGCCAAGCACCGTGTGGGTGTTGCTGACGTCGATGGTGAGGAGCATGCCCCGATTATGCACCACGAAGATCTAGTGCAATATCGAGCGCGGGGGACGAATGGGTGAGCGCTCCGACGGCCAGGAAGTCGACCCCGGTCTCGGCCACCGCCCGCGCGGTGTCGAGGGTGAGGCCGCCGCTCGACTCCAGGCGGGCACGCCCGGCGACCAGCTCCACGGCCTCCTTGAGCTGCGGCACGGTGAAGTTGTCGAGCAGGATCTCCTCGGCGCCCTCGGCGAGCACCGGCTCGATCTGGTCGATGCGGTCGACCTCGACCTCGATCGGGAGGCCGGGGTAGGCCTTGCGCACCGCGCGGAACGCCTCGGCGACGCCGCCGGCGGCCACCACGTGGTTGTCCTTGATCAGGGCGGCGTCGTAGAGGCCGATGCGGTGGTTGACGCCGCCGCCGCAGCGGACGGCGTACTTCTCCAGGGAGCGCAGGCCCGGGTGGGTCTTGCGGGTGTCTCTGACCCGGGCGCCGGTGCCGTCGATCGCCTTCACCCACTGGGCGGTGGCGGTGGCGACGCCCGACAGGTGGGTGAGCAGGTTCAGCGCGGTGCGCTCGACCGTGAGGAGCTCCCTGGTCTCGCCCCTGACGGTCATCAGCACGTCGCCGTAGCAGACCTGGTCGCCGTCCTTGGCGCGGAGCTCGACCTCCAGGCCGGCGTGGCGGAACGCGGCGGCGGCGACCGGCAGGCCGGCGACCACGCCGGAGCGGCGGGCCACGATGTCGCCGACGGCCTTCTGCCCGGCCGGGATGGTCGCGGCCGAGGTGACGTCCTCGCCGGTCGCCAGGTCCTCGCGGAAGGCGGTCTCGATGAGGGTGTGGATCTCGGCCGGGTCGAGCCCGGCGGCCAGCAGGTCGGCGTCGGCGCTGACGTGCGGTACGTGCTCCATGACCAGTTCGCCCTTCTCGGTGAGCGTGATGTCGAGGTGGCCGAGCCACGTGTCGTCACGGCGGTCGGGGAAGTCCTCCCGCCAGTGGGAGCCCCGCGTCTCCTGCCGGGCCGCGGCGGCCCGCGTCAGGGCGGTGGCCACGGTGTGCAGGTTGGTCGCCTCCCACGCCTCCAGACAGGGCTCGACGGCGATCGGGGTCCACTGCGCGTCGCGCAGCGCCTTGGCGACTCCGGAGAGGCTCTCCACGCTCCGCAGTACCCCGGCGCCCCGGCTCATGAACGCCTGGACCCGGCCGCGCGTGCGCGGGTCGACGAGTCCGCTCCGTCCGTCGAAGACGTCGGGCCCCGGCTCCGCGCGGGGGGTGATCAGATCGGAGGCGATGCGTTCGGCGTACACGAGCCCTTCGAGCAGGGAGTTGGACGCCAGGCGGTTGGCCCCGTGGACCCCCGTGCACGCCGTCTCGCCGCACGCGTAGAGGCCGGGCACGCTGGTGCGGCCGAACAGGTCGGTGCGCACGCCGCCGCTGGCGTAGTGGGCGGCCGGGGCGACCGGGATCGGCTCGGTCACCGGGTCGATGCCGTGCTCCCGGCAGATCGCCAGGATCGTGGGGAAGCGGGCCTGCCACTTCTCCTCGCCGAAGCTCCGCGCGTCGAGGTAGACGTGGTCGTCGCCGGTCTCGGCCATCCGCCGCATGATCGCCTTGGCCACGACGTCACGGGGGGCGAGGTCGGCCAGTTCGTGCACGCCGAGCATGAAGCGTTCGCCGGCGGAGTCGACGAGCACCGCGCCCTCGCCCCTGACCGCCTCGCTGACGAGCGGCTGCTGCCCGGTCGACTCGTGGCCGAGCCACAGGACCGTCGGGTGGAACTGGACGAACTCCAGGTCGCGGACCACCGCCCCGGCGCGCAGCGCCAGCGCCACCCCGTCGCCGGTGGAGACCAGGGGGTTGGTCGTGGAGGCGTACACCTGGCCCATGCCGCCGCTCGCCAGGACCACCGCGCCCGCCCTGACCGCGCCCACGCCGTCGCGGGCGCCCTCGCCCATGACGTGGAGGGTGATGCCGCAGGCCCGGCCCTGGGCGTCGGTGAGCAGGTCGAGGACCAGCGCGTGTTCGATGATCTCGATGCGCGGCTCCTGGCCGGCCGCCTCGACGAGGGCCCGCTGGACCTCGGCGCCGGTGGCGTCGCCGCCGGCGTGCACGATCCGGTTGCGGCGGTGGCCGCCCTCGCGGGTGAGCTGGAGCTCGCCGCGGTCGTCGCGGTCGAAGCGGGCGCCGTGCTCCATGAGGCGCTTGAGCGCGTCGGGGCCCTCGGTGACCAGGACCCGCACCGCCTCCTCGTCACAGAGCCCGGCCCCGGCCAGCAGGGTGTCGCTCAGGTGCTCGTCAGGGGTGTCGCCGGGGGCCAGCACGGCGGCGATGCCGCCCTGGGCCCACTGGGTCGATCCGGCCGACAGGACGTCTTTGGTGACGACGAGCACACGACCGGCCGGGGAGAGCTCGGTGTAGCGCAGCGCCACGGTCAGGCCCGCGATCCCGGAGCCGACCACGACCACGTCGGCGGACGTCGTCCAGCCGGGAGGCGGCGCGGTCAGTCTGCGGGGGAGGGTGGTGTCGGTCATCGCGAGCCCCTTTCGTCAATATGACGATAACGCCCGCGATCGAAGGGCTCATCCCCGGGTGGCCACTTCGTCGCCCCTTTCCAAACCGGGAAGCAACGTTTCGGCCAAATCCGTGCCCAGATCGACGATGCGGTTGTCGCGGTCGACGTGCACCACCCTGGGCGTGAACACCCGCGCCTCGGCGTCGGTGAGCTGCCCGTACGCGATGATGATCACCAGATCTCCCGGCGAGACCAGGCGGGCGGCGGCCCCGTTGATGCCGACGACCCCCGAACCCCGGGGGCCCGGAATGGTGTACGTCACAAGCCGCGCCCCGTTGTCGATGTCGACGACGTGGACCTGCTCACCGGCCAGCAGGCCGGCCGCGTCCAGCAGGTCTTCGTCGACCGTCAGGGACCCCACGTAGTGGAGGTCGGCCTGGGTCACGGTGGCCCGGTGGATCTTGGCCGTGAGCATGGTCCTGAGCATCGGAATCCCTTCAGAGACTCACTACAACGTTGTCGATCAGGCGGGTCGTCCCGACCTTGGCCGCCACCGCGAGGATCGCCTCCCCCCGGTGGCCCGCGGGGACCTCGTCGAACGTGGCGGGGTCGGCCAGCGTCAGGTAGTCGAGCAGCAGCGGGGGCTTGAGCCGGGCAGCCTCTTCGAGCACCGCCTTCGCGGCCTCCTTGGCCCGGTGGGGGTTGGCCGCCCCCGCCCTGAGCGCCTTGGACAGGTAGAGCGCGGTGGCCCGGTCGTCGGCCGACAGGTAGCGGTTGCGGCTCGACAGCGCCAGGCCGTCGGGTTCGCGCACGGTCTGACCCGCGACGATCGTCACCGGCACGTCGAGGTCGGCGACCATCCGGCGGATCAGGGCGAGCTGCTGGGCGTCCTTCTGGCCGAACACGGCCACGTCGGGCCGGGTCAGATTGAACAGCTTCAGCACCACCGTAAGCACTCCGTCGAAGTGCCCCGGCCGGAACGCGCCCTCGGCGACGGTGCCCATCGCCCCGGCCGACACCGAGACCTGCCGGTCGGGCAGGTACATGTCGTCGACGGCGGGCGCGAACACCACGCTCACGCCCTCTTCGCCGCACACTTCGAGGTCGTGGTCGAAGGTGCGGGGATAACGCCCGAAGTCCTCGCCCGGCCCGAACTGGAGCGGGTTGACGAAGACGCTGACGATCACGTGGTCGGCCTGCTCGTGGGCCAGCCGGATCAGCGACCGGTGCCCGTCGTGCAGGGCGCCCATCGTGGGCACCAGCGCGTAGGTGCCGGGCCGGCGCGCGGCCGCCAGCTCCGCGCGGTTCCCGGCGACCGTCAGGTCCATATGTTGCCTCCCAGCGCGTCGAGGAGCCGTTCGGCCGCCTCGGGCTTCAACAGGCCCGCGGCCAGTGCGCGGTCGGCGGTCAGCCGGGCCAGCGCGATGTACGCGTCGGCCGCCTCCGGCGCCGCCAGGATCAGGGCGTCGACGTGTTTGCGCACCGTCTCGGCGTCTCCCCGGACGACCGGCCCGGTCAGCCCGGTGATGCCCAGCCGCAGCACGTTGTCGAGCGCGGCCCCGAGCAGCGGCCCCAGCATCCGGCCGGGGTGCTCGACCCCGATGCGCGACAGCAGGTCCTGCGACTCGGCGATGAGGGTGACCATGTGGTTGGCCGCCCCCGCGACGGCCGCGTGGTAGAGCGGGCGGTCGCGGTCGTTGATCCAGACCGGCTCGCCGCCCATCTCGATCACCAGCGCCTCGGCCACCGGCCGCAGCTGGTCGGGCGCGGTCACCCCGAACGTGCAGCCGTTCAGCCGGCCGAAGTCGTCGCCGCGCCCGGTGAAGGTCATCACCGGGTGGAGCGCCAGCGGCAGCGCGCCCACGTCGGTCGCGGGCTGCAGCACGCCCAGGCCGTAGGCCCCGCTGGCGTGCATCAGCAGCTTGCCGCGCAGATCGGCGCCGGTGGCCGCGAGCCCCGACACCAGGCCGGGCAGCACGTCGTCGGGCACCGTCAAAAGGATCAGTTCGGCCCTGCGCATGACCTCGTCGGGTCTGCTCAGCTCGACGCCCAGCAGGTCGTCGGCCCGCCGCCGGGACGCGTCGGATACCCCGCTGGCGGCCACCACTCGGTGTCCCGCCTGGGCCAAAGCGGCACCGAGAACGGAACCCACCCGTCCGGCTCCGAGCACCCCCACGCTGAGCCGCGCGGGGCGATCGCTTGTGTCCATGCCGTCCTCCCGACCGCCAGAGTAACGGCGGGGAGTTACTGGAAGCCGTAAGGGTCGGGGGGTCGCGGCGATCACGAGTGTCCACATTCGGACACCGCTTCCTGGGTAAGGTCGTGCGGATGTGGGTTTCGTGGCGGGAGGCGACCCATCGGGCGCTCTACGGAGCCGGCGGGTTCTACCTGAAGGAGCGCCCTTCGGCGCATTTCCGCACGTCCGTCCACGCCTCCCCGATCTTCGCCGAGGCGGTGGCGCGGCTGCTCGGCCGGGTCGACGCGCGGCTCGGGCGTCCGGCGCGGCTCGACTTCGTCGACATGGGGGCCGGTGACGGGCGCCTGGCGGCGGGGGTGCTGGCGGCGTTCGGCGACGACCGGCTCCGGGTGACCGCGGTCGAGGTGGCGCCGCGGCCGGCCGATCTCCCCTCGGAGATCGAGTGGGCCGGGGAGGCCCCTGAGGAGATCACCGGTCTGGTCGTGGCCAACGAATGGCTCGACAACGTGCCGCTCGACGTGGTCGAGCAGACCCACGACGGTCCCCGGGTCGTCCTGGTCGACCCCGAGACGGGCGCGGAGCGCCTGGGGCCCCTGCTCACCGACCCCGCCGACCTCGCCTGGCTCGCCGCCTGGTGGCCGCTCCCCCGCGTCGGACTGCGAGCCGAGATCGGCAGCCCGCGCGACGAGGCGTGGGACGCCCTGCTCGCCCGCCTCTCGCGCGGCACGTGCGTCGCCGTCGACTACGCCCACACCCTGGCCGACCGCCCCGCCCTGGGCACCCTGACCGGCTACCGCGACGGCCACGCGGTGCCCCCCGTACCGGACGGGACCTGCGACATCACCGCCCACGTCGCCCTCGACGCCTGCGCCCGGGGGGAGGGCCTGCTCACCACCCAGCGCGAGGCCCTGCGCGACCTGGGCCTGACCGGCGCCCGCCCGCCGCTGGCGCTGGCCTCGGAAGACCCGCCGGGCTACCTCCGCGCGCTGGCCCGCGCCTCGGCCGAAGCCGAGCTCATCGACCCTCGGGGGCTGGGAGGTTTCGGCTGGTTAGAACAGGTACGGTAAAGGGTGTGGAGATCGAGCAGACCGCATTGCCAGGAATCGGCCTCAAACACGAGTTCACGACCCACACAGGTCGTCGCATCGGAATCGTGTCGCACCGTTCCGGCAGACGCGATCTGATCATCTACGACCGCGACGATCCTGATCGGGCATGTGAGAGCGTGCAACTCACCGACGAGGAGGCCGACGCCCTCGTCGAGCTCCTCGGCGCTCCCCGCATCGTCCAGCGTCTCAACGCCCTTCACCGCGAGGTCGAAGGCCTGGTCAGCGTGCAGATCCCGGTGACCCCGAGCTCCCCCTACGAGGGTCGCACGCTCGGCGACGCCCGCATCCGCACCCGCACGGGCGCCTCCGTGGTGGCCGTGGTGCGCGGTGATCAGGTGCACGCCAGCCCGACGCCCGATTTCGGGTTCCGGGCCGGAGACGTGGTCGTGGTGGTCGGCGACGCCGAGAACACCGCGGCGGTCGCCGACATCCTGGCTGACGGGTAGGGCGCGTGCACCACACCGCGATACTCTTCCTCGAGCTCGGCGGGGTTATTCTCGCGCTCGGCATCCTCGGGGCCCTGGCCCTCCGTGTCGGCATCTCGCCGATCCCCCTCTACCTCGTCGCCGGTCTCGCCTTCGGCACGGGCGGCATCCTGCCGCTCGCGACCAGCGAGGAGTTCATCGCCACCGGCGCCGAACTGGGCGTGATCCTCCTGCTGCTCACCCTGGGCCTGGAGTACAACGCCGACGAGCTCATGACCAGCCTCAAGAGCAACGCGCCCAGCGGCCTGGTCGACCTGATCCTCAACGCGGCCCCCGGCGTGATCGCCGCGCTGCTGCTCGGCTGGGGCCCGGTCGCGGCGGTCGCGATGGGCGGCGTCACCTACGCGACGTCGTCGGGCATCACCGCGAAGGTCCTGTCGGATCTGGGCTGGATCGGTAACCGCGAGACGCCGGTCGTGTTGTCGCTGCTGGTGTTCGAAGACCTGACGATGGCGCTCTACCTGCCGATCCTGACGGCCCTGCTGGCCGGGGTGTCGCTGCTGAGCGGCGCGGTCACGGTCGCGATCGCCCTGGCGACGGTCACGGTGGTTCTGGTCGTGGCGCTGAAGTTCGGCGACTGGATCGAGAAGTTCGTCGCCAGCCCGAACTCCGAGGTGCTGCTGCTCAAGGTCATCGGCCTGGCCATGCTGGTCGCCGGTCTGGCCCAGCAGCTCCAGGTCTCGGCGGCGGTCGGCGCGTTCCTGGTCGGCATCGCGTTGTCGGGCGAGCTGGCTCACGACGCCCGGGCGCTCCTGATGCCCATCAGAGACCTGTTCGCGGCCGTCTTCTTCGTGTTCTTCGGTCTCCAGACCGACCCCGCGAAGATCGTGCCGGTGTTGTGGCTGGCCGCGATCCTGGCCTTCGTCAGCATGGTGACCAAGCTCGCCACGGGCGCATTCGCGGCCCGCCGCGCCGGCATCGGCAAGGCCGGACGGGTGCGCGCCGGCATCGCGCTCATCCCCCGGGGCGAGTTCAACATCGTCATCGCCGGGTTGGCGGTCGCGGCCGGGGCCCATCCCGACCTGGGACCGCTCGCCGCGGCTTATGTGCTGATCCTGGCCGCCTTCGGGCCGCTCGCGGCGCGGTTGACGGCGCCGTTGGTGGCCGCGTTGACCAAGTCGACGCCCGCCACGCACTGACCACGGGATCCCGGTTGTCCACAGGCTGTGGATAACCGGGAACCTTTAGTCGTCGGCTGTGGGCCGGGAGCGGCTGCGGAGCGCCGGATGCGGCGGGTGCCGGGGGCGGTGGTCGGTGCGGGGTGGGCGGAGCCGTAACGGAATCAGCCTGTGGAGACCCGCAGTTCGGTGAGGCCGCGGATCACGTAGCCGGGTTTCCACGCCGGCTCTTCCACCAGGTCGATCCCCCGGTCCAGCAGCGCGCCGAACGACTCGATGAGCTCGATGCGGGCCAGCGGCGCGCCCAGGCAGAAGTGGATGCCCGCCCCGAACGAGATGTGTGGATTGTCGCTGCGCCCGGCGTCGAACCGGTCGGGTTCGGCGAACACCGACGGGTCGCGGTTGGCCGAGCCGAACAGCAGGGCGACCTCGCTGCCGCGCGGGATCGGGGTGCCGCCGACCTCGATGTCCTCCAGCACCCACCGCTCGAACATCTGCAGCGGCGTGTCCCAGCGCATCATCTCCTCGACCGCCGTCGGCAGCAGCGACCGGTCCTGGCGCAGCCGCTCCAGCTCGCCGGGGTTGCGGAACAGCGACCACCAACCGTTGCCGGTCACGTTGACCGTCGCCTCGTGCCCGGCGTTGAGCAGCAGCACACAGGTGCCGATCAGCTCGTCATCGGTGAGCCCGACCTGCGTCAGCGCGCTGATCAGGTCGTCGCCGGGGTTCTCTGCACGGACGCGGGCGAGGTCGCGCAGGTAGGACGCGAACTCCTCGGCCGCCCGCGCGGCGGTGTGCTGCGCTTGGAGGGACGGGTTGAGCTCGTACATGCCGCAGATGTCGGCCGACCACGGCCTCAGATAGGGGCGGTCCTGCTCGGGCACGCCCAGCATCTCGGCGATCACCGTCACCGGCAGCGGCTCGGCGACCTCGGCGATCAGGTCGCCGCCGCCCTTGGCGGCCAGGGCGTCGGCCAGTTCGGCGGCCATCACCCTGATCCGGGGCCGCAACCCTTCGACCATGCGCGGCGTGAACGCCTTGGACACCAGCCGCCGCAGCCGCGTGTGGACGGGCGGCTCGACGTCGAGCATGCCCGCCCGCACGACCCGCCAGAACGGCTCCTGGAACTCCGGCTCCGGCTCGTGCCCGAAGACGGAGTGGTCTTCGAGATGGAGGTACGACCGCCCGAGGCGGCGATCCCGCAGCAGGGTGTTGACGTCCTCGTAGCGCGGGATCAGATATTGGTCGGTCTTGTCGAAGTAGTGAACCGGCCCGTCGGCGCGCAGATCGGCGTAGACGTCGTAAGGATGGGCCACGAAATCCGGGTTCCAAGGGTCAAACCGCACATTTCACATGCTAAACGGGTCGTGGCACGATGACACCATGAGCGAGATCATGGTCGGCATGGGCGCGGGCGCCAAGGAGCTCGCGACCGAGGACATGATCCTCAACATCGGCCCGCAACACCCGTCGACCCACGGGGTGCTGCGGCTGCGCCTCACCCTCGACGGCGAACGCATCGGCACCGCCGAACCGATCATCGGCTACATGCACCGCGGCGCCGAGAAACTCTTCGAGGTCCGCGACTACCGCCAGATCATCGTGCTGGCCAACCGCCACGACTGGCTCTCGGCCTTCGCCAACGAACTCGGCGTGGTCATCGCGGTCGAGCGCATGCTCGGCATGGAGGTCCCCGTACGCGCGGTCTGGGCCCGGACCCTGCTCGCCGAGCTGAACCGTGTGCTGAACCACCTGATGTTCCTCGGCAGCTACCCCCTCGAACTGGGCGCCATCACCCCGCTCTTCTACGCCTTCCGCGAGCGCGAGACCCTCCAGGCGGTCATGGAGGAGATCTCCGGCGGGCGCATGCACTACATGTTCAACCGCGTCGGCGGCCTGAAGGAGGAACTCCCCGAAGGCTGGATGTCCCGCACCCGCCAGGCGGTCGCCGACGTCCGCCGCCGCCTCCCCGACATCGAGAACCTGATCTCCGGCAACGAGATCTTCCTGGCCCGCACCCGCGGTGTCGGCGTCCTGACCCCCGAGACGATCCGCCAGTACGGCGTCAGCGGCCCCATCGCCCGCGCCTCCGGCGTCGACTGGGACCTGCGCCGCGACGACCCCTACCTGGCCTACGGCGAGCTTCCGGTGAAGGTCGTGACCCGGGAGGCGGGCGACTGCCACGCCCGCTTCGAGGTCCTGCTCGACCAGGTCAAGGTCTCGCTGGACCTCGCCGACGCCTGCCTCGACCGGCTCGCCGACCTGCCGCCGGGCCCGATCAACCAGCGACTGCCCAAGATCCTGAAGGTGCCCGAAGGCCACACCTACGCCTGGACGGAGAGCCCTCTGGGCATCAACGGCTACTACCTGGTCAGCCGGGGCGAGAAGACCCCGTGGCGGCTGAAGCTGCGCAGCGCCAGCTTCAACAACATCCAGGTGCTGAGGGAGATGCTGCCCGGCCACCTGGTCGCCGACATGGTCGCCATCCTCGGCTCGATGTTCTTCGTCGTGGGCGACATCGACAAGTGATCAGGCGGGCCGCTGGTTCTGGTTGTTCTTGTCGTCCGGGATCCGACAGCAGAACTCCAGGAACAGCGCCGCGCAGACGAGCAGGACCGCCGAGATCAGCGACCCCGCCGACACGAGCGCGTCCTGCCGTGGCCCGGGGATGTCGAACATCCCCAGGGTGTGGATGAAGAACCCGGCGAACACCCCCGCGAACGCCGCCCCCGCGAGGGCGGTCGCCTTGGCCAGCGCGGCCAGCCGCGCCACCACGAGCGGCTCGGGCGGGGTGGTGTCCTCCTTCCGCATGATCCGCCCCCGGGTCAGCCACCCCGTGTACGCCTCGCCGATCGCCAGCAGCAGGAACGTCGGGATGGCCGTCCAGGGCACCTGCGGCAGACTCGCGTAGGCGCCCTGCAGAAACGCCCAGGTCACGACGGCGAACACGACCACGACGCCGACGAGCAGACCGGGATTGCTGGGCTTCACGACACGACTCCTAAAGCGGGGGTTGCAGCGACAGGTCGGCCCGGAGCCGCACGCCGCTCTGGTCGAGACCGGCCAGCAGCGCCGCCACCGACCCGCGCCCCGGAAGCACGGCCGAGGCGTCGGCCTGCGCCCACGGCACCAGCACGAAGGCCCTCTCGTGGGCACGCGGATGGGGCAGGGTCAGCTCGGCCTCGTCGGACATCAGGTTGCCGACCATGATGATGTCGACGTCCAGCGTGCGCGGCCCCCAGCGCTCCTTCCGGACCCGTCCGAACGCGTCCTCCACCCCGAGGGCCCGGTCGAGCAGGGTGCGAGGGTCGAGCGAGGTCTCGGCGATGACCACGGCGTTCAGGTAGGCCCCCTGGGAGGGCCCGCCGACGGGATCGGTCTCGTAGACCGGCGAGAGCGCCACGAACGCCATGCCGGGCGCGTCGAACAGCGCGTCGAGGCCGCTCTGCAGATAGTCCATCCGCCGCCCGAGGTTGGAGCCCAGCGAGAAGACGACCCTCACCGCGACCTCCTGACCGTCACCACCACGTCGTCGAACGGCAACGGAATCGGCGCCGCCGGCTTGTGCACACTGAGCTCGACATTCTCCACCAGCTCATGGCGCAGGCAGACCGCGGCCAGCCGCTCGGCCAGCGTCTCGATGAGATCGACCGGCTCCCCCTCGACCACGGCCACCAGCTCGAGCGCCAGCGCCCCGTAGTCGACGGTCTTGGTCAGATCGTCACCGGCCGCCGCCGGCCTCACGTCGAGGAACAGCGTCGCGTCGACGACGAACTCCTGCCCCAGCTCACGCTCAGCGGGCAGGCAACCATGCCGCCCCCTGGCCCGAAGCCCTTTCAGGCTCACCGTATCGAGGCCCACGACACCTCCGCACCGATCCCACGTCCGAGATCACTTTCTACAACCAACCGATTCCGCCGATCACAACGCCCCCCACCCGAACGCACATTCCACCGAAGGACAACCGCCCGTCGGCCCGGCATGGGCGATACGGTCCGAACATGATCAGCGAGGGGGCGGCCCGACTTGGCAGACGAGCCGCGCAGCGCCTGGCACGACTGCTGCGTGATCGAGAAGGGCCTCACCGACGCGGAGTTCGCCCGAATCGAGCACGAATACGGATTAGAGTTCGCCGCCGGACTGCCCTCCACGGGAAGTGAAACCGGGCACCGGCTATACCTGGGAAAGACCATGGCCGGACTGGCGCAACGGCGACCTCCGCCGACACCTCGACTGGCCGACTTCCTGCTCCACGACGTCCGGCACGGGCACTGGCACTCCGCCTGGGGCGAGCGGCCGGATTCCGGGGACGCGGTCGTGGACCTCGCACGGTCGCACTTGGCCGGGACGCCCCGGATGGTCCCCGTGTATGCGCACAGATTCCTGCCCGCAGGACACGGCACCTTCGGCCACCCCGTGCTGTCGATGTGGGGCATCGACATCATCTACTACGGCGTCGACCTCCGGCCCGAGCATCCCGAAGATCGGGCACCCCGAGCCACCGTCCCGTTCTGCCGCGACTACCTCTGAGCACCATCCGTATCTGGGAGCTCGTCTCGCGCCGTCGGAGTACCTGCCTCCACCCGCAGCACGGGCATCAAGCGCCCGCTAGGTGGTGCCCCAGGTCAGGACGTCTCTTCCTCTTCGTCGTCGTCGCCCGTCTGCAGCACCGGCGACCCATGGTGGTGCCACAACCGCCAGCCGCCAGCCGTCTTCACGAAGGTGTTGGTCGCCACCACGCGCCCGGCCGCGAACCCGGTGTCTCCCACGTCTTCGGCGTCGGCCGCCGTGAGGATGTTCTCGGCGCAGGTCAGCACCGCGACATTCCCTAAAACCGTCGTCTGTACGTCAGTGAGCACAAACTGGATATAAGGCGTGTTGGCCATGATCAGCGCCCACGAGCGCAGCACCTCACCGCGCCCGGACAACATCGGCCACCCGGGATGGACGCACATCGCCACCAGGTGGTCGGGCACGTCCTCCACCCAGATCTCCGACATCCGATCCAGGTCGGCGCTTTCGATCGCGGCGTAAAAGGCCTGGTTGAGGTCTTCAACCTCTTTCATCGGCTGCCCTCCACGCCGCGGCAACCCGTACGGCGTCGGCGTTGGGTCGGACGTCGTGGACGCGAACGCACCAGGCGCCGTCTCGGGCGGCGAGCGCCGTGACCGCCAGGGTCGCGTCGTCGTTCTCGGCGAACGGGCGGGGTTCGCCGTCGGGACCGGCGAGCAGCCGGCCGAGGAAACGTTTGCGGGACGCCCCGATGATCAGGGGACGGCCCAGCTCCTGAAGCCGGCCGAGACCGGCGAGGAGCGCCCAGTTGTGGTCGGCCTGCTTGGAGAACCCCAGGCCGGGGTCGAGGATCAGCTGCTCCTCGCGGACACCTTCGGCGAGCACCGAGTCGACGCGCTTGCGCAGCTCCTCGCTCACCTCGGTGACCACATCGCCGTAGATGGCCCGGCTCTCCATGTCTCTGCTGTGGCCCCGCCAGTGCATGACCACATAGGCGACGCCGGAGGCGGCCACCACCCGGGGCATCGCAGGGTCGGCCAGGCCGCCGCTCACGTCGTTGACCAGCCGGGCCCCGGCGGCCACGGCCACCTCGGCGACCTCGGCGCGCATCGTGTCGACGCTCACGGCCACACCCTCGGCGGACAGGGCGCGGATCACCGGCTCGACCCGGCGCAGCTCCTCGTCGAGGGAGACCCGCGCGGCCCCGGGACGGGTCGACTCGCCGCCCACGTCGACGATGTCGGCACCCTGCTCGACCAGGGCGAGGCCGTGGGCGATGGCGATCTCGGGGTCGAACCAGCGGCCGCCGTCGGAGAAGGAGTCGGGGGTGACGTTGACCACGCCCATGACGAGGCAGCGCCCGGCGTCGGGCAGCCCCGGCACGGTGAACGCGCTCATCAACGGCTCCTCATGTGGTCGATCGGGATCAAGCCTAGGCGTTCCGGCAGCACGATCCGCCGCCCGGGGGGCACCTGTGGATAACGATCGAAAACTAGCGGCCGATGATCAGGGACATCGCCTCGGCGCGGGTCTTGTCGTCTTCGCGGAAGATGCCGCGGACCGCCGAGGTGATCGTCTTCGCGCCCGGTTTGCGGACGCCGCGCATGGTCATGCACATGTGCTCGGCCTCGATGACCACGATCGCGCCACGGGGCTTCAGGACCTCCATGAGGGCGTCGGCGACCTGGGAGGTCAGCCGCTCCTGGACCTGGGGCCTGCGGGCGTAGAGGTCGGCCAGCCGGGCCAGCTTGGACAGGCCCGTCACCTGGCCCTTGTCGTTGGGGATGTAGCCGATGTGGGCCACCCCGTGGAAGGGCACCAGGTGGTGTTCGCACGTGGAGTAGATCTCGATGTCGCGCACCAGGACCATCTCGTCGTGGTCGGCGTCGAACACCGTGGTGAGGACGTCTTCCGGCTTCTGCCCGAGCCCCGCGAACTGCTCCGCGTAGGCTCGGGCGACGCGCGCCGGGGTCTCGACCAGGCCCTCACGGCCCGGATCTTCGCCGATCGCGATCAGAATCTCGCGTACGGCCGCTTCGATCCGGGCGCTGTCGACCTGGAGAGGCTTGCCAACCACTGTTGTTACGCCTCGTCCTTTTGGGGGGCGGGCTGCGCCACAGCGGAGCCGTTGCCGGACGCGATGGCGGGGGTGCCGTGGCCGTTGGCCGCGGCGACCTCCTTGGGAGTGATCACCGGGGGACGGTCGGAGGGCAGCCGCTTGCCGTAGCCGGCGTAGGAGGGGCGCTTCTCCCTGACCACGATCGGGCTGAAGATCTCCAGCACCTGCTCGCGGGACAGGGTCTCCTTCTCCATCAGCTCCAGGACCAGGTTGTCGAGCACGTCACGGTATTCGACCAGGATCTCCCAGGCCGCGTCGTGGGCCGACTCGATCAGGCGGCGGACCTCGTCGTCGATCGACGAGGCGATCTGCTCGGAGTAGTCGCGCTCGTGGCCCATCTCGCGGCCGAGGAAGACCTCGCCGTTGCCGGAGCCGAACTTGCGGGCGCCGAGCTTCTCGCTCATGCCGTATTCGGTGACCATGCGGCGGGCGATGGAGGTCGCCTTCTCGATGTCGTTGGACGCGCCGGTCGTGGGCTCGTGGAAGACGAGCTCCTCGGCCGTGCGGCCGCCCAGCAGCATCGCGAGCTGGTCGTTCATCTCGGAGCGGGTGGCCAGGAACTTGTCTTCCATCGGCAGCGTCATCGTGTAACCGAGGGCGCGGCCGCGCGACAGGATCGTGATCTTGTGGACCGGGTCGGAGTTGGGCAGCGCGTGGGCCACCAGGGCGTGGCCGCCCTCGTGGTAGGCGATGATCTTCTTCTCCTGGTCGGACATGACCCGCGACTTGCGCTCGGGGCCGGCCATCACGCGGTCGATCGACTCTTCGAGGATCTCCATCGTGATGAGCTTCTTGTCCTGGCGGGCGGTCAGCAGCGCCGCCTCGTTGATCACGTTGGCCAGGTCGGCGCCGGTGAAGCCGGGCGTGCGGCGGGCGATGACGTCGAGGTCGACGCTGTCGTCGAACGGCTTGCCGCGGCCGTGGACCTTGAGGATGCCCTTGCGGCCCTCGAGGTCGGGACGGTCGACGGTGACCTGCCGGTCGAACCGGCCGGGACGCAGCAGCGCGGGGTCGAGGATGTCGGGCCGGTTCGTCGCGGCGATGAGGATCACGCCACCCTTGACGTCGAAGCCGTCCATCTCGACGAGGAGCTGGTTCAGGGTCTGCTCGCGCTCGTCGTGACCACCGCCGAGGCCCGCGCCTCGGTGACGACCGACGGCGTCGATCTCGTCGATGAAGATGATGGCGGGGGCGTTGGCCTTGGCCTGCTCGAACAGGTCGCGGACGCGGCTCGCGCCGACACCCACGAACATCTCGACGAAGTCGGAGCCGGAGATCGAGTAGAACGGCACCCCGGCCTCGCCGGCGACGGCCCTGGCGAGCAGCGTCTTACCGGTTCCGGGCGGGCCGTAGAGCAGGACGCCCTTGGGGATCTTGGCGCCGATGGCCTGGAACTTGGCGGGTGCCTGCAGGAACTCCTTGATCTCGTGGAGTTCCTCGATGGCCTCGTCGGCGCCGGCCACGTCGGCGAACGTGGTCTTGGGGGTGTCCTTCGTGATGAGCTTGGCCTTCGACTTGCCGAAGTTCATCACCCGGGAGCCGCCGCCCTGCATCTGGTTCAGGAAGAACAAGAAGAAGAGCACGATCAGGATGATCGGCAGGAAACTCAACAGCAGGGTGACGAAGAAGTTCTCCTTGGGAACCTCGACCGTCCACCCGTTCTTCGGGTTCGCCTTCGCGAGGGCCTCGGTGATCTGAACGCCCTGACCGGTCACCCAGGAGGCCTGGATGCGGTCGGTCGACTTGGTGCCGACCTGAATGGGCTTGGCCAGGGTCACCTGCGCGACCTGGTCTCTGTCGGTCACTTTGGCGCTGACCACATTGCCGCTGTTGATCTGCTGGAGAACAGTGGAGGTGTCGGCGGTGGTGTAATTGCCGCCGGTGTTCATCAACGTCGTGACGAGCAGCAGAAGCACGACGATGCCCAGGATCCACAGCAGTGGCCCACGTGTAAATCGCTTGAGATCCATCCGATGCGGAACCCCGGCGGGCCCGTCCCTTCCTGACCAAGGCCTGGCCCCCTTTGGGTAAAGGGGGTCGCGGCACCCTTTGCCGCTCCTTCTGACTACCCAGGGCCGCCCCCGGGTTATCAGAAGGTACACCGAGCCGCCGGTGAGGGTCACCGCCCGGCAGGCTCGGGCATTGCTCATCCAACGTACGTCAGGGACAGGCGTGTTCCCTTCGCGGAGAGCAAATATCAAGCCTCCGGAGGGGCCACTTCGCTCAGGGCTTATTCGCCGCCATAGACATGTGGCGCCAGAGTGCCGATGAATGGGAGGTTTCGATAGCGCTCGGCGTAGTCGAGCCCGTAGCCGATGACGAACTCGTTGGGGATGTCGAATCCCACGTATTTGACGTCAAGGGGGACCTTCACCGCGTCGGGCTTGCGGAGGAGGGTGCAGATCTCCACGGACGCCGGATTGCGCGACTGGAGGTTGTTGAGCAGCCACGACAGGGTCAGGCCCGAGTCGATGATGTCCTCGACGACCAGCACGTGACGGCCCGCGATATCGGTGTCGAGGTCTTTCAGCACCCGCACCACACCCGACGACTTGGTGCCCGCGCCGTAGGACGACACCGCCATCCAGTCCATCTGGACCGGCACGTGGAGCGCGCGGGCGAGGTCGGCCATCACCATGACGGCGCCCTTCAGCACCCCGACGATCAGCAGTTCGTGGCCCGCGTAGTCGGCGTCGATCTTCCCGGCGAGTTCCCTGATCTTGGTCTGGAGCTCGTCCTCGGAGATGAGGACCTTGGACAAGTCTCTGCCCATGTCGGCTGCGTCCACCTGCGAATTCCTTACGAGAGGGAGCTGGTGAACATCAGCCTGCCATATCGGCGCACCACACCCACCCCTCCGGGTAGGTGCACCCCCTTCTGCCCCGTCCAGCGGGTGATCAGCCGTTCGGCCTCCTCGATGTGCACGGCCGCGAGCGCCGAGGGCGGCGACCCGGCGGCGACGGCGGCCCGGTGGATCACCCGGCGGCGTACCGCGGCGGGCAGTTCGGCGAGCAGCGCGGTGGACAGGCCGGTGCCGAGGTCTCTCGCTTCGGCGTAGACGCGGTCGGCCCAGTCGTCGAGGGCGTCGGCGTCGTCGCGGCAGAGCCGGGCGGTGCGGGCCAGCGCGTCGGCGATGCCGGGGCCGAGGTCGGACTCCAGGAGGGGCAGCAGGGTCTGCCGCACCTTGACCCGGGTGAACCTCGGGTCGTCGTTGTGGGGGTCGTGCCAGGGGATCAGGCCGAGCGCCGCGCAGGCTTCCTCGGTTCTGGCACGGCTGACGCCCAGCAGCGGCCGCCGGTAGACGCCCGAGACCTCGGCCATCCCGGAAAGCGAGCGGGAGCCGCTGCCCCGGGCCAGCCGCAGCAGCACGGTCTCGGCCTGGTCGTCGCGGGTGTGGCCCAGCAGGACGACGGCTCCGAGGCGGGCCGACACCTCGTCGAGGGCGGCGTAGCGGGCGATCCGGGCCGCCGCCTCGGGGCCTCCCAAGGTGCCGACCTGGACCGTCACCGCCTCGGCGACGTCGAGGCCCAGGCTGGGCGAGAGCCGTACAAGATCATCGGCTCTTGACCGGGAACCGGGCTGGAGGTCGTGGTCGACGGTGACCAGCCCGGCGCGGAGGCCGAGTCGCGGAGCGACGAAGCCGAGGCAGGCGGCCAGGGCCAGGGAGTCGGCGCCGCCGCTGCAGGCGGCGAGCACCAGGCTTCCCTCGTCGAGGTCGGAGAGCGATTCGCGGATCGCGCGGCGGACGTCGGCGACCGCCGGATGAGGACCCATCAGGCGGACTTGTGGTCGGGCTCCAGCGTGTTGGTGGCGAGGACCCGGCGCATCCACGCGTGGGGATCGGCGATCTCCTGGCGGGTGGGCAGGGTCTCGGGGGAGGTCCAGACCCGGTTGAAGCCGTCCATGCCGGCCTCCTGGACAACGGTGGTCACGAAGGTGGAGCCCTCGGCGTACTGCTTCATCTTCAGGTCGACGCCGAGCAGGCGGCGGATCACCTGGTCGACGCGGGAGCCGCCGGCGCGGCGCTGCTGGAACTTGGCCCGGATGTCGGCCACCGAGGGCACCACGCTGGGGCCGACGGCGTCCATCACGTAGTCGCCGTGGCCCTCGACCAGGGTCATCACGGCGGTCACCCGGTCGAGCACGGCCTTCTGCTCGGGGGTCTGGATGGCCTCGATCAGGTTGCCCTCGCCGCCGCGGAAGGCGTCGGCGACCGCGTCGGTCACGTCGCGCATGCGGCCGAGGAGGGTCGACAGGTCCATGTCGGAGATCGTGAGGAACTCCTTCATCTGGGCCTGGAGGTATTCGCGCAACCACGGGACGCCGGTGAACTGGACCCGGTGGGTCTCCTCGTGGAGGCAGACCCAGAGGCGGAAGTCGCGCGGGTCGACGCGCAGCTCGCGCTCGGTGTTGACGATGTTGGGGGCCACCAGGGTGAGACGGCCGGTCGGGGCGTTGCCCTCGGGGTCGGGCGGCAGGAACAGTTCGTACTGCCCGAGGACCCGGCTGGCCAGGAAGGCCAGGACGGCGCCCACCTCGACGCCGGTGATCCGGGAGCCGACGGCGCTGACGATGGCCGGCACGTTGCCGACCTTCTCGGACAGCGGTTCGAGGACGACCTTGAACCCCTCGACGTTGGCCCGGATCCAGCCGGGGCGGTCGACGACGGTGGCCTCCTCAGGAGGCGCCGAGTCGATCCCGGTGAACTCCTTGACGTGGACCTCGGCCTCGCGCGACAGGCGCCGAAGCTCGCTGACGGCCTGTCTGGCCTCTTCACGGCTCACCTGTGGCCCCGGGCGGACGAGCCGGACTCCGGTAGCGACGGCGAGATCCCAGTCGATCACCTGCATGTTCACCACCGTATGTCGTCGGTTCAGGCGGCGCGCGAGACCAGGGTCGCCAGCCGGTCGAGCGCCTTGACGGTCTTGCCGGGGTCGGTGACGCCGTTGGCCATGAACGCGAAGCTCAGCAGCCTTCCGTCGGCGGTGTGGACCAGGCCCGTCAGTGTGTTCACTCCGTCGAGCGTGCCCGTCTTGGCCCGGACCAATCCGGCGCCGGCCTTCGAGTCGCCGTCGCCGTAGCGCCCGTGGAGGGTGCCGGTGAAGCCGGCGACCGGCATTCCGCTGATCAGCGAGTGGAGCTGCGGGTGTTGCGGGGAGGCGCCGAGCGCGACGAGTTTCGCCAGGGCCGCCGGGGTGATCTTGTTGGCGGTCGACAGGCCGCTGCCGTCGTGGACCTCCACGCCCTGCGTGATGCCGAGGCGGGTCAGCACGGCCCGGTAGGCCTTGGCCTGGCCGGCGTAGGTGTGGGGCTGCTTCTCGGCGATGGCCACGTGGCGGCCCAGCGCCTCGGCCAGGTCGTTGTCGCTCTCGGTGAGCATGCGCTCGACCAGGGCGTAGACCGGGGCCGACTCGACCCGGGCGAGTTCCTGGCCGGGCTGCGCGGTTTTGACGGGCTTGATGGTCTTGCCGACCTTGATGCCGTACTTGGCGAGGAGGTCGCCGAACGCCCGGGACGCGTCGGCCGGCGGGTTCGCCGAGCGCGGGGCGTCCTGGCGGGGCACCACGCGGCCCTCGTCGATGGCCAGCGCGGTCACCGGGGAGGCGCTGCCCTCGGGCACGTAGGTCGGCTTCCAGCCTGGGGCGGTCACCGGGCCCTGGAAGAGCGAGGCGTCGTAGGACAGGGTGACCGACTTGATCCCGGCGGCCTTCAGGGCCTTGGCGGTGCGGGAGGCCAGCGTCTGGAGGCTGGCCGCGCGCGGATAGTGGTCGCGGGGGTCGGCCTTGGGCCCGGCCAGGGTCGGATCGCCGCCGCCGACCAGGACGATCTTGCCGGGGGCGGTCTGGACGACCGTCGTGGCGAACGTCACATCGGCGCCGATCGAGGCCAGCGCCGCGGCGCCGGTGACCACTTTGGTGGTGGACGCGGGGGTCAGCGCGGTGGTCGAGCCCTCATCGAACAGCGTTTGCCCGGTTTCGGTGTCGATGACGGTACCTGCGACCTTGCCACCGATTCCCGGGTCACCCATGGCGTCACGAAGGAGGGTGGTCAAAGTACTCTTAGCCGGGAGAGGGCCGTCGAGCGCGGCGACCAGAACAGGCGGTGCCGTGACGATCGGTGTGGGGGCCGGTTTGGGGGCCGCGGCCTGTATCGGAATCCGCTCGGTGCCGTTGACCACGAGGTAGACGCCAGCGGCGATGACGAACATCTGTAGCAGCGCGAGGGTGGCGACAACCACCCAACGCTCGCGTCGCACCACGTGACCTCTCCCTAGTTACGCCTACGAGACACTAACGCCACTCCGGGACCACTCGGATGGCTTGAGCGGAGGAAATGGCAGTGGAGTTCGACGTTGTCGTTGAGATACCCAAAGGGCAACGCAACAAATATGAGGTGGATCATGAGACCGGCCGGATCAGACTCGACCGGATGCTCTTCACGTCCACTCAGTACCCTGCCGACTACGGCTTCATCGAGAACACCCTCGGCGAGGACGGCGACCCCCTCGACGCCCTCGTCCTCCTCCAGGAACCGACCTTCCCCGGGTGTCTCATCCGCTGTCGCGCCGTCGGGATGTTCCGGATGACCGACGAGAAGGGCGGCGACGACAAGGTCCTCTGCGTTCCCTCACGTGACCCCCGCCAGGAGCACATCCGCGACATCCACCATGTCCCGGAGTTCGACCGGCTGGAGATCCAGCACTTCTTCGAGGTCTACAAGGACCTTGAGCCCGGCAAGTCGGTCGAGGGCGCCAACTGGGTCGGCCGGACCGAGGCCGAGGCCGAGATCGAGCGCTCCTACAAGCGCGCCAAGCACTGAATCAGCCCGGTCTCGTGGCGCCGACGTAGTCGGGCCGCCACATCGACGCGATGCGGACCACGTCTCCCGTCTGGGGGGCGTGGACCATCAGGCCGCGTCCGATGAACAGGCCGACGTGGTGGATCGGGTCGCCGAAGAAGACCAGGTCGCCGGGGCGCAGGTCGTCGGACTCGACGTGCGGCCCGGCGGTCCACTGCGTGCCGGTCCAGTGGTCGAGCGGCACCCCGGCCCGTTCCCAGGCCCGCATCGTCAAACCTGAGCAGTCGAAGCTCTCCGGGCCGTCGGCCGCCCACACGTAGGGCTTGCCGAGCTGGGCCAGCGCCCAGCGGGCCGCCTCCCCACCGGCGCCCCCGGCGGTGAGCGCCCAGGCGGGAGCCGCCCTGGCGGCCCCGAGCCGGAACCCCGCCAGGTCGAGCCGCTCCTCGATCTCCCGCTGCTCCCTGCGCAGTTCCCTGGTCTCCGCCAGTTGCGTCTTCACGGCCTCCTCCGCCGCCGTCTTGAGACGCTCGGCCTCCGCCGCGGCCCGATGGGCCTCGTCGAGCATGTCGGCGGCCTGGTTCTGCAGGATCCGGAGCACCTCGCGGCTGTCGTCGAGGCGGTCGATGACGGCCGCGCGCTCGTCGCCGATCTGGGTGACCAGGCTGGCCCGGCGCATCAGCGCGTCGGGGGCGCCCGGCAGGGCCATCATCGGGTTGGCGAGGTCGACGCCGTACGCGTCGGCGGCGAGGGCGGCGGCCCGGCTCCTGGCCTCCTCGACGGCCTGCTCCGCCGTCTTCAGGTCGGCGGTGACCTCGGCGTGCTCGGCCTGGGCCCGGCGTACCGTGACGAGCTCGCCGTTGTAGGCCTCGATGAGGCGTTCGGCGTCTCGGACGAGCTCGCGGCGGCGCTCCTTGGCCCGCGCCAGCTTCACCTGGTTGCGGGCGAGCTCCCGGACCTGCGCGCTGATCGTGTCGCGGGGGCCCGGCGTCGCGGCGGCCGCGCCCGGCGTCCCGGCCAGCAGACCCGCGACCACGAGTGTCGCGGGCAGCGCCCGTGACCTGCGATTCGGCATGCGCAGGCCCATTCCCGCAGGTCACTCAAGGAACACGGGCCTCAATTGCAAAGAGGTTCACATGAGTTTCAGCAGCCGCGCGATCCAGGGGCGCATGCCCGTGGTCACCGGGTCGGGGCCGCGCGGGTAGGCGAAGACCGGGGCGTCGCCGCCGTGGGTGGCCCTCAGTTCGGCCGCCTTGCACCAGTCGGCGGCGGTCCGGCAGGCCGCCCACGCGACCGACAGGGCCGGGCGGGCCTCCGGGTGGCGTTCGTGGATCTGCGCCAGCGTGATGGCGGCGTGGGCGGCGGCGTAGCCGTCGTCGGGGTAGGCGGTGCCGGCCAGGTAGGGGGCGGTGACCCTGCCGCCGTGGGGGGTGCTCTGCACCCACGTCCAGTTGGCGACGACCAGGTTGAGCACGGGGTCGGGGAGGCGGGCGGCCTCGCCGTACATGCGGTCCTGGCGGGGGCCGGTCAGGCGGCGCGGGGAGAGCAGCCAGGCGACGTCGTCGGGGGTGTGGGCCTCGGCCAGCCAGGTCAGGATGGCCAGGGCCCTGGCGGCCTGGAGGCGGCTGAGGTCGAGGACGTCGCGGAGCATCCGGGGCCCCGGGTCGAGCCAGACCGGCCAGGCCGCCTCGTGGGCCTTGGTGACGAGGTCGGCCAGGCGCGCGGGCGGCAGGTCGGGGTAGACCCGGCGATCACGAACGGCAAAGCCGTCGGCGGCCATGGCGTTCGTCCTTCACGTGCTCGTGCTCGTGGTCGCTGTCGTCGGTCTGGGTGGTGGAGGCCAGTTCGAGGTCGACCGGTTCGGGCGCCGGGGTCACCGTGGCGACGGGGGTCGGTGACGGGCGGGGGCCCGGCGGGCGGGTGTGCGGAGGTTCGCCCTGGGCGGTCCTGGTGGGACGCGGGCGGGGCACGACGGCGCGTGCGGGCCTGGGGTAGTGGACGCCGAGCACGGTCGGGCGGGGACGGGCCGTCGCGCTCTCCGACGGTTCCTCGACGGGGTCGAGGGTGCGGATTGGCGGCGGCACCTTGGGCGGCGCCTTCGGCGGAAAGTCGCTGACCGTCGCGGCGGGGGTGTAGAGCCGGGCGGTCGGCGCGGCCACGCCGGCGCGGTTGTCCATCGGCTCCCCGGTGACCTGCATGACCAGCACGACCACCACGGCGGCGGCGGCCACGGCGGCCAGCGCGCCCACGGCCAGGTGGCGCCCGCGCCGGACCCGGGTGCCGGGGAAGCCGTCGGGGTCGAGCGGCCCGGCCCGGCGGGCGACGTAGCGGCGATAGGCCAGCAGTTCGGGGTCGATGAAGCAGCTCATCACCCGTACGCGGACCGTGTCGGGCATGACCGGGAGGGGCAGCAGGGCGAAGACCTTGCCGGCCGAGACCTGGCGGGCCCGGTGGGGGCGGCAGGTCTCGCAGCTGAAGATGTGGTTGACCACGCGGGCGCGGCGTTCATCGGGGTCGCCGCCCTCGGCGTCGGCGACCAGGACCGACCGGGCCGGGCAGTCGCCGGGGTCGCGGCGGGCCAGCACCTCGGCGGTGATCGCGTCCTGCAGCCGGAGCGAGGCCGACTCGCGCAGGGCCTCGGCGTGGCGGGCGCTCAGCCCGAGCACCATGCCCAGATCGGCGGCGGCAAGGCCGTGGCGCAGGGACAGTTCGAGGATCTCCCGGTCGTCCGGGGGCAGGCCGTGGACGGCGTGCCAGGCGGCGGCGTCGGGGGCCTCCTCGGGTTCGGCCGGCGACCCGGCCTGCCATCTGCGGCGGCACTCGGCGCGGGCCAGCGCGAGCAGCCAGACGTAGAGGCGGTCGGGGTCGCGCAGGGCCTCGACGTGGGCCTCTGCGGCGATCATCGTGTCGCGTAAGGCCACCTGGGCGCCCTCGGGGCCGAGCATGAACCAGCAGAAGCGATAGACGCCTTCGGCGTGGGCGTCGTAGAGAGCCGCGAGAGCACCCGGATCGCGGGCGCGCAGGGCCTGAACCAGATCGCGATCGGTCATGTCACCGAAGGTAATGGATCCGTAACTTGGAGTTCAGGCTTTCCGCCGCATTCTCGGCCGCTATTTTCCCGGCAATTCTCCACCGAGCGGAACGCCTTCGAAGTCGGCCGGAATTCGCATCCCCAATTGGGCGAAAACGGTCGGCGCGACGTCCACGAGTTTCGCCTCGTGGCGGCGTTCGTGCCGGATTCCGGGGCCCGCGGCGAGCAGGAAGATCTGGAGCTCCTCGGGCGAGAGGCCGCCGTGGCCGCCCTCGTCGCGGTGCCCGTGGTCGGTCACCACGATGACCGACCACTTCTCGTTCCGGTACGTCGGCCGCCGCCTCACGGCGTCGACGAGGCGTCCGATGCCGAGGTCCATGGTGTCGAGCGCGGCGACGTACTCGGGGCCGAGAGGGCCGTGTTTGTGGGCCACCTTGTCGGGGTTGACCAGGTGCAGGAAGACGACGTCGACCCGGTGGCGGGCGATCAGGTCGGTCATCCGGCGGATGATCATCTCGTCTTTGAGGTGTTCGGCGTAGTCGACGCCGGGCCGCAGGGTGGCGTGCCAGTCGACCTGGTGGAGCAGGCCGGTGTCGAAGAAGGTCCGCCAGAGGGTGACCGCCAGGGTGTCGAGGTCGGGCCGCAACCTTTCCAGCCGGGTCAGGAAATCGGGATATCTCGTGTATTGGCGTCCGGCAAAGGTGTTGTCGCGTACGCCATGCTTTTCCGGATTGACGCCGGTGAGAATGGTCGACCACGCCGGGCCGCTCAGCGATTTCACGCCGGGGGCCAGATCGAGTTGCCCGGTGGCGTAGAGGCCCTCGCTCATCAGGGCGCGCAGATAGGTCGCCCCGGTGGTGAGCACGCGGTCGGTGCGCACCCCGTCCACGCCGATCACCAGCACCTTCGGCACCGGCTTCGGCGGGGGCGGTTCGACGTGGCTGACCGGCCCGCAGCCGAGCGCCACCACGATGGCGAGGGCCAGCGAGACCCGGACGGCCGGAGCACGGCCGTGGCACGCGCGTCGAATCCGCCGGTAAGACACCGCCCTCGCCCATGGGCGAGGTCTCACGCCAGCCCGCCGGCCACGATCGCCAGGCCCGCCGCGGCGGCGGCCGAGGCGCCCAGCGCGAGGGTCACCCCGGCGCAGACCATGGCGGTCTCGACCACGCCCCGGTTGATCGACCGGGGGTGGTCGTCGGCGATCTCGCGCAGCGCCCGCACGCCCATGACCAGCGCGCCGATCGCCAGGAAGACGCCCACGCCGCCCAGAAAGAGCAGCGGGAGCGAGAGGTAGCCGAGCCGGGCGGTCCAGACGACCGAGGTGTACGGGGCGTCGCGCCGCGCCACCGCCGCCTCGACGAGGGCCCAGGAGGTCATGAGGTCCTTCGTGGAGGCGGTGCCACGCCCGAATCGCGGTGTAGGCCGTACTTTGAGGTTCTTCATGGCAATCGCCCCCGGAAGAAAGATCGAGCCTTATTCGGGGGAATATCACGAACGCTGAGTGATACCTCCGCGACGCGCGGTTTCTTGGTGATTCACGGAGTCAGCCCGACGGACGCGCACCCCTCGGCGAGGGCGTCGAGGCCGAACGCCTCGGCCGGGCCGAGCGCGCCGATGCCGCCCACCCCGCTGACCAGGGCGTTCGTCGCGCCCCAGGCGAGCAGCCTGGCGGTGAGGTCGTAGGGGTCGCCGCCGTTGAGGCGAACGGTGGCGAGGAGGGTGCCGTCGTGGGCGTAGGCCTCGGCGATGGTCTGGGAGGCGATCGGCTGGGCCTCCTGGTTCGCCGAGCGGGCCGCCCGCTCGGCCATGGCCGCCATGAGCCGCCTCGATCCGGGCAGCGCCCTCAGGACCGGCGTGGCCCTCGCGAAGACGCCCGCGGCGCGGGTCAGGCCGCCGAGCCAGCCCAGGTAGACGTTGACCTCGCGCAGCCGGGGGTGGGTGCGCGGCAGGGCGAAGTGTTCGCTGGCCCCCATGGCGATGCCGTGACGTTTCCGCGCGCCGAAGGCGAAGGCCCGGGTGCGGCCCGTCTCCCGGACGATGCGGCCGTCGCGGAAACCGTACATGGGTTCGAGGATCATGCTGAGCGCGGAGGCGCGGGTTCCGGCGCTGGCCCTCTTGGCCACGTTGCCGCGCAGGAAGTAGCCCACGTCGACCCGGACCGCGTCGTTGCCGGCCTTGCGGAGGGCGAGGGCGGCGGCGAGGTTGCCGGGGACGTAGTCGTACCCGAAGGCCGGGATCAGGGTCGCGCCCGCCGCGGCCGCCTCGGGGCCGTGGCGCTGGAAGACGCGCTTGACGAACGGCGGTTCGCCGGTCGAGTCGAGGTAGACCGCGCCCGCCTCGATGGCCGCCATGACCGCCGCGTCGCCCCACCGCAGGAACGGTCCCACTGTGGAGACCAGCACGTCGCCGGGTTCGAGCAGGCGCGCCACCGAGCGCGGCCGGGTCGCGTCGGCCACCGCCGTGGGCGGCGTGCCCGGCAGCGAGGCGGCGAGATCCGCCAGCCGGGCGGGGTCCCGCCCGGCCAGGAGAGGCTCGGCGCCCAGCGCGACCAGCGCCTTCGCCGTGAGCCGCCCGGTGTAGCCGGTGGCGCCGAACAGGACGATACGGGGGGTGGTCATGCCATTACCGTAACCTCAGCGGTTCACGGCTTCTGTTCGGTGATGACGGTGTAGCCCCGGTCCTTGGCGAACGGCGCCGTCTTGGGGGCCTGGGTGAAGATCGGCGCGGCCCCGCCGGCGGCCAGGTCCTCGTAGGGCTTGGCGGTGGCGCCCCACGTGCGCGCCGTGACGGCGGTGGCGGCGGCGACCCCGGCGCTGACGCTCTCGACCGTGATGATGAACCGGCGGCTCGCCCCCGGCCGCACGTCGTCGACGAAGGCGGTGCCCCCGCCGATCAGCTTGCCCGCGGCGTCGCGCAGCAGCCCCGTCACCACCAGGCTCCCGGCCGGCCGCGTGTAGGGCGACTCGACGTAGCCGGTGATCAGGTAGGACGAGGCGCCCAACTTCTCGGTCGACACCCGGGTCACCGGGAAGGTCTTGTACGCCGACGGCACCCGCGCCGCCTGGTGCCACGAGGCCGGCTTGTAGTCGATCTTGACGCTGACCGGCTTCTCGACCGCCAGCGCCTCACCGGTGAACGCCAGCGACCCGCCGGGCGCGACCGCGTCGAGCGGCTGCTCCATCCGGACGACCTCCTTGCCGGCGGCGTCCTTCCCGGTGATCGTGGCGACCGCGTTCTCGCCGAAGTGCCACTTGTTGCCGTTGTTGAGCACGGCGGCCCAGTTGACCAGGTAGCCCCCGCTGGCCTGCACGACCGAGGAGGTCTGCTCCTTCAGCGCGAGCGGGGCGAGTTCGGTCTTCTTGGTCTCCTCGTCCCCCGAGCACCCGGAGACCAGGAGCGTCACGGAGAGGAACGACAGGGCCAGGGCTGTCATACGGTGCGTCACCAGGCCGTGATAACGCGTACGTGCGGCCCCGTTCACCTCGACCCGCCAACAGCGGACCCAATCTTTAACGCGCGCGGACGACCCGCCCCTCGTCCCAGACGGGCTCTGACGATTCGTAGACCTTCCCATCGGCGCCGAAGACGAGGTAGCGGTCGAAGTCGGCGGCGAACCAGCGGTCGTGGGTGACCGCCATGACGGTGCCCTCGAAGGCGTCGAGTCCCTCCTGGAGCGCCTCGGCGCTGGCCAGGTCGAGGTTGTCGGTCGGCTCGTCGAGCAGCAGCAGCGTCGCGCCCGACAACTCCAGCAGGAGGATCTGGAGACGGGCCTGCTGGCCGCCCGACAGGGTCTCGAAGCGCTGCTCGGCGATGGTCCCGGCCAGCTCGTAGCGGGCCAGGATCTTCATGGCCTCGTTCTTCAGCCGGGCGTGCTCGGTCATCACGATCTCGCACGGGGTGCGCTTCATCAGCTCGGGATGCGAGTGGGTCTGGGCGAAGTGACCGGGGATGACCCGGGCGCCCAGCCGGGCGACGCCGGTGTGGGCGACGTCCTCGCCGCTGAGGAGCCGCAGGAAGTGGGACTTCCCGGAGCCGTTGGAGCCCAGCACGGCCACCCGTTCGCCGTACCAGACCTCCAGGTCGAACGGCTTCATCAGGCCGGTCAGCTCCAGGCCCTCGCAGATGACCGCCCGCTTGCCGGTGCGGCCGCCGCGCAGCCGCATGTTGATGTTCTGGTCTTTGGCCGCCATCTCGGGCGGGCCCGCCTCCTCGAACTTGCGGAGCCGGGTCTGGGCCGCGTGGTAGGCGGCCGACATGCCGTCGTTGTAGGTGGCCTTCTGCTTGAGCATGTTGACCAGGCGCTTCAGCTTGGCGTGCTCCTCGTCCCAGCGTCTGCGCAGCTCGTCGAGGCGCTCGTTGCGCTCCCTGCGGGCCTGGGCGTAGGTGGTGAAACCGCCGCCGTGCACCCAGATGTTGCCCGACTCGACCGTGACGATGCGGTCGGCGGCGTTGGCGAGGAGCTGGCGGTCGTGCGAGACCAGCAGGACCGTCTTCGGGGTCTCCCGCAGGACCTGCTCCAGCCACTGCTTGCCCGGCACGTCGAGGTAGTTGTCGGGCTCGTCGAGGAGGAGGACCTGGTCGGGGCCGCGCAGCAGGGCCTCCAGGACCAGCCGTTTCTGCTCCCCGCCGCTGAGGGTGTTGACCTCGCGGTACTTGCAGTTGTCGTAGGGGATGCCCAGCGCCGCCATCGTGCAGGTGTCCCAGAGGACCTCGATGTCGTAGCCGCCCGCGTCGGTGTAGTCGGTGATCGCCTGCGCGTAGCGCATCTGCGTCTTCTCGTCGTCGCGCTCCATCATCAGGAGCTCGATCTTGGCGAGGTGTTCGGCGGCGTCTCTGACGCGGGTCGGGGCGACCGACAGGAGCAGGTCGTGGACGGTCCGGCCGTCGCGGATGCTGCCGATGAACTGGCGCATCACCCCGAGGCCGCCGGAACTGGCGACCGTGCCCTCGACCGCCTGGAGGTCGCCCGCGATCAGCCGCATGAGCGTCGTCTTGCCCGCGCCGTTGGGGCCCACGAGGGCGGCCTTGACGCCTTCGCCGATGCGGAAGGAGACGTCGTTGAGCAATGGCCGGCCGTCGGGCAGGACATGGGTGATATGGGCGATCTCGACGTGGGCCATGCGGTCGAGGGTATTGAGATAGACCGACCGGTGCCAGCCGTTATGGTGCGTCCGGCCGCTCGTTCATGAACTTCTGGGCGAGCCGGTCGATCTCCTCGTCTCTCGACACCTGGTTGATGCGGTGGTCCCGGTCGATGCGGGCCCGTTCGGCCCGCAGGCGGCACTCCTCCTCGTACAGACGGGTCTCGATCTCACGGTCGCCCGCTTTCAGGTTGGCCAGGTGCCGGGCCGAGCCGCTGCGGAGTTGCGCCGCCAGGACGCGGTCATACTCCGTTCGTCCGTTGAGGACCTTGGAAATGATCGGCATGCAGTCCAGCAGAACAAAGATGAGGCGCAGCAACCAGTGGGCGAAGTTGACCATCCCGTTCTGGGCGGCGACCGTGCCGAGCGCCTCCCAGCGATCGAGGATGCCGATGGCGGCGTAGGCCTCCGTCTGCGAGTTCCGGTGCTCTTCCATGCGCCTGCTCAGCGCGCTCTCCCGGTTCTCTTCCAGGTTCGTGAGTCTCGTGCGGAGTCCGCCGACGACCTCCTTCATCCGGCTCACCTCCGTCTGCTGCGCTTTGAGGTCGTGGCCGGCCAGGAAGGTCTCAAGGTCGTTCGTGTAGACCATGCACCTCGGGCCGTTTCCGGCCACGCCACTCGTGCCGGCGGCCTTCACGCCCAAGCATTCACGGTCGACTCGGCCGCTGAGCTTCTGATGGGTTCCCATGTCCTTGACCAGTTTGGTCTCGGCGGTCTTGAGCTGCGTCTCTCGCGAGGCGAGCTCCTCCTTGACCGCGAACGCCTGGTCGCCGCCGTTGAGCAGATGACGAGTGCAGTCGACGCCTGCCGGGACCTTTCCGTCGCTGGGATTGCACAGCTTGAACTGGCTTTCCGCGATTCTTATGCGGTCGTCGCGTTCTATCTGGATCTGCCGGTCGAGCCGCTCCTGAAAGATCTTGAGAGTCAGCGGCTCGGCGATGAAAACACCGATGACGATCGCGAGGGCCAACCGGATCAGCACGTTGCCCAGGCGCAACCAGCCGGCTTGATCACCGTGCAGGCTCGTGATGAGAAATCGGTCGACGTTGGCGATGATCAGGCCCCATCCGCCCGCTATCGGCAGCAGCAGCCATGGGGACACGTCGGTCATCAGAGTCAGCGCGCCGAGCACCGAGGTGCCAGCGATGAGAGCGGTGCTGACCACGATCCCGCCCAGACTGGTGTAGCGCGGCCGCTCCTCCGGCACGCTGGCGAGGATCTTCTCGTCAACCCCGGTGAACCGGCGAAGGAACGCTCCAGGGGAGAACCGCCACGTGCGCCGAGGGCGTACCTGCCGGTCGACCGGCCTGGTGCGATGGAGAGTGTCAACCACGGACGTCCTCCTCCATGAACGGCTCCTCGTCCGGAGGATCCCCAACGCCCGACTCCGCCCGGCCCTCGATCTCCGGCAGGTCCTCAGGCTGTACGGCTTGCTGCTGCTGGACACGGTCGACGATGGCCAGCAGCTCGCGGCCGTCCACCTCGTTGAAGAGGCCTTGCGCTATGCCGACTCGGATGACCTCCGCACGTGCCCGTGCCTCGACCACCTCCAGGTTGCTCTGGAGTTCGACCCCCCGGCGGGCCTGCTCGTAGTCACGATCGCCGAGGAGGGCGTACCGGGACGCCACCTGCTCGGCGCTGAGACCGGGGGTGGCGACGTACAGGCCGTCGGCGGCGCCGGGGCCGCTGTTCAGGAAGTCACGCAGCCGGGTGGCGTCGTGGAGCTGCTGGGTGCGGTCGAGCGACAACTCCTGTCGGGTGAAATCGTTGGCGTTGCGGTTCTTGAGGTTGAGATAGGCCTGCTCGTTGAGGTCCAGGTCCCACGCGAGCTGACGCTCCGCCTCCCGAAGGCCGTGTTCACCCTGGATCTGAGCCAGGCTGGTCTCATAGGTCTGCCGGCCCTTCACGATCTCCTGAGGGGCGTAGACGTCGAGGCCGGTGAACTCCGCCGACATGCCGGGCAACACCGGCGGGACCACCGCGCCGTACGCCTTCACCTGGGCATGCACGACCTTCCTCAGCTCCTGGACCTGGTCGAGGCCGTAGTCGCGGCCCAGCTCGAACAGGCGGTGGTAGGCCCGCAGGTAGGTCGACAGATTGCTCCTGACGTCGGTCAGGCCGGCCCGGACCACCTCGATCGGTTCGTCGACGGTGCAGCGGAACTGCACCGACACGAGGAACTCGTGGGCGCCCGACGAGCCGATCCGCACTTCGACGGTCACCGGGTGGTCCCGGGTGACGTCGACGACGCTGATGCTCTGGCCGTTCACGACGTAGGGTTCGTCGCCCTTCAACAGGCGGTCGGCCAGCAGAAACGCGCCGTCGTACTCGAACACGAGTCGCTGGTGCGGGAGGGGTCGGGGCATGGTGGAGATCTGGCGGCGGGGTCTGCTCAGGAACCCCTGCTTCGTGACGGGATCGAGGGGGACCTGGCTGACCATGGGGTAACTCATGAACGTCTTCCAATGGGATCTGGGGAAATGGCGGCCGGGTGCAGGAAGACCCGGAGGAGCGACAGGAGAATCTCCAGTCGGCTTTCTTCTGTGTCGTGTGAGACCGCGTAGGCCCGCAGGTCACGGGCGAGCGGCGGCCGTTCGTGGGCGGGGAGCGCGGCCACGAGCGCGGCGAACAGCGCCCGCACACGTTCCCTGTCCTCCTCGTCCTTCTCGTCGAACGCGCAGACGGTGTCGTAGAGGGCGGCCAGGGCGCGCTTGCGGTGAGGGCGGTTCACCAGGACTCGCGCCCACAGGCCGGCCAGCGGCCCGGACGAGTCGGGCCGGCTGCGCAGGTGGGCGGTGGCTGCGGGCACCCCGTAGCCGTCGGCACGGGCCGCCAGCAAGCCGTTGATCGCCCTCAGCAACGGATCGATCACCCGGCCCACCCGCTTGTCATTCGTGATCTGGCGAACCAGCCAGTCGAGCATCGGCAGCGCGTTGCCGGTGGCTTCGGTGAGTGAGGTGAACAGGCGGGCCAAGGCGCTCTCGGCATATCGGGCGCGACCGCCCGACTCCCTGATCTGACTCCACAACAGCCGCACCGCTTCCAACGGGAATCGGATGCCCAGCTCGCCGGAGTAGGCCAGCATGGCGGTGAACCTGAGCCGAACAACAGAGGAGTTCGCCCACCAGTTGACGGTGCGCAGGGCTTGGGGACGAGTGGTCTCATCGAGGCACAACCATGAGATCGCCATCGCCGCCGCGGCCTGACTCCGCATGATGCCCTCGCCGGCTGCCCAGGGCGTGAGAAAGGTGCTCTCGACGTACGGGTAGTCCGTGACCAGAGCCAGGATCGCCACCCCTCGGGCGATCTCCAACTGGGTCAGGGGGGCGCGCAGGGCGGCACATTCATGCAGCCACTCGGTCACCGGATCCCAGAGGCGCATACCCTGCGTCTGCTGGAGTTCGCGCATCACGTGGATTCGATGGCCCTCCACCCGGAACTCCAGTCTGCGCCCCTGCGACAGGCTGAAAAGCGCGTCCTCCTTCAGGCGGTGCCGCGTCGGCATCAGATCGTCGCCCGAGATGGACTCAACCTTCTCCTCGCCGAAACCGGCGATCGACTCCAGCCTCGCGTGCAGCGTCTCGAACTCGCGTTCCGGCACGCGAGCCGCGAAAGCCATGGCCGCCATCTCGAAGATCTCGCCCCTGGTCCGCGGCTGTCCGAACCAGGCGACGACGTCACGCCGTCCAGCCGACTCCAGGCCGTCGAGCGCCTCGTTGAGCGACGTCCCGCGGGACAACTCGCGCGCCAGGGCAACCACGTCGGCCATGGCGTGATCGGGCGTGATGCGATTCGCCGCGATGTCGGCCACCTCCTGGGTGACCTGGTGGGCCAGCAGGATGTCGCGGGCGGGCGCCGGCGACCAGAGCACCTGGTCACCGGTTGGCAGCGAGGTCTCCCTCGCGGTGATCACCAGATATGCCCTCGCGTCGCGGACGCGACGCCGGATCTCTCGCACGTGGAAGTCGGCCACGCCCTCGTCGACGTCGTCCTTTGGCCAGCCGCACAGCAGATAGCCATGACCGCGCCGGTATTCGCGGGCCGCCAGCTTCTCCAGGGTGTAGGCCGGGCTGAGTTCGACGATGTCCCGCCCGCCGAGAACACCGTCGAGCAGGTTGAGCGCCGCCGTCCGCTTGCCCGTGCCCGGGCCGCCGACGAGAGCCAGAAAGTAGTCGATCTCGAGTCTCTCGCCCGCGGAGTCATAGACGTCATGGCGGACGAAGCAGGTGCGGGCCTCCGTCATCTCGTACGCGGGCACGGGTCCGGACGTGCGCCGGGATTCGGGCCGCGAGCCGGAGATGCCGAAAGACGCCTGGCCGATCTTGTCGTGTATGTGGTTGATGACGATCTGGCCTTGATAGAAGTGCGCGAATCCCTCGTCGGTCACCTCCGGCGACTCGTCGGGTTCTGCAGAAACCTCCTCGGCCGGGCCGTCAGTTTCGGATGCCAAAGTTGATCTCCCGGCCGTGCACGCCCCCATGGATCGTGGTGACGGTGATCTGCTCCGCGTTGAACTGCTGCACCATCCGCTCGGCCGCGGCGTCGACGCGCACCAGCGCCTCCAGAGACTCCAGAAGATCGTCGCGAGACTCCGGCTCGGAGGGGCGACCGTGCTTCGCGCGGAATTCTCGGATCCTCGTGATCAGTCGACGGGCTCCGCCGATCCCGTTCTCGGTGCCGTAGGCGCCGAGACGTTCGAGGGCGCCTCCAGCGACGAGCTTCCACAGGGTGTCGGCGACCTCGGGGAGGTTGTCCATGTCAGGGGTTCCTTTCTGGTCGAAATCCTCGGACGGGATCCACATCCAGGCGATTTCCGTGCGTTCCTTGGTCGGCACCTCCAGCCGGGTGAATGACTCGGGGCGGTAGGAGGTGTGAAGCTGACGTACGACGTCCTCGTAAAGCCGGTCAGTGAGGAGAAGCACGAGATCGGCGCGCGGATTGGCGACGAGGGCGGCGCGGGCGGCAGCGGCGTCGAGCAGCCGGCAGGTGGTAACGACGACCTGGCCCACGAAGCCCAGTTCCCCGCGCTTCACCACGCCGTGTCCGATCGCAATACGCACCCGCAGACGGGCATCGTCACGACGATCGCGGTTGTGATCATGCAGCGCCTTGCGGACCCTGCGGATCAGATCGTCAATGATCTTCAGCTCGGGCTCGGTCTCCGGGATCACGCTGACCTCGCCGTCACCGGCTTCTTGACGGGCCCAGGTCTCTCGGCGTAATCCGGCCTCGCGTGCGCCCCGGTCGAAGACGTGGGACAGGCCGGATTGGACCGAAGCGTGCCACAGGTCGTCGCCTTGGCCGTATCTCATGGCGTCGAACGCCACGACCAGGTTGCGGTGAAAATCGGAAGCAAGCATCACGTCACCTTCTGGTGTTTCGAGAAGAAGATCTCGGTAGAGGAGTCTGGCGAAGATCACACCAGAGCGGGACGTACCAGTACGCTTTACCGGAAATCAGCCAGACCGATTGGGTTGATGACGATCTTTCGGCCGTGGTTGGTGATCAGTGCGAGATCTTTGAAACGTCGGACGGCTTTAAATACGGCATCTTTGCGAGCGCCGACGAGATTGGCGATCTCCTCATGGGTGAGATCAATGCCGATATCCCGCTTCCCGTCAGCCGTGTCGACCCCGTGACGACCGGACAGCTCGACCAGCACCTGAGCGACCCGCACTGGCACGCTGAACTGCGCAAAGTCGGTTCTTCGCCGGTTGGCCCAATCGAGACGATCGGCGATCATCCGGGCCACCGCATTCCAGGCGGCCGGACTTCGGTCGAGAAAGTCAGTGAAGGCCTGGGACCTGATCGCGTGCACCATCATCGGGCTGCACGCCGTCACCATGGCCACCCTGGGCTGACGTCGCAGCCCCGCGAGCTCGCCGACCACGTCGCCGGCCACTCGGATGCCGAGCATGGCGGATCCACCGGATTCCAGGTATGCCGTCACCTTCACGCATGCGGTGTGCCGCTGGCCAGGCATGGATCTGAGCAAGAAAACATCGGAGGTCTCGCGATCACCCTGATAGATGATGGGGTCCCCCGCCATCCGTGGAGTGGCCGGGGCGAGCGCCAACAGCGCCTTCTGATCGTCAGGACTGAGTCGGTCCATAAGGGTGCCTCTGGGCCAGTTGACCGGTATACGATCATCCATCCGCGGATACACCCTTAAACGTCATCGATTCGTAGCGTTCAGCAAACTACACCCCAAAAGACACATACCCAAACTTTGAGTAGCCACGAAGTCCGTTTTTGGTGATGATTGTCCACCAAATGCCTGAAAACGAATTTGGAACTCCCGATTGCGGCTGTGGTCAATGTGAATCGAGCGGAACGAATACCCTGTTTCAGGGGTTATGTCCTTTAGGACCGTTCATCGGGGGTTTCCATGAGATCTGTGCTTATCACCGGGTCCACCGAGGGCATCGGCGCCGAGAGCGCCCGTGTCTTCGGCGCCCAGGGCGACGACGTGATCGTGTCCGGGCGCGACGCCGCCAAGGGCGCCATGGTCGTCGACGACATCGTGCAGAACGGGGGCTCGGCCCGGTTCGTGCCCGCCGACCTGACCGACCTCGACGAGCTCCATGACCTGGCCGCCGAGGCGGGCGACGTCGACGTGCTCGTCAACAACGCCGGGATGGCGCCGGTCTCCGCGACCGTCGGCCAGGATCCCGAGGTCTTCGAGAAGACCCTCGCGCTCAACCTCAGGGCGCCCTACTTCCTCACCCAGGCGCTGGTCCCCGGGATGATGGAGCGCGGGCGTGGCGCGATCGTGAACATCTCGACCATCGCCGCCGTGGTGGCCGTGCCGTTCCTGTCGGTGTACGGCGCCACCAAGGCCGCCATCAACGAGCTCACCCGCACCTGGGCGGCCGAGTTCGCCGACCGGGGCGTGCGGGTCAACGCCGTCGCGCCCGGCCCGGTGGAGACCTCGATGTACCACAGCCTGGGCGAGCGGGCCAAGGAGTTCGACGAGGGCACGATGCTGCACCGCGCCGCGGCGCCCAAGGAGATCGCCGAGGTGGTGGCGTTCCTGGCGTCCGACAAGGCCTCGTACATGACGGGGGCCGTGGTGCCCGTCGACGGTGGTGGTTCCGCGCTCTGACCCGGGAGGGGTTGACCGACTCGTCCGGTGGGATGATCTTTCGCGTGGAATTAGCCAGACATGAACGTGTTCGCCGGTTCCTCGAACGCCCGGCCGTCCAGCGTGCCGTCGTCGTCCTCATCGTCGTCAACGCCATAACCATCGGCTGCGAGACCAGCGCCACCCTCATGGCCCAGGTGGGCTGGTTGCTCGTCACGATCGACCACATCGCCCTGGCCGTCTTCGCCGTCGAGATCCTCGCCCGCCTCTACGCCTACCGCCGCGACTTCTTCACCGACCCGTGGAACTGGTTCGACCTGATCATCGTGGTGGTCGCGCTGGTCCCCGCGTCCGGGCCGACATCGGTGCTCCGGGCGCTGCGCATCCTGCGCGCGCTGCGACTGGTGTCGGCCGTGCCGAGCATGCGGCGGGTGGTGAGCGCGCTGCTCACGGCCGTGCCGGGGATGGCGTCGATCATCGGGCTGCTGCTCCTGATGATCTACATCGCGGCCGTGATCGCGACCAAGCTGTTCGGCGAGATCGCGCCCGAGCGGTTCGACGAGCTGCCCGACTCGCTGTTCACCCTGTTCCAGATCATGACCGGCGACGACTGGGGCACGGTCGCCAAGGAGGTCATGGCGCACAAGCCGTGGGCCTGGGTGTTCTTCATCTCGTACATCCTGATCTCGACGTTCGTCGCCCTGAATCTCTTCATCGCCGTCGTGGTCAACGCCATGAACGACGCCGAACCGTCGCCGTCGGAGGAGCTGGCCCAGGCCGAGCTGGTCGAACTTCGCGAAGAGGTCGCCGCACTCCACGCCAAACTCGATCTTCTTCTCGAACGCGGAACCGTACGCCGCCGCTGAGCGTTCTGGCGTGCGGCCGAGACGTCCAACTCGACAGGAGAAATCGTGGTCTTCAAACGGATGCTGAGCGCATTCGGCGTCGGCGCCCCCTCGGTGGACACCGTTCTGCACAACCCCCGCACCCAGCCCGGCGGGGCCCTTTCCGGCGAGGTGCGCATCAAGGGTGGCGAGGTCGACGCGGAGATCGAGCACATCACCCTCAGCCTCGTCGCCCGCGTCGAGATCGAGCACAGCGAAGGCGAGAGCAGCGGGTTGCGCGAGTTCTTCGGCTTCCCGGTCTCCGGGCCGTTCACCCTCCGGACCGGCGAGGAGCGGACGATCCCGTTCCAGCTCCCGGTGCCGTGGGAGACGCCGATCAGCGAGGGCCTGCGCGGCATGGCGGTCGGCGTGCGCACCGAACTGGCCATCGCCAAGGCGGTCGACAAGGGCGACCTCGACATGATCGAGGTCGCGCCGCTGCCCGCGCAGGTGCACGTGCTGGAGTCGCTGTCGCGGCTGGGCTTCCACTTCCGCTCGGCCGACCTGGAGGCCGGGCACATCGCCGGCTCCCGCCAGACGCTGCCGTTCTACCAGGAGATCGAGTTCACCTCCCACCAGTACGGCGAGATCGAGGTGACCTTCATCTCCGACCCCCACCACCTGGAGATCGTGATCGAAGGCGGCCACGACGCGATCGGCCGCTTCCCCACCACCCACCAGGAGGCCCTGAGCACCGACTGGACGTCGGTCTTCGGTGACTGGCTGGCCCAGCGCTCCTACGGCCACCACGGCGGTCACCACGGAGGCCACTACGGCCACCACGACGACCACCACCACGGCGGCGGCATGGGCATGGGCGGCGTGGTCGCCGGGGCCGCGGCGGGCGTCGTCGGCGGCATGATCCTCGGCGAGGTCGTGGAAGAGGTCTTCGAGGACGTCTTCGAAGAGGAGTGACCGACCCGGCGGACGGCGGCCGCCCGCGTGGGTGGCCGCCGGCCCAGCGGGATCACCCGGTTGCGGATCTGACTGCTATCGTCCCAGGTCGTGATCTTCGAGGCAGAACCGTTCCGCCTGATCGTCTCCGGGGGCGGCACCGGCGGGCACACCTTCCCGGCGCTGACCACCGTCCGGGCGCTGCGGGCCCGGACCGGCGGGCGGCTGGAGGTGCTCTGGGTCGGCGCGGCCGGGAGCCTGGAGGAGCGGGTCGCCACCGCCGAGGGCATCCCGTTCGCGCCGGTGGCGACGGGCAAGGTGCGCCGGGCCCGGAGTGTGCTGGGGATGGTGTCGGCCGAGAACGTGCGCGACATGTTCCGGGTGCCGCTCGGGGTCTTCCAGGCCGTCTCGATCGTGCGCCGGTTCCGTCCCGACGTGGTGCTGGGCACCGGCGGCTACGTCGCGGTGCCGGTCGGCGTGGCGGCGCGGGTGTGCCGGGTGCCGCTGGTCATCCACGAGCAGACGGTCCGGCTCGGGCTGGCCAACCGGGTGCTCGCCCGGGGCGCGGCCCGCGTCGCGGTGACGGCCGAGGCGTCGCTGGAGCTGCTTTCGGGACCGGCGCGCAGACGGGCCGTGGTGACCGGCAACCCCGTCAGGGCCGAGGTGCTCACCGGCCGGGCCGACCGCGCGCCGGCCGACGGCTTCGACCGCGCCCTGCCGACCGTGTACGTCACCGGCGGCGCCCAGGGTGCCCGGCAGATCAACGGGCTCGTCACGGCGATCCTGCCGTGGCTGCTGGAGCGGGCGAACGTCATCCACCAGTGCGGCCCGGCCGAGCAGGAGCAGGTCGCCGCCGCGGCGCGCACCCTGCCGCCCGCCCTGGCGGCCCGCTACCAGGTCAAGGGCTTCGTGGGCGCGGAGCTGCCCGACGTGCTCGCGCTCGCCGACGTGGTGGTCTCCCGCAGCGGCGCCGGCACCATCGCCGAGGTCACGGCGCTCGGCAAGGCGGCCGTGCTGATCCCGCTGGCCACCTCGGCCGGGAACGAGCAGGCCCACAACGCCTCCTACCTGGAGCGGGCCGGGGCCGCGGTCGCGCTGCTCGGCGAGGTGACGCCCGAGAAGCTACAAGCGGCGGTCGCCCCGCTGCTGGCCGACCCCGCGCGCCGGGCGGCGCTCGCCACCCAGGCCCGGCGCCACGGCCGCCCCGACGCCGCCGAGCGGCTCGCCGACGAGGTGCTTCAGGCCGGGTAGGCGTGCGTCTCGGTGGCCTTGACCGAGACCCAGATGCGGCGGCCGGGCGTCAGGTCGAGTTCGGCCACGGCGGCCGGGGTGACGTCGGCGGCGACCGGCACCGGGCCGTCGACGTGGACGCGGATGTGGTCGCCATGCCGTTCGATGCCGTCGATCCGGCCCTCCCACAGGTTGCGGGGGCTGCCGTCGGGACGGGTGCGGTAGAGCGCCACCGCGCCCGGCGCGAACGCCACGAACGCCGGGCCGCTCACCCGTTCCTCGGCGGCGAAGACCAGGTCGCCGACCCTCACCCGGTCGCCGTCGCCCTCACCCCGGAAGAGGTTCAGGCCGACCAGCCGGGCCACGTAGTCGGTGCGGGGACGGCGGGCGATCTCCCCCGGCGTGCTCTCCTGGACCACCGCGCCGTTCTCGACGACCACGAGCCGGTCGGCCAGCACCATCGCGTCGAGCGGATCGTGGGTGACCAGCACGGTCGCGCCGTCGAAGCCGGTCAGGCGGCGGCGGAGCTCGGAGCGGATCTCCAGGCGGGTGTGGGCGTCGAGGGCGGCCAGCGGCTCGTCGAGCAGCAGAAGGCGCGGCTCGACGGCGAGGGCCCGGGCCAGCGCCACCCGCTGGGCCTGGCCGCCGGAGAGTCTGCGGGGGCGTACCGAGGAGAACTCCGCGAGCCCCATGCGGTCGAGCAGTTCCCGGGCCAGCGACCGGGCCTCGGTCTTCGACCTTCCCTGGCAGCGGGGGCCGAAGGCGACGTTGTCGAGCGCGGACAGGTGGGGAAAGAGCAGGTAGTCCTGGAAGACGACGCCGACGGGACGCCGCTCGGCCGGTTCGCGCTCGATGCGCACACCGTCGAGCTCGATCGACCCCTCGGTCAGCGGGATCAGACCGGCGAGGGCACGCAGGGCCGTCGTCTTGCCGGCGCCGTTGGGGCCGAGCAGCGTGACGACCTCGCCCCGGCCGACCGTCAGGTCGAGGTCGAGCCGGAAGGCCGGTCGTCGCACCACGATCCGGGCGCGCAGCGTCATGCCGCCGCCCCCACCCACCGGTCGCGCAACGCGACCAGGATGAGCACCGACACGGCCAGCAGCACCAGGCTGAGCACGATCGCCGCCTCGGGCTCGGTCTCCAGCGCGAGGTAGACGGCCAGCGGCATCGTCTGGGTGCGGCCCGGGAAGTTGCCCGCGAACGTGATCGTCGCGCCGAACTCCCCCAGGGCCCGCGCCCAGCAGAGCACCGCCCCGGCCAGCACGCCGGGCGCGACCAGCGGCAGCGTCACCCGGCGGAACACGGTGAAACGGGAGGCGCCCAGGGTCGCGGCGGCCTCCTCGTAACGCACGTCGGCCGCGCGCAGCGCCCCCTCGACCGCGATGACCAGGAACGGCATCGCCACGAACGCCTCCGCGACGACCACCCCGGCCGTCGTGAACGGCAACGAGAACCCGAACGCCGACTCCAGCCACTGCCCGACCAGCCCGCGCCCCCCGAGCACCAGCAGCAGCGCCACCCCGCCGACCACTGGCGGCAGCACCAGCGGCACGGTCACCAGCGCCCGAAGGAGCCGGCGGCCGGGGAAGTCGGTGCGGGCCAGCAACCACGCCAGCGGCACCCCGAGCACCAGGCAGACCGCCGTCGCGACGGACGCGGTGATCAGCGACAACCGCAGCGCCTCCAGCACCTGGGGTTCGGAGAGCCGCTGCGGCAACGTCGACCACGGCGCCCGCACGAGCAGCCCCGCCAGCGGCAGGACGAGGAACGCCATCCCCAGTACGGCCGGGACGACCAGCAGCCAGGGGACACGGCTTCTCACGGCGCTTCGAAACCGGCCTTCGTCAGCACGTCCTTGCCCTGCTGGGACAACACGAGGTCGACGAACCGCCGAGCGAGGGGCGAGGCGTCCTTCAGGGTGGCGATCGGGTAGTCGTTGACCGCCTGGTCGGCCTCGGGGAACGGGATGCCGGTGACCTTGCCGGCGGAGGCGATGACGTCGGTCCTGTAGACGAGCGCCGCGTCGACCTCGCCGAGTTCGACCTTGGTGAGGGTGGCCTTGACGTCCTGCTCCAGCGTGACCGGGGTGACCTTCAGCCCGGCCGCGTCGAGCGCCTTGACGGCGGCGGCGCCGCACGGCACCTGCTCGGCGCACAGGGCGACCTTGACCTCGGGATCGGTCAGGTCCTTGAGGTTCTCGACCTTGGCGGGGTTGTCCGGCGGCACCGCGATCTCCAGCTTGTTCTTCACGAACACGGTCGGCGTGCCCGCGAGGCCGGCGTCGGCCACGGTCTTCATCGTCGCAGGCGAAGCGGCGGCGAACACGCCGGCGGGCGCGCCCTGGGTGATCTGCTGGGCCAACGTGGCGCTGGAGCCGAAGTTGAAGGTCACCTTCGTGCCGGGGTTCGCGGCCTCGAACCGCTTGCCGAGTTCGGTGAAGGTCCCGGTGAGCGACGCCGCCGCGAAGACCGTCAGCTCGGTCTCGGCAGGGGACGACGACGACCCGCAGGCCGCAAGCACGAACATCGACACGACGACGACCAGACGCTTCAGCACCTTCTCACCTTAGGCCGCAAATGCCAACGATTCCACGCCTAACACCTTGCTTGTGCCAGCTTTCTTCCCGTTACGGCTCCGCCCACCCGGCACCGCCCGCCGCCCCCCCGCCCGCGCCGTACCCGGCGCCAACCGGCCGCTCGGCTCTCGCATCCAACGAGTGAGGGGCACCTCTAACCAGTCCTCCGCGCCACGGCCAGGTAGTGGTCGTCGTCGTCGTGGAAGTGCACCGGTTCCCAGCCGGTGGCCCGGAGCAGGGGGGTGATCCGGTGTTCGGCGCGGATGTCGTCCGGCGACAGTTCGCGGCCCCGCCGGGCCGCCAGCACGGCGCGGCCGACCGGATGGAACAGGGCCAGCCGGGCCTCCGGGCGGGCGACGCGGGCGAACTCCAGCAGCGTCACCCGGGCGTCGCCCAGGTGACCGATCAGGCCGGCGGCCAGGATGCCGCCGATCGTCGCGTCGGCGAAGGGCAACTCGAAGGCGTCGCCGATCAGCGCCGGCCCGCGTTCCCGAGCCTTGGAGGCCATCTCCGGCGTCAGGTCCACCCCCACGACCCGGTCGGTGTGCTCGCGCAGCAACGGCATCGCGCGGCCGGTGCCGCAGCCCGCGTCCAGAGCGACCTGGCCGGGTCGCAGCCCCAGGTGCGCGATGGCCGCGGCGAAGGCCGGGCCGTCGTCGGGGAACGTGTCGTCCCAGGTCGCGGCGCGGACCGCGAAGAAGGCTCTGGTCTCGTGCTTTTCCATGCCAGCGATGCTAGGCCCACGTATAAATTGCACCCATGCGGACGAAATGGCGGCGCCGCGTGCTGCTGGGCACGACCGGCACGGTCGTCGTCGTGGCGCTCGCCCTGGGCGCGGCCGGCTATTACTACTCGGGTCTCGTGATCGATCCCGTCCACACCTCGAACTATCCGATCGAGGTCACCGCCGTCGGCGAGGGCCAGGTCACGCTGAAGGGCGGCGGCGACACCGACGCGCCGGGGACCTACGGCCTGACCTGGGCCGGCGGCAACGCGGTGCTCGGCGAGGCGATCTCCGTCGGGGCCGGCACGGTCACCCGCGAAGTGGAGAAGGTGCGCAGCGGCGACCTGCGGCCGGGCGTGTCGGCCTACCTCGACCGCTGGATGTGGGGCGCGGGCACCCCCGAGTCGGTCGGGGTGCCCTACAAGGAGGTCGGGGTGGAGTCGCCGCTGGGCGTGTTCCCCGCCTGGCGCACCGAGGGCACGTCGGACACGTGGGTGATCGCGGTGCACGGCCGCAACGGCGGCCGAGGCGAGGCGCTGCGCATCCTGCCCACGCTCCACGACCTGGGCCATCCGGTGCTCGCGATCACCTACCGCAACGACGAGGGCGCCCCCGCGAGCCCCGACGGCCGGTTCCACCTCGGCGACACCGAGTGGGAGGACGTCCGGGCGGCCATGGACTACGCGCGCGGCCAGGGCGCGAAGAAGTTCGTCCTCTACGGCTGGTCGATGGGCGGCGGCATCTCCGCGATGACCGCCAGGCGGCTGCCCGGCGCGGGCGTCACGGCGCTGATCCTCGACAGCCCGGTGCTCGACTGGCGTTCGCCGATCGCGCTGGGCGCGCGGCAGATGGGGGTGCCCGGTTTCCTCACCACGGTCGGCCAGTGGGTGATCATGGCCCGTACCGGGCTGAGCTTCGACGACCTCGACCACGTCGAGCACGCCGCCGAGTTCGACCTGCCGATCCTGATCTTCGTCGACCACGACGACGCGACCGTGCCGGTCGACCGCGCGCAGGCGTTCGCGCGGGCCAGGCCCGACCTCACCACGCTGGTCGAGACCAAGGGCGGCGGCCACACCGGGTCGTGGAACGTCGACCCCGACGCCTACGAGCGGGCGGTCAGGGACTTTCTCCGATCACCACGGTGAACGAGGTGTGGGTGACGGCGAACCCGAGCCGGCTGTAGACCCGCTGGGCCGGGTTGCCGTCGCTGACGGCCAGGCCCAGCCGGTCGAGCCCGTCGGCGGCGGCCTTGAGCTGCACGTGCCGGAGCAGCCGCCCGCCGGTGCCCGGGACCGACAGGCCGGGGTGGCGGAAGACCTCGGTCACCCACGGGACGGTCTTGAAGTCGTTCACGAACACGCCCGCGACGACGGCGCCCGCGTCGTTCACGGCCAGCGCGCTGCACGGCATCAGCGGGCCGACCATGGTGCCGTCGAGGAGCGGGATCAGCTCGGTCGCGATGGCCTGGTCGCGGTCGTGCGCGTGGTGGTCGACGTGGCCGGGCGGGTAGGCCGCGCTGATGGCCGGATAGATGTCCTCCGGCGAGCGGTCGACCGGGGTGAACCGCACCCCCTCGGGCGGGGTGCCGGGGGCGGAGGGGAGGGCCGTGAGGTCGGCGTACATGGAGTGGGCGTGCCGGAGCCTGCGGGCGCCCCGCGCGAGGAGTTCGCGGCCGAGGTCGACGTCGGTGGAGACCGCCCAGCCCTTGAGCTGCGTCAGGATCACCTCGACGGCGCCGGGGCCGATCACTTCCAGGTAGTCGGCCCACGGGCGGCCGTCGCGCACCCCTTCGACGAAGCTGATCGCCGCCACCCCGAGGTCGTTGGCCCTGATCTGTCGCATGCGCCCCACAATAGGCTCGTGTCCGAGATAGAGGTTCGCCCGGCGAAGCCTTCCGACTACGACGCCATCAAGGCGGTCGTCGACGAGTGGTGGGGCGCGCCGGTCCAGGGTGGGCTGACGCGTCTGTTCCTCGACCACTTCCACAACACGAGCTTCGTCGTGTACGCCCACGGCCACCTCGTGGCCTTCCTCGTCGGCTTCCTCTCGCAGGGGCAGCGCGACCTCGCCTACATCCACTACGTCGGGGTCGCCCCGACCTTCCGGCGCAGCGGCGTGGGGCGCGAGCTCTACCGGCGCTTCTTCTCCCTGGTCCACTCGGCCGGCCGGACCCGTGTCGCCGCGATCACCTCGCCGCGCAACACGCGCTCGATCGCCTTCCACACCGCGATGGGGTTCCGCGTGAGCGAACCGATCGCCGACTACGATGGCCCGGGTGCGGACCGTGTCTATTTCGACCGATTGATTGACGAATGACGTTTTCGATCCACCGGCTCGGCGTCGAGCGGCTCGACGACTTCCTCGACCTCGCGGTCCAGCGCGACTGGACGCCCGAACGCGAGAAGTGCCGGCTCCTCTACGAGATCGGCGAGGTCCACGGCGTCGACGCCCCCGACGGCGACGGCCTGGCGGCCACGGTCGCGCTGGTCCGGTTCGGCACCCGCGTGACCGCGATCAGCATGATGCTGGTGGCCCGCCGCTACGAACGCCAGGGCCTCGGCGGCCGGCTGATGCGCCACGCCCTCGACGTGGCCGGCACCGACACCGCGACCCTGACCGCCACCGCCTACGGCCGCCCCCTGTACGAACGCCTCGGCTTCCGCGCGACCGGCGTCTGCGACGTCTACACCGGCACGTTCACCGGCACGGCGTCCCGGCGTACCGCCGAACTGGCCGACCTCGCGGCGGTCGTCAAGCTCGACGAGGAGGTCTACGGCGCACCCCGGGCCGAGCTGTTCGCGCGGCTGCCGGGCTTTTGCGAGAGCTTCCGGGTCACCGAGGGCGGCTTCGGCGCCTCCTGGCACAACGGCCATATCACCATCCTCGGCCCGGTGGTGGCGGCCTCGGCCGCCGACGCCGAAGACCTGCTCTCCGACCTGGCCGCCGAGGCGACCGGCCCGATCCGCGTCGAGGCGTTCCTGCCCGCCGCCGCGCGCTGGGCCCGCGACCACGGCCTCACCCCCGCCTTCAGCACGACCATCATGGAATACGGCACCCCGATGACCACCGACGTCTCCCGCGTCTACACGCCCGTCATGCAGGCGCTCGCATGATCCTCGACGGCGGGCTCGCGACCCATCTGGAGACCCTCGGCGCCGACCTGGGCGACGACCTCTGGTCGGCCCGGCTCCTGTCCGACGACCCCGGCGTGATCCGCCGGGCCCACCTCGACTTCTACGCCGCCGGGGCCGACGTCGCGACGACGGCCAGCTACCAGGCGACGGTCGAGGGCTTCACCCGGCACGGCGCGTCCGTCGCCGAGGCCGAGGCGCTGATCGTGTCGTCGGTCGAACTCGCCCGGCAGGCCCGCGACGAACACGGCGCGGGCCTGGTCGCGGCCAGCGTCGGGCCCTATGGCGCCTACCTGGCCGACGGCCAGGAGTACACGGGCGACTACGGCGGCCTGACCGAAGACGAGCTGTACACCTGGCACCGCGACCGCTTCCACCTGCTGGCCGGGGCGGGCGCCGACCTGGTGGTGGCCGAGACCGTCCCCTCGCTGCCCGAGGCCAGAGCGCTGCTGCGGCTCTTCCACGAGACCGGGGTCGACGGCTGGATCAGCTTCTCGTGCCGCGACGACCACACCATCAGCGACGGAACCCCGTTCGCCGAAGCCGCCGCCGCCATGGACGTGCCGGTCGGGGCCAACTGCACCAACCCGGCCTACATCGCCAACCTGATCACGCTGGGGGCGCGGGTCGTCTACCCGAACTCGGGCGAGACCTGGAACGCCCGGGAGCGCACGTGGGAGGGCGTGGGCGACGGCTTCCCCGTCGGCGACTGGACGGGCGCGACCCACATTGGCGGCTGCTGCCGCACGACGCCGAAGCAGATCACGGAGATCAGACGGCGGCTCGGCTTCACGTGAAACACCCGGGTCACCCCGCGAGCAGGGCCGCCCTGTCGGCGGCCGACAGGCCGGCCTTGTCGAGGTGGGCGAGCAGTTCGCGGTGGGCCTGCCACACCTCGGGCGAGACGCCCGGGAGGTCGTACTGATAGTCGACCTCGACCATGGTGTCGGCGGACACGTCGAGGATGAAGTGCTTCACGCCGTCGACCGCCTCGCGGAGCTCGGTCAGGGTCTCGGCCGACACGCCGGAGCGGATCGGGGCGTCCACCGGGCGGGCGTACCAGACCTCGACGTCCCGGTCGAGAGCACGTTCCCTGCTGACCCTGACGGTCAGCCGGTGGACGGCGGTGGTCACCGCAACCAGCCCCTTCCGAAGACGTGTTCAAGGTCGTGCTCGACGTCGTCAAGAGCCGCACGGGTGATGTTCCGTATCGGGACCAACGACCGCCCCACGACCACCTCGGTTCCGTCGTACAGCAAGAGTAGGCGACTCGCCGTCGTCGTTTCGCGCCATCTGACCGACAGCGCATGTAACCGGGCCAGGGTGTAGATGCGGTCGACGACTTCGCGGTAGGAGGTCACCATGCCTCCACTGTGCGTGGCGGAAAAGCGCAGCTCAATGCGGGCGCGGGCCGGTCGGCGGCAGGCATCGCACATTGTTACCTTTTTGTTGGCCGAACCCGATCGCGCCGGGCGGCGTATCTCCGGGCGTGAGGCGACCCGTGCTCGTGTGCGCGCTGGCCCTGGCCGCGGGGCTGGGCGCCCTCGTGCTCGTCCAGTTGTTCGGCGGGCCGCGTGACCTGCCCGCCATCCGGGGGCTCCCGTCGCCGGGCGCCTTCACCACGTGGGGGCTGCCGATCATGCGGCTGGTCCACGACCTGTGCGCGGTCGGCACGGTCGGGTCGCTGCTGGCGGCGGTGCTGCTGGGCGAGAAGGACGTCGTGGCGCGGGCGGTCCCCCGCTGGGCGCTGGCGTGGGCGGGCAGCGCGGCGGCGACCGTGCTGCTCACGCTGTCGGACTTCGTCGGCGCGCCGGTGCTCGAAGCGCTGCGGTCGGGCATGCTCTCGACCTTCGTCCTGTACGTCCCACAGGGCCTGTCGTTCCTGGTCGTGTACGTCCTGGCGCTCGCGATCGTCCTCCTGAGCCTCGTGGCGCGGGGGCGGCCGTGGGTGCTGCTCGCCGTGGCGGTGGCCGCGGTGCTGCCGCCCGCCTACGCGGGCCACTCCGCCTCGGCCGTCGACCACGACTTCGCGGTGTCGAGCCTGCTCGTCCACCTCGGCGGGGTCGTCCTGTGGGTCGGCGGGCTGTTCGGGCTGCTCGTGTTCATGCGGGACGCGCCGGTCAGGGCGGTCGAGCGGTTCAGCACGCTCGCCCTGTGGTGCTACGTCACGGTCGCCCTGTCGGGCCTGCTGAACGCGTGGGTGCGGCTGGGCCGGGTGGAGCTGCTCTGGACGTCGGAGTACGGCGTTCTCGTCCTCCTCAAGCTGGCCGCGATGGGCGCGCTGGGGTGGTTCGGCCTACGCCACCGGACCCGCACCATCGCGGCCCTCACCACCACCAGGCGTCCCTTCCTGCGGCTGGCCGCCGGGGAGGTCGTGCTGATGGCCGCCACGATGGGTCTGGCCGTGGCGCTCTCGCGCACCCCGCCGCCGCCCGGGGAGTCGCCGGCCCACGGCGTGCTCGGCTTCTACCTGCCGATCCTGGCCCCCGGACGGTTCGTCACCGAATGGCGGCCCGACCCGATCCTGCTGCTGGCCGTCGCGCTCGCCTGCGCGGCCTACTTCCGCTGGTCCGACCGGCGGCGTCCCGTCATGTGGGCGGCGGGCTTGGCCCTGTTCGCCTACGCGACCGTGGGCGGCCTGGGCACCTACGCCCGCGCGATGGTGTCGGCGCAGCTCGTGCAGTGGGCGATCGTGGGCGTGCTGGTCCCGGCGATGCTGGCGATGGCGTGGCGGCCGTGGCGGCCACCGGCCTGGGTGGGCCTGGTGACCGCGACGGTGCCCTCGCTTGCCCTGTTCACCACGCCGCTGTTCGAGTTGTCGCAGTCGGTGCAGGCGGTCCGGCTGCTCGTGCTGCTGGGGCTGGCCGTGGCGGCGTACACGACCCTCTGCAGCGGGATCTGGCCGGTCATGGCCGGGACCCAGGCGCTGGTCGCCCTCTATCTGCTGTTCGGCCCCGACCAGGGCCGGGGCTGGTATTCGCAGCTCGGCGACATCACCTGGTTGCCCGTGGGCGACCAGTGGCTCGGCGCCCTGATCTACGCCGCGATCGCGGCCGTCGCCGTCGCGACGGCGCGGCTCTCACCGAAGAAGGAGGACGGTCATGCCGCTAGTCGTGACCAGACGCTGGACGCTGCCGATCCTCGCGCTGGCGGCGATCCCCGTGATCTGGTGGGCCATCGGGGGCGCTGAGTCCCAGGCCACCGGCCACCACGCGGTCGCCCCGGCGCACACCCTGGAGGAGATCACCGGCGTCATCGGCTGCACGCCGGAGATCCAGGGCAAGCAGCCCGACATGCGCCAGGCGATGTGTGCCGCCCCGACCTACCAGTCGGTGGTGCTGACCTTCGCGGCCGACAAGAACCAGACCGACTGGCTGAAGGGCGCCCAGGCCTACGGCGGCACCTACCTCGTCGGCACCCGCTGGGTCGTCGTCGGCCCGGAGAAGGAGCTGACCGGGCTGGTCCCCCGCCTCGGCGGGCACGTCGAGACGGCCGAGCACGGCGGCCACTCCTAGGCGGTCAGCCGGGCCCTGACCTCCTCGGCCCGCTCCCTGGCCCGCGCCGAGGTCGTCTCGACCCGGCGGCCCGACACGAAGACGGCCCGCACGTCGGCCCGGCCCGCCGACCCCACGACCGCTCGCACCGGGTCGCCCACCGGCGCCATTCCGGGCGTGTCGGTGGAGATCATGACCAGGTCGGCGTGCTTGCCGGGCGTGAGCGAGCCGATCTCCCGGTCGAGCCCGATGGCGCGGGCGCCTTCGATGGTCGCCATCTTCAGCACCTCGGCCGCCGGGGTGCCCGGCAGCGCGGCCCGCATGACCGAGAACAGGTCTCCGGGCACGGTGACGACGGTGTCGACCCCGAGCCCGGTCGCGATCCCACTGGCCCGGAACCTGGTGGTCTCCGCGGCGCCGTGCCCCATCTGGGCCTCCACGGCCGGGGTGACCGTGGCGGTGGCGCCCGCGTCGGCCATCATGCGCAGGGCCTGGTCGGTGAAGCCGTTGCCGTGCACGACCATCACGTCGGGCCCGAGCAGCCCGTGCCGGTGCATGCTCTCCACCGCGCCCGTCCCCGTGGCGTGCAGGCTGATGTGCAGGCCCATCTCACGAGCCGTCTTCCAGTCCTGTACGGCCTCCTCGACCGGCCCGTAGACGGGACCGGTGGCGGCCAGGGCCAGGGTGACGTGCGCCGGAGGGCGGAGCCGGGTCAGCGCCTCGCGGTCGGGGTGGGCGAACACGGCCCGCACGCCCGCTTTCGCCAGCCCGTCGAGCGCCGCCTCGGGGTGGGGGACGTGCGACCAGTCGTACAGGGTGGTGATGCCGGCGTCGAGGGCGTCGAGCGCGCCCCAGTGGTTGGCGGCGTGGACGTCGTCCTCGGTGAAGGAGGGCCCGAGCCGGCCGAGCACGAGGTCGAGGTATTCGCCGAGCGTCGCGTCGGGGTTCAGCGATCTCAGCACGCTCTGCCAGACATGTCTGTGGGCGTCGACCAGGCCGGGCATGACGATCGCCCGCTCCGCGTCGACGACGTGGTCGGCGCTCAGGCCGCGGCCGACGGCGGCGATGCGCCCGTCTTCGATGAGCAGGTCGCCGTCGACGACGCGGGGCTCCGGGTCGGTGTCGAGCAGGGTCGCGTTGGTGATGAGGGTGCGCATGACGAGATTCCTTTCGAGAAAGCTTTTTAGAAAGCTATCAGGCAAGGCATCTAGACTCAAGCCATGGATCGTGTGGACGAGATGATCACCAGGTGGCGGGCCGAGCTCCCCGAGGCCGCCACGACCGAACTGGAGATCGTCAAACGGTCGGCCCGGCTGAAGGGCATGATCGAGGAGGTCACCGCCCGCGTCCTGGGCGCCCACGGCCTCACCTACGCCGACTTCGACGTGCTCGCCACCCTGCGCCGCGAGGGCCCGCCCTACCGCCTCAAACCGAGCGGCCTGGCGAACCACCTGATGCTCACCACGGGCGGCACCAGCAACATCCTCCAGCGGCTCCAGTCGGCCGGGCTGGTCGACCGCGAACCCGATCCGGCCGACGGCCGGTCGTCGTGGGTCCGGCTCACCCCCGAAGGCGTGGCCAAGTCGGAACAGCTCGCGCTGGAGACCACCAAGGCCCATCGGGAGCTGCTGTCGCCCGTCCCGCCCGAACGCCTGCGCGCCCTCGCCGACCTGCTGCGCGACGTGCTCACCGACCTCGGCGACGGCGTCTGATGTGAAGGTTTCGTGATAACGGTCAGGAAGTTCAACACCTGAGGACTTCGCACCAATACGCTGTCCGCCATGAGGCGATTAATCGCATTCGCCGGGAGTGCGGCCATGGTGGGCACGGTTCTCGCCACCCCGGCCGCCGCCGCGCCCGCCGACCCCCTCCAGGCACTCGCGGCCAGACTCGAAAGCGCCCACGGGGTGCACTACGAGACGGTGCAGAGAACCGACGACGCCACCTACAAGATCTACGGTGACCTCCAGTTCGGATGGTCCCGGGTGAAGGCCAACCGCGCCATCGTGGAGCGGGTCCTCGGACCCACCGCCACGCAGGAAGAGCGGCACGAGAACATCAGCGAGACCATCTGGGTCGGCGACGACGTCTACCACGACGACGACAACGGCGGATGGAAGCTGAAGCGCGACGTGACGGCCGCGGGGCTCGACGACCCCGCCGTCCACGCGCTCTCGGTGGCGGAGATCGGTGCACTGCTGAAATCGGCGAAGAAGAAATCCGCTGGGGGCGTCCTCGACGGGGTGTCGACGACGGTCTACGAAGGCCGCATACGCGGGAAGACCCGTGTGACGGACTGGAAAGTCTGGATCGGCGGTGACGGTCTGATTCGGCGGGTCACGAGTGACACGGCGAAAAAGGATGGAAAAGACCGCACGGTCCGCGACACCCATCTCTCGGAATGGGGCAAGCAGGTCTGGATTTACGCCCCTGACCAGCGATTCGTCACCTCGACTAACTAATGGAACCGATTTCGTAACGTCCGCTTGATAACCCTGTCCGGATAGGACAGGGTTACCGGCACATCACAACCAACGGGGTGGCACACAACAATGAGGCGATTAATCGCGACCGCCGCGGCGTTCGTCATGGTGACCGCGCTGACCACGGGGGCGGCGCAGGCCAAGGCGGCAGATCCGGTGGCGGCGCTGGCGGCGCAACTCACGAGCGCCCGCGGCGTCCACTTCAACTCGGTCAGCAAGCTGACCCCTTCGCTGGGATTCAAGAGCCGGACCTACGGCGACCTGCAGTTCGGCCGCTCGCGGGTGACGGCGAGCAACACCATCGCCACCAGCTCCGCCGACGGTGAGCTGCCGAAGGAGTTCACCGACCTGTTCGGCGAGCTCCCCGACGCCTCGTCCCAGACGATCAACCTCAAGGGCGCGACCTACCTGAGCGGCGGGCTCGTCGACCTCTTCGACATGCCCCCGGGCAAGAGCTGGCTCCGCGTCAAGGGCAAGGGCAACGCGTCGGGGCTGGGCAGCACGGCCGTCAACGTCCTGTCGCCCCAGGAGCTGCGCACGCTGCTGAAGACGACGACGTCGAAGAAGCCGGGCGGCGTCGTCGACGGGGTGGCGACCACGGTCTACGCCGGCAAGATCAAGCTCGACCTCGGCCTGCCCGACTATCCGTTGTTGTGGACGACCAACTGGAAGTTGTACATCGGCACGAAGGACGGCCTGATCCGCCGCATCACGACCCGTGACGAGCTCGAGTCGCCCAGCGCGAAGAGCACCCAGAAGGTCGTGCTGGCCTCCGACACCCACCTGACCAACTGGGGCAAGAAGGTCTGGATCGACGCTCCGGCCGAGAAGTACGTGCTGGACCTGGAGGACGCCGACTTCAGCTTCGCGCCGAAGGTCCTCGGAGGGATCAACCTGGGCGACTGACGCCCGTCTCTCACCCCGCCGGTTCGGCAGAATCGGCGGGGTGACGTCTTTCGAGGAAGTCGCCGGCTACCGCGACGAGTTACGGGCCCACTGCTACCGCCTGCTCGGCTCCATGGACGACGCCGAGGACGCCGTACAGGAGACCCTCCAGCGGGCCTGGCGCAACCTCGACGGGTTCGAGGGCTCGTTGCGGCCCTGGCTCTACAAGATCGCGACCAACCGGGCGCTGACCCTCATCGGGCAGCGGAAGAAGCCGGTCGAGCTCGGCCCCCCGATGTTCGTCGACAGCGCCGAGGCGCAGGTGCTCGTCCGGGAGAGCGTCGAGCTGGCCTTCGTGGCCGCCATCCACCACCTGACCCCGACGCAGCGGGCCGCGCTGCTGCTGCGCGACGTGCTCGGCTATTCGGCCCGTGAGGCCGCCGACATGCTCGGGACCTCGCCTGCCGCCGTGCACAGCGCGGTCAGGCGGGCACGGGCGGTCCTGGCCGAACAGGACTCGCTCGGCGAGGAGGGCCAGCGGGAGGCCGCCGCCCGCTACGCCGAGGCCTGGACCGCCGGCGACCTGGAGGCGATCGTCTCGATGCTCACCGACGACGCCAGGTTCACGATGCCGCCGTTCGACGAGCGTTACCACGGCCACGCGGAGATCCGGAAGTTCCTGGCCGACGGGCCGCTCCAGTACGGCTGGCGGTTCGTGCCGACCGCCTCGCCGAAGGTCTGGGTCACCTACGTGATCGACGACGGCGTGGAGCTTCCCGCCAGCCTCGACATCCTCGTCTTCCGTGGCGCCAAAATATCCTCGGTCGTCTCGTTCATCGGCGACGAATTCGTGAAGTTCTGCGGGTTGTAGGGGTATGGATGACATCCGCAAGCTGATCGAGACCTGGGCCCGCGCGGCCCACGAGGGCGACCTGGAGCAGGTCACCGCCCACCACACCGACGACGTCGCCATGTTCGACGTGCCCCCTCCCTACGAGGGGGTCTACGGCCTCGACGCCTACCGGGCCACCTGGCCCGAGTTCTTCGAGTGGCAGCGCTCGGGCGCGGTCTTCGAGCTCGAGTCGCTCGACGTCGTCGAAGGGACCGACGTGGCGTTCGCCTACGCCCTGGCCCGCTGCGCCGACGCCGCCGACGACGGCCCGGCGCGGCTGCGTCTCACCTTCGGGCTCAAGAAGATCGACGGGGCGTGGCAGATCGCCCACGAGCACCACTCGTTCCCCATGAAGCACGCGGATGAGTGAACCATCCGCGACGCCCGGCCCGGCCACGGCCTGAGCGACGGCCGCCGAGGTGCCCGAACCGGCACCTCGGCGGCCGTCAAAGGCCTTCGGGGCTCTTTAGGGCTCGTAGGCGAGGTTGGGGCGCAACCAGCGCTCCACCTCGTCGACCGGCATGCCCCGCCGGGCGGCGTAGTCGTGGATCTGGTCCTTGTCGAGGCGGCCGACCGTGAAGTAGCGGGCGTCGGGGTGCTGCAGGATCAGGCCGCTGACCGCCGCCGCCGGGGTCATCGCGTAGGACTCGGTCAGGCCGATGCCCACCTCGTCGGCCCCGAGCAGCTCGAACAGGTCGCGCTTCTCACTGTGGTCGGGGGTGGCCGGGTAGCCGAGCGCCGGGCGGATGCCGCGGAACTTCTCGGCGTGCAGGTCTTCGAGCGCGGGCTCGGCGCCGGGCTCGAACCACTCGCGGCGGGCCTTGAGGTGGATCCACTCGGCGAACGCCTCGGCCAGGCGGTCGGCCAGCGCCTTCACCATGATCGACTTGTAGTCGTCGTTGTCGGCCTCGTAGCGGGCCGACAGGGCCTCGGCGCCCTGGATGGCCACGGCGAAGCCGCCCATGTGATCGCCCTCAGGGGCCACCCAGTCGGCCAGGCACCGGTTGGGGCGTCCTTCGGGCTTCTGGGTCTGCTGCCGCAACATCGGGAACCGGCGGTCGCCGATGACGATGTCGTCGCCCTCGGAGTGGGCCGGCCAGAAGCCGTAGACCCCTTCGGCCCGGAAGGAGCCGTCGGCGATGATCTGGTCGAGCATGGCGAACGCGTCGTCGTAGAGTTCGCGCGCCTCGGGCCGCTCCAGGATCGCGGGGTACTTGCCCTTGAGGCCCCAGGCCAGGCCGAGGAACTGCCAGTCGACGAACTCGCGCAGCTCGGCGATCGAGGGGCTCACCCGGCGCACCCCGGTGAACTCGGGGACCGGCAGGTCGTCGTAGGAGACGGCGGTGCGGTTGGCCCGGATCTTGCTCAGCGACAGCAGCGGCTGCCGGATGCGGGTCTCGTGCTGCTCGCGCAGCCGGGCCTGGTCGGCCTTGGACCTGATCGCCAGTTCCTTGGCCCGCGCCGGGTCGAGCAGGTCGGACACCACGCCGACGACGCGCGAGGCGTCGAGCACGTGGAGGGTGAGGGCGTCGTAGGCGGGCGCGATGCGGACCGCGGTGTGCTGCTTGGAGGTGGTCGCGCCGCCGATCAGCAGCGGCGTGGACATGCCGCGCTGGGACATCTCGGCGGCCACCGACACCATCTCGTCGAGCGAGGGCGTGATCAGGCCGGAAAGGCCGATCACGTCGGCGCCCTCGGCCTCGGCGACTTCGAGGATCTTGGCCGCCGGGACCATCACGCCCAGGTCGATGACCTTGTAGTTGTTGCAGCCCAGCACGACCCCGACGATGTTCTTGCCGATGTCGTGGACGTCGCCCTTCACCGTCGCCAGCACCACCGTGCCCTGGCCGGTCTCGGACTTGTCCTGCTCCATGAACGGTTCGAGGTAGGCGACCGAGCGCTTCATCACCCGGGCGCTTTTCACGACCTGCGGCAGGAACATCTTGCCGCTGCCGAAGAGGTCGCCGACGATCTTCATGCCGTCCATCAGCGGCCCCTCGATGACGTCGAGCGGCCGGGCCGACTTCTGCCGCGCCTCCTCGGTGTCCTCGACGATGAAGTCGACGATGCCGTGGACGAGCGCGTGCGCGAGCCGCTCCTCGACCGGCGCCTCGCGCCAGGAGAGGTCGACGGTCCGGGCGGTGCCGCTGCCCTTGACCGTCTCGGCGTAGGAGACGAGCCGGTCGGTGGCGTCCTCACGCCGGTCGAAGATCACGTCTTCGACGAGTTCCAGCAGCTCGGCGGGGATGTCCTGGTAGACGGCGAGCTGCCCGGCGTTGACGATGCCCATGTCGAGCCCCGCCTTGACGGCGTGGAACAGGAACGCCGAGTGCATGGCCTCGCGGACGACGTCGTTGCCCCGGAAGGAGAACGACAGGTTCGAGATGCCGCCGCTGATCCGGACCCCGGGACAGCGTTCCTTGATCAGCGGGAGGGCGTCGATGAAGTTCTTCGCGTACGCGTTGTGCTCGCTGATGCCGGTCGCCACGGCCAGCACGTTGGGGTCGAAGATGATGTCCTCGGCCGCGAACCCGGCCCGCTGGGTGAGCAGGTCGTAGGCGCGGGCGCAGATCGCGACCTTGCGCTCGGTCGTGTCGGCCTGGCCCTGCTCGTCGAAGGCCATCACGACGACGCCGGCGCCGTAGTTCTTGATCTGCCGGGCGTGGTCGAGGAAGACCTCCTCGCCCTCCTTCAGGCTGATCGAGTTGACCACGCCCTTGCCCTGGACGCACTTGAGCCCGGCTTCGAGCACCGACCACTTCGAGCTGTCGACCATGATCGGCACCCGGGCCACCTCGGGCTCGGTCGCGATCAGGTTGAGGAAGGTCGTCATGGCCTGCTCGCTGTCGAGCAGGTCGGCGTCCATGTTGACGTCGAGCAGGTTGGCGCCGCCGCGCACCTGCTCCAGCGCGACGTCGACGGCCGCCTGGTGGTCGTTGCCCTCGATGAGCCGCCGGAACTTGGCCGAACCGGTCACGTTGGTGCGCTCGCCGATCATCACGAACCCGGTGTCGGGCCCGATCGCGAACGGCTCAAGACCGGAGAACCGGGTGGCCTTCTCGGGAGTGGGCACCACACGCGGCTTGAGGCCCTTCACGGCCTCGGCGATCTTGGCGATGTGGGCCGGGGTGGTGCCGCAGCACCCGCCGGCGATGTTGACCATGCCCTGCCGGGCGAACTCGCCGAGCAGCGCGCCGGTCTCCTCGGGCGTCTGGTCGTAGCCGCCGAACGCGTTGGGCAGGCCGGCGTTGGGGTGGCTGGCGACGTACACCCCCGCGATCTTCGAGAGCTCGGCCACGTGGGGCCGCATCTCGGTCGCGCCCAGCGAGCAGTTGACCCCGACGACCAGCGGTTCGGCGGCCTCGATCGACCGCCAGAAGGCCTCGACGGTCTGCCCGGAGAGGGTGCGCCCGCTCAGGTCGACGATGGTGACCGAGATCCACAGCGGCAGCTGCGGCGCGACCTCGCGGGCGGCGGCGATGGCCGCCTTGCAGTTGAGCGTGTCGAAGATCGTCTCGATCAGCAGCAGGTCGACCCCGCCCTCGGCGAGCGCCGCGATCTGCTCGACGTAGGCCGCCTTGACCTGGTCGAACGTGACCGCCCGGTAGGCCGGGTCGTCGACCTTCGGCGAGAGCGAGAGCGTGACGTTAAGAGGCCCGACCGAGCCGGCGACGAACCGCCCGCCGAACTCGTCGGCCGCCTGCCGCGCCAGCCGCGCGCCCTGGAGGTTCTGCTCCCGCACGTACTGCTCGGCGCCGTAGTCGGCCTGCCCGAAGCTGGTCGCGGTGAAGGTGTTGGTCGTGGTGATGTCGGCGCCGGCGGCGAGATATTGCCGGTGGACGTCGAGGATCACGTCGGGCCGGGTCACGTTGAGCATGTCGGGGTCGCCCGCATAGCGCTCGTCGCCATAGTCGGCGGGGGTGAGCCCGGCGCCCTGGAGCATGGTTCCCCAGGCGCCGTCGAGCACCGCGACCCGGTCGGCGAGCAGCTGACGAAGATCCACTGAGCCTCCTCCGAACGATGGAAGAGGCGACCTTGTCGGGGTGGTTCCAGCCGAGCGTGGCGGGCGTTGACCAGCCCGTTGCAGCGCCTCTCGACCTGCCGCCTAGTTTAACAAACGCCCCGGCTGTCAATACCATCGAAACTTTTCGGCGTTTCAAACTGGGTCTTTCTCACTTTGCCCGACACGGTTAGCATCCGGTTTCGGAACATCTCCGAAACATTTTGGAGCCTGACCCCCCAAAGGAGAGAGTTCGATGAGACGACTGGTGGTCATCGCGGCCACGGCGCTCGGACTCGTGGCTGTGCTCAGCCAGGGACCCGTGTCGGCCAACGGCCGGCCTCCGGCCGTACAGGACCAGAGCCTGAAGGCCCTGGCCGCCCGGCACAACCTGGCGATCGGCACCGCCATCAGCAACGACGCCCTGGCCGAACCCCAGTACAAGGCCATCGCCACCCAGCAGTTCAGCAGCGTCACCCACGAGAACGCCATGAAGTGGGAGAGCCTCGAACCCACACGCGGCACCTACAACTGGGGCCCCGCCGACGCGTTGATCGACTTCGCGAAGAAGAACAACCAGAAGGTCCGCGGGCACGTGCTCGTGTGGCACAACCAGCTCCCGGCGTGGCTGACCGAGGGCGTCGCCAACGGCACGATCTCCAAGACCGAGCTGCGCGACCTGCTCAAGAAGCACATCACGACCGTCGTGAAACGCTACAAGGGCAAGATCTGGCAGTGGGACGTCGTCAACGAGGCCGCCAGCGACCCGTGGGACAGCCCGTCGGAGATCCATCTGAAGGGCTTCTGGGCCCAGAACCTCGGCCCGACCTACATCGCCGACGCCTTCCGCTGGGCCCGCGCCGCCGACCCCCACGCGCTGCTCTTCTACAACGACTACAACATGGAGGCCTTCGGCGACCGGGGCCCCTCCGACAAGGTGTGGTTCATCTACAACCTGATCAAGAACCTGCGCGCCCAGGGCGTGCCGATCGACGGCTTCGGCTCCCAGGGGCACCTGGGGACGCAGTACGGGAACTTCGACGCCTTCCAGGTGAAGGAGGTCCTGGACGCGTTCTCGGACCTCGGCATGGTGTCGGCGTTCACCGAGGTCGACGTGCGGAGCCAGATGACGGCCGGGGTGCAGGCCGGGGACTCCAACGAGATCAACCCGCGCCTGCAGGCGTCGGCGTCGAACTTCAGCGTGCTGCTGCAGGCGTGCCTGCTGAACCGGAACTGCCTGTCGTACACGGTGTGGGGCTTCACGGACAAGCACTCGTGGGTGCCGACGTGGTTCACCGACCCGCCGGAGGGCCTGGCGACGCTGTACGACGAGAACTACCAGCCGAAGCGGGCCTACAACTCGATCAAGTCTGATCTGGTGTTCGCGGGCCCGCCGCACGTCCAGCCCAGACCTCGCCGCTAGTACACGAAAGGGCCGTGTGGCATTTCGCCGCACGGCCCTTTCCGGGAAAATCGACTCCCATGCAGCTGACGGAGCTCGACGGAACCGTACTGAACGCCGCCTGGTCGGTGGAGCAGGACGGCGATCTCCTGGCGATCATCCTTGAGAGCGCCGGCGGGAAGACGAAGACCGGCGCATCCCGGAACTCCGACTACACCCGGGCGCTCGTCCTGCTCATCTCCCGGCTCAGAGAACTCGGCGCGGTGATCGAGGACGCACTCGTCGACTCGGCGCAGACCGCCTCGCTGAACGAGGCCGACCGGCGGCTGATCGACACGCCGCTGCCGCTCGCGACCACGACGGCGAGTGACGAGGAGATCCGTCTGCTCCTGACCAGGAAGCAGGGCCGGATCGGCATGCATCCGGACGCCAGGAAGTCGGGCAACGAACGCAAACGCCTGCGACTGCGGGTCGCGGTGCCGGGATACACCCCTGAGCTGCTGGCCAGAGACCTGTCCGGAGACGTGGAAAGCCCGGTCGAGAAGATGCTCCTGTCGCTCGACGCGCTGAACGTCCAGCGTTCTCCCGACGGCACCACCAAGCGCCACCAGCCCCTCACGCTGTTGTGGGCGATCGGCCGCGCCGTGGAGGGAAAGGCGCGCCAGGTCCCCTGGCGGGAGGCGCGGACCGCGATCACATCCCTGATCGACGACTTCGGCCACCCGACCGACTCCCCCAAGAACGCCCACCTGCCGTTCCTCGCCCTGGCCGGAAGCGGATTATGGGAGCTGTCGGCGACCCCGCCTGCCAAGGGAAAGCACGGTGACCCCCGGCTGAGATGGCTCAACGCCCACCCCGAGACCACGGGCGGCCTGACCGAGGAGAGCCACCAGCTGTTCACCGGTTCCCGGCTGGCCGTGAGCACCGCCGTCGACCGGCTGCTGCTCGACCACTTCGACGGCACCGACGAGCGACCTCTGCTGACAGCCGTCGGCCTCGGCACGACGGCACTGGCGGTCGAGGCGCGCCGGCGCACCGCCTACACCGGCAAGCTGGGCTATGACGTAGTGGTCCTGCGACGTGGCGAACAGCATGTGCTGCGCCGTCTGCTGCTGGCCCGGGGCGCGTCGCAGTGCGCCCTGTGCGGCGCCGAGTTGCCGGAACGCCTCCTCGTGGCGGCACACATCAAGAAGCGCACCGCGTGTGACGAGCGGGAGCGGCGTGACCTCGACAACGTCGCCATGCTGGCCTGCACGCTGGGCTGCGACAGCCTCTACGAGCACGGCTACATCGGGATCTCGGACGACGGCGTGGTCGAGCTCAGCCCGGAGCTCATCGGGCACCCCCACCTGAACGAGCACGCCCGCCGCCTGGCCGGTCGCCCGGTCGCGGCGTGGACCGGCTCAAGCAGGGACTACTTCGCCTGGCACGCCGCGAACGTCTTCCGTGCGCAGGCTCGCGACGAACCTCGCCAGGACGGGTGACGAGTCGGAGCCGCGCCACAGTGCCGCTCCGGTGATCTTCGCAGTCGGCCCCTTCAGCGGGACGAAGGCCACGCCCTCTCTTCGCAGGCCTTCCGTCGAGGCCGGGACCAGGGCGACGCCCAGCCCGGCCGCGACGCTCATGAGCTGGGTGGAGACCTGGCAGACGCGGTGGGTGACGCGGGGGCGGAAGCCGGCCGTCGTGCACATGTCGTGGACCGTGCGGCCCCATTCGGCGCAGTCGGCCAGGTCGAGGAAGACGAACGGGTCGTCGGCCAGGTCGGCGATCTCGATGACCGCGTGGGACGCCAGGCGGTGTTTCGCCGGGAGGGCCGCGATGAACGGTTCGACCGAGAGGATCGCGCCCTCTGGACAGTCGATGCTGCCGATCCGGGAGATGAAGGCGACGTCCACGTCCGGCGGCTGGCTCGTGGTGCCCAGCGGGAGTTCGAGCAGGTCGACCTCGACCCCGGCGTGCCGGTCGCGGAAGTCGGCGAGCATGGCCAGGAAGGGGCCCGACGAGGTCGTCGGCATGTACGCCACCCTCAACCGGCCCAACTCACCACGTCTGGCCCGGTCGGCGACGGCCTGTGCGGTCTTCGCCTGGGTGAGGGTGCGGCGGGCCTCGACCAGGAACAGTTCCCCCACATGGGTGAGGCGGGTGCGGCGTTTCTCCCTGATGAGGAGCTGCACGCCCAGGACCGATTCCAGCTTCTGGATCTGCTGGGACAGGGCCGGCTGGGCGATGTGGAGGCGTTCGGCCGCGCGGGCGAAGTGGAGCTCCTCGGCCAGGGCGACGAAGCCCTCCAGATGGCGCAGCTCGAAGTTCATGCGTTCAGCTTATCCACGCATTGAGAAACGGTCTTTGATCTTATGAACGCTGCGCTTCTAGCGTCGGAGTCATGAGACTTTCAGGAAAGATCGCGCTCGTCACCGGTGGCACCTCGGGGATCGGCGAGGGCATCGCGCGGCGCTTCGGCGCCGAAGGGGCGACCGTGGTGCTCACCGGCCGCCGGGCCGACCTCGGGGAACGGATCGCCGCGGAGATCGGGGCCGCGACGTTCGTGCCGGGTGACCTGACCTCGGCCGAGACCCGGGCCGCCCTCGTCGCCGCCGTCGAGGCGCAGGGCGGGCTGGACGTGCTGGTCAACAACGCCGCCGCCTTCGGGGACACGGTGACCGACCAGGTGACCGACGACGACTTCGACCGGATCGTGGGGCTCAACTTCCGGGCGGCGTTCCTGGTGACGCGTGACGTGGTGCCGTACCTGATCAGGAAGCCCGGTGGGCGGATCGTGAACATCTCCAGCATCGGGGTGACGCGGGCGTGGCCGGGGGCGTCCGTTTACAACGCCAGCAAGGCGGCGCTGGAGAACCTGACGCAGACATGGGCGCACGAGTACGGGCCTTATGGGCTGACGGCCAACGCGTTGACGCTGCCCATCGTGGACGCGCCGATGTCGCTGGCCGCCCGCGAGCATGTCGACCTGGAGGCGATCCCGTCTCGGCGGATCGGGACGGTGGAGGACGTCGCCGACATGGCGGTGTTCCTCGCCGGAGATGAATCGGGGTATTTGAACGGGGCCCGTATTCCGCTTGACGGTGGGCAGACGGCTTAGCGGGCGCCCGTGATATTTCACTCGTGAATTGGTGGGATTGGCCCGAATTTCGAGGGAAATGTTCGATCGCCAGTTCGATACGGCTGAGGTAAATTCCTCGCCATGGTGTCAACCGAGCACGAGGTCCCCCTGGAGCTCATCCGGGATTCCCCCTCCCTCGTCACCCGATTTCTCAGCGAATTAGGAGTCGATCCCCCGAAACACACCTCGCTGCGTCTGGACTCCTCCGCGCTGAACGAGACGAAGGTGACCGAGCACCACTGCGATTCGGTGGTACTCCTCCTCGACGGCGACAAGGTCGTCATGGCCGTCATCGTCGAAGTCCAGCTGCGCTTCGAAAAGGACAAGGTCTACGACTGGTTTCCCTACGTCGCCAACCTCTGGGCCCGCCGCCGCTGCCCGACCACCCTGGTGGTGTACGCCCCTGACCGCAAAACCGCCCGCCGCTACACCGCCCCCATCCCGATCGGCCATCCCGGCCTGACCCTGACCCCGCTGGTGATCGGCCCCGACGCCGTCCCCGTGATCACCGACCCCAAGGTCGCCCGCGAGTCGCCCGAGTTGGCCGTGCTGTCCGGCGCGGTTCACGGGGATCACAACCGTGACGTGCTCGAAGCCGTCGTCCACGCGTTGAACGCCATCGAGCCGTCCAAGACCGTCGTGTACGTTGAGTACGTGGCCAAGCGTCTGTCTGAGGCCGCGAAGAGGGAGCTGGAGACTCTCATGACGATGATCGAGCCCGAACGCCACAGCATCGTCGCGGTGACGAACTACGCGGCCGGCCAGGCCGAGACCTTCCGCAAGATGCTGCTGTTCACCGCCGAACATCGCGGTTTCGTGCTGACCGCCGAGATGCGTGCGCAGATCGCCGAGTGCACCGACCCCGACAAACTTGAGATCTGGGCACAACGCGCGATTTCGGCGGAGCGGCTAGAGGATATTTTCCGCTAGTCCTCACTTCAGGCGATTCAGATCTTCGAAGGAGCGCCACAGCCCTATCAAGGCGGCGAACCTTTTGGCAAGGGAGCCTGCTCGACAGGCGTTGCACGAGTCGAAGGCCACAAGAAGGACTTCGACGGTTCATTGCAATCTCCCGCCAATGGCCATGCCCATGATGGTGCGCCGCGCCACCGACCAAAATGGCGGTATGCGTTGGCGCACTGCGCGGCCACCGCCCAGGTCTTCGAACTCGAACGGCGCAGCACCTTCACCCAACGAACCTCATGATGGATAGCCGGGCAATCCTCGCGGTATGACGGAGAAAGACGAACCCATCCGCGAGCTCGCCTCGGAGGGCCCGCGCCCTGCAGGCGATCAAACTCGACGACTATCCAGAGGGGCGCGAGATGAGGGTGCGCCCGGCCGAAGGAGCGCACCCTCTCCCTAATCAGAGCCCATACCTGCTCTTCACGTGACGCCAGAAGTCACGCAACATCCACGCGTCGAACTCCGTGATCTGGGATGCGCTGCCGGCCTTCATCAGAAACCCGCCCACCCCCGTAGGAGTCCAGTCGTAGAAGTCGTCCAGCCCGAACGTATGCCCGATCTCGTGCAGCAAGATGTGCATGTTGGAGGCGTTGATGTTGTTCATGAAGTACTCCGACCCCATACGCTGCCCCCAGTCACCTCCCGCTCCGCCGCCCATCCCGGCCGTCAGCCACAACGACATGTCGTAGTGCCGCGCCGCCCCGCCCGGACAGTTCGGGTACGTCCCGCCCTGGTTGAAGAACCGCCCGCACGGCGGAGCGCACTGCGGCGCGTTCTCGCGGATGTCGCCCACGTAGACGTCGACGGAGTTGTCGGTCCACTGGAGTTGCGCCCGGTCCCTGATGGCCCAGCCGACGACCCGCACCGGCACGTCGGTGTAGGGCCAGGCGTTGTGCCCGGCCATGACGTCCATCCACTTCTTGAACTGCCGCTGCAGGGCGGCGTGGATGGCGTCGCGCTGCGCGGCGGTCACCGAGGCCGGGGAGTCCCAGCGCACGCAGTAGTTCACGTAACCCCGGTTGGCCATGACCTGGTCCCAGCCGTAGTTGCGGAAGCCGTAGAGGTTCCCGTAGGTGCTCTCGACGTGCGACCACACCTGGTTGAGCGGGGTGACGAGGTTCGTGGGCGGATTCCACCCGGTCGAAGAAGTAGGGGTGGGGCTGGGAGTGCCGGGCCCGCCGCAGGTCACCCCGTTGACCGAGTAAGAACCCGGCGCGACGTTGGCCCCGCTGTAGGTTCCGTTGAACCCGACCGTGACACTCGCGCCCGTGGACAGGACGGGCGCGTATGCCGGTGCGGTCACGGTCACGTTCTGGCCCGACTGGGTCCACGTCCCGTTCCAGCCCTGGCCGACCTTCTGGTTGCCCGGCCAGGTGAACCGCAGGGTCCACGAACTGAGGGGATCGCCGTGGTTGTCGATCGTCACGTTGGCGCCGAAGGCGCCGCCGTTGTCCCACGTCTTCGCGTAGGACACGGAGCAGGCGACGGCCGCCTGCGCGGGCTGGGCGGTGATCACGCCCAGTGCGGCCATGACCGAGAAGGCCACGGCCAGAATGGATGTTCGCATTTCGGGAGCGCTCCCATCTTGAGGGACAGGTGAGAGCGGGTGCCGTCCAGGAGAGTGACGGCACCCGCCGGTGGACCTAGTTCGCGAACGCCCTGACCTCAAGCAGCCCGAGCGACGCCGTGCCCGTGCTGGTCAGCACCACTCTCAGGCGGGTGCTGCTCACGGGCGTGAAGGAGACGGAGTTGAACTGGTTCTTCGCCAGGCCGTAGGTGCCCGGCAGATCGACGTAGGACGACCCGTTCCAGTACTGGAGCTTCCAGGCCGACGGCATGTCGATGCCCTGCTCGTCGTCGAAGAAGTAGACCTCCGCGCGGCCGAGCGTCTGGGCGGAGGGCCAGGTCAGTTCCGCCCACTGCTGGCCGGTCTCCGGCCAGGTTCCCCACCGCGGGTTCACGGTGTCGTTCGACGACGGCGGCTGGATGCCGTCGTTCAGCGCGGCCACCGACTCCCACGAGGAGGTGTAGGACGCCGACGGCGTCGCCGACAGGGCCAGGTTGGTGACGGGGGGCGGGGTGCCGCCGCGGTTGTAGGCGGCGATCTCGGTCAGGCCTGTCTTGGCGCTTCCGGCGTTGGTCACCGACACGCGGATCCGGGCCGTCGACACCGACGGGAAGGTGACCACGTTGTAATTCGCCCTCGGCGTCGCCGGTGTCTTCGTCTGGGAGGGCACGGCCGTCCATGTCGAGCCGTTCAGGTACTGGATCGTGTACGCCGACGGCGCGCGGTAGGTCGCCGAGGCCGGCCGTGAGTCCCTGAACCACAACCGCACCTCGTTGACCGGCTGCGACGAGCCCAGGTTCAGCTCGTACCAGTCGGTCGTCGCGCCCGTGCCGCCCCAGAACGGCTCGTTGACCGGCAGGCCGTCGACCGCGCCGGCCGTATTGCTGCCCGAGGCCGTCGTCGAGGCGCTGCCGGTGGCGGGGATGAGGCCGGCGGCCACGTTGATCCCGGCCTTGGCCAGGACGTCGGCCATCCGGCCTCCCGTGAACGACACCTGCGACGGCGTCTGGAGGCCCGAATAGGCCTGGTTGTGGGCGACGGTGCCCGACGTCGTCACGGCGCCGGTCGCCGGGTCCCACGTGAACGGCACCAGGGAGTTCACCGTGGCGACGCGGGTGCCGTTGATGAAGATCGAGTAGCCCTGCGGCACGCCCGGGTAGCGGGTCACCCCGTCGGCCGGGTCGTCCCAGGTGATGGTCAGGTCGGCGTTGCGGTAACGCAGGTTGTTGACGGTGAAGTGGGTCCAGCCGATGTTGATCGGCGAGAGTTCCACCTTCGCGTCGTTGCGGGGGCGCAGGCCGGCGACGTCCTCGATCACCGTCCAGTTGCTGCTGCCGAGGATGTTGTGGTGGATCCACGAGCGGTACTGCACCGAGGAGCCGTTCCAGTCGGCCCAGAACTCGTTGGCGTCGGGCCAGGCGGTGTTGCCTCCGATGTACTGGGCCCAGGTGTTCCAGTACAGGAGCTTCTTGTAGTCGTTGGCCGTCATCCACGCGTTGGGGTAGTTGCGCAGGACCGACGAATAAAGGCGGAACTGCACGGTCGAGTTGATCGTGGAGAAGTTGTTCGACCCCGGCTCTCCCTGGGCCGCCGCGGCGGCCTTGTCGACCTGGTTGGCGGTGTAGAAGGGGAAGATCGGATACTGCGCGGGGTCGTCGTAGAGCCGTAGCGCCTGCCGGTAGGTCGCGGTGTTCGGGATCGCGCCCACGGCGAAGGGGTAGTAGTTGTTGATCTCCTTCCACGGCACGTGCTCGTTCGTCGACTTCAGCCGGTGCTCGAAGAGCTGGCGCGACGGGTTCCAGAGCACGTTCACGATGGCGTTCTGGATGTCGGTCGCGAGCGTCTGCATCTCGGCGGCCTTGGCGGTGTTCCCGACGGCGGTGTAGGCCTGGGCGGCGGCCAGCGCACCGCTGTACTGGTAGGCCGACTCGGCGCGGTCCATCCGGCCCGGCTTCCAGTGGAACGACACCGCGTCGGCGTCGTTGCCGGTGAGGGCGCCCCAGTCGTACTCGATGAGCTTGTTGTCGTCGGTGTCGTAGTAGCTGAGCTGGCCCTTCACGTCACGTTCGGCATACCTGGCGAGCGCGCCCGCGATGGCCGGCTGGCCGCCGTGGATCTGGTAGGCCCGCCAGGCCGCCTCGGAGATGTACTGGGTGTAGCTGTTCGACCAGTTCTCCGGGTCGCCGGGGTTGTCCATGAACCGGCCGTTCCTGGACGTCTGTCCCGTCGACAACCAGTTGCCGTAGGCGTAGAGCGGCGTGCGGAGGTACTTCAGGTCGTCGATGTGCATCGGCTGGGTCAGCGCGATCGCGTTGTTGTAGCCGAGCACGCCCTCCATCGACACCGGGAACTGGAACGTCTGGCCGGGGATGTCCGCGTCGAGGTTGTTGTAGCGCATCAACCACCAGCGGTAGTAGACGTTCTTCTTGATCGCCGGTTCGGCCAGGTCGATGTACGGGAGGTTCTGCGCCCACCACAGGTTGTAGGCCCGCACGTGCGTCGCGAACGCGGTCGCGTTCGGGTAACCCCGGTAGGCGTTGTACTCGGTGAGCGACTCGGGGATCTCGTTGGTCACGAAGCCCATCACGACCTTCGCGGTGACGGTCGCGCCCGGCGCCACGGTGACCGACCGGTTCAGGCCGCCGCCGGCGACGGTGAAGTTGTCGCCGCTGAGCCGGGGGAACAGCGTGGTCAGGTTGTTGTACGCGTTCACCTGCCCCGTCAGCTCGTTGCCCGAGCCGCTGGTGGCGTAAGGCGAGGTGGCCCTGATCTGGAGCGTCGACGACGAGGAGCCGTTGTTGACGATCGAGAGGTTCGCCACGGCCACGTTGTTGTCGGTGATGAACTTCTGCTGCGTCACCACGAGGGACCCGCTCGTGTGCACGCTGCGCCAGTACGACGGCGCCTGGAACCGCTGGGAGACCTGCTCGGAGAAGGTCCCCGGGGTGATCGCGACCGTGAAGGCGGAGGACCCGCCGATCGCCTCCCAGTACGCCACCTGGCCGGAGAAGCCGAGCGTGCCGGGGTTGTGCGTCTTCATGTAGAGCGCCCGGCCCCGCGTCATCAGCCAGTTCCCGGCCGGGTCGCTGCCTGTTCTGCCGAGGAGGCGGTCCATCCAGAAGTCGGTGCCGGAGGATTCGGCGTCGTACACGGCCCGCATCATGTCGCCGGTCGTGTAGGACACCGGTGCGGCCGGGACGGTCCCGCCGCTGAACGTGGGGAAGCCGATCGTCTGCGCCGCCGAGGCGGCCGGTCCTGCGACGATCAGCCCGGCTAACAGTGCCAGAGCTGCGGAAACGCGGAGGAACCTCACACGCCCACCGTCCATTCGATCATGCCGGTCGAGAAACCGGTACGAGAGGTCATGTTGAGCCGGAGCCGGGTGGTCGAGATCTGCGGGAAGGTCATCGTGTTGAACTGGTTGGCGGCGACGCCGCAGGAGCCGATGTTCACGTAGGACGAGCCGTTCCAGTACTGGAGCCGGCACGACGCCGGCAGGTCGATGCCCTGGTCGTCGTCGAACCAGTAGGCGGCGCTCTTCGAGATGGTCTGCGCGGTGGGCCAGCGGTATTCGACCCACTGCGTGCCCTGCTGGTTCCAGTTGCCGTAGACGCCGTGGGAGCGGTCGGCCGAACTGGTCGGCGTGAAGCCGTCCTTGACGGCGTTCAAGGTCTCCCACGAGGAGACGTAGGAGGTGGAGGCCGTCGCCGAGGCCGCCAGGTTCGACGAGGTGCCGCCCGAGGTCTGGACGACCTTCCGCATCGTCCCGTCGGCGTTGAAGTAGAGCTTGTCGAGCGTCACCGACCTGCGGAAGTCGCCGCCGCCCGGCGCGGCGGCGTTGTGGTAGACCATGTACCACTGGCCCTTGTACTCGATGATCGCCGGGTGGTTGGTCGTCGAGCTGACCATGTCGAGCACGACGCCGCGGTGCGTCCACGGGCCGAGCGGGTTCGACGCGGTCGCGTAGCGAATACACGCGTAGCCAGGGCTGGCGCAACCCGAGTCGTTGGCCGCGTAGGCCAGGTAGTAGACGCCGTTGCGCTTGAACATCCACGGCGCCTCCCAGAAGTTCGACACCCCCGAAGGGGTGACGACCGAACCCTGGAGCGAGGTCATCGAGCTGTTCAGTCGGGCCGCGCGCAGGCCGTAGTAGGAACCCCAGTACATGTAGACCTGGCCGTCGTCGTCGGTGAAGACGGTCGGATCGATGTTGAGCGGGCTGGAGTTCGGGGTGGAGTCGCTGATCAGCGGGCCGCCGATGGCGTCGGTGAACGGGCCGGTGGGGCTATTGCCGACGGCCACGCCGATGTTCATCCAGCCGGGGCCGTTGCCGTTGACGGAGACGTACCAGTAGTAGCGCCCGTCGGCGCCGCGTTCGACCTCGCTCGCCCAGGCGTCGAGGCCGGCCCAGGAGAAGTTGGAGAGCGCCAGGCGGGCGCCCTGGTCGGTGAAGGTGGCGGCGTCGGTGGAGGAGTACACGTGCCAGTCGCGCATGACGAAGTTCTGGCCGGTGGGTGAGGCCTCGTCGTGGCCGGTGTAGAGGTAGAGCGTGTCGCCGACGACGAGCGCCGCGGGGTCGGCGGTGTAGATCTGGGTGGTGATGGGGGCGGCCGCCTGAGCGGGGAGGGTGAGGCCGAGTAACAGCAGGAGGGGCGTCAGGACGGCTAATCGGCGTTTCACGGGAGCGGTTCCTTTCCTCGATGTTAGCGCTAACATCTCCAGAGCGCCGCCCGGGTGGCGGTGCGAGGATCAGGTGGAGTCGCGGATGACGAGCTGTACCGGCATGCGGTGCACGCCCGGGGTGGCACGGCCGTCGATGGCCGCGAACAGATGCTGGGCCGCCGTGCGGCCGAGCACCTCCAGGTTGGGGTCGATGGTGGTCAGCGGGGGGCGGCTCTCGGCGGCCAGCACCTCCCAGTTGTCGTAGCCGACGACGGCGATGTCCTCGGGGATGCGCCGCCCGCGTTCCCTGGCGGCCTCCACGAACCCGGCCGCGATCTGGTCGCTGCCGCAGAACACCGCGTCGACCTCGGGGTCGGCGTGCAGCACCATCGCGGCGGCCTGGCGGCCCCAGCGCTGCGACCACTGGCCCCAGAACACCGGGCCGGGTTCCAGCCCCGCGTCGGCGAGCGCGTCGGCGGCGCCTTCCGCGCGTTCCCGCGCCGCCTGGTAGGTGGCCAGGCCGGTGACGTGGGCGATGCGGCGGCGGCCGAGGGTGACCAGGTGCTTGATGGCCGTGCGGGAGCCTTCGAGGTCGTCCGGTACGAACGACACGTCGTCGGGGTCGTCGGAGGGGCCGTAGGCGTACACGACCGGGACGCCCAGGTCACGGCTGATCGACGGGCGTGAGTCGGTGCTCTCGCCCACGACGATGATGCCGTCGACCCGGCGGGCCAGCAGCGTGCGGATGTAGTGCTGCTCGCGGATGGAGTCGCCGCGCGCGTCGCAGAGCAGCACGGCCATCTCGCCGGCGCCGAAGGCGTCTTCGGCTCCGAGCATCACCGGGATGCCGAATCGGCCGACGCTGTCGCTGGTCAGCAGGCCGACGGTCCGGGTGGGGCCGCCCAGGAGGCTGCGGGCGGCCGGATTGGGCTTGAACGACAGTTGCTCCGCCGCCTCCAGGACACGCTGCCGGGTCTCGGCGCGGACCTGGTCCTTGCCGTTGAGCGCCTTCGACGCAGTGGCGATCGACACCCCGGCCAGGTGGGCCACATCGCTGATCGTGGCGATACGTTGCATCGAAAGCCTTTTCCGTAGTGGTGGTATACCCGCAGAAGGTAGCTGCGCATTTGTGACAGAGCAAGGGCTTCACACGTCCCCGATCGGGGCGTATGTTGCGGCTACATTTCCGAAAACCTTTTCAGTTTTTCGGTCGAGAGGAACCCCCCATGCCCAGAAGACTCCCCGCGCTCGCCGCGGCGGCACTCCTCGCGACATCCATGGCCGCATGTGGTTCTGCCGCCCAGGAACCCAGCGCCGCCGGTCCGACCACGATCACGATGTGGACCCGGGCGGCCACCCAGGCGCAGAGTGAGCGCTTGGTGGAGGCGTACAACAAGTCTCACACGAACCAGGTCAAACTAACCGTCATTCCGACGGACAACTACCAGCCGCGCATCGCCGCGGCGGCCGGGGCCAAGCAGCTTCCGGACGTGTTCGCGGCCGACGTCATCTTCGTGCCGAACTACACCTCGCAGGGCCTGTTCGCCGACATCAGCGACCGCGTCGCGGCGCTCCCGTTCAAGGACGCGCTGGCGCCCTCGCACATGAGGCTCGGCACCTACGAGGGCCGCCGGTACACCCTGCCGCACACCCTCGACCTGTCGGTCTGGTTCTGGAACAAGGACCTGTACGAGAAGGCCGGGCTCGACCCCGAGAAGGGCCCGACCACCCTGAAGGAGTTCGCCGAGCAGGCCACCACCGTGCAGGAGAAGCTGGGCGCCGACGGCAAGGTGCACGGCACGTTCTTCGGCGGCAACTGCGGCGGCTGCTACGTCTTCACCTTCTGGCCCTCGGTCTGGGCGGCCGGCGGCACGGTCATGAACGCCGAGGGCACCGAGTCGACGGTCGCCTCCCCGCCCATGACCGACGTGTTCTCCATCTACCGGAGCCTGTACGACAACGGCGTCACCGGCCCGACCACGAAGGAGGAGCAGGGCCCGACCTGGACCGGCTTCTTCCCGAAGGGCGAGATCGGCGTCATGCCGATGCCGTCCACCACGCTCGGCTCGATGCCCGCCGACATGAGGATCGGCGTCGCCCCCATCGCCGGGCCCGACGGCGGCGAATCGACGTTCGTCGGCGGCGACTCGGTCGGCATCTCCGCGACCTCGCAGAACGTCGACGCGGCCTGGGAGTTCCTGGCCTGGACGGTCTCCGACGAGGCCCAGGTGGAGATCATGGCCAAGAACAAGGACGTGGTGGCCCGCACCGACCTGGCCGACAACAAGTACTCGGCCGAGGACCCCCGCGTGGTGCTGATCAACTCGCTGGTGGGCAAGGGCCAGACGCCCTACGCGCTGAAGTTCGGCGAGACGTACAACGACCCGCAGGGGCCGTGGTTGCGGTTCGCCCGTGAGGCGCTGTTCGGGGACGTCGCGAAGTTGCCCGAACTCAACGAGACCCTCAACCAGTCGCTCACCCAGTGAGCAGTCCGTCTTCGACCGCCCCCCGGCTCCGGCGCGGCCGCGCGCTGGCCGGGTGGGCGTACGCCGCTCCCACGGCGGTCATCGTGGCGGTGCTGTTCGTCGCGCCGCTGGTGCTCGTCGTGATCATGTCGCTGCACCGGTGGCCGCTGCTGGGCCCGGCCAGGCCCAACTTCCCGGCCAACTACACGAAGATCCCCGACGACCCGCTGTTCCTCGACTCGGTGCTGTTCACCCTGAAGTACACGGTGATCATCACGATCCTGCTCTCGGCCGTGGCGCTCGGGCTGGCGCTGCTGGTGCAGGACCGCCGGCCGGGGGTCGGCTTCTTCCGTACCGCGTTCTTCCTGCCCGGAGCGGTCGGGTTCGCCGCGGCGGCGCTGCTGTTCTACGGCCTGCTGAACAACGACTTCGGGCCGTTCGGCTTCCTCGGGGTGAACTGGATCGGCTCCCCGAACATGGCGCTGACCTCGACGATCCTGCTGGTGTTGTGGAGGTTCGCCGGGTTCAACATGCTGATCCTGCTGACCGGTCTGCAGGCCATCCCGGTCGAGGTGTACGAGGCGGCGCGCGCCGACGGGGCCAACCGGTGGCAGATCTTCACCCGGATCACCCTGCCGCTGCTGCGACCGACGCTCGCGCTGATGCTGATCCTGTCGATCACGGGGTCGCTGCTGGCGTTCGACCAGTTCTTCATCTTCACCAACGGCGGGCCCGACAACAGCACGGTGTCGATGGTCATGGTGGTCTACCGCAACGCCTTCTTCCGCTTCGACCTGGGCGGCGCGGCGGCGCTGTCGGTGGTGCTGCTGGTCGTGCTGGTCGCCCTGAACGCCGTCCAGATGCGCATCCTCAGGGGGGCGACGACCCGATGAGGTACTACTCGCCGAGACTGGCCCTGGCGGTCATCTTCCTGTTCCCGCTGATCTGGAGCGGCTGGGCCTCCGTGCAGGGGCCCGACGGGCTCACGCTCGCCAACTACCGGAGCATCACCGGGTTCGGCGAGGGGCTCGCCACCTACGTCGGCAACAGCCTGGCGATCTCGGGGATGACCGTCGTCGGCACGCTCCTGGTGGCGACCCTCGGCGGCTACGCGTTCGCCCGGTTCCACTTCCCCGGGAAGAACCTGCTGTTCCTGGCCGCGCTGGCGATCCTCATGGTGCCCTACGCGACCATCCTGATCCCGCTCTACGTCCTGCTCGACTATGTCGGTCTGCAGAACTCGCTGCTCGGGCTCAGCCTGGTGTTCGTCATGTTCCAGTTGCCGTTCGCGCTCTACATGATGCGCAACTCGTTCGAGGCGATCCCCCGGGAGATCGAGGAGTCGGCGCTCGTCGACGGCGCGGGTTCGGTCAAGGTGCTGCTGTCGGTGTTGCTGCCCGCGGTCCGGCCGGGCCTGGTGACCGTCGGGCTGTTCGCGTTCCTGGCGTCGTGGAACGACTTCTTCGCGCCGTTGATCCTGCTCAGCGACGGGGCGAGCTTCCCGCTGCCGGTGGCCGTGGTGAGCATGACGCAGCGCACCTTCGGCGCGATCGACTACGGCGTGCTCCAGGCGGGCGTCATGGTCATGGCCGTTCCCTGCCTGGTTCTGTTCCTCGTTCTCCAGCGCTACTACGTGCGCGGATTCATGTCTGGAGCTCTGCGTGGATAGTCCTGTCGTTCCGTCGGGCGGCGTGCTGACGCCTCTGGGGGTCTCTTCGGTACGTCTGAATCCCGGCTTCTGGGGTTCGCTGCCCACCAAGACGATCATCGATCACTGTTACGAGTGGATCCACCGGGTCGGCTGGGCCGCCAACTTCACCGGCGCCTCGCGCCGGGGCCGGGAGTTCAGCGACTCCGAGGTCTACAAGCTGATGGAGGGCATGGCCTGGACCCATGACCCCCGCCTCGACGAGCTGACCTCGGTGATCGCCGGCGCCCAGGAGTCCGACGGCTACCTGAACACCAAGTGGGGCCACGCCCGCTACAGCGACCTGGAGTGGGGCCACGAGCTCTACTGCTACGGCCACCTGATCCAGGCGGGGGTGGCCCAGGCGCGGGCGTCCGGCGGCGGGGAGCTGTTCGAGCTGGTGAAGCGGGCCGCCGACCACGTCTGCGCGGTGTTCATGAACAACCGGGGCGTCTGCGGGCACCCCGAGATCGAGATGGCCCTGATCGAGCTCTACCGGGTCACCCGGACCGAGCGCTACCTGGAGATGGCCCGCCGGTTCATCGACCGCCGGGGCACCCCGGCGCTGGCGGACATCGAACTGGGCCGGGCCTACTTCCAGGACGACGTGCCGGTCAGGAAGGCCGAGGTCTTCCGGGGCCACGCGGTCAGGGCGCTCTATCTCGCCGGCGCGGTCGTCGACCTGGCCGTCGAGACGAACGACCGCGACCTGCTCGACCTGGTCGAACGCCAGTGGGAGCGGACCATCGCCCGCCGCACCCACCTGACCGGCGGCATGGGCTCCCGGCACAACGGCGAGTCGTTCGGCGAGGACTGGGAGCTGCCGCCCGACCGGGCCTACAACGAGACGTGCGCCGGGGTGGCGTCGTTCATGCTGGCGCACCGCCTGCTGCTGGCCACCGGCAACCGCCGCTACGCCGACCTGGCCGAGCGCACCTTCTACAACGTCATCGCGGCCGGGCCCGCGCTCGACGGCCGGTCGTTCTTCTACACCAACCCGCTGCAGGTCAGAGTCGCCGGAGAGGCCACATCGGGAGTCAGCCCGCGCGCGGACGGCGGACTGCGGGCCTCCTGGCGAGCGGTGTCCTGCTGCCCCACCAACCTGGCGCGCACCTTCGCCGCCCTGCCCGCCTACGTCGCGACCGGCACCGACGCCGGGTTGCAGATCCACCACCTGACCCCGGCCCGCGTGGAGCACGACGGCTTCGTGGTGGAGGTGGACACCGAGATGCCCTGGCGGGGCGCCGCGACTCTGCGCGTGGTCCAGGCCCCCGACCGGCTGCGCGTGTTGTCGTTGCGGCTGCCGATCTGGGCCGGCGGCGGCACCGCCGAATGGTCCCGCGTCTGGGCGCCGGGCGAGGAGGTCTCGGTCGACCTGCGCATGACCCCGCGCTGGGTCGAACCCGACTCCCGCATCGACGCGCTGCGCGGCTGCGTCGCGGTCGAACGCGGCCCGCTCGTCTACTGCGCCGAGTCCCCCGGCGACCAGCCGCCGCTGACCCGGATCACGGTCGACACCTCCCGCGCCCCCGAGGTCGTCGACGAGGAGATCGAGGTCTCGGCCACCCTGACCTCGTCCGAAGACCAGCCCTGGCCGTACGGCCCGCGCCCGCGAGCCGAGGCCGAGCCGATCAGCCTGCGGCTGCGCCCCTACTACCAGTGGGGCAACCACGGTCCGGCGACGATGCGGGTGTGGTTGCCCAAAACAACTGCGGAATAGCCCGTGACCTGGCTATTCGTTCGCGAGCCCTAATAATCTCAAGTAGAGTTATTCTCGGATGTAGTCCAACTTCTGCTTTTTTTAAAAGGATGCCTGGCCGTCGAGGCGTTAATGGCCACTAGAACTGCACCCAGACACGCAAGTCCCCCACATACGACTTGTGAGATCGTGGGGAAGCTGTCGAAATTGGAGGCAATGCTGAAGAACATCGTGCCGGCGCTCAGCGCAAGGATCCCCCTGGCTGCATGACGCTTCGGCGCCCTTCTGCGCGCCCGGCCTCCCATAATTTCAAATCTATATCCGCAGTCTTCAGCTTGAGCGTTGCGAGGCCCGGGTCGGTTGAACTTCGCCGGGCCTCGACGCGGTCAACTGACTCCGGCGGTCTCGCGGCGGCCGAGGTCGGCCGTCGGCACCTTGTACGTCTCCTTCGCGGTCAGCACGGAGATCGTGCTGACCGCGCAGAGCACGGCGGTGAAGACGCCCACGCCGACCCAGCCCTGCAGCCCGAGCCAGCCGTCCTCGGTCATGATCCCGGCCGCCGAGGCGACGGCGAAGCCGGCCACCGCGAATCCGATCTGGGTGCCGATGGCCATGCCCGACAGGCGGACGCGGGTGGTGAACATCTCGCCGTAGAGAGCGGGCCAGATGCCGTTGGACGCCGAGTAGACGACGCCGAAGCACAGGCAGCCGACCAGGAAGATGAGGACGTAGTTGCCCGAGTTGATCGCGGCCAGGTAGGCGAAGATCATGATCGGGCTGCCGATCGCGCCGACCAGGAAGACGGGCCGCCGGCCGATGCGGTCGGACAACCGGGCCCACAGCGGGATCGCGCCGAGCGCGACCACGTTGGCCAGCACGCCGACCCACAACATGACCCCGCGGTCGAGCCCGACGGCGTCGCTCGTCGCGTAGTTGAGCGCCCAGACGGTGAAGATGGTGCTGACCGTCGCGATCAGGGCGGCGCCGACGACCCGCAGCACGTCGGCCCAGTGGGTGCGGAACAGTTCGGCCAGCGGCATCTTCGGCACCGAGCCGTCGTCGACCTGCGCCTGGAAGGCGGGGGTCTCGTCGAGGTGGCGGCGGATGAAGTAGCCGGCGACGGCCACGACGACGCTGAACCAGAACGGGACCCGCCAACCCCATGACAGCAGTTGCTCCTCGGGCAACGCCGCGACCGGGATGAAGACGAGCGTGGCGAGGATCTGGCCGAACTGGGTGCCGTTCAGGGTGAAGCTGGTGAAGTAGCCGCGCCGGTTCTCGGGCGCGTGTTCCAGCGTCATCGAGTTCGCGCCGGCCTGCTCGCCCGCCGCCGACAGGCCCTGCAGGACGCGCAGCACGACCAGCAGCACGGGCGCGAGGCCGCCGATCTGCTCCCTGGTCGGCAGGCAGCCGATCAGGAACGTCGCCACCCCCATCAGGACCAGGGTGAAGACCATGATGCGGCGGCGGCCGAACCGGTCGCCGATGTGGCCGAGGATGAGGGCGCCGACGGGGCGGGCGGCGTACGCGACGCCGAAGGAGGCGAGCGACTGGAGGGTCGCGGTGGCGGGGTCGGAGTCGTCGAAGAAGACCTTGGAGAAGATCAGCGCGGCGGCGCTGCCGTAGATGAAGAAGTCGTAGTACTCCAGGGCGCTGCCGATCCAGGCGGCGACGGCGGCGCGGCGGGGGGTGGCCTGGGTCATGAAGCTTGTCCTAACTGGATAGTTCATAACGTGTGGCCGCAATGCTGCGTTCGCACCATGAGCGTGTCAAGATGATGGAGTCAAATAACTCACTAGTTCGTACATTATCTGTGAGGGCCCTATGCGGAAGTCGATCGCGACCGTCTCCGTGAGCGGGACGCTGCCGGAGAAGCTGCGGGCCATCGCGGCGGCCGGGTTCGACGGGTTCGAGCTGTTCGAGAACGACCTCGTCGCCTGCCCCCTCTCCCCCGAGGACATCCGCCGCATGGCCGCCGACCTGAGCCTGCGCATCGAGCTCTACCAGCCGTTCCGCGACTTCGAGGCGCTGCCCCCCGACCGGCTGGCCGCCGGCCTGCGCCGGGCTGAGCACAAGTTCCGGCTGATGACCCGGCTCGGCGCCGACCTGCTTCTGGTCTGCTCGAACGTGTCGCCCCAGACCATCGACGACGACGCCCTGGCCGCCGAACACCTGCGCCTGCTGGCCGAACGCGCCGCCGGGCACGGCATCCGGATCGCCTACGAGGCGCTGGCCTGGGGCCGTCACGTCGACGACTATCTGCGGTCGTGGCGGATCGTCCGAATGGCCGGGCACCCGGCGCTCGGGGTGTGCCTGGACAGCTTCCACATCCTGTCGAAGGGCGGCGATCCGGGCGGCATCGAAGCCATCCCCGGAGAGAAGATCTTCTTCCTCCAGCTCGCGGACGCGCCCCGGCTGACCATGGACACCCTCCAGTGGTCGCGGCACTACCGCTGTTTCCCCGGTCAGGGCGACTTCGACCTGGCGGGCTTCACCCGGCACGTCCTGGCGGCCGGATACCGGGGGCCGCTGTCGCTGGAGGTCTTCAACGACGTGTTCCGACGTTCGGACCCGACGCGGACGGCCGCCGACGCGATGTTGTCGCTGCGGTTCCTGGAGCACGGCGATCTGGGGGGCGGCGATCTGGTGGGCTACGCTCCGCCCGACCTGACCGAATTCGCCTACGTCGAGCTCGCCACCGGCCGCCACGGCGACCGGCTGCGTCGTCTGGTCGAGGTGCTCGGCTTCGATCGGGCCCGGCTCGTCGACGGCGGCGACGCGGCCGAGTTGCGCGCGGTCGGCATCGTCACCCCCGATCCGGCGGCGGCCGACGCCCACGTGGCGGCCCTGTCGGCTCCGGACCACGCCCCCGACGGCACGCGCGTCGTCTTCTGCGCGTCCGGACCGGGCGAGTCCGCCATCGACCATGTGGCGCTGACCGCCCCCTTCGCCGAGGCGTCGTTGTGGTGCCGGTGCGTGCTCGGGCTGCGCCCGCACGAGAGCCTCGACCTGCCCGACCCCTACGGCCTGGTCCGCAGCAGGGCCATGACCAACGCCGACGGCAGCGTGATGGTGGCGCTCAACATGGCCGACACCGCCTCGAACGTGCCGTGGCAACACGTCGCCGTCGCCTGTGACGACGTCGTCGGCATGGCCCGGCGGCTCACGGAGGCCGGCGAGCCGCCGCTGCCCATCCCCGCCAACTACTACGACGACCTCGACGCCCGTTTCCCCGGCGCCCCCGATCTGCGCGGCACCGACGTCCTCTACGACCGCACCGACGACGGCGAGTTCCTGCACCTCTACACGGCGACCATCGGCCGGGTCTTCTTCGAGGTGGTGCAGCGCATCGGCCGATATTCCGGTTATGGCGCGGCGAACACGCCCGTCAGGCTGGCGGCGCAGCACGGCCATAAAATGAGGCGCGAGTAGATCCCGCCCACCTCATGGAGCCCGATGTCCACCCCCGGGGACCGCCAGCGCGACGCCGACCGCACCCGCGCCGAGATCCTCGACGTGGCGATGGCCGAGTTCGCCCGCAGCGGCTACGCCGGCGCCCGGGTCGACGAGATCGCCGACCTGACCCGCACCACCAAGCGGATGATCTACTACTACTTCGGCGGCAAGGAGCAGCTCTACATCGCCGCGCTGGAGAAGGCCTACGCCGAGGTCAGGGCGGTCGAGAAGACGGTCGACGTCGACCACCTCGACCCCGTCGAGGCGATCCGCACCCTCGCCCAGCTCACCTTCGACCACCACGACGCCCACCGCGACTTCATCGCGCTGGTGGCCATCGAGAACGTCCACCGGGCCGAGCACATCCGCAAGTCCGAGGTGCTGGCCAACCTGGGCACCCCGGTCCTCGACCTGATCTCCCGCATCCTCGACGCGGGCCACGCCGGCGGCGACTTCACCACCGAGGCCGACGCGATCGACGTCCACATGATGATCAGTTCGTTCTGCTTCTTCCGGGTCGCCAACCAGCACACCTTCGGGGCCCTCTTCGGGCGCGACATGACCGCGCCGGAACACCGCGAACGGCTGCGGACCATGGTCGGCGAGATGGTCGTGGCCTATCTCAAGGGTGCCGGGCGGTGACGAAGTGGGTTATAAGTTAACTCACTAGTTCGTACATAGGAGGACCGCAATGACGTCCTACCTCATCGGCCTGATCGGCACGGGCATCGGCCCCTCCCTCAGCCCCGCCCTCCACGAACACGAGGCCGACCACCACGGGCTCCGCTACCTCTACCGGCGCATCGAGCTCACCGAGCCCATCGGCGACCTGATCACGGCCGCGCGGCTGTCCCTGTACGACGGCCTCAACGTCACCCATCCGGTCAAGCAGACCGTGATCGACCACCTCGACGAGTTGTCCCCGGACGCGGCGAAGCTCGGCGCGGTGAACACCGTGCTCTTCCGCGACGGCCGCGCGATCGGCCACAACACCGACTGGACGGGGTTCGCCGAGTCGTTCCGGCGCGGGCTGCCCGGGGCGGCGACCCGGCACGTCGTGCAACTGGGCGCGGGCGGGGCGGGAGCGGCCGTCGCCCACGCCCTGCTGACCCTGGGAGCGGGCCGCGTGACGGTGGTGGACGTGGATGCCACCCGCCCGGCGGAACTGGCCGCCCGCCTGAACCCGCCGATCGACCAGCCCGGCCATGAGGCGGGGCGAGGACGCCGCGCCGCTCTCCCGCATGACGCCGCCGAGCCCGGCCGGCTCCGCGCGGCCGGTCCCGCCGAACTGCCCGCGCTCCTCGCCGACGCCGACGGGCTGGTCAACGTCACCCCGGTCGGCATGGCGGCCCACCCCGGCCTCCCGCTCGACGCCGGGCTGCTGCGCGCGGAGCTGTGGGTGGCCGACGTGGTCTACCGGCCGCTGGAGACCGAGCTGCTGCGGCACGCGCGGCGGCTCGGCTGCCGGACCCTGGACGGGAGCGGGATGGTCGTCTTCCAGGCGGCCGGATCGTTCCGGCTGTTCACGGGGGTGCAGCCGGATGTGGAGCGAATGCTCGCTCACCTGACGGAACTGATCTGACCACTCCTGGCCGGGACGGTGATCGTCACCTCCCCCACGCGAGTCTCCAGGTCCTCGTGGGTCCAGTTGACCGCGACGACGGCGGGGCGGCCCTTGACCGTCACGGGCCGGGTGTAGAGGCCGGGCGTGCCCGGGGTCGCGCCGAGCAGGCCGCACACCGCCGACCGCAGCGCGGCGTCGGCCTTCCGTCCGTAAGCCAGCGAGAAGTACGTCCCCACCAGCACGGCGGTGCCGTGGCGGGTGATCGCCGGGGAGCCGTCGGCGAAGGACGCCAGCACCTCCGCGCCGGCCGGTTCCAGATGGTCGCGCTGCCAGCAGGTGGGCAGCGCGACACCGGCGAAGTCGATCTCCCCGGAGGCCAGATCGGCGTCCAGGTGGCGCACGCCGAACAGGTCTTCCAGTGCGATGCGCGGCAGCCGCGCGCCGTTCGGGGCGTATTCGCCGGGCGCCGCCTCGGCGACGAGCACGCCGCCCCGGGCGACGAACGCCTCAAGGGCCCGTGCCAGGCCAGGAGAGGCGACCGACGGCATCGGCCAGTAGATCGCCTCGATGTGGTCGGGGATGTCCCGGGTGTCGTGGAGGATCTCGACCGGCACGTCCGCGTCGCAGAGCAGCCGGTAGGCCCCCATCACGGCGTCCCGGTAGAGGTCCATGCCCCGGTCGGTGGCGAAGGCGTGCAGCGCGGAGCGCCGGGAGACCAGCAGGCCGGTCCGGCCGGGCTCCGGCACGACCTCGCCCAGGTCCCGCACCGCCGAGGCGAAGTCGGTGACCGCCTTCACCCGGTCGGTCGGCGAGCCGTCGGGAGCGCACAACCCGTACCCGGGGCTTTCCGGGCCGAGGAGTTCGGGCCGCCACTGCCAGAAGACGACGCCCGTCGCCCCGGAGGCGATCGAGTTCCACATCCACAGGCCCACGGTGTCGGCGGCCGGGTGTCCGGTGCTGCGGTAGCCGTCGCGCCGGCCCCGGCCGCCCTGGAGTTCGGCCTGCCAGAAGGGCTTTCCGGCGGCGGCTCCCCGGGCCGCGTCGAGGTTGAACAGGTGCTCGACCGGGTCGTCGCCCATCAGCCAGGTCGGGAAGCTGGACGTGCCGAAGAGGTCGACGGGACCCGTCAGGTCGAACTCGTCGAGCGTGTGGGTCGCGAGCTGGCCGGTGAAGCCGCTGAGCGCCACGTGGGTCATGACCGGCGTGTCGGGATCGGCCCCTCGCACGATCTCACAACGCCGGTCGAGCCATCGCGCGAGGTTGGCGAACCAGTGCTCCCGCCAGTCGATCATGTCGGGCACCGCCTCGAACACCCGTGGCGGGGCGACCTGTTCCCAGGACGAATACCGCCGTGACCAGGCCGTGTTCAGTTCCGTGAGCGAATAGCGGGCGCGCAGCCACGTCCCGAACCGGGCGAGCGAGGCCGGGCAGTAGCAGTAGATCCGGTCCGGGAAGTACGAGGCCGGCTCCAGGTGGGGTTCGTTCCACACGTCCCAGAAGCGCAGGGCCGGATGGTTCCGGTAGCGGCTCACCAGTGCCTCCAGGAAGGCCGTGGCCGCCGTCCACACCTCCTCGTCGTCGAAGCAGAGCCCCGGCCAGCCGCCGCCCGGGGTGTTCATCGCGGCCGTCAGCCGGATCGCGCGGCCTTCGTGGTCGACGTACCGGGCGTGCGGGAGGCGTTCCTCCAGCCAGTAGGGCGCGTTCTCCAGGATGGTGTTGATCACCACGCCGAGCCCGTGCCCGGCGGCCAGGTCCATCAGCTCGTCGAGGTCGGTGAAGTCGAACTCTCCCGGGGCCGGGTTCAGCCAGCTCCAGCACGCCCAGAACTTCACCGTGTCGAGCCCGGCCGCGCGCATCCGGCCGAGGTCGCGGTCCCAGTCGGCGCGCGGGGGGTTGGGCGGCCGGTAGTACTGGGCGCCGATGATCATGGTCATCCTTTCACTGCTCCGAAGGTCAGGCCGCGTACGAGGAACCGCTGGGCCGCCAGCCCCAGCACGAAGACGGGGATCATGGCGAGCACGGCGGCGGCCGAACTGCCGCCCCAGTCGACCGAGACCGTCCCGATGAACGAGGCCACGCCGATCGGCGTCGTCTGCGTCTCGCGGCCTGACAACACGAGCGCGAACAGGAACTCGTTCCACGAGAACAGCAGACAGAGCACGCCGGTCGCGGCCAGCCCGGGTGAGGTCAGCGGCAGCGCGACCCGCAGGAACGCGCCGAACCGCCCGGTCCCGTCGACCTGCGCCGCCTCCTCCAGGTCACGCGGGAGCTCCTCGAAGAACGACCGCATCATCCAGATGACGATCGGCAGGTTGAACGTGGTGTGCGCGGCGACGAGCGCGGTGTACGTGCCCAGCAGCTGGAGCCGCTGGAAGATGACGAACATCGGCACCACGAGCGCGACGGCGGGCACCATGCGGGTGAACAGGATCAGCCAGGCCCACCACTCCCGGCCGCGCACCGGGAGCCGGGCCAGCGCGTAGGCGGCCGGCACCCCGACGACGACCGACAGCAGCGTGCTGCCGAGAGCCACGATCGTGCTGTTGACCAGGAAGGTCTGGAAGCTCAGCTCGCCGAGCACCTTCCCGTAGTTGTCGCCGGTCGGGGTGAAGGACAACGTCGGCGAGGAGGAGAAGATGTCCTGCGGCGATTTGACGGAGTTCAGCGCCACCGTGACGATCGGCACCAGCACCCAGAGCAGGAACAGCCCGACGACGGCGTAGCTCCCGACGACCCACCAGTCTCGCCGTCTCATCGCAGCACCTCCCGCCGCCGCAGCAGCCTGATGTAGAAGCTCGAAATGATCACGACCGTGACGAGGATGAAGATGCTCAGCGCCATGGCGTAACCCATGTCGAAATAGGAGAACCCGGTCCGGTACGTATAGAGCCCGATGGTCTCGGTCGAGAGCCCCGGACCGCCCTTGGTCAGCACGAACACCGTGTCGAAGATCCGATAGGTGTCCATCGTGCGGAACAGCAGCACGATCATGATCTGCGGCACGATCGCCGGGATCACGATCCGCCGGTAGACGGTGGGCCGTCCGGCGCCGTCGATCGAGGCGGCCTCGAACTGCTCCTGACCGATCGACAACATCCCGGCGTGCAGGATGAGGATGACGAAGGGCGTCCACTGCCAGACGTCCACGGCGATCAGCGCGGGCAGCGCGAGGTTCGCCTCCCCGAACCACCCGATCGAGGTGCCGGTGAGCTGGGCGACCAGCCCGAACTGCGGGTCGAGCAGATAGCGCCAGAGCAGTGCCGTGATGACCGGCGCGATGATCATCGGCAGCAGGATCAGCGCGTTCGCGAGCTTGCGCCCCTTGGTCATCTCGAACAGCGCCGCGGCGACGACGAACCCGAGCACGAGCTCGATCCCCACCGCGAACACCACGTAGATCACCGTGTTGAGGACCGCCGTGCCCACGGTCGGATCGCCGAACAGCTTCGTGTAGTTGGCCAGCCCGGTGAACTGCTTGGGCAGGTCGATGTCGGTCAGATTCCAGCTGTACGCCGACAAACCGGCCGAATAGAGCAGCGGCACGATTATCAACGCGAGCAGCAGGAGCAGCGCCGGGGCCAGCATCCAGTGCCCCAGTCCCTTGTTTCGCATGCCTTCTCCCGTGGTGAGCGGGCCCGGCCGACCTCCGGGCCCGCTGCTCGGTCAACCGCCCAGCGTCTCCTGGACGGCCCGGACCATCGCGTCGGCCGCCTGGTCGGGCGTGAGCTTCCCTTGGATGGCCTCCTGGACGGCGAGCTCGATCCGGTCCTGCGCCTTCGGCCACGAGGGCAGGCTGGGCTGCGGGTTCGACGTGGTCAGCGCCTCGTTCATGGCGGTCAGGAACGGCAGCTTCGCCTGCACGTCGGCGTTGGTGTAGAAGTCCTTGGTCGCGCCGGCGGTGGCGGCGGCCAGCGCCACCTTCGCCTGCTGCGCGCCGCTGGTGTACCACTGGAGGAACGAGTAGGCGGCGTCCTGGTGCTTCGAACCGGCCGCGATGCACCAGTTCCAGTAGATGAGCTCGCCCGCCGGTTTTCCGTCGGTGAACTGCATCGGCGCGTAGCCCCACTTGCCGGCGGTGGCCGACTTGGCCGGGTCCTCCAGCGCCTGGAGCGAGGGGGTCGTCGAGATGATCATCGCGGCCTTGCCCTGGGCGGCGGCCGTCGCGGCCTCGTCCACGTGGAAGTTGAGCACGCCGCTGGGCGCCGCCTTGGCGGCCTTGACGTAGAAGTCGACGGCCTTGGCCGCCTTCGCGCGGTCGAGGGTGGTCTTCTGGTCGGCGCCGTACCACCAGTTGCCCTGCGCGGTGAGCAGGGAGCCCATGATGTCGGCGACCGCCCCGGCGCGTTTGCCGGGGATGGCGATGCCGGCCATCCCGTCCTTGCCGTTCAGCGCCGAGGCCGCCGCCGCGACGTCGTCGAGGGTCTTCGGCGCGGGGATGCCGGCCGCCTCGAAGACGTCCTTCCGGTAGGCCACCAGCGTCGTCGACACGAAGTCGGGCACGCAGTACTGCTTGCCGTCGTATGCGCCCTGGGCCAGCACGTTGGGCAGGAACGAGGCGGCGGAGTAGCCGCTCGGGTTGCGCTTGGCGTCGGCGAGGTAGCCGTCGATCGGGGCCAGGTGCCCGGCCTTCGCGAACTCGCCGAACCAGCTCGGGTGGACGTAGAGGATGTCGTAGCCGCCGGCCCCCGACAGGGTCAGGGCCTGCTTGTCGTGCAGGTTCTCATAGGGGACGGCGTCGAGGTCGAGGGTGCCGCCGGTGGCCGCCGACCATTCGGCGGCGGCCTCCTTCTGCCCGCTGGTCCAGGGGTCGCCCGCCCACCGGGAGAGCACGAGCTTCGCGCCGGGGAACTTCCCCATGGGGCCGCCGGGCTGGGCGGGCGCGGCGTTCGGGTCGCCGGTGGTGGTGGAGCCGCCGGTGGAACCACAGGCGGTCAGAGTCAGTGCGGTGAAGAGGGCTATCGGCCACCGGGGGGATCGTCGAGACATCGGGCATCTCCTTACTCAAAGGTGTTTCACTGGCACCGCCGTGCCCCCCGAGGCGGCGGAGGCGTAGCCCGCCTCGATGACGGCCAGGCAGGCCAGGCCGTCGTCGAGTGTGGGACCGAAGGGCCGCAGTCCCTGCTGGACGCGGTTGACGTAGGAGGCGACCTCCCGCTTGTAGTGGTGCACGTGAGGCGGCCACGAGCCGTAGTCGTGCGGCTCGCTGACGTCGGGTTCGATGTGCGGCGTGGTCCAGCCCCGGTAGAGGGGGTCGTCGCCCGACCGGTAGACCTCCACCCGGGGGAACGGGTCGGTGGCGCGCATGACGAGCGTGCCCTCGGTCCCGTAGATCTCCAGGGAGTTCCGCATGCCGATGTCGGCCGACAGGCTCCAGACCGTGCCGATCTCGGCGAGACCGCCGTCGGCGTAGCGGGCCAGCGCGACCGCGATGTCCTCGCCGTCGAGGCCGGGCTTGTTCCGGTTGGCGGTCATCGCGGTGACCTCGGTGATGTCGCCGACCAGCCAGCGCAGCAGGTCGACGCCGTGAGATCCCTCGTCGATCCAGGCGCCGCCACCGCCGAGCACGGGGTCGTTCATCCACTCGGTCATGTCGGGCGGACAGCCGATCTCGGCGATCCCCGCCAGGCCGATGAAGCTCCGGGTCAGCAGGACCTTCCCGAGCACGCCCGACTCGACGATCTTCTTCGCCCGGTCGGCCTCCTTGCTGAAGCGGCTGACGAAGGCGGCGGTGCCGTCCACCCCCGCTCTCCGGACGGCCTCGGCCATGGCTCTGGCGTCCTCCGTCTTCGTCGCGACGGGCTTCTCGCAGAAGACGTGCTTGCCGGCCTCGGCCGCCGCGATCACCTGGTCGCGGTGCCGCGAGTTCTCGGAGTGCACCATGACGATGTCGACGTCTGGCCGTTTGACGAGGTCACGCCAGTCTTCGTGGAAGTCCGCGACGCCCCATCGCTCAGCCGCCGCCCGGCCGCGCGCCACGTCATCGTCGGAGATCGCGACCACCTCGACGCCGGGGATCTCGCTCAGCGCCTTGGCCCGGAACTCCGCGTGGACGTGGGCCCAACTGATCATCCCGACCCGGATCATGACGACTGCCCTTCAGATTGGTGGTGTACGTTCTCCCGGCGCCCGCTGGCCAGGGATCGGGTCGCCGCGTCGACGACCGCCAGGACGTCCCGGCCGACCCGGCCCTCGGAGACCGAGGGCTCGCCGGTCCGGATGCAGTTGGTGAAATGGGTCAGCATGTCGAGGTGCCCGTCGGCGAGCAGCCCCGGAATCGGCAGGGGGAACGACCACCCCGTCGCGCCGACGACCTGCAACGGCTGTCTGTGCAGGTTGTCGATGAGGATACGGCCCTCGGTGCCGAAAACCTCAAAACGGGAGTCCATCGCGCCCGCCAGGCTCCAGCTGTCCTCGCACTGGCCGAGAACCCCGTTGCCGAAGCGAACGGTGAGCAGGGCGGTGTCCTCGGCGGAGGTCCGGTCGCCCCACACATAGGTGTCCGCATCCGCATAGACACTGGTGATCGGGGCGTTCGCGAAGAATCGGCAAAATTCCAGGCTGTGGACGGCCATGTCGAGCATCGCCCCGCCGCCGCTGCGCACCGGATCGAAGAACCAGTCGGAGTGGGGCCTCCCGATGCCCTCGCACGCCTTGACCCGGAAGACCTCCCCGATCCGCCCGGCGTCGACGGCCTTCTTCGCCTCCTGCACGGCCGGGATGAACGGCACGTTCTCGGCGTAGAAGAGCCGGGTCCCGGCCACTTCGACCGCCGCGAGCATCTCGTCGGCCTCGGCCAGCGAGCGGGCCAGCGGCTTGATGCAGATCGCATGCTTGCCGTGGCGGGCGGCGGTCTTCACCGCGGGCAGGTGGACGTCCGGCGGGGCCACGACGTCGACGACGTCGGCGTCCTGGACCGCCTCGTCCAGGTCGGTGTAGGCACGGGCGCCGTAGGGGGCGGCGGCCTTCTCCGCCGATTCCCTGCTGGTCGCCACCACGCCGGTGATCTTCACTCCGGGAATCCGGGCCAGGGCCGGCAGGTGCATCTGGGTGGCCCAGAAACCGGCGCCGACCACCACGACTCCGATGGTCATGGGAAGGTCACCACCCTGGCCTCGTCCAGGGACCGCTGGGCGGCCAGGCACAGGGCGAGCGCGTCGCGGGCCTCGACGACGCCGCCGCCGACCACCTCCGTCGCCGTCCCGGCGATCCGGTCGACGAAGTGCTGCTGCTCGCCCCGGTAGCCGTAGTCCCACACCAGGTCGGGGAAGCCGAAGCCCTTGTCCCGGTTGAAGGTGCGGGTGATCTGCGAGCTGACCAGGTCGACCGCGGCGCTGCCGGCCGAACCGTAGGTCTCGATGGTGAAGTTGCCGTGCCCGGCGGTCCAGGTGACGTACATGGAGGTGACCACGCCGGTCGAGTGGCGGACCTGGACGGTGGCGTTGTCGGGGCTGCCGAAGCGCTTGGCCCCGTCGAGCACGTAGGCGCCGCCGTCGGTGTAGACCTTCTCGGCCGGGCCGAACAACCAGAGGACCAGGTCGGCGAAGTGGACGAGGGTGTCGAGGATGACCCCGCCGCCCTGGGCCGGGTCGTAGAACCAGTCGCCGGTGGGCTCCCAGCCGAACACGGCCGCGCGTGCGGCGATCAGGGTGCCCAGCTCGCCGTCGGTGATCCGCTGCCTGAGCTGCGGCATCGGCGGGGTGAAGCGGAGCATGAAGCCGTACTGGAGGATCCGGTCGACCGTGGCGGCCTCGGCGACCACCCGGTCGGCCTCCTCCAGCGTCAGGGCGATGGGCTTCTGGCAGAAGACGTGCTTGCCCGCCTTGAGGGCGGCGACGGTCTGGTCGGGGTGCAGCGCGTTCGGCGAGGCGATCAGCACGGCGTCGATGTCGGGGTTGTCCAGGATCGCCTCCATGCTCGGGGCGACCTCGAGATCGAAGTCCTTCGCGAGGCTCCGCGCGGCGGCCTCGACGGGATCGGTGCAGGCCACCAGCCGGCCGCCCGAGACACCCCGGTAGGCGTCGGCGTGGACCCGGGCGATCCGCCCCGCACCGATGAGGGCGACGTTGACGGTCACTTGGTGTCCTCCCCGAGGGGCAGGGAGACGCGGCGGCCGGTCTCGTGGGACTCGTAGGCGCCGATGATCATCTCCAGGGCCTTCAGCCCGTCCTCGGCCGTGGGCACCCCGTCGAGGTCCGCGCCGTTCACCCAGTCGCGGAAGGCGACCAGCAGGTCGCGGTAGCAGGCCTCGTAGCGCTCCTCGCCGACCAGGTCGAAGTAGTGCCGGCCCTTCCACGGGTCGTCGACGCCCTGGACCTCCACCTGCGGGCTCTTCTGGTAGTGCAGTTCGATCTCGCCCCGGGTACCGCTCAGCGAGGCGTGGTCGGGGCTCGACAGGGGGCCGAAGTAGTCGGGCGCGTGCCAGGTGCTCTCCACCGTCACGATCGCGCCGCCGTCCATCGTGTACGTCGCGATCCCGTAGTCCTCGACGCCCAGGTCCTTGTAGGTCAGCGAGCCGATGTGGGCGGTGACCGAGACGGCGTCCTGGCCGAAGAACCAGCGGAAGAAGTCGGTGAAGTGCACCCCGTGGTCGAGGAACCCGCCCCCGCCGCCGCGCACCGGGTCGGCGTACCAGCCCTGGGTGTCGGTGTTCGGGCTGTCGGTGATCGCCCCGACCGGGAACCGGATCGAGTAGAACCCCGACACGAGGTCGCCGACCGCCCCCTGCCGGACCTGGTCGAGCACCTTCCGGTAGGCCGGCAGATAACGCAGCAGGTAGGCCATCATCACCTTGACCTGGCCGCTCGCCGCGACGATCCGCCGGGCGTCGGCCATGGTGGTCGCGATGGGCTTGTCGAGCAGCACGTGCTTGCCCGCCGCCGCCGCGAGCTCCACGTGGTCGGCGTGCGCCGACGTGTAGGAGGTGACGATCACCGCGTCCACGTCGTCACGGCGGATGAGCTGCTCGTAGTCGGTCGTCCAGTCGCCGTCGCAGTACTGGGCCGCGAACTCCTTGGCCAGGTCGGCCCGCTCGTCCGCCACCCCGACCAGACGGAGGCCGTCGACGCCGCGCCGTAGATAGTCGGCGAACGGATACGCGTGGTAGTGGTTGTGCAGTCCGACGATGCCGATCCCCAGATCAGTCAAGGCAGGATCCTTCCTCGGTTACGCAACCGGTTTACGCAACCGGTTGCGTTGTATAGTGAACCTTGCCGAGGTGGAGCACAAGAGGTTACGTCCACGTTTCTTACAAGGGGATGATCAACGTCAAAAAGGAAGGAAAGCTGACAATCAGGGACATAGCGGCCCTGGCGGGCGTCTCCGCCGGAACCGTCTCCCGCACGATGAACGGCCAGGCCGGGGTCGGCCAGGAGACCCGGCAGCGCATCCAGCAGATCATCGAAGAGCACCGGTTCCAGGTCGACCCGACCGCCCGCATGCTCTCGACCGGGCGCAGCCAGACCCTCGCCGTCGTCTTCCCGCTGCACGCCTCCGAGGTCGTCATGCACCCGATCTATCCGGCTCTGATCGGGGCCCTGGGCGACGCCGCCGAACGTGCCGGCTACGACATCCTGCTGCTGACCCAGTCGGCCGAGAAGGCCGCCCACGTGGTCGACACGGTCACCCGGCGACGGGTCGACGGGGTGGTCCTCCCGGCGGCCGGCCCCCGAGACCCCCTGATCAAGCAGCTCACCGGCATCGGCGCCCCGACCGTGCTGATCGGCCACCGCACCAACCGCGAGGGGGTCGGCTGGGTCGACTCCGACCACGACTCGGCCGCCCACGACCTGACCCGGCTGATGCTCGACACCGGCCGCCGTGAACTCGTGCTGCTCAACGGCCCGGCCCACGTGTCGGCGTGCAAACTCCGTTCGGCGGGCTTCTGGAAGTGCGTCCAGGCGGCGGGCGACGCCGTGACCTCGGCCCGCGAGATCCGCGTGCCGTTCGACACCGACGCCGCCACCGCCGAAGCGCTCAAGATCCTGGGCGACCCGTCGAGACCGACGGGTGTGGTCTGCGGCTCCGACACGATCGCCGCCGGGGTCATGGACGCCGCCCACAGCCTGGGCCTGCGCGTGCCCGACGACGTGGCGGTCACCGGCTTCGACGACCGCTCCTTCGCCGCCCGCACGACCCCGACTTTGACGACGGTCAGAATGCCCCTGGACGACATCGGCCGCACGGCGGCCCAGATGCTGTTCGCCATGATCAGCGGCGGCCCGGCCCCGCGCAAGGTCATCCTGCCGACGGAGATCATCCTCCGCGGCTCGACCCCGGCGAGGGAGGTCTGATCACCAGGCGGCGGTCTCCATGATCGTGGCGTCCCACGGCAGGTCATGCCACTCGCCGCCGGTCAGCGGACCGGTGACGAGGCGAGTTCCGCCGCTTTTCATCGGGTCGCCCTTGATCACGACCAGCAGGCGGTCGTCCCTGACGGACAACTGGGCGATCTCACCCGGCGTCCGGATGCGGCTGAGCAACCTGCCGTCCGTCGCGTAGTACTCGACGATTCCGCCGCGCTTTGGGACGACGATCCGATCGCCGGCGATCACGGGTGGCGCGGTGATCGTTCTGAACGTCTTCACGGGCCGTTCGGAGTCGTGGAAGCGGAGCGTCTCCGGGAATATGCAGTCACTCGTGTCGTCGCAGATGGGGATGGTCGAGAGGAGCAGCCGTCTCCCGTCGGGGGTCCAGGTCAGCCGCATCACGGGGTCGGACTTCCTGGTCTTTTCGCGCCCGGTCCGCAGGTCGCGGATGACCAGGGTGGGGTGCTCGGGTATGCCGGTCATATAGGCGGCCCTGGTCCCGTCGCGGGTGACCGCCAGACCGTGTCCGGCCAGGATGTCGGCCTGCTCGGGTTCGTAGCCGGGTGGCCGTAATCGGAAGTAGGAGTCCGGTCCATACTCCACCGCCTCGGTCACCACGTGGAAGCCCTCGTCGGCGGCGGCGACGCGCAGCACCCTGCCCACCCCCGGCAACCTGATGACACCGGTGACGGCCGCGCCGCCGGTGTCGTAGACCCGGACCGTGTGGTCCCGGTTCTTCACCAGGTAGACGGCCTTCCATTCGACCGAGCTCCCCGCGGTCGCCATCAGAGCCAGCGCCACCAGCAGACGCCTCATTCAGCCGCCCGTCCGTTCCGCGTCGGCCGCCGAGCCCGGCTTCTGCCACCCGACGGCGGCGCTCCCCGTGAGCGCCGACGGACATTCCATCGGGTGGCGAATACGCTCCGCGTCAGCCGACAGGCTTGATCAGCCGGCCGCGTCCGGTTCTCTGCGGGCGCGTCGGTGACGGGCCGGGCCTGCCCGGGACCCGGTTCGGATATCGGGCGGTCCGGCCCATCAGCGGTCAGCCGCAGACGCGGCCGTTGAGCTTGAAGCCGGTCGGGTAGACGTTCGGGCCGGAGTAGTTCCCCACGTACCCGATGTTGATCGTGCTGCCCGTCGCGACGGTCTTGTTGAAGTCGGCGTTGGTCACCGTCACGGTCTGGCCCGACTGGGTCCACGTCCCGTTCCAGCCGCTGCCCAGGCTCTGCCAGTGGCGGGGCCAGGTGAACGTCAGGGTCCAGCCGTCGATCGGGTCGCCGAGGTTGGTGACGTCGAGCGAGCCGACATAGCCGTTGCCCCAGTTCGACGCGTCGGTGAAGGTCACCTTGCAGCCGCCGGGAGCGGGGTTGCCGGTGGTGAAGACCAGCGGGACCGACGGGCGGGAGGTGCCGCCGCCGGCGTCGCGGGTGATCACGTTGAGGACGTAGCGGGTGTTCGGGGTCAGGTTGGTCAGGTTGAGGGTGGTGCCGGTGGTCTCGCCGAGCTGGCCGCCGGCCTGGTTGTGGAGCTCGTACTTGCTGATCGGCCGGGATCCGGCCGTGGCGGCGGGCCAGGTGACGGTGGCGGTGGTGCCGGTGACGGCGGAGACGACCGGCTGGCCGGGGCGTCCCGGGAGGCCGGACGGGTTCGACGACGCCTTGACCACGAAGGTCGTCATCGACAGCGGGGCCAGGGTCGTGGAGGGCGTGGTGGACAACGCGGTCGCGCCGTTGGTGTGCAGCCAGCCCGTGGGGGCGGCGGCCGACGGGGTGAAGCCCTGGTAGCCGAGGCTGACCGTGTGGGCGGTGTCGTGGGAGGTGTTGAGCAGCATGACCGCCAGGTCGCCGTTGGGGCGGCGGGCGGCGTGCGCGACGACGGCGGGGTCGCCGCTGGTCGCCTTCACGAACTGGTCGCCGGGGCGGACGAACCTGCTCATCATCTGGAGCGCGAAGTAGGGGGCGAAGGGGGTGTTGAACGCCGGTTCGCAGACCGTGCCGTCGCTGGTGCAGCCGGCGCTCGACAGCAGGCCGAAGTCGCCGTAGTCGGTGTGGCCGGCGACCTGGCTGATCGCGCCGATGCCGTTGTGGACGTTCCACCAGTCGACCGAGAACACCCCGCCCGCGAGCAGCTGGGCGTAGGAGTCGGCGGCGGCGACCGCGCCGGGCTGGGTGGTCGCGCCGTTGGCGCTGCTGCCGGTGTTGAACTCGGTCATGGCGATGCCGATGTCGGAGCGGCCGGTGTATCTGGCGACCTGCTCCTTGGCGAGCTGGAGCATGTCGGCGATGCGGTCGGTGCGGTTGGTCGCGCCGGGGTACCAGTGCAGGATGACGAAGTCGATCTTCGCGGCGGCGTTGGTGAGGACGACCTGGTTCCACGGCCCGGCGTCGCCGGAGGCCGTGATGGCGTCGGGCCACTCGCCCGGCGTGGTCAGCACCGCGCCGATCTTGATGGTCGGGTCGACGGCCTTCATGGCGTCGGCGTAGGCGACCACCTGGCGGGCGTACTCGGCCGGGCTCTTGTCCGCGCGGTTGTCGGCCTCCCAGGGGGTGCCGTAGCGGCCGTTGCCGTAGTTCTCGTTGCCGATCTCCCAGTACTTGACGCCGTAGCCCTTGGTGACGTTGGCGTACTCGACCCAGCCCGCGGCCTCCTCGGCGGTGCCGGTGCCGTAGTTCGCGGTGATCATCGGCACCGCGCCGGTCCGCCGGGCGCCCGCCATGAACGTGTCGAAGTCGGTGTTGGGCGCGACGTAGCCGCCGGGGGCGGTGTGCGTCTCCCAGTGGTAGATGTCCGAGTAGGACCCGCCGGGGTAGCGCACGAGCTGCACCCCGGCGTCCTTGAGCAGGTCCGCGGTCTCGTTGGAACCCAGGGTGGTGTCCCAGATGGCGTGGTTGGCGCCGATTCCGGTTTCGGGGACGACGGCGAGCCCGGCCCTGGCGTTCACGGTCACCGGGACGGGCGCGGGCGGGTCGGCATGGGCGGCGGTCGGAGTGAGGAGCGGCGCCAGCACCAGCAAAGATGCGGCGCGCAGGAGGATTTTCGGCATCACAAACACCTGGCTCGGGAGCGGTGAACGGAAAGCCTCCTCCTGACCAGAAGGCACGATGATCGTGCGTCGGACGCCCTGCTCCCGTCAAGCCCCGAAAGTTTCTGTTACACATTGACAATTTTCGGGACACGTTCTCAGAATGCGTCGGTAACCGCACGCCACCCGGAGGTTTCGCGATGCGTCTGAGAACCATCCTGATCACCGCGGCAGTCGCCCTGGCCGGAGCACTCGTCTCCGTCCCGGCGAAGGCCGCCGACTGCAGCGCCGGCTACGTCGGCCTGACCTACGACGACGGCCCAGGAGGCAACACCAACACCCTGCTGAACGCGCTGCGCAACGCCGGCCTGCGGGCCACCATGTTCAACACCGGCCAGAACGCCGCCGCCAACCCCGCGCTGGTCCGCGCCCAGGTCAGCGCCGGGATGTGGGTCGCGAACCACAGCTACACTCATCCGCACCTGACCCAGATGAGCAGCTCGCAGATCCAGTCGGAACTCTCCCGCACCCAGACCGCCATCCAGTCGGCCACCGGCACCGCCCCGCGCCTGTTCCGCCCGCCCTACGGCGAGACCAATGCGACCGTGCGCTCGATCGCGCAGCAGCTCGGCCTGACCGAGGTGCTGTGGGACGTCGATTCCCAGGACTGGAACGGCGCCAGCACCTCGGCCATCGTCCAGGCGGCCGGCCGCCTGCAGAACGGCCAGGTCATCCTCATGCACGACGGCTACGCCACCACCGTGAACGCCATCCCGCAGATCGCCCAGAACCTGGCCAGCCGCAACCTCTGCGCCGGCATGATCTCCACCTCAACCGGCCGCGCGGTGGCCCCGACCGGCGGAAACCCCAGCCCGAACCCCACGCCGACCGTCACCCCGACCGGCGGCGGGGGCTCGTGCACGGCCAGCCTCTCGGCGGGCCAGTCGTGGAGTGACCGCTACAACCTGAACGTCTCGGTCACCGGCTCGAACAACTGGACGGTGACGATGAACGTACCGTCGCCTTCGAAGATCAGTTCGACGTGGAACATCTCCGCGAGCTACCCCAACGCCCAGACGCTGACCGCGCGCCCGAACGGCAGCGGCAACAACTGGGGCGTGACGATCATGCGCAACGGCAACAGCACCTGGCCCACCGTCTCCTGCCGGGTGGGCTGAAAGTTTCGGGCTCTCGGCGCCGCCTACCAGGCGACGGGAAGCGTCGAGAGCCCGTACACGAAGTGATGCGACCGGAACTCCGCGCCCGGCCCGGTCTCACGCAGGCCCGGGAACCGGGCGAACAGCGCGGGGAAGGCGATGCGCATCTCCATGCGCGCCAGCGGCGCGCCCAGGCAGTGGTGCGCGCCGTAGCCGAAGGCGACGTGCGCGTGGTTCTCCCGGCCGATGTCGAGCCGGTCGGGGTGTTCGGCGAAGGCGGGGTCGCGGTTGGCGGCCGGGAGCGAGACCACCACGACGTCGCCCTCACGGATCTTCGTGCCGGAGAGCTCGACGTCGCGGGTGGCGACCTTGGCGACCCCGGCGTGCAGGATGCTGAGGTAACGCAGCAGCTCCTCCACCGCGCCGTCGACGTCGTCGGGCAACCCGGCGAGCTGGTCGGGGTTGCGCAGCAGGGCGAGGGTGCCCAGGCCGAGCATGTTGGCGGTCGTCTCGTGCCCCGCGATCAGCAGCAGCCCGCCGATCCCGATGAGCTCGTCGATCTCCAGGTCGTGCTCCCGGATGAGCATGCCGAGCAGGTCGTCGCCGGGGGTCGCGGTGTGCCGCGCGACCAGGTCGGCCATGTAGTCGCGGGCCTCCCGCTGCGCGCTGAGCCGTCTCTCGGGCGGGCAGGCGATGTCCATCATCGTGGCGGTACGTTCCTGGAAGGCCGCCCGGTCCTGATAGGGCACGCCCAGCAGTTCGCAGATGACCAGCGACGGAACCGGCATGGCGAAGTCGGTGACCAGGTCGGCCGGCGGCCCCTTGGCCTCCATCGCGTCGAGATGGTCGTGCACGATCTCCGTCACCCGAGGCTCCAGGCGGCGGATGCGCCGCATCGTGAACTCGGGCGTCAGCATCCGCCGCAGCCGGGTGTGCTCGGGCGGGTCCATCATGAGCATCGCGCCCGCGCGCATCTGGACCTCCTCCTCCGGGGTCGGCTCCGGCAGGTCGGGGAAGCGCAGGTTGAGGCTGAGCGCGTTGCTGAACGTCTCGGGGTCGCGCAGCACGTCGCGCACCTCGTCGTAGCGGGTGACCAGCCACGCCTCCGGTCCGCCGTAGAGCGTCGGGACCCGGGCGAGCCCCTCTTGGTGGATCAGCCCGGTCAGATCGGGGTGCGGGTCGAACTCCTGACGGCGCATGTGCAGCGGCAGCATGACAACTCCTGAATGACGAACCGTGTTCATACAGCTACATTCAGTGATTATGAGCGTTGTCACCTTGATGATCGTCGGCGACTCCATCAGCCACGGCAGCAGCGGCGACTGGACCTGGCGCTACCGGCTGTTCAAGCACCTCAAGAACCACGGCGTCACCCTCGACTTCGTCGGCCCCCGCAACGACCTCGACGCCATCGCGACCCCCGAGCCCGGCGACGGCGACGGCACCTACGCCGACCCCGACTTCGACCCCGACCACAACGCCCAGTGGGGCCGCCCCTACTGCCTGGAGATGGCGGAGATCGGCCAGAAGGTGGCCGCCCACCGGCCCGAATACCTGCTGGTCCTGCTGGGGATCAACGACCTCTTCTGGTACGGCCACTCCGCCGACCAGAACGAGGCCAACCTGCGCGCCTTCATCTCCAACGCCAGAACCGGCAACCAGAACGTGAAGATCGTCCTGGGCACGGTCCTCGACACCCACCGGGCCTCCGTCGACCCCGAGTTCAACGCGCGCGTGTCGGAGTTCAACCGCCGGTTGATCCTCACGGCCGGCGACATGACGACCGCGCGCTCCCCGATCGTCATCGCCGCCACCCACGCCGAGTTCGTCGCCTCGGCCCACACCTGGGACGGCACCCACCCCAACGGCCAGGGCGAACTGCGCATCGCGGCCGCCTTCGCCGACACCCTCGCGGGCCAGTTCGGCGTGGGCGCCCCCTATCCCCGGCCGTTCCCCCTGGTCGTCGAGGCGCGCAAACCCGCCCCGGCGGTCTAGGAAGAGACCCCCACACCCACCGGCAGCCCGAGCTGGCTGTAGAGCTCCAGCTGGTCGTAGTAGTCGCGGTCGGTGACGATCAGGCCGTCCTCGATCGTGCAGACCGACACCCCGCGCAGCGCGATCCGCCGCCCCGTGGCGGGCAGTTCCGCTCCGTCGACGAGCAGGAACGGCCCGTCATGGGTGCCGGTGATCGTGAACTCGGTGACGGCCGGGTCGCAGGACGTCGGCAACATCCACGCGGTCACCTTCAGATCCGAGAACGCCGCGAACCAGTGGGCGTAGTACCAGGCGACCTGCTCCCGGCCCTCCTGGATGCCCGTCGGCGTGACCAGGACACCCGCGGGCGAGAACTCCCGCAACATCGCGCCGATGTCGTGCCGGTTGTAGGCCTCGATGCAGCGGTCTTTGACCTCCCGGGCACTGGTCAACACAACCACCCCCCTTTCTGCCGAAACTAACAACCTGTTCGTGGCGGTTTGAAGGCATTTTCCCGAGTCGTTGCCTCAGCAGGTGAGCAGCATGTCCAGGAGCGCCGTCTTCTCCTCGGCCTGCAAAGTCAGCGTGTACGCGTGCTTGACGGCGATCCAGGACTTCGCGTACACGCACTGGAAGTCCCGCAGCGGCGGTTTCCAATCCGAGGGGTCCTTGTCGCCCTTGGCCTGGTTGACGTTGTCGGTCACCGCCCAGAGCTGCGGCCCGTCGAGATCGTTGGCGAACCGCCGCCGCTTCTCGGTCGTCCACGCCCAGGCCCCCGACCGCCACGCCTCCTTGAGCGGGACCATGTGGTCGATGTCCACGTCGGCGGCCATGGTCCAGATCCCGCCGTCGTACGGGCTGTGCCACGTGCCGGACACCGCCCGGCAGGCCTCGTCGGTGACGACGCCGACCCCGTCGCGCCGGAGCACGGTCTCACGGGTGTTGCAGGTGCCGGACACGGTCGACCAGTGGGGGAACAGCACCCGGTCATAGGTCGACGCGTTCCGCTCCTCGGCGACCTCCAGCGTCTCCAATCGGTCGAGCGCCTCGGCGACGGTCGGCACCCCCGGCACCTCGGCCAGCAGAAAGGCGGCCAGAACCCAGCTCATCGGTCATTCCTCACGTTCCCGCCGGGCCCCCGTGGTCCGGCGAACGTGATCATGGCGTCACCAGGTCGCGGTTGCCATGACCGAGTCCTCCCACGGCAAGTCGCGCCGGTTTCCGCCGGTCAGGGGACCGATGGTGAGGCGTCCGCCACCCTGGATCATGAGCTGGTTCTTCCGGAGGGAGAGCCGTCCTGTTCCCTTGAACCGGTCGAGGATCGTGCCGTCGTGGGCCAGGTGGAGGATCTCGCCGGGGACGCCGACGAGGATGCCGTCGCCGGTGACCACCGGATCGGCCGTGATCTCCTTGAACGTTCTCAGGGGGCGGTCGGCGTCCAGGAACCGGAGTTGCTGTTCCGGCAGGCAGGAGGCGGGGCCCGATTCCGACGGAGGCAGCGGGGTGCAGGGCAGCGAGATCGTGAGGAGCAGCCGTCTCCCGTCGGGAGACCAGGCCAGCCGGCTCAGGTCGGGCACCTTCGTGACCGTCTGGCGACCGGTCCCGACGTCCCGGACGACGAGCGAGGGCCTCGTGACCGTCTCGAAGGCGACCTTGGTTCCGTCGCGGGTCATCGCCCAGGCGTGCTTGGTGGTGCCGACGCCCTTCAAGGCGTCGACGGGCTCGGGCGTGTAGGCGGGCCGGCGGAGGCGGAAGTAGCGCGGCTCGAAGTCGCCGGTCAGGCCGAGCACGTGGAAACCGTCGTCGGCGGCGGAGATGCGCTCGACGTATGCCACCTCGGGCAGCCTGAGGTCGTCGCTGACCGCGAGCCCGATCGTGTTGTGGACGGTCACCGTCTGGTCGTGGTTGGCGACCAGATAGACGGCCTCCGGATCGGCCGCGCACTGCGAGGTCGCCAGCAGGGTCAGGGCCGCCAGCACGTGCTTCATTCAGGGCACCTCTATAGAGTCGGCCGCGTGCAACGGCTGGTCCTGTTCGACATGGACAACACGCTCATCGATCTCGACGGGGCGTTCGGCGCCTGGGCCGCCGAGTTCGCCGACGCCCACGGCCTGGGTGACGACGGGGTGCGGTGGCTGCTCGATCTGGACATCCCCCACCGGGACCTGATGTTCCGGTGGATCAAGTATCACTTCGACCTCGCCCCGTCCGCCGAGGAACTGTGGGCCGCCTACCGGGCCCGGATGCCGGAGTTGGTCGAGTGCCGGCCTGAGGTGCTGGCCATGCTGGCCCGGCTGCGGGCCGCCGGGTGGAAGGTCGGGATCGTGGCCAACGGCATGGCCGACAACCAGCTCGGCAAACTCCGCGCCACCGGGCTGGCCGACGCGGTCGACGGGTTCGCCGTGGCCGGGGTCGAGGGGATCAGGAAACCCGACGTGGCCATCTTCGAGATCGCCGCCAAGCGGTGCGGCCTGCCCCTGGCGGGCGGCGGCTGGATGGTGGGCGACAACCACGCCGCCGACATCGAGGGCGGCCGGGCGGCCGGGCTGCGCACGATCTGGGTCACCCGGGAACCGCGCGGCTCCGGGGCCGACCACGTCGTCGCCGACGTCCTGGAGTCGGAAGCCCTGATCTCGGGTGACTAGTCTCGGACCTGCAGATTCCACTATGGAAGGAAAGACGTGGAACACCGCAGACTCGGCCGGACCGGCCGTGACGTGTCCGTGGTCGGCCTCGGCACCTGGCAGCTCGGCGCCGACTGGGGCGACGTCAGCGAGGAGACCGCCTTCGCCGTCCTGGAGACCGCCGTCGAGACGGGCGTCGACTTCTTCGACACCGCCGACGTCTACGGCGACGGCCGCAGCGAGCAGTTCATCGGCCGCTTCATCAAGGACCACCCCGACATCCTGGTGGCGACCAAGATGGGCCGCCGGGTCGAGCAGACCCCCGAGAACTACAACCTCGACAACTTCCGCGCCTGGAACGACCGGTCGCGGCAGAACCTGGGCGTCGACACCCTCGACCTGGTCCAGCTCCACTGCCCGCCCACGCCGGTCTACTCGAGCGACGAGGTCTTCGACGCCCTCGACACCATGGTCGCCGAGGGCCGCATGAAGAACTACGCGGTCAGCGTGGAGACCCGCGAGGAGGCCCTGAAGGCGATCGCCCGTCCGGGCGTGGCCAGCGTGCAGATCATCCTGAACATGCTGCGCCTCGGCCCGCTCGCGGAGGTGCTCCCCGCCGCCCGCGAGGCCGGGGTCGGGATCATCGCCCGGGTCCCGCTGGCGAGCGGCCTCCTCTCCGGCCGGTACGACACCGCCACGACCTTCCCGGAGAACGACCACCGCAACTACAACCGCCACGGCGCGGCCTTCGACGTCGGCGAGACGTTCTCGGGCGTCGACTTCGAGACGGGCCTGGAAGCGGTCCGCCGCCTGGCCCCGCTGGTCCCCGAGGGCGCCACGATGGCCCAGTTCGCCCTGCGCTGGATCATCGACCAGCCGGGTGTGAGCGCTATCATCCCGGGCGCCAGCAACCCGGGCCAGGCCCGCTCGAACAGCGCCGCCGCCGACCTCGCCCCCCTGAGCGGCGAGACCCTGGCCGCGGTCAACGAGATCTACGACGAACTGATCGCTCCCCAGATCGGGAACCGCTGGTAGCCGTCTAGCGGCCGAGGCCGGCGTCTCTCGCTCGGATGATGGCCTCGGCTCGGTCGGCCGCCTGGAGTTTGCCCATGACCGCGTACACGTGGTTGCGGACGGTCTTCTGGGACAGGAAGAGGCGGGCGGCGATCTGGGCGTTCGAGAGGCCGGCCGCGACCAGGTCGAGGATCTCGTGCTCCCGGGCCGTCAGGGTCGGGAAGGTCTCGCCCGAGGTGGCCGGGGGGCGCGGGGCGAGGAAGTCGGCGATGCGGCCGGCGAGGACGGCGCCGAAGACCACGCCTCCGCCGGCCACCGTCGTGATGGCGCGCACGACCTCGTCGGGTTCGGCGCCCTTCAGCAGGTAGCCGCGGGCGCCGGCGCGGAGGGCGTCGAAGATGGTGCCGTCCTCCTCCGACATGGTCAGGACGACCACGCCGGTCTCCGGGCGGTCGGCCAGGACGCGGCGGGTGGCCTCGATGCCGTCCATCTCGGGCATCGAGACGTCCATGACGATCACGTCAGGCTCTTCCCGAACCGCCCGGGTCACCGCTTCGGCGCCGTTGGCGGCGGTGCCGATGACGTCGATCTCGTCGATGCTGCCCAGCAGGGCGGCGAAGCCCTCGCGGAACACCGGGTGGTCGTCGACGACCAGGACCCTGATGGTCATACCGTCACCTCGTCGCGGGCGGGCAGGCTCGTCAGCACGCGGGTCCCTCTCGGCTCCATCGGGGCGACCACGCAGGTGCCGCCGAGTTCGGCGGCGCGTTCGCGCATGGACACCAGGCCCACGCCGGTCGTCGTGGCCGTTCCCAGGCCGACGCCGTCGTCGGTGATCTCGACGTTCAGGACGCCGTCGGCGCGGGTGAGGGTCACCGTGCAGGTCGTGGCGCGGGCGTGGCGGCGGACGTTCGTGACGGCCTCGGCGGCGATCCGGTAGGCGGCCACCTCGACCGCCGCGGGCAGGCCCGTCAGGTCGCCGTGTTCCTCCACCCGCATCGTGAGGTCGGGGGCGAGCTGGCGGATGGCCCCGACCAGGCCGACGTCGTCGAGTGCCGGGGGGCGCAGGCCGTGGACCAGGCGTCTGACCTCGGCGAGCAGGCCGGTGAGCTCCTGGCGGGCCTGGCCGAGGATCTGGTCGGCGTCGTCGCCGGAGCGGCGGGCGGTGATCCTGGCCATGTCGATGCGGGCGGCGACGGCCGCCAGGGTCGGGCCGAGGCCGTCGTGGAGCTCGCGGCGCAGGCGGCGGCGTTCGTCCTCGACGGCCGAGACGATTCTCTCCCGGCCGCGTTGCAGCTCCTCCGCCAGGTGGACGGCCCGCGCCGCCGCCGCGGCCTGGCGGATCACGTCGGCGAGCAGCCGTTCGTCGCCCGACGTCGGGCGGGTGACCCGGGCGGGCAGCACCAGCCGGCCGACGCGTTCTCCCCGGTAGGCGATGGGCAGCGCCCGGGTCTCCGCCGGGCGTTCGCCGTCTTCGACCAGGAGCGCGTCGGTGATCTCGACGCCGACGTACGACGTCCGGAACGCCCGCCTGACCGTGCGGGCCAGCGTGAGGAGCTGCGCCTCGGAGTCGTCGGTCGCCTCCAGCCGTTCGGCCAGGCCGGAGACCACGTGGTAGGGGTCGTCGCGGTCGCCCACGACCCAGCGGCGGACCAGCCGCTGCAACCGGTGGCGCAGTTGCGCGTAGCCGATGGCGACCGCGAACACGGCGATGACCAGGCGTTCGCCGTCGTTCAGGCGGGAGCCGAGGTACTGCCCGGCGCTGCCCAGCACGACCAGGTCGAGCACGAAGGTCAGGGCCAGCAGGAGGGCGTACACGACGGTTCCGCCGAGCAGGCGGTCGACGTCGACCAGGTCGGGCCGGACGACCCCGACCGCGACCGCCGCGGCGGTGAGGACGACGCCGACCGTGAGGCCGATCGCCGTCCACGAACCCGGCAGCAGCCGGAACGTCAGCATGACCATGAGGTCGACCACGCCCGCCCAGACCAGCCAGCGCAGCCGCGCCCGGTCGAGCCCGGCCGACGCGCGGTAGCGCCGGACGACCACCACGAACGGCGCGACCAGGCTCAGCGGCACGCAGAGCTGGGCCACCCGCAACACGACGGTCCAGACCTCGTCGGGCAGCGGCAGATAGAGGAGGTCGAGGTCGACGCTGCGCAGGGCCGCCGGAAGGGGGCCCGGTTCGGAGGTGGCCTGGGCGATCCGCGACGGCGCCGCGACCAATGCCAGCGGCAGCAGGCTCGTCAAACCCAGGCTGACGAGCGAGACCACCCGCCACCGGCCCGTCGGCAGCCTCCCCTCGGGGAACAGCAGCAGGAGCAGCGGCAACAGCAGCAGGAGGCCCGCGCCGAAGCGCTGGTAGATCAGGAAGGCCGCCGAGTCTCCCGGCAGTCCTTCGAGCGTCGAGTAGGCCAGCCACGACGACGCCAGCCCGTCGAGCGCCCACCAGGCGCCGAACACCGACATCAGCCGGCCGAGCGCGTGCCGGGGGAACCTGCCGAGCACGACCAATCCGGCCGTCGCCAGCGCGATCCCGGCCAGCGCGTCGAACGCGCCCGGCTGGAGGACCAGCCCGGCGCGATGGGCCGCCGGGACCCGTACGTCGATGAGGGCCGCGGCGGGCAGGGCGGCCACCGCGACCGCGAAGAGCACCTTCCGCACCAGGAAAGTGTCCCGCAGCAGGTCAGCGAAGTCCCTAGGACTCGTGTCCCATTTGTACCGGGCACCGGAACAGGACGCCGTGCCCTGACGGTCCGGGCCGCCCGATCCGCAGCATGGTCGTCGTTCCCGAGAGACGAAGGACGCACGATGACCCTCACCGCCGCCCCCGCCGAGACCGAGACCACCACCCGCAGACTGGCCCTGGGCCTGTCGTCGGGTGCGCTGGTCTGGTCGGCCGCCAGCCTCTTCTACGGCTTCCAGCCGACCACCGACCTGGGCTGGAAGCTCACCGACCTGGGCGGGCTGGCCTTCCAGTTCGGCCTGATGTGCCTGCTGGCCCTCATGATCCGCACCCGGGCGACCGGGACGAGCCGGCTGGCCCGCGGCATGTTGCAGGCCGAGCGGGTGCTGCTGGTGCCGGCGATGGTCTGGAGCCTGCTGCACGCCCTCCTGCCCGGCCAGCGCGACGCCGACTGGCTGGCCATCCTCGACGTCTTCTGGCCGCTTTCGATGCTCGGCATGTTCGTGATCGGGATCAAGGTCGCCTTCGCCGGGCGCTGGCGCGGCCTGGCCCGCGTGTGGCCGGTGGTCGCCGAGAGCTGGGCCGTGGTGACGATCCCGGCCATGGGCATCCTGGGCCCGGAGGTGGGCGACGTGGTCGGTGCGACGCACCTGCTGGTCGGCTACGCCACGCTCGGCCTGATCATCGCCTTCCGGCCGGAGCTGGTCCGTACGGAGAAGTAGGAAAGGGGCGCCCCGCCCGGGACGCCCCTTTCACGTCAGGACACCGTGAAGGAGTCGACGTCGAACAGGGAGCCCGCGCCTCCCGTGAAGACCAGGTAGAGCGGCCCGGAGGCCGATCCGGTCAGCGTGGTGGAGACGGTCACGTGGGTGTCCCAGCCGCCCGTGGGCGCCACCGCGACCGAGCCGAGCAGCGTGCCGGTCTGCGAGCCCGACCTGATCTGGATGGTGCCGCCGGCCCCGGCCGATGACACCCGGGCGCTGAAGTTGCGCAGGCCCGAGGTGTTCACCCCCGAGTAGGCCGTCCAGTCGCCGTTGTCGATGTAGCCGACCGAGTATCCGCCCTGGGCGCTCGGGTGGTCGGCCTGCTGCACGCCGCTCATCGAGGTCCAGGCCTCACCCTGGACGGTCACCGGCTGGGGACCGCCGCCGGTGGTCGACACCGTGATGGTGTCGACGTCGAGCAGACTGCCCGCCCCGCCGGAGAAGACCAGATAGAGCGGGCCGGAGCCGGTCCCGGTCAACGTCGTCGACACGGTCGCGAACGTGTCCCAGCTTCCGGTGGGCGCGACCGCCACCGAGCCGAGCACGGTCCCGGTCGGCGATCCGGCCCTGATCGTGATCGTGCCGCCGGGGCCGCCCGAGGAGACCCGGGCGCTGAAGGTGCGCAGGCCCGCGGTGCTGACCTGCGAGTAGGCCGCCCAGTCGCCGTTGTCGATGTAGCCGACGGTCTGGCCGCCGCTGGCGGTGGCGTGCCCGGCGGGCTGGACACCCGACTGCGAGGTGAACGCCTCCCCCTCGACGGTCTGGGTGGTGCCGCCGCCGCCCGTGGTGAAGCTGATCGTGTACGTCTTCCCTGCGGTCGCGTTCCAGCTCAGCGTGTCGCCGGTCCGGGTGGCGGTGACGGTCGCGCCGGTCTCGTCCTTGACCGCGTAGGTGCCCGTGGCGGCGGCGGTGCGGACCTTGATCGGGTTGGTCCGGGCGGTCCGCAGGGTGATCGTCTCGGCCGCGCCCGACTTCCACGTCGTGTCGACGGTGATGTCGCCGCGTGCCTTCAGGCCCGTCACCGAGCCGTTGGCCCAGGTCGACGGCAGGGCGGGCAGCACGTGCACGGTGTCGTGCTGGCTCTGCAGGAGCATCTCGGCGACGCCGGAGGTCGCGCCGAAGTTGCCGTCGATCTGGAACGGCGGGTGGGTGTCCCACAGGTTGTCGAGGGTGGACGACTTGAGCTGCTCCGACAGCAGCTTGTGGGCGCGGTTGCCGTCGAGGAGACGTGCCCAGAAGTTGATCTTCCAGGCCTTCGACCAGCCGGTGCCGCCGTCGCCGCGCGCGTTCAGCGAGACGCGGGCGGCGCCGGCCTCGGCCGTGCCCGGGAGGATCTGGTTGCTCGGGTGCAGCGCGAACAGGTGGGAGACGTGGCGGTGGGTGTCGGTCTGGGAGTCCCAGTCGGTCTTCCACTCCTGGAGCTGGCCCCAGCGGCCGATGCGCAGGCCCGGGTCGAGCCGCGACAGCGCGGTGGTCAGCTCGTTCTGGAGCGCGGTGTCGACGCCCAGGGTGCGGGCGGCGGCCAGGGCGTTGGTGAAGACCTCGCGCACGATCTGCTGCGACATCGACGCGCCCGCTGAGAAGTCGCCGTTCTCCGGCGAGTACGACGGCGAGACCACCAAGCGGTTGTCACGCGGGTCGACGTGCAGGAAGTCGAGCCAGAACTCGGCCGCGCCCTTGATCGCCGGGTAGGCGGCGTTGCGCAGGTAGTTGACGTCGCCGTTGAAGCGGTAGCTGTCGTAGAGGTGCTGGGTCGTCCAGGCGGCGGCCTCGGGGAACCAGAACGACTGCGGGTAGTTGTGCACGCCGGTGAAGCCGTAGGGGTTGGTCTCGTTGTTGACCACCCAGCCGCGGGCGCCGTACATGTTCTGGGCGGTGACCCGGCCGGGGGCGACCATCGAGTTCACGTAACGGTCGTAGGGCCGGGTGGTCTCGCGGAGGTTGGTCTGCTCGGCCGGCCAGTAGTTCATCTGCAGGTTGATGTTGACGTGGTAGTCGGCGTCCCACGGCGGGTTCACCACGTTGTTCCACACGCCCTGCAGGTTGGCGGGGAGGATGTCGTTCTCCCGCGAGGAGGAGATGAGCAGGTAGCGGCCGTACGCGAAGAACATCGCCTCCAGCGCCCGGTCCTGCGTCGAGGAACCGCCGGTGTAGTTGGCGCGCAGCGTGTTGGTCGGCACGGTCGGGTTGGTCTGGCCGATGTTCAGCTTCACCCGGTCGAACAGGTTCTTGTAGTCGGCCAGGTGGGCGGCCTTCAGCTCGTCCCAGCTCTTGGCCGCGGCCGTCGTCACCCGCGAGGTGACGGCGGCGGCCGGGTCGGCGCCCCGGTAGGTCGGGTAGACGTCGGAGTAGTTCGTGCCGGCCGACAGGACCAGCAGCACGCTGTTGGCGCCGGTGACGGTGACACGGTCACCGGCGTCCGTGCGCGTGCCGCCCTGGTTGACGACCTGGACCTGGCCCTCGAACTTGAGCCCGTTGTTGGCCAGCGTGCCCTTGATGGTGAGCCGCCCGTTCGAGGCGGTGACCGTCTTGTCGTTGCGCGGCGAGGTGTGCCGCAGCGTGAACGACACCCGGCCGGTCTGGTTGGCCGAGATGCGGGCCACGATCACGTTGCCGGGGTTGCTGGCGAAGTACTCGCGGGTGTACTCGACGCCGCCCGCCGTGTAGCCGACGCGCGCGATGGCCTCGCGGAGACTGAGCTCGCGGCGGTATTCGCTGGTGCTGGTGGGCGGGTTGGCGAAGTCGAGGAACAGGTCGCCGAAGGTCTGGTAGGAGCCGAAGTTCGTCTTGCCCTGGCCGAGAGCGTTGGCCACGGTCTGAGGAGTGATCCGGCCCTGCTGGTCGATCTGCGCCTGGATGTTGTCGATGGCCCCCGGGCGGGGGGAGGTCCAGTTGCCGTGGTTGTAGCCGCCCTGCGCGCCGGGGCCGCCGGTCCACAGGGTCTTCTCGTTGAACTGGAGCTGCTCGGAGGCGACGCCGCCGAACACCTTGGCGCCCAGCGGGCCGTTGCCGATCGGGAGGGCCTGCGTCTCCCAGTTGGTGGCCGGGGAGTTGTACCAGAGGGTCAGGTCGTCGGTGGGCGGCAGGGCCAGCGCGGACGCCTGCGTCTGGGTGACAGCGGTCATACCGGCCACCATGGCGAACACCGCCAATCCGGCGATGCATAATCTTCGGCGCACGGGTCCTCCGGTCAGGTGAGGGGGGTCAAGTCAAGGAAATAGCATCGAAACAACCCTGAAACAAGGCTTGGCATCCGATGTTTCCTCGACTATCGGGCGATTCCTGACCGGTTGATCCCGTCGTTGTGGCTCACAGATCGGATGTATTTCGAGTTATCTGAACGGGATACCCGCCTTCGCCCCGAAGACGGTGCCCCGCGTGACCTGCTCCTTGAGCACCGCCCCGGTGCGTCCGGCCAGGTAGGCCCGGCGAGGAGAGTCGTCGAAGTGGGTGAACTGGGCCACCGCGTCCGCCCGGCCGAGGCTGACGCAGACGGCGACGAACCGCACGACGTGCGGGGTCAGCTCGCGGCCCTGGATCGTCCGTGCCACGTTGAGGGCCGCTGTGGCGCCCTGAGGTTCCGAGGCCTGGCAGGACATCCGCGCCCCGGGCACGGCCGCGCAGTCGCCGGCGGCGAAGACCCGCGGGTCGTCGACGCTGCGCAGGAACTCGTCGACGACGAGGCGGCCCTCCTCGTCGACGGTCAGGCCGCTGCGCGCGGCGAGGTCGGGGACGCCCGAGACGATGCCCCACAGGGTGAGGTCGGTGGCGAGAGCCGTACCGGACCGGAGCACGACCTGCCCGTCGGCCACCGCCGTGACGCCGTCTTCGACGACCTCCACCCTGAGCCGGTCGAGCCCGGCCCGCACCCGGCGCCGCGGCCCCTCGGTGAAGCCGCCGGCGACCGCGGTGCCCACGAGGCGGACCCGCAGATCAGGACGGGCGGCGGCGATCTCGGCCGCCGTCTCGATGCCCGTCGGGCCGCCGCCGATCACCGTGACGACCGCCCCGGAGGGCAGCGTGGCGAGCGCGGCGCGCGCCTGTTCCGCGCCCTCCCAGGTGCCGGCGGGGATGGTGCCCGGCATGGGCTGGGCCGTGCTGCCGACGGCCAGCACCGCGAGGTCGAATTCGAGCGAGGCGCCGTCGTCGAGCGTGACGAGCCCGTCGCCGATCTTCTCGACCGTCCCGATCCTGGTCGTGATCCCGGCGCGCAACATCGACGTGAGCGGGGCGTGCGCCGGGGAGGTGCCCGACACCCGCTGGTGCAGGCGCACCCGCTCGACGAAGTGGCCACGCGGGTTGACCACTGTGATGTCGGCCTTGGTCTTCCTGGCCAGGATGTTCGCCGCGTAGGTGCCCGCGTATCCGGCTCCGATCACCACGATCTGCATCGCCGTCTCCTTGTCTCGACTGCCTCGGACAGGAGATGCTCGGCGCGACTTCTTTGTGACATGTCACGAAACGACCGGTTCCGGCATCTCATGGATATGACCGATTCCGCGACGGAGATCTTCGTCGCCCACCGCACCCTGCTCTTCACCGTCGCCTACGAGCTGCTGGGCTCGGCCGCCGACGCCGAGGACGTCGTCCAGGAGACGTGGCTGAAGTGGACCGGCGTGGACCTCTCGGCGGTCCGCGACCAGCGCGCCTATCTGGTCACCATCGCCACCCGGCAGGCCCTCGGGCGGCTGCGGGTCCTGGGCCGCCGCAAGGAGACCTATTTCGGCCCGTGGTTGCCCGAACCCCTGCTGACCGCCCCCGACGTCGCCGAGGACGTCGAGCTGGCCGACAGCCTGTCGACGGCGATGCTGCTGGTCCTGGAGACCCTCACCCCGACCGAGCGGGCCGTCTTCGTGCTCCGCGAGGTCTTCGACTTCGAGTACGCCGAGGTCGCCGAGGCCGTCGGCAAGACCCAGGCGGCGGTCCGGCAGATCGCCCACCGCGCCCGCGCCCACGTGGCCGCCCGCCGCCCCCGCGGCGTGCCCAGCCGGACGCAGGCCAGAGACGCGATGGCCGCCTTCCGGCAGGCGATCGAGACGGGGAACCCGCAGGCCCTGCTCGACCTGCTGGCCCCCGACGTCGTGCTGCTGGCCGACGGCGGCGGCAACGTCCAGGCCATGCACCGGCCCCTCGTGGGCGCGGACAAGATGATCCGCTTCTACGCGGGCATCCTCCGCTCCTACGGCGCGATGATGACGCTGGAACCGGTCGAGGCCAACGGCTGCCCGGCCTTCCTCGCCTACCTCGACGGCGTCCTCGACGGGCTGATGTCCATGCGCGTCGAGGACGGCCTGATCACCGAGGTCTACTACGTCAGGAACCCGGAGAAACTGTCCCGTCTGGCCGAGGAGACGCCGCTGAGCACGCGGTGAGCAGTTCCTCCCACTGGGGGCCGATCGCGGCGATGTCGTACTCCTTGGCCGTGACCAGGCCGTTCTCGGCCAGGTGGGTGCGCAGATCGGGGTCGGCGATGAGGCGGCCGATGGCGTCGGCCATGGCGTGGATCTTGCCGGCCGGCACGAGCAGGCCGTTGTGGCCGTCGGTGATGATCTCGGCCGGGCCCGTGGGGCAGTCGTAGGCGACGACCGGGACGCCCACGCTCATGGCCTCCAGGATGGTCATCGGCATGCCCTCGCGGCGGCTGCTGAGCACGTTGATCGACGCCTCGGCCAGCACCGCGCCCACGTCGGTGGCCGGGCCCATGAGGCGCACGCAGCCGGTCAGCTCCTTCTTCTCGATCGACGCCTGGAGCTTGTCGTGGCGGGGTCCCGAGCCGTAGATGCGCAACTCCCACTCGGGGTGGGCGCGGTGGACGTGGGCCCAGGCGCGGATCAGCAGGTCGTAGCCCTTGACGTGGGCCAGCCGCCCGATCGCCACCACGACCGGCGCGGTGCGCCGCGCCGTCGCGGCGTTCAGCTTGGGCACCGCGTTCGGGATCCGGACCAGGTGGGCCGGGCGCTTCTTCAGGGCCTTCCGGTACGACCGCAGGTCGGTCTCGGTGAGCGTGGCCACGGCGGTCAGGCGGCCGTAGCGGCGGACGATCTGCTTCGTGGTCTCCTCGCCGTGCGAGGGGAGGTTCGCGTGCTCCTGGCCGATGGTGATCACCTCGGGTCCGGCGAACCGGGCGATCAGCAGGTTGAGGGCCGGGCGGGTGCCGATGAGGACGCCGCCGCGGCGGGTGCGGATGTAGCGGGCCAGGGCGAGGTCGGTCTTCAGGGTGAACCAGTGGGCGGCGGCCTCGTCGGGCGGCGTCAGGCGGCTGCGGAAGCGGTTGAGCACCCCTTTTCTGCCGTTCACCCGATCGTCCAGATAGGTGATGCGCACGCCGGGCGGCGGTTCGAAGAAGAATTCCGGGAGTTCGCGTACGACGCTGACGATCTCGACGTCATGCCGTTCGGCCAGGTGGGCGGCCAGGTTGAAGACCGTTCTGATGGTGCCGCCCAAACCGTAGGCGTGGAGCAGGAGAATGCGGATCTCGCGTGTGTCGGGCGGTGGCGCCTTTCTGGCCCGTCGCTGATCGCGTTTCTCCAGGAGTCGGATGACCGCCCGTCGTAAAGCTCCCGAAATCGGCAACATTTTCCCCTTTGAAATGTGTGATTTCCCCGCTATTAAGACGCGGTGAACACACAATTCGCTTATGTGATCTAGATCACACTTGGGCAGCGCGCGATCGCGTCGATGACGTGGGGGGCGAGTGTCGCGGCCTGACCGCGGATCTCGGGGACGGCCGTGGTCTCGTAGCGGCTGCCCCTCAGCACCGGCCCGAGGGTGACGAGCCGGTCGTCGGCGCGGCCGACGGCGTCGACGAGGCGGCCGCGCGCGTCGGCCTCCACGCCGAGCCCGAGCCGGTCGGCCCGCACCAGGCCGTCGCCCATGAGCCGGGTCAGCAGCGGGTCGCGGGCGCAGACCGAACCGGGCCCGGTGGCGTTGACCACCCAGGAGACGGGCAGGTCACGGTCTTTCAGGTGCACCGTCACCCCGTCGGCGCGGGGGGTGACCCCGTCGACGCAGCCGCTCAGCACCTTCAGCCGGCCCGACGACCGCAGGTTCTGGATCTTCGCGGCGGTGACGGGCGGGATCCGGTGCCGGTGGATCTCCCAGTGGCGCGCCGCCAGCGCCAGGAACCGGCGCTGCTCCCTCAGCGGGAGCCGGGACCACAGTTCCGGCACCCGCGGGCGCAGCCCGTCGACCACGCCCCGCCAGTCGTCGTCGGAGGCCGCCTCACGCACCGCCCGGAAGAGCACCCGCAGGGTCAGCGGCCCTTCGGGCAGCGTGACGTGGCGCGGGGTCACCGGCCCCTCGACGTGCACGCGGGGCAGCAGGCCGTGCCGCGACACCGCGTAGACCGTGCGGCCGGGCACGCGGCTGAGCGTGACGGCCATGTCGACCATGGTCAGGCCGGTGCCGACGACGAGCACGTCGCCGTCGGCGACCTCGCCGAGCGCGCCCACCGCCCAGGGGTCGTTGGTACATCGTTCGCCGGGCAGCCGCAGCCCCGGGGCGGCGTTGCCGGTGGCGAGCACGATCGCGTCGGCGTCGAAGCGCCTCCCGTCGGCGAGGCCCACCCGGTAGGGCCGCCGCGAGACCGTCGCGACCTCACCGGTGACCCGCTGGACGGTGCGCTCGGGCCCGTCCTGGGCACGTTCCAGAACCTCGCGCAGGTAGTGACCGTAGGTCTGCCGGGGCAGGAAGGCGCACTCCGGCGCCCTGGCCCAGCGGACGAAGTCGTCGGGGTCGTGCTGGAGGGCGCTCATCTTCGCGGCTGCGGCGTTGAGGAGATGCGCGGGGTCGGTGGTGGAGTAGGCCTGACCGAGACCGTGCCGGGCGTACCGGTCGATCAGCACGACGCGCAGCGGGAGACGGCGGGTGCGTGCGTTGTGCAGCAGGTGAACGGCGGCCAGGGTGCCACTGGCCCCACCGCCCACGACCACGATGACGGGAGTCATGCCCTCAGGATAGGCAACTTTACCTACCTCTTTTATAGGCAATCTCGAGTTCACGCCCCGGACACGTGCGGCAGAACCTCCCGGCCGAGCCTGGCCACGTTCTCCAGCGTCCTGCGGTGGTCGCCCGCGCCCTCCACCAGGAGGATCAGCCGGGTCAGGCCGGTCGTCCGCAGCGTCTCGCGCATGACCCGCACGCAGTGCTCCGGCGAGCCGACCGGGTGGATGCGGCAGAGCAGGTCGACGTAGGCGTCGACGTCGCGGGCGGCGCGCGGGCGGCCGTCGACCGGGACATAACCGGCCAGACCGGGGCGCAGCCATCGGGGCATGGCCCTCTTGAGCTCGGCGACCGCGTCCTCGGTCGTGTCGGCGACGAAACCGACGGCGGCCCCGACGTGGTCAGCCGTCTCCGCGCGCGGCGGCGAACAGCCGGTCAGCGCCCGGTCGTGATACCGGGCGAGCATGGCGGCCTTCTCGTCGTCGCCGACGTGCATGCCCAGCAACATCGGCAGGCCGCGCGCGGCGGCCAGGTCGGCGGTCTCGTCCGAGGTGCAGGCGACGACCGGGCGCAGGCCCGGCGGCGAGGGCGTCATCGGCACCTCGCGGAAGCGGAAGAACTCCCCGTCGGCCGAGACGCTCTCCCGGGTCAGCGCCGCGCCGAGCAGGTCGAGCGACTCGGCGAAGCCCCGCTCGAACCGGGGCAGGCCGGTGCCGAAGACCTCCAGGTCGACCCACGGCCCGCCCCGGCCCACGCCGAGTTCGAAGCGGCCACCCGACGTGTGGTGCAGGATCGCGGCCTCCTCGGCGAGGGCGACCGGGTGGCGGGTGGACAACACGCTCACCGCCGTCCCGACGCGGATGCGCGACGTGCGGCCCAGGGCCACCCCCGCGAGCGTGACGGCCGAGGGGATCACGCCGTAGGACATGAAGTGGTGTTCGGCGAGCCAGGCGTCGTCGAAGCCGGCCCGCTCGGCGGCGACGACCGTCTCGACGGTGTTCCGCAGCACCTCGCCGGAGGTCTGGCCGGGGAACAACGCGCCGACCAGGAAGATCCCGATGCGGATCAGCGGCCTCTCCTTCTCCGTGGTCGCGGCGGGCGGCAGCCCTCCCTCTGATGATCGTCGTGTCGACCACGACCGCAAGAGCTGTCCCGACGCCGAGCATCTGGAGGAAGACGACGCCCGGATGCCGGGGCGCGTCTTCCAGGCCACGAAGCCGCTCGTGGCGGCGGCGGGCCCGGCCGAGATCGCCGAACTCAAGCGGGTGCTGAAGGGTTGCCTGACGTCGCTCAGCGCGTAGGAGCGCTCAGACGGCGGCGCCAGACGAGCACGCCGAGCACCGCCAAAAGGGCGGCGCCCACCCCCCAGGTCAGCGACGCCGACGACCCCTGGGTCTTCATGGCCACCGGCGCGGGGGCGGCCACGGGGGCCGAGTCGGTCGCGCACACCAGCGGCCGCGCCTCGCCCCCGCGGGCCGCGCAGGAGACCACGGCCAGGCGCTTGAGGCCCGGCGTCAGCCGCTGCACGTCCATGGTCACGCTGAACGTCACGGTCTCGCCGGCCTTCAGCGGGTGGATCCAGTGCACCCGGCCGTCGGCCGCCTTCCCCGGCGGCGACGAGGAGACCAGCGTCAGCGCAGGGTCGATCGTCTGGCTGATGTCGAGGGACCTGGCGTCACCGGCGCCGGTGTTGACCACCGTCGTCGTGTACGTCAGCCGCTGCCCCTGCTTGATCGAATCGCTGCCGCCCTCGACCGCGATGGTCAGCTGGGCCTTCGGTTTCGCGTGCGCGGCCGGCGCCGCGACGAGCAGTACGGCGATTATTCCCGCGGCTTTTCCCCAAAACGCCATGGTCCCCCCAGAGGCCGGCGGACGGATATTCCGCCGGCCATTCTTCCGGCCTCAGAGCGTGGTGGCGATGTAATTCAGCGTGCCCGTGTAGGTGTCGGGGCGGACGAACGGAATGGTGATGCGGTAGTTGTTCGCGATGATGTCGCCCGTGGGCGCCGACGCCGACGCCTTGGTGTCGACGACGACCGGCGTTCCCGGGTTCAGCGGGGTGAAGGTGCCCGCTTGGGCGGGCCCGCTCACCTCCAGCAGCGAGGCCGGGATGACGTCGGTGCTGCCGGCGATCGACGGCAGCAGGTTGGGCGTCGTCGGCTGCACCGTGACGGTGTAGCCGGCGAAGTTGTTCGTGGTCACGCGCATGGTCACCGGGGATCCGGTGGTCACGACCGCGCCCGGCACACCGGTCAGGGTGAACGACGGGGTCAGCTCGGTGAGCGTGATCTCGTCGGTGACCACGACGATCGCCTCGGTGTTGCCGGTGGCCGTGTCGGCCGCGGCGGGCACGGCGTGCAGCACGCCCGCGACGCAGGCGAAGGCCGCGCACGCGATTTTCATGTCAGGCATTTGTGCCATCCCTTTCAATTAACCTCGACAGCCATGATCACCGCGTTTTCCCGCAGTTAAACTCACGATGTGCCGGCAATGTAGTCGAGGGTCACTGAATAGTTTCCTGTCGGGACAAATGGAATATCCACCTCATAATCATTCGAGAGCGAATCTCCGATTTGCGCCGACGGTCCCGGCTGCCGGTGCACCACGATCGGCGTCGTCGCCGACAGCGGCTCGAATCCCGAGGTCTCGGGCGAGCGCACCTTCAGCGCGGAGATCGGGATCGAGGCGCCGGTGACCGGCGAGGTCAGCGCGGACGCCGACGACCGCACGGTCACCGTGTAGCCGGTCGGGCTGTTGGTGATGACGTTCATCGTCACGATGCCGTCGCCCCGCTGGGTGGTGTCGGGCGGACCGGTCAGGGTGAAGCTCCTGGTCAGGTCGGCCACGGTGATGCTCTGGGCGATCACGGTGATGGTCGTCGAGCAGCGCGGGTCGGCCGAGCCCACCGCACAGTTGGAGCCACGGGTGGGCGACGTGATCGTGGTGGCCAGAGAGCCGTTCCCGGCCGCCGGGTCGATCCGCACCGAGTAGGTGACGGTCGCGGTCGCGCCCTCCACCAGGTCGCCCGTCCAGATCAGCTCACCGTCGACGGGCGAGACGAAGCCCGTGGACGCCCAGGCGTCGCCGCCGTAGATCGCCCCGCCGATCGGGTCGGTGTAGGTCGCCCCCGTGTACGGCGTCTGCCCCGTGTTGGCGACCGTCACGGTGTAGGTCACGACGCCCCCGGCGACGATGCTCGCCGCGTCGGCCCGCTTGGTGATCGTGAGCTGCGGCGTCAGCACCCGCACGGTCGTCGAGCACGACGGGCCACCCGGACAGGTCGCGCCCCTGGTCGGCGACACCACCTGCTGGATGAGCCGGCCGTCGCCCGGATCGGGGTCCTTGACGCGCACCGAGAAGGTGACCGTGGCGACCGCGCCCACGGCCAGGTCGCCGGTCCACGACAACGTCGGCTCGGCGTAGGCCGCCACGCCCGAGGTCGCCGTGGCGTCGCCGTTGTAGTCCGCGTCGTTGAGCACACCGATCAGGGACGTGCTCCAGGTCGCGTCCTGGTAGGGCGCCTCACCGGTGTTCCTGGCGGTGATCGTGTAGGTCACGACGTCGCCCGGGGTCGCGGTCTCCCGGTCGGCGACCGTGGTCAGCGTCAGTTGCGGGATGAGCACGGTGACCGTGGTCGTGCAGGCCTGGCAGTCGAGACCCGGGGTGGTCGAGGTGACCTCGCTGGTCAGGGTGCCGCCGTCGCCTCCGGGATCGATCACGGTGATCGAGGCCGTCGCGGTGACCGACTCGCCGGGGTCCAGGGCGCCGTTCCAGGTGACCGAGCCGTCGGCGTTGAAGGTCAGGCCGCCGGTGCTGACCTGGGCGTCGTTGTTGTACTGGGCGTTCGCCAGCGCGCCGGCCAGCGACAGCGTGAAGTCGGCCGGGGTGAAGGTGGTGCGGCCGTTGTTGGTCGCGGTCACCGTGTAGCGCACGACGTCTCCCGGCATCGCGACCGTCCGGTCGGCGGCGGAGACGACCGTGAACACCGCCACCGGCACGTCGGTCTCGCAACGCGGGTCGGTCCCGCAGTTGCCGCCGACCGTCGGCGAGGTGATCCGGCTCGACAACATCCGGTCGCCCGGGTCGGGGTCGCGGACGGTGACCGAGTAGGTGACCGTCGCCGACTGGCCGGGGGCCAGCGCGCCCGTCCAGGTGAGCTCGCCGGCCGAGAAGCCGACGGTCCCCCGCGTGGCGCTGCCGTCGTTGTTGTAGACGGCGTCGTCGAGCACCCCCGCCAGCGCGTCGGTGAACGTGGCCGCTGGATAGTTCGTCTGCCCGGTGTTGGTGACCGTGACCGTGTAGGTCACCGTCCCGCCCGGCGCCGTCGACTCCGGGCTGACCGACTTCACGATCGTCAGCGCCGGGGTGAGGATCTGGACGTTGCTCGTGCAGGCCCCGCACGACACCCCTTCGGCGTCCGACGTCACCGTGTTTGCCATGATCTTGTCGCCCGGGTCGGGCGACCGCACGGTCATCGTGTAGGTCACCGTCGCCGACGCCCCCACCGCCAGGTCGCCGGTCCAGGTCAGCACCGAGTCGGCGAAGGCCACCGATCCAATCGTGGCGGCGGCGTCCGCGCCGTACACGGCGTCGTCGAGGGCGCCCGCCAGCGGGTCGGCGACGCCGATGCCCGTGTAGGGCGTCTCGCCGGTGTTCGCGATCGTGATCGTGTACGCCACCACGTCGCCCGGCTGGGCCATCGCGCGGTCGGCCGTCTTGGCGATGGTGAGCTGCGGCAGCAGCACGGGCACGTCGATCGCGCACACCGGGTCGGTGCCGCCTGCCGGGCAGTTCGAGCCCGGCGCGGCCGACACCAGCCGGGTGACGATCCGCCGGTCCCCGGTCGGCGGCGAGTTGACGGTGAACATCGCCGACACCGTGACGCTGCCGCCGACGGGGACGTCGCCCGTCCACATGAGGTCGAACCCGTCGACCCACAACGTCCCCGAGGTGACCGTCTGCTCGCCGGTCGGCGTGACGTCGCCGACGAAGCCGCCGACGGGGATCGCCACGCTGATCCCTCGGTAGGGCGTCTGCCCGGTGTTGGTGAACACGGTGGTGAGCTGCACCGTCTCCCCCGGCTTGACGGTGGCCGCGCTGGACGACGCGGTGATCTCCAACTCCGACACGGTGACCGTGGCCGAGCAGCGCGGGTCGGCGCCCCCGGCCGGGCAGTTGCCCCCGGGCGAGGGGGAGGTGAGCGTCCCGGTGAGCAGGTCGTCGCCGGAGCCGCCCGCCGGATCGACCGTCACCGAGTAGGTGACGGTCACCGTGCCCCCGGCCGGGACGTTCCCCGTCCAGGTCACGTTCGGCGAGGTGAAGGCGGCTGTGCCCGACGTCGCGGACAGGTCGCCGTTGTACGACGCGTCGTCCAGCACCCCCGTCAGCGGGTCGGTGAAGGTCGCCCCCACATAGGTCGTGGCGGCGGAGTTGGCCACGGTGATCGTGTACGTCACCACCCCGCCCCGCACCGCCGACGACGGGTCGGCCGTCTTGGTGAAGGTGAGATCGGTGGCGTCGGTGACCACCACGGTGACCGCGCACGGCGTGTCGGCCGATCCCGCCGGGCAGTTGGCGCCCTTCGCGGCCGAGGTCGTGACCGCGGTCAGCCGCTCGTCGCCCAGGTCGGGGTTGTCGACGACCGCCGTGAAGGTGATCGTCGTACTGGCGCCGACGGCGAGGTTCCCGGTCCAGGTGAGCGTGGGCGCCGTGTAGGCGACCGACCCCGACGTGGCGACGGCGTCGCCGCCGTACGCGGCGTCGTCGAGCAGGCCCGCCAGGCCGGTGAGCGCGGTGGCGCCCGTGTAGGGCGTCTGGCCGGTGTTGGTGATCGTCGTGGTGAAGGTGACGGTGTCGCCGGGAACGGCGGTCTGCCGGTCGGCCGAGGTCGCCACGGTCAGCGCCGGAGTGAGCACGACCACCCGCGACGTGCAGGCCGAGACGCAGGTGCTGCCGGGCTCGGCCGAGGTGACCGCGTTGATGAGCTGCTTGTCCCCCGCGTCGGGGTCGCGGACGGTCACGCTGTAGGTGACGGTCGTGGTGGCGCCGACGGCGAGGTCGCCCGTCCAGTGCAGTTGCGGCGTGGCGAAGACGGCCGTGCCCGCGGTGGCCGACGCGTCGCCGTTGTAGACGGCGTCGTCGAGCAGGCCGGTCAGGTCGTCGGTCACGCTGATCCCGGTGTAGGGCGTCTGGCCGCTGTTGGTGATCGTCGTCGTGTAGTGGACGACGCCCCCCGGCTCCTGGGTGGTGGTGTCCGGCGTGGTGGTGATCGTCAGGGCCGGGATCAGCACGTCGATCCGCGCGGTGCAGGCGGGATTCGTGCCGCCGGCCTGGCAGGAGCCACCCGGAGCGTCGGAGACGAGCGTGCCCCGGATGATCTTGTTGCCGGTGTCGGGGTTCTTCACGGTCAGCGTCCCGGTGACGGTCACCGTGCCGCCGACGGGGATGTCGCCCGTCCAGTTGATGCCGGTCGGCCCCAGCACGAGGGTCCCCGAGGTGGCGACCTGGTCGCCGTTCGGGACGGCGTCGTCGATCACGTCGAGGCTGGAGGCCGACACGGTCAGGCCCGTGTAGGGCGTCTGGCCCGTGTTGGCGAACGTCGCGCTCAGGTGGATGACCGAGCCGGGTGTGGTGCTGGTCTCGGTGTAGGCCTGGCTCAGGGCGAGGCGGGACAGGCGTACCGTCGACGAGCAGCCGGCCGGGCAGGTCGACCCGGGGTCGGTCGAGACGACCGTGCCGGTGATCAGCCCGTCGCCGGGGTCGGGGTCGCGGACCGTCACCGAATAGGTGATCGTCGTGGTCGCGCCGACCGCGAGGTCGCCCGTCCAGGTCAGGTTCGGCGCGGTGTACGACACCGTTCCTGACGTGGCGGCGGCGTCTGCGTTGAAGACGGCGTCGTCGAGGAGCTGGGCCAGCTGGTCGGTCAGGGTCGCCCCCGTGTAGGGCGTCTGGCCGGTGTTCTCGGCCGTGATCGTGTAGCGGATCACGTCGCCCTGGACGGCGGTGGTCCGGTCGGCCTGCCGGGTGATCGACAGGCCGGGCACGAGCACGTTCACCACGGCGGTGCAGTCGGGGTTCGGCGACCCCTGCGGGCAGGTGCCGCCCAGGACCGGGGACACCACCGTGTTGGACATGAGCCGGTCGCCCGGGTCGGGGTTCTTCACGGTCACCGTGTACGTGATCGTCGCCGTGGCCCCCACCGCGAGGTCGCCCGTCCACGACAACACGGGCGCGTTGTAGGCGACCGTGCCGGAGGTGGCCGAGGCGTCGCCGTTGTAGACGGCGTCGGGGAGCACGCCCGTCAGCGAGTCGGTGAACGTGGCCCCCTGGTAGGGGACCTGGCCGGTGTTGGCGGCGGTGATCGTGTAAGTGACCGTGCCGCCCGGTGTCACGGTCGGCGAAGCGGCGGTCTTCGTGAGGGTGAGCCGGGGTTGCAGGATCGGGACGGAGGTCGTACACGACACGCAGTTCAGGCCGGCCGTCGTCGAGGTGACGTTGCCGGTCAGCGTGCCCGTGGCCGGGTTGTTCACGGTGACCGACGCGGTGGCGGTCACCGACTGGCCGGGCGCGAGCGGGCCGGTCCAGGTGATCGTCCCGTTCGGGTTCAGCGTCAGGTTGCCCGAGGTGGCGGTGGCGTCGTTGGCGTAGGTCGCGTCTCCCGCCAGGGCCAGCGTGAAGTTCGCCGCCGGATAGGTCGTCTGCCCGGTGTTGGTGGCGGTCACCGTGTAGCGCACCACGCCGGTGGGCGTCGTGCTCGACACGTCGGTGGCGGTCGTGACGGTGAGCCGCGGCACCAGGGTCGTGACGCTGATCGTGCACGGGCAGTTGTTCCCCGGGCTGGCCGAGGTCACCGTGTTGGTCAGCGAGCGGTCACCGGCGTCGGGGTCGCGGACCGTCACCGAATAGGTGATGGTGGCCGACGCGCCCGCGGGCAGGTTGCCCGACCACGACAACGTCGGTGCACCGTAGGTCACGGTGCCCGAGGTCGCCGCCGCGTCGTCGTTGTACGTCGCGTCGTCGAGCACTCCGGCGAGCGCGTCGGAGAACGTGGCCGGGGAGTACGCCGTCTTCCCCGTGTTGGTGACCGTGATCGTGTAGTTCACGGTCGCCCCCGGCGTGGGGTTGGCCGTGTCGGCGGTCTTGCCGATCACGAGCGACTGCAGCGTGACCGTCGACCGGCAGCGGCTGTCACCGCTCGACACGGCGCAGTTGGTGCCCGAGGTCGGCGAGGAGACCGTGTCGGTCAGGATGCCGTTCCCGTTCGTCCCCACGGTCACCGAGTAGGTGATCGTCGCGGTCGACCCGGCGGCCAGGTTGCCGGTCCAGGTGACGTTCTGCCCGGCGAACGACGCGGTCCCGAGCGTGGCGGCGAGGTCGCCGTTGTAGGCGGCGTCGTCGAGCACGTCGGCCAGCGCGTCGCTCAGGGTGACCCCGGTGAAGGCCGACGGGCCGGTGTTCGCCACGGTGATCGTGTACGAGACCGTCGACCCCGGCACCGCGGCCGACTGGTTGGCCGACTTGGTGATGACCAGCGGCCCGGCCCCCACCGTGATCGACCCCGACCTGGTGTCGCTCTGCCCGTTCGTGTCGGTGACCTTCACCGTGAAGGCGTAGGTCCCCTGCGTCGTCGGGGTGCCCGAGATCAGGCCGGACGTGGTGTTCAGCGTCAGCCCCGGCGGCAGCGTGCCCGAGGCGAGCGAGTAGGTGTAGGGGGCGGTGCCGCCCGACACCGACAGGGGCAGGTTGTAGGCCACGGCCACCTGCGCGGCCGGTGGCGACGGGATGGTCAGCACGGGCGGCGGCAGGATCGTGACCGTCGCCGCCCGGGTGTCGCTCTGCCCGCTCGCGTCGACGATCCTGACGGTGAAGCCGTAGCTGCCCGCCGACGTCGGCGTGCCCGACAGCAGGCCGGTCGACGGGTTCAGCGTCACCCCCGGCGGCAACGATCCGGCGCTGACCGACCAGGTGACCGGCGCGGTGCCGCCCGTCATCGTCAGCGGCACGTTGTAGACGACGTTCACCTGCCCGCCTGGCGGCGGCCCGAAGGTGAGCTGCGGGTTGGCGTTCGGCGTCACGGTCGTGGACGCCGTCGACGGCAACCCCGTGCCCGCCGCGTTCACCGCCGCGACCGTGAAGGTGTACGACGCCCCCGCCGTCAGCCCGGTCACCGTCTGCGTCGTCGCGGTGGACGGATAGGAGACCGGCGTCTGCGCCACCCCGTTGAGATAGGGCGTGACGACGTAGCCCGTGATCGTGCTGCCGCCGTTCGACGCCGGAGGCGACCAGGTCAGCGTGGCCGACAGGTCACCGGCGGTGGCCGAGGTGATCGTCGGCCGCCCCGGCACGGTGTAGGGCACGACCGCGTTCGACTGCGGGCTCGCCGTCCCGGTGCCGACGGCGTTCACGACCGCGACGGTGAAGGTGTAGGAGGCCCCGGCCGTCAGGCCGGTCAGCGTCTGCGTCGTCGCGGTGGAGGGATAGGAGATCGGCGTCTGCGCGACGCCGTTCAGGTAGGGCGTGACGACGTAGCCCGTGATCGGGCTGCCGTTCGGCGCGGGAGCCGTCCACGTCACGGTCGCGCTGGTGGCGCCCGCCGTCGCGGTGGGAGCGGCCGGCGTGCCGGGCGCGGAGGTGTAGGTGTAGGCGGCGGCCCCCGCCACGCCCTGAGTCACCACCGTCACGGTCACGGCCGCCGCCGAGGAACGCGACGGCATCGACGGGATCGTCAGCGTGCCGTTGGCGTTCGCGACGAAGCAGTTCGTGGTGATCACGCTGGAGCACGGCAGCAGCACGACCGGGGTGCCGGCCTGCTGCTCGGCCGTGGTGCCGATCTCGATGGCGGTCGCGCCGCTCAAATTCGACCCGCTGACGGTCACGCTGCCGCCGCCCGCGATGGTGCCGCTGGTGGTCGACAGGGTGATGCCCGACGGCGCGGCCGGGATCGTGCCCGCCGTGGTGGTGGTCGCGATGCCCGGGTTGCCGTCGTTGGAGGAGACCGTCACGGTCGAGCCGGTCTGGACGGTCGAGGGCGTCACCGCGTTTCCGGTGACGATGCCGACGACGGTGATCGTCGGCAGGGTCGTGCCGCTGGGGAACGGGGTGGTGGAGTTCGTGCAGGTGATCTTCTGGCCTGACGGCGCGCCGCAGACCCAGCCGTTGCCGAACGCGCCCACGGGCACCACCCCGGCCGGGAGGGTCTCGGTCACCGTGATCGGCAGCGTCTCGGCGGCGCCCGTCGCCGACACCACGGGCCTCACCGTGTAGGTCACCGGGTCGCCCGGCTTCGGCGCCGAGCCGTTGTAGCTCGTCTGCGTGACGGCCAGGTCGGGCACCGGGTTGAGGCTGTTGACCACGACGTTGTCGATCTCGTGGAAGTCGGTGACGCCGCCCGTCGAGGCGACCCAGCCGAACGCGAGCTGCCGGGGGATGCCCGCCGCCGTCGTCCACGTGGGCGACGGGTAGAGGCTCGACGACACCGTGGGGAGCGCGCCCGTCAGCGTGCGGGCGGTGCCGCCGACCGGGGTGAACTGGACCACGTAGGTGCCCGCCGCGACCGACAGACCGGCTGCGGTGGTCAGCGTGCTCGACGTCGGGTTGATGGCGATCGCGACCGGGACCGCCGACGCCGCCCGGGTGGTGCCCCGCAGCCGCAGGGCCGCCGAGTTCGTCGAGGTGGCGGTGCTGTTCAGGGCGCAGTAGCCGACGGTGCCCGCGCCCGGCCCGCGCACCACTACCTGGCCGGGCACGGTCCCGGTGGTCGAGATGTAGGGCGGGTTCGTGCACCCGGTGCCCTGGTAGGAGGCGTTGCTGAAGTTGCCGTACGCGTCGAAGCCGAAGCCCAGATAGGCGTTGGCCAGGCCCGCGCCGGTCGAGAACGGCGAGTATCCCAGCGAACCGCCGGGCCGCCCGATGGTGGCGGGCGGCACCGGGTTGGCCGGGTCGACGGCCGCGGCGACGAACGCCATGCCGTCGGCGCCGCCGCCGCCGTACTGGTACATGTTGAACGTCACGTCGAGGCCCTGTGAGGTCGGCACCGACGTGGCGCCGAAGATCCCGCCCTGCTGGCTGGTGACCGCGCTGGTCAGCCGCAGCGCGCCCGAGCCGTTGACCTCGGTCGAGGTGGTGCAGCTCTTGAGCCCGGTCCCGGTGGTGTTCCCGGCGGCCGACAGACAGGCGACGTTGCTGCCCGTCGACCCCGAGGGCAGCGCCGGGATCGACACCGGATAGGCGGGGTCGATCGTGTTGTTCTTGAACGACTGCACGAACAGGGTCGACCCGGCTGCGTAGGAGACCGACACGGGGACGTGGACGGCCGTCGCGACGAGGGCGACGGCGAGCACCCGCTTAAACACGGCTGCCACTCCCCGCCAGCTCACGCGCGGCCGACTCGACCCGGCGCCGGTACCGGTGCCGGACGACGACCCAGATCAGCACGCCGCCCATCACGACGGCGACGAGGGCGACGACCAGGTGCAGCGGGAAGACGACCACCTGCACCGTCCGGGTGTTCCCGCCGGGGACCGCCACGGTCACGTCGCAGAAGCAGACGAGCGGCGGGTCCCAGGTGGCCGCCACCTCGCGGGTCGCGCCGCGCACGACCGTGAAGTCGGGGAACGACACCTCCGAACCACCGGCCTGGACCTTGAGGCGCTCCAGCCCCCGGAAGTCCCGGTGCACCGTGCCGGTGCTGCGGATCCGCGCGGTGATCGGCACCGGCCCGCCGAGCACGAACCCGGGCACCTGAAGGTCGGCGATCTCGGCCGACCTGTCGATCGCCCCGGGCACGGTGACGAACACCGGCGCGGCGATGCCCCGGTTGATCCGGATGTTCGCCGTGGTCTTCGCCGCCGGGACCTTGAAGATGACCGCGAACTGGTGGTCGCCGGGCTCCGGGCTCTCCGGCACGACCACCCGCAGCGTCACCGGCCGGGTCTCCCCCGGCGGCACCGTCACCTGGGCCGGCTCCACCTCGGCCCAGGCCGCCGCCGCGTGGGGCGCGCCCGGCTGGAACCGCATCGCTCCCGACTCACCGGCGACGAAGTCCGATTTCTCGACGGTGACCTGGAACGTCTCCCGGCCCTTGTTGGTCACGTCGAACCGGTGCTCGGAGGTCCCCGCCGCCGGGACGACCAGCCGGGTCGGCGTGACCTGCATCGAGAAGGCGGGCTCTGGTTCGGCCGCCCGAACCGGTGTGCCTTGGGTCAAGAAAAGACACAACACGACGAGGAATCCCGCCGTGCCGCCCCGAACCGAATTGACCATCCGCAATGCCCCCCATAGCGATCAATTCGAGAAGGTAGTCAATCGACCGCCAAGAGCACTGCTCTAGATCGTCCGTGGATTCCTACTCTCCATTCATGGTTTTCGGCGGGGTGGTATTCCGTAAAGCTTCCCCCGATGCGCCTTACTTCCCCCAATTGGGTATATGGGCCGGAGGGCAGGGATATACGGGGGAGAAATGAGAAAAAGCATCGCCGCGCTGGCGGGACTGATGTTCGCGGCCGTCACGCCGACAGCCGCGCTGGCGACGGAGGGTCCGGGCTTGACAGAGGTCTCGATCAGGGTGCTGCCCCCCGAGGGAACCGTGGACCCCGTGGACCCCCCGGTCGAGCCGGACGGGCACCAGGGAAAGCCGGTGAACCATCACGTCGACGGCATTCAGGGCAATGTGGACGGCCTGAACTTCGAGACCGGGTCGGACAACTCGGACATCAACCGCGATTCAGAAATGCATCGCGATTCCGGGGTGAACGGCGATTCCGGCGTACAGCGCGATTCCGGCGTTCACGGGGATTCGCGGGCCGAGCGTGATCCTGGCCTCCACGGTGATTCGCAGGCCGACCGCGATTCCGGTGTCACCGGGGCCAAGCCCGAGGAGTTGCCCTTCACCGGGATGAACGGCGACGCCCTCCTGGTCCTCGCCCTCGCGGGCGCGGTCGCGTCGCTGGAGGGCGCCGCGCTGATCGTGCTGACCCGTCGCCGGTTCAGACGCTCACCTTGACCTCGTAGTCCTTCAGCCAGGCGTCGAGCTGGAGCAGCCGCTCCAGCGGCGGCCTCGGCAGCGGCTGGCCGTCGGACCGGCTCACCAGCCTACGGGCGTCGACGAGATCCATGATCTCCTGGCTCGGCAGGTAGTCGCCGAGCAGCAGCTCGCGTGCGGCGTCGCGGAGCGCGACTCCGTAGGTCGGGTCCTGCGTCGAGGGGTAGGGCGACTTGACCCGGCGCAGGATCGAGTCGGGCAGGATGTCGGCGCAGGCCGCGCGGAGCAGGCTCTTCTCCCGGCCGTCGAACGTCTTCATCGCCCAGGGCGCGTTGAAGACGTAGGTGACGAGGCGGTGGTCGCAGAAGGGCACGCGGACCTCAAGCCCGACGGCCATGCTCATGCGGTCCTTGCGGTCGAGCAGCATCTGCACGAACCGGGTCAGGTTGAAGTAGCTGATCTCCCGCATCCGCGCCTGCAGCCCGGTCTCGCCGGGAACACGCGGCACCTCGGCCATCGCGTCGTGGTAGCTGTCGGCCTGGTAGCCGGGGATGTCGAGCATCCGCAGCAGATCCTGGTCGACCAGGTCCAGGTTCAGCTGGCCCACGACGTCGCCGACGGCCAGCCACGGGAAGGTGTCGGCGTTGACGGCCTTGGGGTCGTGGAACCACTGGTAGCCGCCGAACACCTCGTCGGCCGACTCACCCGACAGGGCCACCGTGGAGTGGCTGCGGATCGCGCGGAACAGCAGGTAGAGCGAGGTGTCCATGTCGCCCATGCCGACCGGCAGGTCACGTGCGCGCAGCACCGCCGCCCGGACGGCCGGCTCGATCAGGTCGGCCGAGTCGAGCACGATGTCGGTGTGGTCCGACCCGACGTGCCGCACCAGGTCGTGGGCGTAGGGCCCGTCGGGTGTCGAGCGGGCGGCGTCGGGCTTGAAGTTCTCGGTGTAGCCGGTGAAGTCGACCGAGAACGACCGGACCCTGCCGAGGCCCTGCGCCTTCAGGTCGTGCGCGGCCAGCGCGGTCACGGCGCTGGAGTCGAGCCCGCCCGACAGCAGCGTGCACAGCGGCACGTCGCTGATGAGCTGGCGGGCGATGATGTCGTCGAGCAGCCCGCGCACGTTCAGCACCGTGGCCGGGATGTCGTCGGTGTGCTCGTACGACGTGAGCCGCCAGTACCGGCGCTTGGTGACGCCCTCCCGGCGGATCTTGACGATCTGGCCGGGGCGGACCTCGTACATGCCCTTGAAGATCGCCACCTCGGGCGTCTTCACGAACGCGAGCATCTCGCGCAGCCCGTCGGCGTCGACGACCCGCTCGGCCATCGGGTTGGCCAGGATCGCCTTCGGCTCCGATCCGAACAGCACCCCGTCGTGGGTCGGGTAGTAGTAGAGCGGCTTGATCCCCATCCGGTCGCGGACCAGGATCAGCTCCTCCTTCCGGGTGTCCCAGACGGCGAAGGCGAACATGCCGTTCAGGTGTTCGGCGAGGTCCTCGCTCCACTCCAGGTAGGCGTGGAGCACGACCTCGGTGTCGCTGTACGTCCGGAACGAGTGCCCCCGCGAGACCAGCTCGTCGCGGAGCTCCTGGAAGTTGTAGACCTCACCGCTGTAGGTGAGCACCGCCAGGTCGCGCCCGTCGGCCTCGGCGATCATCGGCTGCCGTCCTCCGGCGAGGTCGATGATGGCGAGGCGCCGGTGCCCGATCGCGGCGTGCGGAGAGAGCCAGAGCCCCTCGTCGTCGGGCCCCCGACAGCTCATCGTGTCGGTCATGGCCTGCGCGATCTCGCGTGCTCCCGTCAGATCGCGCTCGTAGTCCACCCAGCCGGTGATTCCACACATGCTCCCGATCCCCCAATCGCTTGCACACCTGAGCCAACCGCCGATCGGGTGGCCGGTATGCCCGGATAAAAAATTTTTGGAGACCCGATGTCGAAACCACGGCAACCCGGACGACGCGTTGACGGAAGACCAAGAATCCGAAGGAGACACCAAAAATGGGCAAGGTCATCACCGGCGGCACGATGTCCCTCGACGGCTTCATCGCCGGCCCCGGCGACAGCGGCTTCGACCTGCTGTTCCAGTGGTACGGCAACGGCGACGTCGAGGTGGTCGGCGCCAGCCCGAACGTCCCGCCGCTGCGCCTGTCGCGCGCCAGCGCCGACCTGATGGCCGAGGAGCACGGCGGCATCGGCGCCCTGGTCGTCGGCCGCCACCTCTACGACATGACCGGCGCGTGGGGCGGCATGCACCCGATGGGCGTCCCGGTGGTCGTGCTGACGCACCGCGTCCCGGAGGAGCGGCCGAACTTCGTGTTCGTCGACGAGGGCATCGAGGCGGCCGTGGCGAAGGCGAAGGAGCTCGCGGGCGGCAAGGACGTCGTGGTCAACGGCGGCCAGATGGCCCGCCAGGCGCTGGAGGCGGGCCTGCTCGACGAGGTCGGCGTGGAGCTCGTGCCGGTGCTGCTCGGCGGCGGCACCCCGCTGTTCGCCGACCTCGGCATCGCGCCGGTCCAGTTCGAGGGACCGGTCAGGGTGGTCGAGGGCACCGGCGTCACGCACCTGCGCTACCGCGTGCGCCGATCCGGTGACGGCGCCCCCGCCTAGAGACCCGGTTTGCGTACTCTGTAGGGCATGGCACGGCTGGGCACTCTCGAGAGCTCGATCATGGACGCCCTGTGGGAACACCCCGACGGGGTCTTCGCCCACGACCTAGCGGCGAAATTGCCGTCGCGACCGGCGACCACCACGGTCCTGACCGTGCTGGTGCGGCTGACCCGCAAGGGCCTGGTGTCCCGTGAGCGGGTCGGCCGCGCCCACCTCTACCGGGCCGCCGTCGACAAGGACGCCGTCGTCGCCGAGGCGATGCGGGCCGCCCTCGACGAGGCCGGCGACCTCGAAGGGGCCGTGCAGCGGTTCGTCGGCACGGTCTCCCCCGAGGTCGCCGCGGCGCTGCGCGAGGCCCTCGACGCGAGGGACGCCCGATGACCCCGTGGTTACTGTCGGCCCTGGTCGCGCTGCTGCCGATGAGCTTCGCGTCGCGGCTGGCGAAGGCCGAATGGACGTGGCGGCACCCCCGGGCGGCGCTGGCGCTCTGGCAGGCCGTCGCCCTGTCGGCCGGGCTCGGCGTGATCACCGCCGGGCTGGTGGCGGCGGTCGCCCCGCTCGACGCCGTCTTCCCGCACGGCATGCACACGTTCGTCCGCCAGCTGGCGTGGGGACACGGTTTCCACGGCCTGGGCTGGGCCGAGTTCGCCGCGCTGGCCTGGTCGGCCGGGGTGCTGGTCTGGCTGACGGCCCACACGGCGAGGGCGGCCGTGGTCGCGCTGGCCGAACGCCGCCGCCAGCGGCTGCTGGTCGACGTGGCGGCGGAGCACCTCCCCGATTCCGACGTGTACGTCCTGCCGAGCGCCCGCCGCCTCGCCTACTGCGTGCCGGGAGCGGGCGGCCGGGTGGTGCTCAGCCAGGGGGCCATCGACTCGTTGTCGGCGGCCGAGCTCCAGGCCGTGCTGAGACACGAACGCGCCCACGCGAAGGGCCGCCACGATCTGGTGCTGCTGCCCTTCGTGGCGCTGGCCAAGGCGTTCGCCTGGTTGCCGTTCGCCCGCACCGCCCGGCAGGCCGTGGCGGTGCTGCTGGAGATGATCGCCGACGACCACGCCCGCGACCCGATCCCGCTGGCCCGCGCCCTGGTCGCGATGACGGCCCCGGCCCCGGCCGGCGGGCTGGGCGTCGCCGACGCCGGGGTGGTCGAGCGGGTCCGCCGCCTGCTGGCCCGGGGCCGTCAGGCGGTGTGGTGGGTGTCGGTGCTGGTCTACTCGTCGGCGCTGCTCGTGCTCAGCGGGCCGGTGGCCGTGCTGGTCGCGCCGTGGCTGGTGTGGGACTGCCACCCGTCGGCCGACCTGCTCACATGCGTACCAGACTCCAGAACCTGAGCAGGATCAGGGCGATGATCAGCAGGTACCACGCCGTCACCATCAGGATCCGGTAGGGGCTGCGCGACCAGCCGTAGACGAACATCGGGATCATGACCGCCCAGATGACCATGCAGTAGGGGCAGAGCGCGCCGATGACGTACAGGCTCTGGTAGATGAGCCAGTGCACGAACAGCACCCCGAGCAGCAACCCGCCGCGCACCGACCAGCCGAACCACGACGGCAGTTCCGTGCCGGTCAGCAGCACCATCCCGACGCACGCCACGACGGCGAACCCGGCGATCCCGAGCAGCGGGTTCGGGAAGCCGAACACCTCGGCCTGCGCCGTCTTCATGATCGAGCCACACGACAGCAGCGGGTTGATGCTGCACGTCGGAACGTACGACGGGTCCTTCAGCAGCGCGATCTTCTCGACCGTCAGGACGAACGCGGCGACCAGCCCGATCAGGCCGCCGCCCAGCAACCACCTCGCGGTGGCCCGGTCAACCGGCCAGGGCCGCATCGAGCGCCGCCTCGAACGCCTCAGCCGACTCCGGCTGGATCTTCTGCTCGTTGAGGAAGAAGGTCGGCGTGCCGCTCACGCCCAGGGCCTCGCCGTCGGACTGGTCCTTGCGGATGCGCGCCAGCGTGGCGGGGTCGGCGTAGGCCTTGTCCCAGGCGGCCAGGTCGAGCTTGAGCTCCTCGGCGAAGGTCCGGAACAGCGGGTCGGCCGGCACCCGCTTCTCGCCCCACTGCTGCTGGGTCTCGAACATGCGCTTGTACATGTCCTCGAACCGCCCCTGCTGGGCGGCGGCCTCGACCGCGCGGGCGGCGCGTTCGGCGTTGAAGTGGCTGGGGATCGGGAAGTAGCGCGCCACGAACGTGACCCGGCCCTCGTACTTCTTCCGCAGCTCCTCCACGACCGGGAAGTAGGCCCGGCACGCCTCACACTCGAAGTCGAGGAACTCGACCAGCGTGACCTTCCCGTCGGCCGCCTTCGACAACACGTGGCTGTCCTCCCGGACGTAACTCCCGTCGGCCGAGGCGGTCTGGGCCCGGTCGAACACCAGGAACCCGGCGATGACCACGACGAACAGCCCGACCACACCCACCGAGACCAGTCGCGCCCGGCGCTGGGCGGCGGCCCGCCGGTCCTTCTCCCGCATCGCCGCGACCTTGGTACGGACACTCCCCATGGCCCGCTCCCTCCACTGAACTTTTACCCAATGTAGAAGATAGCTTGTGAGGGCACCGTAAAGCGCGGCCCGATCAGGACGGCCGACCGACTACTCTCTGTAATCACTGGGTATCGCCTCGGTCATGACCGCCGTTCTCATGACCGCCCTGCTCGTCTCCGCCGCCCTGCCCGCCTCCGCCGGCACGCTCCCCGCCCGCACGGCGCTGGAGCGGCTCCAGGTGAAGCCCGCCAGCGCCCTGGTCCTCGCCCGCTACGAGCGCTCGAAGTTCATGACCGGCTGGCGGCGCGACGGAGCCGCGGGTTGCGACACCCGCCAGCGGGTCCTGCTGCGCAGCGACCTCTCGCCCGGCACCGGGGAGGAGTGCGGCGGCGCCGAAGGGCGCTGGTACAGCCCCTACGACGACCGGACCCTGACCGACACCGCGCAACTCGACGTCGACCACGTGGTGCCGCTCGCCAACGCGTGGATCTCGGGGGCGTGGCGCTGGAGCCCCGCCCGGCGGCACGCCTTCGCCCACGACCTGACCCGGCCCGAACTGGTCGCGGTGAGCGAGTCGGTCAACGTGGCCAAGGGCGGCCACAGCCCGGCCAACTGGCGGCCTCCGGTGCGGGCGTACTGGTGCGTGTACGCCCGCGACTGGATCACCGTGAAACACCACTACCGCCTGTCGGTCACCCCGAGGGAGAAGTCGGCCCTCCGCGACATGCTCGGCACCTGCTGACCGGAAACTACTTGCCAACATGGAAAGTAGTTGCCATCATCCAACCATGGATCGAGATGAGGCGGCCGCCGTCCTGCGGGCGGCCGAGGCGCACCGGGAGACGGTGCGCGCCGCGGGCAGGTGGCCCGTGACCGTCCTGCTCGCGCTGGGCGGCGTGTTGTTCGCGACCGAGTTCACGACGGCGTTCGTATCCGGCGCCTGGACGTTCCTCCCCGCCGCCTGGGCCGCGATCTGCGCGGCGTGGGTGGGCTGGTACGCGAGCCGGCAGAGCGTCAGGCCGCGCGGCTACCTCCGCCGCTACTCCGTCTCGCTGGCGGCCGGGATGCTGCTGCACGTCGGCTACGTGCTCGTCCTCGTGCTGGCCGGCTGGCACGGCGAGCCCCTGGTCGCGCTCGTCGGCGCGGCTGCCGTGGCGGCCCCCTTCTTCGCCGGCGCCCACGCGGAGAGCCGGGCCGCGTGAGCCATCCCCGCCACGATCTCGACGAGGTCATCCACTCGCCGGTCCGGATGTCCGTCGTCGCCGTGTTGTCGGCGGCCGGCGAGGTCGAGTTCGCGTTCGTGCGCGACGCCGTCGAGGTCACCGACCCGACCCTGTCGAAGCACGTCACCACGCTGGAGAAGGCCGGATACGTCGAGGTGGTCAAGGGCTACCTGGGAAAACGCCCGCGCACCTGGCTCAAGCTCACCCCCGAGGGGCACGCGGCGTTCGCGCGTCACCTGGCCGCGCTGAAGGCGATCGCCGACGGCGCCGGGATGCCGTGAAAACGATCAGACACCCCAAGGGCGCCCTTTAAGGAAGTTTTCAGGACTCGCACGTACCGTCGGTTCATGACCAAAGGGCCGAAGTCATGGTTGCTCGTCGCGGCCGCCGTGGTCTGGGCCGTGGTGATCACCGCGATGGTCCTCTTCCGCGGAGGCGACGTACCGGAAACCGCCGCCCCGAGCCCGTCACCGTCCCCCTCCGACACCCCGTTATCCGCCGCCGAGGTCTACCAGACGCTCCTGCCGTCCATCGTCCGCATCGAGACCAAGCGTGACGAGTCCGACCACGCCAGCATGACCACCTCGGCCATCGGCACCGGCGTCATCGCCAACGCCGACGGCACCATCCTCACCGCCGCCCACGTGGTGGCCGGGGCCTCGTCCATCGAGGTCGCCTACACCGACGGCAGCCGGACGCCGGCCAAGGTCGCGGCCAGCGATGCGGAAAAAGACATCGCGACCCTTCTGCCGGAGAGACTCCCCGGCACGCTCGTACCCGCCACGCTCGGCGGCGGGGCCCAGGTCGGCGACGACGTCGTCGCGATCGGCAACCCGCTCGGGCTCACCCTCAGCACCAGCACCGGCGTGGTCTCGGGCCTGAACCGCGAGGTCGCGGGCACCGAGGGGCACATCCAGTTCGACGCGACGGTCAACCCGGGCAGCTCCGGCGGGCCGCTCGTCAACGACCGAGGCCAGGTGATCGGCATCGTCGTCTCCCTCGCGAACCCGACCGACGCCGGCACGTTCATCGGGATCGGCTTCGCCATGCCCATCGGCACCGCGATCGGCGACGGCCCGGCCCCGCCCCTGTGAGGAAGGACCCTCCCCCGTGAGTTGGAACGACCCCGAGACCGTGCCGTCCGGCCCGATCGAGAAGCTCCTGTACGAGGTCAAGAAGACCATCGTCGGCCAGGACGCCCTCCTTGAGCGCATGCTCGTCGCGCTGCTGGCGCGGGGGCACATCCTCGTCGAGGGCGTGCCCGGCCTCGCCAAGACGCTGGCCGTGAAGTCGCTGGCCGAGGCGATGGGCGGCGACTTCCGCCGGGTGCAGTTCACCCCCGACCTGGTGCCCGCCGACATCGTCGGCACCCGCGTCTACCACCAGCCGAGCGGCGAGTTCCAGGTCCAGCTCGGGCCGGTGTTCACCAACCTGCTGCTGGCCGACGAGATCAACCGGGCCCCGGCGAAGGTGCAGAGCGCCCTGCTGGAGGTCATGCAGGAACGCCAGGTCACCATCGGCCGCGACACCCACCGGGTGCCGAACCCGTTCCTGGTCATGGCCACCCAGAACCCGATCGAGAACGAGGGCGTCTATCCGCTGCCGGAGGCGCAGGTCGACCGGTTCATGATGAAGGTCCTGGTCGGCTACCCGAGCACGACCGAGGAGTTCGTGGTCGTCGAACGGGCCCTCACCCGCACGGCCGCCATCCAGAAGATCATCGAACCCGAGAACCTGAGGGACCTCCAGCAGGAGGCCGACCAGGTCTACGTCGACCCGTCGCTGATCGAATACTCCGTCCAGCTCGCCCACGCCAGCCGCGACCCCTCCCGCGTCGGCCAGCACGACCTGGCCAGATACGTCACCTACGGCGCCAGCCCGCGCGCGTCGATCAACCTGGTGCTCGCGGGCCGCGCGCTCGCCTACATCCGGGGGCGGGAGTACGTCGTACCGGAGGACCTCCTCGACCTCGCCCTCGACGTGTTCCGGCACCGGCTGGTCCTGTCCTACGAGGCCCTGTCCGACGACGTGACGGCCGACCTGATCCTGTCGAAGATCCTGGCGAACCTGCCGGTGCCCAGGCCGGCCGGCCGGGGACGCTGACCGATGGCCACCCCGCCCGACCGGCTGCTGCGCCGCCTGGAGTGGCGGCTGAGCAGACGGCTCGACGGCCGGCTCCAGGGCGCCTACCGCACGGTGTGGCGCGGCGCCGGCATCGACTTCACCGACCTGCGCGGCTACCTGCCCGAAGACGACGTCCGGCACATCGACTGGAACGTCACCGCGCGGCTCGACGAGCCGTTCGTGCGCCTCTACACCGAAGACCGGGAGATGACCGCCTGGCTGGTCGTCGACCGCTCGGCCTCGATGCGGGCCGGGAAGACCCAGGCCGCCACCGACCTGGCGGTCAGCATCGCCCGCATCGTCTCCCGCGGCGGCAACAAGGTCGGCGCGATCCTCTACGACAACACCGAGCACCGCCTGATCCCCCCGCGCACCGGGCGGGACCAGGTCCTCCGCCTGGCCAGGGACCTGATGCGGGAGTCGGCGTTCGCGAAGGCGACCACCGACCTGGCCGGGATGTTGCGGCTGGCCGCCGCGACGATCCGGCAGCGCAGCCTCGTCGTCGTCATGTCCGACTTCATCGGCGACCCCGGCTGGGAGAGGCCGCTGGGCATGCTCGCCCACCGGCACGAGGTCGTGGTCGTCCGCGTCGTCGACCCGTCGGAGCTCGACCTGCCCGACCTCGGCCTCATCGTGGTCGAGGACGCCGAGACCGGCGAGCAGCTGCTCGTCGACTCCAGCGACCCGCTGCTGCGCGGACGGCTGGCGGAACAGGTGTCGGCCCGGGAGGCCGAGCTCGCCGACGCCATGCGCCGGGCGGGGGTCGACGCCCACCGCGTCACGACGGACCATGACCTGGTGGCCACCCTGCTCGGCCTCGTGCGTGGACGGAGGGCCCGGTGACCTTCGACCAGCCCCTCGTGCTCGTGCTCGCCGTGCTGCTCACGATCGGCGCGGTGGCCGCCTACGTCGCAATCCAGAGGCGGCGCGACGCCACCCTCGCGGCGGCCGGTTTCGCCGGCCTGGCCGGCGGCGGCTTACGCCGGCACCTCCCGTACGCCCTCCTCCTCGCGGCCCTGCCGATCCTGCTGACCGGGCTGGCCCGCCCGCAGGCCGAGGTCAGCGTGCCGCGCATCTCGGGCACCGTGCTGCTCGCCTTCGACGTCTCCAACAGCATGAAGGCCGACGACGTGCGGCCCTCCCGGCTGGCCGCCGCGCAGGCCGCCGCCAAGGGCTTCGTCGACCGGCAGCCGTCCTCGGTGGACATCGGGGTCATCCTCTTCGGCGACCAGGCGCTGCTCACCCAGGCCCCGACCGACGACCGCGGCGCGGTGCTGGCCGCGATCGGCCGGGCGGGGGCGAGCGGCGGCACCTCGCTCGGCCGGGCCATCCTCGTCGGGCTCGGCACCATCACCGGCAAGCCGGTCGCGCTGCCGGAAGAGGGGCAGCAGCCGCAGAGCCTCGGCTACTTCCCCGAGGCGACGATCGTCGTCTTCTCCGACGGCCAGGAGATGGGCGGCCCCGACGTCGCGGCGGCGGCCGAGCTCGCGGCGGCGTCGGGAGTGCGCGTCCAGACCGTCGGCGTCGGCACCGCCCGGGGCTCGACCGTCGAGGTCGACGGCTTCCGGCTGGCCACCGCGCTCGACGCGGAGCTGCTCTCCTCGGTCGCCCAGGTCACCGGCGGCAAGTACCACGAGGCCGCTGACGCGCAGGCGCTGGCCGCCTCGGCCGACGCCATCGACCTGCGGCTGACCATGAAGAAAGAGCCCCTAGAGCTGACCGCTCCGTTCGCCGGAGCCGGGCTGCTGCTGCTCACCCTGGGCGGCCTGCTCGGCACCCGCTGGCACGGGAGGATCGTCTGATGTCGCTCAGCTGGCCCCTGGCCCTGCTCGCGCTGCTGGTCGTGCCGCTGCTCCTGCTGGCGCGCTGGTGGTTCAACCGCCGCCGCAAACGCTCCGCGATCGTCGTCTCCAGCGTCGGGCTGATCCGCGCGGCGATCCCCGGCCGCAGCGCGTGGCGGCGCCGGGTCCCGGTGGCGCTGTTCCTGGTCGGACTGCTGCTGATCGGCTTCAGCCTCACCCGCCCGCAGGCCATGGTCACGGTGCCGGCCGACAACACCTCGATCATCCTGGCCATGGACGCGTCGGGCTCCATGTGCTCGACCGACGTCGAGCCCAACCGCCTGACGGCGGCCAGCGAGGCCGCCCGCGCGTTCATCGAGCAGAGCGACGACGGCACCCGCATCGGCCTGGTCGCCTTCGCCGGCATCGCGGGCCTGCTCGTCCCCCCGACCACCGACAAGGATCAGCTCCTCGACGCCGTCGACGGCCTGCGCACCTCCCGGGGCACCGCGATCGGCCAGGCGATCCTCACCTCGATCGACACGATCGCCGAGTACAACACCGACGTCACCGAGACCGGCGTCGACCTGAACGCCCCGGCCGCGCCGGGCGACTTCCAGCCCGACACGATCGTGGTGCTCACCGACGGCTCCAACACCACCGGCGTCGACCCGATCACCGCCGCCGAACAGGCCGCCGCCCGGCGCCTGCGGGTCTTCACGATCGGCTTCGGCACCACCGAACCGGCCGCGATGGTGTGCACCGCCGACCAGGTCAGCGGGGACAACTGGCGGGGCGGCGGCGGAGGCTTCGGCCGCTGGGGCGACGACAGCGGACTGCGCCGGGTCATGCAGATCGACGAGGAGACCCTCACCGAGGTCGCCGACACCACCGGCGGCAAGTACTTCCGCGCCGAGGACGCCGGGCAGCTCACCGACGTCCTGACCGACCTGCCCAGCGAGATCGGCCTGCACCGGGCCGAGCGGGAGACGACGGTCTGGTTCGTGCTGCTCGGCACGCTGCTGACGTTCGCCGGAGCGGGCCTGTCACTGTGGTGGAACCGGGGGCGCCAACCGGCGGCGCGGTGACGCTAGAGTCGGGCGCCATGGCACGGATCACCGAACGGCTCGCCGACCTCGCCAGCGGGGCCTTCTTCACCCAGGCGGTCGTCACCGCGAAGACGGCGCTGTCGGAGCACTTCGTGAGAGTCGAACTCCGGTCCGACCGCTTCCGGACCGCGCCGTGGACGCCGGGCTGCAAGGTCCAGCTCCGCACCGACCGCGGCACGATGACCAGGCGCACCTACACCCCGTTCGGGTGGGACACCGCCGAGGGCACGGTCTCGCTGGTCGCCTACGTCCACGGCGCCGGACCGGCCGCCCGCTGGTTCGACCGGGTGACGCCCGGCGACGCCTGCGAGCTGTTCGGCCCCCGCCGCTCGATCGACCTGACGGGGGTCGCGTCCGAGGTGGTGTTCGTCGGCGACGAGACCAGCGTCGGCCTGGCCGCCGCGCTCGGGCAGACCCGGCCGGACGGCGTCACCTACCTGCTGGAGGCGGCCGACCCGGCCGAGTACACGAAGGTCCTGGCCGGGCTCGGGGTGACCGCGACGGTCGTGCCGAAGACCGCCGACCGCCGTGACCTGCTCGCCGCCGCCGGAACGGGCGCCTACGACCTGGTCGTCACCGGGGACGCCGCGACCGTGGGCCCGGTCAGGCGCGCGGCCGGCGGCTGGACGCCCGCCCCGGGGAAGGTCTTCGGCAAGGCGTACTGGGCCGAGGGCCGAACCGGCCTCGACTAGATGTGGAAGGCGGCCAGCACGACCACGGCCACCATGAGCCCCGTCATGATCCCGGCCACCACCAGCACCGTCCCGGCCGTGACGGTCCATTTGGGTCGGCGGCCGGTCGCCTGCGCGGCGTTCATGCGGTCGATCCGGGTGGCGAAGGCCCGGTCGTTCGTGCGCAGGGAGTGTTCGATCTCCGTCAGGATGCGCTGTTCAGCCGCCGACATGCCCATGGCCTGATCCTTCTCGTGGGGAACCGGAGGCCCAGCTACCCGGAAAACGTGGCGGAGAACCGGTTCACACGGCGGCGTGTTCGGTCCACTCGTACATGCGCCGGTCCCGGTGGATGACGATCAGGTCGGCCTTCTCGACGCGGGCGCGCGCCGGGGGCGCGTCGATCGCCCCGAGGGCGGCGGCGACGGTCGCGTAGGGCACCGGCGCGTTGCTGTAGGCGATCGAGATGTGCGGGACGAAGCCCTCCTCGCGGCCCGGCACCTGCGGCCACACCTCGGCCATCGCCTGCCTGATCGCCAGCCGCACCGCCACCACGGGCGCGGCCGGAACCGGGTCCCAGCGGACCGCCTCACGGGTGATCACCGGCCGCCCCAGCTCGATGTCGAAGGCGGGCAGCAGCGCCAGCCGCCGGGCGGCGCCCTCGACCATCGCCTTCACCTGGTCGCCGGTGACCTCGTCGACGAACCCGACCTGCTGCATGGTCAGGTGCAGCGACGCGTCGGGCACCGGGTCGAGCTCCGGCACCCCGGCCAGCCCCTGCCGGTAGACGGCGGCGAGGCGGTGCACGTCGGGGCTGTTCCGGAAGGTGAGATGCCAGGCGTAGCCGCGCCGCCCCACCCGCCAGCCGGGCCGCCACCACCAGTGGTCGGCCATCCGCCGGCCGCCCGTCTCTTCTTCGTCGGTCACGCCGTTCAGTGTGCGGCACGGCGTCTCAGCAAACGGCATGGTCCGCGCCCGTGGACGTCAAGACGGCGTCGGGGCGGCCGTTCCCGCATGGCGCTTAGGGTGAGAAGGAGCCCCATCGTCATGACGTGGGAGGCATCGATGAGCGACAACCCGATCCTGGTCACCGGCGCGACCGGCAAGACGGGCGCCCAGGTGGTCGGCGACCTGCTCGACAGGGGCCTGCGCGTCCGCGCCATGGTCCACCGCGAGGACGACCGGTCGGCCTGGTTGTCGAAACAGGGCGCCGAGATCGTCACCGGCGACCTGCTCGACCTCGACGCCGTCGCCCACGCCCTCGACGACGTCCGCCGGGCCTACTTCGTCTACCCGATCCTGCCCGGCCTCGTCGAGGCGACCACGATCTTCGCCCAGACCGGCGCCGAGAGCGGCCTTGAGGTCGTGGTCAACATGTCGCAGACCCCCGCCCGCCGGGAAGCCGCCAGCAAGGCCGCCCGCCAGCACTGGCTCGGCGAGCGCGTGTTCGACTGGGCCCCGGTGGGCGCCGTGCACCTGCGGCCGACGTTCTTCGCCGAATGGCTGCCGATCAACTGGCAGTTCATCGACGGCAGCGGCGTCCTGCGCCTGCCTCTCGGCGACGGCCGTCACGCCCCCATCGCCGCCGCCGACCAGGCCCGCGTGATCGCGGCCATCCTGACCGACCCCGCCGACCACATCGGCCGGTCCTACCCGCTGTTCGGCCCGGTCGAGCTGAACCACCACGAGATCGCCGAGATCATGTCGGAGACGCTCGGCATCCCGGTCCGCTACGAGCCCATCACCACCGAGGCCTACGCCGACACGCTGCGGAAAGCGGGCAGCCCGGAGCACCTCATCCAGCATCTGGAGTCGGTGGCGATCGACTACCGCAACGGCCTGCTGGCCGGCACCGACGACGTCATCGAGAAGATCACCGGCAAGCGCCCGCAAACCGTCGAACAGTACGTCAGAACCAACCGCGACCTGTTCTTCGGCGCGGCTACGTAAGATCGCCGCCATGGCATTGCGACCCGCGCAGGTGAACATCAAGGCCCTCGACGCCGCGGCGGTCGGCCGGTTCTGGGCCGAAGCGCTCGGGTGGACCGCCTACCACCCCGGCGTGACCACCTACGTCGGGCCGCCCGGCGGCCTCGTCTGGCCCGATCCCGTGTTCGTCGGCGTCGACGTCGTGCCCGTGCCGGAAGGCAAGACGGCGGCGAAGAACCGGGTGCACCTCGATCTCGCCACCACCTCCGCCGCCCACCAGGCCGAGCTGGTCGCGCGTCTCAAGGCGCTGGGCGCGACGCCCGCCGACATCGGCCAGGGCGAGGCGCCGTGGACGGTGCTCGCCGACCCCGAGGGCAACGAGTTCTGCGTCCTGGAGCCCAGCGAGGTCTACCGCGACACCGGGCCGATCGCCTCCATCGTGGTCGACTGCGCCGACCCACGCGCCATGGCGCGGTTCTGGGGGGAGGCGCTCGACTGGACCCTCCATCGGGTCACCGACGACCACGCCGTGCTGCGCTCCGCCACGGGCGCCGGGCCCTTTCTCGGCTTCCTGCGTACGCCGGGGCCGAAGACCGCGCCCGACCGCGTCCACCTCGATTTGTTGCCCTCCTCTGGTGCCGACCGGGCGGCGGAGGTGGCCCGGCTGCGGGGGCTGGGGGCCGCCGATCTCGACCTCGGTCAGGGCGAGGTCGAGTGGTCGTGCCTGACCGACCCGGAGGGTCACGAGTTCTGCGTCCTGAACCCCTAGCCGCCGGCGCGAGGGGCTAGCCTCTGGCTGTGCTCGACTGGGATCACAACGCCTATTACCACCGGCTTCTGCTCCGCCACCTCCCGCCGGACCCCCGGAAGGTGCTCGACGTCGGCTGCGGCTCCGGGGCCTTCGCGGCCGAGCTGGCCTCGCGTGCCACCCGGGTGGACGGTCTCGACCGCTCGCCGGAGATGATCGAGGAGGCCGCCGCGCGTGACCTCGGCAACGTCACCTGGGTGCTCGGCGACGTCCTGACCGATCCGCTGCCGGGCAAGGACTACGACGCGATCTTCTCGATCTGCGCGCTGCACCACATGCCGCTGGAGAAGGTGCTGCCGATCCTGGCGGCGGCGCTGCGGCCCGGCGGGGTGCTGGCCGCGATCGCGTTGCCCCGGCGGGACCTGCTCAGGGAACTGCCCGCCGAACTCGCCGCGGCGACCGGGCACCGGGCGCTCGGTGCGGTGTTCCTGACCAAACGGCTGCTGAACGGCGGCGGCGGGTTCGCCAAGGACGCCGCCCACGCGGCCATGCCCATGGTCCTGAACCCGCCGCTCACCACCCGGGAGGTCGCCCGCGAAGCCGCCGAGTTGCTCCCCGGCGCGCGGGTGCGGCGGCTCGTCTTCTGGCGTTACCTCCTGACCTGGGAGAAGCCCGCCGGCTGAGTCATTCGCCCAGCGCGGCCAAGAGTTGGTCCTTCGTCATCGAGTTGTAGCCCTCGATGTTCTTCTCCTTGGCCTGTTCGAGCAATTCTTCCTTGGTACGACCACGCGGCTTCGGCGGCCTGGCCAGTTCCGCCGCCTTGGCCTCGCTGAACACCCGGCCCAGCCGGACCAGCTTGTCGCCGGGCACGGCCTTGGCCAGGACGGGGAGGATGTCGCTCTCCTCCTCCTCGACGTGGTGCTTGACGGCCTTCTCCATCTGCTCCAGAACCGATGTGAACTCCGCCTTGTCGGGATCGGCCGCCATCAGCGCGGCCAGCAGTTCCTCGGCCTCGTGATGTTCCTCGGTGCCGTGGTGGACCTCGCCGCGTTCGCTCGGCGCGGCCTGGGCCAGCGCGGAGTAGACGTGGCTCTCCTCGGCGCGGGCGTGCGCGACGAACTTGGCGGCCAGTTCGGCCACCAGGGCGGGGCGGTTCTCCCGCTCCTTCTTGAGCCGCTCGAAGAGCTGCTCGACGTCGCGGTGGTCGGCCATGATCAGGTCGATGACGGTCTGGCTCATCTCGTCTCCAGAGTTCGAAGAGGGTCAGTCGGTGGTGAGGGCGTCCATCAGGTCGCCGACCGTCGCGTCGGGCACGGCCCGGGCGACGTCGGCCAGGGCGACCATGCCCACCAGGGTGTGCCCGTCGATCACGGGCAGCCGGCGGACCTTGTGGGAGCCCATGGTCCGCAGGACCTCGCGGGCGTCGTCGTCGGCGCCGATGGTCACGACCTCGTTGCCGCCCAGCTCACCGGCCAGGCACGACTTCGGGTCGCGGCCCTGGGCGATGACCTTCACCACGATGTCGCGGTCGGTCAGCATGCCCTGGAGCCGGTTGTCCTCGCCGCAGATCGGCAGGGATCCCACGTCGAGGCTGAGCATCTTCTCCGCCGCCTCGGCGATGGTCTGATCGGAGTTCACGCACTCCGCGTTCGGGGTCATGATCTCGCGTGCGGTGGTCATGGCCGCTCCTTCCGTCAGGGCCCCGCTGCCCCTGTCACGGCGGTTGAAAAGCGAGCGCCGCCTCGACCGCGGCGCGGAGATCGGGGGCGACGTGTTCGGCCGCCCTGATCTCGCCGATCTTGGTGACGGCCGTCGGCACGAGGATGCCCCGCGCCCCGGCGGCCCGCGCGGCCTCCATGTCGCGGCCGATGTCGCCGATGACCACACACTCGGCCGGCGGCACGCCCAGCCGCCGCGCGGCCGACAGGACCATGCCGGGCTCGGGTTTCCGGCAGGGGCATCCGTCGGTCTCGTCGTGGACGCAGACCTCCCACACGTCGAACGGGCCGAGAAGTTCCTCCACTCGATCGTTGACTTCGGAAAGTTCACGGAGAGTGATGAGGCCCCTGGCCACCCCCGACTGGTTGGTGATCACTCCGATCGGGACCCCCGCCGCTCGCAGGCGATCGAGGGCGGCCCGCGCGCCGGGCATCGGGATCACACGTTTGGCGTCGTTGTTGTAGGGGAGGTCGACAATCAGGGTGCCATCCCGGTCGAACAGAATCGCGCGCATGATCTCGCGCTACCCGTGACCCAGGCCGGAAATGTCAACGCCGCCAAACCAGGTGCGGTCGTTTCAGACGCTGGTGAAGCGCTACTCGGAGGAGCGCTTCTCGAGTGGTGTTCTCCACGCGAAAGCGGGTCCCATGAGATTTCTGGGAATCAACGCGATCTTCCATGACCCTTCCGCCGCGCTGGTGGTCGACGGGCGTACCGTCGCCGCCGCAGAGGAGGAGCGTTTCAGCAGGAGGAAACACGGCAAACGGCCCCTGGCGTTCTCGGCCTGGGAGTTGCCCGAGATGGCGGCCACCTGGTGCCTGGAGAAGGCCGGGCTGCGGCCCGAGGACCTCGACGGGGTGGCCTACTCCTACGATCCCGCCCTGGTGGTGGAGAACGGGCCCGGCCAGGACGGCGCCTGGGAGATGCTGCGCACCGCCTACGCCGTGCGGGCCCCGGCCTTCTTGGCGACCGCGTTGCCGGGACTCGACCCGGCGCAGGTGAAATTCGTGCCCCACCACATCGCCCACGCCGCCTCGGCCGGGCTGGCCGCTCCGTTCGGCGACTGCGCCGTGCTGGTCTGCGACGGCCGCGGCGAGGCGGTCTCCCACCTGGCGGGCGCCTACCGCGACGGGGAGCTGACCATTCTGGCGAGCCAGACGCTGCCGCACTCCCTCGGGCTCATGTACGAAGACGTCACCGAGCACCTCGGCTTCCTGCGCTCCAGCGACGAGTACAAGGTCATGGCGATGGCCTCCTACGGCACGCCGAAACACCTCCCCGCGCTCCGCGAGCTGATCGGCGCGACCGGCGACGGCGGCTTCCACGTCGGCCCCGTCGACTGGAACGTCTTCGCCAAGCAGGTCCAGCGCGGCGGCGCCTGGAACGGCGAGCACGCCGACCTGGCGGCCAGCGTCCAGGCCCGGCTGGAGGAGGTGCTGCTCGACCTGGCCGCCTGGCTGCACGACCGCACCGGCCTCGACCGGCTCGCCCTGGCCGGGGGCGTGGCGCTGAACTGCGTGGCCAACACCCGCCTGTTCGACCGCAGCCCGTTCCGCGAGGTGTGGGTGCAGCCGGCGGCCGGCGACTCGGGCACCGCCCTGGGCGGCGCGCTCCACCTGGCCAGGACCTACGGCGACCCGGTCGCCCCGATGCCGGGCGCCGACCTGGGCCGGGGGTTCACCGACGCCGAACTGGCGGCCTGGCTCGACGTGGCCCAGATCCCCTATTCACGACCTCCCGACATCGCGGTCGCGGTCGCCGACGCCCTGGCCCAGGACCGGATCGTCGCCTGGTTCCAGGGGCGCAGTGAATACGGCCCCCGCGCGCTGGGCCGCCGCTCGCTGCTGGCCCACCCGGGCAACCCGCGCAACACCGAACGGCTCAACGACGTGAAGGGCCGGGAGCAGTTCCGGCCGGTCGCGCCCATGGTGCTGGAGAACCGGGCCGCCGAGATCTTCTCGCGGGGGCCGGTGCCCAGCCCGTACATGCTGTTCGTGCACGACGTCGCCCCCGTGTGGCGCGACCGGATCCCGGCCGTGGTGCACGTCGACGGGACGGCCCGCATCCAGACGGTGTCAGCGGGGCGCGACCCGCTCATGGCCTCCGTGCTCAACGCCTTCGAGTCGCTGACCGGGCTGCCGGTCATCGTCAACACGTCGCTGAACACGGCCGGGCGGCCCATGGTCGACGATCCGCGCGACGCCCTGGAGTGCTTCGGGTCCGCGCCGGTCGACGTGCTGGCCATCGGGCCGTTCCTGGTGCGGAGGTCGGTATGAGCGACCCCGAGATCACCGTCGTGATCCCGACCGTCGGCCGGGCGACCCTGCGCGCGGTCGCCGAGGCGGTGCCGGCACGTTTTCAACTCGTCGTCGTCGACGACCGGGCGAGGCCGGGCGCCGGTCCGCTGCCCGTCGGGGAGCCGTCGGCGACGCTCGTGATCCTGCCCTCGGGCGGCCGGGGCCCGGCGGCGGCGCGTAACCAGGGGTGGCGCGCGGCCTCCTCGGAGTGGGTCGTCTTCCTCGACGACGACGTGCTGCCGGGGCCGGACTGGGCCGAGAAGATCGGCGCCGACCTGCGCGGTCTGCCGCCGGAGGTGGCGGGCTCGCAGGGCCGGATCGTGGTGCCGCTCGACGGGACCCGGCCCCCCACCGACGCCGAACGCAACACCGCGGGCCTGGCCACCGCCCGGTGGATCACCGCCGACATGGCGTTCCGGCGCAGCGCCCTGGCCGCCGTGGGCGGCTTCGACGAACGGTTCCCGCGTGCCTACCGGGAGGACGCCGACCTCGCCCTGCGGCTGACCGCCGCCGGGTACCGGCTGGTCACCGGCCTGCGGACCACCGTCCACCCCGTGCGGGACGAAGGTTTCTGGGCCAGCGTGCGACGGCAGCGCGGCAACGCCGACGACGCGCTGATGCGCCGCGTCCACGGCCCCGGCTGGCGCTCCCGCGTCGGCGGGCCCGGCCGGTTGCGCGCTCACCTGCTGACCACGGGGCTCGGGCTGACCGCCGCCGTGCTGGCCTGGCGCGGGAGACCCGCCGCCAAGGCGGCGTTCGCGGGCTGGGCGGCGCTGACCGCCCGGTTCGCGTGGAGCCGGATCGCGCCGGGGCCGAGAACCCCGTCCGAGGTGCTGCGCATGGCCGCGACCAGCGTGCTGATACCACCCGCCGCCTGCCTCCACCGGCTGGGCGGCGAACTGCGGGTCCGAGTGAAAGGGGGAGGCGCGTGCATCCGCACCTGAACGATCTGACCGCCACGCTGAACCGGCTGGAACACGAGACGGCCCGCGTCCGCATATGGGGTCGCAAGCTGGCCGGGGTCCTCGACGACGGGGGCCGCCTGCTGGCCTGCGGCAACGGCGGGTCGGCGGCCGAGGCGCAACACCTGACCGCCGAACTCGTCGGCCGGTTCCGGGCCGACCGCAGGCCCTACGCGGCCATCGCCCTGCACGCCGACACCTCGTCGACCACGGCGATCGTCAACGACTACGGCCCGGAGGAGGTCTTCGCCCGCCAGGTGCGGGCGCACGGCCGGCCGGGCGACGTGCTGATCGCCCTGTCCACGAGCGGGGCCAGTTCCAACGTGCTGGCCGCCGCCAGGGCGGCCCGCGACGGCGGGCTGATGGCCTGGGCGCTGACCGGGCCGCCGCCGAACGAGCTGGCCGACCTCTGCGACGACGCCATCTCGGTGTTCTCGTCCAGCCCGTGCGTCGTCCAGGAGGTCCACCTGGTGCTGGTGCACCTGCTCTGCGAGGCGATCGAGGAGGCGCTGTCGTGACCGGTCCTCTGGTCGTCATCGGCGACACCCTGCTCGACTGCGATCTCGACGGGCGCAGCGACCGCGTCGCGCCCGACTCCGGGGCGCCCGTCGTCGAGGACGTGTCGGAACGGGTCCGGCCGGGCGGGGCCGGGCTGGCCGCGCTGCTGGCGGCGGCCGACGGCGCGCAGGTCGTGCTGGTCACGCCGCTCGGCGACGACCCGGACGGCCGCCTGCTGCACCGCCTGCTGGCCCGCCACCTGATGGTGGTCCCGCTGCCCATGCGCGGCACGACCGTGCGCAAGACCCGGATCAGGGTGGGCGGCGCGACCGTGGCCCGGCTCGACTCCGGCGACGGCGTGGCCGGAGACCTGACCGACCGGGCGCTGCCGGTGCTGCGGCGGGCGGGGGCGATCCTCGTCTCCGACTACGGGCGCGGCGCCGCCGACCTGGTGGCGAAGCTGCTGCCGGGGCTGACGGACAAACCCGTGGTCTGGGACCCGCATCCGCGCGGCCCGCTGCCGCCCGAGTGCACCATGGTCACCCCGAACCTGGCCGAGACCGTCGCCCTGACCGGGGCCTGCCCGCCCGCCGAGGCGGCCCGCCGCCTGCTGGCCATGCTCGGCGGAGAGGCGGTGGCGGTCACCCTGGGCGCGCGGGGCGCGCGTTTCCACTCCGGCGACCGGGGCTTCCACGTGCCCGCGCCGGAGCGCGTCACGAGCGGCGACACCTGCGGCGCGGGCGACCGGTTCGCCACCGCCGCGGCGGCCGCCCTGCTCGGCGGCGCCACCTGCGCGGAGGCCGCCGTCGCGGCGACGGCCGCGGCCACCGCCTTCGTCTCGGACGGGGGCGTCGCGACGATCCCGGCCTCCGCGCCCGAGGGCGACGCCGACGTGCTGCGCCGGGCCGACCGGGTGCGCCGGGCGGGCGGCCGGGTGGTCGCCACGGGCGGCTGCTTCGACCTGCTGCACGCCGGTCACGTCAGCCTCCTGCGCCGGGCCCGCGAGCTGGGCGACCTGCTGGTCGTCTGCCTCAACTCCGACCTGTCGGTCCGCCGCCTCAAGGGCAAGGGCCGCCCGGTCTCCCGGCAGGACGACCGGACGGCCGTGCTGAACGCCCTGGAGGACGTCGACGGCGTCGTCGTGTTCGACGAGGACACCCCGGCCGAGGTCATCCGCGCCCTGCGGCCCCACGTGTGGGTCAAGGGCTCCGACTACGAGGGCCGGGCGCTGCCCGAGTCGGCGGTGCTGGCCGACGTCGGCGCCGAACTGGTGCTGCTCGACACGGTGCCCGAACGCTCGACCACCCGGCTCATCACCGCCGCCGCCCGACGGCCCGATCTCTGGAAGGAACATCGATGCTGGGAAACATCCTGATCACCGGGGGCGCGTCCGGCCTCGGGCTGGCCGCCGCGCGGGCCGTCGCCAAGGCGGGCGGGCGCCCGCTGGTCATCGACCGCGCGGTGCCCGACGAGTTCGAGCACGTCCGTGCCGACCTGGCCGACAGCCACGCGACCGAGACCGCGGTCCGGTCGCTGGCCGCGCGGGCGGGCGGGCTCGACGGCGTCTTCACCGCCGCCGGGACCGACGCCTGCGGCGCGCTCGCCGACGTGCCAGGCGGGAAGTGGGAACGCGTCGTGAAGGTCAACCTGTTCGGCACGGCCGCCGTGGTGCGGGCCGCGCTGCCCTACCTGGTCGAGAGCCGGGGGCGGGTGGTGACCTGCGCGTCCACGCTCGGGATCAAGGCCGTCGGCGACGCCACGGCCTACTGCGCCAGCAAGTTCGGCGTCGTCGGGTTCACCCGTGCGCTGGCGGCCGAGCTGGCCGGGACGGTGGGCGTGACGCTGCTGATCCCCGGCGGCATGAGCACCAGCTTCTTCGACGGCCGCCCCGAGCAGTACAAACCGGGTCCGGACGCCCAGCTCAACCGGCCCGAGGACGTCGCCGAGGCGGTCGTGTTCGCGTTGTCGCAGCCGCCGGGGTGCGAGGTGCGGGAACTGGTCGTGTGCCACTCGATGGAGACCTCGTGGCCCTAGACCTGCTGGTGCTGCGCGGCCTGGGGCTCGGCGACCTGCTCACCGGGCTGCCCGCGCTGCGTGCCCTGCGGCGGGCCTTTCCGGGGCACCGTCTGGTGCTGGCGGCGCCGGAGGCGTACCGGGAGCTGCTGGGCGGGGAGGCCGACGCGTGGCTCGACGTGCGCGGGCCCGGCCCGGTGCCGGTGACCGGCTGCGACGTCGCGGTCAACCTGCACGGCCGGGGCCCCGAGAGCGTCGCGGCGCTGCGCGCGGCCGGGCCGCGCCTGCTGGTCAGCCACACCACGGGGCCGCCGTGGAATCCGGCCGCGCACGAGGTCGCCCGATGGTGCGACCTGCTCGGCCGGTACGGCATCCCCGCCGACCCGGCCGACCTCCGGCTCGGCGCGCACGAGGGCGGCGGGCCGATCGTCGTCCACCCCGGCGCGGCCTTCCCGGCCCGCCGCTGGCCGCCGGAGCGGTTCGCCGACGTGGCCGCCGCGCTGAACGCGGAAGGACGGCCCGTGGTGGTGACCGCCGGACCCGGCGAGACGGACCTGGCCCGGCAGGTCGCCGGCGGCCTGCCGGTGCTGACGCCGACGCTGACCGAACTGGCCGGACTGGTGCGCCGGGCCCGGCTGGTGATCTGCGGCGACACCGGCGTGGCCCATCTCGCCGCGGCCTACGGCACCCCCTCGGTGGTGCTGTTCGGTCCCACGCCCCCGGCGCTCTGGGGGCCGCCGCCGGGGCCGCACCGGGTCATCTGGCACGGCCGCGCGGGCGACCCGCACGGCCCGGCCCCCGACCCGGGACTTCTGGAGATCACGGTGACCGAGGTGCTGGGCGCGGCCCGGGACCGGCTGGAGGTGAGTGTCGCATGAGGACCGTCGTGACCGGCGGGGCCGGGTTCCTCGGCTCCTACCTGTGCGAGCGGCTGCTCGACCGGGGCGACGAGGTGGTCTGCCTCGACAACCTGCTCACCGGCGACCCCGAGAACCTCGCCCACCTGATGGAGCGGCCGGGCTTCCGGATGGTCGACTGCGACGTCACCGACTTCCTGCACGTCTCGGGGCCGGTCGACCTGGTGCTCCATTTCGCGTCGGCGGCCTCCCCGGCCGACTACCTCGCCTATCCCGTCGAGACCCTCAAGGTCGGCAGCACCGGCACCCTCCACACGCTCGGCCTGGCCCGGGAGAAAGGCGCGCGGTTCGTGCTGGCGTCCACCAGCGAGGTCTACGGCGACCCGCTGGAGCACCCGCAGCGGGAGGACTACTGGGGCAACGTCAACCCGGTCGGCCCGCGCAGCGTGTACGACGAGGCCAAACGGTTCGGCGAGTCGCTCACCACCGCCTACGGCCACGCCCACGACATGGACACCGCGATCGTCCGCATCTTCAACACCTACGGCCCGCGCATGCGCCCCCACGACGGCCGCGCCATCCCGACGTTCATCCGCCAGGCCCTGGCCGGGGAGCCGATCACGGTCACCGGCACCGGCGAGCAGACCCGGTCGATCTGCTACGTCGACGACACGGTCACCGGCATCCTCGCCCTGGCCGACAGCGACTTCGCCGGCCCCGTGAACATCGGCAACCCCGCCGAGACGACCATGACGGAGCTGGCCCGGGAGATCCGCGACCTGGCCGGGTCCTCCTCCCCGATCACCTACGTCGGCCGCCCGGTCGACGACCCGCACCGGCGCTGCCCGGACACCTCGCTGGCCGCCGCCCGGCTCGGCTGGCGGCCGACGGTCCCGGCCACGGTGGGGCTGCGCCGCACGATCCGCTGGTTCGCGGAGGAACGGGAGTTGTCGAAGGGATGAGCGCACACGTCCTGCTGGCCCGCCTCGACAGTGTCGGGGACGTGCTGCTCATGGGCCCGGCGGTCCGCGCCGTGGCGGCGGGGGCGGCCCGGGTGACGCTGCTGGCCGGCCCGCGCGGACGCTCGGCCGCCGAACTGCTGCCGGGCGTCGACCGGGTGCTGGAGTGGCCGGCGCCCTGGATCGAGCCGGAACCCGATCCGGTCGACCCGGAGCACCTGCGGCTGCTGGTCAAGACGGTCGACGACGTCGACCGGGCGCTGATCTTCACCTCGTTCCACCAGTCGCCGCTGCCGCTGGCGCTGCTGCTGCGCATGGCCGGGGTGCCCTGGATCGGCGCGATCAGCGACGACTACCCCGGCTCCCTGCTCGACCTGCGGCACCGGGTGCCCGACGACATCCCCGAGACCGAACGTGCCCTCAGCCTGACCACGGCGGCGGGCTACCCGGCCCGCGGCTCCAGGCCGGCGGTCCGGCGGCCGCTGCCCGATCCCGGCCTGCCTCCCGGTTATCTCGTGGTGCACCCGGGTACCTCGGTGCCCGCGCGCGCCTGGCCGCCCGGCCACTGCGCCGAGCTGGTCGGCCTGCTCGCCCGGCACGGCCATCCGGTGGTGGTGACCGGCTCCCCTGGCGAACGCGAGCTGACGGCCCGGGTGGCCGGGCAACACGGCGTCGACCTCGGCGGCGGCACGACCCTGGCCGAGCTGGCCGGGGTGCTGGCCGGCGCGCGGGTGGTGGTGGCCGGGAACACCGGCCCCGCCCACCTGGCCGCTGCCGTCGGGACGCCCGTGGTGTCGCTGTTCGCGCCGACGGTGCCCGCCGTGCGCTGGGCGCCCTACGGCGTGCCGCACCGGCTGCTCGGCGACCAGGGGGCGGCCTGCGCCGGGACCCGGGCCACGGTCTGCCCGGTCGCCGGGCACCCGTGCCTGAGCTCGGTCGGCCCGGCCGAGGTGTACGAGGCGATGAAGGAGGTCATGCGATGAGGATCCTGGCCTGGCACGTGCACGGCTCCTGGATGACGGCGTTCGTGCACGGCCCGCACGACTACCTGGTCCCGGTCACCCCCGACCGCGGCCCCTACGGCCGGGGCCGGGCCCGCACCTACGACTGGCCCGCCGGCGCCCGCGAGGTCGCCCCCGAGCGGCTGCGCGACGAACACGTGGACGTCGTCGTCCTGCAACGCCCCGACGAACTGGAGCTGGCCCGCCGCTGGCTGGGCCGCGACGTGCCGTGGGTGTACGTCGAGCACAACACCCCGCCCGACGTGAAGACCCGCCATCCCATGGCCGGCGAGGGCGGGCCGCTCGTGCACGTCACCCACTTCAACCGCCTGTTCTGGGACAACGGCGGCGCCGCCACCACGGTGATCGAGCATGGCATCCCCGACCCGGGGATGCGCTACACCGGCGAGCTCCCCCGGGCCGCCGCCGTGATCAACGAGCCGGTCCGCCGGACCCGCGTGGCCGGCACCGACCTGCTGCCGCTCTTCTCCCCCGTGGACGTCTTCGGCATCGGCACCGAGACCCTGGAGAACGGCCAGGGCGACCTGCCGCACGACCGCATGCTCACCGAACTGGCGCGGCGGCGGGTCTACGTCCACCCCTACCGATGGACCTCGCTCGGCCTGTCGCTGCTGGAGGCCATGGCCCTCGGCATGCCCGTCGTCGCGGTCGCCTCGACCGAGGCCGGGGAGGCGGTGCCGCCCGAGGCGGGCGTGTTGTCCACCGACCCCGACCGGCTCGCCGAGGCGGCGCGGCAGTTCGCCGCCGACCCCGATCTCGCCCGCCACGCGGGGGAGGCGGCGCGCGCGGCGGCCCTCGACCGCTACGGACTCGACCGGTTCCTCGCCGACTGGGACCGGCTGCTCAAGGAGGTGGTGCGATGAGGATCGCGATGGTTTCCGAGCACGCCAGCCCGCTGGCCGGGCTGGGCACCCCGGACGCGGGCGGCCAGAACGTCCACGTGGCGGCCCTGGCGACCGCGATCGCCGCGCTCGGCCACCAGGTCACCGTCTACACCCGCAGAGACGATCCCGGGTTGCCCGAACGGGTGCCGTTCGGGCCCGGCGTCACGGTCGCCCACGTGCCGGCCGGGCCGCCGGAGCCGATCCCGAAGGACGACATCCTGCCGTGGGTGCCCGACTTCGCCTCCTGGTTGCGGGAGCAGTGGGCCTTCGAGCGCCCCGACGTGGCGCACAGCCACTTCTGGATGAGCGGCCTGGCCACCCTCGGCGCGGCCGGGCGGCTGGGCGTGCCGGTCGCCCACACCTTTCATGCGCTGGGCACGGTCAAGCGCCGCCACCAGGGCGCGGCCGACACCAGCCCGGCCGAGCGCATCGCCGCCGAGACGGCCATCGGCCGCGCCGCCGACGTGATCATCTCGACCTGTCCCGACGAGGTCGACGAACTGGCCCGGATGGGGGTGCCGCGCCATCGGGCCCGCGTGGTTCCGTGCGGGGTCGACCTCGGCCTGTTCCGTCCCGGCGTGCCCGGCGAGCGCCCGGAGCGCCCCCGCTTGTTGTCGATCGGGCGGCTGGTGCCGCGCAAGGGCGTCGACACGGTCATCCAGGCGCTGCCGTACGTGCCGGAGGCCGATCTGGTCGTCGGCGGGGGCCTGCCGGTCGACGATCTCGACCACGACGAGGAGGCGACCCGGTTGCGGGCCGAGGCCGAACGGGTGGGCGTGGCCGACCGGGTGACCTTCATCGGCCAGGTCGCCAGAGAGGACGTGCCCGACCTGATGCGCTCGGCCGCCGCCGTGGTGTGCGTGCCCTGGTACGAGCCCTTCGGCATGGTCGTGCTGGAGGCGATGGCCTGCGGGGTGCCGGTGATCGCGTCGGCGGTCGGCGGCCAGAAGGACACCGTCGTCAACGAGGTGACGGGCCTGCTGGTGCCGCCGCGCCGGCCGACCGCCGTCGCCGGCGCGGTCCGGCGGCTGCTGGAGGACCCCCTGCAGCGTGACTCGTTCGGGATCGCCGGAGCCGACCGCGCGAGCACCCGCTACGGCTGGGACCGGGTGGCGCGAGACACCGTGCACGCCTACGCCCAGGCGATGCGCCGCGTGGAACGGACGGCCTCATGAGCGGCACCACGACCGCGGTCGTCGTGATGGACGTGCTCAACACCTACGACCACGAGGACGCCGAGGCGCTGGCCGCCAACGTGGAGACGACGATCGGCCCGATCGTCCGGCTGATCGACAAGGCCAGGCGCGCCGACGTGGAGTTGATCTTCGTGAACGACAACCACGGCGACTTCAGCGCCAGCCGCGACGACCTGGTCCGGCGGGCCCTGGCGGGGAAACGTCCCGACCTGGTGGAGCCGCTGGTGCCGCCGGGCAACTTCGCGTTCCTGCCGAAGGTCCGCCACAGCGTCTTCTACGGCACCCCGCTGGAGTACGCGCTGAACCGCGAGCGCATCGAGACGGTCGTCCTGGCCGGTCAGGTGACCGAGCAGTGCGTGCTCTACAGCGCGCTCGACGCCTACGTGCGCGAGTTCTCGGTCAGGGTGGCGGTCGACGCGGTGGCGGCCATCCACGACGACCTCGGCGAAGCGGCCCTGCGCATGATGGAGCGGAACATGCGGGCCGAACTGCTCCCGGCCGGCGACTGCCTGTGATGGAGACCTGATGCGAGTGGATGTGCTCACCGCGCTGGCCGACGAGGCGGCGGCCGTGACGGGCGGATGCGGGGCGACGATGGCGCTCTGGCCGCGGGCCGGCGTGGAGACGGTGCTGGTGGCCTCCCACCCGGAACTGGGGGAACTGGTCGAGCTGGAACACTTCCTCGGCGACGGCCCGGGCCTGCACGCCCTGCGCTCGGAGCACCCGGTGCGCGTGCCCGATCTCGTCCACGACCCGCGCTGGACCCGGCTGGGGCGCGAGGCGCTGACCCGGGGGCTGCGCGCCTGCGTGGCGGCGGCCGGGCGCGGTCCCGGGGCGACCGCCGTGATCACCGTCTACGGCCTGCGTCCGGGCGAGCCCGGCGAGCCGGTCGCCCCGTTCGTCGCCTCGCTGGCCCGGCAGGCGGCGTGGTTGTCGGCCTTCGCCGATACCGGCGAGCAGCACGAGCGGGAGGTCCGCCAGCTCCGCCAGACCATGGAGGGCAGGGAGACGATCGAGCAGGCCAAGGGCATGATCATGCAGGCGCTCGGGGTGGACGCCGAGCAGGCCTTCGCCGAGCTGCGCCGCACCTCCCAGAACGCCCACATGAAGCTCAGGGACGTGGCCGAACGCCTCATCGCCCGGGAGATCTAGAGCTTGCGGGTGTCTCGCGGCTCGACGTAGGGCTCCTGATCGGCGGGCTGCCCGGCCGCGATGGCCCGCCCTCGGGCGATCTCCGCGTCGAACTCCACCCCGAGCAGCACCGCGATGTTGGTGATCCACAACCAGATCAGGAACACCACGACCCCGGCCAGCGTCGCGTACGTCTTGCTGTACGACCCGAAGTTCGCCACGTAGAAGCCGAACAGGCCCGAGGCGACGAGCCAGCCGATGACCGCCACGGTGCTGCCGGGCGTGATCCAGCGGAAGCCCGGATGGTCGACGTTGGGCGCGAACCAGTAGAGCAGCGCCAGCACGAAGATGACGACGACCACCAGAACCGGCCACTTCGCGATGTTCCAGATCGCCAGCCCGGTCTCGCCGATGCCCAGCACCCGCCCGGCCTGCTCGGCCAGGCCGCCGGTGAAGACCACGGCTACCGCGCCCGCGGCCATCATGACGACCAGCACCGCCGTGATGCCCAGCCGGAGCGGCAGGGTCTTCCAGATGGGGCGGCCCTCCGGCATCTCGTACATGATGTTGGCGGCCCGCATGAACGCCCCGACGTAGCCCGACGCCGACCAGAGCGCGACGGCGAGGCCGATGACGGTGGCGATCCCGGCCGCGCCCCGGTTGTCCTGCAGCGCCCCGAGCACGGTGTCGATGATCTCGCGGACCGGTTCCGGCGCGACGGCGCCGAGGTTCTCCGAGATCGTCCCCGTGGCCGACTGTCCGAACAGTCCCAGCAGCGACACCACGGCCAGCAGGGCCGGGAAGATCGACAGGATCGCGTAGTAGGTCAGCGCCGCGGCCCAGTCAGTGATCTTGTCGTCCTGGAACTCCGCGACCGTCCGCCGCAGCACCTGCCACCAGGAACGTCTGAGCACTTCGGTGGGGCGGTCGGGCACGGGGGGCTGGGTCATGGACCTCCGCTACCCGGAGCCCGCGCGAGCAGTCGTTCCATCAACCCCTTCGGGTCGGCGACCGTGACCGTGAGCCCGGGATGACGCAGCGGCCCGATCGGGCGGCGGAACCTGAGGCAGACGCCCTGCCGTGTGGCGGTGCCGAAGGTCAGCCCCCGGTCGGCGAGGGAGACCCGGGGCCCGATGGCCTTGATCGCCGAGTAGGGCCCGCTCAGCTCGACGCCGGCCAGGTTGCCGAGGTCGGTCGCCGCCTTCCAGGGCCCGAACGTCACCCGGACGTCGTCGTCGCCCACCACCACCCGGCACGTGTCGGGGCGGAGCCCGAGAAGCCCCAGGAGCCGCCGGTAACGGTCGTCGAACTCGAATTCGAAGACTTCGTTCGCCATACGGCTGTCATGCCCCGATGTGGGTCAGGAACCCATCAGTGGGCAGCTGACTACCGACGATCACGCTACGAACAGATGGGGTCACGATGAAAGCACTGGTCATCAACTGCACGCTCAAGCCGTCACCCGCGCCGTCCAACACGCAGGCCCTCGCCGACGTCGTCATCGCCGAGCTCGGCCGCAGAGGCGTGGAGGTCGAGACGGTACGCGCGGTGGACCTGAACCTGCTGCCCGGCGTCGCGACCGACCTGGGGCCGGGGGACGACTGGCCCGCCGTCCACGCCAAGGTGCTCGAATCGGAGATCCTCGTCATCGCCAGCCCCACCTGGGTCGGCCACCCGTCGTCGGTCGCCCAGCGGGTGATCGAGCGGATGGACGCCATGATCTCCGAGACCGACGACGAGGGGCGGCCGGTGGCGTACAACCGGGTCGCGGGAGTGGTGAACACCGGCAACGAGGACGGCGCCCACCACGTCATCAGCGAGATCTGCGGGGCCCTGATCGACATCGGCTTCACGATCCCCGGCCAGGCCTGGACGTACTGGCACCTGGGCCCCGGCGCGGGCCCCGACTACCTCGACGACCAGCGCGGCCACGACTGGTCCGCCAAGACCGGCCGCACCATGGCCGCCAACCTGGTGTCGGTCGCGGCGGCCCTGGCCGCCGAGCCGATGGACGCCCCGCCGCAGTGAACGGTTACGCGGGGGTGCGGCCGAGGTAGCGGAGCAGCTCGTCGGCGACCGGGGTGCCCGAGGGGTCGCCGACGGCCTCGACGACGGGGGCGTAGGCGCCCCACTGGCGCAGCGGTTCGACGATCTGCCGCGCGGCGGCGAGCAGGTGGCCGGCCGGCTCCTCGCCGAGCGGCGACGGCTGGCCCGTGGCGACCGCGACGTCCCAGGCGTGCACGGCGGCGTCGAGGGCGCACATCACCATGGCGACCGAGGTCGGCAGCTCGCCGTGGGGCAGCGGCGTCGGCACGGTCGCGGCGTCGTCGGGCACCGTGGCCCACGCCGCCCGCCCCACCTCGACGGCGTTCTTGACCAGCTCCGCCGCGGTGCCGTCGATCGTGCCGGAGGGCGAGAAGGGGTCGTAGGCCGGGCCGGGGCCGACGCCGAGCGCCCCCGCCCACACGAGCTGGTCGGCCGCGGCGTGCTGGACGACCTGGGCGACCGTCCACTCGGAGCACGGGGTGGCGGCGTCCCACTGGTCGTCGCGCACACCGGCGACGGTGTTCTCGAGAGCCAGGAAGGAGGTGGCCAGAACCTCACGAGCGTTCATCGTGTACGCCTTTCGATCTCGTTCGTGCTGATGAGAAAAGGCTATGGGCCCATTAGGCTAGATTCCTTCCTAATAGTCCCGAGGACGAGATGGCTCCGACGACGACCCGCGTGCTCCGCCTCCTCTCCCTGCTGCAGGACCGGTCGCAGACCGGCCGTGAGCTGGCCGAACGTCTCGGCGTCACCGAACGCACCCTGCGGCAGGACATCCAGCGCCTGCGCGAACTGGGCTATCCGGTGCACGCCACACGCGGCGCGGTGGGCGGATACCGGCTGGGTCAGGGCGCGACGATGCCGCCGCTGCTGCTCGACGACGACGAGGCGGTGGCCGTGGCGGTCGCCGTCGGCCTGGCCGAAGACGGCTCCAGCGGCATCGCCGACATCGACGCCAGCCTCACCCGGGCGCTCGCCAAGCTCCAGCGCATCCTGCCCAGGCACCTCCAGCGCAAGGTGTCGGCGTTGCGGTCGGCCACCGCGGTCGGGCCGGCCACGGTCGGCTCCCGCGAACCCGACGCCCCCGTGCCGGCCGCCACCCTCACCGTCGTGGCGAGCGCGATCCGCGACGGCGCGACCCTGCTGGCGGCGCACGCCGGCGCCGAGATCGAGGTGGAGCCCTACCGCCTGATCAGCTGGCGGCGGCGCTGGTTCCTGGTCGCCTACGACCTTCTCTCGCACACCTGGCGGGCGCTGCCGGTGGCCGATCTTTCGCTCGTGCGGCCGGGGTCGCGCCGGTTCGCCGCCCGCACCCTGCCCGACGACGACCTCGTCGCCTTCGTCCTGCGCGAGGTAGCGCAGACCGGCTGGAAGGTCCAGGCCCGCGTGACCGTCCTGGCCCCGGCCGAGACCGTCATCGCCCGCATCAACCCGGCCGTCGGCTTCGTCGAGGCCGTCGACTCCCGCACCAGCGTGCTGGTCACCGGCGCGGACGCCCTGGAGACCATCGCCATCTACCTCAGCATGCTGATGATGGACTTCCGCGTCGACGGCCCGCCCGAACTGGTCGCGCACGTCCGCACCATCGCCCGCCGCTACACCGAGGCCCTCGAAGGGTCACACGGGGAACCGCACCCCGGTCAGCTCCTCTGACGACGACCACAACCGGCGCTGGGCCGCGACGTCGTACGACTGCGGGCTCGACCGCGTCACCTTCGGGTGCCCCCTGCTCTCCTGGAACCCCTCCGGGCCGAAGTACTGGCCGCCCTGGACGTCCGGGTCGGTCGCGGCGCGCAGCACGGGCAGCGCCCCCATCTCGGCCGACTGGATCAGGAACGGCCGGACCAGCGCGAAGAAGGCCCGGAAGTAGAAAGGCTGGAGCGACACCGACGTGCGGGACCCTCCGGTGTCCGCACCGCCGGGATGGGCCGCCACGGCGACGGTCCCGGTGCCGGCGAGCCGCCGCTGGAGTTCGTAGGTGAACATCAGGTTCGCCAGTTTGGAGTTGCCGTACGCGGCGACCCGGCTGTAGTCGCGGGTGGTCCAGTCGAGGTCGGCGAAGTCGATCGGGCCGCCCTGCCGGTGGCCCGCGCTGCTGACGGTGACCACGCGGGAGCCGGGGACTGGCAGCATCAGGTCGAGCAGCAGCCCGGTGAGGGCGAAGTGGCCCAGATGGTTGGTGCCGAACTGCAGCTCGAAGCCGTCGGCCGTGGTCGTGCGCGGGGTGTACATGATGCCCGCGTTGTTGACCAGCAGGTCGACGCGGTCGTGGGCGGCGCGCAGCTCGCCGGCGGCGGCGCGCACCGACGCCAGCGAGGCCAGGTCGAGGCGTTGCACGGTGACGTCCGCCTCGGGATGGGCCGCGGCGATCTCCGCCGCCGCCTGCTTGCCCTTGTCCGCGTCGCGTACGGCGAGGACGACGGACGCCCCCCGCGCGGCGAGCACTTTGGCGGTCTCGAAGCCGATACCGGTGTTGCCGCCGGTGATCACGGCCACCCGCCCCCGTTGGTCGGGCACGTCGGCGGCGGTCCAGCGCCGTGGGGGCATGGGTCCTCCAGATACAATCGGGACGCTCGTTCCGGTTAGCACCATACCGGAACGCTCGCCCCGTTTGTCGAGGAGGACCCTGTGACCGAGAACGACCGGCCGCTGCGCGCGGACGCCGCCCGCAATCGCGCCCGCGTGTTGCGGGTCGCCTACGAGACCTTCGCCGAGGAGGGCGCGGGCGTGCCGATCGACGAGATCGCCCGCCGCGCCGGGGTGGGCGCCGGCACGATCTACCGCCACTTCCCCACCAAGGAGGCGCTGTTCCAGGCGATCGTGGCCGACCGGCTGCGGCAGGTCGTCGAACGGGCCCGTGACCAGGCGGCGACCGACCCCGGGGAGGGCCTCTACGCCTTCCTCTTCCACCTGGCCGAACAGGGCGCGACCGACCTGGGGCTCACCGAGACCTTCGCGGGCAGCGGCTTCGACCTGGCCACCTCGCTGCCCGAGGCCGAGCGGGAGTTCACCACCCTGATGGCCGACATGCTCACCCGGGGCCAGCGGGCGGGCACCGTGCGCCCCGACGTCGACGTCGACGACGTCAAGACCCTGATCGTCGGCCTCCAGGCGATGCGGCGCTTCCGCGGCGAGCAGGCCGAGCGCCTCTACCCGCTGATCAGGGCCGGTCTCACTCCCAGATAAGCGGGGCGAACGTTCCGCTATAGTGCCAAGCGGAACGACCGCCCCGAATACCTCGGAGGGACCGCATGGAAATCGGACTGTCGAGCTACGGCGCCGGGCCCGTCCCGGAACTCCTGACCGAGATCGAGCGCGCGGCGGCGCACGGCTTCTCCCGGTTCTGGCTGGGCGAGCACGGCGGATGGGACCCCCTGACGGTGTTCGCCGCGCTGGGCGACCGCGCCCCCGGCATCGACCTGGCCACATCCGTCGTGGGCACCCACCCGCGCCACCCCCTCGCCCTGGCCGCCCAGGCGCTCACCACCCAGGCCGCGACCGGCGGGCGGCTGACACTCGGCGTCGGCCCGAGCCACCAGCCGGTCGTCGAGAGCCGCTACGGCCTCACCTGGCAGCCGCCCGTACGCCACTCGCGGGAGATCCTGGAGATCCTCGGCCCGGTCCTGCGGGGCGAGCAGGTCGACGTCCACGGCCCGTCGGTCACGGCGGTCGGCGGCGTCAGCGCCCCCGCGACGGCCCCGCCCGGCCTGCTGCTCGCCGCGAACGGCCCCCGCATGCTGGCCCTGGCCGGCGAACGGGCCGACGGCGCGCTCACCATGTGGACGACGCCCCGGTTCCTCGACGAGGTCGCGGTCCCCATCGTCACCGCCGCCGCGGCAGGCCGCCCCGCGCCCCGCATCGCCGTGGGGCTGCTCGCGTCGGTGACCTCCGACGCCGAGGGCGCCCGGGAGCGCGTGGACGCGGACTTCCGCCACGCCGCGGCCCTCCCCACCTTCCGCGGGCTGCTCGACCGGCAGGGCTCGTCGGGCCCCGGCGACACCCTCGTCGCCGGTGACGAGACCGCCGTCGAGAAGGCGGTCGGCCGCTTCGCCGACGCGGGGGCCACCGAGCTGATCGTCTTCCCGGTCGGCCGCCCCGACGACCACGACCGCACGATCGCCCTGTTCGCCGGCCTCGCCCGGAGGTAAGGGCGGTTGCGTAGGGGCCTACTCATGTGGACCGTGCCAAAACCTCGCAACCTGGTCTCACCCAGTCCCATCCAGAACGGGAGAGACCCATGCTCCGCAACCTCGCTCGCGCCGGTGTGGCGTTCGCGGCCGTGGCCGGCGTCGCCCTGGCGACGGTCCCGGCGGCCCAGGCGTCCGTCGGCTACTACGTCCAGAACCAGCAGACCGCGTTGTGCGCCACCATCTCGGGCGGCGTCTCCACGGCCAACAACGTGCCGGCGGTCCAGTACTACTGCGACGGCCACGGCTCACGCCGCTGGACCCTGGCCCCCGGCGTCGGCGGCGGCGTCAAGATCCAGAACGTCTACACCGGCAAGTGCCTCACCCCCGCCGGCGGCGTCTCCACCGACAACAACCTGCCGATCGTCCAGTTCGACTGCGACAACCACAACTCGCGCTCCTGGTACCTGAACTACACCGGGACGCCGGGCCTCTACAAACTCCAGAACGTGCAGACGGGCAAGTGCCTGACCGTCTCGGGCGGCGTCTCCACCGCCCCGAACGTGCCGCTCGTGCAGTTCACCTGCGACAGCCACCCCTCGCGCGCCTGGTACGTCTACCTGTGACCCGCCGACGCCGGATGGGACCGGACCGGTCCCATCCGGCTCATGGGCTCGTTCAGGTCACGCTCGCGGGTCTCCGGGGCGAAGACGACCGCGGTGACGCAGACCAGCGCGCAGCCCGCCATCAGGATCGAGATCGGCCACGACGCGCCGCCCGCCGCCCCGGCCAGGGCCGTGGCCACCAGCGGAGCCGGGCCGCTGACCAGCGCCGCCGCCCATTCACGCACGACGGCGATGCCGCTGTACCGGTAGCGGGTGTCGAACAACTCGGCGAACAGCGCGGCCTGCGCGGCGAACATGGCGGAGATGCCGATCCCGTACGCGAACGCCACCGAGAGCACGATGAGCACCGGATGACGGGTGTCCACGAGCCAGAACATCGGGAACGAGAACAGCAGGAGCAGCAGCGCCCCGCCGAGGAAGACCGGACGCCGCCCCACCCGATCGCTGAGCAGGCCGAACAGCGGGCCGGTCACGATCGACAGGCCCGACGACGCGACGTTCGCGATCAGGCCCACCGTCGGGGAGACGCCGAGCGTCCCGCTGACGTACGACAACACGAACACCTGGATGAGGTAGCCCATCGCGCTGTACGGCGCGGTGGCGAAGAAGGCGATGAGCACGCTGCGCGGCTGCCGCCGCAGCACCTCCAGCATGGGGAAGCGGCTCACCCCGCGCCGGCGCTCCCGCTCGAACACCTCCGACTCCGGCAGCCGCGACCTGACGTAGAGGCCGACGCCCACCCCGGCGAGGCTGAGCAGGAACGGGATGCGCCAGGCCCACGCGTGGAAGTCCGGCAGCGCCGACACCGCCGTGAACACGAGCGTGGCCAGCAGCATGCCGATGGCCACCCCCATCCCGGGCAGCGAGGCCCAGAGCCCGCGCCGCCGCGGCTCGCCGGCCTCGGCCGCCACGACCAGCGCGCCGGCGTACTCCGCGCCCGCGCCGAACCCCTGCGCCAGCCGCAGCATCACGAGCAGGATCGGGGCCAGGACGCCGGCCGTCTCGTAGGTGGGCAGCAGCCCGATGCCCGCCGTGGCCACGCCCATCAGCAGCAACGTGGCGGCGAGCATCGGCTTGCGGCCCACCCGGTCGCCGAAGTGGCTGAACACCGCGCCGCCGATCGGCCGGGCGACGAAACCCACGGCGAAGGCGGCCATGGCGCCGAGTGTGCCCGCGACCGGGCTGCCGGTGGGGAAGAACTGGTCGTTGAAGACGAGTGCGGCGGCCAGCCCGAAGAGGGCGAAGTCGTACCACTCCACCACGCTGCCCACCACGGCGGCGCTGACGACCCGTTTCGCGGTCATGATCACTTCCTCTGCAGGATGTGGGCCAGGAAGCGCCCGGCCTGGTCGATGGCCATCGCGGCGGCGTGGGTGCCGCGCAGCGCGTTGAGCACGACGAACCCGTGGATCACCCCGTCGTAGCGTACGGAGGTGGCCGTGGCGCCGGCCGCCCGCATCCGGGCCGCGTAGGCCTCGCCCTCGTCCCGCAGCACGTCGGCCTCGGCCGTGATGACCAGGGCGGCCGGGAGCCGGGCCAGTTCCTGGGCCGGGGCCCGCAGGGGGCTGGCGGTCGTCTCCGTACGGTGCGCCGGGTCGGCGAGGTACTGGTCCCAGGCCCGGCGCATGTCGTCGGCGCGCAGGAAGTAGCCCTCGGCGAACTCCCGGTAGGAGCCGGTGTCGAACGAGGCGTCGGTGGCGGGACACAGGAGCAGTTGCCCGGCCAGGCCCTTCCGGTCGAGCAGGGCCAGCGCGGCGGCCAGTGCGCCGCCTTCGGCGTCCCCGGCGACGGCGATGCGGGTGGCGTCCAGGTCGTGGGCGCGGCCGTGCACGCGCAGCCAGTCGAGCGCGGCCCGGGTCTCGTGAAGGGCCACCGGGTGGCGGGCCTCGGGCGGGCGGCTGTAGTGGACGAACGCCACGGCCGCGCCGGAGCCCAGCGCCAGTTCGCGGGCGAGCCGGCCGTGGCTGTGCTCTCCGCCGAAGACCCAGCCGCCGTGCAGGTAGACCACGACGGCCAGCGGGCCGGGGGCGCCCTCCGGGCGGAAGATCGTCAGGTTGGCGTCGTCGAGGTGTTCCCGGGTGACGCCCGGCACCAGCATCTCGGGGCGCTGGAGGTCGCGGATGGCGGTGCGGGCCTCTTCGGGCGGCATGCCGTACAGGAAGGGCGGCTGGGCGGTGGCGTCGGCCAGCGCTCTCGCGGCGGGCTCCAGCACGGGTCTGCGCATGACGGTTGACCTTAAGAGGAGTCAGCGCTTCGGACATTCGTCACGTGACGTATGTCTGAGACAATTCGCATGGCGATCTTGGGAGGAGCCGGCCAGTGAACTCCTTGATCGGGCGCGGCGCCGAGACCGCGCGCCTCGAAGCGCTCGTCGACGGCATCCGGGCGCGGGGTGACGCGCTGGTCGTGCGCGGCGCTCCCGGGATCGGCAAGTCGGCGCTGCTGGCGGTCGCGGCGGACCGCGCGCGGGCGGCCGAGGTGACGGTGTCGAGCACCTCCGGCGTCCAGAGCGAGACCCACCTGCCGTTCGCGGGGCTCTACCAGCTCGTGCATCCGCTGCTCGGATCGGCCGACGAGCTGCCCGTCCGGCAGCGCGACGCCCTGCTGGGCGCCTTCGGCATGGTGGACGTGAGCTCCCCCGAACCGTTCCTCATCGCGCTCGCCGTGCTCAACCTCCTCGGCGAGGCGGCCGCCCAGCGGCCGCTCCTGATGATCGTGGACGACGTGCAGTGGCTCGACCGGCCCACCACCGAAGTGCTCGGCTTCGTGGCCAGACGGGTGCGGTCGGAACCGATCGTGCTGCTGCTGGCCGTGCGCGACGGCCACCCCACCAGCCTCGACGACAGCGACCTGGCCGAGTTGCGGCTCTCCGGGCTGGACCCGCACGACGCCGGGGCGCTGCTCGACTCCCGGGCCCCCGCGCTGCCGGTGGGCATGCGCTGGCGGGTGCTGGCCGAGGCGGCGGGCAACCCGCTGGCGCTGGTCGAACTGCCCCGGGCGCTGGCGGCGGCGAACCCCGGCAACGTGGAGTTCCTGCCGCTGACCGCCCGTCTGGAGCGCGCCTTCGCCGCCCGCCTGGCGCTGCTGCCGCCCGGCACCCGGCTGCTGCTGCTGGCCGCCGCCGCCAACGACGGGCCCGACCTGACCGCCGCGCTGAAGGCCGCCGCCATCGTCTCGGGCGCCGGGACGACCGCCCACGCGCTGATCCCCGCCGTGGAGGCCGGGCTGGTCAGGGCCGACTCCGACGGCGTCCACTTCCACCATCCGCTGGTGCGCTCGGCCGTCTACCAGAAGGCCGGGCCCGCCGACCGCCTGGCCGTGCACGCCGCGCTGGCCGAGGTGCACGCCGGCAACCCCGACCGCAGGACCTGGCACCGCGCCGCCGCCATCGCCCACCAGGACGACGCGGTCGCCGCCGAGCTGGACCAGGTCGCCGACCGGGCCCGGCGGCGCGGCGCGATCACCGTGGCGGTGTCGGCGCTGCGCCGCGCCGCCGAGGTGAGCGAGGACCCCGGCGACCGGGTCGAACGGCTGCTGCGCGCCGCCGAACTCTCCTTCGAGCTGGGCCGGACCGGCCAGATCGCCGAGCTGATCGCGCTGGCCGAACCCGAGCTGGAGGGCGAACGCCAGCAGGCGCGGCTGGCCTGGCTGAAGGAGGTGCTGGAGGAGAACCGCAACGAGGGACCACCCCGCATCCTGCGGCTCATCGCCGCCGCCGAGAGCGTCACCGACCGCACGCTCGCGCTCAACTTCCTGCGCGCCGCCGCGCTGCGCTGCTGGTGGACCGACTCCGGCCGGGAGCTGCGGCAGCGGGTGGTCACCCTGGCCGAACGGGTGGCCACCGGGCCGGACGACCCGGAACTGCTCCAGATCCTGGCCACCGTCAGCCCCATCGACAGCGGCGCGGTGGTGGTGGAGCGCCTGACCGCGCTGCGCGGGCGGCGCTTCGAGGCGCCCATGGCGCGAATCCTCGGCACGGCGGGCAGCGCGATGGGCGCCCACGACCTGGCGGTGCCGTTCCTCGACGCGGCCATCGCCGACCTGCGGGCGCAGGGCCGGCTGGGACTGCTGGCCCAGGCGCTCGTGTCGCTGGTCTGGAGCATGCTGTTCTGCGGCGACGCGCCGGGCGCGCTGCTGGCCGCCGAGGAGGCCGAGCGGCTGGCCCGCGAAACAGGGCAGGCGCGCTGGCAGTCCTCCGCTTACGCCGGGCAGGCGATGGTCGCGGGGTTCCGGGGCGAGGAGGCGCACGGCCTGGCCCTGGCCGCCGAAGGCGAGCGTACTCTCGGTTCCGGTGCCACCAGCTCGGCCGTCGCCCTCATCGAGCACGCCCGGGGCGTGATCGCGCTCTGCGCCGGACGGCACGAGGACGCCTACGGGCACCTGCGCCGCCTGTTCGACCCGGCCGACGTCGCCTTCCACCCCGTGACCCGGTTGTGGGCCCTCGCCGACCTGGTCGACGCCGCGCTGCCCGCCCACCGGGAGGAGCTCAAGCCGCTGCTGGCCGAGGCGGAGGAGCTCGGCGCCCGGACCCCCGCCGCCCTGCTGCACCAGGGCCTGCGGTACGCGCGGGCGCTCCTGGCCGAAGACGCCGACGCCGAACGCCTCTACCAGGAGGCCCTCAACGGCGACCCGGCGCCATGGCCCATCGGCCGGGCCCGGCTGACCTTCGCCTACGGGGTCTGGTTGCGGCGCCGCCGCCGGATCCAGGAGGCGCGGGTGCCGCTGCGCACCGCGCGGGACGCCTTCGACGCGCTCGGCCTGCTCGCGTGGGGCGAGAAGGCCCGGCAGGAGCTGCGGGCCGCGGGCGAGGTCAGCGACCTGCGTGTCTCCAGCGGGGTCGACCGGCTGACGCCCCAGGAGCTGCACATCGCCCGGCTGGCGGCGGGCGGGTTGTCGAACCGGGAGATCGGCCAGCAGCTCTACCTGTCGCACCGCACCGTCAGCACCCACCTCTACCGGCTGTTCCGCAAACTCGGCATCACCGCGCGCGGGCAACTGCGCGACGCCCTGGGTCCGTCAGCGTACGTCGGCTGACGGATGCCGCCCGGCGGCGACGGCGCATAGCGTCGCTGACGCCGGGAGTCGGCGCTTCGGGAAGGGTGCTGAGCATGGTGCCGGGCGGCACGCCCAGTGTGGTCGACAGTGTGATCGGCAGTGTGATCGTCGGACGCGCCGAGGAGCGCGCGGCGCTCGACGGCCTGGTCGCCACCCTCGGCGACGGCTTCAGCGGCGTGCTCCTGCTGCGTGGTGACGCCGGCATCGGCAAGACCGTGCTGCTCGACTACGCCGCGGAGAAGGCGTCGCCCTCGGCGAGGGTCGTCCGCGTGGCGGGGGTGCGGGAGGAGGCGGCGTTCGCGTACGCCGCGCTGCACCGCCTGCTGATCCCGTTCCTCGACCGGCACGACCGGCTGATGCCCGCGCAGGCCGGTGCCCTGCGGGTGGCGTTCGGGCTGGCCGAAGGGCCGCCTCCGGACCGGTTCCTGGTCGGCCTGGCCACGCTGAGCATGCTGGCCGACGTGACCGCCGACCGGCCGATCCTCGTCTGCGTCGACGACGCGGAGTGGCTCGACGGCGAGTCGCTGACGGTGCTGGCCTTCGTGGCCCGCCGGGCCTACGCCGAGGGCATCGGGCTGGTCTTCGCCATGCGGGCCGAACTGCCGGGCCTGGCCGGGTTGCCGGTGACCGAGGTGACCGGGCTGCCCGAACCGGAGGCGCTGGAACTGCTGCGCGCGACCGTCGACGGCACCCTCGACGAACGGGTGGCCGTCCGGATCGTCGCCGCCACGGCGGGCAATCCGCTCGCCCTCAGCGACCTGGGCCGGGAGTTGTCGCCGGAGCAGCTCAGCGGCGGCCGTTCGCTGCCCGATCCGCTGCCGATCGGCAGCAGGCTGGAGGAGCTCTACCTCCGGCAGGTGCGCGACCTGCCGCCGGACACGCAGGCCTGGTTGCTGCTGGCCGCCGCCGAACCTGGCGGCGACCTGGGCTACATCACCGCCGCGGCCGACACCTTGGGACTGCGGCAGGCGGCGACCGGCCCGGCCGAGTCGGCCCGGCTGCTCTGCGTGGGCGTCACCGCGGCGTTCCGCCATCCGCTGATCCGCTCGGCCGTCTACGGCGGCGCGACCAGCGTGGCGCGCCGGCAGGCCCACCGCGCGCTGGCCGAGGCGACCACACGCCCGGCCGACGTCGACCGGCGGGCCTGGCACCTGGCCGCCGCGTGCCTGCTGCCCGACGAGCGGGTGGCCGCCGAGCTCGAACGCTCCGCCGACCGGGCGGGTGCGCGCGGCGGCTTCGCCGCACGGGCCGCCTACCTGGCCAGGGCCGCCGAACTCACCCCCCGGGGCCCGCTCCGCGACCGGCGGCGGGTCGCCGCCGCCGAGGCCGCCTTCATCGGCGGCGCACCCGTGCAGGCCCAGACCTTGCTCGACACCGTCGACCACGACGCCCTCGACGAGGTCACCCGGGGCCGCGCCCTGATCGTGCGGGGCGGCGCGTCCCACTCGCTGGGCCTGCCGGGCGCCTTCGGGACCGCCCCCGCGGTGTTCATGGAGGCCGCCCGCGCGTTCGCCGGAGCCGCCCCCGACCTGGCGAGCGACGCGGTGCTGCGGGCCGCCGAACGGGCGGTGACCTCCGGGCACCTGACGACCGGCACCAGCCTCACCGAGATCGCCGAGGCGGCGCGGGCGCTGGAGACCACCGACCCGGTGCTCACGTCCTTCGCCGTCCTGGTCCTGGACGGCTACGAGGCGGCCGTCCCCCACCTGCGGCGCGCGGCCGAACGGGTGCTCGACCCGGCGACCTCCGACGACGAGGTCCTGCTCAAGTCCATCCTGACGACCACGCTGGTCATGGTCCTGTGGGACGACGACACCCAGCGGGCCGTCATCCGGCGGGCCGGCGAGGTGGCCCGCCGGACGGGCTCCCTGTTCAGCCTCGACGCCTCGCTGTACGCCTGGTCGATGCAGGAGACCGTCCTGGGCGACCTCGACCGGGCCGACGCGCTGATCGTCCAGTGTCACCAGATCCGTTCGGCGATGGGCGCCAGCGAGGACCTGTGGGAGGTCTACCGCCATCCCGAACTGCTGGCCCGGCGCGAGGTCGGCGACCTGGAGACCCGGCTCGCCCGCACGATGGAGGCCTCGGCCGCGCTCGGGGCGGGCGCGGTGGAGGCGCAGGGCCGCGTCGGCCGGGCGCTGATCGCACTGAGCCGGGGCGAGTACGCCCAGGCGGGCGCCCTCCTGCGCACGCTCGTCGACGGCGACGACATGGCCGTGCACTCCCGCCTGCTGCCCGACCTGGTCGAGGCGGCGCTGCGCTCGGGCGACCGGACCCTGGCCGAGGAGACGCTGAAGACCCTGACCCGCCGCGCCACCGCCAGCGGCGCGCCCCGCGCGCTGGGCGTGCTGGCCTACTCCGAGGCCCTCCTGACCGACGGCGACCACGCCGAACCGCTGTACCGGCGGGCGCTGGACCTCCTCGGCGGCCTGCGCGCGCCGGGCGACCTGGGCCGCGCGCACCTGCTGTACGGCGAATGGCTGCGCCGCCGCAGACGGCGCCGCGACGCCCGCCACCAGCTGCGCGCCGCGCTCACGATCTTCGAGCGCAACGGACTGGTGGGCTTCGCCGCCCGCGCCCGGACGGAACTCGCCGCCACCGGCGAGCAACCTCGCGCCCGCTCGGGCGGCCCCGGCTCCGACCTCACGCCCCACGAGCTGACCATCGCCGTCCTGGCCAGGGGTGGCGCCACCAACCCCGAGATCGCCGCGCAGCTCTTCCTGTCGGTCAGCACGGTCGACTACCACCTGCGCAAGATCTTCCGCAAGCTCGGCGTGAGCTCCCGCCGCCAGCTCAGAGAAGTCCTCGACGACACGGGCTGAGAACACCCCCACCGAATGGAGACCGACCGACATGAGACCCGACACGATCGTCCTCGTCCACGGCTTCTGGGTAACCCCCCGGAGCTGGGAACACTGGGTCAAGCACTACGAGGCCAAGGGCTTCCGCGTGCTGGCCCCCGGCTATCCCGGCTTCGAGGTCGAGGTCGAGGCCCTGCGCGCCGACCCGACGCCGATCGTCGACCTGCGCGTCCCGCAGATCATCGAGAAGTTCGAGAAGATCCTCGACGGCCTGGACAGCAAGCCGATCATCATCGGCCACTCGGCCGGCGGCGCGTTCACCCAGATCCTGCTCGACCACGGCTACGGCGCGGCCGGGGTCGCACTGTGCTCGGCCCCGACCGAGGGGGTGCGGGTCGTTCCGCTCAGCCAGGTCAAGTCGACCTTCCCGGTGCTCAAGAGCCCGGCCAACCACCACAAGGCCGTGCCGATCGAGTACGACCAGTGGAGGTACGCCTTCACCAACACCTTCCCCGAAGACGAGTCGCGCGCCCTCTACGAGCGCTACTCCATCCCCGTCTCGGGCCGCATCCTGTGGGACAGCGTGCTGGCCAACTTCCAGCCCGGCAAGCAGGCCGTCGCCGTCGACTACCACAACGACGACCGCGCCCCGCTGCTGTTCGTGTCGGCCAGTGAGGACCACATCATGCCCCCGGCCGTCCAGGCCTCAAACGCCAAGCACTACAAGTCCAAGACGATCACCGAGCTCAAGCACTACGAGGGCTACCCGCACCTGCTCCCCGCCGCCCCCGGCTGGGAGGCCATCGCCGACGAAGTCCTCGACTGGGCCCTCGATCACGCGAAGTGACAAGACGGGAGGACCCGGGCCTTCACGGTCCTGGCCGGGCTACTGCTCGGCCAGGATCGGGAAGCGGTCGCTCAGCTCGGTGATCTCCAGCAGTCTGGTCATCTGCGGGGTGAGGCGGGTCAACGCCAGGGTCACGCCCCGCGATCGGGCCCTGCCCTGCGCGTGCAGCAGCAGGCCGAGCCCCCCGGCGCCGCAGAAGGTCACCTCGGACAGGTCCAGGACGAGCACCTCGACGGCTTGGTCGAGGGCGCCGAGAATCCGCCGGCGGATGTCGGGTGTGGTGCAGACGTCGATGTCCCCGGACAGGTGGAGGATCGTGGGCGCCGTGGTTCCCAGCACGGTCATGACGGAACTTCCTCGTGAGTCGTATGGGCGGCCGAATGCCCCTTATCCGGGGTGACTCGGTCATCGTTCGCCGGGGGCGACGCCGACCTGAGTGCCAACGCTCGAAAAGTCCTCGGTCTCTTCACCATATCCCAGGACTTCCGGTATGTCGTGTTTCCGGAAGTAGACTTAAGGCGTGGCAAGCGGAAAGACCCGGTCTCGAACGGTCCTGCTGTCGGCCGAGCTGGCGACCGCACTGGCCGGTTACGCGGCCGCGCTGGAACCCGCCTCCCTGGCCGGCTCCACCAAGGCCAAATACCTCTCCCGCCTGCGCGCATACCTTTCGTGGCTGGGCGGGCGGACCTTCGACGGCGACCCGCTGACCGACCCGGCGACGGCGGCCGACGCGGTGAGCGCCTTCTGCGGCCACCTCAAGAACGCCGATCGGGCCCCCACCACGATCGACACCTACCTGTCGGCCCTCGACGACTTCTACGCCCGCCGCGGCGTCGGCCGGCCGGAGATCCGCCGCGAACGCTCGGTCCGCCATCCGGTCCCCCGCACCCTCGACGGCCCGCGTATCCGCCACTACCTCGGCCGGGTCAGGCTCACCGCGACCCCCCGCGACCGGGCCATCGCGCTGCTGCCCTATCTCGCCGGGCTGCGGATCTCCGAGGTCGTCGGCCTCGACGCGGGCGACGTCGCTCCCGACGGCCTGACCGTCCGGGCCGGTGGCCGGTCCCGCCGGATGCCCCTCCACCCCGACCTGCGCCAGGTGCTGACCACCTGGCTGGAGGCCCGCGCCGGGTGGAAGGGCGCCGACACCGAACCGGCGCTGTTCCTCAACCACCGGGGCCGCCGCCTGAGCGACCGCGCGGCCCGTGACGTCATCGCCGGTTTCGCCGACCCCGACGAGCCGGTCAACCCGCTGATCCTCCGCCACACCTTCGCCGCCCAGCTGGTCCGCGACGGCCGGGACCCGGTCCTGGTCGCCGAACTGCTCGGCCTCGGCTCCCTCGACAGCACCCGCCGCTACGGCCTGACCACCAAGGTCGACGGGGAGGCCGTGCTGAACTCCCTGATCACCGACGTCTGACGCTAGGCGGCCAGGACGGAGACCGCGCTCGCCAGGTAGAGACAACCGGCGATCGTGACGGCGACGCCCGCCACCACCGGCGTCCACGCCGACACGGCGGCGGCCGCCGAACGGCCGCGCATCCCGCGGGTGAGCAGGCCGTGGCCCCGGATCGTGGCGACGCCCACCGCGGTCAGCGTGCAGGCCATGCCGAACCCGAACACCAGGACCAGCACGACCGCGTCGAGCGCCCGCCCGGTGAGCAGCCCGCTGACCAGCACGATGAAGGCCGACGGCGACGGCAGCAGCCCGCCGGACAGGGCCAGCGCGACCAGCCCCTTCCGCGACCACGGATGGGTGGCCTCGTGCCCGTGACCGTGCCCATGGCCGTGCCCGTGACCATGTCCGTGTCCGTGTGCGTGGCTGTGGACGTGCACCCGCCGGCGGAGGTGGCGGACGGCGAGGTGGACACCGACCCCGATCACGACGACGGCGGCCACCACCTGCATCCAGGCGGTGATCGACTCCGTGCCCACTCCGGCGACCCCGGAGACGCCGACCCAGAGCAGGGCCAACACCAGCACGGAGAACGTGTGCATGACCGCCACGATGACGCCGAGCCGGACCGCGTCGCGATAGCGGCCGTGGGTGCCGACCAGGTAGGCGGCGGTGACGCTCTTGCCGTGGCCGGGCGCGACGGCGTGCATCGCGCCGACGCCCAGGGCGATGGCCAGGGCCAGCCAGAAGGCGCCGCCGCCGTCGAAGAACGCGACGAACCGGCTGTCGATGCCGTTCAGGCCCGTCATGCCGGTCTCCCGGCGAGGTCCGCCCGCGCGCGGGTGGGGAAGTTCACGCGATCTCCTGCACGAAGCCAACCATTTCCGACTCGTGATCTTCAGGTGGAGTGTCGCGGCCCCGGAAGAGCGAGCGGTCACATTCAGCCAGGCGCGGTCAGCGGGTGTGCGACCAGCCGGTGACCAGGGGATGAAGACTTACGACATGCGCACAGCGGAGCGAGCAGTTCCTCGTCGTGGGTGACGGCCGGTGGCGTGGGAGGCCCTTCGGCGAACTCGCGCAGGGCGAGCCGGGGGTCGACGACCAGCGCTCAGAAGGTGACGGTGTCCCCTGTCACCAGAGGCAACCACTCGTCGGGGGCAACCCGATCGCCGTTGAGGGTGACCACCACGCCGCGGTGCAGGCCGAGCCCGACGGCGGTCGCGGCGGCCCCGAGGGTGGCGGCCCGGACCCGGTGCGGCCGGCGGTCGTGCTCGACCACGATCTCGGGCCGCGGCCGCTCACGCGCCACGGCGTAGTCGTCGGGGGAGTTGACGTTCACCACGCTCTCCAGCGCCGGGTCGAGCCGGGCCAGCTCGGCGTCGGCCAGCAGTTGCCCGTCGTCGAGCTGGACGACTTCGCAGTGCTTGAAGAGCATGCCGGGCCGCAGGTCGCCCTCGGCCAGGAGGTCGTCGACCAGCCGGGCCAGAGACGTCCGGTAGGCGGCGGCCAGCGGTTGCCGGAAACCCCGGGCCACCGGGAGCACGACGTCCGCCCCGGGGGGCAGGGCGCGCAGCACGCGGCGGACGAAGGCCGGGTGGAGGAACGGCATGTCGGTGGAGCACACGAACGCCGCCCCGGCCCGGTCGGCCACCGCCGCGAGCCCTGCCGCCAGCCCCTGCATGGGCCCCAGCCCCTCGACGGGGTCCTCGACCACCGAGACGTCGGGGGGCAGCGGCGGCAGCTCCTGCCCGGGGGCGGCCACCACGACGACCGGACCGGCCACCGACCGGGCGAGGACCGCGGCGGCCCGGTGGAGCAGGGTCGAGCCGTGCCACTCCAGCCAGGCCTTGGGGCGTCCCATCCGGCTGGACCGCCCGCCCGCGAGCACGACGCCCGCGGCCGCCGGCCGTTCCGGACGCAGGGTCACGCGGTTCCGCCGACATGGGTGCGCGTGTCACCGATCAGACCGTCGCAGAAGGCCGCCACGTCGTCGCCGATGAGCTCCCTGACGCCCGTCCCGTCGGCTACCCCCTCCTCGAAGAAGTCGAGGACCCCGGAGAGCAGTTCGGCCGAGCCGACCTTGAAGAAGTAACGCTGCATCTCCTTGTGGACGATCTGGTAGTCGGGCGGCAGCGCCTTGACCCGCGCCACATGCGCCCGCCACTGCCGCTTGCCCTCGATGATGTCCCGAATGCCCACGTCAGCCTCCCAGCCGCCCCAGTTTCCTCGCCACGTTCCTGTTCAGCTGCGCCCGCCACCGGTCGCGGAACGTGTGGGCCCCCTCTCCGCCGGCGAGCGCCGCGCAGAAGCCGGCGATGTCGTCGCCCAGCACCTCGTGGACGGTCCGCCCGTCGGCCGCCGTCTCTTCGAGCAGCCCGAGGGCGCCGTCGAGGATCGGCATGAGGTTCCGGCCCGTGAAGTCTCCGTAGAGGAAGAGATGGCCTTGGATCTGCTCCCACGCCGCCCGGTGGTCGGCCGGCAGTTTCCCGGCGCGGGCCGCGAACTCCTTCCACTCCCTGGTCATGTCGTTGCCCGTCACGGTGTCCCAGAGGTTCATCTCCCGCCTTCCCTGAGCTTCTCGATCCGCGAGGTGACGTACTCCCACTTCGCCCAGAACGTCGCGAGCTCGCCGCGTCCGGCCTCGTTGAGCGTGTAGAACTTGCGGGGCGGCCCCACCCCGGACGGCCGTTTCGTGACCTGCACGAGCCCCTTCTTCTCCAGCCGCAGCAGGATGGTGTAGACCGTCCCCTCGACGACGTCGGTGAAGCCGAGGTCGTTCAGCCGGCGCGTGATGGCGTAGCCGTAGGTCTCCTCGCTGCCGATGATCTCCAGCACGCAGCCCTCCAGCGTGCCCTTCAACATCTCCGTCAGGTCGTCCATCGAGGATCCTCACCTCCGTCGGTACTAAGTAGCACCGAGTACTGCTAAACAGTAGCACGTAGTAGTGGGGCCGCCCAGTGTTGGGCCGTGGTTCGGTTCGGCGCGACCGCGATGTCACCCGGCGGGCACGCCGCCTGCGGACGATCACGGCATGCGAAGACTGCTCGCCCTGGTGCTGGCCGTCGCGGCCGTCACCCTGCCCGTCCAGCCCGCCGACGCCGCCGCCGACGGGACGCTGACGGTCGCGTCGCCGTCAGTCACGGTCGGCGCCGACATCCGGTTCGGCTACGCCACCTCCCGGCCCGACACCAAGAACTGGGTGGGCCTCTACCGCGACCCGGGCAACGGGCCCGTCGGCGAGACCTATGTCGGCCCCTCCCTCAAGTGGGTGTACGCACCGTCCGCCACCGGCACCGGCACGCTGCCGACCACGGGACTCGCCGCCGGGAACTACAAGCTCTTCTACCTGTTCGACGACGGGTACACCTGGCTCGCCCAGCCCGTCTCGCTGCGGATCACCTCCGACACCCCGCCGCGTTTCCCGGCCTCACGGTTCACGCTGCGCAACGCCAAGGCGGGCGCCGCCTATTCGGCGACCGTCGGCGGGCTCGTGCAGGGCGACGTCACCGGCCTGACCTTCGCCAAGACCTCCGGTCCCGCCTGGGTGTCGGTGTCGTCGTCGGGCGCCGTCACCGGGACGCCGACCACCGCGGGCGACGCCGTCGTGGGGATCAGGGCCACCACCGCCTCCGGCACGGCCGACGCGACCGTGACGGTCCGCGTCCAGTCGGGCGTGCTGGTGCCGCAGTTCAGGGCGCTGAGCTGGAACCTGTGGCACGGCGGCACCCGGGTGGCGGACGGTTTCGAGAAGCAGCTCAGGTTCCTGCTCGAACGCGACGTCGACGTCGTCGGGATCCAGGAGAACGAGGGCTCCGCCGCCCAGGCCCTCGCGTCGGCCCTCGGCTGGTCGTACTTCCAGAACTCCGACACCGCGGTCCTCAGCCGCTATCCGATCACCGGCACCACGCCGACCGTCGCGGGCAGTGCCGTCGCCGCCAGGATCGACCTCGGCGCCCGCTCCCTGCGCCTCTGGAGCGCCCACCTGGGCTACACCCCCTACGGCCCGTACGACGCCTGCTTCGGCAGGATGACCGTCAAGCAGCTCCTCAACCGCGAGGCCTCTTCTGGACGCACCGGCCAGATCAACACCATCCTCACGGCCATGTCCGCCGACCTCTCGGCGTCGGCGACCACCCCGGTGCTGCTGACCGGCGACTTCAACGCGCCCAGCCACCTCGACTGGACGCCCGCGACCTCCCGCTGCGGCTACGGTTCCGTCCCGTGGCCGACGTCCACGGCCCCGGCCGGCGCGGGGCTCGTCGACTCCTACCGCCAGGCCAATCCCAACCCGTCGACCCACCCCGGCGCCACCTGGTCACCCGTCTTCAAGACCTTCACCGGCGGCTACGGCTACGACTCCCACACCGGCGAACCGGAGCCCCAGGACCGCATCGACTTCATCCACTACAAGGGCCCCCTCACCGTCCTGTCCTCCGAAGCGGTCGGAGAGGGCGCCTCCTGGTCCTCCGACCACGCGGCGGTGCTCACCGTCTTCCGGCTGAACTGAGCTGACCTATCGCCGGCCCTCCTCCGCGACGACGGCTACGGGGCAGTGGGCGCGGTGCAGCAGGCCGTGGCCGACCGAGCCGAGGGCGGTCGAGGCGAACGTGCCCCGCCCGCGTGAGCCGACGACCACCAGATCCGCCGTGCGCGACTCCTCCGACAGCAGGAAGACGGGGTGACCGCAGGTGGCCAGGCGCTCGACCGGGATGTGGGGGTACTTCCGCGTCCACGGCGCGAGTTGCTGCCACACGAAGGTGATGCGCTCGTCGAACAGTTGCTGGAGCAGCGCTCCGTAGACGACGGCGGAGGCCGCGAACGACGGCGGTTCCCACGCGTACACGAGCTTGAGGCGGGCGCCGCGCCGGTCGGCTTCGGCGAAGGCGAACTCCAGCGCCGTCTCCGACTCGTCGCCTCCGTCGTACCCGACGACGAGTTTTCCGTAGATCCGCTGGGCGGGCTTGCGGACGACGACGACCGGTCCGGGGATGTGACCCACCATCGACAGGCTGACCGAGCCGAGGATCAACCCCGCGAAGCCGCCCTTGCCACGGCTGCCGATCACGACCTCGTCGGCGTCGTGCGCCGCCTCCCTCAGGCGTTCGGCGGGTGGGCCCACGACGAGCTGGGCGCTGATCCGGATGTCCGGGGCGCACTCCCAGGCCCGCCGCTGCGCTTCGGCGAGCACCTCCTGGTGGTGTCTCTCCTGCACGGCGTTGAGTTCGGCGTCCCGGACGGCCGCCGACCGCGCGTGTATGATCCGCAGGGCGGCGTGCCTGCGTGCGGCGTCCTCGGCCGCGTACTCCACGGCCGCGAGCGAAGGAGCTGATCCGTCCACGCCCACGACGATGATCGGAACCATGTCTCGTGTCCTTCTTCGGGTCTTCCTTCCACTTTCGTCCGCCGGTCCCGGCCGCCACAAAGGGCTTTGTCCTTCTGCCGACGGCATTTTCCGGTCTCTTGGCGTCCACCGCATAGGCCGTGGGCGTGCCCGGACGGACGATGGATGAAAAGGCGCGTCGAGAAAGGAGAACAACGATGAAGGCCGCTATGGGAGACCGGCTGATCGTCGAGGGCAGCAGCGACCACGAGCCCCGGAAGATCGGCGTGATCACCGAGGTGCGCCACCCGGACGGCTCTCCTCCCTACCTGGTGCGCTGGACGGGCGACGACCACGAGTCCCTGGTGTTCCCCGGACCCGACGCCCACGTGGTGAGCAGACCGGAGGGTGAACAGGCCTGACGGTCAGGGTTGCCGCTCGGCCTCCCTGATCGCCCGGCTGATCGACTCCAGGTCCATGCCGCCCTGGTAGCGCAGGCCGTTGATGAACAAGGTCGGGGTGCCGCGCACTCCGCTGGCCCGGCCGGTCTCCTCGTCGTGCCCGATCCTGGCGAGCCGGGCCGGCACGTCCGGCCAGGGCTCGACCCCGATGTCGGCGGCGTAGCGGGCCAGGTCGCCGTCGGTCAGGAAACGCTGGTTGGCGAACAGGACGTCGTGCATCTCCCAGAACTTCCCGTCGGCCGCCGCTCCCTCGGCCGCCAGCGCGGCCGGCACCGCCCTGGGGTGGATGGTGCGCAGCGGGAAGTGGCGGAACACCAGCCGGGTCGTCCGGTGCCTGGCCAGCAGTTCCTCCAAGATCGGGTGCAGGCGTCCGCAGTAGGGGCACTCGAAGTCGCCGTACTCGACGATCGTGACCTTGTGGACGGCCGGGCCGCGCACGTGGTCGTCGGGGCCTACCGGCTCGGAGAGCACGACCGGCACCTCCTCGACCGGTTCGAGGTCCGCCTCCGGTGGTGCGCACACGCCGCCCCTGTCCCAGGCCATCCGGAAGATCAACCAGCCGGTCAGCGCGGACAACGACGAGCCTGCCAGGATGCCGATCTTGGCCTGGCTCTGCACGACCGGATCGTCGAACGCCAGCCCGACGATGAACAACGACACCGTGAACCCGATGCCCGAGACGGCGGCGCCGCCGAGCAACTGCCCCCACACCAGGTTGCCCGGCAGCGCCCCCCACTTCAGCCGCAGTGGCAACCACGTGCCGATCGCGATGCCGGCGAACTTGCCCAACAGCAGCCCGAGCACCACGCCGATGGTGATCGGCGAGGTGACCGCCCGCCGCAGCGACTCGGCGTCGAGCACCACGCCCGCGTTGGCCAGCGCGAACACCGGCACGATCAGATAGCTGCTCCACGGGCTGATCCTGAGCTGCAGCCGCTCGTTCACCGAGACCGCCGCCTGCACCTTCCGCGCCGCCCTGCGGGCCCCCCGGGCGCTGGGGTCGGCGGTGAACTCGTGGACGGCCTCTCCCGCCGTCAGCAGCTTGTAGTCGCTGGGCGCGTACACGAAGACCAGCACCCCGAGCGCGATGCCGATCAACGTGGGATGCACCCCGCTCTCCAGCGTCGCCACCCACAACGCGAACCCCAGCACGATGTACGCCGGCGCCCGCCAGATCCTCAACCAGCGCAACATCACGATCGCCGCCAGCAGCGCCGCCGCGGTGAACAGCGACGCCATCGACAGGTCCTCGGTGTAGAAGACGGCGATGACGATGATGGCCAGCACGTCGTCCACGATCGCGAGCGTCAGCAGGAACGCCCGCAACGGCTCGGGACAGCGTGCCCCCACGACGGCCAGCACCCCCAGCACGAACGCCGTGTCGGTGGCGATCGGCACCCCCCAGCCACCCGCCCCCGGCCCGCCCGCGTTCAACGCCAGGTAGACCACCGCCGGCACGACGAGCCCCCCGAACGCGGCGACCGCCGGGACGGCCAGCAGCCGCCGGTCGGTGAGCTGGCCGAGACGCACCTCGTAGGAGATCTCCAGGCCGATCAGGAAGAAGAACAGCGTCATGAGCCCGTCGTTGACCCAGTGACGCAGATCGAGCGAGAAGACGGCGTCACCGAAGGACAACCCGGCCTGAAGGTGCCAGAACGCCTCGTAAGTGTCGCCCCACGGGGAGTTGGCCCAGAGCAGCGCCGCAAGGGTGGCCCCGAGCAGCACACTCGTGCTGCCCGCCTCGGTCCTGAAGAACGCCCGCAACATAGAAACCTCGATGATAGGGCGCATTACCGCGCTGACCTGGGCACGGACCCGTAATGTCCAGGCAAACGATCGGGCGTCAGGCGCCCGCGCCGGGCAGCGTCTCCGAGAGTTCGATCATGTTCCCCCACGGGTCGCGGAAGAAGGCCAGCCGGCGGCCACGGGCTCGCCGTCGGTGGAGGAGCTGCGCAGGCTCGCCGAATGGAGCAGGGCCGGCCGGTGAACCGCGGCGGCCGTCTGCTCCGCCTTCCGCCAGACTCCGGGCGGGCTGCCGTGGTGGCGGCGGAAGGCGGCGGTGAAGGCGAACGGTGAGGCGTAGCCGACGGCCTCGGCGACGCGCGCCAGGCTCAGGTCGCCGTCGCGCAGGTGGTCGCGGGCGAGGGTCATGCGCCACTCGGTCAGGTAGCGCATCGGCGCCTGACCGAGTTTCTCCTGGAAGGCCCGCGCGAAGGCGGCCCGCGACAACCCGCTGATCGCGGCCAGTTCCGGCACCGTCCACGGGTGGGCCGCGTTCTCGTGCATGGCCCGCAACGCGGCGCCCAGCCGAGGGTCGGCCGACGCCCGGTACCAGCGCGGCGCGGTCGTGTTCTGCTCGAAGTCGCTGCGGATGGCGAGCACGAGAAGCAGGTCGAGCAGCCGGTCGAGCACGATCTGCTGGGCGGGCCGGGTCCTGCCGAGCTCGCGGGACAGCAGGGTGATCACGTCCCGGAGGGGGTCGTCGAGCGCCGGGGTCAAGGTCATGACCTGGGGCAGTGCGTCGAGCAGCGCCCTGCCGACCTCGCCGGAGAACCGGTAGGCGCCGCACAGGAAGACCGTGGCCCGGGGGCTCTCATCGACCTCCGTCAGTGGATGCCGGGCCCCGAACTCCTCCGGTCCCACGCAGTGGGCGCCCGGCTGGTCTCCGACGTAGTGGTCGGGACCGCCGCGCACCAGCACCACGGTCCCGGGCGAGAGCTCCACCGCGCTGCCGGGAGTGTCCGTCCAGAGCCATCCCCGGCCCCGCACGACCGCGTGCACCCCGAGCTGGATCGAGCCGCTCAGCCGCATTCCCCACGGCGGCTCGGCCACGGTGCGCGCGAAGACGGCGCCGGTGGCGCGGGCCCGGATCAGATGGTCGTACAGCAGGTCCACGACCACAGGCTGCGCGCAAAGCGCGTCGCGGTCAATCCGATGAGCGTTTCGCGTAGTGAATCGAGCTTTTCACCCATGGATCAGCTCACCTGTGACATCGAGCATTGAGCCATGACCAACACCACCCTCGTCCTCGGCGGCACCGGCCGCACCGGCTCCGCACTGGCGAGACGCCTAAGGCAGCGGGGAGTCACCACCCGCACCGCGGCCCGCAACGGAGCCGACGTCCGATTCGACTGGGACGACCCGGCCACCCACCACGAGGCGCTGGCCGGCGTCGACCGCCTCTACCTGGTGACCCCCGTGCCGCGTGTCGCCTACGCCGACCAGGTCACCGGCTTCCTCGACCTCGCCGAGAAGGCGGGCGTCCGACACGTGACGTTCCTCAGCGCCCACAACGCCGACCGAGCCCCGGCGGAGATCCACATCGCCGCCGTCGAGGCCGACCTCGCGGCCCGGCGGACCTTCACTCATTCCGTCCTGCGCGCCGCATGGGTGATGCAGAACTTCACCGACGACCACGTCCCCCTGATCAACGGCGCGATCATGGTGCCCAGCCGAGGCGGCGCCGAGGCCTTCGTGGACGCCGACGACATCGCGGCCGTGGCGGCCGAGACCCTCCTCGACCCGGCCGCCCACGCGGGCGCGCGGTACTCGCTCACCGGCCCCGAGGCCCTCCGCTTCGACGAGGTCGCCGCCGTGATCGGCGCGGTGCGCGGCGAGCCGGTCGCCTACCACGACCTAGACCAGGACGCCTGGATCGGCGGGGCGATCGCCGCGGGCCTGCCCGCCGACTACGCGGTGATGTTGCGGTGGCTGACCGACACGATCATCTCCGGCCACGGATCCGTCCCGACCGGGGACGTCGAGCGGGTCACCGGCAGGCGCCCGGCCACCTTCCGTGAGTTCGCCGAGCGCAACGCCCACATCTGGCGCCGACACCCGACTCGCGCGTCGTCCTGAGACCCGGTCGGCTCGCGAACGGCCCTCTCACTCCGGACCGGAGCCTTGATCGGCGGAGCGGTCGTAGGTGAAGAAGGCGGCGCCACTGTCGAGCACCGTGTGATCGGTGAGTTTCCAGGCGCGGGGGTCGAAGCCGCCGGAGAACAGCGGGATGCCGGTGCCGATGGTCAGTGCGCCCACTTTGAGGATCAGCCGGTCGATCTCCCGGTAGAGCGCACCGGCCAGCTCGGCGCCGCCCAGCAGCCAGATGTCCTTGCCGTCCTGCCGTTTGAGGTCGCGTGCCGTCGCCACGGGATCGGTCGCGACCAGCTCGACGGCGGGGTCGGGGCTTGCGGCGAGGGTCCGGGAGAAGACCAGGTGCCGCAGGTGGGGGTAGGCGTCGGTGACGCCGGCCTTCAGGCCGATCTCGTAGCTGCGCCGCCCTTCCAGGACGGTGTCGAAGTGGGTGCCTTCGGCGGTGATCGACAGGGCGGCGCGAGCCGGCGCGGGCAGGGTCTCGGGGTAGTGGGCCGCGATGTGCCCGATGTAGTCGGCGGGCAGCGGCCAGAAGCCGTCGGGGCCGGTGGGGTCGGCCCCGTCCGGACCGGCGATGAAACCGTCGAGGGAGACGGCGATGTAGTACACCAGCTTGCGCAACAGGAGGCTCTCTTTCGGCTCGGCGGGGAAAGGTCAGGCGGGGTCGGGGGCGACCCACTCGACGAACTGGACGATCACCCCGTTGGGGTCGGTGACCTGGAACAGACGCTCATCCCAGGGCTCCTGACGCAGCGGCATGGTGATCTCGACACCGGCGTCGCGCAGCCGCTGCTCCTGTTCCCGCAGGCCGCCGTCGAGGGTGAAGGCCAGGATCACGCCGCCGGCCCGCTGGTCGCGCTGCTCGGGCGGCAGCACCTCGATGCCACGGGCGAGCACGACGACGTCGAAGGCGTCGGGACGGGTCATGGACGCGAACCCGTCGGCGGCCTGCTGGAGCTGGTAGCCCAGGTGGGCGGTGAAGAACTCCTGGGTGGCGGCGACGTCGTCGACGGTCAGCGAAACGGTGGAGGCGGTGAACTGCACGAGTCTCCCTTGCTAGGTTCTATCGTCGCAAACTTGCTACGGACGTAAACTTAGCCAAAGAGCCTCGAAGGTGTCAACATAAAGATGCTACGAGGGTAAGATTGCGTCCATGGGCACCCAGACACCGGCTGCGACCGGGCTCCGCGAGAGCAAGAAGCAGGAGACCCGGCAACTGATCTCCGACCATGCGACCCGGCTGTTCATCGCGCAGGGCTTCGAGCAGACGACCATCGCCGAGATCGCCGCCGCCGCGCGCGTCGCCAAGAAGACGGTCACCAACTACTTCCCCTACAAGGAAGACCTGGCCCTCGACCACAAGGAACAGTTCGCCGCCTCCCTGGCAGACGTCGTCGCCGGCCGGCACCCGGGAGAGTCGGCGCTGGCCGCACTGCGCCGCGCGTTCCTGGACGTCGTGGCCGTCCAGGACCCGGTAGCCGGGTTCTCCGGCCCGCAGTTCGCCCGCATGATCGCCGACAGCCCGACCCTGAGCGCCTGCCTGCGCGGCCTGCACGACCAGCGGGAACACCACCTGGCACGGGCCCTGGCCGAGGCCACCGGCGGCCGGCCCGACGACATCACCGTCCAGACCGCCGCCGGCCTGCTCGGCACCGTCCACCGCGTGTTGTTCAACCGCATCCAGACGCTCACCCTCGCCGGCCACCCCAACGACGAGATCGCCCAGATCGTCGCCGCCGAAGCCACCCGGGCCTTCGACCTGCTGGAGCCCGCCCTGTCCGGCTACGCCACCGTCTGACGGGCCTTGCACCTGACGCGACGTGAAGTTCTAACGTCGCCACCGTGGAGATACGGCACTGGAGGATCGGCGAACTCACCGCCGTCACCGGCCTGACGGCACGGGCGCTGCGGCACTTCGAGGACATCGGGCTGCTGCCGCCCATCGAGCGTTCGGCCTCCGGCCATCGCCGCCACGGCGAGGAGGACGTGCGCCGTCTCTATCGCATCGTCGCGATGCGTGAACTCGGCATCCCCCTCCCGGAGATCGCCCGCGCGCTCGACGAGGAGCCCGACCTCGCCCCCATGGTGCGAGAACAGCTCGCCCGCGTGGAAACCCGCATCGCCGACGCACAGCGGCTGCGCCGGCTCCTGGCCGGCCTGCTGCGCCTGGCTCCCCTGCCATCGGCAGGACAACTGATCGAGGTGATGAAGTCCATGACCCAGTCCAGCGCGTTCACTCCCGAGCAACTCGCCCGCCTACGCCGGCGGCACGATGCCGACAAGCTCGCCACCTGGCGGTCCGCCCTGGCCGACGTGGTCGAAGAGCTGCGCGCCTGCGTGGCCGAGGAGGTCGATCCGGCCGACCCCCGCGTCCAGGAGCTCGCCGGACGGTGGAGCGCCGTGGCCCGCGACATGGCGGGCGGTGATCTGTCGGTGCTGTCGTCGATGTACGCCAAGCTCGACGCCCAAGGAGCTGCGCAGGCCACGAAAGGGCTGGTCGACGAGGAGGTGTGGGAGTACGTCAAACGCGCCTTCGCGATCGCGTCAGCTTCGCGGTGACGACGCCACAGGCGCGGTGACCGTGTACGAACAGGTCTGTCACGCTACGGTCTCGACAGCACCCATCACGCGGTGACAAGGTGGTCACTCACCTGGGGATCGCGTCCATGTCCCGAAGGTTCGGCCGGGCAGTGCTTTGACCCGTCCGCGCGTATCAACGCGCCGAATGAGGATAGAAGCACAGAGCGGCACTGCCGCGGGGAGGTCGGAGCCGATGCCACGAGCGAATTTCGAGCGGTGGGCCATCAGCGACGACTACAGCACCCTGCGAGAACACGTGAAGCGCGGCGCGCGGCTGGCGAGCATTTCCGGTGAACGGCTCGAAGATCTCGCACTCGCCGTGCACGAAGCAGTGGTCAACGTCATCGAACACGGCGGGGGCCGCGGCGAGCTGACGATGTGGCATGACGGCACCGACCTGGTGATCGAGGTCAGTGACGAGAAGGGCGAGTTGACGGCGGCGCACCTACGAGCCGGGCCGCCACCGCCGCCGTCGAAGGGTGGCGGGCGCGGCCTGTGGCTCATCCACCAGATCTGCGACGAAGTGGTCATATCCCGACGCGTGGGACGGTCGACCGTGCGCATGCGCACCCGGATGGGGATCGCCTGACGGCCGCGACCTCAGACGGACAGGGTCAGCAGCGCGATGTCGTCGTCGGCGTGCTGGGCGGGCACCGACATCGCCCTGAGGACGTGATCGCCCATCTCGTCGTGGCTTCCGGAGAAGCCCGCGAAGGCGTCGCGGAGTTGCGCGAGCCGGTCGTCGAGGAACTCGTCACGGCGCTCGACGAGGCCGTCGGTGTAGAGCAGGAGCGTCGACCCGGGCGCCAGCCGCACCCGCTGGCCGGTGTAGGTGAACGTCGTCTGGAGACCGAGGCACAGGTTGGGACGGACGTCGAGCAGTTCGGCCTTTCCGCCGGCGACGAGGACGGGGGGAAGGTGGCCGGCGTTGGCGAACTCGAGCCAGCGGGTCTCCAGGTCGTACACGGCGGAGAACGCGGTGGTGAACTGGTTGCGGCCGACGCTCTCGAGAAAGATGTTGACCTTCTCCATCGCCCTGGCGGGCGGCATGCCCTCCAGGACGTAGGCCCGCATGGCGCTGCGTACCCGGCCCATCAGGGCGGCGGCCTGGATGCCGTTGCCGATCACGTCGCCGATCGTCACGCCGAGCCGTCCGTCGGGCAGGTGGAAGGCGTCGTACCAGTCGCCGCCGACCTGATGACCCGCGGCGCCGGCGCGGTAGCGGGAAGCCAGTTTGTACCGCTCGGACACCGGCAGGGCCATGGGCAGCAGGGACTGCTGGAGTTGCAGGGCGATGCCGTGCTCATGACGGTAGCTCGCCGCGTTGGTCAGCGCCGACCCGGCCACGTCGAGCAGTTCGCGCAGCCAGACCCGCTCGTCGAACCCCAACGAGGAGGAGGCGAGCCGCAACATCGCGGTCCGCTGTCCGGTCGCGTCCGCATATTCGAACGGGAGATCGAGGGTGCCGGCGGCCCCCTCCCCGGGTTCCGACAGGGCGTGGCGCGACTCGGGAGACAGTCGCGGCCCGGTGGCGAGATGGGCGAGGCGAAGCGCCTCGGGATCGTCCTCGGTGGGCAACCACACCGAGCAGCCGTCGGAGTAGTCGGGAACCAGGTGTTCGGCGAGGATCTCGGCGACGTGACGGGGCTGGAGACTGCCGCTGAGCTTCTGGGCGACCGCTGAGAGGGCCCTGATCCGGTCTGCCGCGTGGCGGCGGCTGCGCGCGGTCGTCAGGTTGGTGCGCACGCGGGCGATCAGTTCGGCACTGGTGAACGGTTTGACCAGGTAGTCGTCGGCGTCGGCGTCCAGTCCCTCGATCAGGGCTTCCTGACCGGCCCGTGCCGACACCATGATCACAGGGATGCCGCGAAGGCGATCGGCGGCGCGGATGGCCTTGAGGAGGGCGAACCCGTCGAGGTCGGGCATCATCACGTCGGTCAGGACCAGCTCGGGTGGCGACTGCGCGGCCTCCAGGAAGTCCAGCGCACGACGGCCGTCGGCGACGGCGTGGATGCGCCAGTGGGGCGCCAGGACCCGGGTCAGGTAGGCGCGCATGTCGGCGCTGTCGTCGACGACGAGCACCTCGACCGGGCCCTGCTCGACGGGCGGCTGTCCCGCCGTCCAGCTCGTCGCCTCTTCGATGAAGGCCGCTGTCTCCGGCGCGGTCGTATAGGGCTCCACGGCCCCGTTGACGGGCTCGAAGGGGATCGTCACCGTGAACACGCTGCCCACGCCCGGCTCGCTGGCCACGTCGATGCTCCCCTGGAGCAGCTCGACGAGTTCCCGGACCAGCGACAGCCCGATGCCGCTGCCCTCAGCGCGGCGGGGCCTTCCTCCGGGCACCTGGTGGAAGCGCTCGAACAGGCGGCCCACTTCCTCGGGTGGGATACCGGTCCCCGTGTCGGCGACTTGGAGCCGTACCGACCCCTCAGGGTCGAGGTCGAGCGAAACCCGCACGCCACCCTCGAACGTGAACGTGAACGCGTTCGACAGCAGGTTGAGAACGATCTTCTCCCACATGCCGCGGTCGACCGACACCGGCTGAGGGAGGGGCGAGCAGTCGACGTCGAAGGTGAGACCGCTGCGGCTGATCGCCGGGCGGAACAGGTCCGCCAAATGGGAGGTGAGCCCGGCCAGATCGACCGCCTGCGGCCTCGGCTCGACGGCCCCCGCGTCGGCGCGCGAGAAGTCGAGCAGTTCGTTCACCAGGTTGAGCTGTCGCAACGCGTTCCGGTACGCCAGCTCCACCCCGTCGCGGTCACGCGGATGGGGCCCGGTCGAGTCGGCGAGGACGTCTTCCAGCGGGCTCAGCATGAGGGTGAGCGGAGTGCGCAACTCGTGACTGACGTCCCCCAGGAACCGCGAGCAGGCCTCCGCGCGCCGGCGCTCGTGGTCGAACGCGGCGGCGTTGCCGAGGGCAGCGGCGACCAGACCGCCGACCATGTCGAGGAAGGTGCGATGGTCGTCGTCGAGCGGGCGTCCGCTGTGGAGCCCGGCCACGAGGACCCCGGACGAGCCGAGGGGCAGGACAAGGGCATGCCCGACGGGGTCGAAGCCCGCACGGGCAGGCGGCAGCTCCGGGCTCGGCGGGCAGGGAGCCACCACCGCGCCCGTGAGCGCGGCGGCGAGCGGCCAGGCCGTCTCGGACGCGGCGAGGTCGACGGTGAGGGGGCTCAACCGGCCCCCGGGACGTAGCCCGGCGGCACCGGCCAGGGTCGCGGTGCTGCGATCAGGCGCGAGCAGATAGATCAGTGCGAACGGAACGTCGATCGGGTGGCCGCTGAACACCTCGGCGGCGATCTCGGCCGCGTCGGCCGCCGAGACCGCGGTCATGGTGCGCTCGGCGAGCCGGTGCAAGATCGCCCCACGGCGGTCGCCGAGCACCTCGCCGGTGGTTTCCCTGACGACGCCGAAAACACCGGCAACCGCGCCGGAGGCGTCTCTGATGGGTCCGCAGGTGAAGGTGAGGTAGGCCTCCTCGGGAGACCCGTGGCGGCTGGTGATCACCAACAGGTCTTCGACGCTAGCCGCTCGCCCACTCGCCACGACTCCAGTGAGCATGGGCCCCAGGACGTCCCACACCTCACGCCACGTCTCCTCGGCGGGCGTGCCGAGCGCCGACGGGTGCCTCTCACCGAGAATCGGTATGAACGCATCGTTGTAGAGGTGGGTGAGGTCGGGCCCCCAGAGGACGAACAGGGGAATCTCGCTGCCCAGGCACACGTCCAACGCGCCACGCAGGCCGGCGGGCCAGGTGTCGACGGGGCCGAGCGGGGTGCCGGACCAGTCCTGCGCCGCGATCATGGCACCCGTGACGCCACCGCTCATGAGGACGGCGTTCATGGCGCGCGCCGCCGCCTGCTCTGCCACTAGCACCTCCTCGTTGCAGTCTGTCCTACAGTGGGCTCGGGGGGACAGTGCCATCGGCGACCCCCGGAGAGGCGCGTTCAATGAAGACCCGCTTGCACATTTCGTCCCGGCGGGAGGACGGGATCGGCGTTCTGGCACCCGAAGGTGAGATCGACGCGGTGACGAGATCGATTCTCGCCGCCGCGCTGAACGAGGCGTTGGCCGCCCCCGGCACACGACTCATTCTTGACCTGTCGGGGGTGACGTTCCTCGACTCCGGCGGTCTCGGCACGATCAGCGACCAACATCGCGCCGCCCGCGAGAACGGCGGCATGCTCTCCGTTTACGGAGGGGACCCCCGCCGCACCCGCGTGCTCTGGCTGACGGGCATGGCCGACTGGCTCCCCGTCCATCCCGACCTGACCACGGCACTCGCCGCCGTCCAGGAAGGCTTTCGGGACAAGCCGCTCTGACCGGCGGCGCCTCGACTTCGTTGACGAAGGGCGTCCTTCTGAGCACCGGCACCATGAAGTCGGCGACCAGCCCGAGCGGAATGAATGAGCTTCTGACCCTATTCCTCGGCCGCTGTCGCGAATGGCGCGACCGGTAACTTCGGGGTTTTTCGAGAAACGCTCAAGCACAGCCTCGGGTCATCTCGTGTCTATACACGCCTGGCATGAACGTGTTAAAACCGCATTGGCTAGCGTCCGCCGCGTAAATGTGCTGCTCCTGGCACGCCCTACAACCGTTCGACAGCACGACGGAGTCGGCACACTCCGACCCTCGAATCACCCCCCAGGGCAATCAGCGTGGCGGCGCGCGCCTTGCCTGACTGAGCTGTGAGGTCAGGTCGACATGCACATGCACATGGACGTTCACCTGCGCAGCGCGCGAGGTGCGGCATGAGAAGAATTCTCACCGCCCTGCTGCTGCTCGTCTCCACCCTCCTCATCCCCTCCCAGGTGAGTCCGGCGCAGGCCGCCGCCGGACCGCCGTTCGCCGCGCTGGTCTTCTCCAAGACCGCCGGCTTCCGGCACACCTCCATCCCGGCGGGCATCACCGCCATCAGGCAACTCGGCCAGGAACAGGGTTTCACGGTCGACGTCACCGAGGACTCCGCCGCCTTCACCGCGGCCAACCTGGCCAAATACCAGGTCGTGGTCTTTCTCTCCACCACCGGTGACGTGCTGAACGCCACCCAGCAGACCGCCTTCGAGCAGTACATCAAGGGCGGCGGCGGGTACGCCGGCGTACACGCGGCCTCCGACACCGAGTACGACTGGTCCTGGTACGGCAATCTGGTCGGCGCCTACTTCAAGCAGCACCCCGCGCCGCAGCAGGCCGTCGTCAAGGTCGAGGACCCCGCGCACCCCTCCACGGCCGGGCTGCCCGCCCGCTGGACGCGCACCGACGAGTGGTACGACTTCCGCACCAACCCCCGTGCCGCGGTCCACGTCCTGACCTCCCTGGACGAGACCAGCTACAGCGGCGGCACGATGGGCGCCGACCATCCCACCACCTGGTGCCAGAACTACGACGGCGGCCGCTCCTGGTACACCGCGCTGGGCCACACCGACGAGTCCTTCGCCGAGCCCAACTTCCTGAAGATGCTGCTGGGCGGCCTGCAGACCGCGGCGGGCGTGGCGCCGGCCGACTGCTCGGCGAGCCTGGGCTCGTCGTTCGCCAAGGTCACCATCGACGACAACACCTCCAACCCGATGATGCTGGACGTCGCCGCGGACGGCACCGTCTTCTACATCGACCTGAGCGGTGACGTCAAAGCGGTCAAGCCGGGCGGCGGCGTGGTCACCTCCGGTCACCTGAACGTCTTCAACGCCAACGAGAGCGGCCTGCTGGGAATGGTCCTCGACCCGGCGTTCGCCACCAACCGCTGGATGTACCTGTACTACTCGCCCCAGTCCACCGCCGTGGACCGGCTGTCGCGCTTCACCGTCAGGCCAGACCTGACGCTCGACTTCGCCAGCGAGAAGGTCGTGCTGGAGGTGCCGGTCCAGCGGGCGGAGTGTTGCCACCACGGCGGTGGCATGGTGTTCGACAAGGCCACCGGCGACCTGTGGCTCGCCAACGGCGACAACACCAACCCCTTCGCCTCCGACGGGTACACCCCGATCGACGAGCGCGCCGGACGGTCGAGCTGGGACGCCCAGGGCACCTCGGCCAACTCCAACGACCTGCGCGGCAAGGTGCTGCGCATCCACCCCGAGCCGGACGGCACCTACACCATCCCCGCAGGCAACATGTTCCCGCCGGGCACGCCGAAGACCCGCCCGGAGATCTACGCGATGGGTCTGCGCAACCCCTTCCGGATCGGCATCGACCCCAAGACGCACAAGCTGCTGGTCGCCAACTACGGCCCGGACGCCGGCCAGCCCAGCGCCACCCGCGGCCCGGAGAACACCGTCGAGTGGGACATCCTCAACGGTCCGGGGTTCTACGGCTGGCCCTACTGCGTCGGCAACAACAAGGCCTACGTCGACTTCGACTTCGCGACGAACACCTCCAAGCAGCCGTTCAACTGCGCGGCGCCGAAGAACGACTCGCCCAACAACACCGGCCTCACCGACCTGCCCGCGGCCAAGGCCGCCACGGTCTACTACCACTACTCCGCCGACCCCGCCTTCCCCGAACTCGGCGGCGGCGGCGCACCCCATGCCGGGCCCGCCTACCGCTACGACCCTGCGCTGGTGTCGGCCCGCAAGTGGCCCGCCTACTGGGACGGCAAGGCGGTCTTCGGCGAGTGGAACCAGAACCGCCTCTACTCCTTCCAGCTCAGCGCCGACGGCTCGCAACTGGTCGACATCAACCCCCTGCTGAGCACGATGAGCTTCAAGAAGCCGATGGACATGAAGTTCGGCCCCGACGGGGCGCTGTACGTCATCGAGTGGGGCTCGGGCTTCGGCGGCAACAACACCGACTCCGGCATCTACCGGATCGACTACACGAAGGGCGACCGGGCGCCGACCGCCCAGGCCAAGGCCGACAAGACCGCCGGCCCCGTGCCGCTGACCGTGCAGTTTTCCAGCGCCGGATCCGCCGACCCCGACGGGACGCCGCTCACCTACGCCTGGGACTTCGACGGCAACGGCAGCGTCGACTCCACGCAGGCGAACCCCACGTACACCTACACCACGGCGGGGAACTTCACCGCCGTGCTGACCGTGAAGGACCAGGGCGGCGCGACCGCCACCGCCAACGTGCCGATCGTGGCCGGCAACACCGCGCCCACGGTGAGGTTCAATCTGCCGCCCAACGGCGGTTTCTTCAACTTCGGCGACCGGGTGAACTTCACCGTCACGGTCACCGACCCCGAAGACGGCACCGTCAACTGCGCGAACGTCAAGCTCCAGGCCTTCCTGGGGCACGACTCGCACGGCCACCCGCTCGACCAGTACACCGGCTGCTCGGGCACCGTCCAGACCACCCTGTCCTCTGGGCACAGCGACGGCGACAACGTCTTCTACGTGCTGGAGGCCAGTTACACCGACCAGGGCGGCACCGGATCCTCCGGTCCGCTGACCACCAGGGCGCAGGTGCTGCTGCAGCCCAAGCACAAGCAGGCCGAGTTCTACACGGCGACGGGACGTGCCCCCGACGGCACCGGCGCCGGCGACCCCGGTGCGCGGGTGGAGACGACCTCCGACACGCAGGGCGGCTTCCACAACCTCACCGCCATCGAGGACGGCGACTACTGGAGCCACGACCCGGTCAACCTGTCGGCGATCGAGCGCCTGACCTTCCGCGCGGCCTCGGGCTCGGCCGGAGGCACGATCGAGATCCGGTCGGGCGCCGTGAACGGTCCGCTGGTCGGCAGGGCCACGGTGACCGGCACCGGCGGCTGGCAGACCTACCAGAACTTCCCGGTCACGCTCACCAACCCGCCCACCACCAGCGGGCCGCTGTACTTCGTCGTCCGCAGGCCGGCGGGCAGCACCGACACCGGCGCGCTGATCAACGTCAACTGGACCGACTTCGTCAGCAGGAGCGTCAACGGCGTCACCCTGAGCGCCAACCCCACCGGCCTGTCCTTCGGGACGCGCACCACCGGCACGACCAGCCCGCCGCAGGCGGTCACCGTCACCAACACCGGCAGCGCCGCCGCGACCCTGAGCGGCGTCACCGTCACCGGTGACTACGCGCAGACCAACACCTGTGGCGCCACCCTGGCCGCCGGCGCGTCCTGCACGGTCAACGTCACCTTCACCCCGACCGCGACCGGCACCCGCACGGGCACGCTCAGGGTGGCGAGCAACGACGAGAACGGTCCCCTGTCGGTGGCACTGTCCGGCAACGCCGTCACCTCGACCACCAACCTCGCCCTCGGCGCCGCGATGACCGCCGGCAGTTCCTCCGGCGGCTACCCGCAGACCAACACCAACGACGACAACACCGCCACCTACTGGGAGTCGGCGAACAACGCCTTCCCGCAGTGGCTCCAGGCCGACCTGCGCTCCACGCAGAGCATCGGCTCGATCACGCTGAAGCTGCCCCCGCCCGCGGCATGGGCGACCAGGACCCAGACCCTGTCGGTCCAGGGCAGCACCGACGGCACGACGTGGACCACGCTCAAGCCATCGGCCCCTTACACCTTCAACCCCGCGACGGGCAACTCCGTCACGATCCCGCTGACCACCACCGCCACGCGGTACGTCCGGCTGAACTTCACCGCCAACACCGGCTGGCCCGCGGCACAGGTCGCGGAGTTCCAGATCTTCCCGGGCGGCGGCGACCAGCCCCCGACCGTGAACCTGACGGCCTCTCCCGCCAGCCTGTCGTTCGCCTCAAGGACCGTCGGCAGCACCAGCCCCGCGCAGGCCGTCACGGTCACCAACACCGGCACCGGGACGGCGACGCTCGGCACGGTCGCCACCAGCGGTGACTTCGCGCAGACCAAGACCTGCGGCGCCTCACTGGCCGCCGGCGCGTCCTGCACGGTCAACGTCACCTTCACCCCGACCACGACGGGCACCCGCACGGGCACCCTGAGCGTCGCCAGCAACGACCCGAACGGCCCGCTGACCGTCGCTCTCAGCGGCACCGGCGCCGCCGTTCCGGTCAGCAACCTCGCGCAGGGCCGGCCGACCACCGAAACCAGCCACGTGCAGACATACGCGTCGGGCAACGCCGTAGACGGGAACGCCGGCACCTACTGGGAATCGGTCAACAACAACTTCCCGCAGTCGATCACCGTCGACCTCGGCTCCTCGGTCAGCGTCGGCCGCATCGTCCTCAAGCTGCCCCCGGCCACCGCCTGGGCCACCCGCACCCAGACGCTCACCGTCCTCGGCAGCACAGACGGAACCACCTTCACCAACGTCGTCGGCTCGGCGGCGTACACCTTCAACCCGGCCACCGGGAACACGGCCACCATCACCTTCCCGGCCACCAGCAGGCGCTACCTGCGCCTGACCATCACCGCGAACACCGGCTGGCCCGCGGGCCAGGTCTCGGAATTCGAGGTCTACTCCTCGTAAACCGTCCGGATGTCCGGAGGGGACGATGCCCGTCCCCTCCGGACCTCACGTCCATCGGGGCTACCTCCACGTGGAACCGAGCGAAGCGAGCGCAGCCCGAGCGAAGCGAGGCCATGTCAGGGAGCGCGAGGGGCGAAGCCCTTCGCCAGGAGCGCAGCGACCCAGAGCGCCAGCGATGCGAGGACGCGAAGCGGCCAGGGGGAGCGCGAGGGGGCGCAGCCCTCTCGTATCGGGGGTTCGGGGGTCGCCCCCCGTAGAAACGAGGAACGGCCCGCGAAAGCCGCCCCCGAAGGGGGCGTCAACCACGGGCCGTTCCGAGAGAGCCGCCTTGGGGAATCGAACCCCAGACCTACGCATTACGAGTGCGTCGCTCTGGCCGACTGAGCTAAGGCGGCATGCTGACAAGCAGCAGTCCTACTGTACAGCCTCCGTCCCCCACTCCGCGCCCACGATCAACACCGAGTGCCCTCCTCGGGCACCACAAGATCGGTCAGGTACCCGTCCACAGCCCCGTCCACGCACGTCGACCCGGTCTGATAGGCCGTGTGCCCATCCCCGTCATACGACAGCAGAACCCCCGATTCCAGCTCGGAAGCCAGCGCCTCGGCCCACTCATAGGGAGTGGCCGGATCCCGGGTGGTCCCCACGACGAGAATCGGCGCCGCCCCAGCCGCGTTGATCTTCAGGTCGGCCTCCGCCGACCGCGAAGGCCAGTACGCGCAGGCGAGACTGTCCCACATCACGAACTGCCCGAACCGCGGCGCCACCTCGGCCGCCTCCTTGGCCGCCGACTCGTAGTCGGCCACCTCAGCCGGATAAGCGTGATCGACGCAGTTGACCGCCTTGTTGGCCTCCGTCTGGTTCGTCCACGATCCGTCGATCCGCCGCCCCAGCAGCACGTCGGCCATCCGCAACAACTGGGTGCCGTCGCCGGCGAAGGCCTCCCGGAGCGCCCCCCGCAGGATCTCCCACGACCCGCGATCGTAAAGCGGCGTGATCACCCCGAAGGCCGCCCACGTGTCGTTGATCAACCGGGAGTCGGTCTGGTTCCGCAAGGGCAGCAGGTCGGCCCGTTGCAACAACCGGGAGATCTCGTCGAGGGCGCCCTCGACCGTGCGGGAGGAGAAGGGGCAGTCGTCGGTGGTGAGGCAGTCTGCCACGAAGGCCCGCATCGCCACCTCGAACCCCTTGGCCTGCACCTCGTTGAGTTCGAGCGCCGAGATCCGGGGGTCGATCGCCCCGTCGAGCACCAGCGCGCGCACCCGGTCGGGGAACAGTTGCGCGTAGACCGCGCCGAGGTAGGTTCCGTAGGACTTGCCCAGGTAGGTCAGCTTCTCGTCGCCCAGGGCCTCGCGCAGCACGTCCATGTCGCGGGCGGCGTCGGCGGTGCCCACATGGGCCAGGAGTGAGCCGGCGTTCTTCTGGCAGCCGGCGGCGAACTTCTTCGCCCCGGCGACCATGGCCGCCTCCTCCTCCGGTGTGTCGGGGGTCATGTCGAGCGACAGGTAGGACTCCACCTCGGGCTCCGACAGACAGCGCAGCGGCGTGGACTCGCCCACGCCCCGGGGGTCGAAGCCGACCAGGTCGAACCGCTGGCGGAGCTTGTCGGAGACCGGCGAGTCACGTACGTATTCGATGCCCGACCCTCCCGGGCCGCCCGGGTTGATCAGCAACGACCCGATGCGGTCGCCGGTGGCCGGGAGCTTCGCGACGGCGATCTCGATCTTCTCGCCGTCGGGGCGGTCATAGTCGAGCGGTACGGCCAGAGTCGCGCACTCCAGGCCCTCATGGCAGGGCGTCCACGACAGCGCCTGGTCGGGCGGCGACGACGACGCCTGCGGCGCCGAACACCCGGCGGCCAGCAGCGCCAGCGCCAGCAGCAGCCGCCTCACGACGATTCGTAGGTTTCTTCGTACGCCTTCCGCGGGCCGCACACACTCGCCTTGGAGCACGCGCACCGCCGGCCGCCGTCGTTGAGCCGCACGATCACCGAGTCGGACGGCACGTTGTGGCCCACGACGACCCCGGCGCCCTCGGGCGTGTCGACGGTCAGGCCCACCCGGGGCGCCCCGGCGCGGAACTCCTGGTAGAGCGGGTGCTCGAACTTCAGGCAGCACATCAGGCGGCCGCACGCCCCCGCGATGCGCAACGGGTTGACCGGGAGGTCCTGGTCTTTCGCCATGCGTACCGAAACGGGTTCGAAGTCCTTCAGGAAGGTGGCGCAGCACAGATCGCGCCCGCACGGGCCGATGCCGCCCTGCAGCCGGGCCTCGTCGCGGGGACCGATCTGGCGGAGCTCGACGCGGGCGCGCAGGTTGCGGGCCAGGTCGCGGACCAGCGCGCGGAAGTCGACCCGGTGGGGGGCCGAGAAGTAGACCGTGTAGACGTTGTCGGCGTCGATGTAGTCGACGCCGACAACCTTCATCGGCAGGTCGTGGCGCTTGATCAGGCGCTTGGACACGCTCCGGGCCTCGGCGCGGCGGCGCTTGTTGGCCTCATCGCGGGTCAGGTGCTCCTCACCGGCGAGGCCGCCGCAGACGGGCAGGCCGTCGACGTCTTCCGAGACCCATTGGGGGGCCCAGATCGTCTCGGCGACCTCGAAACCGGCGTCGGTCGGGACGAGCACCCGATCGCCCACCTTCGGAGAGTGGCCACCCGGGTCGAGGTAGTACAACCGCCCGTATCGGGTGAAGCTCACGGCCATCATCATGCCCAAGGGAGCCCGGCCTCCTCGTGTGGTTGCGCCTTCCCGCCACCCTACGCGCCCTCTTTACCAGGCAACCACTCCGTCCATGACACGGCCGGGAATGTCCATCACCTTCCGGTACGTGTCCCCGGAGACCTCCCCGATCTCCTGTTCGCTCTGGACGAGCACACGACTCCCCCCGGCGGCCAGGTCGAGGACCCGCAACCAGGCCCGGCCCCGGTAGAGGACCTCGGCCGGTTCCTCACCGGCCGGGTCGAACGCCATGATCGCGGCCTCGGGGTCGTCCAGCCGGGTCATCCCGGTGCTCACCCCGGCGATCAGCCGTGTGCCGTCGGGCGACATGCGCACCCCGTAGAAATGGACCCTCGTCCCGTCGAGCTCACCCGACAACACCACACGCCGGGGCGGATCCCCTTGTTCGTCGGCGTCGAGCACGTAGACCTCGGGCGAATCGGCGCAGTCGACCATGCGCAACTGGTTGACCGGGATCTGCCCGTCTTCTCGAAGCGCGAAGAAGCGGCACGAACTGACCCCTTCCAGCGTACCCAGGGTGGACGGCACGGCCGTGGGCGCGGAATACACGACGATCCCGCCACTCGGCGACGGCGCGGGAGACGGGACCACGATCACCACGTCGCCGGACGCCATGGGCGTGGGCATCGGCACGATCACCACATCCTCCGGCGCCCCACCGGAAGGCACGGCCACCCCGCTCGGCGGCACGGATATGAACGCGGTAGGCACGCCGCTCGGAGCCGGAACCGGCGTCGGAGTCGGCGGAGGCGCGAGGCTGGGAGCCGGTGACAGCGTAGATACGCCGCTCGGAGCCGGTGTCGGCACAGGCGCGGCGCCCGAAACCGGTGTCGGCGCAGGCACGGCGCTCAAAACCGGTGCCGGCGGAGGCACGACGCTCGAAACCGGTGTCGGCGCTCCCGACGGCGCGACCCAGGGCGGCGCCGATGGGGAGCCCACGACCACCGCCGGTTCCGAGACCGTCACCGTCCGGCCTGCGGGTATCGTCGTGTACGCGATCTTGGAGCCGTCGTCGCTCGTGGAGATCGACGTGAACCCCGACCCCGCCTTGACCTGGAACCGCCGCCCCTCCCCCGACTGGGCGTCGGCGACCACGAGGAAGCCGCGGTCCTCGTCGTCGCGGCGCACACAGGGCACTGTCCCGAAGACCACCTTCGTCCCGTCACCGCTCACCGCGAACGCGCTGATCCTGCTGCGGGCCGCGGGACGTACCGGCACGTCGGCGAGCTCCCCGGCGCGCCCGGCGTCGTCCACGGTGAATCGCACGATCCTGCTGGAGCAGAACGCGGGCCCGTTCAGCAAGGCGTAGAAGGTGCGATTGTCCGGCGCGGCCTGGACACTCCGGTAGAGCCACCCCGGCATCGCGCCGACCCGGTCCAGCTCGGCTCCGTCCGTCACCCCTCGGACGATCAGCTCCGACTGCTCCCTGGCCTCCACGATGAACCGAGGGGCCGCCGTGCCCGCCGCCGTCTGGTTCAGGCCGCCGCGCGTCATCACCACGCTCCCGGCGATCGCCAGCCCGACCGCCAGCGCCGCCGCCACGGGCACCAGAAAGCCCTTACGAGCCTGCTCCAGACGTAGCGGAGGAACTTCGGAGATCGTGTCACCGGCGGCGGTCGTCGCGTCCTTAAGGCGGGAAATGACGTCGTTCATGCGTTCTCTCCAAGAATGCGGCCCAGCGCGTCGAGCGCCCGGGAGGTCGTGGACTTCACGGTCCCCTTGCTGACCCCCATGGCCTGGGCGGTCTCCTCCTCCGACAGTTCGGCGTAGTACCGCAGCACCAGCGCCTCCCGCTGCCGCTGCGGCAGCCGATGCAGGGCCTCCAGGACCTCCCGGCGTTCGGCCCCGAGTAAGGCCGCCGACTCCGCCGACCAGACGGGTGGGTCGTAGGCCCCCGCGAACCACGACGGCAACCGTCTTCGCCGCAGCACGCTGCGCGCGTTGTTCAGCACCGAACTACGCAGATAAGGCACGGCCGCGGCCGGATCACGAAGCAGCCGCCACCGCCGGTGCAGCCCCAGAAACGCGTCCTGGACGGCGTCCTCGGCGCTCTCCCGGTCACCGACCATGATCAGGGCCAGCTTGGTCAGCCCGAGCGCATGCTCCTCGTAGAGGCGGCTGATCGCCTCATCCCGGTCACCGGAGGAGAGGGCGATGTCCACCGTTTCGGCCTGCATGCTTCAGAGACGTACAGAACCCTCTGAGGTTGCTCGTCTCAGCCGACCGGTTTCCACAGCGCCAGGGTGAGCGCCTCGACCGCGATCTGCGGGTTGACGTTGGCCGCGAGTCGTTCGCGGCACTGCATGATCGCCTGGGTGCGCTTCAGCGTCTCCTCGGGCCGCGACGCCCGCGCCGCGGCTTCGAGTTCGGCCCGCCGGTCGCCGTTGGCCAGCTCGACCGGCGCCCCGAACTGCACGGCCAGCACGTCGCGGTAGAACGCCATCAGGTCGAGCAGCGCCGTGTCGAGCGACTCGCGCTTGATCCGGGTCGCCCGGGACTTCTGCGCCGTCTCCAGCTCCTTCAGCGCGCCCGCGCCGCCCCTGACCAGCCCCTTGTTCAGGCCCTTCCCGGTCGAGCCCTCGCCGTAGATCGCCCGCAGTTCGGCGATCTCAGTCTCGTTGAGCTCGGCGGTGGCCGCCGCGGCGTCCTCGTCGGCGGTCTTCACCAGCTTCTCGGCCGCGGCGATGCACTCGCCGACGTTGGTCAGGCTTTTGGGAATTGACAGTACGGCCTCGCGCCGCCCCCTGGCCGACTCGTCGAGCGCCAGCCGCCGGGCCCGAGCCAGGTCGCCCTGAGCCGCCCGCGCCACCGACTCGGCCACCCCGGGAGCCACATTGTCTCTGGTCACGAGGGCATGGGCCACCGCCTGACTCGACGGCGTCACCAGGGTCACCACGCGGCAGCGCGACCGGATGGTGATGATCATGTCGTCGGGAGCCGGCGCGCAGAGCAGCCAGACCGTGCGCGGCGGCGGCTCCTCGATGGCCTTCAGGAGGGCGTTGGCCGCCTGCTCGGTGGCCCGGTCGGCGTCGTCGAACAGCACCACCCGCCAGCGGCCCATCGTCGACCGCCCGGCGGCCCGGAGGATCAGCTCGCGGGTCTGCTTGACGCCGTACGAAAGCCCTTGGGGCCGGACCGACTCCAGGTCGGGGTGGGAGCCGATCATCACCTGGTGGCACGCGTCGCAGTGGCCGCACCCCCGGTCGGGGCAGAGCAGGGCGGCGGCGAAGGCCTTGGCGGCGTCGAAGCGCCCGGAGCCGGGCGGGCCGGTGAAGAGCCACGCGTGGGTCATGCCCGCGCCGCGGCCCCCGGCGAGCACCTCGGCGGCAGCGGCGGCGGCCCGGCGCAGGACCGTCGCGGCCTGTTCCTGGCCGACGAGGTCATCGAACACGTCCACCCGGAAAGGCTAGTCCCTGATCGCGGGCATCGTTCCGGTGTTGGCCTCGGTCTCCCGGGGCACGGGGTCGGGCAGCACCTCACGGACCCGATCCTGGATCAACCGGGACACCTCAGACTGGCTGAGCGTGCCGTCGACGACGAAGTAGCGCTCGGGTTCGCGGGCGGCCAGGGCGCGGAACTCCGAGCGCACTCGCTCGTGGAAGTCGAGCGGCTCCGACTCGATCCGGTCGGCGGGGTGGGCGTGGCGCCGCAGCCCCACCGACGGGGGCACGTCGACCAGCACGGTCAGATGGGGCACCAGCCCGCCGGTGGCCCACTGGTTGACCTGGGCGACCTCGTCGGTCCCGAGGACCCGTCCGGCCCCCTGGTAGGCCAGCGACGAGTCGACGTAACGGTCGCAGACCACCATCGACCCGCGCTTCAGCGCCGGCCTGATCACCTTCTCGACGTGTTCAGCCCGGTCGGCGGCGTAGAGAAGCGTCTCGGCGTGGGCCGACAGGCCCTGGTGGGTGGAGTCGAGCAGGATGGCCCGCAGCCGCATGCCGACCTTGGTCGACCCCGGCTCCCGGGTCTGGACGACGTCGAACCCCTGGTCGCGCAGCCAGATGGCCAGCAGCCGCGACTGGGTGGTCTTGCCCGACCCCTCGCCGCCCTCGAAGGCGATGAACATGCCCGGCGCCTCTTCCTGGGGCTCGGGCGCGAACCGCTCGCCGCGCAGCGCGGCCAGCAGGTCGACCCGCAGCGGCACCTCGGGCCGGTCGTCGAGCCGCCGCAGCGACAGGACGCCGATCACCACGGCCGCCACGGCCCCGACGAGCAGCACCAGGTTGGCCCCGTCGAACGCGTAGACCAGCCCGTTGACCACCAGTTCGTGTTCGCCGAAGAACCCGCCCACGAGCGCCGCCACGGCGACCACGCCCAGGAACACGACCCGGGCGGCGGCGTGGAGGAAGTCGACCGGCCGCCGCCCCTCGGACTCGGCCTCGATCATGGTGAAGCCGATGATCCAGGCGATGCCGGCGAACACCCCGGAGACGAAGGTCAGCACGGCCACGAGCACCAGGTTGTGGATCAACCCGACGGCGGCGACCGTCACCCCGGCCATGATGATCGAGAGCCCGAAGAACCGTCTGCGCGACAACTCCGTCAGCCACCGCAGCCCGAAGAACGACCCCACGGCCGCCCCCACGAAGACGGCGCAGAACACCGTGGCGTATCCGGCGTCGCCGCCGCCGAGCACCCCGACGTAGGCCCGCCCGACGGCCACCACGATGGAGACCGCGGCGAACACGCCGATCATGCCGACGTAGAGCCGCTTGACGGCCCTGTTCGCGGTCGCGAGCCGCCATCCGTCGGCGAGCTGGGTCAGCACCGACGGTCTGGGGGCCCCGCCCGCGTTGCGCAGGTCGAGGGTGAAGACCAGCGCGGCGGTGGCGAGGTAGCAGATCCCGGCCACCACGATCATGATCTTCCCGGCGCCGAGCCCGAAGCCGGGCACGATCGCGGTGATCACGTTGACCAGGCCCGCCACCAGGGCGAACAGGAAGGCGGCGAGGGGGGCCATGGCGTACCAGGCGAGCAGACCCACCCGGTCGGCGTCGGCCCGCCGGTCGGCCGGCACCAGCCCGGAGACCGCGGCGTCGCGCCCCGCGCCCCACACCAGGGACGCGCACTCGATCAGGAACATCGCCAGGATGAGCCACTGGTGGCCGCCGATCAGCAGCGCCAGCAGGACCACCACGAACCGCACAGCGTCGGCCGCGGCCATGGCCAGCCGCCAGTCGACCTTGGAGACCAGCAACCCGGCCAGCGGCCCCAGCAGGACGGCCGGGAGCAGCTTGGCGAGGAAGACCCCGCCGATCACCAGGCTCTGCGTCGGGTAGCCGTCTCCTTGCGTGAGCGTCCCGGCCAGGGCGGTCAGCGTGATCAGGGCCAGCCAGTCACCCAGCCCGCCGACGGACATCGCGGTCCACAGGCGGCGGAACGGAGCGATGGCCAGCACGTGGGAGGGCTTGCGGGCCCGGCCGGGGGTGCTCATGGTGTCAGCGTATCCAGGTGCTCGCTGCGGGTGGGGGGCTGGAGCAGGCCGGTTTGCCCCGGCTGCTCATCGCCTGAGGGTATTACGAACCGCGTGGTGCCGCAGTAGTCATGCGCTTTGGCCACCACTTCGGCGGGAGCGCCAACCAAGCGCCGGGGCTTCACGTCAGCTCGATCAGAGTGATCTCCGGCGGCGCCCCGACACGGACCGGCGGCCCCCAGAACCCGGCCCCCCGGGTGACGTAGATCGGCATGTCGCCGATCTTGCCCAGCCCTCTGACGACCGGCTGCTGGAGCGGCACGATGCGGTCGAACGGGACCATCTGCCCGCCGTGGGTGTGGCCGGACAGCTGGAGGTCGACCCCGGCCTTCGCCGCCTCCAGGCCGATGACGGGCTGGTGGGCCAGCAGGATCGTCGGCACCCCCTCGGGCCGCCCGTGGAGCGCGAGCTCCAGATCGGGACCGTGGCGCACGGTGTCGCCCGTGACGTCGTTGACCCCGGCCAGCGTGAGGTTGCCGTGTTGGCCCTGGATCGTCACCCGCTCGTTGACGAGGGTCTTGATGCCGTATCCGCCGAGGAGGTCGATCCACGGCTCGGGCCCGTCGGCCAGGTAGTACTCGTGGTTGCCGGTCACGAAGTAGGTCTGCGGCCGGATGTGCTGGAGCGGGGCGGCCAGCGGGCCGAGTTCGCTGACCGGCCCGTCGACCAGGTCGCCGACGATGGCGACGAAGTCGGCCTTCAGGGTGTTGATCAGCTCGACGATGCGCTCGGTGTGGCCGATGCCCGTCAGCGGCCCGAGGTGGATGTCGCTGACCAGGGCGACCCGCATGCCGCCGGCGAAACCGGGCAGCGAGATCCGCACCTTCTCGATGACCGGTGCGCCCAGCCCCGACTTCAGGCCGAACCCGACGATCGTGCCGGCCCCGATCCCGGCCGCGACGGCGGCCGCGCGGTTGATGAACAGCCGCCGGTCGGGCCGCTCGGGCGGTTCGACGACGTCTTCGACCTCGATCTCGATCTTCTTCGGCCCGAACGTCGACCCCACCGTGGCCGGGACGACCTTGGGCGGCGGCGCCTCCTTGACCGGGTCGCCCTTGAAACGGCGGTTGAGGATCAGCCGGGGGATCTCCAGCACGAGGCAGATCAGCGTCAGGTAGAACATGACCGCGACCCAGATGAACCCGGGCCAGGCCAGCACGTGGACGACCCACGACGACGACACGCGGCTGCCCACCAGGGCCACCAGCAGCAGCCCGAGCAGCACGATCAACCCGCCGGTCAGGGCCCTCCTGGCCCGCCCCGGCAGCGTCGTCGACCGGATCAACCGCCGGTAGAGGTAGTAGTGGACGGCGAAGACCACGCCGAACACGACGACGAGAAAACCCACGCGTACCCCCTATCGGACCGCGCTCATGCTACGAGCAAAGAACCCGCGCGGCGCAGCCGGGAGAGCCGCCTGTGGACAACCTGTCGCCTGTGGACAACGGCCACCTGCGCGGCGGACCGCGCAGGCTCACACGTCGTGAAACGGCTACTTCGCCTTGGTGTTCGCCCGGGCCGTCGGCTTCGAGGTGGTCGACTTCGCCGCCGCCGTCTTGGCCTTCGTGGCGGTGGCCTTCGCCGTCGTCGCCTTCTTCGCCGGAGCCTTCTTGGCGGGCGTCTTCTTCACCGGGGCCTTCTCACGCCGGTCGGCGAGCAGCTCGGCCGCCCGCTCGATCGTGATGTCCTCGACCGTGTCGCCCTTGCGCAGCGACGCGTTGGTCTCGCCGTCGGTCACATAGGGCCCGAAACGGCCTTCCTTCACCACGACCGGCTTCTTCGACGCCGGGTCTTCGCCCAGTTCGCGCAGCGGTGCGGCGGCGGCCCTGCGGCCCCGCTGCTTCGGCTGCGCGAACACCTCCTTGGCCTGCTCGATCGTCATCGTGAGCAGCTCCTCCTCGGCCGTCAGCGACCGGGAGTCGGTGCCCTTCTTGATGTAGGGACCGAACTTGCCGTTGTGGGCGACGACCTCCTCGCCGTCGATCTCCCCGATCACGCGGGGGATCGTCAGCAGCCGCAGCGCGTCGTCGAGGGTGATCGTCTCGGGATCCATCGACTTGAACAGCGAGCTGATGCGCGGCTTCGGCTGGTCGGCCTTCTTCACCCGCTTCTTCGGGGCGTCGGCGGCCGGCGCGTCCTCGGGGAGCACCTCGGTCACGTAGTGGCCGTAGGGCCCGTTGCGCACCCAGATCGCGTGGCCGGTCACCGGGTCGGTGCCCAGCTCGCGGGCGCTGGAGGGCTGGGCGAACAGTTCTTCGGCCTTCTCGGCGGTCAGCTCGTCGGGCGTGACGTCGCTGGGCACGTTGACCTTCGCGCCCTCGCGGTCGAGGTAGGTGCCGTAGCGGCCCACCCGGATCACGATGTCGGTTCCCTTGATCGGGAACGAGCTGATCTCCTTGGCGTCGATGTTGCCCAGGTCGCTGACCAGGTCTTTCAGACCCTCGTCACCGTCGCCGCCGTCGCCGAAGTAGAAGCGCCGCAGTTCCGGCACCCGCTCGGCGCGGTCGTTGGCGATGTCGTCGAGGACCTTCTCCATCTCGGCCGTGAAGTCGTAGTCGACCAGGTTGCCGAAGTGTTGCTCCAGCAGGTTGACCACGGCGAAGGCCAGGAACGACGGCACCAGCGCGGTGCCCTTCTTGAACACGTAGCCGCGTTCCAGGATCGTCCCGATGATCGACGCGTAGGTCGACGGCCGGCCGATCTCGCGGTCTTCCAGCTCCTTGACCAGCGACGCCTCGGTGTAGCGGGCGGGCGGCTTGGTCGCGTGGCCGGCCGGCGCGAGCTCCAGGACGTTGACCGCCTGGCCCTCGGTGAGATTCGGCAGCCGCTTCTCGGAGTCGTCGCGGTCGGTCGACGGGTCGTCGGCGCCTTCGACGTAGGCCTTCAGGAAGCCGTAGAACGTGATGGTGCGGCCGGTCGCGCTGAACTCGGCCTGCTCGCGGTCGGCCAGGACCCGGACGGAGACCGACTCGCCCTCGGCGTCTTTCATCTGGGAGGCGACGGTGCGCTGCCAGATGAGCTCGTAGAGGCGGAACATGTCGCCGGAGAGCCCGGTCTCACCGGGGGTGCGGAACTCCTCACCCGACGGGCGGATCGCCTCGTGGGCCTCCTGCGCGTTCTTGACCTTGCTGGCGTACACCCTCGGCTTGTCGGGGACGTAGGCCGAACCGTAGAGCTTGATCGCCTGCGCCCGCGCGGCCGCGACGGCGGTCTCCGACAGCGTGATGCTGTCGGTACGCATGTAGGTGATGAACCCGTTCTCGTAGAGCTTCTGGGCCACCTGCATGGTGAACTTCGCCGAGAACCCCAGCTTCCGGCTCGCCTCCTGCTGGAGGGTGGTCGTCCGGAACGGCGCATAGGGCTTTCTCGTGTACGGCTTGCGCTCGACCGAACGTACCGAATAAGAGGCCCCGTTCAGCCGACCGGCCAGCGCGGTGGCCGCGGCCTGGTCGAGGTGGAGCACGTCTTGCCTGGTCAGCAGGCCGTCGGAGCCGAAGTCGCGGCCCTGGGCGACCCGCTTGCCCGCGACCGACAACAAAGTGGCGCCGAACCGGCTGGGATCGTCACTGTCGAGCCCGGTGTCGAAAACGGCGGAGAGGTCCCAGTAGGAGGCGCTGGTGAACGCGATGCGGTCACGCTCCCGCTCGACCACCAGCCGCGTCGCGACCGACTGCACGCGGCCCGCGGAGAGCCCCTGCTTGACCTTCTTCCACAGGACCGGGCTGACCTCGAAGCCGTAGAGACGGTCGAGGATGCGCCGGGTCTCCTGAGCGTCGACCAGGCGCAGGTTGAGGTCGCGGGGGTTGGCCACGGCGTCGCGGATCGCCTGCGGGGTGATCTCGTGGAACACCATCCGGTGGACGGGCACCTTCGGCTTCAGCACCTCACGCAGGTGCCACGCGATGGCCTCGCCCTCGCGGTCTTCGTCAGTGGCGAGGTAGAGCTCGTCGGCCTCTTTGAGGAGCTGCTTCAGCTTCGAGACCTGCGACTTCTTGTCGCTGTTCACGATGTAGAGCGGCTCGAAGTCGTCGTCGACGTTCACGCCGAGCTTGGCCCAGGCCTGGCTCGCGTACTCCTCGGGGATCGTGTCGCCCTTCCCCGGAAGATCGCGGATGTGGCCGATGCTGGACTCGACGACGTAACCGCGCCCGAGGTACCCGGCGATCGTCTTCGCCTTGGCGGGCGACTCGACGATCACCAGGCGGGTTCCGCCGGCGTTGCCGTTGTTCGCTGGCACGCTGCTACCTACCTCGCTGTTCGCTGCTTTTCCCCGTCGGTGTGGGCCTTTCACGGTAACCCGTCACGAGCGGCCCTCCCCCTCGGGCTACCCGGGTGGGCCCCGGTCTGTAACCACCTGGACCCGTTATCCCACGAGGACGCAGAATAGAGCCCATCGGACTCCACCGTCCCCAACGGGAGACTAATCGCTGTGCTCGACTACTCCTACATGGAGCTCTTCCTTCCACGCGGAACCTCGCGTGAAGCGGCTCGTCAACTCCTGACGGAACATGCCGAATACGGCCATTGGGAACTCCACCGTCTGCGCCTCTATTCCGACGGCAGCCGCAGGGTCTGGCTGCGACGGAAGATCATACGCGCGGTCAGCACCCTTTAAACATGGCTTTGCCCGCCCCGGGCCGCGCCCCCGAGACGGGCAAAGCTTTCCCGCCTCCCCCAGCGGGAACCGCCCGGCCGGGGGAGACACCTTGTTGACTCACCGCCTGACGGCGGCGGCACGTTCTTACTTGCGGTGTTACTTGCGGCGGCCGAAGCGCAGGCGGCGGGCGCCGGCGAACAGGGTGGCCGAGGCGGCGAACATGGCGCCCAGCAGCAGAGCGGCCAGCGAACCCGCGTTCATGCCGGTGATCGAGTCGGGCTGGGCGGCGCTCATCAGGCCGAGCCCGCTGACGGGCAGGGCCGAGGCGGCCGAACCGAGCGAACCCGCGACCGGCAGGCCCTGGGCCGCACCGGTGACCGGGGCCAGCGGGCTGGCCTGCGCGTTCTTGGCGGGAGCCTTCTTGCCACCGGCCGCGGCCGGGACGGCCGGAGCGCCGGGCAGACCCGGCAGCGCCGGGAGGCCGAGCATGCCGGGCAGGTCGCCGACCAGCGGCAGACCGGCGGCGCTCATCTTGGTGAGCTGACGGGCCGAGCTCATCGCCGGCAGGGCGGGCAGCGGGCCGGAGGTCTCGGCCGCGTCGACCTTGCCCCAGCTCTGGGTCAGGTTGTCGTAGCCGTCGCCGCTGGTGTGGTGGACCGAACGGCCGACCCGGCTGCCGCCGAGGCACCCGGCGGCGGCGTCGCCCAGCCCGGCGACGGCGTTGCCGCACGCGTTGATGGGCGCCGTGATCGGCGCGATGATCTGGTTCCCGGCGAGCACGCCGGACTTGCCGTTGGTCCTGTTGCCACCGCCGCCGGGCCCGCCTTCGGCGGAGACCTCACCGGTGCAGTGGGCCTCGGCCCCGCCCGCCGCCGCGACGGCGTTGCCGCACGCGTTGATCGGCGCGGTGATCGGCGCGATGACCTGGTTGCCCGCGACGACGCCCGACCGGCCCGAGGTGGTGTTGCCCCCGGCGCCCTTGCCGCCGTTCTTGGCCGTGGCGCCGCCCTTGCACCCGGCGAAGGCCTCGCCGAACAGGGCGACCGCGTTGCCGCAGATGTTGATCGGCGCGGTGATCGGCGCCACGACCTGGTTGCCCGCGACGACCCCGGACCGGCCGTCGGTGGTGTTGCCGCCCGCGCCGGTGCCGGGCGTGGTGTTGACCGCCTCGGAACCGCCCTTGCATCCGGCCAGCGCGCCCCCGATGGCGTTGCCGCAGACGTTGACGGGCAGGTTGACCGGGGCGATCACCTGGTTGCCGCTGCCGGCGCCGAACCGGCCGTCGGTGTCGTTGCCGGTCGAGCCGGGCTTGCCCGGACCGTGCTGGTATTTCGGCCCGGGGTCGCCGTTGGTCGAGGTCGAGCCGCCCTTGCAGCCCGAGAACGCGTCGCCGAAGACCGCGACGGTGACACCGCAGACGTTGATCGGCGCGCTGACCGGCGCGATGACCTGGTTGCCGCCGAGCGCGGCCGAGCGGCCGGACGTGGAGTTGCCGCCGGGCCCGGCGCCGGTGTTCTTGACGGTCGAACCGCCCTTGCAGCCCGCGACGGCGTCGCCGAAGATGGCCACCGCGTTGCCGCACGCGTTGATCGGGGCGCTGATCGGCGCAGTGACCTGGTTGCCGCCGAGCAGGCTGTGGTCGCCGTTGGTGGTGTTCTTGCCGGCGCCGCCGTGGCCCGACGTCTTGACCTCCGAGCCGCCCTTGCACCCGGCGTCGGAGTTGCCGAACAGCGCGATCGCGTTGCCACAGGCGTTGATCGGCGCGCTGACCGGCGCGTTCACCTGGTTGCCGCCCAGGACGCTGCTCTTGCCGGAGGTGTTGCCCTGGATGCCCTTGCCGGAGGTGCTGCTGTTGTCGACGGACGCGCCGCCCTTCGACGTGGCGGTCGAGCCGCCCGCGACCCCGACGGCGTTGCCGCTCAGGTCGATCGGGAGGGACACCGGCAGGTTGACCTGGTTACCGCCACCGATCGAGCTCTGTCCGTCGGTGTCGGCGACAGCGGTCCCCGTGCCGAGGGCCATGACGCCGGCCGCGAGGAGAGCCGCGGGGGCAGAGCCCTTCGCCCACGTTCGCATGATGAAAACTCCATTTGTTCTGGGGGTACCTGACAACTCGTGACAGAAGAACTCCTGGCCGAAGGCACAGCGGAGCCATGGAGCGTCACGAGGATTGGGGAATTCCGCGACTTCCGCGCGGAGAAGGAGATGCCTGCCTGACGAGGAAGAGTCAGGGCACAGGCGAGACCGATCGCCGGATCGCGGGATCAGTCAGGGGAGAAAGAAGGGTCGTCCGCCGCTGTGCGGACGACCGGGGGAAGCACGGCCGCCAGGGGAACAGGCAGGGCCGCGGGCCGCGGGCCGGAGAAGGACCGAGCGACATCCCCGAAAAGGATGGAACCGCCGCCGTTCGGGGGAACGAGCCCGTTGCCCTGAGAGTGTTCGGCGGAGGCAGGAGGAGGCGCGACCGGCGTGGACGAGCTGGTGAGCCCGTCGACGTTGCGCCCGGCCATGGCCTGCGCGTCGCCCGCCGTGGGGAACCCGTCGGTGACCTGCACCGACCCGGCGACGACAGGTGAGGGGACGGTGCCGGTGGAGGCGTGTGCCTCACCGGCGAACCCGAAGACCACTCCGAGCACCCAGCCGACGACGATCAGACCGCCGACGACCAACAGGCGACTCAGCCGGGAACCGGCCGCGAACCGCGCCATCCGAGCTTCCCGGCTCCCGGCCGGGACGGCCGCGTCCTCACGCCGGTCAGCGATGGACGCGAACGCCCCTCGCTGAACACTCGGCATGCGGAACACGCGACCTCCCAGGTGCCGTCGAGCCGCCCAGTGCGGATCAACCCCTCAACGCGGAGTAACTTTACAGCCACGCCAAGTGATCGCAAGCCGTTACTCAGGAGAAGTCAAGGAACCGATCAAGCACCCGCACCCCAAACTGGAGCGAATCGACCGGCACTCTCTCGTCCACGCCATGGAACATCCCAGAGAAGTCCAGGTCAGCGGGCAGCTTGAGCGGAGCGAACCCGAATCCGCGAATTCCCAGCCGGCTGAACGCCTTGAGGTCGGTCCCGCCGGACAGCATGTAGGGCACGGCCTTCGCACCCGGGTCCTCGAGTTCGAGCGCGTCGGCCATGGCCTTGACCAGCCGCCCGTCGAACGAGGTCTCGACCGCGATGTCGTGGTAGTCGAACTCGCGCGTGACGTTGGGCCCGAGGAGCTCGTCCACGGTCTGGAAGAACTCCTCCTCCTGGCCGGGCAGGAAGCGGCCGTCGACCCGGGCGGTCGCGGTCTGGGGGATGACGTTGGCCTTGTATCCCGACTCGAGCATCGTCGGGTTGGTCGTGTTGCGCAGCGTGGCGCCGATCATCCGGGCGAGCGGCCCGAGCTTGGCCACGGCCGCCTCGGCGCTCTCGGCCTCGATCTCGATGTCGAAGGCCTCCTTGAAGAAGGAGCTGACCGTAGGGGTGATCCGGATCGGCCACTCGTACCGCCCCAGCCGGGCGAGCGCCTCGGAGAGCTCGGTGATGGCGTTCTCGTGGTTGAGCATCGACCCGTGGCCGGCCCGCCCCGTGGCGGTCAGCTTCATCCAGGCGATGCCCTTCTCGGCGGCCTCGATGAGGTAGAGCCGCTTGTCCTCGGCCAGGGTGACACTGAACCCGCCCACCTCGCCGATGGCCTCGGTGGCCCCCTCGAAGAGGTGCGGATGCTTGTCGACCAGCCACTGCGCGCCGTAGTTGCCGCCGGCCTCCTCGTCGGCCGTGAAGATGAGGAGGACGTCCCGCTCGGGCCGCCGCCCCTCCCGCAGCCGCTTGCGGACGGTCGCGAGGATCATGGCGTCCATGTCCTTCATGTCCACCGCCCCCCGCCCCCAGACGCACCCGTCGGCGATCTCCCCCGACAGAGGATGATGCCGCCAGTCCTCGGCACGGAACGGGACGACGTCGAGGTGACCGTGGAGAATCAGACCCTCACGGTCGGGGTTGGTGCCCTCGATCCGGGCGACGACGTTCGCCCGCTTGTGATCGCTTTCCAGGATCGTGGCCTCGATCCCGACTTCGCCCAGCTTTGCCGCTACGTACTCCGCCGCCTCACGTTCCCCCGGCCCGCGGTTGTCGCCCGCGTTCGTGGAGTCGATGCGGATGAGTTCCTGGCACAGGGTGACGACGTCGTTCTCGCCGGTGACGGCGGTCATGGCGTTCCTCCAGAGCGTGGTTCGGCTTGCCTCTCCCATCCTGCCGGTTGGATCTCGGGATGAACCACGCGGCGGGGAGTGCTAACCTTTAACAGCCGACGCGGGGAAGACGTTCCATGTGTGGGTCACCGGTCCGGGTGGCGGAATAGGCAGACGCGCTAGCTTGAGGTGCTAGTGCCCAGTGATGGGCATGGGGGTTCAAGTCCCCCCTCGGACACGTACCGACAGCCTATGGAATCCTGGTTGCTGACAGCAGCAACCAGGATTTTCTTTTGTCCGGGGTGGTATGTGAGTCTCAGGCCGAGTTCCTTGTAGATCTTGGCCTTGCGGGTCGGCTCAGCCCGGCCGAGGACGTCCACCAGGCCGCCCAAGTCTCGAAGGGCGGCGGCGAGCTCGTCGCGGTCGAAAGTCCGCCGTTGAGGGACGGGCAGGTGCCGGAGCTTGTGTTCCAGAGCGGCCTTGCGTTTCTGCTCTTCACCCATCCAACCGGCGACCAATGCTGCGTCGGCACCCGCTTCCAGAGCCGCGCGATGGCGGGCGAGCTTTCGATCACACTCGGCCATCTGACGGCGGATGTTCTCGGCTTCGGTGACCTCGGGAGCTGGTGTCTCTTCCACTTCGCCGAGCAGATCCAGGGTTCGGTTGATGTTGGACGGGCTGAACAGGCGCTCCAACCAACGATCAAGCCGAGACGCGATGTCGATCTCACGGAGATAGATGTTCCTGGGGTGTTCGACCCGGTTCGCCAAGGCGTACTCCTCCGGGTAGCGGCAGCGGTAGTACTGCGTCTCGTTGATCCACTGCCCTTGCATGTTGCGGTCACACAGACCACAGACGAGCAGGCCACGGAGCTGGTAGACGTGGCGGGTCCGCAGGACTGTCTTGTCGGTGTGGCGATCTCCTCGACCGGCCATGGTCAGTTGGACTGCTTCGAAGTCCTCACGGCTCACGATCGGCGGATGCGCCGGCTGGTCCGACCAGATCCAGTTGCTCTCAGGGTTCCAGCGGAGTTTGGACACGTGGCCCAGGCCGACGTCATCGACGTCGATGAGCACCTCGTCTTTGCGCTGCCGGTTCCAGACCTGGTAGCCCGTGTACCGGGGATTGGTCAGGATGGCGCGCACGGCACCCTTGGACCAGGCGATGCCCGAGCGGTGACGGTTCCTCGCGCGGTCATGCGCCGAAGGGCTCAAGATGCCATCCCGGGTCAGACGCTCAGCAATGGCGAACAACCCATACCCCGTCAAGTAGTCGGCGAAGATCCGGGCGACGACGACCGAGGCGATCGGGTCGAGCTCCAGCCGGTGAAGTCGCCGGCCATCGGCCGCCTTGGACGGATTCGGGTGCGGTCCCGCGTCAACGAGGATGTAGCCGTAGGGCGGACGGCCGCCCAGGAACCGGCCCTCCATCTTTGCTTGGGCGCCCATGGCACTGCGGACGCGGACCTTCACCCGGTTACGCTCCCCTTTGCTCATCCCGCCGAAGACGCTCATGACGAGGTCGTGCGCCTCGTTCGCCGGGTCGATGGGGCCGCCCACCTCGGGCACCCACAAGGGCACGCCGAAGTGCTCGAAGATCGGGAAGGTCAGGCCATATTGGTTGCCGTAGAAGGCCCGATGCGGCTCACCGATGACCACCGCCTCGAAGCCGCGATTGCGGTCCCTCAGGGCCGTCAGGAGCGCCGCCGCGCGGGGACGACGCTGCCAGGGGATCGAGCGCGACTTGTCGACGTCGAAGAACTCGGCGACGATCCCGCCCCCGCGCGACTCGATGAGGGCGCGGGAGCGGGTGATCTGCCAGGCTCGGGACGATGCTGGATCTTGGTTGTCCTCTGTGGACACGCGGCCGTAGAAGCCGAACCGGATCTCACTCATGATCGCCTTTCAGGCCGCGTTCAGCTGCGCGGACTTGGTTGTGTGGACGGCGTCCATCAGGATCGCCAGCAGTTGGACCGCCGCTTGCGTGGTCAGGTGGGGAACCTCGCTCGGCAGGTCGATGGACAGTTCCTCTTTCACGCGGCCCGCCCTTCGATTGCCGAAAGATCTTGACCTTCTGCTGCTGCCTGGAGTCGGTTCATGTGGGCTCGCCACCGAAGGCGCTCACGGATGGAGCGCAGCAGGCGGACCCGGATGGGAGAGACGTCGGGATCTCCGGCCGAGACCGGCGACCAGATGTACCGGCCGGTGTCGGCGGGTTCGTCGTCGAGGCCGAGAGCCTCCAGGACCCAGGTGCGGCGGTCGGCCTTGTGCTCGGTGAGGGTCTTGTTCGACCACTTCCGGGAGACCAGCACTCGGCGTCCGCCGTAGCCGAGGTGTTCGGGGCGGTGTGCCTTGCCCCGGCAGCGGCCGGGGGTCATGCCCGGTTTGGCGTTCTTGGGCTGGACGCCGTAGCGCAGCCAGTTCGGGCACGTTGGTGTGCAAGGTTCGTAGCGAAGGGCGTCGAGCAGGCGGGCGGCGTGGTCGCGAGCCGCCTGGGTGTCGGCGGCTTGGCCGAGGGTCTTCGTCAGGTACTTGGAGACGTAGCGGATGGCCTGGTCAGCATCCGGAGTGCCCGCGAGGATGCCTTGGGCGTCGATCTGCGGGCCGAACCGGACGACGTGGAACGGCGGGGAGTCGGCGTCGAGTGCGTCGAGGGCCTGCGTCCAGGTGGGCAGGACTTCGCCGGTGGCAGGGTCGAGATAGCCGGCCTCTTCGTCCCAGACCGGGAGGTGACTGCCCTCGAAGCGGATGACGTCGCAGGAGGGCCACCAGACCTGGTGGTAGGTGGCCGCCGCAAGGGTGCGGATGTCCGCGCGGGGCAGGGTGCCGCGCATAGCCATGTGCAGGTGCGGCGCCAGGCGCTTTTGCATCTCCACCGAGGCGAAGTACTGGACGTCATAGCCAGCGACGCGGCGAAGGTTCTGCACGAACCTGTCGATCAGCTTGCCGAAGTGGATCGCGTCCCGTGCCGCGCGCACGTAGTCGTAGGTGGCGGGATCGACCGGCGCGCCGGCGTTCACCCGGCCGTAGGTGTCGAGCGTGAGGGTGATGAACATCGAGGGCCGGTACGAGCGCCCGCCCGCCCCGCTGTAGGTGCGGCCCAGCGTGGTCGCCGTCATGGTGCGCTTCGGGAGGTCGGGAGCGTCCTGGCGGCGACGGGTGGAGCGGGAACGCTTCGTGCCGACCGGACCGACGACGTTGCCGCGTACACCCGCCGCGTTGATCTCGGCGTCGAGCTCCATGATGGCCTGGTCATAGTCGTCGATGGAGTCGCCCGCGGATTGTGCGGTGTCGCGGAGGGCCTGGGCTTCGGCCCGCCACTCGACCAGGTGCCGTTGGAAGTCGGTGGGCTCGTCTGGGGTGGTGATCGGTTCGGCGGCCAGGTGCCAACCTTCGCGGCACTGGGCCATCCGCAACTGCCGGTTCCGTTTGGCGCACGGCGGACACTTGGCTTCCAGCGTCGATCCGCACGGGACGTCGATGATCTGGGAGGTGCCGGTCGTGATGTCCATCCGGCGAAGCGCCACCGGGCGGATGCAGACGCCGTTGTCGATCGCGATGGCCTCGACCACCTCGCGCGCCAGGGGCATTGCCTGCTTGACGGCGCGCGGGGTGTGCCGGTCGGTCGGGTTGCTCAACGTCACCTCCTAGCGGTCGGCGTCGGGGATCACGGTCGCCTTGGCTCCGCACTCGCGGCACTCGACGACGGCGCGGACGGGGTAGATCCACAGGCTGTCGGTGGTGCCACAGCACGAGCAGGTCAGGTCGTCCAGCACGTAGGAGAACTCAGCCACGGTCGTCTCCCTCGACGAGGTCGGCGCGCAGGCGGGTCAGGCCGGTGTAGGGCTCGGTGGTGATCTGGACGTCCACCAGGCGCAGGAACCGCATCTCCCCTGCGCTGGTGAGCCGCAGGAACATGAGCTCCTCGGGAACGGTGGTCACCTCGGCGCGCGTGCCGGTCAGGGTGAGCTTCACGCCGCCCCGCTCTCGACAGCACGCCGCGCGGCCTGGTGGTGGGCGACCATGTCCCGGATGTCGTCGTCGGAGACATAGGTGGCGCGGACGCGGATCGGGTCCGGAGAGGTTTCGAGACGGACGTAGCCGATGCCGGCGCCCTGTTCGGTGTTGGGCGAGATGAGGTCGGCCAGTGCGCCCCGGTCTCGGGCGCCGTCGCCGAGAACCATGTCGACCTGTTCGGACTCGTCGAGCCTGAGCGCGATCTTGTCGGGGAACAGGTTGCGGATGTTCATGACCTCCTTTCGCGGGTCCTGCAATGCGGCCAGGACGCCGAAGCCGACCGCTCGCCCCTGCGTGGTGAGCGTGGCCAGAGCGGCGGTGATGCGCTGACGAAGGCCCTTGTCGGACTGGTAGGCGGTCAGGAACGCCACTTCGTCGACGACCACCAGGACGAACGGCTCGTCTGTCGTCGCGATGTGGGTTCGGCGCACGCCCGCGTACTTGTCGGCCCGGTGCTGCATCTCCGCTACGGCTGCTTCCAGCAGGTCCGCGCAGTCCTCCGGGGTGGCGGCGTACCGGCCGTCGAACAGGGGCCTGCCGAGAGACAGCTCCATCCGCTTGGGGTCCAACGCCCAGACCTGAATGAGCCCGGCCGCCATCGCAGTGAGCAGGCCACGGATGATGGACCAGATCCACGAGCCTTTGCCTGCCCCGGTAGCGCCCGCGATCAAGACATGGGTTCCGTGCACGTTGAGCCGGTAGGGCTCGCCGTCCTCACGGTCGCCGACGTCTACCGGACCGACTTCAGCCGGCCCTTGCTCGGTGTGGTCGGGCAGCGGATGAGCCGGGATCGGATGGGCCAGCGGGTCACGACGCGGCAGGGTCAGCAGTACGGTCCCGGGGGTGTGCAGGGTGACGCGGGCAACGGGAGCGCCGAAGCCCTGGGCGAGGTGGTCGGCCCGCTTGGTCCAGTCCTCCAGGGATTGGCCCTTCAGCATGCGGACGGTGACCAGATCGGCCCACGGTGTGCAGCTGACGTTCCGCAGCCGGGGCAGGTAGTCACGTCCGTGCAGGTGACGGCCGAGACCTGAGACGACCATGACGGGCTGCCAGTGCCGCCGGTAGATCCAGAACCGTCGCCAGAAGGCCAGCAGCGGCCAAGTGATCCAGGAGGAGAACGACGGCCGGTGGATCATGGCCCAACTGGCGAGGATGGGCAGAGCCGCACCGATCAGGAAGAGGCTGCCGCGCCAGTCGACCAGGACCGCCAGGGCGACCAGTCCCCCGACGAGGGCGACCGCGATCGGGTGTCGCCAGGTCATCCGGAACGAACCGCCGATGAGACGGACGATCCATAAGCCGATGGTGAGGACGGCCGGGGTGTTGACCACGACCGGCCGGAACACGATCTTCGTGTCCGGAGTGGTGGTGACGAGGTTTCGTGCCTCGTCACCGGGAAGTCGGCGAAACACTAGGGTTGTGCTCCTCTCGGAACATATGCAGTGGGCTGGGAGAACCGGGGCGGCCGGAGGGTCCAAGCTCCAGCCGCCCCACCTGAGGTCAGGCCGCTTCGGTCTCGTTGGGGCCGGGGAGCGCCGACTGAGGCCGGCATTCGGCCACCAGGCTCGTCACGGCCTCCAGCAGTTCGGTCAGGAAGTCCATCGGCGGTTCGGCGTCCGTGTCGGGCAGGCAGATCCGCATGCTGACGCGGTCCTGGTCGATGACGACGTAACCGCCCATCGAGCCCCGGCGGGGGTAGTACCGAACCCGTGCCTCGGGTCCGGCGTCGATCGCCACGTTGACCCGGGCCTCTCGGCCGGGGTGGATCATGATGCTCGCGTAGCCGTAGCCCTCACTCATGACACGTTCTCCTTCATGTTCGGGACGGGCTTGCCGACCCCGGCCATGGAGCGCGGGGCGTACATCTGACGAACCTTGATCGACCAGGCCAGGCGGCCCGCCGCGTTCACGTACGCGACGACCGCGATCTCGCCGAACTCCACCGGCGTGATGGGCAACCCCGGCATCGGCGCCGGGGGCACCGGCTGAACCGAGGAGAGGATCTTGACGGACACGGTCTTCTGAGCGGGCTTGACCTCGGGGTCGGCGTCGAGCACCGGAACCTGCCAGACCAGTTCGCGGGTCTGCTTGTCGCGGGTCTGGACGAACCGGCCGTTGGTCGAGGCGTCGAAGTCCTTGACCGGCTCGACGTCTCCGACGATGTAGCAGCCGTGCGGGAAGAGCTGAGCGAAGGTGACCGGGATCGGTCCCTGCAAAGCCATGAGCCTCCTTCTGGGACAACCTATTGTTCGGTCGTCCACTTGTCCGATTGAGTTGCTCTGAACATACCCCACTCGTCCGCTCAAGTAAACGAGTAGACGCGTGGGGTAAGGCTTAGCTCACCTGATAGACATCTTCGAGTTCGTGGAGATCGCCAGGCAGGGCGAGGCTCACAACCATGAACGCCGTGCCGGCCGCGTCGTGGACCGACGACAGCACAGCGAGGATGGGCGCAGACGAACCGAGTTGTTCGGCCTCGTCCTTGGTGGGCTTGCGTGCGGACAGCCGCTCGATCACGTGGTCAAAGCGGAGATGCTTCACGGCCTGGAGGTGCTGGCGGACACCGTGCCGCAGAGGGTCGGGCTTCTCCAGGTCGGTTCCCATGACGACCTCAAGCGGGAACCACAACGACTGGGCGGCGAAGACCTGCTCACCCTGCCGAGAGACCCGACGGCGGACGACCACCGGCGTCCGTTCGTCCACTCCGAGCAGGCGCGCGATGTGACGAGGCGCCGGCACCCGGCTGACGTTGACGACGGCGTCGCCGAGCTCTGGTTCCTCGGTTGCCGAGAGTCCCGGCCGGGATCGCTCGGTCGGCGTCTCGGGCCGCCCTTTGACGAAGGAGCCGCGACCGTGTTCACGCTCGATCCACCCTTGCATCGCCAAGGTCTGGAGTGCGCGGACCACGGTCGTCCTGCCGACGCCCAGTTCACGGACCAGTTGGGTCTCTGAAGGCAACATGTCGCCGGGGGCGTACTCGCCATCCCGGATGCGCTGCTGTATCGCCGCCATCACTTGGGCGTACTTGGGAGGGGCGAATTCCATGCTCATTCTGACCGCCCAATCACTTTTCCACTTGTCTGCATAAGCAGACTAGCGGTTAACCAGGCGCCTGTCAGTGCCCTGAGATGCGAGGAAGCCCTATCTCACCACGCCGAACAGCAGGGCCGCCCAGATCCGTTGCGCTTCGTCTTCCCGCCAGGTACGCGTGTGGAGGATGGTCGGCTTCGACGGGTCGCCTCGCATCGCCTGGATGAACCACTGTCCGCCCGAGTGGCACAACTCGTACCAAGGACCGTCATGGTCGGCGCAGGTCCAAGCGGCGACGCGACATCGTTCAAACCGTTGCGCAGGGTGCCAGAACAGCTGCACCGCTCCCGGTCTGCGCGGGTGAACATGGGGAGCCGAGCAGTGACCGGGCCAGTACTGCCCGGTCACCCGCCGGTTCTTTCGAAGCGGACCTGGCCTGCTCCATCGAGCCTCGCGTGAAAGAGCACTTCACAGTCCCTGTCGTCCTGGACGAATCCGAAGCGGTACGCGCGGCGCTTGATCCGCCCCCACGCCGCCACGTCGGCGGACGTCCGACGCAGAGCGGCACGCAGTTCGTCCATCGACGACGCCTGCTGTGAGGTGGTGCCACAGGGACCGATCCGATCCGCCCCGCCGATGGAGTGGAAGACCTCCCACTCGTACATCTCACTCATCTGCAACGGCCCATCGCAGAAAAGGCAGTCCTCTGGAGCGCTGGTCTCCAGTCCGAGCAGCCTCGCGGTGGCCTGACCGCGACGGGTGACGATCTTCCAGCCGCGCCCGTCGCACGCTTCGCACTTAACCGGGGTTGTCATGAGGCAAGAATGGAACGCGCCGAATTCCTGTCCTATCTCACCGGGATATACCAGCGAGTGATATCGAGCGGAAAGAGGTAGGGTCCAAGGCGCACCCCTCAAGCATCCGTACAGCATGAACGCCCCGGAGCCTGGAATGCCAGGAAATGCGTACGAGCCCATCCACATTCCCGACGAGGTATGGGACAGGGAGTCCACTCAGGAAATACTCAGGAATCGCGACATAGCCGGATTATTCAAGATCGCGGTCAAGTACACGGGTGCCAGCCAGGTACGCATCAGTACCGCCACCGGCATCTCCCAGGGCCGCGTCAGCCAGCACATGCGCGGACAACGGCAGGTCACCGACCTTGAGGTGTTCGAGCGCATCGCCGCCGGCCTCAGCCTGCCCGACCACGCACGAATGCTGCTCGGCCTGGCACCGCTCGACGTCGCCTCACCTACGGGCAACCGCGGCAACGACCACCAAGAGCAGAGCGACGAATTGAAGGCGCGGATCGAGGCCGCCGCCGTGGTCGACCCAGTTACCGTGATGATCCTTGCGACCGACACCAATAATCTGCGGCTACTCGACAGGCGTCTCGGAAGCGCGGCCATCGCCGACAAGATGCGCGCCCAGATATCCCAGATCGAACGCGCCCACCATCACGCCATCAGGCATGGGATACGCCGGGATCTCGCGCATGTGTTGTCCGAGACCGCTTCTCTTGCCGGTTGGCAGGCCATCGACACCTGCGCTCTCAACGATGCTTGGGACCATCACGAACGCGCCATTACGGCAGGCCGGGAAGCTGAGGACCCTGCCGTTCTCGCCTATGCGCAGGGGCAGCAGGCATACGTGCTGATGGACCTGGCACGGCCGGCCGAGGCAGCCGAGGTCATCCACCACGTGCGCGGAACGTTCGACCGCGTTGTGCCCGCCCGACTGCGGACGTGGCTCGCAGTGGCCGAGGCCGAGGCATCCGCCACTCTCGGAGACGAGAAGACCTGTCGGGACGCGCTCGACCAGGCCGCCGATCTCCTACCCGAAGGCGACACCGATCCGGAGTTGCCTTATCTGGCACTCAACAGGCACCATCTGGCCCGGTGGCGTGGGAGTTGTCTCGTCCACTTCGGAGACCGTTGAAGATCTCAAGTCCGCGCTTGCCGGAATGGACGGCACCTTCAACCGCGCCGAGGCAGGGTTGAGATGCGATCTCGCACACGCGTTGCTCGCCCTGGGCGAAGCCGATGCTGCGCAGCCACACCTCTACCGGGCCGAGCAACTCGCCACCATGACCGGCTCACGGCGTAACGGAAGACGGATTGCTCGGCTTCGGAAGGCGCTCAGTCGTGCTGACCGTTGAGGCGCTCTCGGGCGTATAGGAGGCCGACCAAGACACCGGAGTTCCAGACGTCGCCGCACGCAATCATGCCGGGGATCTCCTTCATCGGGATCCACTCCAGGCGGTCGGCCTCGACCTCTCCCACGGGTTCGCCAGCCAACTCGGCACCCCGGCCCAGGAACACGAGGTGTTCGGAGTCGACCATGCCGACCATGGGCTGAAAGGTGATCAGGTGCTCGATCTCCCTTAGCCGGTAGCCGGTTTCTTCCTCTACCTCGCGAGCGGCGGTTACCTGAGGGTCTTCGCCGATCTCGACCAGGCCGCCGGGGAGCTCCCAGCCCCAGCGGTCGAACAGGAAGCGGTGACGCCACATCATCAACACGCGCTACTCGTCGTCGACGACGACCGTCATAGCGGCACGTCCCAGATGCACGGCGTGGTGCTCGAAGCGCTCGCCGTCGGGGATCTCGACGTCAACCAGGCCCAGCCTGATCCACTCGTTGTCGTAGATCAGCCGTTCGCCGTGGACGATCCAGCGCGTCTGCTCCTCGTTGGTAGCCACAGCGCGACGCTACAGCCATAGATCGCCGACGTACACGGAAAGCAATAGGCCACTCGCCTCCACGGATGGCTACTGCGGTGGGCGCCATAGCGGCCGGTTACATTGCCGAATTGTTCTTGTGAGGGATCAAGACGGCGGCGCGCCGTGCCGCCGTATCCGGCCCTCTGCCGCCCGCCGGCCGGGCTGCGGCCTGGGGGCCGGTCCCGGCCGGCGGCGCCCGGGCCGTCCGCCGACCAACACGATCGCCGTTGCCGAACGATCTCACCGACCTATGCGTCCCGCCGCCGTACCGGATCACCCTTACGATCGCCTGATTGTGGCTGGCCATCGTCGATGGCCGGGGGCGATCGCCGATCCGAGGCTTCGTTCCTCAGCCCCGGCTCAACGGGAACCGTTGACTGGTGTCAGCGTAATAACTGATGACAATCCTCGGCGGTGGAATGTCGTGCTTATGTTGCAACCTGGCGCGAGTCAGAACGACTCCGAGGGACTGGTCAGCGCTCTACGTGTGGTGACGATCTCTCGCAGGGGCGATGAGGGCGCCGCCCCGCCGCGGCCGTCGTTCTGCACGCCGAGTTGCGACCCCTCGCAGGGGCGATGAGGACAGGTCAGGAGGTCATCGGTTCGAATCCGGTTACCCGTTGCGACCCCTCGCAGGGGGCCATGAGGACCGCCGCTCAGCCGGGCCGCGCTCGCGCTGTTCGTGTTGCGAACCCTCGTAGGGGCGATGAGGACGGCCAACGGCTGTTGGCCTCACAAAGAGACACAATCGGTTGCGACCCCTCGCAGGGGCGATGAGGACTTTCGTGGGCAACTTCCTGTGATGGAGAAGTTTCAGTTGCGACCCCTCCCGGGGCGATGAGGACGACCTCTCCGGCCTGCTGGCCGATCGGCACTTCGTGTTGCGACCTGTCGCAGGGGCGATGAGGACTGCGGCCGCCCATGGCGTACTACGGGGCAAGACGTGTTGCGACCCCTCGCAGGGGCGATGAGGACCGGGCCAACCAGCGGATCGTCAACGTCGAGATGACGATGTTGCGACCCCTCGCAGGGGCGATGAGGACGGCGAACGCGTAGGCCCAGCCGAACTCGTTGATGTGTTGCGACCCCTCGCAGGGGCGATGAGGACCCCGACCCCGGAGACGTACGCGGCCAAACAGGCCGGTTGTGACCCCTCGCAGGGGCGATGAGGACGTGGCGGGCCGAGCTCATGGTGACGGCCGGGACCAGTTGCGACCCCTCGCAGGGGCGATGAGGACCGTCATCCCCACAGGACAGGAGACGACACAACCATGAGTTGCGACCCCTCGCGGGGGCGATGAGGACCGGCGCTGATCCGGTCCTGGCAGCTCAACCTCGTGTTGCGACCCCTCGCAGGGGCGATGAGGACCCACCAAGCTCAACTGGCGCCCGGCCGACCTGTCCGCGTTGCGACCCCTCGCAGGGGCGATGAGGACACACATCCCTGTCCGCAACCGCGGCCTGGGCTTGGAGTTGCGACCCCTCGCAGGGGCGATGAGGACCTCCCGCACCGGGTCCGGCCTCACCTGCACCGGCAGCGGGTTGCGACCCCTCGCAGGGGCGATGAGGACACACATCCCTGTCCGCAACCGCGGCCTGGGCTTGGAGTTGCGACCCCTCGCAGGGGCGATGAGGACGTCTACACCGTGCCCCGCTACGGCAGCTTCGTCATGCGGTTGCGACCCCTCGCAGGGGCGATGAGGACCTCCCGCACCGGGTCCGGCCTCACCTGCACCGGCAGCGGGTTGCGACCCCTCGCAGGGGCGATGAGGACACACATCCCTGTCCGCAACCGCGGCCTGGGCTTGGAGTTGCGACCCCTCGCAGGGGCGATGAGGACGTCTACACCGTGCCCCGCTACGGCAGCTTCGTCATGCGGTTGCGACCCCTCGCAGGGGCGATGAGGACCTCCCGCACCGGGTCCGGCCTCACCTGCACCGGCAGCGGGTTGCGACCCCTCGCAGGGGCGATGAGGACCTGATCGCCATGGACATGGGTCTGGGCAAGACGATCAGTTGCGACCCCTCGCAGGGGCGATGAGGACCATCGCGGACGCCCGGTTGATCGCCCGCTGCTCGTTGCGACCCCTCGCAGGGGGCGATGAGGACTCCGGAGCCGCACGCCCGCCGCAGAGGAGACCACGTTGCGACCCCTCGCAGGGGCGATGAGGACACCACTACCGTCTCCTGCTCGGCAACTACCTGACGATGTTGCGACCCCTCGCAGGGGCGATGAGGACCTGACAGGCAAGTCTCCGGTGGGTAGACACCGGTCTGTTGCGACCCCTCGCAGGGGCGATGAGGACCGGCTGTGGGAGGACGCGGAGGCGCTGGCCGACGCCTGGTTGCGACCCCTCGCAGGGGCGATGAGGATCCCACGCCGGTCGAGTACGACCGCCTGGCGGCGGTGCGGTTGCGACCCCTCGCAGGGGCGATGAGGACGAGGCGAACTCTTCATCTCCTGCGGCTGCGTCTGGAAGTTGCGACCCCTCGCAGGGGCGATGAGGACCTCGCCGCCGTGTCCGCGCACGAGTGCACCGCGATGTTGCGACCCCTCGCAGGGGCGATGAGGACGCGTTCCGCGAGGTCAACAAGGGCAGTCGAGGATGGATGTTGCGACCCCTCGCAGGGGCGATGAGGACTTGAAGTCCGGGTGAGCATCGCCTACGGGTTCGGCAAGTTGCGACCCCTCGCAGGGGCGATGAGGACAGCTGCTGGAGAGTCAAGGCCCTCGGCGACGTCGAGTTGCGACCCCTCGCAGGGGCGATGAGGACTGATCACCTAGCACAAGGGAATGCACACAGCGCCATGAAGTTGCGACCCCTCGCAGGGGCGATGAGGACCTGAAGATCGAAACCATGTCTCATGGTGGGACTCGCTGTTGCGACCCCTCGCAGGGGCGATGAGGACCCCAAGGTAAAGCCGCTGGTCACAGATGATGGGATCAAGGCGTTTTCGGCCTGATTTTCAGCAGACCTCCGGTAGTGCAGTCGAGCCCGGTGTGTCGCTGAAACCGAACGCTATTCAGAAGGCAAGAAGCAGCGACCCAAGGCTACTGGTCACTGCTTCCTGGAGCCCCTCAGAGGGACAAATGAGTACCGAGTTCTCATACCACGAACGAAGAGAACCAATCTGTTGCAACCCCACGGATCCCTGATCAGATCCAGGGAATGACTGCCCCAATCCTAGCAACGACACGTGTGAGGCATTTGTCGTAGTTGTCGACATGCGTCGAGATTAGTTTTATTCGTCCTGGTGGACATATCCGGAATGTGGCGCTACCGTAAGCGCCCTCACGCAGAGGTGAATGGTGGTCACTGTCTCAGGGGCCACCGACATTTCTGCTCCGTCCTGTTGGGCACTAGGGAGGGCACGGTGCGGGTGCAACTGGATGTCCATACCGAGGCACGGGAACTTGCCTGGTCGTCGGTGGTACGGCCAGGAAGGGCACTGGCGTACTCGCTGCTGGATCGTGAAGCACCCGAACTGGGAGCCGAGCTACACGCTCAAGGAACGAAGCCCTACGGAATGGTTCCGTTCGGCTATTCAGCTCCTGTCTTCCCACTGGCGGAACGTCGCAGGGGCATCTACACGCTGGGCGGTCCCGGCACATGGGAGCTGGGGAGCCCGGTACCGAGGCTCTTACAGTCCTTCGGGTCGGCACTCGCCAAAATGCCGGTCATTGCCTGGGGCGCGACGGCGTTCTTCGTCGACGCAGTCCGTGTCCTGGAGGCGCCCGCGTTCGCCTCTGGTAGTGCTGTGTTTCGAACCAGCACCCCTGTGGTGGTGAAGGGGTCTGGGATCGGAGCCTCGGGAGTGCGCGAGACGCGGCAGGACTGGCTCTTGCCAGGGGAACCGGGATGGGATCTGGTCTTTGAGCGCAACCTCCGCCGTAAGGCAGAGACGCTGAGTCTGAATCCTGATGTCACGTTGGAGCGAGTCAACTGGATCGGCCCCAAACGGTCCTTCTCTGTTGCCGGAAGCACGGGGACGGGCGGAAGTAAGCCTGGCGCCTGCGTGGAAGTGACAGTCAGCGCTGATCCGGATGTGCTGCAGGCTCTGTGGAGCTGGGGCCTGGGACAGGCTAACAGCGCGGGCTTCGGCTGGGTGATCGCATGAACAGCGGCGATGACCTGGGGCAGCGGTTGATGCTGACCGCACACCCACTGCAGCGAGTCGGCGCATACGCAGTGGCCGCGCTAGCCGGCGACTTCGAGCCGGAGGATGTCCCCGCCGCGGACTTCGAGCAGGTCGTCAAGACCATGACGCGGGATGCCACCCGTGCCGCTCTGGTCCGGGAAAGCAAGAGCGCGAAAGGCTTCTGGCTCAAGGCGAGCTTCTCTCTGACCCCGAACTCGCCGATGAACCACCCGAGCAACGCCAGGAAGTCTGACGCCGCCGTAAAAGCCCGAGTGGAAGAGTGGCGCAACGCGTCCGGGAACGGCACGAGCCCAGATGCCGACTGTGTTCTGTGCGGGCGTCCGGCGGTCGGGTTCTTCGGGAAAGTCGATGTGCCGCTGGCGGAAAGCGACGCCTATCGAAACAGCACACCGCGCGGGCATGCGGGAATGGCCTTGTGCCGTCCATGCGTGGTGAGTTTCCATGCCCTTCCGTATGGCAGCCATCTCACCGGCGGCGCCTCCTACGCGTTGCACAGCTGGGACGCGGCCTTCATGCGAAGGACCATCCAGCGCCAGGTCGACCGCAATGTGATCATCGCTGAGACCGGAAAGGTCACCGAGGGCTACGCGCAATCCCGTGAGGTGGTTGCCTTGCGAGCGTTGCGCGGATACAGCCAGCGAATCACCGCCGGGGTGGAGTTGCTGGTCTTCAACAACAACAACCGCGGCCAGACTCTGGAAATCCATTCGCTCACCCAGCCGCTCGCCGAGTGGCTGCGGCGGACCCTTCTCCCGGCGAACAAAGGGGGTTTCAGATTCCTGGTGCAGGCCCACACGACTGCCTACTCGCCCGGAATCGTGATGCTGGCCCGTACCGCCTTTGGTGAGCCGGGACGACTGCTCAACACCGCAGTGCGCCACCTGGGACGGGTCGTATCCCGTGCCGACTACGACCGTGAGCAGACTGCGTCCGCGTCGGGTCTGCTCGATTCCTTCGTCACCGAGGTGATGCAGATGAACGAGAAGGATCTCAAGGAGATCAGGACGGCCGCGCACAAGGTCGCCGGCTTGTTGAGCACAGAAGAAACCGGAGGCAAGCTCAACGCTCTACGCGTCTCCATGCGAGACCCGCGCAAGATGCGCGCCTGGCTGACCCGGCACAGTCTGGAATGGACGATCAAGCCACCCAAAGGCGCTGACGGACCCCTGGTGACCGAGCGGGCGTTCGTCCTGCTGTTCGGCCCTGGCCAGGACAACCCCTCCTGGTTCCACCGCGACGTTTTCCTGTTCGGCGTGCTGGAGAAGCTCTCCGAGCTCGGCTGGAGGTCCAAGAAGGCCGAGGAGGACTTGGAAGAGATCGAGGACGAGAACCCAACCGACGCCAAGTTCATCAACGAGGAGGAAGAGCAGTGAGCTACCTGGTCGGAAAGATCGTTCTCGACATCGTCGCGGGCGCGCCCAACAACGGCGAAGGCGAAGACAACATCGGCAAGGCCAAGCAGTTGCGGGTGGGCAGGGACGTCTATCCCTACGTCTCGGCGCAGGCGGTGCGTCGCTGGTTGCGTGACTCGCTGCCGCGCGAGGAGCCCCGGTCCGGGGTGACCCGTTCGGGGTCGGGCAAGAAGCAGCAGGCTCACACCGAGGGTCGTCCGGACCGCTACTTGGACGACGACCTGTTCGGCTACATGGTGGCGGTGAGCAAGCAGAACTATCAGCGTGACACCGTGCTGGCGACCGGAACCTTGGTCTCACTCACGCCCCAGCGGCCCACCGAGGACTTCGGGACGATGAGCCGGGATTTCCCCGCCGGTGAGCATCCCGTCATCCACCAGCACGAGCTCTACAGCGCAGTCCTCGGCGCTGACATCCTGCTGGACGTTCCGCGGGTGGGCGTGTTCGAGACAGACGGCAGTGGGCTGCGGGTCGCACTCAGCCCTGCCGCCGCGCAGGAGGCCACGGCTGAAGGATCTACTCGTACAGTCCTTCGAGGCACCGAAGCGCTGCGTCTTCCTCAGGAAGAGCGTCGCCGCCGAGTCGCGGTCCTGCTGGAGACTTTGGCGAAACTGCGGGGCGGCGCCAAGCAGTCATTGCACTACGGCGACCGTACTCCCGCTCTCGTCCTGCTTGCGCCTATGAAGGGTGGGGTCAACCCGTTCACGCGCGTGGTCGGCGCCCGTGACGGGAAGCCCTTCTTCGACTCCGAGGTGCTGCGCGAAGAGATCGGCGCGTGGGACGACGAGTTGGACGGGCCAATTCGTATCGGGTGGGCTCCGGGCTTTCTCGGAGATCAGCGAGAAAAGACCGAGCGGGAGCTCAAGGACCTCATCGAGGTCGGCACGGTGACCATCGCGCATCCCCGCACCATGCTGACCGCCCTTGCGAAGGAGATCCGCGACGGCGATCACGACAGCTGGTTCGAGGACCCGACGGCATGACCGTCACGGACACGACCATGCTGGAGGCGACGTTCACGGCACCCGTCGCCTCCTTCCGTAATCCTCTTTACGCGGGCGTACAGGTCACTCTCCCCTGCCCACCGCCAGCGACGGTTGGGGGGCTGCTGGCCGGTGCCGCCGGCGGGTGGGACGCGGTAGACCCGGGTCTGCGGTTTGCGATGGCGTTCCGCTCGGCCGGGAAGAACGTCGACTACGAGACGTACCACCCGTTGGATGCCTCCGGTAAGAAAGCCTCTCCCACACCACGGGATCGTGAGTTCCTGGCCGCAGCCGTGCTAACGGTATGGCTTCCGGATGATCCCGAGCTCTGGCGGCAGAGACTTCGTCGCCCGATATGGCCGTTACGCCTGGGCCGTAGCCAGGATCTCGTAGGCATTTCGCTGCGTATGGTGACCCTCACCCCTCATCCCGGCGCGTTGCGGTCCGCGATCGTTGCCGAGGAAGCCGGGGTGGCCGGGGGGACGCCGCTTCGGTTGCCGACAACCATCGGCCCAGGCCGCGACCGGACAAAGTGGGACACCTACCGCTACGACACCTCCGGATTGAGCCAGACAGTGGTACCGGGAAGTCGGTCGACCGAGAGTGGGCAGGCTGTGGCGCTACTGCCCATTTGTCATCCCGAAACAGTTGCCTGGCGATGACGCCGGTGGACCTGAAGTCTGTTTACGCCAAGAGCAGGCGCGGCGGCCGTCCCCAGGAACTGCTCACGGATCACCTGGCGGACACTCATAGCGCCGCCCGCCAGGTCTCGCGCCGGGTGGGCACGATCTCAGGTCTCGATGACGGACTCCAGTCGCTGTTCTGGCCTGCTGTGGAGCTCGCCGGACTCACCCACGACGGCGGAAAGATCCCCACCGGGTTTCAGGACATGCTCGCGGGACGTGTCCGGATGTGGGGGGAACGGCACGAAGTCCTGTCCCTGGGATTCCTGCCGTCCCTCATCGAGAATCCGGACTTGCTGCTCTGGGTCGCTACTGCCGTCGCTACCCATCACCGGCCCTTGGACGGGGACCCGGGCCGCGATTTGATGAGCCTCTACGGTAACTGTGACATAGCCGACCTGCAGGAAAGGATCGGGCCGATCCACGAGCAGATCGTCCCGGAATTAGAGGAATGGTTTCGCGAAAAGACCAAGCTTGTCGGTCTGCCCGTGGCCGCCACCGTGCAGACGCCGCTGGACGTCGATTCCTTGCTGATGGCGGCGTACAACCTGCTTGATGTTGTGCTCAACGAGTGGGACACACGCAGCTCAGCAGATCGTGGCCTCAGCGCGGTCCTGTTGCAGGGAGCCGTCACGCTGGCCGACCATCTGTCGTCCGCACACCAGCATTTGTCCTTGAGCCAGCCCTTGGACGGCTCATTCCGAGCGCTCCTGGATCAGAGGTTCGCCGACCAGGGCAGAGCGCTCCGTCCCCACCAGGTGAAGGCCGAGACGAAGCTAGGTCATTTGCTCCTGCAGGCGCCCACGGGCAGCGGCAAAACAGAGGCCGTGCTGTTGTGGGCCGCGAACCAGGTCACCGACTTGGCCCAACGGACGGGTGGGGTGCCACGAGTGTTCTTCGTGCTGCCCTATCTGTCGTCCATCAACGCGATGGCCGATCGCCTCGAAGACCTTTTCCAAGTACCGGGAACGGTAGGGGTCGCGCATTCCAAGGCCGCTTCCTACCACCTTGCCGCGTCCATCGCCCCTGAGGACGGCGACGAGACGGACCAAGACAACGACCCTTGCCGTGTCGACGCCGCCACCAAGGCCGTCTCCCGCGCCGCGGCGACCAAATTGTTCCGCGAGAGCGTACGCGTCGCCACCCCGTACCAACTGATGCGCGCGGCTCTTGCCGGCCCTGCGCATTCCGGCATCCTCATCGACGCGGCCAATTCCGTTTTCGTTCTCGACGAACTCCACGTCTACGACCCCCAGCGGCTCGGCTGCATCCTCGCCTCTACCCGCCTGTGGGAACGCCTCGGAGGACGCATCGCCGTCGTATCGGCGACCTTGCCCGACGCGCTGTCCGAGTTGTTCACGCAGACACTCACCCAGCCTGTCTCGCCGGTGGACGCCGCCGGTTTCGACCTGCCCTCTCGTCATCGCCTCCGTACGAGAGACCACCACCTGATGGATCCAGCGGCGCTCGACGAGATCCGCTCTCGTCTGATTCGTGACGAGTCCGTTCTGGTGGTGGCCAACAACGTCGCCCAAGCGCTGGAACTGTTCGAAGAATTGGGGCCGGGCACGGAAGACCTCCATGGCGAAGGCTCCGCGCTCCTGCTGCACTCCCGTTTCCGGCGCGGCGACAGGAACAGCATCGAACGGAGCATCAGGAGCAGGTTCGGCGCTGGTCTGTCGGAGAGACGTCCGGGACTCCTGATCGCCACACAATGTGTCGAGGTCAGCCTGGACCTGGACTTTGACGTTCTCCTGACGGCCGCAGCTCCCCTGGAGGCCCTGCTTCAACGATTCGGCCGTGTCAATCGGTTGGCTGCCCGTCCCCCCGCTGACGTCATCGTCCACCTTCCCAACTGGACCACGCGCCGCAACGCCCCGGGTACCGAGTACGCGGACGGAATCTACGCTCGTGAACCCGTCGAGGCCGCCTGGGAACTCCTGGTCGCCCACTCCGACACCGACGTCGACGAAGCCGACGCCACCGCCTGGCTGAACCTCATTTACGCCACCCATTGGGGGGCAGCCTGGCGTGAGGAAGTCCAGAACTACTACCAGACTTTCACGGACAGGCTCCTGACCTTCCGGCGGCCTTTCGACTCCCGCTCGGATCTCGCCGCCGTCTTCGACGAACTCTTCGACGGTTCCGAAGCGATCCTTGCCGAGGACCGCGACGCCTATGCGGATGCCCTGGCAGAGGCCCCCGGGCAGCCGAGAGCGGGACGCCTGCTGGCTGACGAATATCTGCTCCCTTTGCCCTACTGGGCCGGACCTCTCAGCGGGTATGACAAGAAGCTCCAGGTCCGCGTCATCCACGGCGACTACGACCCACGATTGGGTCTCCGCTCCATCAGCGGACCAGCCCAGATCACCTACCAGCCGGGTGAGGTCTTGTGATCGATTCCGAAGACATCGGCGGAACGCACATCAAGTACCTCTATCACTGCCGCCGGCAGCTCTGGCTTTTCCTCAGGGGTGTACGACCCGAGCATCTCAACGCGGCCGTGCAGATGGGCGAGGCCGTCCATGACACCACCTACACCCGGGCTACCCCGGTCGATTTGGGGGCCGCTCGCCTGGACTTCGTCGACGGCCAAAAGTGGGTTCACGAGGTGAAGTCGTCGAATCGGTCGACGCCTGCAGATGAAGCGCAGGCTCGCCATTACTGCTACCGCCTGCATCGGGTCGGAGTCGACGCGAAAGGGGCGGTCCTTCATTACCCCAAGACGCGCCGGACCAAGAAGCTGGTCTACACAGAACAGGCTTCCGCACAGGCAGAGGCCGATATCGCCGCAGTCCTTGAGACTGCAGCCTTGGCCGTCTCCCCGCCTCGGCTCGCCCGCAGCGCGTGCCGGGGATGCAGCTTCACCGACTACTGCTGGATGGACTGACCCGTGCCAACCGCCTCTCGTACCTACTGGCTGACCAGCCCGTGCCGGATCCGGCGTAAGGATCAGTCGCTGTTGATCGAGCGTGAGAACGGATCACCCGTTCACATTCCCATCACCGACGTGCGGGATATCGTCGCCTGCGCGGAGACCGACATCAACACCGCGGTTGTCTCGCTGCTCAACCGGCACCGCATCAACGTGCACCTGCTCAGCCACTACGGCAATTACGCCGGCTCCTTGCTGACCTCTGACACCAGCACCTCGGGTGAGACCGTCCTCGCTCAAGCCCGGCTCGCCGGCGACCGTGAAGCCGGGTTGAAGGTCGCTCGCGACATCGTCGAGGCCACGGCCTTCAACGTCCGACGCGTCGTAGACCGGCAGTTGCTGAAAAGCCCCTGTACGACCCTTCAGAAGTCCGTGGCGGAAGCCGAGAGCGCGGCTCACCTGATGGGCGCCGAAGGGACCTTCCGCCGCTCGGCCTGGGCGGTCATGGATACCAAGCTTCCTGAATGGCTTCAGCTCGCCGGGCGAAGCCGACGACCGCCCAAGAATGCCGGCAACGCCTTCATCAGTTACGTCAACGGCATCGTCTACGCCCGCGTTCTCACGGCTGTCCGCCTCACGCCCTTGCACAGCGGTATTGCGTTTCTGCACAGCAGCATGGAGCGGCAGCGGCATTCGCCCGTCCTGGACCTTTCCGAGATGTTCAAGCCGCTTTTCGCCGAGCGTCTGCTCCTGCGTATGGCTGGCCGTAATCAGCTCAAGGAACACCACTTCGACAGCGACACCAATCAGGCGATGCTCAGCGAGGCGGGCCGCAAGCTCGTCGTCCAAACCGTCAGGGACGAGTTCGCCGTCACCGTCGCCCATCGCACGCTGGGCCGTCCGGTGGCGTATGACGAGTTGCTCTACCTCGACGCACTCGCGCTGACTCGCCACTGTCTGGAGAACACCGGTTACAAGCCCTTCCGGATCTGGTGGTGACCTCGTGTACGTCGTGGTGGTCTATGACACCGCCGCCGAACGGAACCCGCAGATCTTGCGGACCTGCCGTCAATACCTTCACCACGTGCAGCGCAGCGTTTTCGAGGGCCAGCTCACTCCTGCTCAGCTGCGTCGTTTCCAGGCCGATGTGACCGCTGTTCTCGATCTCAGCTACGACAGCGTCATCGTGTACACATTTCCGCCTGGCAGCACGCCGCAACGGTTTGCGTGGGGAGCCACGGAGCCGGAGCCCACGGATATCCTGTGATCCCGCTCCTTGACCACTCCATAGCGACAGATTTCAGCGACACACCGGGCTCTGCTGCACTACCGAAGGTCTGCTGAAAATTGGGCCGGAAACGCCTCGATGTCGCCGCTTATGACCTGCGGCTTTACATTGGGGTCCTCATCGCCCCTGCGAGGGGTCGCAACGCGACGTCGCGGACCAGCTCGGTCTCGGCGATGACCCGGTCCTCATCGCCCCTGCGAGGGGTCGCAACTCCCGTTGGCGGCGGTGCGCCGGCGGGCGCCGCGCGTCCTCATCGCCCCTGCGAGGGGTCGCAACATACCGCGAGGCCCACGCCAGACTGCCACGCCACAAGTCCTCATCGCCCCTGCGAGGGGTCGCAACTGGCCGGGGATCCAGCGAACGGTCGCGACCCGGGAGTCCTCATCGCCCCTGCGAGGGGTCGCAACGAGAGTCGAGCTCACGCTGCGCCGCCCTCACCGCAGGTCCTCATCGCCCCTGCGAGGGGTCGCAACAGCTCGCGAGGCTCTCCATCCGAGTCGTACGTCCAGGTCCTCATCGCCCCTGCGAGGGGTCGCAACCGCGTATGCCGATGGTGCCAGCAGGAACGTGTGGATGTCCTCATCGCCCCTGCGAGGGGTCGCAACCAGTTGTGGATCCCTGACGGGGACGGCTCACCGGTCCTCATCGCCCCTGCGAGGGGTCGCAACACGACCTCCAGGAACCGCGGCGCGACGTCGTGCCAGGTCCTCATCGCCCCTGCGAGGGGTCGCAACTGATGGCCAGCGCCGTCCCCACCGGATACACCGAGTCCTCATCGCCCCTGCGAGGGGTCGCAACTTGCGCTGCCTCTTGGTCGCCATCCCCTCCGCGGCGGTCCTCATCGCCCCCTGCGAGGGGTCGCAACACACCGGCACCTGGGACGTCCCCGCCCCCGAACTCGTCCTCATCGCCCCCTGCGAGGGGTCGCAACACACCGAAGCGGCAGACCTGGAAGCGCTGCTACGTGGTCCTCATCGCCCCTGCGAGGGGTCGCAACCAGCCGCAGGTGGTGCAGGAGCGGATGTGGGCGATGTCCTCATCGTCCCTGCGAGGGGTCGCAACTGGCTGGACGCCGGCGGGAACGTGCAGGACCTGATGTCCTCATCGCCCCTGCGAGGGGTCGCAACATGCGCCGCAGCTCCGCCATGAGGCTCTCGACGGTCCTCATCGCCCCTGCGAGGGGTCGCAACACCGAACGGTGGTTTCGTCTGGACGACGTCCACGCGTCCTCATCGCCCCTGCGAGGGGTCGCAACCGGCCGACGTGGACGCGGCCACGCTCGCCAAGGCGGCCGGGTCCTCATCGCCCCTGCGAGGGGTCGCAACTTGAGGGTCACCCAGCAGTGGTCGCATGAGCGGTCTCCGGTCCTCATCGCCCCTGCGAGGGGTCGCAACATCGCCCACGCGGGCGGCTCCTCGGCCAGGCGGCCGTCCTCATCGCCCCTGCGAGGGGTCGCAACAGCGTCAGCAGGTGGGCGAGAATGCCGGCCGTGATGTCCTCATCGCCCCTGCGAGGGGTCGCAACCCGGCGGCTCCGTCGCGGCGCCCGGATACATGCGCCCTGTCCTCATCGCCCCTGCGAGGGGTCGCAACTGTCGCAGGTGGTACCTGCGCGCCTGAATGAGCCAAGTCCTCATCGCCCTTGCGAGGGGTCGCAACAGTGCCGTCTGCTCGGGCTTGTTCGGGGTCGGGGTCCTCATCGCCCCTGCGAGGGGTCGCAACCAGATCGACGCGCTCGACGAGAGCGACTTCATTGAGGTCCTCATCGCCCCTGCGAGGGGTCGCAACCAGATCGACGCGCTCGACGAGAGCGACTTCATTGAGGTCCTCATCGCCCCTGCGAGGGGTCGCAACCCGAACGGGCAGCCGCGCCGGGTGCCGATGGACCTCGGTCCTCATCGCCCCTGCGAGGGGTCGCAACTACCGGATGTTGTGTCCGACCAGCGGGACCCCGGCGGTCCTCATCGCCCCTGCGAGGGGTCGCAACAGCGTGTTGGTGTCGGTCGACTGGAGCGGGTGATCGGTCCTCATCGCCCCTGCGAGGGGTCGCAACGTGTTGCCCCAGGACGCGTACATCTCCGCCGTCGGTCCTCATCGCCCCTGCGAGGGGTCGCAACTGTTCGGGCTCGGCTGGATCACCGGCCGCCGAACGGTCCTCATCGCCCCTGCGAGGGGTCGCAACCGCCAGGATCGGCCGAACGGCCGAGTCCTCATCGCCCCTGCGAGGGGTCGCAACCCCGACGCTCGATCTCCCAGGTGTCATGCCCGGCAGCCGTCCTCATCGCCCCTGCGAGGGGTCGCAACGGGTCATCGCTGGCGCGGATGAACGCCCGGAACAGGTCCTCATCGCCCCTGCGAGGGGTCGCAACTCTGCCGCATGGTCATGACCACCATGACCGCACCCACGTCCTCATCGCCCCTGCGAGGGGTCGCAACACCTCGAAGCCTTGGTGGAGGCGATGACCTTGCCGGTCCTCATCGCCCCTGCGAGGGGTCGCAACTGCCACGGCCTGCCGGATGCACCGCCAGGCCCTCGTCCTCATCGCCCCTGCGAGGGGTCGCAACCGTCGTACCCCACTTGGGCCAGCTTCCCGAGAAGGAGTCCTCATCGCCCCTGCGAGGGGTCGCAACGTCTGGGCGATCGGGTCCATGAAAGACCGGCCGTCGTCCTCATCGCCCCTGCGAGGGGTCGCAACTCGTCGAGGAGGCTGCGGGCGATGCCGCGGGCGAGGTCCTCATCGCCCCTGTGAGGGGTCGCAACAATCCCCTTGTGCTGTTCGACAATGTCCGGTGCGCGTCCTCATCGCCCCTGCGAGGGGTCGCAACCCGAAGGACTGGACGCTGTATCCGGCGCCGCGGAGGTCCTCATCGCCCCTGCGAGGGGTCGCAACATCTCGCCACCCATGGCCATGTGGAGCAGTGCGGGTCCTCATCGCCCCTGCGAGGGATCGCAACGCCCGCCACCAGGCGTTCGTGGGGATGGTGCCGGTGTCCTCATCGCCCCTGCGAGGGGTTGCAACACCGGCGCAAATGCGCCTACCCATAGGCCCTCTCGAAGTCCTCATCGCCCCTGCGAGGGGTCGCAACTCATCCACGCCGCCTCGATAGCCCGGAGGTCCGCGGTCCTCATCGCCCCTGCGAGGGGTCGCAACATGTGGGGCCGGTTATGGCGCATATAACAAGCCCGCGTCCTCATCGCCCCTGCGAGGGGTCGCAGCATCTCACTCTCGTGGACCAGCAGGCCCTGGCGGGTCCTCATCGCCCCTACGAGGGGTCACAACGCCTGTTGCGCGACTCATCCCAAGGCCCGAGGCATAGATGGTCATCAAAGATCCAGACATCCCTGGCTTAGCGACTCCAAAAGATAGGCGAACGGTTCAAGTCCCCCCTCGGACACAAACCGTAATTCCATGGAGTCCTGGTCAGCCGAAGAGGCGACCAGGACTTTTGTTACCCCGCGAGCCAGGCTTCCGCCTCGGCACGGTGACAGGTGGCCGCCGCGAGAGCGCGGATGTCCGCGCGGGACAGGGGTGCCGCGCAGGGCCATATGCAGGTGCGGTGCCAGGCATTCCGCCACGCTCTCGCAGATGTGGCACGAAAAGCCTGTCCAGGGATCCCCTGGGCGGGCTCTCGCACCTGCCCAGCGGGGTTAGAGGTGAGACATGAAGGCTTCCCACTGCGCCTCGGTGACCGGGTGCGGATTGGCCGCCCCGGGCATCCTGATGAAACCCATTCCCTCGAACCGCTTGTCGGCTCGAAGCTGCCCGAAGGTGATGTCGACATCGAGCCACTGCTCAATCTCGATCGGCACGAACCAGGCCTGCTCAGGTACCTCGGTCCAGTAGTCCGGGGATGGCACCGGCTTGAACACCGGCACGCCGCCGATCCGTCCGAGTGCCGCGATGCCACCGCTGCCCGAGCGCCAGAAGAGGAAGCGATCGCCTACCTGGAGTTCGTCACGGAACCTCCCCACCCGCCAGTCTCCGATCGGCTGGCCATCTCGACGAGCGGCGGCCAGGTCGAAGGTCTTGGGATTCCAGGTCAGGAGCCAGTAACGCATGATCCTCCTTGGATACGGACCTTCAACGCTTACCGAAAGGCTCGCCCACGCCTCCTCGTCGATCAAGAAAATACCAAGGCGACACCCTCGACCAGGCAAGATCTCCTGATTCCTCTCGGCGTCCCCATGGACGCATGACCACCCTGGTGATACCGACAAGCGTCACCCATGCCTCGGTCGTGGCCGACTGCTCGATCGAGGTCACCGAGCGCGGGGTCGCCATTCGTATGGACAGCCAAAATCGCACGCGTCGTCAGCCGCGGCACGAAATTGGTCAACCCCGGCTGCCACACCGTCGTCTGCCGCTCGCGAACTGGGCCCTTAGATCCTGCCCACCGCACCCCCCGAGGCCTAATGGTGAAGAGAGAGGGGCCTTCGTCACCGACGCGGGGCACAGGCGGAAGTGCTGAGGAGGCGGTTATGGCGATGTTCGGCGATCGTCATGAGGCCGGTGTTCGGCTGGGGGAACGTCTGGCCGGGCTTGTCGAGGAGAAGCCGGTCGTCCTCGGGTTGCCTCGGGGTGGTGTGCCCGTGGCGTTCGAGGTGGCGCGGGCCCTGGGTGCGCCGCTGGATGTGATCGTGGTCCGCAAGCTGGGGGTGCCGGTCCAACCCGAGCTCGGGTTCGGCGCGATCGGTGAGGGTGGCGTACGCGTAGTCAACCCGGCGGTCGTACGAATGACCGGTGTGGCGGAGAAGGACATGGCGACGGTGGAGGAGCGTGAGCGGCAGGAGGTGCAGGCTCGGGCGCGCCGCTTCCGGCCCGGTCGGGGGCCGCTCGATCTGGCGGGCCGGACGGTCGTCATCGTGGACGACGGGGTCGCCACGGGAGGCACGGCTCAGGCCGCCTGCCAGGTGGCTCGGGCGTACGGGGCCGCGCGGGTGGTCTTGGCGGTTCCGGTCGGCACTCCGGACGTGCTCGCGAGGCTGCGTCAGGACGCCGATGAGGTGATCTGCCTGGAGACGCCCTCCGCCCTTTGGGGCATCGGCGTCTGCTACTCGGATTTCACGCAGACCACCGACGAGCAGGTGGTCGAGCTGCTGCGGCGGGCTTCCGATCAGCTGGATGTGATGGTGGACGTCGGCCCCGTCCGCCTGCCGGGGCGGCTCGTCGTCCCGGAGAACGCCGTGGGGGTGGTGGCGTTCGTGCACGGGAGCGGCAGCAGCCGGCACAGTCCGCGCAACCGGTACGTGGCCTCGGTGCTCAATCAGGCGGGCTTGGCCACCTTCCTTTTCGACCTGCTCACCGTCGAGGAGGAGCGTGATCGTGTCAACGTGTTCGACATCGAGGTGCTGGCCGGGCGGCTCGGGCGGGTGACGACCTGGCTGGCTGACGAGCCTCGGGTGGCGGGGTTGCCGATCGGCTACTTCGGGGCCAGCACCGGGGCGGCGGCCGCGTTGTGGGCGGCGGCGGAGCCCGGCAACCAGGTGGCCGCCGTCGTGTCCCGGGGCGGGCGGCCCGATCTGGCGGGGCCGTGTCTGCCGGCGGTGCGTGCGGCGACGTTGCTGATCGTGGGCGGCCGGGACGAACCGGTGCTCGATCTCAACCGGTGGGCGCGGCAGCGGTTGCGTTGCGAGAACCGCCTGGAGATCGTGCCTGACGCCACTCACCTGTTCGTAGAGCCCGGGGCGCTGGAAATCGTCGCCAGCCTGGCGCGTGACTGGTTCGCCGACCGTCTTCCGGCTGGGTAAGAAGCGAAGGTGAGGGGATGAACAGGGGGAACCACCTGGCCGTTTCGCGCCTGAGATCATCCGAACCGGTGAGAGCGACACGACATCCCGGGGGAGACAATGTCGCACACACGAGTACAGAGCATCGAGCACACCGTCCAGACCACCAATCGGTGGCTGGCCCACCTCTCCGAGGCGATCGGCACCGAAGATCGTGACTTCTCCCAGCGTGTGCTGAGGGCCTGGCTGCACGCGGTCAGGGACGGGCTGACCGTCCAGAACGGGGCCAATTTCGCCGCGCAACTGCCCGATCTGCTGCGCGGGGTGTACTACAACGGCTGGGATCCCAACCGGGTGCCGATTCGCCGCAGCCGGGAGGAGTTCATCGAATACTTCGCCCGCTCCGGCCGCATCGCCCTCCACGACGTCCCGAAGCTCGCTCCCGCGGTCACGGAATTCCTCTGCGGAGAGCTCTCCGAAGCGCCGGTCATGCATCTGCTCGCCCGGTTGCCCCACGACGTGCGCGCCGTGTTGTGGCCCGCGGAGAAGAACGGGTAAGGCTGAACTGCATGGCCGCGGTGTTGTGGCCCCGCGGAGATGGCGAGCGATTGCTGACCGAGGACGGAAAGAGCTCCTGGGCCGAGGAGCGACCCGAGTGGGCGTGCTCGGCCCGGCTGCCTTATTCCTGTGGCAGCAACGTCCCCAGCGGTCCGAGATCCAGGTTGAGCTCAGAGGGTGAAAGGCCGAACCGTTCACACACCTCCGTCATGGCCTCCTCCAGCCGCATCAACGTCAACCCCAGCACCTCGATCTGCTCATCCGTCAGATCCGTCTGCTCCATCCGCCGAATGGCCTGACGCTCCACCAGCTGTCTCACCAGTTCGACAAGCGTCAGCACCAACCGCGACAGATCCCGCTCCATGGCCTCGGAATCGGCCTGAATCCGCATCCGCGCAGTCCGCACAGGCTCGCTCATGCCTCCCCCAGGTTCTCCCGCACCGACATGATCAGAACCCGCAACGAGATCCGCACCAGGTCGATGTCCGCGATGGACAACACCAGGTCCCCGCTGACCACCACGCCCCCCGCCAGCAACCGGTCCAGCAGGTCGACAAGGGCCACCCGCTCAGCGGGGAGCCGTCCCTGTTCGGCCAGGGCGGCGCCGCGGGGGCCGTCAACCGTCACCGCGCACCTCCAGGTCGGTGAAGGAGTAGGGCGCCCAGGGTCCGGTCAGCTCGATCTCCACGCCGCGGTCGCGCAGGTCGTCGACCGTCTTCAGGAACTCGTCGTCGCGGGATCTCTCGACGAGGTAGGCCCCGTTGAGCAGCATCGCCTCCTTGCGCCCGGACAGCTCAGGGTCCTGGGCACGATGCCGGTGGCTGGCGACCGCGATCGACGACAACGTCTCGTGGAGCCGCTCCGCCTCCATGGCGGCCTGTCGCCACGCCTCCTCGCGGCTGCGCAGGCCGGCCTGGCGCCGCTTCAGGTAGGCCGTCCCCGGGCCGCCGAGCGAAGGCGCCGTCTGGGCAGGGCCGGGGGCGCTCAGGTCGACGTACGCCTTCACGCCCCACTCCCGGCGCCCGGCCACGCTGGAGAGGACGTCCACGAAATCGTCATGGCGCGCCCGAAGCAGGTCTTTCACCTGTTCGTCGCCGCGATACACCGTCACCAGGCGAACGGGCGCCACGGGTGCTCGGTCCGCGACCTCCTCCACCACGTGGTGGTGGGCTCCGGCCGTCTCGCTGAGCCAGTCGAGGTCTTCCATCGACCGTCGCAGCGGCTCGGCGCCGAACTCGTCCAAGGAGACGGTGCTCACGTAGGCGACCAGGCCCTCGCACGGGATGGTCCGCACCTCGGTGTCGGCGACGCCGTGCAGGCCTTCCAGGCCGGAAGCAGGGGTCTCTTCGGTGACCGCGTACAGGTAGGTGCCGGTGTCAGTCATGGTGGTCTCCCGATTCGAGTGACCGGTTCTCCAGGGCGTCGAGGCGGGCGCGGAGGCGGCGGTTCTCGTCCTGGAGGGCCTTGCTGTCGCCGGTCAGCCAGGGGTCGTGTTCCCACCAGTCGATGCCCATCTCCTTGGCGGTGTCGACCGAGGCGATCACCAGGCGGAGTTTGATCGTGAGCAGTTCGATGTCGAGCAGGTTCACGCGGATGTCGCCCGCGATGACCACGCCCCGGTCGAGGACGCGTTCGAGGATGTCGCCGAGGTTGGCGGGTTCCCGGCGCGCGGCGGGCTGGGAGCCGGGGCGTACGGACGGCGCGTAGCGGGAGCCGTCGGTCATCTCATCAACCTCCCGTGCCTCGGCGGTACCTGGCCTTTCTGCGGTACGACAGCAGGTTGCCCTCCTTGTCGAGGTCGGCCTCGTACAGCGCCAGGATGTCGCCGGAGGAGGGGATGCGGCGGTCCTCGACGACCTCGACGACGACCAGCCAGCCTGACTCCGCCGGTTCGACGAGGGTGACGCCCTCCGCCTCCTTCGAGGTGAGGCCGGAGATCAGCTTGACTCCGGCCTCCCCCGCGGTCACGGCCGTCAGGGTGCCCATCGGTCACTCTCCCTCCGGCGGCATCATGCGCTGCAGGACCGCGTTCATCGCCTCGGACGCCTCCTCCTCGGTGAGCTCGCCCGCGGCCTGGGCCGCCTCGATCTGCTCCAGTTCGCGCCTGGCCACCGTCGGGTCGCGCATCTTGCGCTCGGCCTCGTCGCGGAGCAGTTCGCCCAGCCTGATCACGCCTTTGACCGGGGCCAGCGGCAGTTCCAGGATCGAGGTGAACAGGCCCATCACTCGCCGTCCTGCTCTTGCGAGACGATGAAGTCGTACGGCGCCATCGGGCCGAACAGGCTCAGCGTGACCTGGTCGGCCCACTTGCGTGCGAGGTCCTCGACCGCGCGGTCCAGGTCGTCCTGCCGGGTGTTCTCGACCAGTACGGCCATGTGCACGGCGTCGAGCTCGTGCGACGGCGGGCGAACGGTCTGCATGACGGTGACGGGTTCGACCTGGTCCCACATGGCGGCCGTGTCGGCGTCGCGTTTGGCCTCGATCGACTGGTTGATGATCTCGCCGAGGCGGATGCGGTGGTCGCGGGCGGCGTCCTCGGGCAGCGTGCTGATCTCCTCGCGGAGCTGGGCCGCCTCGGGGTTCTCGGCCAGGATCTCGCCGAGCACCGTCTCCTCGACGAAACGTCCCTTGATCACGAACTGGGAGCGGCCCTCCAGTTCGGTGAGGGCGGCGGCGAACTCGTCGTGGTACGGGGCCAGGAACTCCTCGACGACGGCCTCGCGGCTGGCCAGCACGGCGCCGAAGCGGATTGGCAACACGGGCACCTCGGCGGCGGTGGCGTTGAGGAGCTGCTCGTGGGCGTACAGGTCCTTGGGCGTGCCCAGCGGACGGCCGGTACTGACGTCGCTCACCAGAGCGGCGATCTTGCCGTGGCGGATCGACGTGATGGGCGCGGGCGGGTCGCCCACCCCGGTGGCCTCGGCGTCGACCTCGATGTCCTGCGGGACGACGCCGTAGATGTAGGTCGCCGACTGGTCCATGTCAGCCCTCCTGCCTGCTCTGGCGGGGAACCGCATCGGAGAAGTCGCTCAGCTTGTCGCCGGCGGCTTCCAGCGGGCTGCGTTCCTTGGCCTGTTCGAGCTGTTCGGGCTGGGGGGCCTGCTGGCCGCCTCCGCCGCTCGTGACGGTCTGGACGACCTCGGGAAGCCCCGGCTTCCGGGACTTCGTGAGGTCGAGCCGGTTCGTCGCCTCGGCGAAACGCAGGTAGGTGTCCACGCTCGCCACGACGATCCGGGCGTCGATGCTCAGGATCTCGATGCCGATCAGCGAGACGCTGACATAGGCGTCGATGACGAGCCCTTTGTCGAGGATCGTGTCGATGACGTCGGCCAGGCCGTTGCCGGAGGAACCCTTCTGAACGCCGCCTCCCGGCCGGCTTCCCACAGGCTGCACCGTCATGAGTTACCTCTCCCTGGTGGTCGTTTCTCCCTCGGGGCGGGTGAGGCGGCGTACCGGCCGGGTGACGTTCGCGTGCGGCCGTTCCCGGACGACGATCGGCGACTCCCCGGCGGGGGCGCGTTCGACGAGGGCCAGGAGAAGGCCGGCCAGTTCCCGGATCAGCCGCGCGAACGGCTCCTTCGGCGTGCCCATCGCTCATCCCTTCCCGAACAGGCCCCCCATCCCCAGCAACTCAGACAAACAACCACATATCGCCACAGGAGGAACAAGCTTGAGGGGTTCGTGACCTGGGTGCTACATCCGGCGCAGCGCCCGCATGGCGGTCTCCTCGACGCGGGCGAGGTCGCCGAGAACGGCGCCCGCCTCGTCGAGACGCCCCTGCTCGATCAGCGCGGCCACCTCGGTCCACCGGGCCGCGGCCTCGGCGTACAGGTCGTGGGCGGTGCGGATCTCCGGACGGTCGACCGTCTCCAGGCACTCGCCGAGGAAGTCGCGGTAGAGGTTGCGGAACAGCGCGCCGCCGGTTCCGGCCTGCTCCATGAGGAGGGCGACCTGCCGCCGGTCTTCGGCCGGCAGCCGCCATTTCGGCACCAGCTTCGCGGCCTTCCCGATGCCGCGGTGGCCGAGGTTCGTGATGGGCGCGGCGAGGAAGGCCTCGGCGCAGTCTCTGATCGCCGGGACGATCCGGTCCCGCCAGGGCGCCGGGCTCTCCGGCATCTCGATGGTGAACGAGCGGTTCCTGGCGGTCATCGGGCCGCGTTCGGCCCGCGCCAGGGCCAGGCTGGCGCGGCTGGTGCGGACCCGCCCGCCCTGCTGATCGGTGTCGATCAGGTGGACGTCGTGCTCGTCGTAGCCGTGGGCGGCGACGACGTGACCGCCGAAGTGGATCTTCGACCGGAAGTACTCCAGGTGGTAGCAGTCGAGCTGCAGTCCGACCGGGCGCCCGGCGTCGAGGAAGGTCGCCACGTTCCGCCACGCCTTGGCGGGCGAGGTGGTCTCCTCGACCCGCAGGGTGAGGCCCAGCCGGGCGGTCAGGTTCCTGGTGAGGTCGAACGGCCTGACCCGGCCGCCCAGGAAGGGGAACGGCATCGCCTTGCTGTCCCAGTAGACGAAGGACAACCCCGAACCGAGCCCGAACATCATCGGTTCGGACAGGTCGAGCCCTTCGTGCCGGAGCAGCACTCCCAGGGTCGTGGTCTCACAGTGGCGCACGGGACCAGCCTGGACCCTCTCACCGTGTGAGAGTCGAGCGCAGGCCCGTCCGGTAGGCCCCCGGCGACACCCCGTAGGCCGCCCGGAACGTCCGGTTGAAGTGGGCGTCGTTCTGGAACCCCCACCGGGCCCCGATCGCCCGGACCGCCAGGTTGTCGCAGCGCGGGTCGGCCAGGTCGCGGCGGGCGCGGGCCAGGCGGCGGTCGCGGATCCAGTTCGCCGCGGTGAGGCCCTGGCGCTCGAAGAGGCGCTGGAGGTTGCGCAGCGACATGTGGTGGGCGTGGGCGATCGAGGCGGGAGACAGGCCGGAGTCGGGCAGGTGGTCCTCGACGAAGGCCTGGACCCGGATCAGCGGGATGTCCCCGGGCTTGGCGACGCCGGCGTGGTCGGCCAGCAGGACGGTGATCAGTTCCAGGATGGTCGTGGTCAGCGGGGCCGGGGCGGGCCGGGGGCCGGCGAGCCGCATGAGCAGGCCGGCGAGCTGGCCGTTGACACCGGTGCGGCCGGGGATCGGCCGGCAGAGCAGACGTTCGACCGTGGCCGTCGGCAGCGGGATGGCGCGGTGCGGGAACTGGACCACGATGCCGTGGGGCGGCTGGCTCGGGGTGGCCACCGACCAGGCGTGGAAGGGCCGCGAGGTGTCGTACAGGGTGAAGTCGCCGGTGCTCAGCGAGCACTGGCGGCCCTGCTGCTCCAGGCCCGACCTGCCGCTCACGGTGTAGTTGAGCTGGTAGAACTCCGGGTCCGACTGGCGGATGCGCCGGGTGGTCCGGCGGGCCTCGAACTCCGCCGAGCGCACCCGGGAGATCTGGACCAGGCCGAGGTCGACGGCGGTCATCTCGGCCCAGAAGTCGGCGGCTTGGGCGCTGGCGGCGTCCACCGACACCACGGACTGGGCGACGGCCTCCCACCAGAAGTCGAACCGCTCGCCGGCCGGTAAGTGGTCCAGCCGAATGAGAGTGGTCTGCATCATTCCTCCGTTTTGGACGATATGTCAGACCTTCAAGATCCGCTGAAGGTTTCACATGCGGGACACGATCCTGCGAGGTCGCCGCCCGGCACGGGGGCGCACACCTGGGAGACGGCCGACGCCGATGCGATATTCCGGGTGCCGGCCCCCACTCCCCAGGAGGACCACCATGCGCAAACTGCTCGCCTCGGTCGCTCTCGTGAGCGGCGTGTTCCTCACCGTCTCCGTCACCGCCACGCCCGCGCAGGCCGACAGCATCCGGTACGCCTACTACCTCCAGGCCGACTGCTACAACGGCGGCAACCTGGGCATCCAGTGGGGCTGGTGGACCAGCTACCGCTGCGTCTACCAGACCATGGGCGGCAACCAGTGGTTCTGGTTCCTGTACGCCTGACCTACGGCCCGCACAGATCGGCGCCGGGAGAGGCGTTGTAGATCGCCTCCGCGGCGCGGTCGGCGCACTCGCGGAAGACCTCCCGCTGGTCTTCCGTGAGGCCGCCGAGCACCTGCTCCTCGGCGTCGGCCATCCGCTCCTCGCCCTCGGCCTGGACCTTGCGGCCCTGCTCGGTCGCGACGATCCGGCGGGCCCGCCGGTCGCGCGGATCGGGCTGACGCTCGATCAGCCCGGCCTTCTCCAGGTCGTCGATCACATAGGTCAGGACGGTCCGGTCGACGGCCAGCCTGGTCGCGAGCGCGCCCTGGGTGCGGACCTCCTCGTGCACCACCACCGACAGCAGGTTGAACCCGCGGGCACCGTGGGGGAGGTCTTTGAAGGTCTCGTCGGCGAACTGCTGCCAGCGTCGCAGGACCACGCTCATGGACCAGCCGAAGCTGGATGCGTGCCGGGGAGCCATGCGATCCACCCTAACCCGGCGGTTGCTGTTAGCGTGGGGGCCGATCACGCCGTGCTCCCGGAGGCGTTTCTCCAATGGCTGGGTTGTTAACGGCGCGGCGCGTCCGCCGGCCGTCGATCTTTCACCATCCCGCTCGGGTGGTCGTCGGCGGGTTCGGCCTCGCCATCCTGGTCGGCACCCTGCTGCTGTCGCTGCCCGTCGCCACGACGTCGGGCACCTCACCCGGGCTGATGCCGGCCCTGTTCACCGCCACCTCGGCGGCCTGCGTGACCGGCCTCGTCATGGTCGACACCGCGGCCCACTGGTCGGTGTTCGGCGAGATCGTGATCGCCGCGCTCATCAAGATGGGCGGTCTCGGGATCATGACCCTGGCCACCCTGTTCACCGTCCTGATCGCGCGGCGGCTGAAGCTGCGCACCCAGATGATCGCGCAGGTGGAGACCCGCGCGATGAACATGAGCGACGTGCGGCGGGTGGTCCGCAACGTCGTGTTGTTCAGCCTGCTCTGCGAGACGGTCGCCGGCACGATCCTGACCGTCCGGTTCGTCGTCGCCTACGACGAACCCGTGCTGCGCGGCGCCTACCTGGGCTTCTTCCATGCGATCTCGGCGTTCAACAACGCCGGTTTCGCCCTGTGGCCCGACGGCCTGATCAGGTTCGCCACCGATCCGTGGATCTGCCTGACCATCGCCGTCGCGGTCATCGTCGGCGGCCTGGGCTTCCCCGTCATCTTCGAGCTGGTGCGGATCTGGCGGCACCCCGGCCGCTGGTCGGTGCTGACCCGGATCACCCTGTTCGTCACGACCATCCTGCTGGCCGGCGGGACACTCGTCTTCCTGTCGGCCGAGTGGCACAACCCGAAGACGCTGGGCGCGCTCGACGATCCCGGGAAGCTGCTGGCGGCGTTCTTCACCGCCGTGATGCCGCGGTCGGGCGGGTTCAACAGCATCGACATCGCCTCGATGGAGCCGTCGAGCTGGCTGGCCACCGAACTGCTGATGTTCATCGGCGGCGGCAGCGCGGGCACGGCCGGCGGGATCAAGGTGACCACCTTCGGGCTCATCATCCTGGTCGTGTGGGCCGAGATGCGCGGCGAGAACCACGTCAACGTCGGGCACCGGCGGTTGTCGTCGTCGGTGCAGCGGCAGGCGATCGTCATCACGGCGATGAGCGCGGCGCTGGTGGCCGTGTCGACGTACGTGCTGCTGGTGATCAGCCCCCACCCGCTGGGCGAGGTGCTGTTCGAGGTCGTGTCGGCCACCGGCGTGGTGGGCCTGTCGACCGGCATCACGGCTGATCTGCCGCAGGCGGGGCAGGTGCTGCTGCTGATCCTGATGTTCATCGGGCGCATCGGACCCCTCACCCTTGGCTCGGCGCTGGCGCTGAAGGAACGCACCCGCCGTTACGAACTTCCCGAGGAGCGTGTGATCGTTGGCTGACAAGAGCGACGCCGTCGTGGTGATCGGCCTGGGGCGGTTCGGGAGCTCGCTGGCTCTCGAACTCACCCGCCGGGGCACCGAGGTGCTGGCCATCGACAACAACCCCAAGACCGTGCAACACCTGGCCGGGAGCATCACCCACGTGGCGACCGCCGACGCGACCGACCTGGAGGCGCTGCGGCAGCTCGGGGTGCCCGACTTCTACCGGGCCGTGGTCGCGATCGGCACCGGCCTGGAGGCCAGCATCCTGACCGCCGCCCTGCTGGTCGAGATGGAGATCGAGGACATCTGGGCCAAGGCCATCACCAAGCAGCACGGCCAGATCCTGCGCCGCATCGGCGTCCACCACGTGGTGTTCCCCGACAACGACATGGGCGAGCGGGTGGCTCGGCTGGTGAGCGGGCGCATGCTCGACTACATGCAGGTCGACGACGACTTCGCGCTCTGCAAGACGCGCCCGCCGCGCGAATACGTGGGACGCCCCCTCGGGGAGTCGAACCTGCGGCGCAAATACGGGGTCACCGTGGTGGCCGTGAAGAGTCCGAACGAGAATTTCACGTACGCCACCGCCGACACCGAACTCTCCTACGGCGACGTGATCCTGATCTCCGGGCGCACCGACGACGTGGAGCGGTTCGCCGAACTCCCGTGAGTATCAGGGGAAGGTCAAGGAACCGTCCCGCTAGGCGCGAATTGCGGAGAATTGCGGAAGCACGCCCGGATCTCCACGCGTGACTTGCGCCGTCGTACGCGATCTCATGACCCCGATCGAATTGTTCGGGGGACGAGGAGAATCGTGCGACACCATCTTGCCCGGATCGCCCTGATGGCCATGGCCCTCATCGGCCTGGCCCCGCCCGCCCTGGCGGCCGACCGGCCGGACTTCCGGATCACCCGGTTCCTCGGTGAGCAGCGGTTGCCGCACCTGACCCAGGTCGAGGGCACCACGTTCGGCGGGATCTCCGGGATCGACCGCGACCCGGCCACCGGGACCTGGTATTTCATCTCCGACGACCGCTGGCGCTACCAGCCGGCCCGGTTCTACACCGGGAAACTCGACATCAACAAGCGGACCGGTGAGTTCCGCGGGGTCTCGCTCAAGAGCGTCTACACCCTGAAGCGGCCCGACGGCTCGCCCTACCCCGCCTACGCGCAGCCCGACTCGGCCGACCCGGAGAGCATCCGCTGGGACCCGCTGACCCGCAAGCTCCTTTGGTCGAGCGAAGGTGACCGGCCCGACCCGCAGAACACCGCCATCCCGCTGTCGCAGCAGTTCATCCGCTGGGTCAACCGGCAGGGCGAGCACGTGCGAGGCCTCCAGCTGCCCGACAACCTGCTGCTGACCGACGAGAACCGGGGGCCGCGCCGCAACTTCGGCATCGAGGGCCTGACGCTGACCAAGCGCCGGATCACCGCGATCGTCGAGGGGCCGCGCTTCGAGGACGGCACCCCGCCGGCCGTCGACGGCGGCGCCCCCGCCCGCATCACCGTGTGGAACCGCGAGGGACGGGTCCGCGCCCAGTACGCCTACCCGATCGAGAAGCTGCCCGCCGCCCCGATCCCGGCGACGGGCGCCACCGACAGCGGGGTGTCGGAGCTGCTGGCCATCGACGACCACCGCTACCTGGCGCTGGAGCGGTCGTGGATCGAGGGCGTCAACTACCGGGTGCGGCTCTACGAGATCGACCTGCGCGGCGCGACCAACATCCTGCACCGCGACAGCCTGATGACCCGCATGTTCTACCGTCCGGTCCGCAAGACACTGGTCCTCGACATCAACCGGCCCGAGCCCACGCAGAACCTGGAGAGCCTGGCCTGGGGGCCGCGCCTGAAGACCGGTGAGTGCACCCTGGTGATCGGTTCCGACGACAACTTCTCCGCCGAGGAGTCGACCCAGTTCCTCCTGTACGCCGCCAAGGGCTGCCCCGTGGCGCACGGCAGGGACCGTCAGAAGTAGCGAAGCCAGATGTACGCCCACGCCATGGTCGTGCTGAGCAGGGTCACCACGATCCCGTAGCGGGTGAACTGCCAGAACGAGATCGGGTTGCCCGTCCGGGCGGCGATGCCGATGGCGACCACGTTGGCGCTGGCCGCGACGGCCGTGCCGTTGCCCCCGAAGTCGGCGCCGAAGGCGAACGACCACCACAGGGCCTGCGAGGTCTGCGGGTCGGGGGCGGCGGCGGCCATGCCCTCGACCACGGGGGCCATCGTGGCGACGTACGGGATGTTGTCGAAGAACGCCCCCAGCACGGCCGAGCCGAACAGCAGTGACGTGGCGGCGGCGAAGTGGTTCTGGCCGAACAGGTCCACGGTCCACTCGCCGATCGCCCGGATCGCCCCGGTGTGGGTGAGACCGGCGACCATCACGAACAGGCCCATGAAGAAGACCAGCGTGGGCCATTCGACCTCTTTGAGCACGTCCGAGAGGTCGACCTTGGTGACCAGCAGCATCACCCCGGCGCCGACGAGCGCGATGATCGACGGCTGGATGTGTACGACCGCGTGCAGGCCGAAGGCGACGACCACGCCGCCCATCACGATGAGCGACTTGACCAGCAGGCGCCGGTCGGTGATCGCGCGTCTCTCCTGGAGGGCCATGACGGCCGCGACGTGCTCGGGGTGGTATTCGAAGGACTTGCGGAACAGCGGGTAGGTGAGCAGCACGAACGCCGCGAAGATCACGACGACGGCCGGGGCCATGTGGATCAGGAAGTCGTTGAAGGTCAGGCCCGCGCGGCTGCCGATGATGATGTTGGGCGGGTCGCCGATCAGGGTGGCGGCGCCGCCGATGTTCGAGGCGAGGATCTCGGCGATCAGGTAGGGCTGCGCCGGAATGCGCAGCCGATTGCAGACCATCACCGTCACCGGCGCGACCAGCATGATCGTGGTGACGTTGTCGAGGAACGGCGAGGCGACGGCCGTGATGGCCATCAACATGACCATCAGCCGGTACGGCCGCCCGAGTGACCGTTTCGCCGCCCAGATGGCCAGATAGTCGAACAACCCGGTCTGCTTGACCACCCCGACGATGATCATCATGCCGAGCAGCAGGAAGATGACGTTCCAGTCGACGCCGGAATGCTCGGAGAAGAACACTTCCGCTCCGGGCGCGAATCCGAGGACGGTCATGACCCCGGCGGCGATGAGAACGACCTTGACCTTGTTCGCCTTCTCCGTGGCGATGAAGTAGAACGCGATCACGAAGACGGCGACGGCGAGGATTGCGCTCATCCCGGCCTGGCCAGCGGAACGGTGGGCATGCGAAAACGACCTCCGGGCAGGTGAGGGGTTGGGCGCCGGCGGGGACCGCCCGCACAGTCGCGGCCGCCGGCGCCCAAGTCAGAAAAGGTCAGGCCTCAGATGGACAGGCTGATCAGCAGACGTTCGAGCGTGATCGCGCCATGGAGTGTGCCGTCGTCGCGGACCACCGCCACCAGCGGGCTGCGGGCCCGCGCCATCAGCGCGGCGATCTCCAGCAGCGTCGCCCCCATCGGGACGGTCACGGGTCGGGCCACGGGTTTGGGCAGGCAGTCGCCCACGGTCAGGTTGCCGATCTCCTGCCAGAACACATCGGCATGGGTCTCATCCAGCGTCCGCGCCAGGGCGGGGTCCTCGTGGATGCTCAGCGGTATCGCCAGCCGCAGTACCTGCGTACCCGGCAGCACCGTCCAGGGCCGGCTCTGTCCGTCGACCACGATGAGGCCGGGGAGCCGGTTGAGGACCATGATCCGAACCGCGCGCACGACCGGGTCGGTCGAGGTCACGGTCGGCAGGGTCGCGGCGATGTCGCGCGCTTGCATGTCACCATCCACTCGCGCCGGACGGTAGGGCGCGTAGATTTCGGTCACGGCCTGTCACCTCCGGAGTTGGGAACGCCTTCAGTCTTCCCTCTAACCTTTTGTCCGACTATGGGGTCTGACACCCATCTTCGGGGCGGCGCAGCCTGCATGGACAGAACAGACAAGGCTTGCCAACCTGGAGTCATGGGGCCCTTGTTCTGGCGACTGTGCGTGATCAACGGCGCGGTGTTCACGATCGGCACGCTCGCGCTGGCGTTCTCGCCCGCGACGGTGTCCTCGCCGGTCCTGCTCCGCGAGATCCTGGTGCTGGGAGCGGGGCTGGCCATCATCCTGGTCACCAACGCGCTGCTCCTGCGGCGCAGCCTGGCCCCGCTCACCACCCTCACGGCCCTCATGCACCGCGTCGACCTGCACACCCACGACCGGGCGGTCGACCGGGGGAACGGCGACCTGACCTACCTGATCGACTCCTTCAACACGATGCTCGAACGGCTGGAGACCGAACGGTCGTCGGCCAGCGCGCACGCCCTGGCCGCCCAGGAGAACGAACGCCAGCGCATCGCCCGCGAGCTGCACGACGAGATCGGCCAGAGCCTGACCGTGGCGCTGCTCGGCCTGAAGCGGGTCGCCGACCGCGCCCCCGCCGAGTTGTCGGAGGAACTGCAACTGGTCAGAGACACCGTCCGGGGCAGCCTCGACGAGGTCAGGCAGGTCGCCCGGCGGCTGCGCCCGGGGGTGCTGGAGGACCTCGGCCTGCACAGCGCGCTGACCGCGCTGACCGCCGACGTGGCCCCCGCCGTCGACGTCACCCGCCGGATCGAGGCGCTGCCGCCGCTCACCCCTGAGGTCGAACTGGTCATCTACCGCATCGCCCAGGAGAGCCTCACGAACGTGGTGCGCCACTCCAAGGCCTCGTCGGTCCGGCTCACGCTCCGTCCCGACGGCCGCGACCTCGTGCTGAAGATCGCAGACGACGGAGTCGGCGGCGCGCGTGCCGACGGGGCCGGAATGCGGGGTATGCAGGAACGGGCGCTGCTGATCGGCGCCCGCCTGACCGTGACGTCGGAGCAGGGCACCGAGGTCACGCTGACGATACCCGGGGTGATCGGATGACGCGGATCCTGCTGGCCGACGACCACGCGCTGGTGCGCCGGGGGGTGCGCCTGATCCTCGACGCCGAACCCGACCTGGAGGTCGTGGCCGAGGCCGCCGACGGGGCGGAGGCGGTCGACGCCTGCCGGGACGAGGACGTCGACCTGGCCGTGCTCGACATCGCGATGCCCCGGATGACCGGCCTCCAGGCCGCCAGGGAGATCTCCCGGCGGTGGCCGGGCATCCGCATCCTGATCCTGTCGATGTACGACAACGAGCAGTACTTCTTCGAGTCGCTCAAGGCCGGCGCCTCGGGCTACGTACTGAAGTCGGTCGCCGACCGCGACCTCATCGAGGCCTGCCGGGCCGCCGTACGCGGCGAGCCGTTCCTCTACCCGGGCGCGGTCACCGCGCTGATCCGCGACTACCTCCACCGCCACCGGCGGGGCGAGGCGCTGCCCGACCAGATACTCACCCCGCGTGAGGAGGAGATCGTCAAGCTGATCGCCGAGGGCAACTCGGCCAAGGCCATCGCCGAGACCCTGGTCATCAGCCCGAAGACGGTCGACCGCCACCGCGCCAACATCCTGGCCAAGCTCGGCATGAGCGACCGGCTCGACCTGACCCGCTACGCGATCAGGGCCGGCCTGATCGAGCCCTGAGGCGGCGGAGCATGCGGGCGTCGTCGAAGCCCGCCTCTCTCGCCGCCGCCTCCACCGTCGTGCCGTGGCCGATCAGGTGTTCGGCGTGTTCCATCCGGAGCGCCTGCTGGTAGCGCAATGGGGTGAGGCCGGTGGCGCGGGTGAACAGCCGGGTCAGCGTGCGTTCGCTGACGCCCGCGTGGGCGGCCAGGCGGGACAGCGGCAGGGGTTCGGTGAAGCGGGTGTCGATCAGGTCCTGGACCTCGTGGACGGTGTCGTCGAGGTGGTCGCGGTGCCGGAGCATGGCGCTGGCCTGCGGTTCCGTGCCGTTGCGGCGGGCGTAGACGACCATCTCGCGGGCCACCTGGGCGGCCCTGGCCGGGCCGTGGCGGGTCGCGACCACGTGGAGGGCCAGGTCGACGCCGCTGGCGATGCCGGCCGAGGTGATGACGCGGTCGTCCACGGTGAACAGCACGTCGCGGACGACGGTGGCCCTCGGGTGGCGCCGGGCCAGGTCGTCCTGGAGGTCGTGGTGGGTGGTGCAGCGGCGGCCGTCGAGCAGGCCGGCCGCGCCGAGCGCGCGGGCGCCGGCGCAGACGCTCGCCACCACGCCGCCCGACTCGTGGTGTCGCCCGAGGCCCGCGAGCAGGCGGTCGGACAGACGGGTCTCGCCGCGCCAGCCGGGCACCACGACCAGGTCGTCCACGCCCAGAGCGGGCCACTCCTGCCCGGCCACGAGGGGCAGGCCCTGGGCGCTCATGACCTGCGGCTGGTCGGCGACGTAGGCCAGGCGGTAGCCGGCCGTGTCGAACACCTGGGCCGGACCGGCCAGGTCGAGCAGGTGCACGCCGTCGACCAGGGCGAAGACGACCAGGGTCATACCAGCTCGGACACCGTCGCGATGCGGGCGAAGCGGTCGCGGAGCACCGCCTCGGTGCGGGCCACGATCTCGTCGGGGGAGAAGCCGCCGACGCCCTCGGTGGTGGTCGCGTCGCTGACGAAGACGACCTGATAACCCAGGTCGCTGGCGAGGCGCGCGGTCGTCTCCACACACTGCTCGGTACGGATCCCGCACACCACCAGCTCGCGCACCCCCGCCTCGACGAGCCGCTGCTGGAGGTTGGTCGTGGTGAACGCGTTGTGGGCCGACTTGCGCAGGATCAGCTCCCCCGCCACCGGCTGGTCGAGCTCGGACAGCAGCGTGACGTGCCCCGACGCGGGGTCGAACACCCCGCCGCTGCCCTCTTCCTCGTGCAGCACCCAGACGACGAGGTCGCCCTTCGAGCGGGCCGCCCGGACCAGCCGGTTGACCGGCTCGGCGATCTTGGGGTTGCCGATCAGGTCCCACTCGGGGCGGGCGCGGAAGGATTCCTGGACATCGATGACGATCAGCGCTCGGCTCATGTCCACCAGTCTGACCTGCTAGGAAACCGGAAGAACAGGCCGGATCGGGTCCCGCCCCGGACCGATCCGGTCACGTGCGCGACAGGAACTCGCGGGTGCGCGGGTGCTTCGGCGCGCCGAAGATCTGGTCGGGATGACCGCGCTCCAGCAGCACCCCGTCGGCCAGGAAGCAGACCGTGTCGGCGATGTCGCGGGCGAAGCCCATCTCGTGGGTGGCCAGGATCATGGTCATGCCCGACGCCTTGAGCTCCCTGATCACCCCGAGCACCTCGTTGACCAGCGTCGGGTCCAGCGCCGAGGTCACCTCGTCGAGCAGCAGCAGCCGGGGCTGCGTCGCGATGGCCCGGATGATCGCCACCCGCTGCTGCTGGCCGCCCGACAGCCGGTCGGGGTAGTCGCGGGCCTTCGACTCCAGCCCGAACCGGGTCAGCAGCTCGCGCGCCTGCTCCTCGGCCTGGGCGCGGCCGACGCCGTGCACCTTGCGGGGAGCGAGGGTGATGTTGTCGAGCACCGTCATGTGCGGGAACAGGTTGTAGGCCTGGAAGACGATCCCGATCCGCTTCCGCACGTCGTCGGGGTCGGCCCGGACGTCGGTGAGCTCAACACCGTCGAGTGTGATCGCGCCGTCGTCGACGGTCTCCAGCAGGTTCACGCAGCGCAGCAGGGTCGACTTGCCGGAGCCGGAGGCGCCGATGAGGCAGACGACCTCGTGGGAGTCGACAGTCAGGTCGACGCCCTTGAGGACGTCGTGGTCCCCGTACCGCTTCCAGACCCCGTCGATCGTGAGGAGGGTCATGTCGCGCCTCCGCGCTGACGTGCCGCGCGGGCGGCCAGGTGGTCGGTGAAGCGGGCCAGCGGCACCGTGAGCGCCACGAACAGCAGCGCGGCGGCGACGTAGGGGGTGTAGTTGAACATCTCGCCCGCGTGGATCTGCGCCTGCCGCAGCGCCTCCAGCGGGCCGAGCAACGCGACGAGGGCGGTGTCCTTCTGGAGCGACGCGAAGTCGTTCAGCAGCGGTGGAATCACCCGGCGGACGGCCTGCGGGACGACGACGTACCGCATCGTCTGCCCGTGCGACAGCCCGAGCGACCGCGCGGCGGACCGCTGACTGGGGTGGATGGAGTCGATCCCCGATCGGAACACCTCGGCGACGTAGGAGGTGTACGACAGGATCAGCCCGATCGTCCCGAGCACCACCGGATCGTTCGGCACCCCTTGGAGCCGGAGCGCTGGGACGCCGAACCCGACCAGGAAGATCATCAACACGACCGGGATGCCGCGGAAGACGTCGGTGTAGAGGGCGGCCAGCACCCGGAGTGGGAAGAACACCGGCGACCGCAGCCCGCGCAGCAGCGCCACCCCGAGCCCGAGCAGCAAGACGACCGGCTCGGCGATCAGGAAGATCGTCACGTTCAGCAGGAAGCCCTGGAGGATGTCGGGCAGCGCCGTGACCATGGCGTCCCAGCTGAAGAACGTCTCCCTGACCCGGGGCCAGCCCGGCGAGGCGTACAGCCCGACGACGACCAAGCCCACCACGGCGACCGTCGAGATCGTCGCCGCCGACAACGATCGCCGTCCCTGGGTCCTTAGGAGTTTCTCGCGCTCCTTCTGGCGGTCGCTCTTGACCCAGGTGGTCGTCACGACAGTTCGGGCGCGCCCGCGGCCGCGGTCAGCCACTGCTGCTCGATCTTGGCCAGTTCACCCGACGACTTGAGCTCGGCCAGCGCCTTGTTGACGCAGCTCACGAGGGTGTTGCCCTTCTCGAAGAGCAGCCCGAACTCCTCGGGGGCGCCGCTCGACGAGGCGAACTGCCCGACGATCTTCGACCCCTCGACCTGGGCAGCGGTGACGTAGAACGCGGTCGGCAGGTCAACCACGATGGCGTCGATCTGCTCGTTCTTCAGCGCGTTGACGGCGTCGATCTGCTGGTTGAAGACGCTCGGGTCGACGCCGGGCTGGATGACCTCGCGCACCGCGCTCAGCGCGGTCGTCCCGACCTGTACGCCGATCTTGGCGTCCTTCAGCGCCGCGAGGTTCGCCGCGGCGGCGAACTTCGAGTCGCCGAGCGTCACGACGGCCTGCTTGACCGTGTAGTAGCCCTCGGAGAAGTCGACCGCCTTGGCCCGCTCGGGCGTGATGGAGATCTGGTTGATGTCGAAGTCGAACTTCTTCGGCCCGGGCGCGAACGAGGAGTCGAACGGCACGGTCTCCCAGGCGACCTCCTGCGGCGTGAACCCGAGCCCCTTGGCGACGGCCGCGGCGACCGCGCCCTCGAAGCCCTGCCCGTTGGCGGGGTCGTCGTCCTTGAACCAGGGCTCGTACGCGGGCTTGTCGGTGCCGATGGTCAGCTTGCCGGGCGTGATGAGCTTGAGGCTCTCCTTCGCGCACGCGTCGGCGGCCGAAGCCGTCCCGCTGGGGGCCGCCGCCGGGGGCGTGGCCGTCTCTTCGGGGGCGCAGGCGGTCGCGAGGATGAGCACACCGGCCGCCAGGAGCAGCGAGGAACGGTGCATGAGGGAGCCTCCGGGGTCGTACGTGACTAACCCCCAGATGATGTCGGAAATGCCCGACCTCGGCAAATACCCGAAACCGTTCCGATGTGGTCACAGAGTGTCGGCGAAAGCCTTTCGGGCACCTGGGCCGGGCATCGGCGTACGTACGATCCGGTCCCAAAACGATCACGGGTATCGGTTTCGCCGGGTTTGGCGCGTTCCCTTAAGTGGTGCGGCATACCTGGATCGGCCAGCCCCTGACCGTGCTGGCCATGGTCGTTCTCGTCGTCAACGACCATGTGCTGAAAGCCGCCTGGCCCGGGTTCGTGACCGGGAAGCTGAGCGACGTCGCCGGGCTGGTCCTCTTCCCCGCGCTGCTCGATCTGGTGGTCGGGCGCGCGAAGGTCTCCATCGCCGTCACCGGCGTCGGGTTCACGCTGGTCAAGACGACCGCGACCGGCGCGTGGCTGGCCTCCGAGGCGTGGACGGCGGTCTGGGGGCCGTCCAGGGTGCTCGCCGACCCGACCGACCTGCTGGCGCTGCCGGCGCTCTGGGCGGCCTGGTGGGCGTACCGGCATCCGGTCCCCGTGCACAAGGCGGTGGTGTACCTCGTCGTGCCGCCCGCCGTGCTGGCCGTGGCCGCGACGAGCGCCGCGCCGTATGACTGGCCGTACAGCGCCTACGCCGTCGAGGCGGTCGGGAACGAGATCGTCGTCCACACCAAGGGCGGTTACGGCATGGGCGACGACCTGATCTCCTACCGGACCCGCGACGGGCTCACCTGGGACAAGTGGATCCAGAACGAGCGGGCAGAGCGGACGCCGCGGGACTGCCACGGCGCGGCCTGTTTCCGGGTCGTGCGCGGTCGCCTGGGCGTCCAGGAGATCCGCGGTGGGCGCTGGACGACCGTCTGGGAGATCCCCGACGAGGCCAGGGACCGTCTCGTCCGCCGCCATCCCGATCCGCCGTTCGGCCACCGCGAGCCGGTGGAGTCGTTGGCGGTGGCGGTGACTGAACGGCTGGTGGTGGTCGCCAACGGCGCCGACGGCATCGCCCTGCGGGGACGCCCAGGGCGCCTGGCACCGGCTCGGCGTCGGTCCGGACGGCTTGCGGGCCTCCAGCGCGGTGCCGTTGACCACGCCGGGCCGTTACGACGTGACCGACCTCGTGGCGCTGGGTGCGCTGGCCGCCGCGTTGCTGGCGCTGCTCGCGGGCGCCCGCAACTGGCCGATCGTGATCGGCGGGGCCGTGCTGCTCCTGGGCCTGCGATTCGGCCTGAGCATGGCGGACTCGACGTTGGGTTTTCTCGGGATGCCGCCCGCGCTCCTGCTCATGGTGGTGGGGACCGGGTTGTTGTCCTGGGGGATCAGCAGGGCCGGGCCGACCGGACGGCTGGTCGCGGTGAGCCTGGTCACCGGGCTGGTGGCCGGGTCGGCGGTGCTGGCGCCCTACGCCGCCTGGAGCGCGGGCGCACTGGACTTCTACACCGACGCCGGTCGGGCGTCCCTGGCCGCCTTCACGCTGGTGACGGCGGCGGGGATGGTCACCGGCTACCTGAAAGGCGGGCGTCGATGAGACGGGCATCGTGGATCGGTCATCCGCTGACCGTGCTGGCCCTGGTCGTGCTGGTCGTCAACGACCACCTGCTGAAACACACCTGGCCCGGGGTGGTCACCGGGAAGCTCAGCGACGTCGCCGGGCTGATCCTGCTGCCCGCCGTGCTCGACCTGGCGCTCCGCCGGCCCTGGCTCTCGATCGCGGTCACCGGCGCCGGGTTCACCCTGGTCAAGGCCTCGGAGACCGGGGCGTGGCTGGCCTCCGAGGCGTGGTCGCTGGCCTGGGGGCCCTCGGTGATCCTCGCCGACCCGACCGACCTGCTGACCCTGCCCGCCCTGTACGTCGCCTGGCTCGCCTCCCGGCACCCCGTGCCCGTGGGGAGGACCGTCGTCGTGTTGCTGACCCCGGCCGCCGTGCTCGCGATCACCGCGACCAGCATCGACCGTTCCTACGTGCCGCCTGCCGCCTACTCCACCCAGGTCATCGGGAACTCGATCATCGTCCACACCGCGCTTGAAGGCGAGTGGGGCGGCTATGTGACCACCGACGGGCGGACGTGGTTGTGGTGGCCTGCCCTGAAGAGCCCGCCGCCCTCGGTCTCGTCGTGCGCGACCGGCCGGTGCTATCGGATCGTGCCCGGGCGGTTGATGGTCGAGGAGGCGTCGGCTGGGGACGATGACTGGACGACCTCGTGGGAGTTGTCGGAACACGTACAGGATCGGCTCCGCCGTGCCCACCCGGCCGACCTCCCCGAGCTGGTCCCGCCGGTCGAATCGCTGAGCGTGTCGGCGGTCCCTGGGCTGGTCGTGGTCGCCAACGGCGCCGACGGAGTGGCGGTCCGCGACGCCTCGGGCACGTGGCGGCGCTGGGGACTGGATCACGACGGGCCCGACGAGTCGCTCGCGGTGCCGGTCGACGCGCCCGGCCGTTACGACGACCAACTGCCCCGCCACGCCGCGCTGGTCGCGATCGCCGCCGGGCTGCTGGTTCTGGTGCTCGGGACACGCAGCGTCGCGTTCGGGATCGGCGCCGTGGCGCTCTGGGCGGCGGCGTGGGGATGGATCCCGCTGCACCCCGAGACCGGCAACCTGCTCTTCCCCATGGGCGTGGACGTCATGGTGTGCAGGCTCGCGCTGCCGCCGGTCGCGGTCCCTTTTGTGATCTTCAGTGCGGCGGAGGCGCGCCCCCCGTGGTGGGTCTGGCCCTTCGGAGTGGGCACGGGCGCGCTTACCTGGCTGGTCGTCATGGCGCCGTTCACGGCCTGGAGTCAGGGACTCGTGCCCACCTACAGCCAGGCGACGGTGCTGGCCGTGGTGTTCGCCGCGGTGACGGCGGCGACGGGCGCCTGGGTCATGATCCGATCCGTATCACCGCGGCGCCGTTGACCCGGTCGTGGGCCAGATCGGTGAGCGCCCGGTCGGCCTGGTCGAGCGGGTAGGGCGTGGTCTCGACGGTGAGCGGGTGCTCGGCGACGAACTCCAGGAAGGCGCGGCCGTCGGCGCGGGTGTTGGCCGTCACCGAGCGCAGGTCGCGCTCCTGGAACAGGTGCCGGTCGTAGTTCAGGACCGGGATGTCGGTCAGGTGGATGCCGGCGACGGCGAGGGTGCCGCCCCGGTCGAGGGCTTCGAGCGCGGTCGGCACCAGGTCGCCCACCGGCGCGAACAGGATCGCGGCGTCGAGTTTCTCGGGCGGCTGGTCGTAGGCGCCGCGGGCGGAGGCCGCGCCGAGTTCGAGGGCGAGCCGCCGCGCCTCCTCCGACCGGGTCAGCACATGGACGGTCGCCCCCTGCTCGATGGCGACCTGGGCGGTCAGGTGGGCGGACGCGCCGAACCCGTAGACGCCGAGCCGCCCGCCGGGGGGCAGGTCGGCCCGCAGCAGCGAGCGGTAGCCGATGATCCCGGCGCACAACAGCGGCGCGAGTTTCTCGGCCGGATAGTTCTCGGGCAGCGGATAGACGTAGTCGCGCGGCGCGACGAGATATTCGGCGTAACCGCCGTCGGCGTCCCATCCCGTGTACGTCGAATAAGGGCACAGATTCTCGTTCCCGCGACGGCAGTAACGGCAGGTCCCGTCGGTCGACCGCAACCACGCCACCCCGACGCGTTCACCGGTGTCCACGATCCGCCCGACCGCCTCGTGGCCGGGCACGGTCCGCGGCCGGTGGACGGCGAGATCGCCTTCGAGAAGATGCAGGTCGGTACGGCACACCCCGCAGACCTCGACCTTGACGAGCACCTCGCCGGGCCCCGGCACGGGAACCGGCAGCCGGGTGAACTCCAGCGTGCCCGGCCGGGCCACCACCCAGGCGTTCATCTCCACACGTCCGACGATAGGCGGCCACCCGCAAGGAATTGACAAAGGCAGCCGATAGCCACGCGGCCGACCCAGATCACCCCGGAGCGGATTCACCGACCAGGCGGTCGTAGTTCTCGCGGGCGGCGGCGATCTGGGTCTGGTGGGCCTCGGTCCAGGTCACCAGGGCCTGGATCGTCTCGTGCAGGCTCTCGCCGAGCGGGGTCAGCTCGTAGTCGACCCGAGGCGGCACGACGGGGAAGACGGTGCGTTTGACCAGGCCGTCGCGTTCGAGGTGGCGCAGGGTGCGGGCGAGCATGCGCTGGCTGATGCCGTCGATCTCCCGCTTCAGCTCGGTGAAACGCATCGTCTTGTTGTCGAGGAGCGCGATCACCAGCAGCGACCACTTGTCGGCGATGCGGTCGAGAATCTGCCGCACTTCGCAGTCTTCGCGGCTGTCCCATTGGAATGCGTCGTAGTCGGGGCCGGTATCTCCACAGTGACCGGGTGTCAAAAAAGTCCCGTCTTCCATAGCTCGCAATGGTTACCCAGGATGGAGTCGCTTACAAGAGGTAACCGACTCAGGGGGCCACACATGCGCACGTGGGGCGTGCTTTTTGTGCTGTGCGGAACGATTTTCATGGAAGGCGTCGACGTCGCTCTGCTGAACGTCGCCCTTCCGGCCATCAGGGCCGATCTCGGGTTGTCGACGGGGGTGCTGAGCGGCGTGGTGTCGGCCTACGTGCTCGGGTTCGGCGGGTTCATCCTGCTGGGCGGGCGGGCCGCCGACATGCTGGGCCGCCGGCGGATGTTCCTGCTCTGGCTGGGCGTCTTCGTCGTCTTCAGCGGCCTGGGCGGGCTGGCCACCGAGGGGTGGATGTTGCTGCTGGCGCGGTTCGTCACGGGGGTCGCGGCGGCGTTCATCGCCCCGGCCGGGCTGTCGCTGATCACGAACAACTTCGCCGAGGGCACGTTACGCAACCGGGCCCTGATCATCTATGGCGCGGTCGGCGGCGCCGGATACTCGCTCGGCATGGTCACCGGGGGCGTGCTGACCACGTTCGGCTGGCGGTGGGTGTTCTTCGCGCCGGTCATCTTCGCCTCGTTGCTGCTCGCGGCGGCGATCCCGCTGATCCGCGACAACGGCGAGCGCGCCGAGGGCCGCTTCGACCTCGCCGGGGCGTTCACCGTGACCGGCGCGATGCTGCTGCTCATCTACGGGGTGGTCCGGCTGGAGCACCCCGACCTGTGGGCGGTGCCCGTCTTCGCCGCCGCGTTCGCGCTGGTCGCCGCGTTCGTCGCCATCGAACGCCGGGCGCCCCACCCGTTGGTGCGGCTCGGCCTGCTGAAGACCGGCACGCTCGCCCGCACCAACGTCAGCGCCGTCCTGTTCATGGCCGCGTTCTCCTCCTTCCAGTTCCTGGTCACCCTGCACCTGCAGGAGGAGCGCGGCTGGTCGACCCTGGAGACCGGGCTGATCATGGCCACGATGGGCGTCGACGCCATTCTCGGCCCGACGGTCACGCCGTGGCTGATCAGGAAGTACGGCACGGTCCGGGTCATCCTCGGCGGCGCGGCCGTGGGCGCGGTCGCCTACCTGCTGTTCCTGCCCACCGGCATCGACCAGGCGGCGCTGATGATGCTGCCCGCGCTGCTACTGGTCGGGGTGGCGTTCGCGCTGGCCTACGGGCCGTACACGATCGCGGCGACCGACGGCGTGGCCGAACGGGAGCACGGTGTGGCCGGCGGCCTGCTCTACAGCTGCTTCCAGTTCGGCATGGCGCTCGGCGTCTCGGCAGCCACCGCGGTCTACGCGACCGGGTCGCTGCACGCCGCCCTGTTCATCCCCGTGGTGGGGGCGGCCCTGGCCGGAACGGTGGTCGCGGCACGGGCCCGCAAGCCCGAGACGGTCTTCGCCTAGAAGGTCCAGTCGCGGATCTCGGGCGCGTCCTCCCCGTGTTCACGGGTGTAGGAACGCGCCCGCAGCCGCGCGTCGGTCATCTCCTGGCGCAGGGCGGCGTACCGGACCCCGAGCCCCTCCACCCGGTCGATCACGTCTCTGACCAGGTGGAACCGGTCGATGCCGTTGAGCATGGCCATGTCGAACGGGGTGGTGGTGGTGCCCTCCTCGCGGTAGCCGCGCACGTGGAAGTTGTCGTGGCCGTGCCGTTTGTAGGTCAGCCGGTGGATCAGCCACGGGTAGCCGTGGAAGTTGAAGATGACCGGCTTGTCGGTGGTGAACAGGGCGTCGAACTCGGCGTCGGGCAGGCCGTGGGGGTGCGCGGCCGGCGGCTGCAGGCGCATCAGGTCGACGACGTTGATGACGCGTACCCGCAGGGCGGGCAGTTTCTCCCGGAGCAGCGAGACGGCGGCGAGGGTCTCCAGCGTCGGGACGTCGCCCGCGCAGGCCAGCACCACGTCGGGTTCGTGCCCGGCGTCGTTGGAGGCCCAGTCGATGATGCCGAGGCCGCGGGTGCAGTGGGTGACGGCCTCCTCCCGGCCGAACAGGTCGAGCACCGGCTGCTTCCCGGCGACGATCACGTTGACGTAGTCACGCGACCGGAGGCAGTGGTCGGCGACCGAGAGCAGCGTGTTGGCGTCCGGCGGCAGGTAGACCCGCACGACGCTCGCCTTCTTGTTCAGCACGACGTCGAGGAAGCCCGGATCCTGGTGGGTGAACCCGTTGTGGTCCTGCCGCCAGACGTGCGAGGACAGCAGGTAGTTGAGCGAGGCCACCGGACGCCGCCACGGGATCTCGCGGGCGGTGTCGAGCCACTTGGCGTGCTGGTTGAACATCGCGTCGACGATGTGGATGAACGCCTCGTAACAGTTGAACAACCCGTGCCGGCCGGTCAGCAGGTAGCCCTCCAGCCAGCCCTGGCACAGGTGCTCCGACAGCACCTCCATGACCCGCCCGCCGGGCCGGAGGTTCTCGTCGGTCGGCAACATCGCCGCCTGCCACTCCTTCCCGGTCGCCTCGTAGACGGCCTGGAGCCGGTTGGAGGCGGTCTCGTCGGGGCCCAGCAGCCGGAACGAGTGCGGGTTGGCCGCGATGACGTCGCGCAGGAAGCCGCCGAGCACCTGCGTCGGCGAGGTCGAGGCGGTGCCCGGCTTGTCGATCGCCACGGCGTAGTCGCGGAAGTCGGGCAGCACGAGCGGCCGGAGCAGCTCTCCCCCGTTGGCGTGCGGGTTGGCGCTCATCCTCCGCGTGCCCTTCGGCACCAGCCCGACGACCTCGGGACAGGGCCGGCCGGTCTCGTCGAACAGCTCTTCCGGCCGGTACGACGACATCCACTCCCGGAGCTGCTCCCGGTGTTCGTCGTTGGTGCGGACCTCGGAGAGCGGCACCTGGTGGGCCCGCCACGTGCCCTCGACGGGCTTGCCGTCGACCTCCTTGGGGCCCGTCCACCCCTTCGGGGTCCTGAGGATGATCATCGGGAGGTGCTCGGGGCGGGTCGCGATCTCGTTGAAGACGGCGTCGAGGGTGCTGGCCATCAGCGGGTGCACCTGGTCGGGGTCGTCGCCCTCGACGACGTAGGGGCGGTAGCCGTAGCCCTCCATCAGCTTGGCCAGCTCGGCCGGGGGGATGCGGGCCAGGAACGACGGGTTGGCGATCTTGTAGCCGTTGAGGTGGAGGATCGGCAGCACGACCCCGTCCTTGCGGGGGTGCCGGAACTTGTTCGAGTGCCAGCTCGCGGCCAGCGGGCCGGTCTCGGCCTCACCGTCGCCGATCACGCAGGCCACCACCAGGTCGGGGTTGTCGAACGCGGCGCCGTAGGCGTGCGCCAGCGAGTAGCCCAGCTCACCGCCCTCGTGGATCGACCCGGGCGTCTCGGGGGCGGCGTGGCTGGGGATCCCGCCGGGGAAGGAGAACTGGCGGAACAGGCGGCGCATCCCGGCGGCGTCCTGGGAGACGTCGGGGTAGAGCTCGCTGTAGGTGCCCTCCAGCCAGGCGTGCGCCACGGTCGCCGGGCCGCCGTGACCGGGCCCGGCGATGTAGATCATGTCCTGGTCGCGCTCGGTGATGATCCGGTTCAGGTGGGCGAAGACGAAGTTGAGGCCCGGCGTGGTGCCCCAGTGGCCCAGCAGACGCGGCTTGATGTGCTCCGGGCGCAGCGGCTCGGTCAGCAGCGGGTTGTCCAGCAGATAGATCTGCCCTGCCGAAAGATAGTTGGCGGCACGCCAGTACGCGGAGACCTGCTGCAGTGCATCCATTCGGGGTCTCTACCCGGCTTCGCGGGGAAGTGTCCTCGTTGTGAGAGTTCTGACGGTCAACGCCGGTTCATCGAGTCTGCAGCTCCACCTCGTCTCCCCGGACGGCAAGGTGCTCGCCGAGCACCACGTGGAACAGGCCCCGACCTCGGCCGACGCCCTCCTGGAGTTCCTCGACGAGAAACCCGACGCGATCTCTCACCGGCTGGTGCACGGCGGGCCGATCGTGCGGGAGCCGGTGCGGGCCACGCCGGAGCTGGTCGACCGCCTCTCGGAGATCGCCGACCTCGCCCCGCTGCATCTGCCGCCCGCCCTGAGGCTGGTCAGGGCATCGCTGGAGGCTCTGCCCGACGTCCCGCAGGTGCTCTGCCCCGACACCGCCTTCCACGCCGGCCTGCCCGAGGTGGCCTGGACCTATCCGCTCCCCGCCGACTGGCGGGCCCGCTTCGGCCTGCGCCGGTACGGCTTCCACGGCCTCTCCTACGCCCACGCGCTGCGCCGGGCCGGCGAGCTGGTCGAGGCGTCCCAGCTCGTCATGTGCCACCTGGGCGGCGGCGCGTCGGTGTGCGCCGTGCGCGACGGACGGTCGATGGACACCTCGATGGGCTTCACGCCCCTGGAGGGCGTCCCGATGAGCAAACGGTCGGGCAGCGTCGACCCCGGCATGCTGCTCTGGCTGCTCGACGGGCGGCTCACCCTCGCCGAGCTGCGCGACGGGCTGGAGCGGCACTCCGGGCTGCTGGGCCTCTCGGACGGCTTCTCCGGCGACACCCGCGACCTGGTCGAGGCGGGCGACACGTTCACCCTCGACGTCTACTGCCACCGCGTCGCCCGGGAGATCGCCGCCGCCGCGACCTCGCTCGACCGCCTCGACGCCCTCGTCTTCACCGGCGAGATCGGATGGGACCAGCCGGAGGTCCGCGCGGGTGTCTGCCGCCGCCTGGGCCTGCTGGGGGTGCGGGAGCCGGTGGGTGGCAACCGTACCGACGACGGCCTGATCAGCACCGACGGGGTGCCGGTCCTGGTGGTCGAGACCCGGGAAGAGCTCCAGCTCGCCCGGGAAGCAGGTTTTGTTCTGACGTAGCCGGTTATGAGTCGGGAATCCCCCCTGTTCTCATAGGGGTCTCATGTCGCGCACCGGATGGCCCGGATCGATCGCGATCCTGGTGATACTCGGCATCCTGGCCATCGGCCTGCCGCTGGCCAACTCCGTCGTCGCCGACGTCGCGGTGCCGCTCAGAGCGGGCACGGTCATCGAGGTCGGCCAGGCGTTCGACGGCGGCTCACGCCCCGTCTCCATGCCGGTGCCCGCCGGGTGGTCGCTCGACGAGAGCGCGTCGTCGTTGTCGGAGTCGGTGACGCTGGTCAGCGGCGGGGCGACCGTCCAGCTCGGAGCGATCGACGTCGCGTCGGCGACTCCGCAGGAGCTCTGGACCGGTCAGCACCTGATCTTCAAGGCGCAGGGCGTGCCCGTCAGAGCCGAGAGCCCCACCCCGATCCAGACCGTGCAGGGGGTTCCCGGCCTCGTCGGGATGATCACCTTGGACGACCGCACCGGCACCCAGGCCGTCTTCGCCGCCCCTCAGCAGGGTGCGAGCGTCCTGGTGGGCGGCGACGCGGCCGCCGTCGCCGCCCACCGCGACGACATCAGCCAGATGATCGCCTCGATCAAGTTCGCCGGAGGCCCGCAGTGACCGGCCGCCCCGCCTTCTGGGTCTGGCTGCTCGGCGTCGTCGCGGGCCTCCTGCTGATCAACACGACGCTGGTCCCGCAGGCCCGGGTGTTCACGATCGGCACCATGATCGCGTTGTGCGTGCTGGTGCCGGTTCTGCTCGCCGCGTTCTGGTTGTTCACCCGCGTCCGGCCGCTCCGCGCGGCGCCGATCGGCTATTCGTGGATGGCCCTGGCCTGGGGCGGCCTGGCCGCCTTCGGCGTCGCCTTCCTGGCCAACACGGCGTTCAGCTCCCTGCTCACCAAGGCCACCAGCCCGCTCTTCGCCGACCGCTGGGCCGACGCCATCGTCGCGCCCCTCGACGAGGAGACCGCGAAACTCGCCGGAGTGGCCCTGATCGCGCTGATCGCCCCGTGGGTCATGTCGGGCGCGCTGGCCGGGTTCGGCTACGGCGCGATCGTCGGCCTGGGTTTCCAGATCGTCGAAGATTTCCTGTACGTCTTCAACACCATCATCGCGACCGGCGGCATCCAGCAGAGCGGCGACACCGTGCAGTCGCTGTTCGCCCGGCTGGTGTATTCGGCCTGGTGGAGCCACTGGGCGATGACCGCGGTCGCCGGAGCCGGCCTGGGCTACGCCATCGCGCGCACCGACCGGACCCTCGCCGCGCGCGTGACGGTGGCCGTCTCGGCCTGGATCCTCGCCATGCTGATGCACGCCTGGTGGGACTCGCCCCTGCTCTCCGACTCGACCTTCGCCAAGGGCATCCCGCTGCTGGTCGTCGCGATCGTGGTGTTCATCGTGGCCCGGCACCTGGACCGCCGGTCAATCGCGTACGGAGATGCCCAGCGACTGAGCCATACGTGGGGCAAGGTCGAATAGCTGGCTCATCGAGATCGTCGCGCCGCGGAGCGACTCCAGGCCGTCGGCGATCCCGAGGGTGCGCGCCCCCCGGAAGTCGACCTTGGCGAGCTGGGCCTTGTCGAACCGGACCTCCTCCAGCTCCGACCCCGGGAACGACACCTCCTTGAGGGTCGCCCCGGCGAAGTCGACCTCACGCAGCAGGCAGTCGTCGAAGGTGACGTTGCGCAGCGTGGCCGACCGCAGGTTGACCGAGTCGAGCTTGCAGTTGTGGAAGACCACCTGGTGGACCTTCGAGCCGAACATCGGCACGCCCGACATGGCGCTGGAGATCACCTCGACGTCGAACCAGTCGGTCTCGGCGAGGTTCACCCCGATCCACCGGACGGTGTGGAACCAGACGTCGTTGTAGCGGCTCCGGTCCATGCGGCCGTCGTTGATCGTGACCTGCTGGACCGCTGACTCCATGAACCGGGCGCCGACCGTGTTGACGTCGTCGAGTGTGGCGTCACGGAGGTGGACGCCGTCGTAGTCGCCCTCCCGTTCGAGACCGCCGGTCAGGGGCTCGAGGTAGGGGGCGTAGGGGAGGTCTTCGAGTTCGCGCGGCATCGCGCCATTCTCGCAACTCAGCGCGCCGGCACGTCGATCCGCCCGAACACCAGCGACCCCGAGGCCCGCTGGTCGTCGCCCGACCAGAACTCGGCCCACAACTCCCCGAACTCGGTGCGGGACAGGTAACCGTCGCCGTCGCCGTCGAGTTCGTCGAAGATGTCGTCGGTGTCGGTCGGCACGCCGGTCCACCCCACGATGAGCTGGTTGTACTCCCGGGCCGAGATCATGCCGTCGCCGTTCACGTCGACCGCGTCGAACATCGACAGGGCCGTGGTGGCCATCGCGTGGGGCATCTCGTTGAGGCGGTCGACGATCAGCATCACGTCGTCGAGGGTGACCCGTTCGTCGCCGTCGCGGTCGGCGGTGAGGAGGGTGGCCCACCAGTTCATCATGATCGCGTAGATGCGGCCCTTGGGTTGCCCCTGGATCGCCGCCCACCGGCTCGCCAGCGCCTCGAAGTCGGACTCGGTCAGGTAGCCGTCGCCGTCGACGTCCATCGCGCGGAAGACACCAGTGATCTTGCGGTACTGAAACTTGGTAGCCATCGGGCCACTCCCTTCACGGGTGGGGGGACCTTGATGGTCACCAACCCGGGCGAGCGGCCACGATGACACCCTCAGTGACATTTCTCTTACTGCGAGTGATCGGCCGTGAACGCCATGATCTGACGCCAGGCGTCGTCGCAGGCCTCGGCCCATTCGGCGAACGAACGGTCGAAGAACGAGTGGGGGGCGCCGTCATAAATGACAGACCTGTTGGGTGTGCCCGCGGCGTCGAGTGCGGCGGTGAAGCCGTCGAACTCCTCGGGGGTGGACGCCGTGTCGGCGCCGCCGCGCAGCAGCAGGATCGGGGCGCCGGGCGTGGTGGGCACCTCGCCGATGCGGCGGATGGCGCCGTAGAAGCCGATCGCGCCGGCCAGGCCGCTGCCGTGGGCGCCCAGCCGCCACGAGTGGGAGCCGCCGAAGCAGAAGCCCACGGTGAACACCGGCGCGGGCAGCTCGGCCCGGGCGGCGGCGACGTCCATGTCGACCTGTTCCGGGGTGACCTGGGCGACGTGGGGCTGAAACTCGAAGCCTTCGCCCCGATCGTCGGTTTCGGCGGTGCGGCCGAAATAGTCGATGGCGATGGTGTGGAAACCCGCCTCGGCGAACCGGACGGCCAGGTCGCGGTAGTAGGGGTGGAGGCCGCGGACGTCCGGCAGGATGATCACCGAGCGGCCGTTGGGCTCGGCGGGTTCGGCCCGGTAGGCCAGGAAGCGGGTGCCGTCTTCGCTGGTCAGCGTGGTCTGCTCCTGAGAGGCGACCGCCCCGGCCACCGGCGGCGCGGGTGGCCTGCTGTCGGTGCTGTGACACATGGGGCGATCTTGTCACACGGGTTTCGGCAGGCCCGCGATCACCATCCCGATCAGCCGGTGGTAGCTCTCGTCGATGGCGTACGGCAGACCGAAACCGCCGACCGCCTCTATGGTGACGAACCCGTGGACGGCGGCGCGGAAGGCGCGGGTGGCGTGGATGGCCTGCTCGCCTTCGAGCCCGTACGACCGCAGCGCGGCCAGCGTGATGTCCACGAGCTTCTGGCCGGCCTTCGACAGTTCCGGCGACGCGGTCTGGATCATGGCGGCGTAGCGGCCCGGGTGGTCTTTCACGTAGCCGCGCCAGGCGTCGGCGTAGGCGCGCAGGGCGTCTTCACCCGACCGGCCGGCGACGGCGGCGAAGCCGCGCTCGGCGAGCTGGTCCATCACCCTGATCGACACCAGTTCGGTGAGCTCGGCCAGGTTGCGCACGTGCTTGTAGAGCGAGGGCGTGGCGACTCCGGCCCTGGCCGCCACCGCCGACAGGGTGACGGCGGCCGGGCCGTGCTCGTCGACGATCGCCATCGCGTGGTCGACGACGATCTCGGGCGTCAGGCCCGCCCTAACCACGTGTGTGCTCCGCGAGGAACGGCAGCACGGCGTCGGCGACCCGGTCGGGGAACTGGGCGTGGGGGTAGTGCCCGGCGCCCGGGATCATCGTGACGGCCCCCGCCCGCATGGTCGCGACGATCCCCTCGGCCTCGGCTCTCGGGTCGCCCCAGTCGGGGTCGCGGTCGCCCATGACGACCAGCGCGGGGGCCTTGAGCAGGGGCAGCTTCTTGTCGGCGTCGACCGGCGGGTTCATGCCCATCTTCGCCACGACGTCCATGTGCAGCGTGGTCTCCAGAGTGGTCAGGTAGGCCTGCCAGTCGGCGGGCTTGGGGCCCGGGTAGGCGTGGTCGAGGTACTTCTTCCACATCTTCCCGCTGCGCAGGACGGCGGTCGCCATCAGCAGCATGATCCCGCGCCGGTGGTGCCCGTTGCGCAGCAGTGCCCCGAAGTCCGTCTTCTGCGCCCGCGTGAACGGCCCGACCAGCACGACGGCCGAGACCAGTTCGGGCGCGTCGACGGCCGCGATCGTCGCCGACCCTCCGGCGAACGAGTGGCCCACGACGACGGCCGGGCCGCCGAGCTCCCTGATCAGCGCGAGGAGGTCGTTCGCGGTGTCGGTACGCGTGTAGGAGGCCCAGCCGGTGGACGAGTCGCCGTGGCCGCGCAGGTCGACGGAGGCGACCCGGTAACCGGCCGCGACCAGCTTCGGCGCGAGGAACCGGAAGGCCTTCCGGCTGTCGCCCATTCCGTGGGCCAGGACGACCAGGGGGCCGTCGCCGTCGATCTCGTAGGCGATCCGGCCGCCCTCACGCTCCACGTAGCTAATATTCATAGCTTTAAAGCTAAAGTCTTTAGCATTTGCCGTCAAGGCGGGTGGCCTTGTGCTGGAAGTAGCGCTGGCGCGGCAGGCTCGTCGACGCCTCCGCGGCTTCGAGGTAGGCCTTATGCGCCGCCGGGAGGTCGCCGGTCAGCTCCAGCAGGTGGGCGCGGACGCCCAGCACGCGGTGGTCGACCGGCGCGATCGTCTCCAGGGCCGCCAGGCCGGCGGCCGGGCCCTCGCTCATGGCCAGGGCGACCACCCGGTTCAGGGCCACGACCGGGGTGGGGGTCATCTCGTAGAGGACGTCGTACAGGGCGCGGATCTGGGGCCAGTCGGTCTCGGCGGGCGTCGGGGCCTCGTCGTGGAGGGCGGCGATGGCGGCCTGGAGCTGGTAGGGGCCGGGTTCGCCGCGTGGGAGGGCCTCTTCGAGCAGGGCGACGCCTTCGGCGATCCGCGCCCGGTCCCAGAGGGAGCGGTCCTGTTCGTCCATCGGGATCAGGGCGCCGCCGGGGCCGGTGCGGGCGGCGCGGCGGGCGTCGGTGAGCAGCATGAGGGCCAGGAGGCCCGCCACCTCGCCGTCGTGCGGCAGGGTCCGGCGGAGCATGCGGGTCAGCCTGATCGCCTCGCGGGCCAGCTCGACCCGCTGGAGGTCGGGGCCCGAGGTGGTCGCGTAGCCCTCGTTGAAGATCAGGTAGAGCACGTGCAGGACCACGCCCAGGCGGTCGGCGCGGTCGCGGGGCAGGCCGAAGGGCTGGCCGCTCTCCTTGACGGCCTGTTTCGCCCGGGTGATGCGCCGCGTCATGGTCGCCTCGGGGACCAGGAAGGCGCGGGCGATCTCCGCCGTGGTCAGGCCGCCGACGGCGCGCAGGGTCAGGGCGATCTGCGAGGCCGGGGACAACGCCGGGTGGCAGCACATGAACAGCAGCACCAGCGTGTCGTCTCCGGCGGCGGGCGGGTCGGCCGGCACGGGGGTCCAGCGGGCCACCGCCTCCTCCCGCTCGCGGCGGGCCCGCTGGCTGCGCAGCAGGTCGGTCAGGCGGCGGGCGGCGACGGTGATCAGCCACGCCTTCGGGTTGCCGGGCACCCCGTCGGCCGGCCACTGGGTGGCGGCGGCCAGGAGCGCCTCCTGGACGGCGTCCTCGGCCGTGTCGAAGTGGCCGTAGCGGCGCACCAGCGCGGCGAGGACCTGCGGCGCGTGCTCGCGCAGCAGGTCCTCCACACCGGGATGATCCGTCATTCGAACATGTCGTCGAACTGTTCCATGATCGGCCGCACGTCGACGTACTGCCCCTCGCCCTGCTGGCCGGGCGTGTGGGCGAGCCGGGCGGCGATCTCGGTGGCGCGGTCGATGCCGGCGCACTCGACGATCGTGTAGCCGACCAGCACCTCCTGGGTCTCCGGGTAAGGGCCCTCGGTGACGACCGGCACTCCGCCCTTCATCGAGACGCGGCGCGTGTGGACGGGCGCCGACAGGCCCTTGGCGTCGACGAACTCGCCCGACTCGACCAGGTCGTTGTTCCACTTCTCCATGAACGCGTGCATCTCGGCCACCTCGGGGCCGCCGGTCGCCATGGCGTCGAAGTCACGCTGTGAGCCGTACAGCATGATCATGTATTTCATGATCTGTTCTCCCTTCGCTCACCCGATACGTCGGAGCCGGGGACTCCCGCCGGACATGTCCAGAACGCCAAAATACGAGGCATGACGGAGGTCACATTCACCCATGTCGGCGGCCCGACGTTACTCGTCGAGTTCGAGGGTCTGCGGTTGCTGACCGATCCGACCTTCGACGCGCCCGGCCGGCGGTACGACTTCGGCTGGGGCACCTCGTCGACCAAGGTCGCCGGACCGGCGCTCACACCCGAGGAGATCGGGCCGGTCGACGCGGTGCTGCTCAGCCACGACCACCACGACGACAACCTCGACGCCGCCGGACGGGCCTTCCTGAAGGACGTCCCGCTGGTGATCACCACCCACTCGGGGGCCGCCCGGATCGGCGGCACCGGGCTCCGCCCCGGCGAGAGCACCCGCCTGAACGACGTCACGATCACCGCCACTCCCTGCCGGCACGGTCCGCCGCTGAGCCACCCCATCGTCGGCGACGTCATCGGGTTCGCCCTCGAATGGCCCGGTCAGACCCACGGCCCGTTGTGGATCACGGGAGACACCGTCCTGTACGCCCCGCTCCGCGGGACCGCTCGCAGGCTGAAGCCCGGCACGGTCGTCTTCCATCTGGGCGGCGTGCGGTTCCCGATCACCGGCCCGCTGCGCTACACGATGACGGGCCGTGACGCGGTGACCCTGCTCGGCGACATGGCTCCGGCCAACGTCTTCGCGGTCCACTGGGAGGGCTGGTCACACTTCCTGGACGGCCGGGAGGGCATCGTCCAAGCTCAGCTGCCCTTGACCTGGTTCCCCATGGGGGAGGGCCTGACCGCGGAGGTGTAGTTTTCGCTGGCACCCTTTGGGGCATTCGCCCGATATGCGAGTAGTCGTGGTTGGAGCAACGGGTAACGTCGGCACGAGCCTCATCGCGGCCCTGGAGTCGGATCCCAAGGTCACCACGATCGTGGGGGTGGCCCGTAGGCGGCCCAGATGGGAGGGCGGCCCGAAGACCACGTTCCGGGCCGCCGACATCTCCACCGACGACCTGCAGGACATCTTCTCCGGCGCGGACGCGGTCATCCACCTCGCCTGGTTGTTCCAGCCGATGCGGCGGCCGATCCTGACCTGGCGCAACAACGTGCTGGGCGGCATCCGCGTCTTCAACGCCGTCGCCGAGGCCGGGGTGCCCAAGCTGGTGTACGCCTCGTCCGTCGGCGCCTACTCGCCCGGCGGCGGTCCCGTGGACGAGAGCTGGCCCACCCACGGCTGGCCGGCGGCCCCCTACGGCCGCGAGAAGGCCTACCTGGAACGGGTGCTCGACGTCTTCGAGCTCGAACACCCCAGCACCCGCGTGGTGCGGATGCGGCCCGGGTTCATCTTCAAGCGCGAGGCCGCCTCCGAGCAGCGCCGGCTGTTCGGCGGCCCGTTCACGCCGAGGGCGGGCGGAGTCCCGCTGATCCCGGACATCCCGGGGCTGCGGCTCCAGATCCTGCACACCGACGACGCCGCGCGGGCCTTCCACCTGGCCGCCACCCAGCCCGTCAAGGGCGCGTTCAACATCGCGGCCGAGCCGGTGCTCGACATGCCCACCCTGGCGGAGCTCCTCGACGCCCGGCTGATCCCGGTGCCGGTCTCGCTGGCCCGCGCCGCGGTCGCCGCCGCCTGGCGCCTGCGGCTGATCCCGGCCACGCCGGGGATGCTGGACATCGCCCTCCACATCCCGCTGATGGACACCAGGCGCGCCCGCGAGGAGCTCGGCTGGACGCCGCAGCACGCCGCCCCGGAGGCGCTCCTCGCCTTCCTGTCCGGGCTGCGCGAGGGCGCGGGCATGGACACCGAGCCGCTCAAGCCCGACCGGGGCGTGCGGGGACGGATCGAGGAGGTCGCGACGGGCGTCGGCGAGCGCCCCTAGACGCCTGCCGGAACCGGGGGCTCCTCCTTCTCCACGGTCTCGCGCAGCGGGGCCGGGCGGAAGAACAACGTCGCGACCACGCCGAGGGCGGCGATGGCGGCCGACACGAGGAAGATGTGGCCGGTCGCGTCGGCGAAGGCCACCGGGAGCGGGTTGCGCACGGCGTTCTCGGCGACCTGGTCGGCCAGGATCGCGCCGAGGACCGAGACGCCGATGGTGCCGCCGAGGGAGCGGAAGAAGGTGATCGCGCCGCTGGCGGCACCCAGGTCGTGCAGGGCGACGGTGTTCTGGAGGGCCAGCACCAGGTTCTGCATGGACATGCCGACACCGGCGCCGACCAGCACCATCGCCGGGATGATCCACCAGATCGAGGTGGTGTGGTCGATCCGCGAGAGGCCGAGGAAGCCGACGGTGAGGATCACCGCGCCCGAGACGATCCACGGGCGGACCCTGCCGGTGCGGGAGATGATCTGGCCCGAGATCGCCGAGGAGAGCAGCACGCCGGCCATCATCGGGATCGTCATCAGCCCGGCCTCGGTGGGCGTGAAGCCGCGGCCGACCTGGTAGTACTGCCCGAGGAAGACCGCGCCGCCGAACATCGCCATGCCGACCGCGAGGCTGGCGAGGATGGCCAGGGCGGGGGTGCGCTGCCTGATGACGTGCAGCGGGACGACCGGGTCCTTGACCCGCGCCTCCACGAAGGTGGCCAGGCCGAGCAGGACGACCGAGCCGCCGACCATGGCGGCGGTCTGCCAGGAGATCCAGTCGAACGAGTTGCCGACGAAGGTGATCCACACGAGCAGCACGCTGACGCCGGCCGCGATGAGGCCGGCCCCGGCGTAGTCGACGGTCACGTCGCGCCGGACGGTCTCGACCTTGAGGGTCTTGAACAGCAGGGCCCACGCGACCACGCAGAACGGCACCGCGATCCAGAAGCACCAGCGCCAGCCGAGCCACGAGGTGTCGGCGATGACGCCGCCCAGCAGCGGGCCGCCGACGGTCGCCACGGCCATCACGCCGCCCAGGTAGCCGTTGTACCTGCCGCGCTCCTTGGGCGGGATCATCGCCGCGATGATCACCTGGACCAGCACCTGGAGGGCGCCCATGCCGAGCCCCTGGACCGCCCGGAAGGCGATGAGCTGCGCGGTGTTCTGCGCGAAGCCGCAGGCCAGCGAGCCGACGAGGAACAGGCCGACGGCGATCTGCAGGAGGGTCTTCTTGTTGTAGAGGTCGGCGAGGCGACCCCAGATCGGAGTGGTCGCCGTCGCGGTCAGCAGAGAGGCGGTGACAACCCAGGTGTACTGCGACTGCGTGCCCTTCAGCGCCGTGATGATCTGCGGAAGCGCGACCGAGACGATCGTGCTGGAGATCATCGCGACGAAGAGCACGAGCAGGAGGCCGCTGAGCGCCTCCAGGACTTGCCGAGAAGTTTTGCTCACCCGGCAATATTACCCATTGCGCAATTTTGCGCGCACAGTAGGGTGCCCCCTGTGGGACTGAGAGAGCGGAAGAAGGCCGAGACCCGGCAGGCCGTCCACGAGGCGGCGCTGCGGCTGACCGTGGAGCTGGGTTTCGACGCGGTGACCGTCGAGGCCGTCGCCGACGCCGCCAACATCTCCCGGCGGACGTTCTCCAACTACTTCGCCGGCAAGGAGGACGCCGTCCTCTACGGCGAGGAACAGCGCATCCAGGAACTCGTCGAGCGCATCCGCCGCCGCCCGCCCGGCGAACGCGCCTGGCCCGCGCTCTGCCGCGCCTCCGCCGAGCTCTACGAGGACCAGGGCAAGGAGGCCGACCGCGAGTGGGCGATGCGCACCCGGCTGGCCCGCCGCCATCCGGCGCTGCTCGCCCGCCAGCTCGCCAACCAGGCGCTGCTGGAACAGGAGATCGCCGTCGAGGTCGCCGCCCGCGAGGGCCTCGAAGACCACACGCTGCGCCCGCGTGTGCTGGCGGCGGCCTACCTGGCGGCGCTGCGCGTCGCGATCGTGGTGTGGCTCGACGAGCGCGAGTCACGTCCGCTGGGCGAGGTGCTCCAGGCCAGCCTCGCGGAGATGGGCGAGGACTTCGATCTCTCGAAAGTTTCGGAATAACGTCTCAAACATTTCTCTGTCGTTTCCCGCTGACGTTGCCTATCCTGCCGATACGAGAAATTTCACTGCTTGTCCTGCCTGGGCAAGCTGTCACTTTCCGTGCCCCCTGACCGGGTTCACGGTGGCTCGAAATATTTCGAAACGGTGGTGGCCGTGCGGGTTGACCGACACCTCACGCTTCCCGAGCAGGCGGAGATCACGTTCGGTGAAGGGGACCGGCGGGCCGACGCCGTCGGAGAGCTCGACGTCGTCCCGGACGCCGACCGGGAGAAATTACTCGTCACCTGGAACGACACCGGCGTCGCCTACCCGCCGGTCACGCTGCCCGAGTTGTTCGCGGCCCAGGTGCGGACGACCCCCCAGGCGGTCGCGGTCTGGTGCGACGACCGCACGCTGACCTACGCCGAGCTCGACATGGCCGCCGGGCGGCTGGCCGGACGGCTCCGGCGGCTCGGCATCGGCCCCGGCGACCTCGTGGCGGTCCGGATCCCCCGCTCCGACGACCTGCTGGTCGCGCTGCTGGCCGTGCAGCGGGCGGGGGCGGCGTACCTGCCGCTGGATCCCGGCCATCCGGCCGAGCGCCTCGACCTGATCCTGGCGGACGCCCAGCCGAAGCTCGTGCTGACCGACGCGCGGGCCGACGACCACGAGGGCTACCTGCGGCTGACCTCGCCCGACGACCTCGCCTGCGTCGTCTACACCTCGGACTCGACCGGGCGGCCCGAGGGCGTCGAGATCACCCACGGGAACCTGGCGAACCTGCTGCTGGCGATGCGGGACCTGCTCGGATCGGGCCCGGACGACCGCTGGCTCGCGCTCGCCTCACCCGCGTTCGACAGATCGGCGCTGGAGTTCTACCTGCCGCTGATCACCGGCGGCCGGGTGGTCGTCGCGGGGGCGGGGGCGGTACGGAACCCGGAGGCTCTCGCCGATCTGGCGAAGGCGCAGGGCGTGACGTTCGTGCAGGCCACGCCCTCGGTCTGGCGGCTGCTGCTGCCGGGTGGGATCACCGGCGCGACGGCGCTGACGGGCGGGGAGCCGCTGCCCACGCCCCTGGCGGCCGAACTCCGGCAGCGGTTCGGCCGGGTGGTGAACGTCTACGGCTCGACCGAGACGACGATCTGGAGCACCTTCTCCGACGACGACTCCATCGGGCGGCCCATCGCCAACACCACGATCCGCCTGCTCGACGACCGGCTCCGGCTGGTGCCGGTCGGGACGCCGGGTGAGTTGTGCGTCGGCGGCGCGGGGGTGGCCCCCGGCTATCGGTGGCGGCCCGAGCTGACCGCCGAGCGCTTCGTGCACGACCCGTTCGGGGCCCCGGGCGACCGCCTCTACCGGACCGGCGACCTGGCCCGATACCGCGACGACGGCACCATCGAGTTCCTGGAACGCCGTTGAACGTACCGATAAGGACGGTCTTGGAACGGCCCACCGCGGCCGGGCCGGCACTGGCCGTCGAGAAACTGCTCGATCTGGAGATGGCATGACCGAAGAGCTCAGGGTGCGGCTGGCGGGGATGATCGCGGACGCGTCCGGCGGCGTGATCAGCCCCGGCGAGGTGCTGGCCGGACGGCACACGTTGTCGGCGCTCGGCCTGACGTCGCTGGCCAGGATCAGCCTGATCGACACCATCGAGGACGTCTTCGGCCTGGAGATCGACCTCAGCGGCGACCTGTCGTCGTTCGAGGACGTCGACACCCTTGTCGCGGCGCTGAAATGAAGATCGAGTTCAATGGCGCCACAGAGGGGGAGGCGCCGCTGACCTGGGGCCAGCGGCTGATGTGGCGGGCCGTCCACCTGATGGGCGACAGCCAGAACTACCTGAACTGCCCGTTCGTGTTCCCCGTGTACGGCCGCAGGGAACTGCCCCAGGTGCTCGACGCGCTGCGGGTGCTGATCGAACGGCACGAGGCCCTGCGGACCACCTTCTCCGACGCCGGGCAGCGGATCCTCCGCGAGGGCGTGCTGGAGATCGACCTGGTCGAGGCCGGACCGGAACGCGGGCTCCGGGTCGCCGAGCGCGTGGCGGGCGAGATGGCGCACACCGTCTTCGACCACGGCGCCGAATGGCCGCTGCGCTGCGCGGTCGTGGTCAAGAACGGCCGCCCGTTCGCCCTGGCCTGCGTCTTCACCCATCTGGCGGTCGACTACCACGCCCTCGCCCTGCTGGCCGAGGAGTGGAAGGCCCTGCTGAAGGGGGTCACGCCGCCGCCGGTGGCCTGGCAGCCCCGCGACCAGGCCGGGCTGGAGGCCTCCGACGCCTGGCAGGCCCGGTCGGCGCGGTCGATCTCCTACTGGCGCGACGTGCTCGCCGACGCCCCGCTGGAGGTCTTCGACCATCCGCCGGGCGAACCCGAGGACCCCCGGTTCATCGAGGTCACCATGGAGTCGCCCGCGCTGGCGGTGGCCGCCACCCGCTTGTCGAACCGGCTGGCGGTCAGCTCGACCAGTGTGCTCCTGGCCGCCTGCGCCGGGGAGCTGGGCGAGGTCAGCGCGCGGTCACGGGTGGTCATGCAGCTCGTGCACAACAACCGCCGCGACGCCCGGACCCGGGGCATGGTCGGCACGGTCGGCCAGGACGCCCTGATCGTGCTCGACCTGCGGGAGCGCGACTTCCCCGAGTTCTGCCGCACCACCCATCGGGCCGCCCTCCAGGCCTACCGCAACGCCCACTACGACCCGTTCGCGATGACGGCGATGCGCGAGAAGGCCGGCGGGCACGACCTGGACGCCTTCTTCAACGACCGCCGGGCCGCCCCCGGCTGGCCCGCCCTCCCGCCCGAGGCCGACCTGTCGGTGGCGCACACCAGGACGTACACCAAGAACGCCTGGCCGGGCGTCAGGTTCAAGGTGTTCTTCACGGTCGGCACCGACGCGGGCACCGGCCAGTTGAGCCTCATCGCCGACACCGCCTACCTCCCCCGGGCCACGGCGGAGGGGATGTTGCGCAGCGTCGAGGCCCGGCTGGTCGGGTCGGTCTAGTCGGCGATCGGGCGGCCGAAGTCGACCGCCGCGAGGACGCCCTCGGGTGTGGTGGTGCGCAACTGCGCGTCCGGCCGCAGGCCGAGGGCGTCGTTGACCGTGGAGAAGGCGATCCGGAGCGCCACGAACGTCGTGATGTCGAAGATCTGCGCGTCGGTGAACCCGGCGGCCCGCAACTCCCCGACGTCGGCCTCGGTGGTCGCGTGGGGCCGCCGGGTGACCTTGCGGGTCCACGCGGCGACGGCGCGCTCGGCCTCGGTCAGGTCGGCGTCGGAGCCCGTGAGCACCGAGACCGCCGTTTCCGGGTCGGCCCAGACGGCGAGCTTGTTGCCCCACGACAACGCGCAGTAGGAGTTCCCGTAGGCGACCGCGCAGGCGGCCACCATGATGCCCCGCAGCCGCAGCGGCATCCCGCGTGTGACCTCTCTGGCCAGGCCGAAGATGCCCTCGGCCACCTCGGGCCGGTAGCCCCAGAAGCGGGTGGCGTTCATGACGTAGCCGAACTCCTTGAGATCGACCTCGGCCTCCGCCGGATCGGCCTCCACGTCGGCCAGGAAGCTGCTCATCACGCCTCCTTCCGGGCCAGATAGCCGACCACGTCGACACTCGCCCGGAGCGGCAGACCGGCCCGCAGCCGTTCGCGCGCCCCCTCGATCGCGGCGGCGGTGAACGCGTCCTCGCCGACGTTCTGGATCGCCTCGTACGCCGGCCCCGTCGACGCCAGTGCCCGCGCGTAGGTCGCCGGGTCGGCGAACTCCCACGCGAACGGCACCGTCACCCGCCGCACGTCGGCGAACCCGAACGCCTCCAGCACCTGCTCACCGGCCCCCGGACGCCCGAGGGCGACCATGTTCCGCTGGTTGTCGACCTTCGGCGGCGCGGCCAGCCGGAACGGCTCCAGCGCCCACGCGCCGGGGGACTTCTTGATGTGCCCCCACACGGTCAGCCCCACCCGGCCGCCGGGCTTCAGCACCCGGTGGATCTCTCGCAGCGCCAGCGGCGTGGTGCCCCAGACCCCGCGGAAGCTGGTCACGGCGTCGAACGACGCGTCGTCCCAGGGCAGGTCGTGCATGTCGCCGACACGGACGTCCGCGCCGGGGTTGCGGTCGCGGGCCACCGCGACCAGCCGGGCCGAGGCGTCGATGCCCGCGCACCGGGCGCCCCGGACGGCGGCCAGCTCCAGGGCCAGCCCCGCGCCGCAGGCGACGTCGAGTATGCGGTCGCCGTCGCCCACCCCGAGATGCTGGTGCATGGCGACGTATTCTCTGCAGTTCCCCGGTTCGCTGAGCGTCGCGAAGTCGACCGCGCGGCGGCCCCACCCCTCGTCGACCAGCGTCCAGGCCGTCGAATCGTACATTTCCCCTGTTTCCTAACGAAGCAGCGCGGCGAGAGCGGGGTTGTCGATCCCCGCTCCGAGCATCCGCGCGGAGGCGAGCGCCGTCCGGTCCCCGAGACGGGCGTTGTGCAGATGGGCCCGGACGACCCATTCGCGCATGTCGCACCGGGCCGCCAGGGATCCCAGCGTGGTCACGAGCGGGCGGGCCCGCTCGGTGTCGCCGGCGTCGAGCGCGCAGGTGATCGTCGCGTCGAGCACGTTGGCGTGCACCCACTGGTAGCGGTCGGGCAGCCGGTTGCAGCTGTCGGTCGCCTGGCCGAACCAGCGGAAGGCGGCCGTGTGGTCGCCCCGATCACGGCTGAGCAGGCCGAGCCCCCGCGCGGCGGTCCCCTCCCAGCACGGGTCCTCGACCTGGCAGGCCAGCACCCACGCCCGTTCGAGGCCGTCGGCGGCGGCCTCGACGTCGCCCATGCGCAGGTCGATCTCGGCGTGCAGCGCGGTCGGCCACGGCAGGAACGCCATCCAGCGCTGCTCCTCGGTCAGCTCCAGCGAACGCCGGAGCACCGCGTGGGCCTGGGAGCGTTCGTCGCGCATCAGGTGCACGCGTCCGAGGATCGACAACGACCAGGCGTGCTGCTTGTGGTCGCCGCAGCGGGCGGCCCGCTCGATCGACTCCTCCAGATGCCCGATCGCGGCCCGGTAGTCGCCCTGGTCGGAGGTGTTCTGGCCGAGCACCCCGCAGACCGCCGCCATCTCCGCGTCGGTCTGCGCCATCTCGGCGGCCTTGGTCAGCCACATCGTGGCGGCGGTCCGCCGGCCCGCCTTGACCTCGACGAAGCCGAGTTCCTTGTGCGCGGTCACCGCGACCGACCGGTCGCCCGAGGCGACCGCGTGCAGGATCGCCTCGTGCAGCGCCAGCGAGCCCTCCTCGTCGCGCCCCTGGAGGGCGTGGACGAGGGCGCTGCCGAGCGCGCAGTAGGCCCGCGCTTTCAGCGCCGCGTCCCCCGTCCGGGAGGCCTCGGCGACCGCCGTGCGCAGACACTGGACGCCGGGCCCCACGGCCCCCGCCGTGATCGCGGCCCGGCCCGCGTTGAGCTGGCTGATCGCGGCGGCCCGGCCGCTGAGCGGCGGCAACATCGGCGAGTCGGAGCCGACCGTGGCCGCCTCCCGCAACGCGGGCGACGTGCGCACGCCCAGCTCTCGCCGCATCAGGTCTTCGCACACGGAGACCTGCTTCAGCGCGGCGGCCCGGTCGCCGGCCATGGTGAGGCTGCGCACCAGCAGCTCGTGGTTGCCCTCGTCGAGCGGGTTGTGCTCGACCGCTCGGGCGGCGTACACGACCGCCTCTTTCGCCCGCCCGGCCGCGAGCAGCCGGGCGGCGGCCTGCCGGAGCCGGGCCTCGATCATCCCCGCCACCCGGTGGCGGGCCACCAGGAGCCAGGACTCGAACTCGAGGGAGGACGCGAGGTGCACACCCTCCAGCAGCTCTCCCCCGAGTTCGAGCAGCGGCGCCGGATCGGCGTCCTGGTCGAGCAGGACGCGCACGTCGACCGTGACGTCCTCCCCGAAGTCGGTGCGCACCGGGTCACCCGACAGGGCCTCCTTGAGGCCCAGCGAGCGGCGCAGTTCGGCCAGCGTCCAGCGCAGCGCGCCCAGCGGGTCGTCGGCGTCGCCGAACAGCAGCTCGGCGAGGCGTTTGCGGCTGGGCGGCCGTTCGGCCAGCAGCAGATAGGCGAGCAGGGCCCACGCCTTCCGGCCGCGCGGTGGCTTGGCCGGCCGGCCGCCGATCTCGACGACCGGCGGTCCGAGCAGCCGGATCGACACCATGAGCCCGCTCCCTCCCCGGCCTAGCCGCCGTCTCCGACTACTCTCACATTGACGGACGGCATCGGCCCAGATCCACTTTCAGTTCTCGTGGGTGGTCGGACGGCCCGCGTCCTTCCAGGCCTTCAACCCGCCGTCGAGGTGGGCGACGTCCTGGTAGCCCAGCGACTGGAGCGTCCGGGCGGCCAGCGCCGACCGGCCGCCGGAGGCGCAGAACAGGATCACGGTGCCGGCCGGGTCGAACTCGGCGCGGTGGTACGGGCTGGACGGGTCGGCGTAGAACTCGAGCATCCCCCTGGGAGCGAGGACGGCCCCCGGAATGGTGCCCTCCTTCTCCACCTCGCCCGGCTCCCGCAGGTCGACCAGCGTGACGCCGCCGGTCTCGACCGCCTTGGCGACCTCGTCGACCGGCAGGTTGTCGATCTGCGCGCGCGCCTGGGCGATCAGAGCCTTAACGGACTCGCTCATTGTGATGTCCCCCTCTTGGACTTCTGTCTTCGTGACGCCTCTGACTATCCGGGGGTGCCGTGTGAACCAGCGTGTGCGTTCTCACCCGCGTTCACACGGAGCCGACCGCGCGCCTTCGACTCGTCGGGGGAGCGTCCGCGGAACGGCGAGATCGCCCGCCGCCTCCACCTCTCCGCCCGGCCGCTGCCTGCGGGGGCTGGCCGAATCGTGATCCTGCGGTTCGGTGGACCGCTCCTATCATGAGGTCGTGAACGCGGAGCCTGGCATACCGGCGTCGATCGACACCTATCGCATCCTCCACCGCATCGGACACGGCGGCCAGGGCGCGGTCTACCGCGCCGAGACCCCCGACGGCACCCCGGTCGCGCTGAAGGTCCTCCACGACGAACTGTCGAAAGACGCCGACCACCGCCGGCGCTTCCTGCGCGAGGTCGAGATGGCCCGCCGGGTCGCCCCCTTCTGCACCGCCCGCGTGCTCGACATGGGCGTCTTCGGCGACCGGCCCTACATCGTGAGCGAGTTCGTGCCCGGCGCCTCCCTCCACCACGTGGTGCAGCAGGAGGGCCCGCGCACGGGCGGCGGCCTCGAACGCCTGGCCGTGGCGACCGCGACCGCGCTGGCGGCCATCCACCGGGCCGGGATCGTGCACCGCGACTTCAAGCCCAGCAACGTGCTGATGGGCCCGGAGGGCCCCGTCGTGATCGACTTCGGCATCTCCCGCGCCCTCGACCACACCGCGACGATGTCGGGCTCGATCGGCACCCCCGGCTACATGGCCCCCGAGCAGATCGAGCACGGCGAGGTCACCCCGGCCGCCGACGTGTTCGCGTGGGCGGCCACGATGGCCTTCGCCGCGACCGGCAGACGCGCCTTCCCCGGCACGACCGTGCCGCAGATCATCAACGCCATCATGAACCGCGAGCCGCGACTCGACGGCGTGCCCGCGGGCCTCAAGCCGCTGATCGAGCAGGCCCTGAACAAGAACCCGGCACTCCGCCCGACGGCCCCCGACCTGGTCAAGGCCCTGACGGGCGACGAGTTCGCGGTCGAGACCATGCCGCTCGCCCCTCCGGTGAAGAACCGGAAACCGGCCTGGCTGGCCGGCGCCCTGGCGGTCGCGGTGGCCGGCGGCATCCTGACCTGGCAACTCTGGCCCGACGGAGACACCGCCACGACCGGCGAGGGCGCCCGCATGGGCACCACGCTCACCCCCGCCCCGGTCACCTTCGGCCGGCCGGTGGGCGGACCGGTCGACGTCCAGGAAGACGACGTCCGCAACATCGGCTTCATCGACATCGACGGAGTGCCGACGGCGGTGAGCGGCGGCGACGACAACACGGTCCGCGTCGTCGATCTGAACACCGGCTCCGAGCTGTACGCCATGACCGGCCACGAGAAGTGGGTCAGAGACGTCGCCGTCGGCCTGCTCGACGGCACCGAGATCGCCGTCACCGCCGCCGACGACGGCTCCCTGCGCATCTGGGATCTCCGCAACGGCACCCAGATGAGCAACCCGATGCTCGGCCACGAGGGCGGCGTCAAGGGCGTCGACATCGGCACGCTGAACGGCGACCCCATCGCGGTCAGCGGCGGCGTCGACGGCACCGTCCGCGTCTGGGACCTGCACAGCGGCGAGCAGATCGGCGACCCCATGACCGGCACCACGGGCGCCGTCTGGGCGGTCGCGCTGGCCGAGGCGAACGGCGTCCCGATCGTCGTCAGCACCGGCGACGAGGGCTGGGTCCGGGTCTGGGACCTGACCACGAGAAAACAACTCGGCGAGCCGATGACCGGCCACATCGGCTGGGCCCGGTCGGTCGAGATCGGCGAACTCGACGGCAAGCCCATCGCCGTGACGGGTGGCGAGGACAAGACCGCCCGCCTCTGGGACCTGACGACCCGCACGACCCTCGGCACCCCGCTGACCGGCCACACGAGCTGGGTGTGGGGCGTGGCCCTGGGCGAGTCGGACGGAAAGCCGATCGCGATCACCGCCAGCGAGGACAAGACCGCCCGCGTCTGGGACCTGAACGCCGGCGCCGAACTCGGCGGCCCGCTGGAGGGGCACACCGACCGCGTGTACTGCGCGGCGTTCGGCACGGTCGGCGGAAAACCGGTCGCCATCACGGGCGGCCGCGACGAGTCGATCCGCGTCTGGGACCTCTCGCCCCCGCTACCCGGCTGACCGGATCAGCGGGCCAGGCCTCTCGCGATGACCAATCGCTGGATCTGGTTGGTGCCCTCGAAGATCTGCATGATCTTCGCCTCGCGCATGTACCTCTCCACCGGGAACTCGCGCGTGTACCCGTATCCGCCGAACACCTGGACCGCGTCGGTCGTCACCTTCATCGCCGCGTCCGTCGCCACCAGCTTCGCCACCGACGCCTGCCGGGAGAACGGCAGGCCCGCGTCCTTGCGCCGCGCGGCGTCGACGTACGTCGCGCGGGCCGAGTCGACGGCCGCGGCCATGTCGGCGAGCAGGAAGCCGAGGCCCTGGTGGTCGATGATGCGCTTGCCGAAGGTGGTGCGTTCCTTCGCGTAGGAGACCGCCGCGTCGAGGGCGGCCTGGGCCAGGCCGGTCGCGCAGGCGGCGATGCCGAGGCGGCCCGAGTCAAGGGCGCTGAAGGCGATCTGGAGGCCCTGGCCCTCGGCGCCGATCAGCCGGTCGGCGGGCAGGATCGCGCCGTCCCAGTGGGCGCTGGTCGTGGGGACGGCGTGCAGGCCCATCTTCTCTTCGGGCTTGCCGAAGGTCAGGCCGTCGACCTGGCCCGGTGCGAGGAAACAGGAGATCGACTGCTCGCCCGTCCGGGCGAACAGGGCGTAGAAGTCGGCGCGGCCGCCGTGGGTGATCCACGCCTTCGCGCCGTTGATCTCGTAGCCGTCGGCGACGCGGGTGGCGCGGCAGGTCAGGGCGGCGGCGTCGGAGCCGGCCTGGGGTTCGGAGAGGCTGTAGCCGCCGACGAGGTCTCCGGCGAGCATGTCGGGCAACCAGCGTTCGATCTGCTCGGGGGTGCCGAACGTCGCCAGGGGATGGCACGACAACGAGTGCACGCTCACCGCCACGGCCACCGCCGCCCAGCGCGCGGCGAGTTCTTCGAGCACCTGGAGGTAGACCTCGTAGGGCTGGCCGCCGCCGCCGTACTCCTCCGGGTAGGGGAGGCTCAGCAGGCCGGCCGCGCCGAGTGTCGCGAACAGGCCCTCGGGATAGGTCTCGGCGCGCTCGTGCCGGTCCACGATGGGCAGCAGTTCCTTGTCCGCCACATCACGGGTGAGGTCGAGCAGGTCACGGGCCTCCGGGGTGGGGAGGAGCCGGTCGACGGCCACAGGGATCTCCTGACATCGGTCGTTGGTAACCCGATGCTCTCAGAGGCCTGTCCACTCCTTCGCAGTGGTCATCCCAGTGGTCATCTCGTCGCGCGGGAAGGGAGGGGTGTTCGGGGCTGTGGCGCGGCTCAGCCATGGCCACGCGTTCGCCCCACCCCTCGGCACCGCCGGTCACCACGCCGAACGAGGTGCGGAACGGGGCCACCGGCGCATGGAGACGCGCCGGAGTTCGATTCCTTCGAGCTTCGCGGGGAGAAAAGGTACCGCTGTGCCCCCGTTGATGGGGGCACGCCAATCGTGATCTCTTTTCGCGGTAAGTCTGTGGTTCGGCTCAGGTGTGAGGCGGTGCGCGGGCCCGGTGTGCGGGGGTGCCGGCGACGTGGGCGGAGGTTGGCAGCCGCCACGCGCCGTATACCTGAACCGGCCGATTATCTCTGACCAGAATCACCGGCACGAATTCGACGAGCAGATAATTTCTCGTTGTTTTTATCGTCCGCGTCACCGTGGCATCTCCGCCCGGCGCGAGATCGCCGGGCCACCGCGGTAGATTGATGCGTCCCGCGACGGTCTCCTCAGTGTCGACCACCACGTCCGGCACCGGCGTCACCGACAGGGCAAGAGCCGTACCTGCGGGAACGAACAATCCGATGACGGCGAAGGCGAGCGAGACGAGAACCGCCCATGTTCTGCCGATCAGCCTGCTCACAACACACCCCCACAAATATCGAGCTCATTTGATTTTCGCCCCGGGGGGTGGCGCCTTATTTAGTGACACCCCTGAACTACCCCCGGCGATCAGGCCTGTAAACAAACTTCTGAAGAAAAAATTCGAGCGCCGCGATGTGGGCTTGTGTCCCTTTTTTCGGGGCCGGTACGCTGGCTAAATCCGGATATCCCGGCGAAGGGTCGGCCATTGTCGGCCCCGCCCGACAGGTGCGCCGTGTGCCGACAGATCAGGCTTTCTCGTGCGGTCCGAAAATAGACATGAGACCCATGGGTCCGAATCGGCCGATCTGAACGTTTCAGTCACGACCTCGGATGACATTACGGCGAAGTCGACGATCGTTGACCAATTGAGTCGTGATTTCTACGTTCTGGGCCTGACGCTCCCCCAGATTGGACCGGCTATGAAACGTTTCGCCCTCATCGCGGCAGGGCTGCTGGTCGCCGCGGTCGCCTGGCAGAGTCCGGCCAAGGCCGCCGTGGCCTGCCGGATCGACTACTCCGTCGGCACGTCGTGGCCTGGCGGCTTCTCCACCACCGTCACCGTCAACAACCTCGGCGACCCCATCGACGGATGGCGGCTGACCTGGACGTTCACCGCCGGTCAGCAGATCACCCAGGCGTGGAACACCGCCCTCACCCAGAGCGGCGCCAACGTGACGGCGGACGACGCCGGCTACAACGGCCAGCTGGGCACGGGAGCCTCGACCGCGTTCGGCTTCAACGCCTCGATGAGCGGCACCAACAACCCCGCGCCCACGAACTTCGTGCTCAACGGCGTCCCCTGCAACGGCCCCCAGCCCAGCCCGACGCCGACCCCGACTCCCACGCCGACCCCGACGCCGACCCCCACACCCACCCCCACGCCCACGCCCACGCCCACGCCGAGTGGCGCGAAACAGGTCGAGGACCTCGACCGCGGCGTCATCTCGGTCCGCAGCGGCAGCGCGAACCTCGTGTCGTGGCGGCTGCTCGGCACCGAGGCCCGGGACACCTCGTTCAACGTCTACCGGTCGGGCACCCGCGTGGCCACCGTCACCAACTCCACGAACTACCTGGACAGCGGGGCGGCGTCCGACGCGACGTACACGATCAGGGCCGTGAACGGCGGCGTGGAGGGGCCGAGCTCGGAGACCTCGCTGAGGTTCGCCAACGGCTACCTGGACGTCCCGATCACGCCGCCGAGCTCCAACTACACCGCCAACGACGCCAGCGTCGGCGACCTCGACGGTGACGGCCGCGTCGACCTGGTCCTGAAGTGGGAGCCGAACGACGCCAAGGACAACTCCCAGTCGGGCGTCACGTCCCCGGTCTACGTCGACGGCGTCAAACTCGACGGCACCCGCCTGTGGCGGATCAACCTCGGCCGCAACATCCGCGCCGGGGCGCACTACACGCAGTTCCAGGTGTACGACTACGACGGCGACGGCCGCACCGAGGTCGCCATGAAGACCGCCGACGGAACCGTCGACGGCCGGGGCACCGTGATCGGCAACGCGTCGGCGAACTACGTCAACTCCGGCGGCTATGTGCTCTCCGGCCCCGAGTTCCTGACCATGTTCAACGGCCAGACGGGCGCCGCGATGTCGACCGTCGACTACCTTCCGGGACGCGGCACCGTCTCCAGCTGGGGCGACAACTACGGCAACCGCGTCGACCGGTTCCTGGCCGGTACGGCCTACCTCGACGGCCAGCGCCCCTCGCTGATCATGTCCCGGGGCTACTACACCCGGGCGGTCGTGGTGGCCTGGGACTTCCGCAACGGCTCGCTCACCCGCCGGTGGACCTTCGACTCCAACAACGCCACCTCCTACGCGGGCCAGGGCAACCACCAGCTCTCCATCGCCGACGTGGACGCCGACGGCCGAGACGAGATCGTCTTCGGCGCCGCCGTCATCAACGACAACGGCTCGGGCCTCTACAGCACCGGCCTCGGCCACGGCGACGCGCTGCACGTCGGCGACCTGAACCCGGCACGGCAGGGCCTGGAGATCTTCAAGGTCAGCGAGGACACCTCGAAGCCGGGCTCGTGGATGGCCGACGCGCGAACCGGCCAGATCCTCTGGCAGACCGCCTCGGGCGGCGACAACGGCCGCGGCGTCTCGGCCGACGTGTGGGCCGGCAGTGCGGGGGCCGAGTCGTGGTCGGCGCGCGACACCACGCTCCGGTCGCCGACCGGCGCGAGCCTGGGCCGGGAGCCCTCGTCGATCAACTTCCTGGCCTGGTGGGACGCCGATCCCGTACGCGAACTCCTCGACGACGTGCGCATCGACAAGTACGGCACCGGCGGCGACACCCGCCTGCTGACCGCTTCGGGCGTGCACTCCAACAACGGCACCAAGGCGACCCCGTCGTTGTCGGGCGACATCCTCGGCGACTGGCGCGAAGAGGTGATCTGGCCGACCAGCGACAACCGGGCGCTGCGCGTCTACTCGACGCCCACGGTCACCGGCGTGAAGATCCACACCCTGCTGCACGACCCGATGTACCGCGTCGCATTGGCCTGGCAGAACACCGCCTACAACCAGCCACCCCACCCGAGCTTCTTCATCGGCGACGGGATGGCGACCCCCGCCAGGCCCAACGTGTACGTGCGCTGATCGCCAGTCGTGACCTTGGTCGGCGGGCCGTGGGAGCGCCCTGCCGGCCAAGGTCCGCAGAATCTACGCTTGATGAATGTGGCCGTGGCGGCGCGGAGGCGTTCAGGATCATGTCATCGCCAAGCACATGCGGCGGTTCTACCGCCATGTGTCTCCTCAGGATCCCCCGGAGGAGGTCGCGCGGCGGTACGCCGTCTACTTCTGGGACGACCACAGGGCCACGCTGACCGACCGGGCCGGAATCGGCAACCACACGTTCGACGTCGGTCTCGGCGTCCGGCGGGGCTCCTTCGACGTGATCACCAAGCGCGTCTCACTCATCTCCGACACGCTGCTGCTGTCGGACGACTGGCGCGGGAAGTACCACGAGATCCACCGATACCGCTCGGACAAGCCGAACCTGGGTGACATGCCGACGAACTACTTCGGCGTGGCGGAGGCGGCCCGGAAGAGGGACGGATACGCCGAGGCCTGGGACGACCGGTACGTCGGATTCACCACGCCCGACCTCGCGCGTCTCGGAACCTGGATTAGAGACGCCGAGCCCCTGCTGCGTGCCGGACTCGCGTGGTATCTGCCCAGCTACAGTGTCCGCACCCAACGTCTGGAGGACGGACGCGCCGTCGGCAAGACGAAGCCGGTCAAGCACAAGAACGACATCGACTTTCTCGTCGAGGGGCGCCGGGCGATCGAGGTGTCCGGTGACAGGCCGGTCAAGAGCAGAGTCGTCCGGCCGATTCTGGAGATGGACCTGCCGTTCATCGACGGGGTCGGTCTGCGCGATTTCGGCAAGATCACCGTCGAGGAGTTCGGGTCCTACGAACGTCTCCGCAACCACCTGCGCCAGACGCTCGCCAGACTCGACCAGGCGCATGACGCCGTCCAGTCCGAGCGGGAACTGGCCAGGATCGGCCTTGAGATCGAGGGGCACATCCTCGACTGCCGTGACGAGATGGCGAGGGTCCGGAGCACCCGGGCGGTCGCCGCGAGCGGAGCCGTCGTGGGCACGGTGAGCGCCACGCTGGTGGCCGTCCACGGGCCGGCGCTCCTGCCCGCGCTGGGCATCCTCGGCGCGACGGGCGGGCTGTGGGGCGTCATCCAGGCGATGAACCAGAACAGCCTCCGCGCGATCCGCAGCGGCCCCTGGTACTACATCTGGGCCCTCGACCGGGCGGCGAAACGCCGCGGAGCACGCGGATGACGTGGGACGAGGTTCGCTAGCCGCCGATCTCGCCCTTGCGGTCGCAGCGGGGGCAGATCCGGTAGCGGCCTTCGAACACACTCGACGGGAGAGTGCCCTTGCCTCCGCAGCGAGGGCACTTCCTGAGCGGGTTGCGTTGCGCCGCGCCGTACACGAGAAGGATCACGGCGAGGATGAACAGGACGGGCATGAGCGTGTCCAAGGGACTCCCCTTTCGGGAGAGTTGCCGGACACCCAGCGTGCCGACCCGAACCGGGTCTGTGCATGGTCCCGTCGGCGGAGACGGGACCTATATGCCTTTTCAGTCGGCGATGTAACTCACGGAGTTCACGTAGTAGCCGGCCGCCTTCGTGCCCCGCACGTGCAGGAACATGGCGCCGCCCTCGTAGGAGTAGGCGCAGCTGTAGCCCTTCGTCTCCTTGGAGCAGCCCTGCCAGTGGTAGGGCACGCCGGTCGGGTCGTACTTGACCGCGAAGCGGGTCTTGATGGCCCCGGCGGTGGCGATCTCGCGGGCGCGGGTCTTGGCGCCGAGCTGCCAGTACCGGTAGAAGGTCTTCGCGACCGTCGACGGCGAGGTGACGTGCTGCGAGGTGTAGACCGCGGTCACCCGGGAGCCCTTGACGACCATGAGGATGCCGTTGAGGTCGCCCGGCACCTTCACGCTCGTGTGGACGTATCGGCACGTTCCAGCGGCCGTGCAGCCGGCGAACTTGTCGGGGGTGCGGAACTTGTACTTGAGGAGCTTGTCGACCGCGTCGGGGGCGGCCCACTTCAGCATCGCCTTCCTGTCCTTGGCGACGAAGCCCTTGAACACGTTCTTCGCGACGGTGGCGGGGGCGGGCGCCGCCGCCTGGGCGGCCGGGGCCGCGACGGTGAGCAGGGCGGTCGCGGTCAACGCGGCGCCGGTCAACAGTGATCTTGAGGACATGCGCCCACCATAGAGCTGCCCGCTTTACGCCCGATAGCGGATGACTTGCCGGGGTAGTCGTTAGGCATGGCGATCTATGGCTTTCACGCCTCCCATGAGCAGGTTTCCCCCAGTGATCTTCTGGACGCCGTCCGCCTCGCCGACGAGGCCGGCTTCGCGATGGCGATGTGCTCCGACCACATCGCGCCCTGGAGCGCCCGGCAGGGCGAGTCGGGGTTCGCGTGGTCGTGGCTGGGTGCCGCGCTGCAGGCCACCACGTTGCGGTTCGGCGTGGTGAACGCGCCCGGCCAGCGTTACCACCCGGCGATCGTCGCGCAGGCGATCGGGACGCTCGCGGCGATGTTCCCGGGCCGTTTCTGGGCCGCGCTCGGCTCCGGCGAGGCGTCGAACGAGCACGTCACCGGTGACCGGTGGCCGCGCAAGGAGATCCGGCAGCAGCGGCTGCGCGAGTGCGTCGACGTGATCAGGGCCCTGCTGAACGGCGAAGAGGTCACCCACGACGGGCTCGTCACCGTCGACCGGGCCAGGGTGTGGTCGCTCCCGGCGGAGCCGCCGAAGCTGATCGGCGCGGCGGTCAGCGTGGAGACCGCCAGGTGGGTCGCGGAGTGGGCCGACGGGCTGATCACGGTGAACAGCCCAAAGTCGAAGGAGGTCCTGGACGCCTACCGCGAGGCGGGCGGGCGGGGACCGGCGGCCGTACAGGTGCATCTGAGCTGGGCGCCGAGTGAGGAGGAGGCCCTCGCGACCGCGCACGACCAGTGGCGGTCGAACGTGGTCGGCCCGCCCGGGAGCTGGGACTTCGACACCATGGAGATGTTCGACAGCGTGGCCCGGTTCGTCACCCCCGAGGAGGTCGCCAAGTCGGTCTTCGTGTCCGCCGACACCTCGCGGCACGCCGACTGGCTGCGCGGGTACGCCGACGCCGGATTCGACGAGGTCTACCTGCACCACGTGGGCAAGGAGCAGACCCGGTTCATCGAGACGTTCGGCGCGAAGGTGCTGCCCGAGCTCACTACAGGGTGACCACCCTGCGGTGACCCAGCGGATGGTCAAGATCTCCTCTGACCCGCGCGAGGAGCGCCGGGGGGCGGCTCGTCAGCGATCTACGCTCGCGCTGACTTGTTCGCAACCCGGTGTTTCCGGGCGATGTGAGGATGACCGATGCGGTTTCTCAAATATGTGATCGGCATGGCCATGGTGCTGCTGATCGGATCCGTTGCCCCGGCCCAGGCGGCCGACACCACCGTGACCTTCACGATCCAGGGCGGCGCGCTCACCATCAGCGCCCCGGCGAGCGTCAACCTGGGCAACACCGCCTCGGGCGCCACCCTCCAGGGCACGATCGGCCCGGTCACGGTCTCAGACCTGCGGGCCGCGCTGCTCGGTTCATGGACGGCCCGGGTCTCCTCGACCGACTTCACCACGGGCGGCGGCACCGCGAACGAGACGATCCCCAAGGCCGACGCCGCGTACGCCTCGGGCGCGGCCACCACAGCCACCGGCGTCGGCACCTTCACGCCCGGCCAGCTCACGGTGCTGCTGGCCCAGCCGCTCTCCGCCCAGGTCACCGCTTTCACCGCGACCGCGCTGGTCGGCAACAACACGGTCACCTGGAACCCGACCCTGCGCGTCACCATCCCGAACTCCGCGGTCGCCGGCACGTACACGGGGACGGTGACCCATTCGGTCGCGTGACCGCGCCGCCCTCCTCCGGATCCTGATCCCGCCTCTCCTGGTGCTGCTTCCCGTACCGGCCCTGACGTGCCGGGCGGACGCGAAGCCGGAGGGGCAGATCGGGATCCGGCTCGTCGAGGCGCCGGAGGACAGAGCCGACGATCCGCGGGCGCGGGCCTACATCGTCGACCACGTGACGCCGGGGACCGTGATCCACCGGCGGATCGCCGTGAACAACACCTCCGCGAAACCCCGGACGTTGTGGCTGTACGCGGCCGGGGCCGAGATCAAGAACAGGAAGTTCGGCTTCCTGCCGGACCAGACGGCCAACGAGTTGTCGTCGTGGATCGTGTTCGACCACCCTGCCGTCACGCTGCCTCCCGGCGGCGAACGCGTGCTCAGGGCCACCATCCGGGTGCCGCGGACCGCCTGGAAGGGCGAGCGGTACGCCGTCATGTGGGCCGAGGCCCGCGCCCCGGCGACGGAGGAACGGAACGTCCAGGTCAACAACCGGGTGGGCATCCGCGTCTACCTCGACGTCGGGCCCGGCGGCGAACCGCCGACCGACTTCCGCGTCGACCGGATCTGGGCCGGCCGCGACGCGGCCGGCAGGCCGCGCCTGGAGGCGCAGGTCACCAACACCGGCCTGCGGGCCGTCGACGTCAGCGGTGAACTGCGGCTGTCGGAGGGCCCCGGCGGCACCTCGGCCGGGCCGTTCAAGGTGACGGGCGGCGTGACCATGGCGCCCGACGACGTCGGACGGGTCGAGGTGCTCCTCGATCCCTCGTTGCCTCTGGGGCCGTGGAGGGCGGACCTGGAGCTGACGAGCGGACGTACCACCAGGACCGCGAGCGGGACCGTGAGGTTCCCCGCCGCCCCCGACACGACGGCCGCCGTGAAACTGAGCCGCACCGCCTTCCTCTCGCCGACCGTCCTGCTCACCGGGACGGGGGCGCTCGCCGTGGCGGGCGGCGGCTACCTCATCTGGCGACGAGCCCGGAGGACACCGTGAGAGCACGCGTGACGGCGGCCCTGGTAGCGGTGGTCGCCGCCGTGGTGACGGCCGTCCCCGCCGTGGGGGAGGAAGCCGGGGAGGGCGGGACCGTGGGCGGCGTCCTGGATGGCACTCAGGAGGAGTCCGCCCGAAGTGGCCCGCCGTCCCCGGCACGCCCGGCGCCCCGTCGAGAGCCCGGCGGATGGCGGGAGGGTTCGGCGAAACGGTCGGCCAACGCCGGTCTGGCCATCACCGCCCCCACCTCCAGAGCGCTCGGCAGCACCACCATCGGAGGCCAGTTGTCGGCCCAGCTCGGCACGGTCACCGTCGCCGACACCCGCGGCTCGGCGGTCCAGGTCAGCTACACGGCCACGGTGAACACGACCAACTTCACCACCACGGTCGGCGGCAACACGTTCACGATCTCCAGGCCCAACATCTCCTACTGGTCGGGCCCGGCGACCACCGTCTCGGGCACGGGTGTGTTCACCCCGGGCCAGCTCACCGCCGCGAACGCGACCGCCCTCACGGGCACGCACACGGCATTCAGCGTGACTCTGGCAGTGGGAAATACCACGGTCGCGTGGAATCCGACAGTAATTGTCAGAGTTCCGTCATCGGCGGTCGCGGGTTCTTATTCGGGCACGATCACGCATTCCGTCGCATGAAAATCCCGTTAGGAAATGTCGGTTATTACAGGTCCATCTGCGCTGCCGTAGTCGACGAGTGCGGCGCCGATCGCCCCGTCGATGGCCATCGCCTCTTTCAGGGCGGTTTCGATGTTCATGCTGCCTTATCCAATGCTGTTGTGCTTGCAGGGACATAAGGTAACTCTTGCGGCCTCAGATAGTGAAGGGCACAAAAGTGTCATCGCACGACCTCGATCACCCCGTCGGTGTCGTTTCCATGCTCCGGTTGGGCGAGCCCGTCGACGGCTTTCACCTGCTGCGTGTCATGGGAAGTCCGGGCGGGATCGTGCACGTCCGCGACGGGCTGGTCGTCGCGGCGACCACACCGGCGTCTCCCGGACCGGAATCCCTGCTGATCCGCTCGGGGCGGGTGAGCGAGGCGGCCTGGAACGAGGCGTTCACGGCGGGCGCCCCCGACGACCGGCTCGCCGCCGAACTGGTCGGCCGGGGCAGCGTGGGGGAGGCCGGGCTGGAGGCCGTCTGCCTGTCCGCGGTGTTCGACGCGGTCTTCGCGATGGCCATGTTCGGCGTCGAGGACACCCAGCTTGAGCCGGTGGGCGACCACGACGTGCCGCCGCCTTTACCGGTCGTGCCGGGCATCGCCCGGGAACGGCTGGCCCGGGAGACGGCCCGCCGGCTGGCGATCACCGAAGAGTGGCGTGAGCTGGGCATCACGCCGTTCATCCGGCCCACGGCGGTGCAGCCGATCCGGCCGCCGACCATCGCGGCCGACCGCCTGCGTCACGAGATCCTCATCAAGGCCAACGGGCGGCGCACACCCCGCGACATCGCGTTCGCCCTCGGCCAGGGCCTGTTCGTGGTGCTCAAGGAGATCGCCGCCCTGGTCGGAGAGGGCCTGCTCACCACCACCCGAAGTAGCACGTGACGAAAGTAAAGAACCATGGCACAGAACGCCCTGAAGGCAGAACTGCACTCCCTGCGCGACCGCGTCACGGGGGTGATGGAGACGGCTGTCGCCACGGTTGACGGTCTGCTCGTCGTCGCCGACACCGACGGCGTCTCCCCCGAGAACGTCTCGGCCCTGTCGGCCGCGACCCTCGGTCTCGGCAAGCGCTTCGGCTACGAGGTGGGCCTCCACGAACTGCGCGAGGTGGTCATCCGCTGCCGGGGCGGCTTCATCGTCGTGTACGCGGTGGGCTCCATCGCGCTGCTCGCGGTCCTGGGCGACGAGGGCCTCGACGTGGCCCGGCTGCACGTCGAGTCACGCCCCACGGTCGAACGCCTGACCCACCTGCTCGCCGGCGAGCGGGCCCGCGCATAGAGATGATCAGGCCGTTCTCCGCCGGGAGACGGCCACACCGGCCAGGCAGAGCGCGCCGCCCGCCAGGGCCAGCCAGGTCGGGGTCTCCCCCAGGAGCACCCAGGCCATCACGATCACGATCGCCGGCACCACGTAGGTGGTGGCGCCCATCTTCCCCGCCGTCGTCCGCGCCAGGGCGTACGCCCAGGTCGTGAAGGCCAACGCCGTTGGGAAAACGCCGAGGTAGACCAGGTTCAGCGTGGCCGACAGCGGCGCGTCGGCGGCCTGGCCGATGAGCTGCCCGGCGAACGGCAGGCAGGTGACCGCGCCGATGAGGCAGCCGAAGGTGGTCACCTGGAGCGCGGAGGCGTGCCGCAGCGCGGGCTTCTGCACGATCGTCGCGATCGCCCAGGTCAGCGCGGCAACCACGCAGAGCGCCACGCCGAGCACCGAGGCCCCGCCGCCCTCCGACATGGAGTAGCCGACCACGACCGCGCCGGTGAACGACACGGCCATGCCGATGAGCAGGCGGCGCGGGAACCCCTCGCCGAGGAACAGCCCCGACAGCAGGGCGATGATGATCGGCCCGATGTTGACGACCATGGCGGCCGTGCCGGCGTCGACCTCCTGCTCGCCCCAGTTGAGGGCGATCATGTAGATCCCGAACCAGAGCACGCCGGAGACGGCGATCCCGGGCCAGGCCGCACGCGGCGGCAGCCCTTCGCGCCGGGCCAGCAGGATGACCAGAAGGGTCAGCGATCCGGCCAGCATCCGCCCGAGGGCGAGGGCTCCGGGGGAGTACGAGAGCACGGCGTGCCTGATGGCGACGAACGCGGACGCCCAGAGCACCACGGTCACCCCCGCGGCGATGAGCGCTTTGCGGTCGGTTTGTTCCACGGTGGGGACTTTAGGGGGACACCCGCTCGCTCCGCATCACGGTTTCGCGCCCTATTGACAAGGAAGTTTTTTACGTACAAACTTGTTTTTGCGATGAGAGACGTCCTGTACCTGGAACAGATCGAGCAGGCCGAGGCCCTGCTCAAGCCGCAGCGCATCGACGTGCTGCGGCAGCTCGCCGAGCCGCGCACCTGCGGCGAAGTGGGCGCGATCTTGGCGCAGACCCCGCAGCGGGTCTACTACCACGTGAAACGCCTGGTGGAGGCCGGGCTGGTCGAGCAGGTGTCCGAACGGAAGGTGCGCGGCATCTCCGAGGGCATCTACCAGGCCACCGCCCGCTCCTACTGGCTTTCACCCCGGCTCGTCGGCCACATCGGCCTGGGCCGGGCCCGCGACGAGCTGAGCCTGGGCCACCTCCTCGACCTGGTCGAAGAGGTCCAGGCCGACATCGCCGCACTCGACCGATCGGTCCCCGAGCTGCCGTCGATCGGCGTCTCGGGCGACATCCGCGTCCCGACGGAGCGACGGCCGGAGTTCCTGGCCGAGCTCCAGGAAACCCTGCAACGACTGTTCACGAAGTACGGCGGTGCTGAAGGCGACCCTTTCAAGCTCGTCGTGGCCTGTTACCCGAACCAGCAAGGAGAAGAGTCATGACCCAGTCCCCCATCACGGCCGTCCGGATCCAGGCCCCGCTCAAGACGGTGTTCCAGGCCCTGACCGACCCCGCCGAACTGCGCGTCTGGTTCGCCGAGCACGCCGAGGTCGACCTGCCCGAGCGGTACGACTTCTGGGGCCGCCACACCCTGGACGGCGACGCCCCCCACCAGCGTGTGCTGGAGGTCGCCGACGACCTGATCAAGTTCGCCTGGACGCTCGACGGCACCGAGACCACGACCGAGATCCGGCTCACCGAGACCGACGGGGAGACCGTGGTCGCGGTGGTCCAGTCCCACTTCGACCGCTCGCTCGTCTTCTCGGGCAGCCCGAGCCCGCTCGCCGCGCTGGAGACCTTCTGGGCGCTGGCGCTCGGCAACCTGGCCGACCACGTCGAGGGCCGCAGGCTCGGCCCGAAGGTCGACTACACGGCGAAGGTCGGCGCGTTCTCCGCCACGCTGGAGATCGACGCCCCGGCCGACCGCGTCTACACCGCGCTGACCGACTCCGCGCAGGCCACCGCGTGGTTCGGCTACCCGATCGAGATCGAGCCCGAGGTCGGCGGCCGGTTCGCGATGGGCGGCTTCGAGGCGGCCGGCGACTACGCGGCGAAGATCGTCACGCTGGAGCCGACCGCGTCGACGATCGACTGGGGCAACATGGTGACGAGCTGGGAGCTGGAGGGCTCCGGCGGCAAGACCACCCTGACGTTCGTGGCGAGCGGGTTCGACGCGGCCCAGCCCCCCTACGCCGGGTGGGCCGGCTGGCTCAGCGGCCTGGTCGAGCTGCGTCGCTACCTGGAGCAGCCGAACTGGCGGTCGGTGTTCGTGCAGAGCTGAGCATCCGGGGCAGCGTCGGCGGCTTGAAGAAGCCTTCGGCGATGGCCGAGGCGATGCCCACCCTGACGAGGTCGCGGGTGTCCCCGTACGCGAGGAAGCGGGGCACCCACTCGGGGTGATACTTCACGTTGGCCCGGTAGAGCGCTTCGAGCTGCCACCAGCGTGACAGGAACAACAAGGTGCGCCGCCAGGCCCGGATCACCGGGCCGGCGCCCATCCTCGCCCCCTCCTCGAAGGCCGACCGGAAGACCGCGAAGTTGAGCGAGACACGTTCGACCCCGAGCCAGCCGGCGTTCCTGACCAGCCCGGCGACCATGAACTCGACCAGGCCGTTCTCCGCCGTCCGGTCACGGCGCATCAGGTCGAGCGAGAGCCCCCGCTCGCCCCACGGCACGAACGACAACAGCGCCGCCTCGTCCCCGTCCCTGCTGAGGCTCTCGACCAGCACGCAGTTCGCGTCGAGCGGGTCGCCGAGACGGCCGAGGGCCATCGAGAACCCGCGTTCGGTCTCGGTGTCGCGCCAGGCGTCGGCGCGCCGGCTGATCAGCAGCATCTCCTCGGGGGCGATGTCACCGTGGCGGCGGACCCGGAGCTGGTAGCCGGCCCGTTCGACCCGGTTGGCCGCCTGGCGGACGCCACGCATCTCCCGGCCCTGCAGGCTGAACCTCTTGACCTCGATGACGGCCTCGTCGCCGAGTTCGAGCACCTTCAGGCCGGCCCGCTGGTAGGCCCTGGCCCCTTCGGCGCCGCAGCCGATGGCGGCCGGGGTCCAGCCGAACTCGCGGGCCTGGCCGATCCACGCCTTGATCGCGTGGTCCCACGCCTCGGGGTCGCCCAGCGGGTCGCCGCCCGCGAGGGTGACCCCGTTGACCACCCGGAACGACACCGCGGCCTTGCCGCTCGGCGAGAAGATGACGCTGCGATCGCGCCGGGTGGCGAAGTAGGCCAGCGAGTCGCGTTCACCCAGCAGCGCACGGAGCCGCTCCTCCTCGCCGGGCGCGAGCACGGCCCGCTGCCGCTGCGACCGGAACAGCACCCCGAACGCCACCAGCAGCGCGACGGCGCTCATCAGCCCGATCAGGAACGCGACCCAGGCCGGCGGATGGCCGTAGTCCTCGACCTCGATCACCCCGCCGAGCACCCGGCTGAGCACCCAGATCGCGCGGGCCGACCGCATCAGGTCGCCCGGGAAGAAGATCGTCAGCAGGAAGCCCACGACGTAGGACGCCCCGAGCAGCGCGATGAGCGTGGCCGTGGCCTTGCGGAACGACGCGGGTTGCGTCCTGGCGAAGAACTCAGCCCGCCCCCACCACAGATAGCCGATCAGGATCAGCGCGATCGCCCCGGAGACCAGCACCTCGCTGAGCAGCCGTCCTTGGTCGGGTATCTCCGCCATCGGCGCGATCGCCACCAGCGGCGTGGCTATCACGCTGAGCAGCACCGAGAACGCCAGCATCAGCACCAGCAACCGCCAGGCCACCCGCTTGCGCCGCGCCAGCGCCCCGGCGAGCAGCCCGAGGAACGCGGCGTAGGCCAGGTTGGGCGTCAGCGGGACGGCGAAGTCGTCGACCAGCGCGGTCAGCGGCCGTGCCATCTCGCGCAGCGGCGGCACGATGGCGATCGCCGCCGAGTAGACCGCCAGCACCGTCAACACGATGGACGCCACCCGCGGCACGTCACCCCGCGCCATCGTTTCCCCCCAAGACCGGCGACGAAGGGGACATACCCCATTTTCCCAGGTCAAAAGCGGGTGGTGTACGCGGCGGCGCCACCCTCAGGCAGATCAGCGCGGCCACCAGACCGCAGATCGTGGCCAGCAGATGCCCCAGGTCCCAGACGCTCCGGCTGATCACGATCGGCGCTCCGACCCCCAGCGTCAGCGTGATGACCCCGACGGCCCGCCACCGCCCCCGCATCAGGATCACGGCGGCCACCACCCCGGCGACCATGATGTAACTGACCCCGACGTCGGTGGAGACGGCCAGCCGCGCCGGTGCCAGCCCGTTGGTGATGGCGTGATACTCCACGAACGCCGTCAGCAGCGACCCGAACACGTGCCCGCAGAGCCCGATGACGATGATGCGCGGCGTCCCGTAGCGCTGCTCGGCCCAGGCGACGACGGTGGCGTACACGATCACGTAGAAGGCCAGGAACGCCCCCCGGTCCGAGACCCAGAGCGCGCTGTCCGCGAGCACCACGAGCGGATTGTCGGACAACCGCGCCAGATTGGTGCTCTGAAAGGTCGTCAGCACGTCGATCAGATCCGGCGGCCCCGTCCGCTGCAGAATCGTCGAACTCGTGAACACCACGACATAGGTGAACGTGGCGGGCGCCGAGAGCACCCACTGGTGCAGAAACCGCGTGTAGGGCGACCCGGCTTGAACGGCCCGCCGTGCTCGCGGCGACCACCGCGAAACCCCCCGGAGGAGATACCAGACCACCGTGACCAGCACGAACACCAAACAAAAGATCACGCGGCACCCCGGCTTCCCCCTGTGGTCGGAGACATGTCCAACCCCCAGTCGGATACGCGGGGACATCTCCCTTCTTTACCGTCTGACTTGGTCGTGAGGCCGGCCAGTCGTGGCTTGGCCGCGTCCGGGACCTGGACTGAGGAGCGCAGGAGAGCGAAGCGAACCGGAGCGACGAGGGAAGGCCCGGACTGAAGGCGGCCAAGCCCGCCGCGCCGGAGGCGCGGCCATCAGACAGGAGTTGTCATGTTCGTGCTCACCGTGATCGTCGCCGGGCTGGCGTTGCTGCTGATGGGGAACATCGCCGGGTTGTTCTACGCCTATTCGGTGTCGGTCATCCCGGGGCTCAACGCCTCGCGGGCCGATCACGCGGTCGCCGCGATGCAGCAGATCAACGTCAAGATCCTCAACCCGCTGTTCTTCGCCTCGTTCATCGGGGCGCCCCTGGTCGCGGCCCTCGCCGGGGTGCTGCTGCTGGGTTCGGGTCACCGCGGTGCGGCGCTGCTCTTCTTCGCGGCCACCGCCGTCTACGTGCTCGGCTCGTTCGTGCCGACGGCGATCGTGAACGTCCCGCTGAACAACGCGCTGCTCGCCGCGGGGGAGATCACCGATCCGGCGCGGGCCGCGCGGGTCTGGGCCGAGTTCGCGCCGAAGTGGGCGCCGTGGAACCACCTGCGCACCGTGGCGTGCTGCGTATCCCTGCTGCTGAGCGGCGCCGCCCTGTTCGTCTGGGCGGGCGACCGCTGACCCTCCCTATGCTGGGGAGGTGCGCGAGACCTTTGAACTGGATGACGAGTTCATCCCGCTCTGTGACCTGCTGAAATATCTGTCCATCGCGGAGAGCGGCGGCGAGGCCAAATACATGGTCGCCGAGGGCTACGTGCTGGTCGACGGCGAGGTCGAGCTGCGCAAGCGCTTCAAGGTCCGGCCCGGCCACGTGGTGAGCGGCGACGGCTTCGAGATCGAGGTCGTCGCCGCCGCACGCTAGCTCTGGCGCGGTTCGGCCACGAAGACGACGCCCTGGCCGGACACCTCGAAGGTGCCCGCCGAGGCGGCGTGGAAGGCCGAGTCGCCGGGGCGCAGCTTGGTCTCGCCGGCGAGCACGACCGTGCCCTCCACGCAGACCGCGATCCGGGGCACCCCGCCCGGGAGGGTGCGGCCCTCGCCGGGGACGAAGCGGCGCAGCTGGAACTCGGGGCAGTGGGGCAGGTAGAGGTCGCCGACGGGGGTGATCTCGGCGGGCTGCTCGTCGGGGTCGGTGATGCGCAGCAGCTCGTCGATGTCGATCGGCTTGGGCGTCAGCCCGGCCCGCAGCACGTTGTCGGAGCTGCCCATGATCTCGACGCCGAACCCGCTCAGGTAGGCGTGCAGCACCCCCGCGCCCAGGTAGATGGCCTGGCCGGGAGCCAGTTCGTGGTGCCGCATGAGCAGCGGCGCCAGCACGGCGGGGTCGGCCGGGTAGGTCTCCGCGAGGGTCGCCACCAGCGGGTGGCGCGACGCCCGCACCACGTCGGCGACCAGCGCGGGCCGCTCGTCGGCGGGCCATTCGAGCAGCACCCGCAGCGCGCCGAGCACGTCGCCGGCGGCAAGCCGGTCGGCCACCGGCTGAAGGGCGGGCAGTTCGAGAGCCGCCACCAGGGCCGCCGCCTCGGGGCCGGGCCGGAAACCGGCCAGCGCGGAGAACGGGGTCAGCGCGACGATCATCTCGGGCTTCGGCCACGGGTCGGAGTAGTTCCGGTCGCCCCGCGCGAACCCGTCGGCCGCCTGGTCGAGGGTGGGGTGGACCTGCATGGAGAGGGCGGCGTCGACCGCGATGAGCTTCATCAGGTAGGGCAGCCGCTCGCCGAACCGCTCGACGACCTCGGGCCCCAGCTCACCGGCGGGGTCGGCGGCGATGACCTCGTCGAGGGCGTGTTCGACGCCGTCCCGCGTCAACCGCGAGGGGCCGGACGGATGCGCCCCGAGCCACATCTCCGCCTCGGGGCCGGTCGCGGTACGGCCGGTCAACGCGGCGATGGCCGTGCGGGAACCCCATCCGTAGTCCTTGATCGGGTTGGTGAGCAGGTCCACGTTGTGTACGTCCTCGTGAGTCGGTGTGGTCGTCCTCCGGGGAACAGGATGTCACTCCCGTCCGAGTGCCAGGGCCGCCGCCCCGAGCAGCCCGGCGTCGCGGCCGAGGCTGGTCGGCTCGACCTTCAGGCGGCGGAGGAAACCGAGCCCGGCCTGGTCGGCCACCGCCCGCCGCAGCGGGGTCAGCAACGTCGTCCCGGCGGCGGCCACCCCGCCTCCGACGACCACGTTGTCCACGTCGAAGAGGGCCGCCGTCGTGAGGATCGCGGTGGCCAGCGCGCCCGCGGCCCGGTCGAACGCCTCCACGGCCACCGCGACGCCGCGTTTGGCGTCGGCGGCCAGCGCCTTGGCGTCGACCGGCCGCCCGGCCCAGAAGGTCGGCTCCACCGCCTGCTGCCAGCCGTTGGCCAGCGCCCACCGCACCATCGACGGCCCGGACGCGATCGTCTCCACGCACCCGACGGCCCCGCACCGGCACGGCTCCCAGCCCTCACCGGCCCGGATGTGCCCGATGTGCCCGGCGTTCCCGGTGGGCCCGAGGTGCGGCTGTCCCTCGAACACCAGCCCGCCGCCGATGCCGGTCGACACCACGATCCCGAGCAGCGCCCCGGCCGAGAACCGGCCCCGCCACCACTCGCCCAGCGCCATCAGCTGGCCGTCGCCGGCGAGGTGCACCGGCACCCCGGGCAGCAGCTGGGCCACCGTCTTGACCAGCGGGAAGTCCCGCCAGACCGAGATGTTGACCGGGCTCACCGTGCCCCGCACCGCGTCGAGCGGCCCGGCCGAGCCGATGCCGACGCCGGTCAGGCCCTCCTCGGAGATCAGCCCCGGGACGACGATGCGCGCCACGATGTCCTTCAGCGTGGCCGTGGGGTCGGGGCCGACCGGCATCTCCAGCTTGGCGGTGATCGCTCCCGTGGGTTCGACCGTCGCGGCGGCGAACTTCGTACCTCCGATGTCTATCGCCAAGACGGTCATGATTCCCCTGTCTATTCGTTGACGCAGCGGAGCACCGGATAGGCGGTCAGCGCCTCCGGGCCGAGATCCTTCCCGGTCACGACGAAGGTCGCGGTCTCGCCGGGGAGCAGGGTGACGAGCATGTCGTCGACGACCGCCGCCGGGTCGAGGCGGTCGGGGAACAGGGCCAGGTCGCGGACCAGGGTGCGGGCCGTGACCTCGACCCGTACACCATCGCTGATCTGCTCTGTCGTGACCTCGTAGGACGCCTGCGGCAGTTCGTCGGTGGGGAACCGGAGGGCCCGGAGGTCGCCGACGGAGGCGCTCACGAGCTCCTTCGACGGGTCGCCCGGCGCCATCGAGGCCGGCAGCGGGACGGTCATCGCCGACCGGGCCGCCAGGCGCACCGGGAAACGTTCCCGTGCCAGTTCCTCACCGTGCACAGTCAACCGGACGACAACCAGTTCTGTCTGCCATTCATCGGAGGTGTCGTTGACGACGGCGACGGTTTCCGGGTCCTGGAAGGTGACGAGACGGTCGGCGAAGCTGCGGCGGAGGGCGTACCAGAGCGGCTTCCTGCGGCCGTCGCCGTCGACGGCGGACCACGACGTGACGGGCCAGCAGTCGTTGAGCTGCCAGACGATCGTGCCCATGCAGTAGGGCATCAGCGAGCGGAAGCGTTCGACCCCGAAGGCCATCGCGTGGGCCTGGTTGAGCTGGGTGTAGTAGTGCCAGTCGTCGAAGTCGCGCGGTTGCGGCAGGTGGTCGCCGAGGCCGCGCAGCAGTTTCCCGTTGCCGTCGTGGGCCTTCTGGTGGTGCACGACGCCTCTGGACGTCGGCGTCAGCGGCTCGTCGGAGACGGCGCGGCGCAGCGTCGCCCACGCGGGCGGGCCCTGGAAGCCGAACTCGGCGACGAAGCGCGGCGTGTAGGTGCCGTAGAAGGTGTAGTCCTCGCGGTTCCAGACGGTCCAGATGTGGGTGGTGCCGCGCGACGGGTCGTTCGGCGGGGCGTCCGGGCTGCCCGAATAGGGGGAGCCCGGCCAGTAGGGACGTGTCGGGTCGAGGTCGGCGACGATCTTGGGGAGCAGGTCGAAGTAGAACCCGGCGCCCCAGCTACGGCCGTCGAGGGTGTCCTGCCAGCCCCAGTCGGCGTGCCCCTCGATGTTCTCGTTGTTGCCGCACCACAGGACGAGCGAGGGGTGGCTCGACAGGCGGGTGACCTGCTGGCGGGCCTCCGCCTCGACCTCGGCCCGGAACGGGCCCTCCTCGGGGTAGGCGGCGCAGGCGAACGGGAAGTCCTGCCAGACCAGCACGCCGAGGGCGTCGGCCTGGGCGTAGAAGTCCTCGCTCTCGTAGAGGCCGCCGCCCCACACCCGCAGCGTGTTCGCGCCGGTGTCCACAGCCTGGTGGAGACGTTCGGCGACCCGCTCCCGGGTGACCCGGTTGGGGAAGCAGTCGTCGGGGATCCAGTTGAAGCCCTTCATGAACACCGGCTGACCGTTCACGATCAACCGGAAGGCCTCGCGCTCCAGCGTCACCGACCGGAAGCCGATCTCCCGCGACCACACGCTGTCGCCGGCGGTCACGGTCAGCGTGTAGAGCGGCTGTTCGCCGTAACCGCGCGGCCACCACAGGTCGGGCTCGGGCACGGTCAGGGTGATGACGGCGGTGCGTTCGCCGGGCGCCAGGCGTACCCGGTCTTCGACCCCGGCGACGGACGCGGTCACGGTGAGCGGCGCCTGGGCGGCCCGGTCGACGGTGACGTGCACGCGGACCTTGCCATCGCGGCCGTCGAGGGTCACCAGCGGGCGGACCTCCGCGAGGCGGGCCGACGACCAGGTCTCCAGGTAGATGGGCCGCCAGATGCCCGAGGTGACCACGGTCGGGCCCCAGTCCCAGCCGAAGTTGCAGGCCATCTTCCGGATGAACTGGTAGGGCTCCTTGTAGGCGCCGGGCCGGTCGCCGAGCGCGGCCCGCTGCTTCTCGGCGTAGCCGTAGGGGGCCTCGAACAGCACCTTCAGCGTGTTCCTCCCCTCGCGCAGCAGGTGCCGGGCCGGGAAGCGGTAGACGCGGTGCTGGTTGGCGGTCTGGCCGATCTGGACGCCGTTGAGGATCACCGTCGCGGCCGTGTCGAGGCCCTCGCAGACGAGGTCGGCCCGCTGGTCGCCGGGGTCGGCCCAGTCGAAGGACGTCTCGTACGACCAGTCGGTGCGCCCGATCCACTTGAGCCGGTTCTCGTTGTCGTCGAGATAGGGGTCGGGGATGATCCCCGCGTCGAGCAGGTCGGTGTGCACGCATCCCGGCACCGTCGCCGGCAGTCCCGCCACGACCGGGCGGGGTTGCCCGGTCGACGAGACGGCCGTGACGGTCCATCCTTCGTGCAGCGTCCTGATCACGACGCGTCCTCCCATTTCGTGTGCAGTTGCGGCACCGACGCCAGCAGCTTCCTCGTATAAGCGTGCTCCGGCTGCTCGAAGACGGCGTCGGTGGGTCCGTACTCCACGATCCTTCCCTTGTGGAGCACGACCGTCCGCTCACTGATGTAGTTGCCCAGCGCCAGGTCATGGGTGATGAACAGCACCCCGAGGCCCCGCTGTTTGAGGTCGGCCAGCAGGTTCAGCACGTCGATGCGGGTGGACGCGTCGAGCATCGAGATGATCTCGTCGGCGACCAGGTACTCGATGTCGAGCAGCAGCGCCCGCGCGATCAGGAGGCGCTGGAGCTGGCCGCCGGACAACTGGTGGGGGAACTTGTTCAGCACCGCCCCCGGGCTGAGCCGGACGGCGTCGAGGGCGGCCTCGATCTTCGCGGTCCACTCCTTGTCGGGCACGCCCTTGAAGTAGACCTCGCGGATCATCGCGAAGACCCGGTCGGCCTTGAAGACCGGGTTGTAGGAGCTGAACGGGTCCTGGAAGACGCCCTGGACCTTGCGGTAGTAGTCGCGCCTGCCGATCCCGCGCACGTCGCGGCCGTCGATGGAGATCGTCCCGGACGTCGGCGGGAGCAGCCGGAGCACCATCTTGCCGATCGTGCTCTTGCCGCTGCCGCTCTCGCCGATCAGCGAGACCACCTCGCCCGGCTTGATCTCGAAACCGGCGTCGTCGACCGCCGTCATGGTCTGCCCGCCGAACGCGCCGATCCGGTAGACCTTGGTGACCCCGTCGAGTTTCAGCATCAGGCGGCCTTCCAGCAGGCGACGACGTGGTCCTTCTCGACCTCGACCGGCGGCGGGTCCTCGGCGCACTTCTCGAACGCCAGCGGGCAGCGGTCCCGGAACCGGCAGCCGGGCTCGGGCTTGAGCAGCGACGGCGGGTTCCCGGGGATGCCGGTGAGGCGCTTGTCGGCGTACCGCACCCCGACCTCGGGCAACGAGGAGATCAGCAGCTGGGTGTACGGGTGTTTCGGCGCGTTCACCACGGTCGAGGCGGGGGCCTTCTCGGCCAGCTTCCCGGCGTACATGACCATGATCGTGTCGGCGAGCTGGTTGGTCAGCGAGATGTCGTGGGTGATGAAGATCATCGACTTCACGAACCCGCGGTCGCGGAAGCCCTTCAGCGTGGTGACGACGGCCTTCTGCGTGGAGACGTCGAGGGCCGAGGTGATCTCGTCGGCGATCAGCAGCGACGGGTTGAGCAGGGTCGAGATGACCATGACCATGCGCTGCTTCATGCCGCCGGACAACTCGATCGGATACTTCCCCAGGACGTGTCTCGGCAGCTCGACGAGGTCGAGGCGGCTGTGCAGCTCGTCGAGGTCGAGCTTCTCCCGGCGCGATTCGAGCAGTTCCCGGACCATGCGGCCGATCTTGCGGGTCGGGTTCATCGCGCTCATCGAGTACTGCGGGATGAGCGAGACCTGCTTGAACCGGTAGGGGTTCATCCTGACGTCGTCGCCGATCGGAAGCACCTGGCCGTCGAGGGTGACGCTGCCGCCGACGTGTTTCATCCGGCCGTCGAGCCGGATCAGCGCCTTGCCGAGGGTGGTCTTGCCGCAGCCCGACTCCCCCGCGAGGCCCAGGATCTCGCCGTCGCGGAGGCCGAAGGAGACCCCGTCGAGGGCTTGGACGTCGCCCTTCAGGGTCCGGTAGTAGACCCTGAGGTCGTCCACTTCCAGGGTCATCTAGAGCTCCCTCAGCTTGGGGTTGAACACCTCGTCGAGGCCGACGTTGGCGACGTACAGGGCGCCGACGATGAGGGTGATGCCGGCCCCGGGTGGGACGAACCACCACCACAGGCCCAGGTGCATCGCGCTCCACTGGTGGGCCTGTTGCAGCATCAGGCCGAGGGAGACGGCGTCGGTCGGGCCGAGGCCGATGAAGTCGAGCGACGAGGCGATCAGGATCGAGCCGCCGAACAGCAGGATGAAGGTGAGCAGCAGGTAGGAGCTCATGTTCGGGGCGATCTCGCGCATGATGATGCGGCCCGACCCCACCCCGCTGAGCCGGGCCAGGTCGACGAAGTCGCGTCCGCGCAGCGAGAAGGTCTGGGCGCGGATCGACCGGGCCGCCCACGGCCACTGCGTCAGCCCGACGAACAGGGCCTGCATGCCGGCGCTCCGGACGCCGATGTAGGCGTTCAGGATGAACAGCACCGCCAGCGTCGGCAGCACCAGGACGATGTTGGTGAGCATGTTGAGGATCTCGTCGATCCAGCCGCCCTTGTAGCCCGCCAGGAACCCGACGACCATGCCGATGACCGCCGCGATGCCCCCGCCGAGCGCGCCGACCAGGAACGTGGTGCGCAGGCCGTGCACGAACTGGGCCCACAGGTCCTGCCCGAACGTGTTGGTGCCGAGCCAGTACTCCCCGCCGGGCGGCTGCATCTGCATGCCGACGTACTCGGTCGGGGGCTTGTCGATGAAGAACGGCCCGATCACGCCGATTCCCAGCAGAACCAGGATGATCCCGGCCCCGACCAGCAGCTTCGTGTTGCGGATCGCGAAGTAGAGCGCCTCCGTCTTCATGCCGCGGCACCCGCCATTCCGACTCGCGTACGGGGATCGACGATCACGTAGACCACGTCGATGATGAAGTTGGCGATCAGCACGCCCAGCACGATGAACAGGAAGGCGCCCTGGAGCAGGAAGAAGTCCTTGTTCTGGATGGCCGCCAGGATCAGCGACCCGAGGCCCGGATAGGAGAACACGATCTCCGTCACCAGCGCGCCCGCGACCAGCACACCGAGTTGCAGCGCCAGACCGGTGATCTGCGGCAGCACGGCGTTGCGGAACGCGTAGCGCCGGATGAGCTTCTGCGGGGCGCCCAGCGCCGACATGTAGTTGGCGTAGTCGGATTCGAGCTCGTAGATGATCACGTTGCGCATGCCGATCGCCCAGCCGCCCAGCGCGACCAGGAACAACGACGCGAACGGCAACAACCAGTGCCAGAACAGGTCGACGACGAACGCCCACGTCAACGAGGGCGTCATGGAGAAGCTGTAGCCGCCGGCCACCGGGAAGATGCCCCACACGACGCCGAATCCCCAGGCCATCAGGGCGGCCAGCCAGAGGTAGGGGGTGGCGGTCAGCACGTACGAGACCGGCAGGACCGTGTTGTCCAGCACCTTGCGGCGCGCGGCGAGCGCGCCGAGCCGGTTCCCGACCACCCAGCTCAGCAGGATCGAGGGGATGAGCAGCGCCAGCGAGTAGGGCACCGCCCGGGTGAGCAGGTCGGCGACCGGGGTCGGGAACGCCCACAGGCTGATCCCGAAGTCGCCGCGGAACAGGGACCCCCAGGAGTTCAGGTACTGCTGCCACCAGGGGAGGTCGAAGCCGAACAGGTTGTTGTAGTAGACACGCAGGGCTTCCTGGGCCTCCGGCTGCGCGACCCGCGCGCGGGCCAGCATGCTCGCGACCGGGTCACCCGGCATGAGGCGCGGCACCAGCCAGTTGACGGTCACGGCCATGAAGAAGGTCAGCCCGTAGATGAGCAGTTTCCTGCCGAAATAGCGACGCAAGAGGGGTTCTCCCTAGGGAGGCCCTCCCCGGCTTCGCAGCGCCGGGGAGGGCCGAGACGGGTTGACTAGGGAGCGACCGGCTGCAGCGCCGCGAGCGACTCGAAGCCGCCGAGTTCCAGCCAGTTACGCCACATCGTGGGCGCCGACTTGGGCGCACTGCCCTCGCTGGAGGGCCAGTTCTTCCACACGCTGCTGCTGACCTGCGACCAGAGGCCGTTGTACCAGAGCGGGATGACCGGCATCTCGTCGAGCATGATGCCCTCAAGCTGCGAGGCGACCTTCTTCATGCCCTCGATGTCGTCGGTCTTGGTGCCGTCGAGCTGCTGCACCAGCTTCCAGGCCTCCTCGTTCTCGTACCGGCCGAAGTTCACGGTGTTCTGCTGGTCCTGGACGGGGAGCTGGAAGACGTACTCGAAGTAGGTGTACGGCGAGTTCGAGAGCTGGCGCTCGTTGTTGATGACCAGGTCGAACTTGCCCGTGTTGCGGGCCTCGACGAGGGCGTTGTAGTCGGGGAACTCGGCCTCGACGTTGATGCCCGCGGCCTTGGCGCCGGTGGCGATGACCCGGATGGCCTCCATCCAGTCGGTCCATCCGGCCGGCACGATCAGCTTGAGCGCGATCGGCGAGCCGTCCTTGTTCTCGACCAGGCCGTCGCCGTTGCCGTCCTTGTAACCGGCGTCGGCGAGCATCTGCTTGGCCTTGGCGGTGTCGAAGGCGAAGCCCTTCTGGCCGACGACCGCCTGGTCGACGAACTGGTCCCACTGCGGCAGCAGGCCGGTCGGGCTGGCGGGCTTGACCAGGTTGCCGTACACGCCCTCGACGATCTTCTTCACGTCGACCGAGGTGGCCAGCGCCTTGCGGAACGCGGCGTCGTTGAGCGGCTTCTTGGTGGTGTTGGGCACCAGCCAGGCGGTGTTGGCCGAGAGCATGTAGGGCGGCTCGGGGTAGAACGTGCTGATGCCGAAGGGGCCCTTGACCAGGTTGGCCGCGCCCGGCAGGAAGTTGTTGGAGAGGTCGAGGCCCTTCTGCAGCAGCAGGCCCATCGCCACCTCGTTGGAGGAGTTGACGATGTCGACGATGTACTTCGGCTTCGGGTCGAGGTTGAGCTGCGCCTTGCCCCACCAGGTGTCGTTCTTCACCCACGCGACGCGGTCCTGGTCGTGGCTGTGGTACTTGTACGCGCCGGTGCCGACGGGGTTCTCGTTGATCCCGTCCAGCACGTCCTTCTCGGAGCGTCCCTCCCAGATGTGCTTGGGCACGATCGACCGGCTGTAGATGTTGAAGTCCCACTGCTGGTAGTTGGCCTTGGAGAAGGTGAACTTCACGGTCGAGGCGTCGGGAGCCTCGACGGCCGAGAGCCAGTTCCACAGGTTGTGGTAGGGGATCGTCTCCATCTTGCCGAGCTCGAAGGTGAACTTGACGTCCTCGGCGGTGAACGGCTTGCCGTCCGACCAGGTGATGTTCGGACGCAGCTTGACCTCGTACGTCGTGTCGTCGACCCACGCCCCGCTCGCGGCCAGCCACGGGGTGAGCTTCCCGGCGACCGGGTCGAAGTGGAACAGCGTCTCGTAGACCAGGCCCTTGGTGCCGGTCGCGGAGTCCCACTCACGGATGGGGTTGAAGTTCGCGGGCGGGCCCCACTGGGTGCCGCTCGTGTAGAGGGTCTCGTTCCGGGGGAAGGCGCCGCCTTCGGCGGCGGGAGCCGGCGCGGCTGGCGCCGACGCTCCCGGGGCCGGAGTGGGAGTGCCGCCACTCGTACACGCGGCGGCGAGTAAGCCCGCCGCCACGATGGGGATCAGAAACCGGGTAGCGCGGTTCCGCATCGTCTCTTCTCCTTGCATCCACACACCTGCTGGCCAACCCCGATGGGCCGGCCGGTGGGAGCCCCCGGCCGACGAGTTGGGAGCGCTCCCAAGGGACTCCCAATGCGTGATTCATGACTGAACCGGATAAGTACCGAGACCGTAAAATCCACATGACGGGGGTGTCAATAGGCTGATATACGCTGAACCAGTTAAGTCGCACGACGGGGTGGGTTCGTGAAAAGACCGACGATCTCTGATATCGCACGTCAGGCGGGGGTTTCCAAGGGTGCGGTGTCCTACGCCCTCAACGGGCAACCCGGTGTATCGGAGTCGACCCGGCGACGCATTCTTGCGATAGCCGATGAAATCGGGTGGCGACCGAACAGCGCCGCCCGCGCGCTGAACGGCGCCCGCGCCAACGCGATCGGCCTGGCGTTGTGCCGTCCGGCCCGCATCCTCGGCATGGAACCGTTCTTCATGGAGCTGATCAGCGGCCTGGAGGCCGAGTTGTCGGCGCGCGACTTCGCGCTCATGCTCCAGGTCGTCGGCGACCACGACGGCGAGATCGCCGTCCACCAGCGCTGGTGGGGCGAGGGCCGCATCGACGGCGCGTTCCTGGTCGACCTGCACGTCGACGACCCGCGTGTCCCGGTCATGGAGGAGCTCGGCATGCCGGTCGTCGTCATCGGCGACCCGTCGGGGGCGGGCTCGCTGGTGCCGGTCTGGTCCGACGAGGGCGCCCCGGTACGCGAGACCGTCGACTATCTGACCGCCCTCGGCCACCGCCGGATCGCCCGAATTGCGGGCCTGCCGAAACTCGTCCACACCACACTGCGCGACCGCGAGTTCGCCCGCGCCTGCGCCGGGCTCGACGACTGCCCGGTCGTGCACACCGACTACACGGGCGAGGAGGGCGCGCGGGCCACGCGGCGGCTGCTGTCGTCGCGGGTCAGGCCCACCGCGATCGTCTATGACAACGACATCATGGCCGTCGCCGGCCTCTCGGTCGCCCAGGAGATGGGCCTGGCCGTGCCCGCCGACCTGTCGATCGTGGCCTGGGACGACTCGCCCCTCTCTCAGGTCGTACGCCCCCCGCTGACCGCCCTGACCAGGGACATCCCGGCCTATGGGGCACACGCCGCGCGTATGCTGCTCGACCTGATCGACGGGTCGGAGCCCGGTTCGTTCGAAGACCGGGCGGCCAGTCTGAATCCTCGTGGAAGCACCGGACCGCCGGTTTCGGCCGGGCATTAGGGGATTCGTCGTTACACTTTGCAGCGGTGACCGGGGGGTGGCCCCGGATCGTTTCCCCCGGGGGTAGGGCGTTGAGTCAGGTCGACGTGCGTCCAAGGCTGGTTCCGCCGCCGCTGCCAGAACGGCCCCGCCGCCTGTGGGTCGCGTGGGTGCAGGTGCTGGTCGCGGCCGTGATGGGCGTCGTGGTGGGGGCGGCGAGCTTCGTGGTCACCGGCTACGTGAAGGTCACCACGAACGTCAAGCACGAGTCGGTCCCGACGTCCGACCTGGGCCACCGGCCCGACAAGATCAACCCGGCGCTGAACGTGCTCATCGTGGGCTCCGACCAGCGCAACGGCGCGAACGCCCGCTACGGCTCCTTCGCCGGAGAACGCACCGACACGATCATCCTGGCCCACATCTCCCCCAAGCGCGACGGCGCCACGTTGATCAGCTTCCCGCGCGACTCCCTCGTCCAGTTGCCGGCCTGCCCGGCCAGGAAGGGCTTCCCCGGCCAGAACGCCCACGTCGGCATGATCAACGAGTCGTTCAACTCGGGCGGCATCGGCTGCACGTGGAAGACGATCGAGACGCTCACCAAGATTCACATCGACCACTACGTGAAGGTCGACTTCACCGGCTTCAAGGCCATGGTCGACGCGCTGGGGGGCGTGCCGGTCTGCGTGCCGGAACCGGGGATCAAAGACAAGAAGGCCCTGCTCACCCTCGCGCCCGGCAAGCAGACCCTCAACGGGGAACAGAGCCTCGGGTACGTCCGCGCCCGCTACAGCCTCGGCGACGGCTCCGACATCGGCCGCATCCAGCGCCAGCAGATGTTCCTGGCCTCGATGGCGAAGAAGGCGATGAGCGGCGAGACCCTCACCAACCCCGGCGCGCTGCTGGCCCTGCTCGACGCCGTGACCAAGTCGATCACCACCGACCCCGAGCTGACCCCCTCGGTGCTGAAGGACCTGGCGCTCAGCGCCGAGGGCCTGAAGGCCGGGTCGATCCGCTTCATCACCACGCCGTGGCACTACTCGCTGACCAGCCCCGGCCGGGTCGAGTGGGTGCAGCCGCAGGCCAGGAGCCTGTTCACGATGGTCGCCAAAGACCAGCTCACCTCCAAGGTCGACACGGGCGAGCAGAAGATCCCCAAGAGCCAGATCCACGTGCTCGTGCAGAACGGCTCGGGCCGCTCGGGCCTGGCCACGAACGTGGCGGCGATCCTGGAGCAGCGCGGCTACCACATCCTCGGCGTGCAGGATGCGCCCAAGCCCTACGCGAAGACGTTCGTGAAATACACCCCGAACGGCCAGACGCGCGCGGCGCGGGTGTTCCGCGAACTGGTGAAGTCGACCACGTTCAACGTGCGGAACGGCACGACCCAGCAGGTCGTCCTGGTGCTCGGCGCCGACTACCAGGGCCTCAAGGAACCGAAGACCACGATCGAAGACGTCGAGGGCTTCGACGCGACCCACGACACCTGCACGACACGTTAAATTCGCATCGAACAGGGCATACGGGACGTCATGCGCGAAAACCGGAGCCTGCGCAGGGCGTTGGCCCTGACGCTCGCTTCGACGCTCCTGTGGGGAGTCGCGCACATCTGGACCGGCCGGGTGCGCACGGGCCTGGCCCTCGCGGCCCTGTGGCTGACCCTGCTGTCGGCCGCGGTGACGGTCCTCGGCAACGCGCCGACGCTGGCGCTGCGGCGGCTCGACGTCGTCGTCGCCGCCGGAGTGACACTGGCCGTCGCGTGGGCGGGCGTCATCATCTGGTCGTGGCTGGTGATCCGCCCCCGGCGGACCCGCTTCGGCCTCCCCCTGCTCGCCGTCGCCGGGCTCTGCGTGCTGGTGGCCGCGCCGCTGGGCTACGCGTCGCGGCTGGCGTACGTGTCGAACGAGGTCGTCAGCACGGTCTTCGTCGCCGACGACCCGGCCCCCGCGGTCGCGGCCCCCGTGGCGGCCGACCCCTGGGCGGGCCGGGAACGCCTGAACATCCTGCTCGTCGGCGCCGACGCGGCCAAGAACCGGCCCGGCGCCCGGACCGACAGCATGACGGTGGCGTCGGTCGACACCCGGACGGGGGAGTCGGTCCTGTTCTCGCTGCCGCGCAACCTGCAGAACGTGCCGGTCGACGGCTTCCCCCCGGCCGCTCTGCTGAACGAGGTCTTCCAGTGGGGCGAAGACCAGGGACGGTCCGGCGCCGACCTGCTGAAGTCGACGGTCGGCGACATCCTCGGCCTCGACGTCGACTACTACGCGATGGTCGACATGCGCGGCTTCGCCCAGATCATCAACGCCATGGGCGGCGTCACCGTCACGGTGCAGCACGACATCGTGTTCGGCGCCTACCGCGAGGGCCTCATCAAGGCCGGCACCCGGCGGCTGAACGGCACCGAGGCCCTGTGGTTCGGCCGCTCCCGCACCGACAGCGACGACTACCAGCGCATGGGCCGGCAGAAGTGCCTGCTGAACGCGGTGGCCGACCAGGCCGACCCGCTGAAGGTGCTGCGCGGCTTCGAACGCATCGCGGACGCGACCAAGCGCTACGTCTCGACCGACATCCCGCGCAGTCTGGTGCCCGATCTGATCGACCTGGCCCCGAAGGTCAAGGAGGCCGAGATCACCAGCCTCCAGTTCGTGCCGCCGCTGATCCGGACCGGAAACCCGGATTGGGACCTGATCAAAGAGAAGGTCGCCGAGGCCCTGGGCGAACGCACCCGCCCGGTGGCGGCCACCCCGGCCGCCAAGCCGAAGGCGAAAGCCGACAAGCCGATCGACCTCGACGACTCCTGCGCCTGAGATCCGGCGGTCGCCTTGTTCATGCCTCCAAGAGCACGGCCGGATCGAACTCGATCGGCACCGGCGTCTCCGACTTGAAGACGGCTCCGGCGAACACTCTTTCCAACCGGTGATAGGTCAGGTAGGCGGACGCCAGAGCGTATCGGGTGATGTTCACCGTCGGATGGGTGTCGACGATCCAGTATTCCTGCACTCCGGAAGCCGCATACTCGACGGCCTTCTCATATCGGTCGGTACGCTCGCTGCCACTGTTTCGGGAGATCACCTCGATCACCAGCTTGATGCTGTGCGGCGAATGGGCACGCTCGTCGTCTTCCAGCCCTTGGCGCACACTCGCCCAGTCAGCCACCGCTATGTCAGGTACTCGTAGACCTCTCACCGTGTACATGTCGACAGGACCGTTGACGTAGAGGTCAGCTCCGGCGGACTCGATGGCCGAATCCAGGATTCGCACGAGTTTCTTCCCGACATAGTCGTGGCGCATGCCAGGCCAGGGGGACATCACAATCCATCCGTTGACGAGTTCGTAGCGCGCGTCCCTTGGCATGCGATCCAGATCCGCGATCCCGTGAGGGCCGTGGTCGAGCGAGTATTCACGATCCTCGCGCCCCGCACCCACGTCCTTCACCTCCGATCGAGCGATCTCATGACAGCTATAAGGCTCACACGTCGTCCCTTCAGAGTCACAGTAAGTATATATACAACTCCTAGACGTTTGCATGATGTCCAAAAACCTACCGGGCTTGACGGGAATCTTGGATCGCTCTTTAATACTGCCTAACCCGACTTATTAAGTAGGAATCAGGGAGAAGCGTATGAAGGCTCGCAGGGTTCGCGGGGTAGTCGCCGCGCTGGCCGCGGTGATGGTCACCTCGCTCGCGGCCGCCTGCGGCGGGGGCGGTACGACCGCCGACGGGGGCGCCTCCGCTCCTGCCGGCGGGGCACCTGCGGAGAAGAGCGAGCTCCGGCTCGGGTTCTTCCCCAACATCACCCACTCGACCGCCCTCGTCGGCGTCGAGAAGGGCTACTTCACCAAGGCTCTGGGCGACAACGTCACCCTCAAGACGAGCACCTTCAACGCCGGTCCCGCCGCCATCGAGGCGGTCTTCTCGGGGGCCATCGACGCGACCTACATCGGCCCGAACCCCGCGATCAACGCGTGGGAGAAGTCGAAGGGTCAGGCGATCAAGATCGTGGCCGGGGCGGCGTCGGGGGGCGTCTACCTGGTCGTGAAGCCCGAGATCAACAGCATCGAGGACCTCAAGGGCAAGAAGGTCGCCACCCCGCAGCTCGGCAACACCCAGGACGTCGCGCTCCGCTACTACCTGGACGAGAAGGGCATCAAGACCGACACCAAGGGTGGCGGCGAGGTGTCGATCGTGCCGCAGGAGAACTCGCTGACCCTGCAGACCTTCGCCACCGGTGACATCGACGGCGCGTGGGTGCCCGAGCCCTTCGCCAGCCGCCTGATCCAGGAGAGCGGCGGCAAGGTCCTGATCGACGAGCGCGACCTGTGGCCGAACAAGCAGTTCGTGATCACCCACCTGATCGTCCGGCAGGAGTGGGCCAAGGAGCACCCCGACCTGGTCAAGAAGCTGATCGAGGGCCACGTCGAGTCGACCGCCTTCATCAACTCCGACCCGGCCGGCGCGGCCACGGCGGTCAACGCGCAGCTTGAGAAGCTGACCGGCAAGCCGCTCAAGCCCGAGGTGCTCGACGCGGCGCTGAAGAACATCACGTTCACCAACGACCCGATCGCCTCCTCGCTGGTCGGCAGCGCCGACCACGCCATCAAGGTGGGCCTGCTGAAGCCGCTCGACCTGAACGGCATCTACGACCTGACCACGCTCAACGGGATCCTGGCCGCCAAGGGCGAGACGGCGGTGAGCGACAAGTGACAGCTCCTACCCAGGAGCTCGGCCACGGCCGGATGGAGGGCCCCGTGCCCGCCGTCCGGCTGGACGCCGTCTCCAAGGTGTACGGCCGGGGCGCCACCAGCCTCCTCGCCCTCGACCAGGTCTCCCTGACGGCGGGGCAGGGCGAGTTCGTCTGTCTCCTCGGCGCGTCGGGGTGCGGCAAGAGCACCATGCTCAACCTCGTCGCGGGCCTCGACCGGCCGACCGCCGGGACCATCGAGACCGGCGGCAGGCAGATCGCCATGATGTTCCAGGAACCCGCCCTGTTCCCCTGGCTGACCGTCACGGGCAACGTCGAGCTGGCGCTGCGCAAGCTCGACCGCAGGAAGCGCAGGGAGCGGGCGGCCGAGCTCCTCGACGTCGTCCACCTCGGCGGCTTCGCCAAGAAGCGCCCCCACGAACTGTCCGGCGGCATGCGCCAGCGCGTCTCCCTCGCCCGCGCGCTCGCCCAGGAGGCCGACGTCCTGCTGATGGACGAACCGTTCGGCGCCCTCGACGCGATGACCCGCGACCTGCTGCACGACGAACTCGAGCGCATCTGGCGCGAGCGCAACCTCACGATCCTGTTCGTCACCCACAACGTCCGCGAGGCGGTCCGCCTCGGCGACCGGGTGGTTCTCCTGTCCAGCCGCCCGGGAACCGTGATCGAGGACTACACGGTGGAGCTCGAACGCCCGCGCCGCACCGAATCGCCCGAGGTCGCCAAGCTGGCCGGCGAGATCACGGTCCGGCTGAAGGAGGAGGTCAGCCGCCATGGCCGTTGACAGCCCCGAGAAGGTCAACGCGCAGATCGCCGGCCTCGACGCGCTCGAGATCCAGGTCAAGGCCAAGCGCAACATCCCGGCGGCGATCTGGGGCCGCCTGTGGCCCATGCTGCTGGCCATCTCGATCGTCCTGGTCATCTGGGAAGCGGTCGTCCTGGCCGAGTTCTGGCCCGAGTACGTCTTCGCCGGCCCGGTCACCGCCCTCGGCGAACTCGGGAACCGCCTGGGCGAGGCCGAGTTCTGGCACGCCGTCGCCACCACGATGCGCCGGGCCGTGTCGGGCTTCCTGCTGGCCATCGTGGTCGGCGTCGTCATCGGCGCGGCCGTCTCCCGGGTCAAGCTGCTCCGGGCGGCGTTCGGATCGCTGATCACCGGTCTCCAGACGATGCCGTCGATCGCCTGGTTCCCGCTCGCCATCCTGCTGTTCGGCCTCACCGAGAACGCGATCACCTTCGTGGTCGTGCTCGGCGCGGCGCCGTCCATCGCCAACGGCCTCATCACCGGCGTCGACTACACGCCGCCGATCCTGCTCCGAGCCGGTCACGTGCTCGGGCTGCGGCGGATCTCCCTCTATCGGCACCTGATCCTGCCCGCCTCGCTGCCGTCGTTCCTGGCGGGGCTGAAGCAGGGCTGGGCGTTCGCGTGGCGGTCGCTGATGGCGGGCGAGATCCTGGTGATCATCGCCAACCAGCCCTCACTGGGCGAGCAGCTCCACTACGCCCGAGAGCTGGCCGACTCGGCCCGCCTGCTGGCCACGATGATCATCATCCTGCTCATCGGCATCGTGGTCGACGTGCTCTTCGGCGCGGCGGACAACGCGCTGCGTCGCCGCTGGGGTCTGGACCAGCGGATCGGCTGACAGGCATGCGCCTGTCAGCACGCACCCATTACGCGCTCCGGGCGGCGGCCGAACTCGCGGCCGCCCCTCCGGGGCCCGTCCCGGCGGAACGCATCTCGACCGCCCAGCGCATCCCGCGCCGCTTCCTGGACAACATCCTGCTGCAACTGCGCCGCGCGGGACTGATCCACAGCCAGCGCGGCCCCGACGGCGGCTACTGGCTCGCCCGGCCCGCCGACCAGATCACCCTCGCCGAGGTCATCGTGGTGATCGAGGGGGTGCCGCAGGACAACGAGGCGTTCTTCGGCGCCTCCGAGCCGCTGGAGAAGGTCTGGGCGGCGCTGCGCGAGAACGAGACCCGCGTCCTCACCGGAGTGACCCTGGCCCACCTCGCCGGAGGGTCTTTGCCGACCCTGTGACACATACCTCACCTAAGCCCCATTAGTTGTGGAAGACTCCGACTCCTATAGAGGCCCGGGTGTGCAGAGGCAGGCTTTATGGGAAGTCCGGGGCAGCTCGTAGTCAAGCGGTACCGGCTCGTCCGGGCGCTCGGCCAGGGCAACACGGGCATCGTCTGGGAAGGCCACGACGACCTGCTCGACCGCCCGGTGGCCGTCCGTGAGGTGCTGCTCCCCGCCGGGTTGCGGGAGAGCCGCCTGACCGCCCTGCAGCAGCGCATCGCGCGGGAGTCGCGGCAGGCCGAGCGGCTGCGGCATCCCGGCATCGCCTCCGTCTTCGACGTCGCCGAAGAGGACGGCACGCTGTACGTCGTCATGGAGCTGGCCCGCTCCAGGTCGCTCGACGGGATCGTGGCGAGTGACGGGCCGCTGGAGGTGCCCAAGGCCGCGTACGTCGTCAGGACCGCCCTCGCCGCCCTCACGGTGGCCCACGCGGCCGGGGTCCGGCACGGCGACGTGCGGCCCGCGAACATCCTGGTCGGGCATGACGGCCGGGTGGTGCTGGCCGACTTCGGCGTGGGCGCGGTGGCGGCCGACCCGGTGTTCGCCAAGCGGGTGGGCGAGCGGTCGCCCGCCCACGGCGAGTCGTGGAGTTCGGCGCGGTCGGCGGCCGCGTTCCGGGCGCCGGAACGCACCGATCCCGACGCGCCGGTCAGGGAGACCGCCGACCTGTGGTCGCTGGGCGCCTCGCTCTATTTCGCGGTCACCGGCAAGCCGCCGGCGCTGCCGCAGGAGAAGCCGCGCACCCCCGCGAAGGACGTCGACGTGTCGGCCGCTCCCGAGGAACTGCGGCCGGTGCTCGCGGCGCTGCTGGCGCGCGACCCGAAGCGGCGTCCGTCCCATGAGACCGCCGACGAACTGCTCGCGGCGTTCGAGCCGCCGCCGGCCCCGCCCGCGCCGAAACCGGTGCGGGGCGGCACGCGCATGCGGTTCATCGCGGTCGGCGCGGCCGTCGTCGTCATCGCGGGCGCGGTCAGCGGGTGGGCGCTGTTACGTTCCGACTCGACGGTCATCACCACCCGCACCGCCGCGACCGGCCCGACCACCGCGCCCGTCGTGTTGCCCTCGCCGTCGCCCTCGCCTGTCGACACGCTGCGGTTCCGGCTGGTCCCCTACGACTCCCCGGCCGGCTGGCACGCCGTGGCGCCCCGCACGTGGAAGCGCACCGTCGGGGAGTACGCCGTCTGGTGGGTCGACCCCCGCAAGCGCGGCCACCTGTCGATAGAGGTGACGAACCAGGTCGGCACCGATCCGCTGGCCGCCCTCCACGAGGCCGAGGCGATCCTCTATCCCAACGTGGAGGCGTACACGAAGCTGCGCCTGAAGACCGTCGGGTCGAAGCTCGGGTCGGCGGCCGATTGGGAGTTCACCTGGCGCCAGGTTCGTAACGCGCGAGACACACACCTGGTGAAGGGGCAGACGTACCACCAATATCGGCGCGTCATCTCCACCGAAACCACCACAACGGTTCTCACGTGGACGACCACCGCCGCCGAATGGGACCGCATGCGGCCCACATTGCTCCGAGTCTTCCGGGCCTACTCGCCCACGCAGACCTGAAGATCCATGGCACACTGATTACGACAATCGTTTTCATCGTCGTGATCAGGGAGACCACCCGTGCGTGTTGCCTTCGTCGGCAAGGGCGGCAGCGGCAAGACCACCCTTTCCTCGCTTTTCGCCCGCTACGTAGCCACCCGCGCCCGGGTCGTGGCGATCGACGCCGACATCAACCAGCATCTCGCGCTCGTTCTCGGCGCGGAGCAGCCCCGTCCGCTCGGCGGCATGCTCACCGAGATCAAAGACCACCTGCGCGGCGACAACCCGCGCATCCCCTCGGCGGCGGCCATGGTCAAGACGACCCCGCCCGGCCGGGGCTCGCGCCTGCTCACCCTCGACGACCCGTTCTTCCCGTCGGTCGAGGTCGAGGGCCTGCGCCTGATGGCGACCGGCCCCTTCAGCGAGACCGACCTCGGGGTGGCCTGCTACCACTCGAAGGTCGGCGCGGTCGAGCTCTACCTGAACCACCTGGTCGACGGCCCGGGTGAGTACGTCGTGGTCGACATGACCGCCGGGGCCGACTCGTTCGCCAGCGGCATGTTCACCAAGTTCGACGTCACCTTCCTCGTGGTCGAACCCACCCGCCAGGGTGTCAGTGTCTACCGGCAGTACCAGGAGTACGCCGCCGAGTTCGACGTCGCCGTCGCCGTGGTCGGCAACAAGGTCCAGACCGCCGACGACCGGGCGTTCCTGCACGACCAGGTCGGCCCCGACCTGCTCACCTGCCTCGACCACAGCCCGGCCGTACGGGCCATGGAACAAGGCCGCGCCTTCACCCTGAACGACCTGGAGCCCGGGAACCTCGCCGGTCTCCAGACCCTGCTCGACCGAGTCGACGCGGCCGAGAAGGACTGGGCGAAGTTCGGCCGTCAGGCGCACGAGTTCCACCTGCGCAACGCGCGCGCCTGGGCGAACAAGGCGACCGGCGTGGATCTGGCCGGCCAGATCGATCCCGGCTTTATTTTCGGGAGCGTCGCCTTGGCATAACGTCATAAACGCCCCAACCGAGAGGAGAAAGCCTCATGTCGCTGACCGTTCCGAACGATCTGCTCGACCAGGCCAGGGCCGGTGACGTGGACGATGCGGCCTTCGTGGCCTGCGTCCGCGACTCGTTGCCGTACGCATGGGGGCTGATCAGCGAGCTGGTCAGAACGCGGACCGAGTCGGGCGCGACCTTCGCCGACAACCAGGTCCCGCCGCCCGACGAGGCGGCCCGGGGGCAGCTCCTGCGCTGCCTCGCCAGTGACGCCATGCGGGGCGCGCTGGAACGCCACTTCCAGGTGAAGCTGGCGTTCCAGAACTGCCACCGCGTGGCCGTGTTCGACCCGTCGGCGACCGCCGAACTGGCCGACTTCACCACCGCGCGCGCCCAGATCCTCAACCAGCAGCCGGAGCTCGTCGACTGCTAGTAGCGCGTTGACCAGGGCAAAGCGAGACACAGCCGGCCGGAGGCCGGCTGTGTCTCGCGCTCTGAACCTGCCCAGAAAAACAGGGGCGCCCGCCTAGACTTGACCGCCATGAGGGCCGAGTGGCGAATGCTCGTCTTCGCGGGCGTCTTCCTGGTCGCGTACGCGACCCCGATCCTCTTCCCGCACATCCCCTACGACTGGAAGCTGACCTGCTGGCTCGCCCAGCTCGGCTGCTGGTTGTTGTTCCTGGCCGAATACGTCACGCGCTTCGTGCGGGCCGGCGACAAGAAGGCGTTCGCCAAGGACAACGTCATCGACCTGCTGGTCATCCTGCTGCCGCTGATGATGCCGCTGCGCATGCTGCAACGGCGGCTCGGTTTCCAGCGCAAGGTGCTGACCTTCACCGCCACGACAACGCTCGTGCTCGGCCTGGCCGCCAGCCTCGCGGTCCTGCGCGTCGAACGCGACGCCCCCGGCGCGAACATCCTGACCTTCGGCGACGCCACCTGGTGGGCCGTCACCACGATGACGACCACCGGCTACGGCGACACCTATCCCGTCACCCCCGACGGCCGCCTCATCGGCTCGGCCCTGATGCTCGGCGGCGTCGCACTGCTGGGTGTGGTGACGGCGACGCTGGCCTCCTGGTTCGGCCGCAGGTTCGACACCGGCGACGACACGGAGAAGCTGCTCCGCGAGGCGTTGAAGGAGATCGGCGAACTGAAGGAGATGCTCAGAACCCGAGGCTGAGCTGCCCTTCTCCGACCGCGGGGTCGCGGTGCCGCTTCAGGTGCCGCCACTTCGGCAGGTCGTCGAGGTAGGACCACGACAACCGGTGGTGTTCCGCCGGCCCGTGCTCGGCCAGCGCGGCCTGGTGTGCCGGCGACGGGTAACCCGCGTTCTCGGCGAAGCCGTAGACGTCGGCGCCTTCGAGGGTGGCCATGAACAGGTCGCGCCGCACCTTCGCCAGCACCGACGCAGCCGCCACCGACACGCAGTTCAGGTCGCCCTTGATCTCGCAGCGCACCGCCCAGGGAGCGCCGAGGTAGTCGTGTTTGCCGTCCAGGATCACCACGTCGGGCTTGACCGGCAGCGCCTCCAGCGCCCGCCGGGCGGCCCGCCGCAGCGCCTCGGTCATCCCGAGGGTGTCGATCTCCTCGACCGAGGCCTCGCCGTGCCCGAAGCCGACCACCCACGACTCCAGGAGGGACACCATCGCCTCACGGCGGCCGGGCGCGAGCATCTTGGAGTCGGTCAGCCCCTCGGGCGGTTCGCTGAAGTCGGTCACCACGGCGCACACCGACACCGGCCCGGCCCAGGCGCCCCGGCCGACCTCGTCGACCCCGGCGACGATCTTGTTGCTTCCCGTGGTGAGCAGGCGTTCGAGTGTGTACGACGGCACCGGCCAAACCTAGTCGGCGAACCCGTTCGTGGGGGTCAGATAGCCGAGATCACTGGCCAGATAGCGGGCGGCGACGTGCAGCGCCCGGAGGGAGGCGGCCACCGAGGCGCGGTGCACCGACGACTCGCGCGCCACGGCGGTGATGACCCGCTCGACGGGTTCCCCGGGGAACTCCCTGACCACCACTCCGCGCACCCCGGCGGCCAGGCACAGGGCGGGCACCGCGGCGATCCCTATCCCCTTGGCGACCAGGCTCAGGATCGTACCGAGGCCCTCGAACTCCCAGGCCACGGGCGGCGCGCCGCCGACCTCGGTGAGCAGCCGGTCGACGGCGGTGCGGGACGGCTCGCCCTCGGGGGTGGCCATCCACGCCTCGTCGCGCAGCTGGGCGGGGTCGACCGGCTCGTCGAGGTTGGCCAGCCGGTGTCTGCGCGGCACCACCAGGACCAGCGGGTCGCGCAGCAGCGGGAACACGGTGAGCGTCTCGCGCCGCCGCACCCGCCCCCACCAGTCGTCCACGAGCGCGATGTCGGCCTCGCCCGACTCGACCTCGCGCATGCCCCGGCCCGACCGGCTCTGCGACAACCGCAGGGCGAGCTGCTTGTGCCGCCGCAGCGACTGGGCGAGCGCGGGCGCGAAGGCGACGGCGGCGGTCGGGAACGCCGTGATGACGACCCGCCCGGTCGGCGTGCCGGCATGTGCCGACAGGTCGGACTCGGCCGTCTCGACCATCGCCAGGATGCGTTCGGCGTGCACGACCAGCCGCCGCCCCGCGTCGGTGAGTTCCGCACTGTGGCTGGTCCGGTCGATGAGGGCCGCGCCGGCCTCCCGTTCCAGGGCCGCGAGCTGCTGCGACACCGCCGACGCGCTGTAGCCGAGGGACGCGGCCGCGGCGGCGATACTGCCCCTCCGGGCGAACTCGCAGAACAACGTCAAACGCCGCAGATCCAGCATCGGATCTCCTTATGCCCGGCACCGAAAAGCCTCGCTTGTCCTGATGCCCGTACCCACACAAGGTGGGTACGTTCCACAGCATTCAGGAGGAATCAGTATGCACGTCACACTTTCGGCGACTCTGGCCGCGAACGAAGACATCGCCCGAAGACGGAGATCCGGGCAGCGGGTGCTGCACCTGGCTTTCGGTGAGGCCGGGCTGCCCGTACACCCGGCCCTGCTGGCCCGGCTCGCCGACGCGGGGGCCAGCAACGGCTACGGCGAGGTCGCGGGTCTGGCCGCGCTGCGCGAGGCGGCGGCCGGCTACTGGTCGCGGCGCGAGCTGCCGACCGACCCCGACCTGGTGGTCTGCGGACCGGGCAGCAAGTCGCTGCTGTTCGGCCTGCTGGTCGCCATCGGCGCCGACCCGGGCGAGTGGAGGTCTCCCGGGGACATGGTGCTGCCGATGCCGAGCTGGGTCAGTTACGCCGCCCAGGCCGAGATCGTGGGGGTGCGCCCGATCCTGGTGCCGACCCCGGCCGGCGAGGGCGGGGTCCCCGACCCCGACCAGGTCAGATCGGCGGTGCTGCACGCCCGTGCGCAGGGCCGGACGGTCCGCTCGGTGCTCGTCACGCTCCCCGACAACCCGACCGGCCGCCTGGCCCGGCCGGAGACGGTCCGGCGCCTGGCCGAGGTCGCCCGCGAGCTCGACCTGGTCATCATCTCCGACGAGATCTACCGCGACCTCGTGCACGACCCGCACGCCACCCCTTTCCTGAGCCCGGCCGACGTGGCGCCCGAACGCACCGTCATCACCAGCGGCCTGAGCAAGTCGCTCGCGCTGGGCGGCTGGCGGATCGGCGTGGCCCGGTTGCCGCACACGCCCGGCGGGTGGGCGCTGCGCCAGCGGCTGCTCGCGGTCGCCAGTGAGATCTGGTCGGCCCCGGCCGCGCCGGTGCAGCACGCCGCCGCGTACGCGTTCGCCGAGCCGGAAGAGATCGTGGAACGTATCGACGACTCACGGCGGCTGCACGCCACCGTGGCCCGCGCGGTCGCCGACCGGTTCGCGCGCGCGGGCGCGAAGGTGGACGTGCCGCAGGGCGGGTTCTACCTCTATCCGCAGATGCCCGGTTTCGACAGCTCCGACGAACTGGCCCGGACCCTGCTCGACCGCCACGGCGTCGGCGTGCTGCCGGGCACCGCGTTCGGCGACGAGCCCCGTTCGGCGCGGGTCCGCGTGGCCACTTCCCTGTTGTACGGCGAGACCGCCGAACAGCGTCTCGCGGCGTTGCACGGATCCGATCCGCTGGCGCTCCCGTGGGTGGCCGAATCGCTCGACTACCTGGAGGAAGCCCTCGGCGGACTGACCACGAAGGAGCTGTCGAGAGCCCGAAGGAGGATGTTCCTGGCACCCGCTCCGGCGCGTTGACGATCTTTGTCGAATCTTTACTCTCGGCGGCCGTGGCGAAGCCGCGAAGAAACACCTCTGACCTGCGGTTTTATGGCTATGGTGGGCGCTCAACCTGGGGTTCCACAAGATGTCGTGTGTCATTTGGCACCAGACATGTCGTCCAGACCCCATCATGTGCTCATGCCCGCTTTTGTCACCCTGTCCGGGCGCTTCGTGCGCCTGGAACCGCTCACCCTCGCGGCCGTCGACGATCTTGTCGCCGCGGCGAGCGAGGACCGCGCGACGTACTCGTTTACTCGCGTTCCCGCAGGCCGGGAGGAGATGGTCTCGTACGTCGAGGCCGCTCTGGCTGAGCAGGCGGAGGGCCGCACGATGCCCTTCGCCATCCGGTGGCTGCACACCGACCGCGTGGTCGGTGCCACCCGTCTGATGCACCTGGAGTACTGGCAGGGCCCCATGCCCTGGCCGCCGGGCACCAAAGGCGTGGTGGGCGAGGTCCCGTCGGTCGCGGACATCGGTTACACCTGGCTGGGCGCCTCCGCCCAGGGCACGGGTGTCAACCGGGAGGCCAAGTATCTCTTGCTCTCCCACGCGTTCGAGACGTGGCAGGTCCACCGGATAACTCTCAAGGCAGACGTACGCAACAACCGATCCCGGGCCGCCATCGAGGCCCTCGGCGCACACCTCGACGGTGTGCGGCGAGCGGACAGCCGAGGCGCCGACAACACGGTCCGAGATACGGCGTATTACTCGATCCTGCGCTCTGAATGGCCGGCGGTACGAGAACGGATCCTGGCGCGTCTTGATTACGCGCACGCCGCCTGACCAGCCATTACTTCGAGCCGAAACGGAACGAGCGGCCCGCCCCCATGCCGGAGGGCGGGCCGCTGCGTGTCCGGGTGACCATCGCCCGCACCGGCCGCTGTCATCTCACGTTGTTGCGGAAGTGCTGTCCAAGTGACGTGTCACCAGTCGCTTTGGAGCGATTGTCCCCTATCTATATGGATCGGTGGAAGATCAGATGGTGTAGCCGAACTCGTCGTCCCACGCGTTGTAGATCTCGTGCCAGGAGCCGCACTTGGTCGCGAAGTTGTGGTGCAGGCCGACCTGGCAGACCTTGACCTCGACCTGGGCCACGTCGTGGCGGGTGAACTTGAAGTTCTTCCAGCCGTCGGTGCCGCACTGCTTGTAGGTCTTGTAGCTGGAGGACCAGTCGTCCTCCTCGTCGTCCCAGGAGACGTAGCGGAAGGCGACGTAGCCGCACTTGCCGCCCTGGTGCTCGGTCCGGTAGTCGCGGTCGAAGAGCTTGCCGCCGATGCGGACGGTGTTGGACTCCTCGTCGTCGTACTCGACGTCGATCCAGCCCTTGGCCTTGGCCTTGCCGTTGTTGCTGTAGTAGTAGCCCCAGTCGTCGTCGTAGTCCCAGTCGTTCGACGAAAGCGGAGCGGCGTTGGCGGCCGAGGCGACCGCGCCCATGCCGATGGTGAGGGCGGTGGCGGTGGCGACGACGCCGAGCACGTTGCGGATGCGCATTGGATACTCCAGGTTTGTGAGGACGATCCCCGTTTCCGGGTACGGCTCATTGATAGGCCGACCTGCCTGCACGGGACTTTCACCGTCCTTGAGACCTCATTGCGAGCGACCTGACGCCGTATCATTCGAGCGAAACTTCCGATTGGTACGAAGAGGGCTCCTGATGAGTGGTCAGCTGCGCTTCGCGGTACTTGGACCCGTCAGAGCCTGGCGAGACGACGCCGAGCTCGATCTCGGCACTCCGTTGCAGCGGTCCATCCTGGCGATGCTGCTGCTGCGCGAGGGCCGCGCGGTCACCCCCAACGAGCTCATCGACGCCGTCTGGGGCGAGGAGGCGCCGCCCCGGGCGCTTGGCGCGCTGCGCACCTATGTCTCCCGGTTGCGCACGGCGCTGGAGCCGGACCGTTCTCCCCGTACACCACCGCAGTTGCTCACCTCGGTCGGCAAGGGCTACGCGCTCAGGCTGCCCGACGACGCCTTCGACCTGGCCCGGTTCGAGAAGGCGGTGCACGCCTGCGAGTCGGCCCGCAAGGCGGGCGACGCTGACCGGGCCGCCGAGACGTTACGCGAGGCCCTGACCTGGTGGAGCGGCGAGCCACTCGCGGGCGCCGTCGGGCCCTACGCCGAGTCGCAGCGCGAACGGCTGCTCGAGCGCCGCATCGCGGCCGTCGAGACGCTGATGGACCTCGACCTCGAACTCGGCCGGCACGCCGAGGTCATCTCCGAGCTGATGGTGCTGACCGCCGACCACCCGCTGCGCGAGCGGCTGCGCGCGCAGCTCATGCTCGCCTACTACCGCTGCGGCCGGCAGGCCGAGGCGCTCAACGTCTTCACCGACACCCGCAACGCCCTCATCGAGGAACTCGGCATCGACCCGGGCGCCGAACTCACCGAGCTGCACCGCCGTGTGCTGGCCGCCGACCCGACGCTCGTGTACGTCATGAAGCCGAGACCGGCATCGGAGGAGCACGCCGAGCCGACGCCCGTGGTCGAGATGCCGAAACCCGCGCAGCTCCCGGCCGCCGTCACCGACTTCACCGGCCGCAAAGCCCTGGTGAACCGGCTGCTCAACCAGCTGGGCGCGACCGACGGCGTGCCGATCGCGGCCATCTGCGGCATCGGCGGCGTCGGCAAGACCACCCTGGCCGTGCACGTCGCCCACCTGCTGCACGACACCTTCCCCGACGGCCAGCTCTACGCCGACCTGCGCGGCTACGGCCGCGAACCCACGCCGCCGGAGACCGCGCTCGCGGCGTTCCTGCGTGCGCTCGGCATCCCCGTCGACGTCATCCCCGACGGCCTCGCCGACCGCGCCGCGCTGTTCCGCTCGCTGCTCGGCGACCGGCGCATGCTGGTGCTGCTCGACAACGCGCGCGACGCCGATCAGGTCGAACACCTGCTGCCGGGCGCCCCCGGCTGCGCCGCGCTCATCACCAGCCGCGGCAAACTGGCCGACCTCCCGGCGGCCAAGCTGCTCGACCTCGACGTGATGGAGCCCGACGAGGCGCTGGCCCTGTTCTCGGCGGTGGCCGGCGCCGAACGGGTCGCGGCCGAACGCGCCGCCGCCATGGACGTGGTCGCGGCCTGCGGTTTCCTGCCGCTGGCGGTCCGGATCGTGGCCGCCCGGCTGGCCTCGCGCCCGTCGTGGACGGTCGCCTCGCTCGTCCCCCGGCTGGCCGACGAGAGACGCCGCCTCGACGAGCTGAAGATCGGGAACCTGGCCGTCTCGGCCACCTTCGCCCTCGGATACGGCCAGCTCGACCCGCGCCAGGCCCGCGCGTTCCGGTTGTTGTCGCTGCCCAACGGCACCGACATCTCCACCCCCGCGGCGGCGGCCGTGCTCGACCTGAGCCCGGTCGAGACCGAGGACGTGCTGGAGTCGATGGTCGACGTCAGCCTGCTCGAAGCGCCCGCGCCGGGCCGCTACCGCTTCCACGACCTGCTGCGCCTGTTCGCCCGCCGCCAGGCCGAGGACGCCGAGACCCCCGAGGCCCGCCACGAGGCACTGCGCCGGCTGCTCGGCTTCTACCTGGGCTCGGCCCGCGCGGCCCACCGGCTGGCGTACGAGGGCAGCAAGGTCGCCGACAACCTCACGGTCATCGGCACCCGGGGCCACACGTTCGGCTCGGCCGACGAGTCGGTGGCGTGGCTGGCCGCCGAGGCCGACGACCTGTTCGCCATGCTGGGCCAGGTCGCGGAAGAAGCGGGCCGCGACCGGCCGGAGGCCGGTCGCGGCCCGCGCCATGAATCTGCCTCGGAGACACGCGCCGACCTGCCCGCGGCCGCCGATCTGCTGGTCGCGATGGAGCCGCTGCTGGAGGCGGGCGCGTTCGCCCGCGAGTTCGACGTGCGCACCCGCGCCCTCGTCGAGGCCGGCGACGACCCGACCCGGCTGCGTGCCCACTACGTGCGCGGCCGGATGTTGTTCGGGGTGAACCGGCTGGCCGAGGCCGACCAGGAGTTCCGGGACGCGCTGCAGATCGCCGAACGCACCGGCGACCACGCCCTGCTCGGGGAGACCTACAACGCGCTCGGCGTGGTGACCGGGCGACTCGGCAGGCACCCGGAGGCGCTCGACTGGTTCGGCCGGGCGACCAAGGTCTACCGCGAGCTGGGCAACCTGGCCGGAGAGGCGCTGGTGCTCAGCTACTCGGCCCGCGACCTGCTGCTGCTCGGCCGGGCCGCCGACGCGGTCGCCGTCTCGGAGCAGGGCCTGCAGATCTTCGGCGAGATCGGCAGCGGCCCCGGCGTGGCCAGGGCCCGCTACCACCTGGGCGTGGTGTTGTCGTACGTGGGCCGCCTGAACGAGGCCGTCGTCCACCACGCCGAATGCCTGGAGTTCTTCCGCGCCAGCAACCAGAAGGTCTGGGAGCAGCGCGTCTGCAACCGGCTCGCCACCACCCTCACCAAGGCCGGACGTTTCCAGGAGGCCGCCCGGCACGCCGAGCAGGCCCTCCAGGTCAGCCGGGAGATCACCCATCCCTACGGAGAGGCCCAGTCGCTGACCGCGCTCGGCAAGGCGCTGCGCGGGCTCGGCAGCCGCACCCGCAGCCGCGACGCGCTAGAGAAGGCCCTCGACCTGTTCATCCGGCTCGGTTCGGCCGAGGCGGACGACGTCCGGAAGCTGCTCGCCGATCGCGTCGAGACCTAGTTCGTCATCGAGCCTGGTCATCCGGACGTGGTTGATCACCCTGGGTTCCTTTCCGCACTGGACATGAGCGCCCGGCCGGTCGCTGCTCTCACCCGGCGCGTTAGGGGGCCCGGTGGGAACCACACGGTGCGCCTCGGTGATCGCCAGCCGCCTCTCTGAAAACGACCGGCCGGGCCGGGCGAGGTCCCTACCCCCGGGTTCCTCGCCCGCTTTCACTCTCTGACGCCGCGCTTGACGATCGATCAACGCCCGATTGCGAAGAACCCCTCGGCCACCAGCCGGCGCACGCTCTCGGTGTCGGCCAGGCCCGGCTTGCCGGTGAGTTCGCCGATGGCGGCCAGCAGCGGTCCGGTCTTCAGCTCGCCGTCGACGACCCCGGCCAGCGCCGCCTCGACGGTGCCGACGTCGGTCGTCCGGCGCAGCCCCCGGGTCTGGCGCAGCCGGATCACCGACGGGTCGTCGGCGCCGGGCGGGCCGACCCGCTCCTCGATCACGCCCTCGGCCAGGGTCAGCGCGACGTTCCGCAGCTCGTCGTCGCTCAGCCGGTGGGCGGTGGTAATCGCGTCGAGGACCCGGTCGACGTAGGCCCCCACGGGGAGCTCGACCTGGTGGGTGAGCTGCTCTATCCGTACGACGGGATCGAGGGAACCCGAGTCGTTGAGGGTGATCCAGCCGAACCCGACGCCCTCGACCTCCTGCGCCTCGAACCACTCCAGCCACTCGTCGTAGCGGTCGCGGTAGACCGGGGTGCCCTGCTCGGCCGCGTCACGCAACCACAACTCCACATATTCGGCCGGATCCTGTACGTCGCGCTGCACCACCCAGCCGTCGCAGCCGGTCGCGGAGATCCAGCCGCCGACGCGGTCGCGCCAGTCTTCGCCGCGCACGTGGAGCCAGTTGGCCAGCAGGTGGCAGGTGCCCCCGGCGGCCAGGTGGGCGGGCGCGAGCCGGACGAGGTCGCGGCAGAACTCGTCGCCCCGGTATCCGGTCTCGCGGTAGGTCAGCCGCCCGGCGGGCGAGATCACGAACGGGGGGTTGGAGACGATCAGGTCGTAGCGCTCACCGGCGACCGGGTCGAACATCGAGCCCTTGCGCGTCTCGACGCCGGTGACCCCGGAGAGCCCCCAGCTCAGCCGGGCCAGGTGGAGCGCGCGGGCGTTCACGTCGGTCGCCGTGATCTCGCTCGCCCGATCGGCGAGGTGGAGCACCTGCACGCCACAGCCGGTGCCGAGGTCGAGCGCCCGGTCGACGGATTCACGTGAAACAAGTTGCGCGAGGTTCGCCGACGCCCCGCCCGCCCCGACCACGTGGTCACGCCGCAACGCCGGATCGCCGGGCCGCACCTTCCGGTCGGACACCACGAAGCCGCCGGTCTCCCAGGGCTGGATGTGGACGTTGGCCTGGACGGTGTCCCCCACCTTGATCAGCAACCCGCTGCGCAGCAGCTCCTGCAGCGGCAGGTCGGCGGCGGCCGTGCTGACCGGCACCCCCAGCCACCACAGGCGGATCAGGGTGCCCAGCGAGTCGCCGTCACGCGTCGCGCGCAGCGCCGGGACGAGCTCCTCACGCGCCAGCGCCGAGGCCGCCGTGTCGCCGAGCCTCTCGCGTACGCCCTCGATCGTGTAGCCGATCTCGTGGAACCGGTCGCGAAGCCGTAGGAGCAGGTCAGATGGTGCGTCCACACAGAGCAATCTAGCGCCGTAAGCGCTTTGCAAGTTCCGGTCAAGCAGGCGGGCGTATCACCCGGACAACCTCATCGGGGAGTTTGCCATGCTGATACCGTGCCTGGCGTGCGGCTCGCGATTCCGGCCCGACGACTACTTCCGCGCCTGCCACGACTACAACCGCGGCCGCGACCTGGTCTCGTGGACGTGCCCGGCCTGCGGAAACCGCGACGACCTGCGGGTGCTGCCGGGGGAGCTGGGCTTCGGCTACCCGGCCCGGGGGCGCTACGCGGTGCACCGGACGATCGCCGTGCCGGGCATGCGCCGCCAGCGGCACGACCTGCGGCTGGAGATCTCCCTCGACAAGCGCACCTGGCGGGTGCTCAGCCGCTGAGGCTGGCCCAGGCGGCCTCGGCGAGCGACCGGATCTCCTCGTCGGTCGGCTGGTGGGCGCCGGCGAACCACAACCGGCACATCTCCTGGGCGGGGCCGAGCCACAACACGTAACACATGGTCGACTGGACCGGCTTGAGCAGCCCCGACTTCATGTGGGGCTTCCACCAGTCGGCGACCTGGCGGAAGAAGGTGCGCCGCGACTCGGAGACCTCGGCGCCGCCGGGCTCCTCGCGCCGGGGCGGCCGCTCGCTGATCAGCAGCCGGGCCCGTTCGGGGTGTTCGCCGCACCACTCCATATGGAAGGCGACGATCGCCTCGATCCCGGCGCGGGCGTCGTCGTTGGCGAGAAGCCGGGTGATGAACGCTTCCTGGTACATCGTCAGCGTTTCGGCGTAGAGCACCCCGAATACGTGCTCTTTGCTGGCGAAATGGTGATAGAAACTACCTACGCTCACGCCGCTTTCCTCGCGGAGGCTGGCGAGAGTGGTGGCGGAGACGCCGTCCTGGCTGAACCGGCGCAGGGCGCCGTCCATGATCCTGGTCCGCCCGTCTCGACCGATCTTCGCGCTCTTCACACCATCAATGGTGGCCTAACAGAGCTTTGTTCTGCAAATGCGAGGGTCGCTCTGACCTGAACCGACCCGTGCTCGACGGCCATCTCGGCCTCCGGCCAGGCCTTGTTGATCATGGCCAGCACTCGCCGGTTCTCCCCCATCACGTCCATGGTCACCCAACGGACCCCGGCCGCGCGGTCGAGCAGTTCCCTGATCAACCGGGAGCCGACCCCCTGCCCCTGCCAGGCGTCCGCCACCACGACCGCGATCTCGGCCTCGTCGCCCTTCCGGTAGGCCATGGCGTGCCCGATCACCAGGGAGTCGACGGTGGCCAGTAAGGCGTCGCGGCGGTCGTCCCTGGCCAGCATCGCCGTGACGAGCGTGTCCGTGGGCCGGGTGAGCCCGGCGAAGAAACGGCGCGTCTGCGTGTGCAGCGAGAGGTCGAGCAGGAACTTCCGCACCCCGTCCGCGTCATCCGGCCCCGCGGGGCGGACGTCCACCTGAGTTCTCTGCATGGACTCAGGGTTTCTTGCCGGGCTGGGTATGTCAAGTAGACTCAGATGGGTAGAGGAAGTGATGATTTACGATGCGTGCCATGACCGATCCGCCGCGAAGCGCCTTCCGGCTGGACAACTGCTCCATCGAACGCACCCTCGCCGTGCTCGGCGAGAAGTGGACCTTCCTGGTGCTGCGTGAGGCCTTCGCCGGCGTCCGCCGCTTCGCCGACATCCAGGCCAACACGGGCGCCCCCCGTCAGGTGCTCAGCGCCCGCCTGGCCCGGCTCGTCGACGAGGGCACCCTGCGCAAGGTCCCCTACCAGGAACCGGGCCAGCGTCAACGTGACGAATACCGGCTGACCGACAAGGGCCGCGAGCTCTTCCCGATCCTGGTCGCGCTGCTCCAGTGGGGCGACCGCTACCTGGCCGACCCCGAGGGCCCGTCGCTGCTGGTCACCCACCGCGACTGCGGCGCCCACGTCACGCTGGAGCTGCGCTGCGCCGACGGACACCACGTGGGAGGACCGCGGGAGACCGTCGCGCTGCCCGGACCGGGATCCAGAGTCAAGGGCACCGCCTAGGGTCCTTAGTCTGTAGGGCGTGTACCGGTTCCTGCTGACCCCTCGCTGGCTGGCACTTCACGTCGTCGTGCTGCTGGTGATCCCGGCCTTCGTCTTCCTCGGACGATGGCAGTTCGGCCGGTGGGAAGACCGTTCCGCCGCCGAAGACCGCAACGCCACGAACCTGTCCGCGCCTCCGGTGCCGGTCGAGACGCTGACGAGCGTGGGCGGGGCCGTACCGGAGAAGGACAAGTTCCGCAGGGTCACCGCCACCGGCACCTACGACACCGCCCACGAGCTGCTGGTCCGCCGCCGCACCCAGAACAGCCAGGTCGGCTTCTACGTCCTCACCCCGCTCAAGACCGCCGACGGCGCCGTGCTGGTCAACCGGGGCTGGGTCAAGGCCGGCGCGACCATCGACACCCTCCCCGAGGTCCCGCCGCCCCCTGGCGGCGAGGTGACACTGACGGGCCGCCTGCGCCCGGCCGAGACCACCGAGACGACCGGCATCATCGACCGCAAGGGCCTCCCGGCGGGCCAGGTCCTCCTGATCGACGACCGCCCCATCGCCGGCCTGGTCGGCTCCCCCCTCTACGGCGGGTACGTCGATCTCATCGAACAGCGGCCGAGGGCGGAAAAAGCCCCCGAACCCGTGCCCGCCCCCGAATCGGGTGGTGGCGGAGGGCTCAATCTGGCCTACGGAGTGCAGTGGTGGCTGTTCATCGGGGTGGCGATCGGCGGCTGGATCCTCCTGATCCGCCGAGAGCTTCACGACCGGCGCGAAAGTACCGATAATGGTGGGGCGTCCGAGGCGACCAGCCCCGCCGTGACCTGACGAACGGATACCAACCGGAGACCTGCCAGCTTGTTTGGCGTTATTCCTTGGCTCTAACGTTGAATGCTGTGAGTACCCCGCTGCTTCCCGACCCTGAGCCGAGGCGGCGGGATTTTGTGATCATCTCAGTCGATGATCACGTGATCGAGCCGCCCGACCTCTTCGAGAACCGCCTCGCGTCCAAATACCACGACGCGGCCCCCAAGGTCGTCGACACCGACAGCGGCCACCAGGTGTGGCGCTACGGCGGCGCGACCTACCCGGCCGCGGGCATCGACGTCGGCGCCGGCCGCCCCCGCGAGGCGTGGACCCTCGACCCGGTCCGCTTCGACGACATGCGCCCCGGCTGCTACGACGTCGACGCGCGCATCGAGGATATGGACCGTGCCGGAATCTGGGCGGCCCTGAACTTCCCCGGCATGCTGGCCACCCAGGCGGGCGTCGCCTTCGCCCGCACCCGCGACCAAGACCTGGGCTTAGCCCTGGTGAAGGCCTGGAACGACTGGCACGTCGACGTATGGGCCGGCACCTACCCCGAACGCGTGATCGCCCTCCAGCTCCCCTGGCTCCCAGACCCCGAGGTCGCCGCCAAGGAGATCAAGGCCAACGCCGCCCGCGGCTTCAAGGCCGTGGTCTTCCCCGAGTTCCCCACCCGCCTGCGCCTCCCGTCGATCCACAGCGGCCACTGGGACCCGTTCCTGGCCGCCTGCGAGGAGACCGGCACGGTCGTCTGCCTCCACACCGGCGCCTCGTCGTGGGCCCCCGTGCCTTCGCCCGACACCCCCATCGAGGCGATCACGACCCTGATGCCGTCGACGGCGATGTTCGCCTGCGCCGACTGGTTGTGGTCGGGCATCCCCCTGCGCTTCCCCGCCCTGCGCATCCTCATCGTCGAGGGCGGCGTGGGCTGGCTCCCCATGCTGGCCGAACGAGCCGACTACGCCCTCGACCACCCGGTGTCGAGCGAATCGGCCTGGGACGGCGGCCTGCGCCCGAGCGAGGTCCTCCGCCGCAACTTCTTCTTCGGCACCCTCGACGACACGGCCCTGAGCGGGGTGCGCATGGCCGTCGGGATGGAACACGTGCTCCTGGAGAGCGGATATCCCCGGGCGGAGTCGTCGTGGCCTGACACCCAGCGATCGGTGGCAAGGCGACTGGGGAACCTGCCGCCGGCGGACATCGCACGGGTGGCCTACGGGAACGCGGCCCGGTTGTTCGGACACCCGCTGCCGTCACGGGCGTGGCTCCGCATGGAAGAGATCTGACCTGTTTGATGGCCGCGCCTCCGGCGCGGCGGGCTTGGCCGCCTTCCGTCCGGGCCTTCCCTCGTCGCTCCGGTTCGCTTCGCTCTCCTGCGCTCCTCAGTCCAGGTCCCGGACGCGGGCCAAGCCACGACTGGCCGGCCTCTTGGCCAGGCCATCAACGCCTGAGATGCCGGAGAGCCCAAGGCGGCCGACAGCAGCCGTGCCGAGCAGGTCCGGACGATCCGGCTTCTCCCGGACTTCGCCTGGTGGCCCTACACCCAGGCGCGCGACCAGGCGCTGACAAGTCGACTTAGCCAGGCTGCCGAGCAGGGACTTCTCTAGGCCAAGGGGCGGCGGTCGGCTCCCGGTTCAGGGGACAGGGCGAGGTTCCGGCGCTCCCAGTCCACGTAGCGCCCGCTTTCGCCCAGCAGTGAGGTCGCAAGCCACAGGAACACACCGAAGTCGTCGACCACGCCCAGCGCCAGGAACAGCGCCTCCGGGACGACGTCGACCGGGCTCACGATGTAGAGGATCGCCGCGCCCATCAGGGCCAGCTTGCCCTTGCCGAGTTCGCGGTAGTCGCCGCGCAACGCGCCGGCCAGCATGCGGGGCAGGGCGCGGATGCGGGCGCCCAGCCCGGGGCTGCCGGGCCTGGAGATGTCCTGGTAGGCCTTGTACGCCTGCGCCGCCCGTCGTGCCTTGACCATGAGTGCCTCCCTGCCCGGCCATTTGCCCCGATAACGGAGGACTTTGCGGCGTTGGTTCCGTTACTGCGGGGCCAGATTCCTTACCGTTTGGTCCATCGGCTGGTCACCGAGGTCGAGCGGGGCCAGAACGGGCGTGGTGAGGCCGTTCTCAACGTACTCGTTCACCCGCGCCCGGCACTGCTCCGCCGTGCCATGGATGATCAGATCGTCGACCACCTCGTCGGGAATGGCCTTCAACGCCGCCGCCCGATCACCGGCCGCCCACGCCTCGTGCATCGGCCCCAGCACCTCACCTCGCCCCAGCCAGTCGTGGAACGCCGCGTACACCGGCACCGTGAGATACCCGGCGATCATCCGCCGCCCGATGGCCCTGACCCGGTCGGCGTCCTCACTGACGATGATGAAGAGCCGCGCGATCAGTTCGGTCTCGTCGTGGATCTCACCCCGAACCTTCTGTACGTCACCCGGAGACAACCAGTTCGTGATCGCACCATCGGCCTCGGCGGCGGCGAGCCGCAACATGCGCGGCCGAAGCGCCGCCAACACGATCTTCGGCGGCGTCGTCGGCGCCCGCTCCAGCTTGAACCCCTGAACGGAGAAGGTCTCATAGGCCTCGGTGACCTTCTCACCGTCAAGCGCCCTGCGCAGGAACCGCAACGTGTCACGCGTGCGCGCGAACGGCTTGACGAACTCCCCGGCGTTCCACCGCTCGACGATCGCGGGGGAGGACGCGCCGATACCGAGCAGAAACCGCCCGGGCGCCCGCTCGGCGAGGGTAGCCGCCGTCATGGCCAGCAGACCGGGCCCCCGCGTCGAGACCGGGACGATCGCCGTGCCCAGCCGCAACTCCGGCGCCCACTCGGCGGCCAGAGTCAGCGGAGTGAACCCGTCGTTGCCGTTGACCTCGGCCGACCAGGCGTCGGTGTAACCGAGAGAAGGCAGTTCGGCGATCAGCTCCCGATCGAGACCGCTCCCCGCGAACGGGATGGTGATTCCCCAGCGCGCCACAGTGCCCTCCCGGCTCTTCGGTTGAGGGCACGAGCATACCAACCGTTCGGTACGTCAGGTAAATGGCCTCTGAGCTGCTAGAACGAAGAAATGGCAGATATCCCGGTGGAAGTGAGAACGTCCTGTCACGCGGAAGTACGCGGACCTTTGGCAGAGGTGACCTGCGAACGAAGCGAAACCATCCGGCTGCCCCGAGCCGTTCTGGCCCGCCTCCTGCGCCCGGCCCAACCGTCGCCGTCCGCCGAGCCGGCGTGGAGTCCGCTCCCCGTGGTGCGCACGCCGACGACCGCTTTCCTGGCGGTCCCTGTGACGATTCCCGTGCTGATAAGGCCGGTCGCTCTGGTCCAGGTTCCGGCGAACACGCTTGCGTACATCCCCGCCGCCCCTCTTCCCACGGCACTGGTGACCCTTGCCATCACGGTCCCGCCAGCGAAGACGCCAACCATCCGAATCCCGGTGACCACACTCTTGGCGCAGCTTGTGGACACAAAGGCTGTGGAAAACCACGCTGGGAAACTGAGCCCGGGGGAAACCCACCTAGAAGAAACCGGCGCTGGGGAAACCGGCGCTGGGGAAACCGGCGCTGGGGAAACCGGCGCTGGGGAAACCGGCGCTGGGGAAACCGGCGCTGGGGATATCCCGAGTGTGGACAGACCCGCCATGAACAGGCCGGCTGTGGATCTCACCCCTGTAAACAGGCACCCTGTGGACAGAGATGCCGGGGATACGACCACTGTGGCTTCGGCCGTTGTGGATAGGACCCCTGCGGAGGGGGCCGCTGCAAATACTCCGCCTGTGGATCGAAGTGCCTCACACCGTCCTACGGCGAACAATTCGACCGCGAAATCGCCCGCTCCAGGCGCTCGGCCTGTGGATAAGCACGCAAGAGATGTGTCAGCTGTGGATAACTCCCCTGTGGACAGACCCGCTGTGGACAGACCCGCTGTGGACAGACCCGCTGTGGACAGACCCGCTGTGGACAGACCCGCTGTGGACAGACCCGCTGTGGACAGACCCGCTGTGGACAGACCCGCTGTGGACAGACCCGCTGTGGAC
>NZ_BSSX01000003.1:27728-91106 GCF_030269205.1 Herbidospora sp. NBRC 101105 | reverse complement strand
GGACAACCCATCCATCATGCTGCCACCAGCACAGACGCCAACGCCCCAAGGCCAAGCCACGGCGCCGAATCCTGCTCCCGGCCAGCCCACCAATCCAAACGCGCTTGCCCAGCCCGGTCCCGCGGCAAAACCTCCGGCTCAACCCGCCGCCGGCCCTGCGGCCGAGCCCGGTGCCGCTCCCGCAACCGCCCCTGCCGAGGGACCTGCCGCCCCAGCCGTTCCCCCCGCCCAGGCACCACCAGCCCCCGCCCCAGTGCAGATCAACCCGCTCCCCCTGGCCGACGGTGCGATCGCGCGGGCGCGGAAGCGGATGGCTCAGGCGGCCACCACGCATCGACCGACCGATCGGCAGGCCGTCGTGGTCGTGCTCTTCACGGCCGTGATCGCCGTCGCGGCCGGAGCGGTGCTCAGGCGGCGCCGCCGTTAGGCAGCAAACGGTCGATCTCGTCGAAGCGGACCTGGGCCTCCTTAAGAGGCCCAGGATCCACTGCCCCCTCCACCCCATAAGGGTGCGAAATGAGATGAATCACCACGATCCCGGTCACCACCGTCGCGACCCGCACCACGTCGGCGATCACCGACGGCACCGTCGGCCGGCGGCGCAGGGCCCACGGCAGGGCGATCACCAGCAGCCCGGACACCACCATCGACACCATGAAGACCGATTCCAGCCCGGACGTCGCGTTGTCCGCCCGGACCGTCCGCGCGTGGGACACCTCGGCCGCCCGCGCCAGGGCCTCCGCGCGCAGTTCGGAATCGGTCGCGGGCAGTTTGAGCATCGCCGTCCGCAGCGAGTCGAGTGTCACCCCGGTCCGCGGGTCGAGGGACTCCTCCCGCATGCGCGGCCAGTCGAGTTCGACGGTCTGGGTCGTGTACGCCCGCACCAGGTCCCGCACCTCAGCGGATTGCGGCAACGGGGCCACCGCCCAGTAGAGCTCCACCAGGCTCTCCGACTCCGCCCTCACGTCGGCGTCGGAGGCCGAGATGGCGTCGCGGCACAACACCACGGCATAGGCCACGACCACGAGAAACACCGCCAGAGCCAGGTTCACCGCGAAGTCGATCGGCCCGGCGCCGCCCTCCTCGTCGGACCGGCCACTGCGCCGCAACCACGTCAGCACGGCGAACAGGGCCACCACGACAATCGCCACAAACCCGAAGACCCAGACCATGTGACTGAGAGTAATCAGATCATTCCCGCAATTCGCGGACCACCTCGATGAAATCTCGTGTCACACCACGCAAACCCGGCAGGTAGGAAAGCGCGACCAAACGATCGACCAAGGGCACGCTCCGGTCGATGAGCCGGTAGGTGCGGGCACATCCGGGCGAGGTGTCGTGCACCCAGAAAAGCACCACTCCCATTGACAACAACCACAGGAGTTCGGGCAGTTCGGCGCGCAATTCGGAGTCCATTCGGTCGGCGCAGCCCTCGACCACCTCGCGATAGAGCGCCACCGATGAATCGCGCGCTGGAGCCGATTCCGCGCTGAACGGGCTCAGCGGATTGTCGGGCTCGGCCGCGTGCTTGAAGAATTTCACCGCGAACGCGTGGTAGGGCTCGGAAACCCGTACCCACGCGCTGAGCACGCCGTGCAGCCGGGGCGCGAACGCCCTTTCCCTGGCCAGGATCTCCCGGCTGGCCGCCTCGTGCGCCGACTGGGCCTGGTCGTAATAGGCCTGGATCAGCTGCTCTTTGGACGCGAAATAGTAATAGGCGCTACCGACGGAGACCCCCGCCTCAGCGGCGATCGCGCGCATTGTCGTGGCGTCGTACCCGCGCTCGCGGAAAAGCCGCAGTGCGGTCTCCACGATGAGATCCCTGCTCGACCTGGGCACATCGGTCACTGTACGTCTCCAGCCCCCGTCAGGTCATGAACCCACCAGATGATGGCCGAGTTACCCCAAACACTCGGCCTCTCCGAGGGTGGCTCACCCCCGGGCGTGGGAGTTAAGCCATTGATCAAGCTCCCCCACCGCGCTACGGAGAGTAATGGGGGAAGTAGAATGACCCAACGCACGACCGGCTGGAGTGTCGCCGGGTTGACCGTTCTCGCCTTGGTCACGCTCCCCGGCCCCAAGGCCGATGCCGACACCCAACGCGTCAGACCGCAGCTGACCTTCCGCCCCGTCGAGGCGCCGCAGGGGGTGCGCACCGCGTTCCGTACCGGAAGGCTGAAAGTCCGCTACTGGACGTGGCGCCGAGCGATGAACACCCGCCTCCACCACAACTACGCGATGAACCGAATACGGAAGGCGGGCCTCGGCTGGCGCTCCACCGGCAACTGCGTCGACAAGCACCGCCCGACCTGTACGTCGCTGCACACCGTCAGGCTCGGCACCCTGCTGAAGACGATCGAGCTGAAGCGCATGTCGGGCTGCCGGCTGATCGTGACCGGCGGCACCGAGACCGGGCATGCCGTGGGCACCTACAGCCACGGCAACGGCTGGAAGATCGACCTGGCTCCCAACCGTTGCCTCGACCGCTACATCACCCGCAGGCTCGAACCGCACGGCAAGCGCGGTGACGGCTCCCAGCTCTACATCTCTCCCGAGCAGGACCTGTTCGCCCGGGAGAGCGACCACTGGGACATCCTGTTCCGCTAGGCGGTGAATTCGGTGGCGACGATCAGCTCGGCGATCTCGGCCGCGTTCAGGGCCGCGCCCTTGCGCAGGTTGTCGCCACACACGAACAGGTCGAGCGTGTTGGGGAAGTCGAGGGCCTGCCGCACCCGGCCGACGTAGGTCGGGTCGGTGCCCACGACGTCGATCGGCATGGGGTAGACGCCGTTGGCCGGGTCGTCGACCAGCACGACGGTTGGCGCCGCCTCCAGCACGCGGTGGGCGTCGGCCACGGTGATCTCGCGCTCGAAGGTCGCGTGGACCGCGAGCGAGTGGGTGGTGATCACGGGGACGCGTACACAGGTGGCGGAGACCTTCAGCGTCGGGATGCCGAGGATCTTGCGCGACTCGTTGCGCAGCTTCAGCTCCTCGGACGCCCAGCCGTCTTCCTTGAGCGAGCCCGCCCAGGGCACGACGTTGAACGCGACCGGCGCCGGGAACGTGTCGTCGCCGTCACCGAGCTTGTTCTGCAGGACCTTGCGCACGTCACCGGCGGTGGTGCCGACGGTGCGGTCACCGGCCAGGGCCTCGACCTCGTCGTACAGACGAGCCGAACCGGCGACCCCCGCGCCCGAGACGGCCTGGTAGGACGCCACGACGAGCTCCTTGAGCCCGAACTCCTCGTGGAGGGCGCCCATGGCGGCCATCATCGACAGGGTGGTGCAGTTGGGGGTCGACACGATGCCCAGCGGGCGGTTGGCGGCGTCGCCCGGGTTGACCTCGGGGACCACCAGCGGAACCTGAGGGTTCATCCGGAAGGTGCCCGACTTGTCGATGACGATCGCGCCGCGCTCGGCCGCGATCGGCACCCAGGTGGCCGACACCTCGTCGGGCACGTCGAAGATCGCGATGTCGACGCCGTCGAACACCTCGGGGGCCAGCGCCTGGACGACGACGTCTTCGCCGCGGACCTGCAGGACCTTGCCGGCCGAACGGGCCGAGGCGACGAGACGGATCTCGCCGTAAATGTCCTCCCGTCCGGAGATGATCTCGCGCATGACGGTGCCGACGGCACCGGTCGCACCGACGAGGGCGAGGGTGGGCTTGGTGCTCATCGGCCGGTTCCTCCGTAAACCACAGCTTCAACCTGGTCGGCGTCGAGATTGAACGCCGAGTGTGCGGCGTTGACCGCCGCGTCGACCTGGTCCTGGTCGACGATGACCGAGATGCGGATCTCCGAGGTGGAGATCATCCCGATGTTGACGCCCGCGTCGGCGAGCGCGCCGAAGAACTTGGCGGTGACGCCCGGGTGGGACCGCATGCCCGCGCCGATCAGCGAGACCTTGCCGATCTGGTCGTCGAACAGGAGCGTCTCGAAGACCACCTGGTCCTGCATCTTCTTCAGGGCCGTGAGCGCCGTGGGGGCGTCGCTCGTGGGCAGCGTGAAGGAGATGTCGGTCCGGCCCGTCGCCGCCGCCGACACGTTCTGCACGATCATGTCGATGTTGATCTCGGCGTCGGCCAGCGTGCGGAAGATGGCGGCAGCCTCTCCGACCTTGTCGGGCACGCCGACAACGGTGATCTTGGCCTCGCTCCGGTCGTGTGCCACGCCGGAGATGATGGGCTGCTCCACTTCGGTTCCTTCGGTCGCGGGGTCGGAGGTGACCCAGGTGCCTTCCTTGGTGCTGAACGAGCTCCTGACGTGGATGGGGAGGTTGAACCTCCGCGCGTATTCCACGCAGCGCAGGTGCAGGATCTTCGCGCCGCACGCGGCCATCTCGAGGGTCTCTTCGTACGAGATGCGGGGGATCTTGCGCGCCTTCGAGGCGACCCGGGGGTCGGCGGTGAAGATGCCGTCGACGTCGGTGTAGATCTCGCACACGTCGGCCCCGAGGGCCGCGGCGAGGGCGACGGCGGTCGTGTCGGAACCGCCGCGCCCGAGCGTCGTGATGTCCTTCGTGTCCTGCGAGACACCCTGGAACCCGGCCACGATCGCGATGTGGCCCTTGTCGAGGGCGTCGCGCAGCCGGCCGGGCGACACGTCGATGATGCGCGCCTTGCCGTGGATCGAGTCGGTGATCACCCCGGCCTGCGACCCGGTGAAGCTGCGCGCCTCCTGACCCAGGTTGGCGATCGCCATCGCGAGCAGCGCCATCGAGATGCGCTCGCCGGAGGTCAGCAGCATGTCGAGCTCGCGGCCCGGAGGCAGCGGCGACACCTGCTGGGCGAGGTCGAGGAGCTCGTCGGTCGTGTCGCCCATCGCGGAGACGACGACCACGACCTCGTTGCCCGCTTTTTTCGTGGCGACGATCCGCTGCGCGACGCGCTTGATGCTCGTGGCATCGGCGACGGACGAACCACCATACTTCTGGACAACGAGCGCCACTGGATCTCTCCGAACGAATCAGGACGTGGAGCTCACAGTCTAACTGCGGGCCTCTGAGGGCCAACTGAGTTAGCCCAGCATGTGGACACCCTCAGACCACAGTGACCTCTTCGGCCACGTCGAGCCGCGTGTGGGCCACCAGCGCCTGCAGGGCCCGCAGAGCCGCTCCGGCGTGGTTGCCCCAGGTGTTGAAGTAGGAGTACTGCCACCACCAGATCGCCTCAAGGGGCCGGCCGGCCTTGTAGTGGCGCAGCCCGTGGATCAGGTCGGCCGCCACCGCCGTCAGGTCGTCGGACAGCCGGTAGGGGGTCACCGAGGTGTCCTTGTAGGGGTCGAACACCTCGGCGTAGTCGTCGACCGGGCCCAGCCGGGCCGCCAGCGCCACCCGCAGCGGGTCGATGTCGGGATCTTCGCTGAGGGCCGGCTCGACGTTGCCCTGCAGGATCACGTCGTGCACGGCGGCGAGCTGGGAACCGGCCAGGCTGACCTGGGCGACCTCCACGAGCAGCAGCGGCAGGATGGCGTTGCCGCCCTCGCCGCCCGCCAGCCGGGTCAGGCCGTCGAGGTAGTTCTGGGCGTGCCCGGCGACCCGGTCGGCCAGGTCCTTCCACTCGTCGTCAAACATCCAGCAGTCTCCGTCCTTCGAAAGCGCGGCCCAAGGTGACCTCGTCGGCGTACTCCAAATCGCCGCCGACGGGCAGACCGCTGGCCAGCCGAGTGACCTTTAAACCCATCGGTTTGACGAGCCGGGCCAGATAGGTGGCCGTGGCCTCGCCCTCGAGGTTCGGATCGGTGGCGAGGATGAGCTCGGTCACCTCGCCGTCGGCGAGCCGGGCCATCAGCTCGCGCACCCGGAGATCGTCGGGTCCGACCCCGTCGATGGGACTGATCGCGCCCCCCAGCACGTGGTAGCGCCCCCGGAACTCGCGCGTCTTCTCGATCGCCACGACGTCTTTCGACTCTTCGACCACGCAGATGACGTGGGGGTCGCGACGCTGGTCGCGGCAGATCCGGCATTCCTCCTCGGAGGCCACATTGCCGCACACGCGGCAGAACCGCACCTTCTCCTTGACCTCGAGAAGGGCGTGGGCCAGCCGTTTCACGTCGGCCGGGTCGGCCGACAGCAGGTGGAAAGCGATGCGCTGCGCGCTCTTGGGACCGACGCCGGGCAGCAGGCCCAGCTCGTCGATCAGGTTCTGGACGACGCCTTCGTACATATTCAGAAACCTGGGAGCTGGCCGAGGCCTTGCGACAGCGGGCCGAGCTTCTCCTGCTGGAGCTCGCCGGCGGCCCGGACGGCGTCACGGACGGCCGCGATGACCAGATCGGCGACGGTCTCGGCCGTCTCGGCGGCGTCACCGGAGTCGATGACCTTCGGGCTGATCTTCAGTTCGAGCAGCTCGCCACTGCCGTTGACGGTCGCCACAACCAGGCCCCCGCCCGCGCTCCCCTGAACCTCGGCGTCGTTGAGCTCCTGCTGCGCCGAGACGAGCTGCTGCTGCATCAGCTGAGCCTGCTCCAGCAACTGCTGCAGGTTGACTTCTGGGTTCACAATCGTGCGCTCCTCAGCGACCGGCGACGTAGTTCGTCCCGACGAGCCTACGGTGTTTGCCGCTCATCTGACACCGGAGCACGGAGCGTGTTCATTGGTGCGGCCCTGGCCGGGTCCCGGCCCCCCTCCAAGCGTCCGAGACCCGGCCTTTTCCACCCCGAGTCGGCCGCGGCCCGGAGTGGCGGAACCAAACGTAGTCACCGGAACGTTGCATACAGGTTGCGATCAATCGGTTACTCCTGGAGATTGTGGATCAGCATCCGAGAGGGTTGGGGCCTGTGAGATCTCGCGACACGATCATCTCGGCGTCATGGCGCCGTTCACTCGCAGCGGGGGTCGACCCCGGCGTCCGCGCGGCCCCACTGGTCTACGACCACACCGACATCTCGACCGCCCGCGCCGCCCATCCACTGCGCGAACTGGTGCCCCTCCTGCGCCACACGCTGCTGCAGATCGCCGACGAGGCGGCCCACATCATGGTGGTCACCGACGCCGACGGGAACGTCCTCTGGCGCGACGGCCACAGCCAGGTCCTCCGCCAGGCAGACGGCATCGGCCTGGCCGACGGTTTCGCCTGGGCGGAGTCGGTCGTCGGCACCAACGGCATCGGCACCGCCCTGGCGGCCGGCGTCCCCACCAGCGTCTACGGTGAGCAACACCACATCGAGGTCCTCCACGGCTGGTCGTGCGTGGGCGCCCCGATCGTCGACCCCGACACCGGCGCGGTGCTGGGCTGCGTCGACATCAGCGGCATCGCCAAATCCCTGCCCCCGGCCACGGTCGCCCTGGTCGGCGCCGCCGCCCAGCTCGCCGAGAGCCATCTGGCGCTGCGGATGCGGGAGAGCGACGAGCGCATCCGCACCCGCCACGCCGCCCGCTCGGGCCTGCTCGTCTCGTGCAGCGGCCGGGTCATCGCCGGCGAACGGTTCCAGGGGGAACGTGTTTCACTCCCGTCCGAGGGCGGCCGGGTCGTCCTCCCCGACGGCCACGTGGGCGACGTCGAGTTCCTCGGCGACTCCTACCTGGTCAATCCCCGGCGCGGCACCCTGCCCCGGTTGTCGCTGACCCTCCTCGGCGGCGCCCCGTTCGCCGAATACAGCGGCCGGCGTGTGCCCCTCTCCCTGCGCCACGCCGAGATCCTCACCCTCCTGGCCACCCACCCGCGCGGCCTGAACGCCGAGCAACTCTCCTTCCTCCTGTACGGCGACGACGGCAACCCCGTGACCATCCGCGCCGAGATCCACCGGCTCCGCGCCCAGCTCCCCGGCGCCGTGGCCGCGAAGCCCTATCGCCTGGTCGGCGAGGTCGACGCCGACCTCCTGACGGTCCGCCGGGCGTTGTCCACAGGCGACCTCGACACGGTCGTCAACCGCTACCAGGGCCCGCTGCTGCCCCGGTCGGAGTCCTTCGAAATCCGCCGCGAAAGGAACGAACTGGAAGCCCGCGTGAGGTCCGAGATCCTGGGCAAGGGCAACGCGACCCACCTTTGGAGTTATGCACAGACGAGCGGAGGCCACGACGACGTCGCGATCCTGGAGCGCATCATGTCGATCGTCCCGGCGGAGGACCACCGCCACGCGGCTGCGTCGGTCCGCCTCACCCACTCCTGCTAGGGAGAACCTTCGATGATCGGCACGATCCTCATGGCCGGCCTCCTCGTCCTGTCGGCGCCCGCCGGCGGCTCGGCGGGCCGCGACGGCGGCACCCTCGACGGCTTCGCGATCACCCACGTCCCGGCGGCCGCCGGGCCCTCGGTGAGCGATTTCGAGTCCGAGTGGGAAGACGTGACCTTCGCGACCCGCGTCTGGGAACGGGAGACGCCCGACGGCCACCAGGCCGATCTCCGCGTCGCCGTGCTGCGCGGCGATGCCCTGACCGACCTGCCGTCGCTGCGGGAGTTCCTGACCGAATACGACGAGCGTGAGACGTGGGACCTGAAGGAGTTCTCGAAGGACGGCACCCCCGGCCTGGCGACGGAGACCGAGGCCTTCTGGCTCGACTCACCCGGGGTCGCCCTGACGGTCCGCATCACCGAGAACCCCCTGACCGGCGACGACCTGATGGACGTGGTTCAGGGGATCAGCGGCTAAGAGTGGTCGATCTCCTGGATGACCCGCCCGCCCAGTTCCTTCTGGAGCAGGGCCAGGCCTGAGAGGCCGTCGGTGTCCACGTCGGCGTCGTTGTCCGGGTCGACGTCGTCCACGTCCGACTTCTTCGCCCGCGAGGGCACCGCGTCCGGCCAGGCCTGCCGGGCGGGCGCGGCGGCCGCCTGCCGGGCCGCCGCAGGAGCGGACGCCCGGGGCGGCGGGGCCTCGTAGTCCGCCTGCGGGGCCGGACGTTCGAACTCGTCGGTGGGCGCGTCGGGCCACGACTCGTCGGTGGCGGTCTTCTCCGGCTGCCTGGGCGCCGGGGCGGCCTCACGGGCGGGCGGTGGCGGGGGTGCCGCGGGCTGGGCCTGCTGCACCGGCGGTGCGGGCTGGACCGGAGGGGCCGGGGGTGGCGACGGCTGACTCGGCCGGGCGGCCTGGCCGCCTCCGGTGCCGCCTACCACGACGTCGACCCGCCAGCGTCCCCCGAGCACGTCACCGAGGGCGGCGGCGACGACCTCGTCACGCTTGCCCTTCAGGAAGCCCTGGACGTCGCCCGGCTTCTCGAACCCGACCGTCACCACGTTGCCCTCTGCCCCGAGCAGGCGGCCCTGGGCGTTGAGGATCATCCAGGCGACCCGCTGCCGGTTCTTGACCGCCTCAAGCACCTGCGGCCACATCTGGGCCACCACACCCACCCCGGCGGCGGCCTGAGGGGCGTGAGCGGCTTCGGCCTGCTGGGCGGGTGGGACGTCGGCGGGCCGGCCACCGGAGCCGGGCTTGACGGCGGCGGGCCAGTCGTCGGCCGGGGGAGCGGCGGGCTTGGGCACCGGTCCGCCCGAACCGGGTTTGACGGTCTCGGGCCAGTCGTCGGCGGCCTTCGAGTCACCGGCTCCCGGCCGGCTTTCGGCATGCCCGGCCTGGCCCTGAGGAGAGCCCGCCTGCTGCACCGAGCCGTTCTGTGCCGCCGGGTGCGCCTCAGGCTGGCCCTGCTGAGCGCCGGGCTGCGAGGCGTGGCCGTGGGAAGCCGGGCCATGATCAACACCGTGTTGTGAAGCCTGCCCCGAAGACATTCCCGGCTGCGGAGCCTGACCGTGGCCCATGCCAGGCTGCGGCACCTGACCCTGATTCATGCCAGGCTGCGGAACCTGGCCGTGGCCCATGCCAGGCTGCGGGACCTGAGCCTGGTAAACGCCAGGTTGGCCGAGGCCTCCGCCGTGGGCCGCCGACTGCCCGCCCGCGTAGCCTCCCACCTGCGGAGCCACCGGATAAGACGCAGCCTGGACACCGGCCCGAGGCGCTCCGTCACGCTCCAACCGCTCCAAGCGGGTGAGCATGGCCGCCTCGCCACCCTCGGCCGCAGGCAGCAGGATGCGGGCGCACATCAGCTCCAGAAGGAGCCGAGGCGACGCCGCCCCGCGCATCTCCGTCAGCCCCGCGTTGAAGATCTCCCCCGCCCGCGTCAGCTCCGCGGGCCCCATCGCGGCCGCCTGCCCTTGCAGGCGCTCCAGCTCGTCGGCCGGCCGGTCGAGCAGGCCGTTGGCCGCCGCCTCCGGCACGTTGGCAAGGATCACCAGGTCGCGGAACCGCTCCAGCAGGTCGGTCGCGAAGCGCCGAGGGTCGTGCCCGCCCTCGATCACCCGGTTGACCGCCTGGAACACCTGCCCGCCGTCACGCCGCGCGAAGGCGCCGACGATCTCGTCGAGGAGGTCGCCGTCGGTGTATCCGAGAAGGGACACCGCGCGGGAGTAGGTGATCCCGTTCTCGTCGGCACCGGCCAGGAGCTGGTCGAGGATCGACAGGGAGTCCCGGGCCGAACCGGCCCCGGCGCGGACGACCAGTGGAAGGGCCGCGGGCTCGTAGGGCACCGACTCCGACGCGAGGATCTCCTCCATGAGCGCTTTCAGCGTCGCCGGAGGCATCAGCCGGAACGGGTAGTGGTGGGTGCGCGACTTGATCGTCCCGATGACCTTCTCGGGCTCCGTGGTCGCGAAGACGAACTTCAGGTGCGGCGGAGGCTCCTCGACGAGTTTCAGCAGCGCGTTGAACCCCTCGCGGGTCACCATGTGCGCCTCGTCGATGATGTAAATCTTGAACCGCGCCGACACGGGCGCGAAGAAAGCCCGTTCGCGCAGGTCACGCGCGTCGTCGACACCACCGTGAGAGGCGGCGTCGATCTCGATCACGTCGAGGTGGCCGGGCCCGGTCGGGGCCAGCGCGACACACGACTCGCAGACGCCACACGGATCGGGAGTCGGCCCCTGTTCGCAGTTGAGGCTCCGGGCGAGGATCCGCGCGCTCGACGTCTTGCCGCATCCACGAGGGCCGCTGAACAGGTAGGCATGGTTCACGCGCCCGCTTCTGAGGGCCTGGCGGAGCGGTTCGGTGACGTGCTCCTGCCCTTTGACCTCTGCAAACGTCCCAGGACGGTATTTGCGGTAGAGCGCGAGACTCATGAACGGTCTCCTCGGGGAGAGCAGAACCGGAAGCAAAGAACCCCCCGCACACCCGCCAGAGCCCGCTTATCCTTGCTGCCTTCCGGCCCTGGGGAGGTTCACAGGATGACGCCGCGCGAGGGGTCCGAGGACAGTCTAGCCGCCACCCGAACCACCTGCGCCCGGCCCTCCGAACGGAAGGACGGCGCATGCGCCAAGTCATGTAAACTTCTCGGCGGAGGATTCGCCTAGTTGGCCTAGGGCGCACGATTGGAAATCGTGTTTCGGGAGACCGATCAGGGGTTCAAATCCCCTATCCTCCGCCACCAGAAGGGGCAGGTCGCACAGCCGACCCGCCCCTTCTTTCTTTTTCCGTTACGGCTCCGCCTGGTCAGCACCGCCCACCGCCCCGGCTCACCCCCGTAACCGGCGCCAACCGGCCGCGCCACCCCGCCGGGCAACGAGCCACGCGGCTTACTTCACCGCCCGGTTCCCCCGTGGCCCTCCGCCCCAGCCGTGGATGAGGGCGGCGCTCAGCAGCCGGTCCAGGTCGGCCACGAGTTCGGCCAGCCGCCCGGCCTCTTCCAATGAGGTCATCCCCGCATGATCGCTCATCAGAAGGGCAGTAGCGCGCCCATGGATTTCGATGACCAAGCGCAACTCGACTCGTCTCAGGTCGAGAACCGTGGCCGGGGCGGGATCCCCGGTGGCGGGCTTGCGGTCGGCGGTGGCGCGGCCGGCATCATCGCGTTGATCGTCGCCCTCATCTTCGGCATCAACCCCGGTGACATCACCGGCGGGGGAGGCGCGGAGAACCCCGGCGTCCAGCCGTCAAGTGACCTCGGTGAGAAGTGCAAGACCGGCGCGGACGCCGACCAGGACGAGCAGTGCCGGGTCGTCGGTGTCGTCAACAGCCTGCAGGACTACTGGGCCACGAAGGTCGACGGCTACCAGAACGCCAAGACGGCGCTCTTCGAGCAGGGCGTGCAGACCGGGTGCGGGGCGGCCGACTCGGCCGTCGGGCCCTTCTACTGCCCGGCCGACCGCTACGTCTATCTCGACCTGAGCTTCTTCAACCAGCTCGAATCCCAGCTCGGCGCGGCGAACACCCCGTTCGCCCAGTCGTACGTGATCGCCCACGAGTACGGCCACCACGTCCAGAATCTCACCGGCACCCTCGAACAGAGCGGCGGCGAGGGCGCCGACAGCGGTTCGGTCAGGGTGGAGCTCCAGGCCGACTGTTACGCGGGGGTCTGGGCCAAGAACGCCGTCGACACCGGCTTCTTCGCCAAGCCCTTCACCGACGCCGACATCCAGGAGGCGCTCGACGCCGCCGCGGCGGTCGGCGACGACTCCATCCAGCGGAAGAGCGGCGGCCAGGTGAACCCCGACGCGTTCACCCACGGCACCTCGGAGCAGCGGGTGACGTGGTTCACGAATGGCTATAAATCAGGGGATCCCGCACGATGTGACACGTTCTCAGGGTCGATCTGACCCGGGCCACCTTCGTCTCATAAACTACATAGCGTGATCTTTAAGTTGGTCGGCGACGAACGCCCTTACCCCGAGCACGGTCTCGGACATCGCGAATGGGCGCAGATTCCGCCCCGCCAGGTCAGACTCGACGCGCTCATCACCACCAAGGCCAACCTCGACCTGCACTCGCTGCTGGCCAAGGACTCCACCTTCTACGGTGACCTCTTCCCGCACGTCGTGCAGTGGGAGGGCGAGCTCTACCTGGAAGACGGGCTCCACCGGGCCCTGCGGGCGGCGCTCCACCAGCGGTCGGTGCTGCACGCGCGCGTGCTCGAGCTCTGAGACGGAAAACGAAAAGACCCGGTGTGATGATCACACCGGGTCTTCGTATGCGTGGCGGTGGTGGTGGGATTTGAACCCACGGTAGGTTGCCCTACACGCGCTTTCGAGGCGCGCTCCATCGGCCACTAGGAGACACCACCGCAGAGCAGCTTACCGGAGAATGGTCACTGCTCGCGCCTCGCGGCGAAGAACGCCGAAAGCAGTGCAGAACATTCTTCTTCGCGTACGCCCATGACCACCTCCGGCCGATGGTTGAGCCGCCGGTCGCGCACCACGTCCCACAACGACCCGACCGCCCCGCCCTTCTCGTCGACGGCCCCGTAGACGATCCGGTCGACCCGGGAGAGCACGGCGGCCCCCGCGCACATCGTGCAGGGCTCCAGCGTCACCACGAGGGTGCACCCCGACAACCGCCATTCCCCCAGGGCCGCCGCCGCGGCGCGCAGCGCCAGGATCTCGGCGTGCGCCGTGGGATCGCCGGAGGACTCCCGCGCGTTCGAGGCCCGCGCCAGCACCCGGTCGCCGGAGACGACGACGGCGCCCACGGGCACCTCACCCCGCCGGGACGCCTCCAGGGCCTCGGCGAGGGCCAGGCCCATCACCTGGTCGTACAGGAAAGATCACCTGAGCCGGTCGAGCTCGTCGCCGAACGCGAGGCGCTCGGCGACGACCGACAGGACGTCGGCGGGCAGCATGCCCTCCTCGACGCTGAGCTCCAGCAGCTCCTCGGCGCGCAGCCCGAAGTCGGTCAGCAGCTCGAAGTCGCCGCCGGGGCGGACCCCGAGGTCGGGCGTCTCCTTGTCGACCGCGATGCCGGCCAGCTCGGCGAACAGCTCGCCGAGCGGGTCGGTCGCCCCGGCCTGGGCGTCGGACAGGAACACCCGGGGGTCGAGGTCGCCCTCGTAGCGCACGAGGGCGAACCACTCGTCTTCGACCTCGACGCAGAGCAGCACGAGCTCGTCGCCGGACAGGCCGAGGGCCTCACCGACGGCGTCGCCGACGTCGTCGGCGATCTCGGCTTCGGACAGGTCGACCTCGGCCCCCGACCATCGGCCGTTGGTGCGCAGGAAAGCGGCGGCGAAGAGATTGGTTCGCGTGGGCATGGCGAGGTCCCGAGGTTTCAGCCGATGATGGCGTCTACGGCGCGTTCGAAGGGGTCGCGGAATCCGAGTCGGGCGGCGATGCTGAACAACACCTCGTCGGGGTAGAGGTCGCGGTCGCCCGACAGGGCGCCCAGCTCCATCTCGTCGAGGCCGAGGTCGGCGAAGACCGACAGGTCGCCCGCGGGCAACACGCTGTCGAGCTCCTCCTCCTCGGGGACCGGGACGTCGATGAAGTCGAGCACCTGCCGCGCCAGCGGCCACTCCCACGACGCGGTGATGTCTGACAGGAAGACACTCACCCGCTCGCCGAAGACCCGTAATGCCACGAAGAAGTCATCCCCCACGGCGACCAGGCCAATCGTTCCGGCGTTGCTCGGCTGCTGGCGGAGCGCCTGGAGCAGGCCCCGGAGGTCGGAGGTGAGCGCCACCGGGAGCATTTCGGCCTCCCAGTGGTCGTCTTCGCGGTAGACCACGATGGCGAAGTCAAGTACGTCTTCGTCTGTCATCTGATCTCCACGGACGTCACTTGCGGCAGATTCACGAGCGCGGGCCGTGGTCGGCCTTCGGTCGCCCGCGCCTCGCTTGTCATCACGGCCGTAATGGTTTCAGACGCGCGACACCCCCGTCCGGTTGTCGCGCAAATTGTGATCAAAACCGCCGGGCGGGTTCGGATGTCTGTTCCGCTTCACGGTACCTTTTGTCCCATGGAGACCCATGTCGTTGACCACCCGCTCGTTTCGCACAAGCTCACGACCCTTCGTGACGTGCGGACCGACTCGCCGACCTTCCGGCGGCTGGCCGACGAACTGGTGACCCTCCTCGCGTACGAGGCGACGCGGGACGTGCGCGTCACCGAGGTGACCGTGGAGACGCCCCTCACTCCCACCCAGGGCGTCCGGCTGTCTCGTCCCACACCTTTGGTAGTGCCGATCCTGCGGGCGGGCCTCGGCATGCTCGACGGGATGATGCGGCTGCTCCCCACGGCCGAGGTCGGCTTCCTCGGGATGATCCGCAACGAGAAGACCCTTGAGGCCTCCACCTACGCCACCCGGCTGCCCGACGACCTGTCGGGCCGGCAGTGCTTCGTGCTCGACCCGATGCTCGCGACCGGCGGCACCCTGGCCGCCGCGATCCAGTTCCTCTTCTCCCGCGGCGCCGTCGACGTGACCGCGCTCTGTCTCCTGGCGGCCCCTGAGGGCATCGCCCACCTCGACTCGGTCTTCAAGGACTCCGGCCACCCCATCAAGCTCGTCACCGCGGGTCTCGACGAGCGGCTCAACGACCAGGGCTACATCCTCCCCGGCCTCGGCGACGCCGGAGACCGGCTCTACGGTGTCGCCTGATTAGTTACACTTGGTGACTGCTCGGGTACGTACAGTAGTGACGACGTCTCTTTAGCGTCACTCGGTGTTACGTGGGGCGCGCACCAGGGAGAGCCATGAGTCAGTATGAGCAGGTCGAGGCCGTGCTCCGTGACGAGTTCGCCGGAATTCACCCGGCCTCTACTGTCACGCGCTGTATTCAGGCCGCCCACCATGGGGCCGTGGAAGTGACGGGTCACGCCTATCCCGGGCTGGTGGAGCGCATCGCGCGCCGGCACCTCCAGGTTCTCGCTACCGCGACGGAGTCATAGCGAGGCCGGTAGTTCCGGCTTTATGCGCTTTACCGAACCAGGTGCCTGGGTAATCTATGACTCAGTGGGAGTGGTGACCGCAGTGCAGGTCAAGAAGATTCTCAAGTGGGGAGCTGTTGCTCTGGTGGCTTTCTACCTGTTGTCGCGGCCGCATGACGCCGCCGACACCGTGACCGGCGCGGTCACCGGGGTCGTCAACGGCGCCAACTCAGTCGCCCAATTCTTCGCGCGACTGTCATGAGACTAGTCACCCACGGGGACTCCGCCCCGTCCTCCGTCAACCGCTACTTACTTCCCCACGAGCACCAGGTCATCATGGTTCGCCGCCATCCGGCCGTGTTGCTCCGACCGGTCGCCGAGATCTTCGGCGGCCTGATCATCGCCGGGCTCGCCAGCCAGTGGCTCGGCCCCGCAAGCGGCGGCCAGGCCCTCGTCATCATCTGGTGGGCCTGGCTCCTGCTGCTGATCCGATTCGTGTGGAAGGTGGCGGAGTGGTCGGTCGACTACTTCGTCGTCACCTCCCAGCGCATGATGCTGGCCACCGGGCTGATCACCCGCAAGGTGGCGATGATGCCCCTCGGCAAGGTCACCGACATGAGCTTCCAGCGCGACCTCATGGGCAGGATTCTGGGCTACGGGGAATTCGTCATGGAATCGGCCGGTCAAGACCAGGCGTTGCGGACTGTCCCTTACATTCCGTACCCCGAGACCCTTTACCTCGAGGTCTGCCAGATGATCTTCCCGAACAAGGACGACTCGGACGACTAACGTCCGAAATGCCGCTTTCCAGGGAGGATTCCCGAGGCGCGAACATAGTTCGCCCTCGGGATTCTTGACGGGAGGGTTACCCGATTCGACAGCTTCGTGCCATCATGGCGGGACCATTGACCAATCCCCTGCCCTGAGAGAACAGATGCCGAGTCAGGGAACCATAGGCGACCGCGTCCGAGCGCTGCGACTGAGCAGGCGCATGTCCCAGGCCCAGCTCGCTGGGCCCGATCTGTCCGACAGCTACGTCTCTCTCATCGAATCCGGGAAGCGAACGCCGACCCCCGTCGTCGCCCGCCTTCTCGCCGAGCGACTCGGCTGCACGACGGAGTTCCTCCTTCACGGAATAGAGCCGCGTCAGCGGATCGACACCGAGCTTGGCCTCCGGCACGCCGAACTCGAGCTGCACCACGGCGACCCGGCCATGGCGGCCGACCGATTCAGCGACATCGTCAAGGCGGCCGGCGAGGACAACGCCATGCTCGCCGCCCACGCCCGTCTCGGCCGTGCCCGCGCCCTTGAGGCGCAGGGCCGCATCGGCCGGGCCGTCGAAGCATACGAACGACTGCGGCGGGAGGCCGGCGCCCACCCCGAGCGCCTGGCCGCGCTGCCCCTCACTGTCGCCCTCTGCCGGTGTTACCACCGGGCCGGCGACCTCGCCCGCGCCCGCGACCTGGGTGCACACGCGCTGAGCCGCGTCGAGGCGCTCGGGGTGACCCAGGGCGAACTCGCCGTGGAGCTCGCCGCGGCGCTCGCCGAGACCGAGACCGGACTTCCGTTCGTCGACCGCGTCCTTGTGGCCAATGGGCTGCCGCAGGTCGAAGACCGAACGACCGAGATCCTCGCGCTCTGGCAGGCCAGCGTGACCGCCGCAGAAGGGGAGGACTCGGCGCTCGCGGTGCAGCTCGCGGAGGACGCGATCGCGGCCGGACGGCCGTCGCGCATGGCGGTCCGCATGGCCCGCATCGCGATGACCTGGGCGAAGATCACAGCCACCCACCCCGAAGACGCCGATCTGGACCGCGCCAACGCCCTCGCGGCGTCCGCCGGTTCGGTGCTGGGCGCGTTCCCGGCCGAACACCTCGACCACGCCCGCAGCCTGATCGTGATGTCCTCGGTACGGCTGCGCTCCGGCGACACCGAAGGCGCCGCCGAACTGGCCAACCGCGCGCTCGACCAGCTGGTCGGCATTCGGGGCACGATTCCGGCGACGGCCTACCTCGTGCTCGCGGAAGTCCATTTGGCACGGTCCCAAAGCGCGACCGCTGAGCTGCGCAAGGCGCAGGAGCTACTCTCCGCGACCGGGCCCGCGCCCGACCGCGAGGCGGCCCGCACCTGGCGTGAGCTGGGTGACCTGTGGGGCCAGGCCGGTTCCCGTGAAGATCAGTCGAAGGCGTATCGTAAGGCGCTCGAAGCGGTGGGCGTCCACGCGAACATGCCGGGGGTCGTCACGCCGGCGGTGCTCACGCGGTAGGCCCGGTGCGAGACGCGGGCGGCCGGCGTCCGGCCGCGTCTCGCGCTCACGAATCTGCCTCAAGACAAGCACCGGATTTGTGCCGGAAGCTCTGGAATAATTAGGGTCGACCAGTCATTGACTCATGGGATGACTGGTTTCCCCTTAGGAGGCGGACTGTTGTGAGTCTGCGTACGGCGCAGCGGGCGTCTCTCGTGGACCAGGTGATCGATCAGCTCAAGGAGCAGATCACTTCGGGGTCGTGGAAGCTGAACGCCAAGATCCCGACCGAGACCGTATTGGCCGAGCAGCTCGGCGTGGGGCGTAACACGGTTCGTGAAGCCGTGCGGGCGCTTACCCATGCGGGGCTGCTCGACTGCCGTCAGGGCGACGGCACCTACGTCAGGGCCGTCAGCGAGTTGTCCGGCGCGATGGCGCGGCGGCTCCGGGCGGCCGAACAGCTGGAGATCCTGGAAGTCAGGCGGGCGCTCGAGGTCGAGGCGGCCCGGCTGGCGGCGACCCGGCGGAGCGACAGCGACATCGTCAACATCCAGGCGGCGCTGACCCGGCGCGAGCAGGCCTGGGCGTCGGGCGACGTCGACGCGTTCGTCGAGGCCGACCTGGCCTTCCACGTCGCGGTCGTGCAGGCCACCCACAACCGGGTGCTGATCGACCTCTACGTCGACTTCTCGGCGGCGCTGCGCACGAGCATCGCGGCGGCCGGCGGCTCGCTGGAGCAGAACTACATCCCCCACGACGGCATTCTCCGGGCGATCGCCTCGGGCGACGCCACAGCGGCCGAGCACGCCGGCCACGCCTGCATGGAGCACATCCTGATCGCCCTCACCGAGACGGGCGAGCTCGACTAGTTGATCCGCAGCGACATCACGAGGTAGCGGAAGGCCGGGTCGTCACCCGCGTCGGAGATCAGCGCCGGGCGGGTGGGCGAGTCGAGGTGGATGACCGCCTGCTCGGTCTCGACCCCGGCCAGCCCTTCGAGCAGGAAGTGGGGCTGGAAGGCGATGAGGATGTCGTCGCCGTCGAGGTCGGCCCCCATCACCTCGGCGCCTCGGCCGATCTCGTCGCCCGCGGCCTGGATCAGCACCTGGCCCTGGGAGAACGACAGACGTACGGCCGAATGGGCCCCGGAGACCAGGGCCACCCGGCGGATCGCCTCAAGGAACGGCTGGACGTCGACCGTGGCCCTGATGCCCCAGTCGCCGCTCAGCCGTGAGCGGTAGTCGATGAACTGGTCGTCGAGAAGCCGGACCGTCGTCGACTTGCCCGCGCTTTCGAAGCCGGCGACGTTGCCGCCCAGGCACACGCTCACTTCACCGACACGCAGCGACTTGGCGACGTCGACCAGGACCTTGGCCGGGATCATCGCGCCGTGGGTGGTCGCCTCGCCTTCGGGATGCCACAGGAAGTCGCGGGCGGCGATGCGGTAGCGGTCGGTCGCCGCCATCGTCATGTTGACGCCGTCGGTGTCGACGCGGATCGCGGTCAGCATCGGCAGCGTGTTGTCACGGCTGGCGGCCACCGCGACCTGAGCCACCGCCGAGGCGAACAGGGCGCCCCCGACCGCGCCGACCTTCGGAGGCATCGGCGGCAGGGTCGGGAAGTCGTCGGCCGGCATGGTCAGCAGCCCGAACTCGGCGCTGCCGCAGGTCAGCACCGCTTCGTTGCCGCTGGTGGTGATGTCGACGACCTCGCCGGGCAGGCTGCGGACGATCTCGGCCAGCACCCGGCCGGGCAGCAGCACCTGCCCCGGCTCGGCGACCGCGGCGTCGACGTCGGCCCTGGCCGACACGTCGTAGTCGAAAGCGGAGATGCGCAGGTCGCCGGAGGCGTCGAGGAGCAGGCCCGTCAACACCGGCAGCGCCGGACGAGTCGGCAGGATGCGGGCGCACCAGCCCACGGCCTCAGCCAGCACATCGCGGTTGACCTGGACTTTCACCGTTGACCTCCGACCTCACCACTGGCAGTGACGACACGCTACCCATCACTACCGACAAAATCCGACGCCGTGTCATTCGGGCAGATTCCGAGCGCGAGATACGCCCGGCCTTCCGCCGTTCGCATCTCGCTTCATCGCCCATTGAGGTATGCCAGAACCGCCAATACCCGCCGATTGTCGTCATCACTCGGGGCCAGGTCGAGTTTGCCGAAGATGCTGGCCGTGTGTTTGCCCACGGCGCTCTCGCTCAGGAACAGGCGCTGGCCGATCGCGGCGTTCGACCGGCCTTCGGCCATCAGCTCCAGGACCTCGCGTTCGCGGGGGGTCAGGCGGGCGATCGGCTCGTTGCGGGCGTTGCTGACCATGAGCTTGGCGATCACGTCGGGGTCCATCGCGGTGCCGCCTCCGGCCACCCTGCGCACCGCGTCGATGAACTGCTCGGTGTTGAAGACGCGGTCTTTCAGCAGGTAGCCGATGCCGCCGGTGCCGTCGGCGAGCAGTTCGCGGGCGTAGAGCTGCTGGACGTGCTGCGAGAGCACCAGCACCGGCAGGCCGGGGACCTGTTTGCGGGCGGCCAGAGCGGCCTGAAGACCTTCGTCGGTGAAGGTGGGCGGGAGCCGTACATCGACGACGGCGACGTCGGGACGGTGGCCGACCAGGGCCTTCAGCAGTTCGGGGCCCGATTCCACGGCGGCGACCACGTCGAACTCATGGGCGCGGAGCAGGTGGACGAGGCCCTCGCGCAGCAGGTGGAGGTCTTCGGCGAGTACGACCCTCATGATCGGTCAGCATACGCCCGGGTTCTTACCCGCCGTCGGGTTCAGCCGGATACCGGTGGCCAGCATCGTGGCGCCGAGCGCGATCATGAACGCGACCGTGGGCCACTGGAACGGCGGCGGCATGTGCAGGGCCAGGAACCACGACCGCTCCTCCGGCTGGAAGATCAGCATGAACGTCGACACCAGACCCTGCGGGAACAGCGGCAACCAGCACAGGCTCCAGCAGAGCGCGTAGAGCAGGCCCCGCCAGCCCTTCGGCAGCGCGTTCACCGGTTCGACGTCCGCGTCGCCGGGCAGCGCGTCGAGCACCTCGATGGTCGCCGTGGTGCCGCCGCCGGGCGGGCTCGACACGGCCAGCACCCCGTCGAACGCCGCCAGCCGCCGCTCGATGCCGGCCAGTCCCCCTCCCGGTACGGCCTTCGCCCCGCCCGGCCCGTCGTCGGACACGGTCACCCGCAGCACCCGGCCACGCCGGCTGATGTCGATGGTCACCTTGGACGCGTACCGCGACGCGTTGGCCAGCAACTCGCTGACGGCGAAGTACACCGCCGACTCGACCGGCGACTCCGGCCGTTCAAGGAGGTCGGCGTGGACCTTCACCTTCAGCGGGCTGTCGAGCGCGAGCGCCCGGATCGCGTCGCCGAGACCCCGTTCCGCAAGTACGGGCGGATGGATGCCCCTGACGAGCTGCCGGAGCTCCTGAAGGGCGGTCGCCGACGACTCCCTGGCCTTCACCAGCAACGCCTTCGCGGCGGCCGGATCATGGTCGAGCAGTTGTTCGGCCGCGCCGATCGTCATGCCGACGGCCACCATGCGGGCCTGGGCGCCGTCGTGGAGGTCGCGTTCGATCCTGCGGAGCTCGGCGGCCTGGAGGTCGAGCTGATCGGCCCTGACCTGGTTGAGTCTGTTGACCTGCCCGACGAGCTGGGTGTTGGCCGTGGGGCCGAGCAGGGCCAGGGCGTACAGCGCGTAGTTCTTCAGTGCCGCGGGCGCGAGGAAGAAGGCGGCCACGGAGAGGGCCAGGCCCCAGTACAGGCCCTCCGCGAAGGTCAGCCAGATGCCCAGGCCGATGAGGAACGTCGGGCCGAAGGCCAACACCGACCGGGTCCACGGGTCGAGGATGATCCACACCAGCTCGCGCCAGGTCGCCGGATCGGTGATCACCCAGGCCAGCATCCGGTCGATGTGCGGCGAGGCCGCCGTACGGTAGCGCTTGCCCTTGTGGTGGTAGTAGCCGTCGCGGGCCCGCACCAGCGCGGGCGGCCGGGGGCGGTAGGGGGTGGGGATGTCCACCCCCACCCAGCGGCGGATCAGGTTCCGGTCGATGCCGGCCATGAAGCGGATCAGCCGTACCGACGGCTCCAGCAGGAACACCATGCCGGCCACCGTCGACACCAGCACACCCAGGATCGCCACCAGCGCGACCGGGATCTGGACGGCCACCAGCGCGGAGATGGCGAGCCCGTAACCGAGCGACCTGACCTGCTTCATGCGTCCCAGTGTGACCGCGGGCGGCTTCCGAGGGGAGTGCACGAAGCCGCCTGAGGGGGGTGGGGTTTCCTCCACCCCGGCTGGGTCACCAGATGCATTACCTCGGAGCTCGCGGATTTCTAGCGTTCTCGGCATGGCAATCATCACGGTTCAGAACCTGCGCAAGCAGTACGGCGACAAGATCGCCGTCAAGGACGTCTCGTTCTCCGTGGAAGAGGGCGAGATCTACGGGATCGTCGGCCGCAACGGCGCCGGCAAGACCACGACCGTCGAATGCGTGGCGGGCCTGCGCAAGCCCGACGGCGGCACCATCCACGTCGCGGCCGACCTCAAGCAGCAGGTCGGGGTGCAGCTCCAGGAGAGCGCCATGCCCGACAAGCTCCGCGTCGGCGAGGCCCTCGACCTGTACGCCTCCTTCTACGCCAACCCCGCCTCGGTGAGCGAACTGCTCGACGAGGTCGGGCTGGACCCCAAGGTCGGCTTCGCCAAGTTGTCGGGCGGCCAGCGGCAGCGCCTGTCGATCGCGCTCGCCCTCGTGGGCAACCCCAGGATCGCGATCCTGGACGAGCTCACCACCGGCCTCGACCCGCAGGCCCGGCGCGAGACCTGGGACCTGATCAGCCGGATCCGGGAGCGCGGGGTGACCGTGCTGCTGGTCAGCCACTTCATGGAAGAGATCGAGCGGCTCTGCGACCGGGTCGCGGTCATCGCCGCGGGCACCGTCCTCGCCGTCGACACCCCGGCGGGCCTGATCTCGCGGACGGGCGGCGTGCAGCGCATCACCTTCCGGTCAACGATGCCGGTGGAGAGCCTCAAGTCGCTGCCCGAGGTGCACTCGGTGACCGTCGAGGGCGGCCAGGTGACCGTGACCGGGGACCAGAACGTGCTCCGCGCGGTCGTCACGGCCCTGCCCGAATCGGCGATCAGCAACCTCAAGACCGAGACCAGCTCGATGGACGACGCCTTCCTCGCCCTCACCGGCGAATGACCACCCCCACGACCCAAGGAGCTCTGCCCGACATGGCCATCACCACCCCCCAGGTCCGCCGCCTGACCTCGGTCGAGACCAAGCTCTACCTGCGCGAGCCCGCCGTGATCTTCTTCGCCGTCGGCCTCCCCATCGCCCTGACGCTGATCCTCGGCGGCACGATCCCCGACTTCCAGAAGCCCGACCCCGAACTCGGCGGGCTACGGCCGATCGACACCCACCTCCCCGGAGTGATGATCATCCTGTCGGTCCTGACCTGCGCGTTCTCGCTGCTCCCGACCGTGCTGGTCACCTACCGGGAGCGCGGCATCCTGAAGCGGATGTCGACCACGCCGGTCAACCCCGGCACCGTCCTCGGCGTGCAACTGGTGCTCAACGTCGTCATGACGGTGCTGACCACCGTGCTCATCCTCGTCCTGGCCCATCTCGTGTACGACGTCCCGTTCCCCCAGGCCCCCCTCGCCTTCACCGGCACCCTCCTGCTGGGCATGGTGTCGACGTTCGCCATCGGGCTGCTGCTGGCCGCGCTCGCGCCCACCTCACGGCTCGTCCAGGGCCTCGGCATGGCGGTCTTCTTCCCCTCGCTCTTCTTCGCCGGCATGTGGGTGCCCCAGGCTCTGATGCCCGGCGTGTTGCGGACCATCTCCGAGTTCACGCCGTCCGGGGCCTTCGGCGCCGCGATGATCGACCTGCTGGCCACGGGCGGCACGGAGTGGCGGCACCTCGTCGTGATGGCCGCGTGGGGCGTGGTCGGCGCGGTCACGGCCGTCCGGTTCTTCCGCTGGTCGTGATTACCCGCCGGGTAATCGCCCACATGACCTGCCAGTGCCTAAGTTCGGAGACGTGACGATGACCTCAGTCGGCCCCCTGCTCCGCGGATGGCGGGAGAACCGCCGGCTCAGCCAGCTCGACCTGTCCGTCGCCGCCGACATCTCCACCCGGCACATCAGCTTCCTGGAGACCGGCCGGGCCCGTCCCAGCCGCGAAATGATCCTGCGCATCGCCGACTGCCTCGACCTGCCGCTCCGGGAACGCAACCGGCTGCTGCTGTCGGCCGGTTTCGCCCCGGTCTACGGCGAGACCTCCCTCTCCAACCCCCGGATGGCCGCCATACAGGCGGCCATCCGGCAGGTCCTCACCGGCCACGAGCCCTACCCGGCGGTCGTCGTCGACCAGCGCTGGAACCTCGTCGACGCCAACGCCGGCCTCGCCCTCCTCGCCGACGGCATCGACCCCGACCTGACCGCCAACGTGCTCCGCGCCTCCCTCCACCCGGAGGGCCTGGCCCCGCGCATCGTCAACCACGGCGAATGGCGGGCCCACCTGCTCTCCCGCCTGCGCCGCCAGATCGCCTTCACCGCCGACCCCGAGCTCACCTCCCTGTACGAGGAGCTCCGCGACTACCCCTGCGACCAGCCCGAACCGGAGATCGAGTTCCCGGGGCCGGGCGACATCTTCGTCCCGATGCGGCTCCGCCACGAGGCGGGCGAACTGCGCTTCTTCAGCATCATGGCGACCTTCGGCACGCCCCTTGACGTGACCGTGGCCGAGTTGGCCATCGAATCGTTCTTTCCCGCCGACGATCACACCCGCCGGGTGATGACACAATTCGCGAGATAAGATCACGTTCTACCCCGGAGGCCCAGCGTGCCGGACCAGGTGTTGCGGAACACGTTCCACATCGGCGTCGAACCGAAGGTGGTCCTCGACCACCTGACGACCCCGGAGAACTACATCGGGCTCTCCCCGATCGTGGTCGCCGTCAAGGACGTGGACAGGTCGACTCCCGGCGTCGTCCGATACACCGCCACCGAGCGGTTCAGGTTCCTCGGGTTCATCAAGTGGGACAACCCCATCGCGGTCGAGCTCTTCACCGATGACAGCGCCGTGTGGGGAGACGTGAAGAGCCCGGGCGGGGTGCGGATGGCGTACCGATTCGACCTCAGCGCCGAAGGAACCGGCACCCGCGTGGACGACGTCCTCAACCTGACGGCGCCCCCTCTGATCATCAGGTACGCCGCCTCCGAGGCCCGCAAGGTACAACTGGCCCGGGCGCGTATCCTCGTCGAACGGCTCGCCTAGGAGGTTCAGATGATCGTCGTGGCCCACGTCAGCGACCCCCACATCGACGGAGGCCCCCGCGCCACCGAACGCGCCGAACGGGTCATGCGCCACATCGACGGCCTCGCCGTCGACGCCGTGATCGTGACCGGCGACGTGGCCGACAACGGCGCGCCCGCCGAATACGAGATCGCCCGCAAGACCCTGACGACCAGGCACCCGACGCTCATCTGCCCCGGCAACCACGACTCCCGTGAACCGTTCCGCGAGGTGCTGCTCGGCTCCTCCGGCTCCGACCCGGTCAACCAGGTGCTGCGGGTGGGATCGGTCAGCATCGTCCTGGTCGACTCGAGCATCCCCGGCCGCGCCGAGGGCCGGTTGGAGCCCTCGACCCTGGCCTGGCTCGACGAGACCCTCTCGACCGCGCCCGGCCAGGCGTTCGTCGGGATGCACCACCAGGCGTCGCCGCTGCACATCCCTTACGTGGACGGGATCGGGCTGCGGAACCCGGGCGAACTGGCCGAGGTGCTGGAGCGCCACTCCAACGTGGTGGCGGTGCTGTCGGGCCACGCCCACACGGCGGCCGCCACGACGTTCGCCGGGCTGCCGCTGCTGGTGGGGCCGGGGGTGGTCAGCACGGGGCTGACGCCTTACGAGAGCGAATCGGGGCCGCCCGTCTCGACGGAGCAGCCGCCGGGGTTCGCGCTGCACGTGTACGACGGGGAGCACCTGGTCACCCACTATCGGGTGGTTCTCTGAGCAGGCCGAGACGACGGGCCTTTCGAATGGCGGTCAGCCGGTCGTTCGCGGATAGTAATCTGACCCGCCACACGGCCTGCACCGATCGCGGCGACTCCGGCGGCCCCGTCTACACCGCCGACGGCCATGCTCAGGGCATCGTCAGCTCCAGCGGGGTCAGTTGCTCCGAGCCGGGCGACAAGTACGGCTGGTACGTCGAGATCAATCACATCCAGGGGATGACCGGAGCAAGGTCCTGACCCCTGTGACGACGGGTCAGTGGCTGGCCATGTCGACGAAGCGCGAGTAGTGGCCCTGGAAGGCGACGGTGACCGTCGCGGTGGGGCCGTTTCGGTGCTTGGCCACGATCAGGTCGGCCTCACCGGCGCGGGGGGACTCGCGCTCGTAGGCGTCTTCGCGGTGGAGCAGGATGACCATGTCGGCATCCTGCTCGATCGAGTTGTGCAGGTTGATGCCGTTGGCGACGAAGTTGTGCGTGCCGAGCACAGTCGCATCGTAGACGGGCTGTTCCCCGAGCGGCTCAATGCTCGCGATCTCATCCCAGAAGACGTCGTTGGTCGCGAGGATCTCCAGATCGGCGTCGTCGAGGACGGTCGCGATGCGGCCGAGCCGTTCACGGCTCGGCGCCGCCCGCCACATAGCGCTTCCGTTGGAGGAACTCCCCGTGGCGAACGCGAACTCACGGTGAGTGATCCGCCGCTCGGCGAGAATGTCGCGAACCCGGTCCCACACCCCCACGGGAACCGTGTCGAGGTTGGTGTTGCCGATCTTGGGCCGCAACTCGGTCATGCACCGATGGACCTGAGCCTGGCGTTCACCATGAACGCCGATGTCCTCGAGGAACCGGAGCTGGTTCTCCGCGCCGTAGATCACAAGCTGGTAGCCGGGCCGGTGTCCCTGCTTCTGGTGGCTCTTGATCCTGGTCATCACGTTGAACCGCAGCAACAACCGAGCCACGTCGTCGATCAGCCTGCGGCTGGTGGAGGCGTAGTAGATCCGCGCCTGCCCGGCCTTCCGGTCCCACCAGACACATCCGTCGGTGGCCCACAGGTGTCTGAGGAACAGGGCGAGCTGCTCCTTCGGCGCGGCGAACAACGGATCAGGGACGAAATTCTCATGGCTGCGCAGACCGAACAGATTGAGCTGGTCGAGCCATGCCGCGATGGGATTCCGCCTGCCATGGGTCAGGTGGAAGGGCGCCGGAAGACGGAGGCTCGTGCACCGAGCCGCCTCATGCTCGTCGCGAACGGCGGTGATGCCGAAACGGCGGGCCGCCGCCTCGGTCACCGCAGCCAGGTTGGCCTCGTCTTTGGACGCGTAGCGGATCGGCTGCCCCTTGACGAACGAACCATCACCGATCATGTGGGCGAGCAGGACCACTTCGTCCGTGTCGAGCGCCTTGAGTTCCAGCGGGGGCGGCACATGCCGGAGCACCGAGACTCTCGTTCCGGGAGACAGCGTCTCCAGGGCGTGCCAGCCGTCGTAGGTGAGGAAGGGATGATTGGCGGTTGCCTCGATCTCCCGGCCCGAGGTCATCCGAACGCGGAACACCGGCTTGACGCCGCTGCTGAAGACATGGGTCATGGTGCGCGGCACGAGCTTGAGCCGGTCGTCGAGCGACCATACGGGGATGTCCTGGGCCCCCGACTCGATCAGCTCTCCGAGACTGATCTCTTGGCCGTTGTCGGCACGCAGGATCCGGCTCGCCGCGGTGAGACAGCCCGACTCGCGAAGGTCGCTGACCTGAGGCCGCTTGTCGGTTCGCTGCTCGGGACCACGGTTGAGCTGGGAGATCGCGATGACCGGGACCTCCAGCTCCTTCGCCAGCAGCTTCAGCGCACGTGACAGCTCCGACACTTCCTGCTGGCGGCTCTCGGTCTTCTTCGGGGAGCTCATCAGCTGGAGGTAGTCGACGATCACGAACTTGAGGTCGTTGCGCTGCTTGAGCCGCCGGCACTTGGCCCGGATCTCCATCATCGACATGTTGGGGGAGTCGTCGATGAACAGGGGCGCCTGCGCGACCTCGCCCATGCGGCGGGCCATGCGGGTCCAGTCGTCGTCGTTCATCATGCCGGAGCGCATGGCGTGGAGGGCGACCCTGGCCTCGGCCGAGAGCAGACGCATGGTGATCTCGTTGCGCGACATTTCCAGGGAGAAGATCGCCGTGGTCATGTTGTGCTTGATCGCCGCAGATCGGGCGAAGTCGAGGCCCAGGGTCGAGTTGTGGGTGGGGATCCAGGTGCGACCGGCGAGGTAGAGATGGTCGTCGTTGTCGACCTCCACACACCTCACGGGCACACTGGTCACCGGCCGGACATCGGTGATGTATCGCAACCGCGTCGACGGGTGGTCGCGAAGGGTCTGACGGACGGCCTTGCGGTCGAGCCGGAACACGCGGTCGGCGGGCGTGAAGGTGATGATGTAGCTGGTCGACGACTCCACGCTGCGGCCCGGCACCGGCTTCTCGGTCCAGGTCGCCTTGTAGCCGAGGCTGAGCACCAGTTCCCAGGCGCCTTCGGCCAGCCGGCGGTTGGTCAGCGCGAGCTGGACGGTTCCGGTCTTGTTGACATAACCGTCGGTGTCGAGCAGCCCGGCCAGCAACGCCCGGCGTTGGTCCTCGGACGCCCGCAGGTAGACGGCCGGGATGTGCTTGTCGTTGAGCACGCCGATGCTGCGCAGCACCGCCTGCAGGGTGCCGTGATGGTCACGGCACGCCTGGCACTGGCGCAACCCGGTCGACGGCTTGCCGCAGTCGGGACAGGTCGGCTCGGGAACGGGAGCCGACAGGAACCGGACCCGCCCCCCACAGGATTGGCCGCAGGTGCGCACCTGCGACGTGCGGGGCACGAACGAATCACCGCACACCACGCAGTTCCGGGCCTCGACGGGCTCGGCCTCGGGGAACTGGATGCGGTAGCGCAACGAATCTCCGGCCCGGACCACACGCAGGCCCTCGGCCTCGATGTGCCGGGCGATCTCGGGGTCGGCGCTGGTGTACTGGGCCGAGGCGCTGCTGCCGTCGCCCAGCCAGACCCCCAGCGTGTAGGGCGGCACCGGCAGCTCAACCTCGGGAAGAACCGCTCCCGAGGCGACCGGCACCGCGTGGTTGAGCCGCCGGTCGGCCGCCGGGTGGCGGAGGGTCTCGACGATCTGCTCGGTCGTCACCACAGACCCCGGCAGGCCGTTGCGCCGGTCGCGGCGGGTTCTGGTCAGCCACTGGTGGTGCGCATCGGCGACGATGACCGTGCCGTCGCTGAACTCGACCTCGTAGCACGGCCGGTCCACGAGGATCTCGGTCGCGGCCACCACCGTGGTCGGCTTGCCGTCGGCGCCGATCAACTGGTCTCCCACGGCGACCTCGCCCATGGTGGTCCAGCCGGTCGGAGTGGGGAGGGGGGTGTCGAGGGCCAGGGCCTTGCCGATGGCCGGACGGGCGGCGACGACGATCATCTGGCCCGGGTGGAGGCCGTTGGTCAGGGCGTCGAGGTCCTGGAAGCCCGTGGGGACGCCGACCATCTGGCCGCCCCGGCTGCCGATGGCCTCGATCTCGTCGAGGGCGCCCGGCATGATCTCGGAGAGCGGCAGATAGTCTTCGGACGTGCGGCGCTCGGTGACCTTGTAGATCTCGGCCTGGGCGCGGTCGACCAGGTCGTCGACCTCTTCGTTCTGGCCGCCGTAGCCGTAGGAGACGATGCGGGTGCCAGCCTCGATCAGGCGGCGGAGCACCGCCTGTTCGCGCACGATCTTCGCGTAGTAGCCCGCGTTGGCGGCGGTGGGGACGACGGCGGTCAGGGTGTGAAGGTAGGCGCCGCCGCCCACGCGGCCGACCTCGCCGCGTCGCTGCAGGTCGTTGAAGACCGTGACGGCGTCGGCGGGTTCGCCGCGGCCGTAGAGGTCGGTGATGATCTCGTAGATGATCTGGTGGGCCGGGCGGTAGAAGTCGTCGGCACGGAGGACTTCGACGACGTCGGCGATGGCGTCCTTGGAGAGGATCATGCCGCCGAGGACGGACTGCTCGGCCTCGATGTTGTGCGGCGGGGTGCGTTCGAAGGACGGTTCGGAAGGCCCTCCGGAGAAGTCGACGACGCTCACTTGGCCCTCCCCCTCGCTCGCACCCACCCCCAGTTGTAGATGACGCCTCCGACAGTTTCCCGCCACCTCACGCCATCAGCAACGCAGGCCTGTGGATAACTCTGTGGACAACCTGTGGACGAAGGCCTCCAGGGTGTGGGCAGCTTGGGGATTAGCCTGTGTATAACCTTTCCACACGCTTGTGGATAACCCTGTGAGCTGCGGAGATGTTATCCACCCCCTGTGGATAGAAGTTTTTTTGGCCCCGGCAGAATGACTTCCATGTCCCCCGACGATCGCGAGATCCTCCGGCTCGCCGTCCCCGCGTTCGCGGCGCTCGTCGCCGAACCCCTCTTCCTGCTCGCCGACTACGCCATCGTCGGGCGGCTCGGCACCGGGGCGCTCGGCGCGCTCAGTGTCGCGGGCACGATTCTGGCGACGATCGTCAACCTGTGCGTGTTCCTCGCCTATGGAACCACCGCCGCCGTCGCCCGGCGGATCGGGGCGGGAGCGCGGCGGGAGGCCGTCCAGGGCGGGATGGACGGCCTGTGGCTGGCGGCGGCACTCGGGCTGGCCGTCGTCGTGGTCTGCTGGCCGCTGGCGCCCTGGCTGGTCGGCCTCGTGGGGGCCGAACCGGGAATCGTCGGCGACGCGGTGACCTACCTGCGCGTCAGCCTGCTCGGCGCTCCGGGGATGCTGCTGGTCCTCGCCGGTACGGGGGTGCTGCGCGGACTCCAGGACACCCTGACTCCCCTGGTCGTCTCCGTCGGGGGATTCGCGCTCAACGCGGCGCTGAACGCCTGGTTCGTCCTGGGGCTCGACTGGGGGCTGGCCGGTTCGGCCTCCGGCACCGCCGCCGCGCAGACGCTCATGGCGGTGACCTACCTGGTCATGGTGGTGCGGGGCGCCCGCAGGGAGGGCGCGTCGCTCCGGCCCGACCTCTGCGGCATCAAGGCCTCGGGCCTGGCCGGGATCGCCATCCTCATCCGCACGTTGTGCCTGCGCGTCGTGCTCGTCGTGGCAACCGTGATGGCGGCGCGCATGGGCACCGCCCAGGTGGCCGCCCACGGGATCATGTTCCAGATCTGGACCCTGCTCGCCTACGCCCTGGACGCCATCGCGATCGCCGGGCAGGCCATCATCGGCCGTCAGCTCGGCGCGGGCGCGCTGACGGCGGCCCGGCGGGCGACCTGGCGGATGACGTTGTGGGGCATCGGCTCGGGCGCGGTCCTCGGCCTGGCGCTGCTGGCCGCCGGGCCGCTCGTGCCCGCCCTGTTCGACGCCGACCCCTCCGTCACCGCCGCGCTCGCCTCGATCATCTGGATCGCGGCCGTCCTGCAGCCGCCGGCGGGGGTGGTGTTCGTCCTGGACGGGGTGCTGATCGGCGCCGGTGATCAGCGATACCTGGCCTGGGCGGCGGTGGCGACCACGATCGCCTTCCTGCCCTTCGCGCTGACGGCGGGCAGCCTGGCCGGGTTGTGGCTGGCCATCGGCGTCTGGATGGCGGCCCGGTTGATCACGCTGGGCACCCGGGCATACGGCTCCAAGTGGCTGGTGACAGGGCCAAGTCTGCCAAGATCACGCGCCCGCTGACCCCCGTCGGCGGGCCCGAAGACCGTCGCCCAGGCGCTGAGGGTCCTCCCCGCCTGCGCACCCCGGTCAGGCCCTCCACCCGACCGCCAGCATGAGACCACCACTCCGGCGCTGCTCGGCCGGGCGGAGACACGACGAAGCCCCCTCCGGCCTGGGCCGGAGGGGGCTTCGTGCGGCCGGACTAGCCAGCCAGGACCTCGATGTCGACCGCGGCGGCGACCTCGGGGTGCAGCTTGACGCTGACCCGGTGGGTGCCGGTGGTCTTGATCGCGTTGTCGATGACGATGCGACGGCGGTCGAGGGTCGGGCCGCCGGCCGCCTTGACGGCGTCGGCGATGTCGCCCGTGGTGATCGAGCCGAAGAGGCGGCCCGAAGCGCCGGCCTTGGTCTTCAGCTTGACCTTCAGGGCGCCGAGCTGGCCGGCGACCTCCTTGGCGGTGCCCAGGTCGCGGATCTCGCGGGCGTCGCGCGCCTTCTTGATCGAGGCGATCTGGGTCTCGGCGCCGCGCGTCCACAGGATCGCGTACTGGCGCGGGATGAGGTAGTTGCGGCCGTAGCCGTTCTTGACCTCGACGATGTCGCCAGGGGCGCCGAGGCCGGAGACCTCAGTGGTCAGAATGAGCTTCATTTTCCCAAGGCTCCTTTCTTAGCGCGCGGTGGAGGTGTAGGGCAGCAGCGCCATCTCGCGAGCGTTCTTGATCGCGGTGGCGACGTCGCGCTGGTGCTGGGTGCAGTTGCCCGTCACCCGGCGGGCGCGGATCTTGCCGCGGTCGGAGATGAACTTCCGCAGCAGGCCCGTGTCCTTGTAGTCGACGTAGGAAATCTTGTCGTGGCAGAACAGGCAAACCTTCTTCTTGGGCTTGCGCAGTGCCGGCTTGGCCATCGTGGTGCTCCTTTCAGAGCCCCGCGCGAGGCGGGAATGGTCGCTCGGTGTTTGTATATGGATTTAGAAAGGCGGTTCGTCGCTGAAGTCGCCGCCGAAGCCGCCGCCCTGCGGGCCGCCGCCGTAGCCGCCGCCACCGCTGTTGCCGCCGCCCTGGAAACCGCCGCCTCCCGACGGGGCCGGGGACGCGGTCGCCCACGGGTCGTTGGCGGGGCCGCCGAAGCCGCCGCCGCCTCCGCCACCCTGGCGGGCGGTCTTGTTGACCTTGGCGGTGGCGTTGCGCAGCGAGGGGCCGACCTCGTCGACCTCGACCTCGTAGACGGTGCGCTTCTCGCCTTCCTTGGTTTCGTACGACCGCTGGCGCAGCCGGCCCTGCACGATCACCCGCATGCCGCGCTGGAGGCTCTCGGCGACGTTCTCCGCCGCCTGACGCCAGACGTTGCAGGTGAGGAACAGGCCCTCGCCGTCTTTCCACTCGTTGGTCTGCTTGTCGAGGAACCGCGGAGTGGACGCGATGCGGAACCGGGCCACCGCCTGCCCCGTGGGCGTGAAGCGGAGCTCGGGGTCGTCGACAAGGTTGCCGACGATGGTGATTGTGGTGTCGCCTGCTGCCATCGGTCGTAGCCTTTCGTATCCCGCCGACGTATTAGTCGCCCAGCGTAAAGCCAGGCTCCGACAAAACGTCAGTGAAGTTCGGGACGCAGCACCTTCGTACGAAGAATGCCCTCGTTCAGGTTGAGCTGACGGTCCAGCTCCTTGACCGTGGCCGGCTCGGCAGAGAGGTCGACGACGGCGTAGATGCCCTCGGACTTCTTGTCGATGTCGTAGGACAGCCGGCGACGGCCCCAGACTTCGACCTTCTCCACGGTGCCACCGTCGTTGCGGACGACGGCGAGGAACTGGTCGAGTGAGGGCTGCACGGTGCGCTCATCGAGGGACGGGTCGAGGATGACCATCATCTCGTATCGACGCATGCGGAATCCAACCTCCTCTGGACTCTGCGGCCACGACGCCTTGCCGTGACAGGAGGACGCGCGTCCTTAGCAGACGCAGCCTGTCAAGGCTACCAGGGCCGCGGTTGTGTCCGGTCCGGTCCGGGAATCAACGGTGGAAGGCAGGAGAAGGGGGTGGCGCTTATGCCACACATCTTGGATCCCATCGCGAGCCAGCCGCGAAAACTCACGCTCAACACCGACGGCCGACCCCATCGGCTGCAGAACACCCTGTGTCTTGCGGTGTTCACGATCGGCGTCCTCGCCTTCATCTTCGGGTTCATCGTGGTCCTCCACGTGCCCGCGTCGTGGCTGGGCGCGGTCGGCTTCTTTACTGGGCTGTTCTCCCAGTTCATCTCGGTGACCACGCCCCAGCGGGTGTTCAACATCATGGGCATCGTGGGGTCGTTCGTCGGCGCCGGGCTGGGCATCGCCCACGGCGGATTCGTCTAGACGTCCAAAGAAAAAAGGCCGCAGCACGTCTGCGGCCTTTTTCATGAACGTCATTTACCGATATGCAGGTCGACGCCGAGCAGGACCAGGAACCACAGGAAGATCGAAAGAAGTGCCTCGGCGATGTCACGAAGAATGCCGGGCGTGAGGTAGTCGTAGACCCACGCCACGTAAATGCCGACCAGGATGTAGATCAGCAGGATGAAACTCCCGACCCGGTAGCGCATGTCGTCTCCTTTTGTCGTGACGCGCGAGACGCAGGGCGCGTCAACCGCCATCGCGACTGCCCGGACGATCACCTTCGAAACGCAATCGGAAAGCGCCTGTTTCTGGGCAGATTCCAGGCGCGAGCCGCGATCGGCCTCCGGCCGATCGCGGCTCGCTTAGGCTCGTCTCATGGTGCGAATCGGAGCTCATGTCGACCAGGACGACCCGCTGGCCCACGCCGCCGCCCGTGAGGCCGAGGTGGTGCAGTTCTTCCTCGGTGATCCGCAGGGGTTCAAGGGCCCGGTCATGCCGGCGAGCGCCGACGCGATCCGCGAGTCCGACGTGCAGGTCTTCGTCCACGCGCCCTATCTGGTCAACGTCGCCACGACGAACAACCGCATCCGCATCCCCAGCCGCAAGCTGCTGGAGGGCCAGCTCAAGGCCGCCGCCGAGCTCGGCGCGACCGGGCTGATCGTGCACGGCGGCCACCTGAACAAGGGGGAGGACCCGCAGAAGGGGTTCGACAACTGGGCCAAGGTGTTTGAGCGGATGGACTGCCCGATCCCCGTCCTGATCGAGAACACGGCCGGGGGCGACAACGCCATGACCCGCCACCTCGACACGATCGCCCGTCTGTGGGACGCGGTGACCGCGAAGGCCCGCGAGCCCGAGAAGATCGGGTTCTGCCTCGACACCTGCCACGCCCACGCCGCCGGTGAGAACCTGGAGGGCATCGTCGACCGGGTCATGGCGATCACCGGCCGCATCGACCTGGTGCACTGCAACGACTCGCGTGACGCGTTCGACTCGGGCGCCGACCGCCACGCCAACCTGGGCCACGGGCAGATCGATCCGGAGCTCATCCTGGAGATCTGCCGTCAGGCGGGCGCCCCGATCGTGGTGGAGACGCCGGGCGAGGGCCAGGCCGACGACATCGCCTTCCTCAGGAAGAACCTTTAATCCACAGCCTGTGGATAAAGTCTGCGGATTCCCGGGCTCAAGAAGTGGGTACGGTGTGCAGTTCCCGCTCCCCCGCGTCGTCTTCGGCCGGGGGGCGCCGTGTGCTCGTCCACAATCTCCTGAACGACAACACCGCGGCCATAAGCAGCAGCAGGTTGCGGGCGCTCAACACGAGGGTGCCGGGCAGTTCGCCCTTCCACGAGTAGTGTTCCTCGACCCACGGATAGGCGATCCCCGTCAGCAGCGTGGCCGCCAGCAGTAACCACGCGACCGGCTTCTGGCTCGACTTCGGCACCGAGAACACCACGGCGGCCAGGCCGATGAGCCAGATCATGTACTGGGGTGAGAGCACCCGGCTGGTCACCACGAGCAGCAGCACGGTCGTCAGCGCCGCGTCGTAGAACGTGGCCTCGGTCGGATGGGCCCGCAACCACCACACCACCAGCAGCACGGCCGCGACCGGGGTGGCCAGCACGGCGATCCTGATGGCGGTGTCGACGCCGGTGCCGGCGAGCTCCATCGCGCCGTGCTGGTAGGTGGAGAAGCCGTCCCACAGGCCCAGGGCGCGCAGCAGCACGAACGGCGTCGCCGCCATCGACTCCACCTGGAGGCCGCGTTCCTGCTGGGCGGTCAGGAAGTCGAGCGCGTTGGGCATGACCAGCGCGGTCGCGCCGCAGGCGATCACGGTGGCGGCTGCCGCGGAGGCGCTCCCGGTGAGCAGCTCACGCCAGCGGCGCAGCCCGGCCAGCAGCGCGATCGGCCACACCTTGATCGAGAACCCGATGCCGATCAGCGCGCCCCGGACCGCCGGGTCGGTGGACGCCGTCAGCGCCGCCACCGCGAAGATCGCCACCATCAGGTCGTAGCGGGCGATCAGCAGCGGCCCCAGCAGGACCGGCCCGACCACCCACGCCCAGACCGCTCCTTCACCGCCGCCGGTACGCCGGCAGAACCGCCAGATCAGCAGCAGGATCCCCAGGTCGCACAGGATCGCGATGAGGAAGAACGACACCAGGTAGTCGAAGAACGGCAGCAGGTGCGGCGCCAGCATCGGGATGGCCGCGAACGGCGGATACTGCCACTTCTCGTCGTTGTCCGGGAACTGCCCGGTGAGCAGGACGTCGGACCAGTCGGAGTAGAGCCGGATGTCGTTCTCGAACGACATCGGGAAGCCCACCGGAATGATCTGCATCGCGGCCAGGAAGAGCAGGACACGGGTCAGCAGCCACACCGGGGCGGCGTATCGCATCTCAGCTCGCTTCGGTCGTGGTGGCCCGGCGGAAGAGCACGAACCGGTCAGGCGCCCTGTCGAACACCCCGCCCGCCTGGTCGTCGATCCCGGCGACCCTGACCACGTCGCGGTCGGGCATCAGGATGTCGAGCACGACCAGCACCATCAGCGCGATGACCGCCAGCGCCCGCGCCCAGACGGCCAGGAAGTAGGGCCCGTCGCCGATGCCCTGCGCGGAGTGGTTGGGGTCCATGCCGACGAAGTAGAGCCAGATGGCGAAGAAGTACCAGACCTCGGTGACCTGCCACACCGCGAGCGAGGGCCACTTCGGCCGGGCGAGCACCGCGAAGGGCATCAGCCACAACACGTACTGGGGCGACCAGACCTTGTTCGTCACCATGAACGCGGCCAGCGCCAGGAAGCAGATCTGCATCAGCCGGGGCCGGGTGGGGGCCGCGAGGGTGAGGATCGCGATGCCGAGCAGGAGCACGCCCACCGCGATCATCGCCATCAGGTTCAGGTGCTCGCCGTCGGCCAGCACGCCCCATTGGTACTTCTGGAAGAAGAACCACAGGCCGCCCCAGTCGACGCCGCGCTCGCTGCTGAAGGTGTAGAAGCGCTTCCAGCCGTCGAAGCTGGCCAGCATGATCGGCCCGTTGGCCAGCAGCCACACGCCGACCGCCGCGCCCAGCATCTTCAGGAACGGCGCCCACTTGGCGGTGCGCACGGTCAGCAGGAACAGCGCCCCGAGGAACATCAGCGGGTAGAACTTGGTCGCCACCGCCAGGGCCAGCAGCGCCCCGGCGAGGTAGTGGCGGTCGCGGGCCCAGGCGAGCAGCCCGCCGAGCGCGAGCGCTCCGGCGGCCAGGTCCCAGTTGATGTACGCCGACAGGATGACCGCCGGCGCCAGGGCGTACCAGAGGGCGTCCCACTTGCGGGTGGGCCCGGCCAGCGCGGCCATGCACAGGACGCCGACCACCAGGCAGGCGCCCATGATGATCACGGTGAGGTCGTAGAAGCGGACCGCGTCGCCGAACGACAGGCGGCGCACCAGCTCCATGATCCCGCCGATTCCGACGGGATATTCGACGTCTCCCTGAATGTAAGGGATCTTTCCTTCATTCAGGCCGCGGGCGAACCAGAGCGGATAGATGTCGGTGTAGCAGAAGTTCGTGTACTGATCGATCCCGGAGTTCCACGCCCCGCCGAACCGGCAGGCGGACTTCCAGTAATAGGCCAGGATCGCGCCCAACGAGGCCAGCAGCCCCAGAGGCACATACGGAATGAGTCCGTTCACGACCGCCGCGCGCGGCCCGGGGGCTTCTGTCGTCCGGGTCATCATGAGGCCATTCGATCAGGTGTCGGGGTGTCGCACTGTACCTGCGACACCCCGTCACTTGTCTATCGGGCGGATTCGCGAGACTGCGCCGGAGGCGCCTGCGGCTGGGTCGGCGTCACCGGCGAGCTGAACGGATCGAAGGGAACCTCGCCGCCCGCGTCGGGGATGTCGACCTCGCACTCCGGCGCACCGGGGAAGCACTCGCTCTCGCCGGGGCCGCCGTCGTCCTCCCACGGAAGGGTCGGCTCCTCGACGACCTCCTCCTCGGGCTTGGGCGTCGGGGTCGGGCTGGGCACGATGTCCTGCGGGGCGCCGGTCCCGGCCTTGGGCGGGAACTGCGCGACCGGCTTGTTCTTGTGGGCCTCCAGCATGAACTCCCGCCAGATGCGGGTGGGGAAGCTGGCACCCGCGAAGCCGAGCGACACCTCGTAGGGGGTGCTGTACGGGTTGGTCATCGTGAACTTGGGGTCGCCCTTCTCCGGCGACTTGCCCTTCCACCAGGGGCAGCGGGCGTTCACCGGGGGCACGACCTTGCCCGACTTGGTGCGGCACTGTTCGCGGTACATGCCGACGGCGGTGGAGACCTGGGGGGTGAACCCGACGAACCAGGCCTCCTTCTCCTCGTTGTTGGTGCCGGTCTTGCCGCCGGCTGGGCGGCCGATGCCCTGGCCGCCGGCCGTGCCGGACTTGAGGACCTCCTCCAGCGCGACGACCGCGTCGGCGGAGGCCTCGGGCGTGATGACCTGCTTGACCGACTTGCGCTCGGGGTGGACGAGCTCCTTGCCCTGGTAGACGCCCTTGATCACGTGGTAGTTCACGTGCTTGCCGGCGTTGGCGAAGATCGAGTAGCCGGCGGCCTGCTCCACCGCGGTGACGGGGGCCGAGCCGATCGAGAACTGGTAGTGGTGCTCCTCGATGTCCTTGGTCATACGGGCTTCGGAGAACCCGGCGTCGAGCACGATCTGCTTGACAGGGTCGAGTTCGCCGATCTTCCCGGCGTCCTGGTCGAGCTTGTAGGCCATCGAGACGTACGCGGTGTTGACCGAGGCCGAGGTCGCGGTGATCGCGTTGACCGCCGACGGCCCGCCGTGGTCGTTCTTGAAACCGCCGACGGCCTGGCCGGGGATGACCTCCGGCACGGTCTTGCTGCCGGGCAGCCAGCTGTTCAGGCTGTAGCCGGCGTCGAGCCAGGCGGCCAGCACGTAGGGCTTGAACGCCGACGCGGCCTGCTTGGCCGAGTCGAAGGGCTCGTTCCAGTTGTCCTTGACGTAGTCGTCGCCGCCGTAGAAGGCGATCACCCGGCCGTTGGTCGGGTCGACGGCCGCCAGGCTGGCGTGCACCTCGCGGCTGTTGGGCACGCTGCGCATGACGTTCTTGACGACCTTCTGGGCCGTCTGCATCAGCCGCTTGTCGAAGGTCGTGACGATCTTGTAGCCGCCGCTCTGGATGGCGTCTTCCTTGACGCCGCGCTCCTTGAGCTCGTGCATGGCCACCGAGACCATGTAGCCCTTCAGACCGCCCATCTCGTTGAGGTTGGGGTCTTTGATGGTCTTGGGGAACTTGGCGGTCTGCGGCAGGTTGCCGTACTTGGCCGGGTCGAGCTTGGCCATCGCGTTGACGACGTCCTTGAAGCGCGACTGGAGCGCGGGCTCGTCGGCCGACCAGCTCGGGGTCTGCACCCGGGCCGCCAGGTAGGCCGCCTGGTTCACGTCGAGCTTGGCGGCGGTCATCTTCTTGCCGAAGTAGGCCTGCGCGGCGGCCTCGATGCCGTAGGCCCGGCCGAAGTTGATGGTGTTCAGGTACTGCTCGAGGATCTCGTCCTTCTCCATGGTCTTGTTGATCTTCACCGCGACGAAGATCTCCATGACCTTTCGCTTGACCGAGACGTCCTGGCTCAGCCCGTCGTAGTAGTTGCGGGCCATCTGCTGGGTGATCGTCGAGGCGCCCTGGAGCTGCTGGCCGGTGGCGGTCATCCACACCGACCGGAACATGGCCGGGATGGAGATGCCCGAGTCCTCGCGGAAGGTGTCGTTCTCGATCGCGATGACCGCGTCCTGCAGCAAGGGGGAGATCTTGGAGATGTCGACGATGATGCGCTTGGTGCCCAGGTGGGCGATCGGGGTCTTGCCGTCGGAGTAGTAGACGGTGGAGCCCTGGGCCAGCGCCTCGGCCTGCGCGTCGTTCTTGTCGGGGACGGGGGTGTTCGCGTACGCGATCGCGATCATCCCGAACACGCCGGCGACGACCACCGTGACACCGGCCACGACGATCTTCCAGCTCGGCACGAAGCGGCGCCAGCCGGTGCGGCGGCGCGGCTCGTCGTCATCGTCGTCGAAGTCGTCGGGCCCCTTCGGACCGCCGGGGCCGCCGGGCCCGCCTCCGGGCAGGGCCTGGGGCGGACCGCCCCGGCGGCGGCGACCGCCACCGGCACTGGCGCCCGCGCCCATCATCTGGGTCGCCTCACCCTCGGCGGGGCGCTGGAGGGCGCCCGTGGCGCCGGGAGGAGCGGCAGGCCGCGGGCCCTGCGGAAAGGGCAGGTTTCCGCCGGGTCCACCCGGCCCGCCTGGTGGGCGGCCTATGCGGGTGGGCTGACCCATCTGGCCGGTGCCCGGCTGACCGGGGCCCGGCTGGCGGGGGCCTGCGGGCGGGGGGACGGCGCCCATGGAGGCGGTGTCCTCGAAGGCGGCCTCCTGCCGGCGGCCGGGCGGGCCGGGCCGGGAGGCGGGGGGCTGCGCGGGTGGCGCGCCCCAGCCACCGGTCACCGGCTGTCGCGGCGGTGCCTGCGGCGCCTGAGGGGGAGCCGATTCTTCGGGCGAGCGACGGCGCCGCCCAGGTCGGGGCCCACGACCGGCACCCTCCGCGGGGCCGCCCGTCTGTCCCGGGCCATAGCTGCTGTTACTCACGCGTCCTCGTCAAAGTTCGTGGGAATGCTCGTCGACGTCTACTCGGCGTCTGTCCCGAGGACGTACGAGACCACCAGACGGTTCCGGTCACAACCTTGACAGGTCTCCGGCGCCCCGTCGGGGTATTCGCCGGATTCATGGGCCATCGGGGCCCTTGCTGACCGGGCTTTTACCCAGCGTGCGGGCATGGTTCCGGGCCGCATCGACCCTCCTGCCACTCCCGTCCGCTGTGACCACATGTGCGCAAGATTACGTCCCTTTGCCAAATCGTGCCCAACCGTTGACCGCTCCGCCGGGTAGACGGCACCTCGCGTTGCACGCTATAGCGAGCCGACGTATCCTGCTGATGTATCAGCTCGATACATCAGCCATGAATACTCCGGAGCGCGCGGGAGGTGGTTCCAGTGACCGGGTCCAGAAGCGGGGTCCTGGAGCTCGCCGTCCTCGGCTCACTCCACGAGAACCCGCTGCACGGTTACGAGCTGCGCAAGCGCCTCAACACCCTGCTCGGGATGTTCCGCGCGTTCTCCTACGGCTCGCTCTACCCGTGTTTGAAGGGTTTGCTCACCGACGGCCTGATCGTCGAGGAGGAGCCGCCGGACGACGTGGTCCTCGGCCGCCGATCGAAGATCGTCTACAAGCTCACCGCCGAGGGCAAGGAACGGCTCCAGGAGTTGCTGACCCAGGCGGGTCCCTCTTCCTGGGAGGACGAGAGCTTCGGCATCCACTTCGCATTCTTCCGTCACACGGAGGCCGAAGTGCGCCTGCGGATCCTCGAAGGGCGGCGCAGCCGCCTGGAGGAACGAATGGAAAACGTCCGCACGGCCCTGGCCCGGACCCGTGAGCGGCTCGACAGCTACACCCTTGAGCTGCAGCGGCACGGCCTGGAGTCGGTGGAACGTGAGGTCCGCTGGCTCAACGAGTTGATCAACACTGAACGGGCGCAAGCCGCCGATAAAAACCAATCAGAACGGGGCGATCGTCCCGATTCCGGTGAATAACGATCCAAAGGAGCGAGTGCGATGGGTTCGGTGCGCGTAGCCATCGTAGGTGTGGGGAACTGCGCCGCCTCACTGGTGCAGGGCGTCCACTACTACAAGGACGCCGACCCGGCCATCCGTGTGCCGGGCCTCATGCACGTCCAGTTCGGCGACTACCACGTCGGTGATGTCGAGTTCGTGGCCGCGTTCGACGTTGACGCGAAGAAGGTCGGCCGTGACCTCTCGGAGGCGATCGTCGCGTCCGAGAACAACACCATCCAGATCTGCGACGTGCCGCCGCTCGGCGTGACCGTCCAGCGTGGGCACACCTTCGACGGTCTCGGGGAGTACTACCGCGAGATCATCCAGGAGTCCGACGACCAGCCGGTCGACGTGGTCCAGGTGCTCAAGGACGCCCGCGTCGACGTGCTCGTCTCCTACCTGCCGGTGGGCTCGGAAGAGGCCGACCGGTTCTACGCCCAGTGCGCCATCGACGCCAAGGTGGCGTTCGTCAACGCGCTGCCGGTCTTCATCGCCTCCGACCCCGAGTGGGCCGAGAAGTTCACCGAGGCCGGCGTGCCGATCGTCGGCGACGACATCAAGTCGCAGGTCGGCGCCACCATCACCCACCGCGTGATGGCCAAGCTGTTCGAAGACCGCGGGGTCGAGTTGCTGCGCACCTACCAGCTCAACTTCGGCGGGAACATGGACTTCATGAACATGCTGGAGCGCAAGCGCCTCCAGTCGAAGAAGATCTCCAAGACCCAGTCGGTCACCTCGCAGATCCCGCACGAGATGGCCAAGGCCGACGTGCACATCGGCCCGTCCGACCACGTGCCGTGGCTCGACGACCGCAAGTGGGCCTATGTGCGCCTCGAAGGCCGCTCGTTCGGCGACACCCCGCTCAACCTCGAATACAAGCTCGAGGTGTGGGACTCGCCCAACTCCGCCGGCGTCATCATCGACGCGGTCAGGGCCGCCAAGATCGCCCTCGACAGGGGCATCGGCGGGCCGATCCTGTCGGCGTCCTCCTACTTCATGAAGTCGCCGCCGGAGCAGTACTCCGACGACGACGCCCGCGACGCGGTGGAGAAGTTCATCCGCGGCGAGGTCGAGCGCTAGACCACAGTCGAGGGGCCCCGGGACTTCCCGGGGCCCCTCGGCTTTCTACAGGTCGCGTACGGCCGCGGGAAGCTCCCCCGGGTCGGCCACCGGCCACGTGAGGGGGTCGGGACCGAGGGCGACGAGCTGGGGGAGCTGCTCGGTCGCCCACGGCGAGATCTCCAGCTCGCCCGCCAGCACCCGGTCGGAGAACTCCTTCCACGGCATCCACAGGACGCTGCCGACCTCGTCGGGGTTGGCCGTCGGCTCCTCGCCCACCAGGGCGCGGTAGACCGGGCACAGTTCGTGCTCGACCGTGCCGTCGGGCATGACCGCGCGGTAGGAGAAGCGGGGCAGCAGCAGGTCGACCGAGGAAACGGTCAGCGAAAGCTCATGGGACAGCCGGCGAATCACCGCCGACGGAAGACCCTCACCGGGCAGCGGGTGACCACAGCAGCTGTTGGTCAGCACCCCGGGCCAGGTGATCTTGTGGTCGGCGCGGCGGGTGAGCAGCACGTTGCCCGACGCGTCGAAGACGTAGCTGGAGAAGGCCATGTGCAGGGGGGTGTGCGTGCCGTGGACCGAGGACTTGGGGGCGGTGCCCACCGCGTTGCCCGCCGGGTCAACAAGCACGACGTGTTCATCGTTCGTCACGCAATGAGACTACGGTCTCTTCCGTTCCGGTTCTGCCCTATCCGGGATGACCCTGATGTCCCAGGCTCGGGCCACGCGTAGGCTGACGGGCGTGTCCTACGTCTCAGATCTTCGTGTCGTGCTGCGAGGCAGGGACTTCCGACGGCTTTTCGGCACCCGCCTGGTCTCGCAGTTCTCCGACGGGATCTTCCAGCTCGCGGTCGCCGGATACGCCTTCTTCAGTCCCGAGAAGCAGACGTCGGTCGCCGACGTCGCGGCCGCGTTCGCGGTGCTTCTGCTGCCCTACTCGATCATCGGGCCCTTCGCCGGGGTGTTCATCGACCGATGGTCGCGGCGGCAGATCCTGGTCATCGGCCCGCTGGTCAGAGCCGTCCTGCTGTTCCTGTCCGCGATCGTCGTCGCGGTGCAGGCCCCCGACTGGATCTTCTACGCCACGGCGTTCGGCGTGCTCGGCGTCAACCGGTTCTTCCTCGCGGCGCTGGGGGCCTCCCTGCCCCACGTCGTGCCCAAGGACACGCTCATGATCGCGAACGCGGTCACGCCGACCTCCGGGACCGTCGTGACGTTCGTGGGGGCGGGCATCGGCTTCGGGCTCCGGTGGCTCTTCGGGCCCGAACACCTCGGCACGGCCGGGATCCTGGTCATCTCCGGCGTGATCTTCGCCTCCAGCGCGCTGATCGCCCGTCAGATGAGCCGGCAACTGCTCGGGCCGTCGTTCGACCCCGACCGGCCACAGGCCCGCGACGCCGTGCGTCACGTCCTCAGCGGGCTGGTCGACGGCGTCCGCTACATCGCGCATCGGCGCGGCCCCGCTGCGGCCCTCGGGAGCATGGCCGCCCACCGGGTCCTCTACGGCATGTCGCTCGGCATGGTGCTGATGCTCTACCGCTACTACTTCACCACCGACGCCGAGCTCGGGCTCATGGCGCTCAGCGGCGTGGTGGCCACCTCGGGTCTGGGCTACTTCGCGGCGGCGTTCCTGACGCCCTGGGCGACCCAGCGCTTTCGCATCGAGACGTGGATCCCGATCAGCCTGGCCGTGTGCGGGGTGCTGGAGTTCCTGCTGTGCGCGCCGTTCCAGCAGTGGGGCTTCCTGATCACCGGATTCGTCACCGGCGTGCTGGGCCAGAGCGGCAAGATCTGCACCGACGTCGTCGTCCAGCGCGGCATCGCCGACGCCTACCGGGGGCGGGTCTTCTCGATCTACGACCTGCTGTTCAACGGCATGATGGTGGCCGGCGTCTCGATCTCGGCCCTGCTGCTGCCGCCCGACGGCCGGTCGTTCTTCGTGCTGACCCTGATCACCGTGCTCTACCTGGTGGCGGCGGGGGCCTACCGGCTGGCCGTGCTTCCGGTCGTCCGGCAGGCGGAGCCGCTCACCGTCAAGCCGTAGCCGCCGCGACCATCGCCGCGGCGATGGTCGCCACCTCCGCCTGGGTGCAGGCGTAGGGCGGCATCGCGTAGACGAGCTTTCCGAAGGGGCGCAGCCAGACGCCGTGGTCGAGCGCGGCGTCCTGCGCCTTCTTCATGTCGACCGGCCGGTGACACTCGACGACGCCGATGGCGCCGAGGACGCGTACGTCGGCCACCGAGGCCTGCGCCGGAGCCAGGCCCTTGCGCAGGGTCTCCTCGATGAGGGCGACCTCCGCGCGCCACGGGCGGGCGGCCAGCAGGTCAAGCGAGGCGCCGGCCGCGGCGGCGGCCAGCGGGTTGCCCATGTACGTCGGCCCGTGCATCAGCAGCCCGATGCGCTCGGCGATCTCGGGCGTGGTGAGGGTGGCGGCCATGGTGAGGTAGCCGCCGGTCAGGGCCTTGCCCACGGTGACGATGTCGGCCCTGATCCCGGCGTGGTCGCAGCCGAAGAGGGCGCCCGAGCGGCCGAAGCCGGTGGCGATCTCGTCGGCGATCAGCAGCAGGCCGTGGCGGTCGCAGATCTCCCGGAACGCCCGCAAGTAGGCCGGGTTGTAGAACCGCATCCCGCCGGCCCCCTGGACGACCGGCTCCAGGATCATCGCGCCGACCGCGGGATCGCCCGCCAGCCGGTCGACCTCGTCGAGGTAGGCCGGGTCGACCGGGGCGTCGTAGCCCAGCGGCGGCACCGGCGCGAAGACCTGCTCGGCCACCGCGCCGGAGAAGACGTGGTGCATCCCGTTGACCGGGTCGCAGACCGACATGCAGCCGAACGTGTCGCCGTGGTAGCCGCCCCTGACCGTCAGCAGCCGGCGCTTCCCGGTCGCCTGGACGGCCATCTTGATCGCGACCTCGACCGCGACGCTGCCCGAGTCGGCCAGGAAGACCTTCTCGTAGCCGGTCATCGCGGCCAGCCGCTCGGCCAGCAGGATCGCCGGCTCGTGGGTGAGCCCGCCGAACATGACATGGGCCATCCGGCCGAGCTGGCCGGTGATCGCGGCGTCGATCTCGGGCACCCGGTAGCCGTGGATGGCCGCCCACCACGACGACATGCCGTCGATGACCTCGCGGCCGTCGGCGAGCCTGAGGCGCACCCCTTCGGCGCTCTCCACCACGTGGGTGGGCACGGCGGGCGGCACGGTCGCGTAGGGGTGCCAGACGTGCTTGGCGTCGAGCCCGGCCAGGTTCACTGCGCGGCCGCCCACTCCAGCAGGCGGGCGCGGGCGACGTCCTTGCCCAGCACGCCCTCGTCCATCCGCAGGTCGAGCAGGAACTTGTAGGCCCTGCCGATCATCGGGCCCGGCGGGATGCCCAGGATCTCCTGGATCTCGTTGCCGTCGAGCTCGGGCCGGATCTTGGCCAGCTCCTCCTCTTCGGCCAGCTTGGCGATGCGCTCTTCCAGATGGTCGTAGGTGCGGGCCAGGGCGGCGGCCTTGCGCTTGTTGCGGGTGGTGCAGTCGGCTCTGGTCAGCTTGTGGAGCCGGTCGAGCAGGTGGTCGGCGTCGCGGACGTAGCGGCGGACCGCGCTGTCGGTCCACTCGCCGGTGCCGTAGCCGTGGAAGCGCAGGTGCAGCTCGACCAGGCGGGCGACGTCGGAGGTCACCTCCTTGGGGAACCGCAGGGCGGTCAGGCGGCGCTTGGCCATCTGGGCGCCGACGACCTCGTGGTGGTGGAAGGAGACCCGGTTGCCGGGCTCGTTCCTGCGGGTCTTGGGCTTGCCGATGTCGTGGAGCAGCGCGGCCCAGCGCAGCACCCGGTCGGGGCCGCCGACCTCCTGGGCGATGGCCTGGTCGAGCACGATCAGCGTGTGCTCGTAGACGTCCTTGTGACGGTGGTGCTCGTCGATCTCCAGCCGCAGCTTGGGCAGCTCGGGCAGGACGTGGTCGGCCAGGCCCGTCTCGACCAGGATGCTCAGGCCCTCGCGCGGGTGGGCGCCGCAGATCAGCTTGTCGAGCTCGGCCTGGATGCGCTCGGCCGAGACGATCTCGATGCGGTCGGCCATCTCGGTCATCGCCCTGAGCGCGTCGGGGTCGACGGTGAACCCGAGCTGCGAGGCGAACCGGGCCGCGCGCAGCATGCGCAGCGGGTCGTCGTCGAACGACTGCTCCGGCGTGCCGGGCGTGCGCAGCACCTTGCGGGCCAGGTCGCCCAGGCCCCCGTGAGGGTCGACGAACTCCCGGCTCGGCAGCCGGACGGCCATCGCGTTGACCGCGAAGTCACGCCGGGCCAGGTCGGCTTCGAGCGTGTCGCCGTAGACGACCTCGGGCTTGCGCGACTTGGGGTCGTACGACTCGCTGCGGTAGGTGGTGATCTCTAGCTGCCAGTCGCCCTTGCGTACGCCGACCGTGCCGAAGTCGATGCCGATCGTCCAGATGGCGTCGCCCCAGTCGCGCACGATCTCCAGAACGCGTTCAGGTCGTGCGTCGGTGGTGAAGTCGAGGTCGGCGCCCGACCGGCCGAGCAGCACGTCGCGCACCGGCCCGCCCACGAGGGCCAGCTCGTGGCCGTGTTTGGCGAACAGGTCGCCCAGTTCGTGGGCGACGGGTTCGATCCGGCGGAGCAGGTCGGCCAGAGCGTTCTCTATCGGGTTTGTAGGGGACAAGCTGGGTAGGTCCTTCGGTTACGGAACAGGTGCCACTGGGCTAATACACCTATGGCGATCAGCAGGCTACGTTCAGTGCAGATCTGTCGGGGGCCGCGAAAAGGAGCAGACCACATGCAGGACGCCCTCGCGATCCATCGCTGGCTCCTCGCCCGTCAAATCCACCATGAAATCGTACGGCTTCCGCGCGTCCTGACTTCCGCCGACGAGCTGCCCGAGGTGCTGGGAGTCCCGCCCGAGACCTGCGTGACCGTCACCGTGTTCGAGGTGACCACCCGCGGTTGCCGCGAACCCGTCGCGGTCATCAGCTCGGTGGCGCGCAGACCACGGCCCAGTGTGATCGCCGCCGCGTTAGGCGCCGAACGGGTCAGGCCCGCCTCCTCCTACACGGTCAACGCGGTCACCGACTACGCGGCCGGGCTGGTGTGCCCGCTGCTGCTGCCCGAGAAGCTCACCCTGCTGATCGACCGGCGGCTGGTCGACGCCACCGATCCCGACGTGTTCGTGCACACCGCGACGGGTGAACGCATGACAGCGCTGCGACTACGCGCTGTGCATCTCTTCCCTCTGGCCTCGGGAAAGCCCGTGGAGCTCGCCGGTCACGGCCTGGCAAGCTGACAGCGGCCATATGGCCGGGGCCTATAGCATTCAGGGCGTGCGTCGCCTCGGTCCCGTCTTGTTCGCCTTTCTGCTCGCCGGTGCGGGCCTGGCGATCCCGGCGGCCCCCACAGCGGCGGCGGCCACCGCGCGTGCGGCCGACCCGGTCACGCTGAGTGAGTTCAGCCCCGAGTCCCCCACCCGGCCCGACCAGACGATCACCATCGCCGGCGCCGTCACCGGCACCCCGCAGAGCTTCGTCCGCGTCCAGATCAGATACGCCGCCGGACGCCCCTTCACCTCCCGCGCCGACATCGCCTCCTACGTCACCGGCCAGACGGTCTTCACGAACTCGTGGCGGACGAAGGTGCAGGCGACCCAGGTCGACGGGTCGGGCAAGCTGCCGTTCACGCTCTCCCTGTCACCGGCCGAGCTCAGCATCTCCCAGCCTGGCGTCTACCCGCTGGAGGTGGAGGCCGTCGACGCCGCCACCGAGCAGGTCGTGGGCGTCGAGCGCACCTTCCTCACGTACGTCCCCAAGGGCACGGCCGTGAAGCCGACCCGGCTCGCGCTGGCCCTTCCGCTGACCGCGCAGCCGAAGCGGGCCGACGACCAGACGTTCGTCGACGACGACCTGTTCGGCGACGGCCGCCTCAACAACCTGCTCGCGCTGGCCACCGCGACCGACGAGACCGCCACCTGGTTCGTCGACGGCTCGGTGCTCGACGACGCCCAGCGGGTGTCGCGGCCCTACTACCTCGACGGCGCCGCCAAGGAGGCCGTGGCCCAGGGTGCCGAATGGGTGACCTCCCTGCGGTCGGCACTGGCCGACAACCCCGTCATGGCGATGCCCTACGCCGACGCCGACCTCGGCGCGATCGTCCACAACGGGCTCGACACGACCACCCCCACGGCGCTCCTGGTCGGCTCGTTCGCCACCAACCAGCTCCTCAAGGTGGGGTCGGCGACCACGTCCACGATCTGGCCGGTCGGCGGGGTGATCGACCGCGACACCCTCGACGCGCTGGCCGTCAACGGCGTCGACACGGTGCTGCTGGCCCAGGCCGCGGTGCCGCCCCAGGCGACCGCGGCGCTGGCCGGCTCGGCCGGGGTGGTCGACACGGTGAGCGGGCCGGTGATCGTGCAGACGGCCGATCCGGTGCTCAGTGGGCTGCTCGGCACCGACGGCCGGGCGGCCGGGGCGACCGTGGCGGCCCGGCAGCGCTACATCGCCGAGACCGCGATGAACGGGCTCACGGCCAACCGGGCCGCGCCGCTGATCGCGATGCCGTCGAACCACCTGTGGAACCCCGACCCGACCTTCATGGCCGCGCTGCTCAAGCCGCTGCCGTGGGTGCGCGACGTGCCGCTGGCCTCGATCAGGCCGGCCAAGAACGCCTCCGTGGGCGACCTGGTCTATCCGCCGCAGGCGCGGCAGGCGGAGTTGCCCAAGTCGTACATGAGCGGGGTCCGCCGGCTGGCCCGGACCGCCGAGGTCGCGATGGCGCTGCCGACGAGCGGGCAGCGCACCTACGACCGGGCGGTGCTGCGGCTGACCTCGGCGTCGTGGCGGGGCGGCAAGAAGGCGCCCGCGTTCGCCAGGCAGCTCAACTCGGCGATCACCAAGCAGATGGACCGGGTCTTCATCGTCGGCGCCGACGACCCGTTCGCGGTGGCCGGCACCAACGGCCGCATCCTGGTGACGGTGCGCAACACGCTCCGCGAGAACGTGAAGTTCAACCTCGAGGTCAGGTCGCGCGATCCCGACCAGCTCCAGGTCGAGGCCCGCGGCGGGGTGTTCGTCGAGAAGCAGGCCGAAGTCCAGGCCGGGAAGGCCGGCACCTACGAGATCCCCGTCGTGGTGCCCGCCGACCACGGCAAGGCCGCCTTCGACGTGCAGCTGCTGACCGCCGACGGCCGCAAGTACGGCAAGCCGACCGAGATCGTCATCTCCGCCACCGGCTACACCGGCATCGCCCTGGTGATCGTCGGCGTGGCGGTGACCATCATGCTGGCCGCCGTCGTCATGCGGCTGCTGCGCCGCCATCAGCGCAAGGACCCCGTCTTCCCGGCGCCCGTGCAGATGCCCGTGGAGCAGGAGGAGCCCCAGGGGGCGTAGCCTCGTCTCGCTGTAGGCCGGGTGGATCAAGGAGCTGATCGATGAGCCGGATGCTGCGCGCGAGCGCGATCATGGCGGCGGGCACGCTGGTCTCCCGTGTGACCGGTTTCCTCCGGACCGCCGTCCTGGCCTCGGCCATCGGCGTGAAGATCCTCGGCGACGCCTACAACGTGGCCTACACGATCCCCTTCGTGCTGCTCGACCTGCTGATCACCGGCGTGCTGAGCAGCGTGGTGGTGCCGGCGATCGTGCGGCGGCAGAAGACCGACGCCGACGGGGGAGCCGCCTACGAACAGCGGCTGCTGACCATCGCCGCCCTCGGCCTCACCGCCGTCGCGATCGTCGCTGTCGTGCTGGCCCGCCCCCTCGTGCTCCTGTACGCCGACAAGCTGCCCCCCGAGGGCGTCACCGCGGCCGTGACGATGGCGCAGTTCATCCTCCCCCAGATCGCCTTCTTCGGCGTGGGCGCCGTGGCCGGGGCCATCCTCAACGCCCGCGACCGGTTCGCCGCCCCGATGTGGGCCCCGGTGCTCAACAACGTCGTGGTCATCGGCGTCGCGGCGGCCTACCTGCTGAGCGGCGGCCCGTCGGAGATCGGCCAGGTCACCCATGTCGATCTGGTGCTGCTCGGGCTCGGCACCACGGCCGGCATCGTGGCCCAGGCGTTCGTGCTGGTCGTCGCCCTGCTGCGGGCCGGGGTGCGGTTCCGGCCGAGGTTCGACCTGCGCAACGCGGGCCTGGGGGAGATGGCCCGGCTCGGCGCGGGCGCGCTGGCCTTCACGGTGATCAACCAGGTCGGCTTCGTGATCACCACCAACCTGGCCGTCGGAGCCGGCGCCGCCGCCGCGGAGGAGGGCGTGCACGGCCGGGGCCTCACGCCCTACTCCTACGCCTTCCAGCTCTTCCAGCTGCCGTACGGGATCATCGCGGTCTCCGTGATCACCGCCCTGCTCCCCCGGCTGAGCCGGTTCGTGCACGACAAGGACTTCGCCTCGGCCCGTCAGGAGTTCGCGGGCGGGGTGCGGACCGTCAGCGCCCTGATCGTGCCCGCCGGGCTGCTGCTGATGGTGCTCGGCCCCTCGGTGACGGTGCTGATCTTCGGCCGGGGCGCGGTCTCGGTCGAGCAGGCGATCTACGTCGGCAACGTGCTCCAGGTGTTCGGTCTGGCGCTGGTGCCGTTCTCGGTCTTCCAGTTGCTGCTGCGGGTTTTCTACAGTTTCGGCGACACCCGCACCCCGGCGGTGATCGCGGGGGCGAACGTCCTGGTCAACGCGGCGATCGGTCTTACTTTGTACTTCACTGTCCCGCCCGAGCTGGTTGTCATGGGTTTGGCGGGTTCGTTCACAGTGACGTACGTTCTGGCGTGCGTCCTCACGTGGGTGCTGGCGTCGCGGCGGGTCGGCGGACTCGGCGGGCGGGCCGTCGCCTCGGGGCTGATGCGCATGTACCTCGCGGCGATCCCGGCCGCCCTCGTGGCGCTGGCGGTGTTGTGGGGGAGCGTGCGGATCACCGAGGTGAGCGTGCTCAGCTCGCTGGTCGTGCTCGTCGTCGGCGGTGGTCTCGCGCTCGGCGTCTACCTCGCTCTCGCGCACCGGCTGGGCGTCCAGGAAGTGCGGTCCATCATTGGAATGGTGACGAGACGGGTAGGACGCTAACGGTTTCCGTGCCAACGGGGCTTAAGGTCCGGTTGATGCGACTCCGAAGGGGAAGGCGGGCAAGACCGGCGCGGCACTAGCATGGTGCGCCACAGAGGCAGGTCGAGCGGAAGCGAGCAGGTGTGGGCGGATCCACCCGGAGTCGGCTGCCGTTCTTGGGAGCGGCGGCGTGAGTATGTCCACTGTCGAACCCGGAACCCGTCTCGCTGATCGATTCCGGCTGGAAGACCGGGTGAACGAGTCGTCCGGGGCCACCTTCTGGAAGGCCATCGACGAGGTGCTGGCGCGGCCGGTGGCCGTGCACACGTTCTCGCCTGACTTCGAACGTCAGCACGAGGTCGTGATCGCCGCACGGGCCGCCTCCCGGCTCACCGACCCCCGGCTCACCCAGGTCTTCGACGCCGCCGACGAAGACGGCGTCGCCTACGTCGTCAGCGAGTGGGTCTCCGGCGAGTCGCTGCTCGACCTGCTGTCGGCCGGCCCGCTTGAGGCCGAGCGCGGCGCGGCCCTGGTCGCCGAGGCCGCCGAGGCCATCGCCCACGCCCACGAACACGGCCTGGCCCACCTGAACCTCACCCCCAACCGGCTGATGTGGACCTCCGGGAACACCGTGAAGGTCCTCGGGGTCGGCGTCGACGCCGCGATCCTCGACGCCGCCGAGGGGCTGACCGAGGAGGAACGCGCCCAGGCCGACGCCGAGGGCCTCGGCCGTCTCCTGTACGCCGCCCTCACCGGCCACTGGCCCTCGCCCGACGACGACTGCGGCCTGCCCGAGGCCCCGGTCGACGACGACCACTACTGCACCCCGCGCCAGGTCACCGCGGGCGTGCCGAACTACCTCGACACGATCACCTCGCGCATCCTCGGGCTGCGCAAGTCGGTCGAGCCGATGGACTCCCCGATGGAGGTCGCCGAGGCCCTGGCCGAGGTGCCCCGCCCGGCCCCCGCCTCGGTCTCGACCCTGCCCCCGGCCGTCGAGCTGCGCTCCGAGCCGGTCGACACCATCGGCCGGCCGCCGATGCCGCCGATGATCCACCGCCCGGCGCCGCGCCGCTCCCCCGCGTTGTCGCGGTTCGTGCTGACCGTCGTGGTGCTGCTGGCCATGGTCGTGGTCGGCGTCGGCGCCTGGACGCTCGGCAAGAGCCTGGGCACCGAGCCCGCCGTCCCCACCGCCGCCCCGAGCGCCACGGCCGGTGAAGAGGGCCAGGCCGCCGGCAAGCCCGTCGAGGTCAAGATCTCCGGGGCGACCGGCTTCGACCCGCTCGGCGACGGCGAGGAGCGCAACGAGCTGGCCGCCCTGGCCATCGACGGCTCGGCCACCACCGACTGGCACTCCGAGACCTACGGCGGCCCCGACTTCGGCCGCCTGAAAGAGGGCGTCGGCCTGCTGCTCGACCTGGGCAAGGAGACCCGGCTGACCCAGGCGGTGATCGACTTCGGCGGCTCCGGCGGGACGGTCGAGCTGCGTACCGGCGCCTCTCCCGAGCCCGACGGCCTGAAGACCTTCCTCACCCGCGAGAACGTCAGCGGCAAGGTCACCTTCGACCTGAACGGCTCGTCGCCCACCCGCTACCTGCTCGTCTGGTTCACCGAACTGCCCCCGCACAACAACGGCTTCCGGACCATGATCCGCGACGTGAAGCTGATGGGCGTCAAGGAATGACCAGGCTGGTTTGATCTGGTTTACGCACTTTGCCGTTCCCAGAGGGAAGTATGGTGGCACCATCGTGCACGTGAACCCCTCGGGATCGGCAGACCAGTGACCTCGCCGCCAGACATTCCCCCACCGACCGACCTCTCCGGTCGGCCGGCGCTGAGTGATGCCGATTTGCTGACCCGTCACATCGAGGGCGACACCACGGCGTTCAGCGAGATCGTCAAGCGCCACCGCGACCGCATGTGGGCCGTCGCGCTCCGGACGCTCGGCGACCCCGACGAAGCCGCCGACGCGGTCCAGGACGCCTTCGTGTCCGCCTACCGCAAGGCCGAGAGCTTCCGGGGCGACGCCGCCGTCACCACGTGGCTGCACCGCATCGTGGTGAACGCCTGTCTTGACCGTATGCGCCGGAAATCGGTCCGCCCGGTCGCCGACGACGAGCTCATCGAGGCCGCCGAGCGCGACATGCCGCTGCCCGACCAGACCGCCGAGCGCGAGGTGTCTCTCGAGGTCACGGCCGCGCTGAAGCTGCTGCCGGCCGATCAGAGGGCCGCTCTGGTGCTCGTCGACATGATGGGCTACTCGGTCGAGGACGCCGCCGCCGTACTGGACGTTCCGGCCGGAACGGTGAAGAGTCGATGTGCGCGGGGGCGCGCCAAACTTGCCCCGATTCTTTCGCATCTGCGGAACCGATCCGACCTCACTCGCGTCTCATCCCCGAAGGGAGCACAACTTCGTGACGGGTGACACGCACTACGACCTGGAGATCCTGGCCGAGCTCGCCGAGGGCCTCCTCGACGACGCGACGGCCCTGGAGGTCCGGTCGCATCTCGCGATCTGCGACGCCTGCGGGGAGAGCCTCGCCGGTCTGGCCGCCGTTCGCGAACTCCTCTCCGCCGTCCCGGTGACCGCGATGCCGCTGGGCGTGGCGATGCGCATCGACCGGGCCCTTGAGGCCGAGGCGGAGCGGGGCGGCCTCCGCCTCGTCGAGACGCCCGACTGGGACGAGATCATGAGGGACTCGCCCTGGGAGCAGCCCGCCGAGCCCGTGGTCGAGATCGCGCCCGTGGTGCCGCTGGGCGCGTCCGGGAAGAGGACCAAGGCCCGCCGTGGCCGCGCGTGGGCGATGCCGGTCGCGGCCGCCGCCGCTGCCGCCGTGGTGTTCGGCGGGGTCGGCCTGGCCACGCAGCTCGTGGCGTCCGGATCGGGTGACGGCGGGGCCGTGGCGCCCGTGGCCGGACCCGCCGTCTCGCCCGAGAAGTCGCCGCTGAAGACGGCGGAGTCCGCGTGGGCCGTCCGGGCCAGCGGGCACAACTACACCTCGCGCGAGCTCAACGGGCCGCTGCTCGGCTACTTCGGTCCCGAGCCCGGCACCGGCAGCAACAGCGACGAGCAGACCGACAAGTGTGTGGCCCGCAAGGCCAACGAGCTCGACCGCCAGCCGATAGCCGTCGACCGGGCCTTCTACAACGGCCAGGACGCCACCATCATGGCCTTCTGGGAGGACAAGACGATCAACGCGGTCCGCGTGGTCGTGGTCGGCCCCAACTGCCACAGTCTGCGTCCCGAGGGTCTCGCGACCTGGAACTAGTCCCGACCGACCAGGGCCCCGTGGAATACCGCGGGGCCTTCGTCATGTGTGGCGGGAATCGCCGACGCCTAGGATCTGTTGACGCCCGTGCAGACAGGAAATGAGAGGCAGAGCGTTGAGCGACGTCCGTAACGTGATCATCATCGGGTCGGGCCCGGCCGGCTACACGGCGGCCGTCTATTCCGCCCGCGCCGATCTACGTCCACTCGTCTTCGAGGGCTCGGTGACCGCCGGCGGCGCCCTCATGAACACCACCGACGTGGAGAACTTCCCCGGGTTCCCCGACGGCATCATGGGCCCCGACCTCATGGACAACCTGCGCAAGCAGGCCGAGCGGTTCGGCGCCGAACTGGTCGCCGACGACGTCGTCGAGGTCGACCTGAACGCCAACCCCAAGGTCGTCAAGACCTACACCGACACCTACTACGCCAAGGCCGTCATCCTGGCCACCGGCTCCGGCTACCGCGAGCTCGGCCTGGTCAACGAGAAGCGGCTGTCCGGCAAGGGCGTCTCGTGGTGTGCCACGTGTGACGGCTTCTTCTTCCGCGACCAGGACATCGTGGTCGTCGGCGGCGGCGACACCGCCATGGAGGAGGCCACCTTCCTGACCCGGTTCGCCCGGTCGGTCACCGTCGTGCACCGCCGCGACGAGCTGCGCGCCAGCAAGATCATGCAGGAGCGGGCGTTCAACAACGAGAAGATCCGCTTCCTCTGGGACAGCGAGGTCGTCGACGTGCTGGGCGACGCCAAGGTCTCCGGCGTGCGGGTCCGCAACGTCAAGACGGGCGAGGAGTCGACCCTCGACGCGACCGGCCTGTTCCTGGCGATCGGCCACGACCCGCGCAGCACGATCGTGGCGGGCCAGATCGACCTCGACGACGAGGGCTACATCAAGGTCGAGTCGCCCACCACCAAGACCAACATCCCCGGCGTGTTCGCCTGTGGCGACGTCGTCGACCACACCTACCGCCAGGCCATCACCGCGGCGGGCACGGGCTGCGCCGCGTCGCTCGACGCGGAACGCTGGCTCACCGACCAGGAATAGTTTCAAACCAACACAAGGAGAGCCATCGTGGGCACCGTCAAGAACGTCACCACCAAGGACTTCGCGTCCGAGGTCCTGCAGAGCGACAAGCCGGTCATCGTCGACTTCTGGGCCGAGTGGTGCGGGCCGTGCCGCCAGGTCGCGCCGATCCTCCAGGAGATCGCGAACGAGCACGCCGACAAGCTGACCGTCGTGAAGCTCAACATCGACGAGAACCCCGACATCGCGCGTGACTACGGCATCCTGCAGATCCCGACGATGAACGTCTACAAGGGCGGCGAGGTCGTCAAGCAGATCATCGGCGCCAAGCCGAAGGCCATGCTGCTCCGCGAACTCGACGGCGTGATCTAGTTTCGGAAGCCCTCCCTCCGGGGAGGGCTTTCTGTTTGGGCTGTACGGCCCTCAGATCGTTTCAGACGGGCCGCAGAGCCCGTTCGGGGCTCATGGAGCCGAGGAGCCGTTCGAGGGCCACCTCGACGTCCTCACGCCACGAGACGGCCGTCTTCAGTTCCAGCCGCAGGCGGGGGAACCGCAGGTGCGGCCGGACGGTCTTGAAGCCCACCGACAGCAGATAGTCGGCCGGCATCACACACGCCCCCGCCTGCTCCCATTTCAGGTCGCCGAAGGCCTCGATGGCGCGTACGCCCCGGCGGGTGAGATCTTTCGCCACACCCTGCACGAGCATGCGCCCGAGCCCGCCGCCGGAGAACTCCGGAATGATGTGGGCCGTCATCAGCAGAACGGCGTCGGAACTCACCGGCGACGTCGGAAAAGCCACCGATCTCGGCACGTAGAGCGGCGGCGCGTACAGGACGAAGCCCGCGGCCACCCCGTCGACATAAGCGATCTTGCCGCAGGAACCCCATTCCAGCAGCGTGGCGGAGACCCAGGCCTCCTTCTCCAAGCCGGGATCACCGGCCTGGGCGGCCCGCTCGCCCCCCATGGGGTCAAGCTCCCAGAACACGCAATTACGACACCTGCGCGGCAGGTCATCAAGATTGTCGAGCGTGATGCTGGCCAGCCGACGCGACACGTGACGCCCCTATTCCCGGCATTGGTCCCGGCAGTTTTGCTGGAATAGTAGCCGGTGCTCCCGGTCCGAACTGGAATTCGGCGCGCAGCACGCGGCGCTTCTCTCATGCTGATACCGATTGCGGTCCGTTCACCCGACTGCCTTACCCTCTGAATTAACGCCTATGAAACGGAGGTGGACCGTGACGAATGAGACGGATCACGGTCGGACACCCGCGACCCACGGGTCACGCATCGATGCCTACGTCGATCGGTACGCCGCACGAGCTACCGGGATGGTCGCCTCCGAGATCCGAGCTCTGTTCGCCGTCGCCTCGCGTCCCGAAGTGGTCTCGCTGGCCGGCGGCATGCCCTACGTCACGGCGCTCCCCCTCGACGTGGTCGGCGAACTGGTCGCCGACCTCGTCAACCGCCGCGGTCCCGAAGCGCTCCAGTACGGCTCGGGCCAGGGTGACCCCGCACTGCGCGAGCAGATCTGCGAGGTCATGCGCATGGAGGGCATCGACGCGGGCGCCGACGACGTCGTCGTCACGGTGGGCTCGCAGCAGGCGCTCGATCTGATCACCCGCATCTTCGTCGACCCCGGCGACATCGTCCTCGCCGAAGGTCCGTCCTACGTCGGCGCCCTGGGCACCTTCTCGGCCTACCAGGCCAAGGTCGTCCACATCGCCATGGACGACCAGGGCCTCATTCCCGAGTCCCTGGCCCAGACGATCTACGCGCTCCAGGCCTCCGGCCAGCGCATCAAGTTCCTCTACACGATCCCGACCTTCCAGAACCCGGCCGGCGTGACCCTGAACCTGGTCCGCCGCCGCCAGGTCCTGGAGATCTGCCAGAAGGCCGGAATCCTGGTCGTGGAGGACAACCCCTACGGCATGCTCGGCTTCGACGGCGAGCCGCTCCGCGCCCTGCGCGCCGACGACCCCGACGGGGTGGTCTACCTGGGGTCGTTCTCCAAGACCCTGGCCCCGGGCTTCCGGGTCGGCTGGGCCCTGGCGCCCCACGCGATCCGCCAGAAGCTCGTGCTGGCCATGGAGTCGGCCGTGTTGTCCCACTCGACGTTCACCCAGCTGGCCGTCGGCCAATACCTGGCGACCCAGCCGTGGCGCGAGCAGATCAAGACCTTCCGCGAGCTCTACCGCGAACGCCGCGACGCCCTCCTCGGCGCCCTGGAGACGCTGATGCCCGAGGGCTGCACCTGGACGAAGCCGGCCGGCGGCTTCTTCGTGTGGATGACCCTCCCCGAGGGCCTCAACTCGAAGGCCATGCTTCCCCAGGCTGTGGACAAACGCGTCGCCTTCGTCCCCGGCACGGGCTTCTACGCCGACGGCTCGGGATCAAGGCACATGCGGCTGTCGTACTGCTACCCGCAGCCCGACCGCATCCGCGAAGGCGTCCGGCGGCTCGCCGGCGTCATCGAGGAAGAGCTCCGCACGGTCGAGATGTTCGGCACCCGCTCCCGGGGCGGTCACTCCGGGGTGGACACACCCGGTCCAGACCTCGCCTGATCCTCTGTACGGCTAGCCTGTTCGGGCTAGCCGTACAGGAATCGGAGAAAGGCCGGGCTATGAGCGATCTCGGGCACGTGCTCGTACTGGCAGGAGGACTGTCCTACGAGCGGGAGGTCTCCATCCGGTCCGGACGACGGGTGGCCGAAGTCCTGCGTGCCCAGGGTGTCGACGTGGAGACCCGCGACACCGACTCCTCCCTGGTCCCCTCCGTGCTCGCCGACCGGCCGACCGCCGTGTTCGTGACCCTGCACGGCGGCGCGGGGGAAGACGGCGCCATCAGAACCGTCCTGGAGCTCCTCGGGGTGCCTTACGTCGGGGCGGCGCCCGACGCCTGCCGGGTGGCCTTCGACAAGCCGACGGCGAAGGCCGTGGTGCGGTCGTGGGGCTTGAACACGCCGGACTCCGTGTCGCTCCCCAAGGAGACTTTTCATGACCTGGGGGCTTCCGCGGTGCTGTCGCGGATCGTCGACTCCCTTGGGCTGCCGCTCTTCGTGAAGCCTTCGCGTGGGGGGTCGGCGCTGGGGGCGTCGATCGTGCGGTCGGCCGAGGAACTGCCTGCGGCGATGGTGGGGTGTTTCGCCTATGGGGACACGGCGCTGATCGAGGCGTACATCGAAGGCGTGGAAGTGGCCGTATCGGTGGTGGACCTGGGGGAGGGTCCGGTGGCGCTGCCTCCGGTCGAGATCGTGCCTGACGGTGGAGCTTATGACTACGCGGCTCGGTATACGGCGGGGCGGACGGAGTTCTTCGCGCCCGCGCGGCTGGGGGATGAGGCGCGGGCGGCCTGTGAGGCCATGGCGGTGGCGGCGCACTCGGCGTTGGGGCTGCGGGATGTGTCTCGGACGGACCTGATCGTCGATGGTGACGGGAAGCCGTGGTTCCTTGAGGTGAACGTGGCTCCTGGGATGACGGAGACCTCGCTGCTGCCCATGGCCGCTGAGGCCGCCGGTAAGGATCTGGGGGCGCTCTGCCGGGGATTGCTGGAGATCGCGGCTCGCCGGGGGTGATTGTGGGTTGGGTGGCATTTCGAGGGGTAGGCCCAGCGTGAACAAGCCGCGCCTTGGCTCGTGGACGACGCGGCACATCTGATCTCGCTCGGCCGGCCAGCGCCCATCGTGGGTAGCGCATCCGGCGGCGGCTCGTCGTTGCCATCGGCGTCGTCGTCGGGATCATGGGGGCGCTCCCTGTTGGTCGTGCGAGGCGTCCGCAGGGGGAGAATCCATGGAACTGACGGCCACCACGACCATTCGCAAGCCCGTACCGGAGGTCTACGCGTTCTGGCGTGATCTGGAGAACCTCCCGACGTTCATGGCACACCTCGAGGAGGTCCGCACCACCGGTGACCGCACGAGCCATTGGGTCGCCAACGCCCCGTTCGGCAAGGACATCGAGTGGGACGCGGAGATCGTCGGCGAGACGCCCGGCGAAAAGATCGCGTGGCGGTCGACCGGCGACGCCGACGTGCCGAACGCCGGCACCGTCCGGTTCGTGCCGGCCCCGGACGGGGTGAGCACCGAGGTGCACATCGTCCTGGTGTACGACATTCCGGGCGGCACGATCGGCAAAGCGGTCGCCAAGTACTTCGGCGAGGAACCGCACCAGCAGCTCGACGACGACCTGCGCCGACTCAAGCAGATCATGGAGACCGGCGAGGTGGTCCGGTCCGACGGCGCCCCGTGGGGCAAGCAGTCCCGCAAGGAGTTCCCGCAGCGTCCGGCGCAACCACTGTCGGAATCCGAGCTCACGAAGGGAGCCGACCGATGAGGGCGAACACCTGGGCGGGCCGCAACAAGGTCGAGGTCCGTGACGTGCCGGACCCGACGATCCTGAACAAGCGCGATGCCATCGTCCGGATCACCTCCACCGCGATCTGCGGCTCGGACCTGCACCTGGTCGACGGATACGTGCCCACGATGCAGGACGGCGACGTCATGGGGCACGAGTTCATGGGTGAGGTGGTCGAAGTCGGCCCGGGCGTCGACCCGGGGCGGCTGCGCGTCGGGGACCGGGTCGTCGTGCCGTTCCCGATCGCCTGCGGCGCGTGCGGCGCCTGCGCCGCCGAGCTCTACTCCTGCTGCGAGAACACCAATCCCAACGCCGGGATCGCGGAGAAGCTGTTCGGCCACCCGGTCGCCGGGATCTTCGGCTACTCGCACCTGACCGGCGGCTTCGCGGGCGGCCAGGCCCAGTACGCCCGGGTGCCGTTCGCGGACGTCGGCCCGCTGAAGATCGAGTCGGACGTGGCCGACGAGCAGGTGCTGTTCCTGTCCGACATCCTGCCCACCGGCTACATGGGCGCCGAGATGTGCGACATCCAGCCCAGCGACGTGGTGGCCGTGTGGGGGGCCGGCCCGGTCGGCCAGTTCGCCATGGACAGCGCCCGGGTACTCGGCGCCGCCAAGGTCATCGCCATCGACAAGGAGCCCTACCGGCTGGAGATGGCCGAACGGGCGGGCCACACGCCGGTGAACTTCGAGGAGGTCGACGTACGGTCCCGGCTGCTCGAACTGACCGGCGGCCGTGGACCGGACAAGTGCATCGACGCCGTCGGCCTGGAGGCCACCCACGGCAGCGCCCACATCGCCGCCTACGACCAGATCAAGCAGGCCGTACGGTTGGAGACCGACCGCCCGCACGTGCTGCGCCAAGCGATCATGTCGTGCCGCAGCGGCGGCGTGGTGTCGGTGATCGGCGTCTACGGAGGCCTGGTGGACAAGTTCCCGGTCGGCGCGTGGATGAACCGGTCGCTGACCCTGCGTACCGGGCAGTGCCACGTTCAGCGCTACATGAAGCCGCTGCTGCGGCGCATCGAGAGGGGAGAGCTGGATCCGACCCGGATCATCACGCACACGCTGCCGCTCGAGGAGGCGGAACGCGGCTTCGAGATCTTCAAGAACAAGCAGGACAACTGCGAGAAGGTCGTTATCAAACCCTGACGGCCACCCGCAACCTGCCACCGTAGCAAGCGCGGTCGCACCTCACGCGGCGCAGCCGCGAGCTCCTCGACCGCTACGCCAGCACCGGGTAGTTGCCGCGGAAGGTCCCGTGGGGGTCGCGCCGCCGCTTGATCTCCCGCAGCCGGGCCAGCGTGTCGGCCGGGAACGCCGCCGCCGCCCGCTCGCCGGGCGCGAGGTAGGTGAAGGGCTTGCGGCCGGTCGTGTGGGGCACCAGCGCGCGGGAGATCTCCGCCTGCCGCCGCCTGACCGCCTCGGCCACCGGCGGGGCCGGGGCGACCCCGAGCAGGCCGAGCAGGTAGGGCTCGGCGATGTGGCCGTGCGCGCCGTGGTCGTCCGACGGCCGGGCGATGGCCCCGCCCAGATGCCTGACCTGCACCGACACCATCGGGCCGCCCGGAGCCGACAGGATAGTCTCGGCCGCGTCGTCGGGCAGGCCGGTCAGCCGACGCGGCCTCGTTGCGGTTGCTCCAGGGCCTCCGTACCGGGCCTCCGTACCGGGGTTCCATATCGGGCCTTTGATGGGCTTCCACGCCTGCCTGCCATACCAAGCACTGCTCACATCTCCCCACGCCCGGTTCTCACGCCAACTCCATGCTGTGCTCCCCTGCCGCGTCCTCTGGCCGAGCAATGTGATCGCCATCTCGTGGACCGCTCAACCGGTTGGCTTGATTGCTTCGGCAGATCCAAGGGTGTTACTCCGTTTTGCACTTGTGGTCGTGGTCAGGTCTGACCTGGGGATCGGGGTGAGTGAGCGCTGACCTAGGCTTGGCGGGTGGTTCATGCGAAAAGCTTTGGTAGTGACAATCACGCAGGGGTTCATCCCGAGGTGATGGCGGCGGTCGTGGCGGCCAACGAGGGCGACACGCTTCCCTACGGCAGCGATCCTTGGACGGCCGACATGGAGAACGCCGTCCGGGAGGTCTTCGGGGAGCAGGCGCAGGGTTACGCCATGTTCAACGGGACGGGTGCCAACGTGGTGGGGCTGGGGTTGATGCTGCGGCCCTACGACGGGGTGATCTGCCCGGCCAGCGCGCACATCAACGGCAACGAGGCCGGTGCGGCCGAGAGAGTTCTCGGGACGAAGCTGCTCACCGTCGCGACGGATGACGGGAAGCTCCGCCCGCGCGACGTGCTCGCCCAGCTCGGCGCGGTGGGCAACGAGCACCTGTCGCAGCCCCGGGTGGTGTCCATCTCCCAGGTGACCGAGTGCGGGACGGTCTACACGCCAGAAGAGATCGCGGTGCTGGCGGAGGTCGTTCACGAGAACGGGCTGTTCCTCCACATGGACGGAGCCAGGCTGGCCAATGCGGCCGCCGAACTCGGCTGCGGCCTGGCTGACATCACGACCGCGGTCGGCGTGGACGTCCTCAGCTATGGTGCGACCAAGAACGGCGCCTTGGGGGCCGAGGCGTTGATCGTGTTGCGGCCGGAGCTGGCGCCTGGGGCGCTCTTCCTTCGTAAGCAGGGCATGCAGCTCGCGTCGAAGATGCGGTACGTCTCTCCTCAGATCACCGCCCTGCTGCGTGGTGACCTGTGGCTGCGGAACGCCTCGCACGCCAATGCGATGGCACACCGGCTGGCTGACGGGGTGGCTTCGGTGGTGAAGTTCCGGTACGAGGTTCAGTCGAACGCAGTGTTTCCGGTGCTGCCGGAGAAGGCGATCGTGTACCTGATGGAGAGGTTCACGTTCGGGCATTGGGATCGGGCTGGGGGAGTCGTGCGGTGGGTGACCGCCTTCGACACGACTGAGGATGATGTCGATGCGCTGATCGCGGCTACACACGAGGCGCTTAGTTTCACGTGAAACATCACGGTGGGGCTGGCTGGAGTTCGGCTGGCCCCATCCGGATGTTCGCCACGCTCTCCGCGCCGCCTCTCCGCGCCGCCTCTCCGCGCCGCCTCTCCGCGCCGCCTCTCCGCGCCGCCTCTCCGCGCCGCCTCTCCGCGCCGCCTCTCCGCGCCGCCTCTCCGCGCCGCCTCTCCGCGCCGCCTCTCCGCGCCGC
>NZ_BSSX01000003.1:0-27631 GCF_030269205.1 Herbidospora sp. NBRC 101105 | reverse complement strand
CGCCTCTCCGCGAGGCGGAGATTACTTAAAGACGAGTCGGCAACACGGCTGCCTAGGGGCGTCGCGGAGCCGGTGCTCTTCTGCCCACCGCCAACTGAATCTCACGATGTTTCACGTGAAACCGGGAGCCTGGGGCGGGCGCAGCAACGCATATCCGCTTGTGGGCTCGGGTGTTGTAGAGGACGGTGGCGGCGACGGGGTGTGGTTCGGCGCCGGGCACGTTCTCCCCAGAACTACTCGTGACGGCGCGGTCCCCCCGGCCGGGTGCCGACGACCACTGATCAGACCCTTCGGCGGCGGGAGGCTCCGGCTAGGCGGAGTTTCCCGGAGAAACAGAAGGCGCGGAGGAATGTGGAGCAGGCCGCTGTGGGTCTGCCAGAAAGCAACTGCAGCAGCGCTAGAGGCCACTAGCTACTGAGGCAGCGGGATCATTCAGCTCTGTGGCAGATCGACTGCCTTCTCCATAGGCCAGAGGGAGTGCACATGAAGGCGTTATTGAGGAGGCGAAGCGTAAGGCGGAACGTAAGACCCACACGGCACTTCATTAGCTTCCGACGCCCTCTCTGAGCGATGATTGAAGGCCCCTATCGTTGGTCGGCGGTGTAGACCTTGCCAGCAGTGTGGGGGAGTTGACCCGCAGCAGATCCTGGCGTTCCCGGTGCGTACCCGCTGCTCGCACGTCGTGGTCCCGGGTTCATTTCCCGCCGCGAGCGGACTCCAGGCTCCCCTGATCGGCCAGAGCAATCAACGACGCGCAGTTGCGGGACTCGAATGCAGCGGCGTGACATGAGCCCCCGCAACCGCCCTCTTTGAACCAGTCGTCGAACTGACGTCGGCCTTCGGCGAATAGAGGTGCTCCGGCCCGCCGTGGCATAGCGCGCGGCCCATCGTCGCCACCATGTCCTGCCCACTACTGACTCTCACGTGAAGTGCGGTGCACCAATCAAGAAGCACCCCCGCATGTAGAGCATGCTCGCTCGACTTATAGGTCGAGCGTCCGCCGTGGTCACTGTCGATCCTTTCCCACGCGATCGGTGCTGCGGCCAGAACGCACCACCGGTTCATCTCCGAGAGACGAACCTTTGCGCCAACCAGAGCAAGGCATCCTTGTGCTGGCCGACCATCACCTGCTTCTCGTTTGCGCAGGTGTCTTACAGGGGCGCAGGCTCCTGGATGGAGCCCAGATAGTTGAACACATCAGCAGTGATCCGCTGGGCTTCTGCGTATCTGCAGGATCCACACTTGGCCCTCCAACATCCGGCGGCTTGTTAGCGAAAGGAGGGTCAGGCGAGGGTGGCGATCCGATCGCCGGCTTGGCGCACGCCCCAGCCGCCGGTGGCAGCCTTCGCGGTAGCAGACGGATGCTCGTTTAGCTCTCTTGCTCCCCGCCCTCAATCGCATAGGCATCCGTCATGGCTTCAGTAGCGCCCGCAGAGGGCGACCCTCCTCTGGTCCGTGGCCCAGGAACAGATCAGTCGCAGCGGGACAGAGAACACTCCTATCCGCCGGCACGGTCTCATCCCGCGGATCAAGCCGAACGATCAGCCTGTGCGTGTGCGAGCGTCAGCGCCGGATGCCATTGCGCCCGACCGAACCCAGGCGAGCAAGTACGACGGAGGAGCCGCGTCTCATGTGGCTACGTCGTCTCGGTCCATCTCAGTTTGTAGTGCCACATCGAAGAAGGTCCAGGGCGCGGACAGCTGCGAGGGCAGGTCCGGAAAGCGCGACCCTTCCCGCTCTGTTCCGGTGGGCAAGCCTTCGCGGTTGGCCATCCAGCCATGTGTGCCAGGTTGAGCGAGGGCGCGGATCACGCTCTGCTGACCGTGCAGGATCCCGATGTCGACGAGCCCAAGAAAGGCCGATCCAGAGGGGAGAAGGCCACGTCCACTGGCACTCCTCTCCTCACCTACGCTACTGGCAACGCGCATGCCCCACACGAAGCCTTAAACCGCCGTGGCATATATAGAGCGGCCAGAGCCGCCCCGACGGCCCGAAGCACCAAGGCTGTTTCACGTGAAACTGAAACCCGCCTCTCGAGCTGGAGGCGAGCAACCGCCTGGCGACCCCCGTCTCCAAGACATCGCCGCAAACGCAAAAGCTCCCCCGGACCCACGTCCGAGGGAGCCTGTTTCACGTGAAACCTAGTCGTTCTCCTGCTCTCGCATCTGGTTGGCCGCGTCCGGTGCCATCGTTCCGATGATGCGCTCAAGGTCGTCGATCGTGGAGAACTCCACCACGATCCGCCCTTTCCGACGCCCTAAATCGACCTTCACCTTGGTCTCGAAGTGATCCGACAGCCGATCCGCCAGCGTCCGCAGCGCCGGGGCCACCGGCTGCTTCGTTCTCGGCTTCCGTGGGGCGGGCCCGGCGGTCGCCTCCCCCATTGAGACGATCTCCTCGACCGTCCGGACCGTCATGCCCTCCTGGACGATCCGGGTCGCCAGGCGCTCCTGCGCCTCCGGGTTGTCCAGGGACAACAAGGCCCTCGCGTGGCCGGGGGTGATCGAGCCGGCCGCCAGGCGGCGCTGGACGTTCGGCGGCAGATTGAGCAGGCGCAGGGTGTTGGTGATGTGGGAGCGGGAGCGGCCGATCTTCTTGGCCAGTTGTTCGTGGGTGGCGCCGAAGTCGTCGAGGAGCTGGCGGTAGGCGGCGCCTTCTTCCAGGGAGTTGAGCTGCTCTCGCTGGAGGTTCTCGATCAGGGCCTCACGCAGCATCTCGTCGTCGCCGGTGCTGCGGACGATCGCGGGGATGCGTTCCAGGGCGGCCAGGCGGCTGGCGCGGAGGCGGCGTTCGCCCATGATCAGTTCGAACTGGTCTTTGCCGTCTTCGTCGACGCCGGCGGCGCGGACGACGATCGGCTGGAGAAGGCCGACTTCCAGGATCGAGTCGGCTAGCTCGCGGATGCGGTCGTCGTCGAAGACGGTTCGGGGCTGGCGGCGGTTCGGGATGATCTGGGTGAGGGCGATCTCGTGGAAGTAGGCCCCGGCCACCGGGATCAGGTCCCGGTCACCTGGTGGGCTGGGGGCCGGCACGCCGACGACCGACGGGTCGACGATGGGGCCGGTGGGGATGAGGGCTCCCAGACCCTTGCCGAGCCCCCGACGCTGCTGACTCACCCTTGCTCCTCACCCGCACCGAAACGCCGCATGGCTGATCTCCGTCAGCCGGTCGTACCGAAACGCCGCGTCGTCTCTCAAACGCCGCGCACGATTGTAAGAGGCTACAGGTTCACGCTTCCGTGACAGCGGCACCGCGGTAGGCGATCTCTCGTGCCGCGTCCATGTAGGCCATCGCACCGCTCGAACCCGGGTCGTAGGTCATGACCGACTGGCCATAACTGGGCGCCTCGGACACCCGGACGCTCCGGGGGATGACCGCGTCGACCACGGTGGCGCCGAAGTGGGAGCGGACCTCTTCGGCCACCTGGGAAGCCAGGCGGGTGCGGCCGTCGTACATCGTCAGCAGGATGGTCGAGACGTTGAGGGTCTGGTTCAGGTGGACGCGGACCAGTTCGACGTTCTGCAGGAGCTGGGTCAGGCCTTCCAGGGCGTAGTACTCGCACTGGATGGGGATCAAGACTTCCTGTGCCGCGGCCAGGGCGTTGACCGTCAGTAGGCCGAGCGAGGGCGGGCAGTCGATCAGAATGTAGTCCATCTGCGCCGATTCGTACGCCGCGAACGCGCGCCTCAACCGGGTCTCACGCCCCACCATCGGCACCAGTTCGATCTCCGCGCCGGCCAGGTCGAGAGTGGCGGGGGCGCAGAACAGGCCCGGCATGTCCGGGACCTGGGTCACGATCGACTCCATCGGGAGGTCTTCCACAAGGACCTGATAAATGGAAGGTGTCCCGGCTCGGTGTTCGGTGGCCAAAGCCGTCGAGGCGTTGCCCTGCGGGTCGAGGTCGACCACGAGGACCCGCAGCCCGTGCATCGAGAGGGCCGCGGCCAGGTTGACGGCGCTGGTCGTCTTGCCCACTCCGCCCTTCTGGTTGCAAATGCAGATCACTCGGGTCTTGGGCGGGCGTGGCCAGTCGCCGTCGCGGCGGGCGGAGTATCCGACGGGGCCGTCGGCGGCCGGCTTGCCGGGCGCGGCTGTTTCACGTGAAACCACAGAACTCAGTGCCTCTCGAACCAGCGGGGAATCACCGGGGCTTAGTGGGGGCTGGGACACCTTGGTCGTCCTTTCGACCGGCCGTGGCCGGTGGTTCGGAGCGGGAGTGCGGCCCCACCCCCATCAGGCCGCGCTCGTCGCGTCGCCGCGAGTCTTTCGGGTCGTCCCGGGTTGATTCAACAGGTCGTTCGATCGTTCCCGGCCCGACGTCGATCACCTCTTACGTCGGCGCTGTGCAGCTCGTGAACCGGCGCCGGCGATGACGCGGACCAGAGTTGCAGGCGGATCGACTTTACCGCGCCCGACCGTGACAAGCTCGGCCGTCTTTGCCCCGTGAGCGGACAATTGGGCGTCGGCGCCCGCCAATTCTTCGGCAGCTCGTTCACCCTTCATCGCCAGCAGTTCTCCGCCCTCGCGGAGCAGAGGGAGAGACCAGGTGAGCAGGCGATCGAGAGGGGCGACGGCCCTGGCGGTGGCGACGTCGAAGGTGCGTTTGCCCTTCAGTTCCTCGGCGCGGCCGCGGAGCACCTCGACGTTCTGCAACTTGAGGGTCTCCACGCACTCTTCGAGGAAAACGGTGCGTCTGAGCAACGGTTCGAGGAGGGTCACCGTCACGTCGGGGCGGACGATCGCCAGAACGATGCCCGGCAGGCCCGCGCCCGAGCCGATGTCGACGAGTTTCACGTCGGGCGGCACCGCTTCGGCGATCACGGCGCAGTTCAACAGGTGGCGATCCCAGATCCGGGGGACTTCCCGAGGGCCGAGCAGCCCACGCACCACCCCCGGCCCGGCCAGCAGGGAGGCATAGGTTTCCGCCTGGGCCAAGGCCTCGCCCGCGAACACCGCGTTGGCGGCTTCGGGAGGCTGCTGGTTGCTCATTTCTTCGGTCATCCCTCGTAGGGTATCGGGCGGTGGACGACGACCATGAAGCCTGTGGATAAACCTGTGGATACTCCGGTGTGTGTCCTGTGGACAACAGTGCGCGGCTGGCCAAAAGCCCAGGCGTAAGCCGTACAGACAAAGAAAACCGCCGACCCGGGACGGGGCGGCGGTTTCCACAGGCTGGAGTGTCAGGCGGGCAGGACCACGACGAAACGCCGGGGCTCCTCCCCCTCTGACTCGCTGCGCAGGCCGGCGGCGGCGACGGCGTCGTGGATGACCTTGCGCTCGAACGGCGTCATCGGCTTGAGGGCCTTCGGCTCGCCCGACGCCTTGACCTCGTCGACGGCGGCCATGCCGATCTTGGTGAGTTCCGCGCGGCGGCGCTCGCGGTATCCGGAGACGTCGAGCATGAGCCGCGAACGTTCGCCGGTCTGCCGGTGGACGGCCAGGCGGGTCAGTTCCTGGAGCGCCTCCAGGACCTCACCTCCTGGGCCGACCAGGTCGCCGCCCTTGAGGCCGATCACGGAGACGAGTGCGCGGTCGCCCTCGACGTCCATGTCGATGTCGCCGTCGAGGTCGGCTATGTCGAGCAGCCCCTCGACATAGTCGGCGGCGATCTCGCCCTCCTGCTCCAGGGCGGCGACGCTCGGAGCCGCCTTGGCGGTCTCCTCGGCTTCGGTCACGTGGGAACTCCCTCTCACGACTTCTTGCTGCCGGTCCGCTTGCTACGTGGTTGCCGCGTCGGCTGCTGACGGACGATCTTAGGCTCTGGCTCCGCCGGCTTCTCGGGCGCGGGCGGGGTCTTGCGGAAGCGCGCGAAGAATCCCGGCTTGACCTCGACGGGGATCAGGTTGCCCTTGGCGTCGAACTGCGGCATCGGGTTGCGGCTGTAGAACCAGTGCTGCTGGCCGAGGGTCCACACGTTGGTGGTGACCCAGTAGAGGATCAGGCCCAGCGGGAAGTTCAGGGAGAACACGGCGAACAGCGGCGAGATGTACATCAGGATCTTCTGCTGCTGCGCCATGGGGTTGTCCGGCATCTGCGCCATCGAGCGGGTCACGCTCTGCCGGACGGTCAGGAACGTCGTCAGCGATGAGATCGCGACGAAGATGACCAAGACGATCTTGGCGATGACCGGGTCGGCGCCGTACTTCTCGATGTCGGCGGCGCTGGTGAAGAACGTGGCCGGGAGCGGGGCGCCGAAGATGTGGGCGGCGCGGGCGCTGTCGACGAGTTCCTGCGTCATGCCGAAGCGGGGCTGGCCGTGGGCCATCGCGTTCAGCACGGTGAACATCGAGATGAAGATCGGGAACTGCGCGATGACCGGCAGACAGCCGCCCAGCGGGTTGGCGCCCGCTTCCTGGTAGACGCGCATGACCTCTTGGTTCATGCGCTGCTTGTCGTTCTTGTAACGCTTGCGCAGATCCTGAACCTTGGGCGCGAGCTCCTGCATCTTCTTCGAGGAGCGCATCTGCTTCAGGAAGAGCGGGAAGATCAGGATTCGCATCAGCACGGTCAGCGTGATGATGGTCAGCGCCCAGTTCAGCCCGTTGTCGGGGCTGAGGACGAGGCTGTAGAAGTTGTGGATATGGGTGATCACCCAGGCGATGGCCGTATACAGCCAGTTCAGCCAGGACAGCTCCACCGAGCTAGCTCCCTTGCTTGTCGTGGGGTCGAGGGGGCACGGGATCGAACCCGCCGGGGTGGAAGGGATGGCATCGGCCGATGCGACGGATGGTCAACCACACCCCGCGCAGCGCCCCGTGCACGGCGATCGCCTCGAGACCGTACGCGCTGCAAGAGGGATAGAAGCGGCATCGAGGCCCCAGGAGGGGACTGACGAACGCCCGGTAGAACCTGATCGGGACGATCAATACGCGGGCAGCCGTCGAGACCGGCGTGACCGGCTGGGGCTGCTCGGTTGTCATGACCGTCCATCCCGCGGCCGCCGGATCAGTCGCTGGAGCGCGACATCGAGATCGGCGGCCAGGTGCTCGCTGCGCGCGGACGCGGCCGGTGGGTTGGCGCGTACCACCAGCAGGCTACCTCTCGGAAGGAGGTGCAGACGTGCCCGCATCAGGTGTCTGAGTCTCCGTTTGACCCTGTTCCTGGTCACCGCGTCACCCACGGCCTTACTGACGACGAACCCCACGATCGGGGTCTCGTCGGCCTCCACAGTGGTGAAGTGGACGACCAGGGAGGGCCTTCCGGCGCGTCGCCCGCGCCGGATCGCCTCGGCGAACTCCTCGCCTTTGCGCATGCGGGAAGCGGGCGGGAGCACCGGTTACTTCCTTAACAAGTAGCCCGCCGTCAGAGGTGACGGCGGGCGGGGCTGCTACGAAGTGCCGGTCAGACGGTGAGGTCGTGACGGCCCTTGCGGCGGCGGGCGGCCAGGATGGCGCGGCCGGCGCGGGTGCGCATGCGGAGCCGGAAACCGTGGGTCTTCGCGCGACGGCGGTTGTTCGGCTGGAAAGTACGCTTGCTCACGATGGGCTCCAGGCTAGATGTGCCCTGTCGTTAGGGCGATTAGACCAAGTTTACGGCCCACCGGGCACAGGGCATGCGAAAGAGCCGTCCCGAGAAAGCCGACCGGGTCACGTTACGGGGTACACGCCGGAATGGTCAAACCGGCACCCCTAGTTTTCCACAGGCTGTGGAGTTATCCACACGGCCCTTGGTCATCCACATCCTGTGGGCAACGGGTGCCAGTAGGCTGTGGACAACGTCTTGAACGCAGGTCGCGCACACCGCTACTGTCAGGCGTCCAGGCCTTCCCTCCACACCCAGAGCACCTGTGGATCTCCTGTGGATCTTCTGTGGAAACTCGCAGCGGGGGCCGGCGCCACCGGGACCAGACCGGGCAGGGCGGGTGTGGATAACGACACGCGGCGAGCGATCAATGGGGACCGCGTCAGGGAGGAGTGTCGAACGGTGGACGGCGTCGACCTCAACCAGTTGTGGGCGAGAGCGCTCACCACACTCCTCGATCAGGGAGTTTCGGGTCAGCAGCGGGCGTTTCTGCAGATGACGCAGCCGTCGGGGCTGATCAACGACACGATCCTGCTGGCCGCCCCCAACGACTTCGCCAAAGAGGTCATCGAGGTGCGGCTGCGGCCGCTCATCATGCAGGCGCTCTCGCAGGAGTTCGGCCGGCCGGTCCGGATCGCCGTGATGGTCGACCCGACGGCGACCCAGGCGGAGCCGAAGCAGCAGAACTACGGCCGCCCGGGTGGTTTTCCCCAGAGTGGCGGTCCGGCTTTTCCCCAGACCGGGACACCCGGGTTCCCCCAGAGCAGCCCGTCGGGTGGTTTTCCCCAGGGCGGGACACCCGGCGGTTATCCCCAGAACACCGGTTCCGGAAGTTTTCCCCAGGCTGGGGATCATGGCTTTCAACAGCCTGTGCAATCTCCGCAGGGCTTCGGCCAGGGGTTTCGTCAGGAATCCACAGAGCAGCAGGCCGATTTTCCACAGGGTCGCCCACAGGGAGTCCCAGGTGCGCCGCCGCCTGCCGAGCAGCCGTACACGCAATATCCACAGGCTGAGGAGAAGAACGACAAGGCCCCTCCTCGTCCCTCCGGGGGCAAGCCGGGTGAGCCCGCGCGGCTGAACGCCAAGTACACCTTTGAGACGTTCGTCATCGGCGCGAGCAACCGGTTCGCCCACGCGGCGGCGGTCGCGGTGGCCGAGGCGCCGGCGAAGGCGTACAACCCACTCTTCATCTATGGGGACTCGGGGCTGGGGAAGACGCACCTTCTCCATGCGATCGGTCACTACGCGCAGAGCCTTTATGAAGGTGCGCGGGTGCGGTACGTGAGCTCCGAGGAGTTCACCAACGACTTCATCAACAGCATCCGCGACCACAAGGCCGACGGGTTCCGGGCGCGGTTCCGGGCTGTGGACATCCTCCTCGTGGACGACATCCAGTTCCTTGAGGGCAAGGAGCAGACGCAGGAGGAGTTCTTCCACACCTTCAACACCCTCCACAACAGCAGCAAGCAGATCGTGATCTCCAGCGACCGGGCGCCTAAGCAGCTCGTCACGCTGGAGGACCGGCTCCGCAACCGCTTCGAGTGGGGGTTGATCACCGACGTGCAGCCGCCCGAGCTCGAGACCCGCATCGCGATCCTGCGGAAGAAGGCGATCCAGGAGGGCCTGGCCGCGCCGCCCGACGTGCTGGAGTACATCGCCAGCCGGATCGCCACCAACATCCGTGAGCTCGAAGGCGCACTAATAAGGGTGACGGCCTTCGCCTCGCTCAACCGGCAGTCGGTCGACATCGGGCTGACCGAGATCGTGCTGAAGGACCTCATCACCGAGGACAGTTCCAGCACCGAGATCACGATCGCGCTCATCATGTCCACGACCGCGGAGTACTTCGGCGTCTCGCTCGACGACCTGTGCGGCGGATCGCGCTCGCGGGCCCTCGTGGTGGCCCGTCAGATCGCCATGTACCTGGCCCGGGAGCTCACCGACCTCTCGCTGCCGAAGATCGGCGCCCAGTTCGGCGGCCGTGACCACACCACTGTTATGCACAGCGAGCGGAAGATCCGCTCCCTGATGGCCGAGCGGCGCTCGATGTACAACCAGGTCAACGAGCTGACGACCCGGATCAAGCAGCGCGCGCGCACCTCTTGATTCACAGCCTGTGGATAACTCTGTGGATCACGGAACACAGGTGTAATTCCGCGCTCGCTGGAAACTCATAGATCAACAGGCCACACCGGGCTGTGGACAAGCCTGTGGAAAACCTGGGGATAAGCCCCCCTCCAGCGGTGGATAACCTGTGGACACGCTGTGGATGACCTGTGGGTAGTGGAAAAAACACACTCCGTGTCGGGCGTGTCTCATGTGGAGAACCTGTGGAAAAGCTGTGGGTAACCGGTGGATAACTGGGTGCAAACCTGTGGACGGCCTGTGGGTAACTAAAAGTTATCCCCAGCACGCGGTGCGTAATCCCCAGGCTGTCCACAGGACCTGTGGACAGAAAATCGGCCTCTGACCTGCGGTTATAGGGGTTCTTCCACATTTCCACAGCGCCTATTAAGACGGCTGATATCTCTACCTAGAGGAAAGTCAAGAGCAACCTTCGGGCTCGGCGCGGAGCAAAAAATCCTGGAGTTGACACCTCCCGGCAAGCGACGAAGATGGGCAGTCACACCTCGCGTCACCGCGTCGCCGCCCCCCAGCCATCACCGCCCGACGCCGTCCCTACCCACCACAGGAGGCTGATCCACGTGATGTTCCGGGTCGACCGAGACGTGCTCGCCGAAGCCGTCGCGTGGACGGCACGCAGCCTCCCCGCCCGGCCGTCGGTGCCCGTTCTCGCCGGCATGCGCCTCGAGGTCACCGACGACCAGCAGCTCAAGCTCTCGGGGTTCGACTACGAGGTCTCCGCGGAGGTGACCCTCGACCTGCAGACCGGCGAGGCCGGCGTGGTGCTGGTCTCGGGCCGCCTGCTCGCCGAGATCACCCGCGCCCTTCCCGCACAGCCTGTGGATTTCGTGGTGGAAGGCGCCAAGGCGGTCGTGACCTGTGGCACCGCCCGGTTCACCCTGCTGACGATGCCGGTGGAGGACTATCCCTCGCTCCCGGCCATGCCGCCGGCCGCGGGCCGGGTCGGCAGCGACGTCTTCGCCTCGGCCGTCGCCCAGGTGGCCACCGCCGCCGGCAAGGACGACACCCTGCCGATGCTGACCGGCGTCCGGATGGAGATCGACGGCGACACGGTCACGCTGGCCGCCACCGACCGCTACCGGCTGGCCGTCCGCGAGCTCAAGTGGCAGCCCGACCAGCCCGACTTCCAGGCCATCGCGATGATCCCGGGCCGCACGCTCGCCGACACCGCCAAGTCGCTGGTCACCGGCGCCGAGGTCGAGATCGCCCTGAGCTCCGTGGGCGGCACCGGCGAGGGCATGATCGGCTTCAGCAGCGGCGGCCGGCGCACCACCACGCGGCTGCTCGACCCCGAGTTCCCGAAATACCGCTCGCTCCTGCCGACCGAGTTCTCGGCCCGCGCCGAGCTGGTCACCAGCTCCTTCGTCGAAGCCGTCAAGCGTGTGGCCCTGGTCGCCGAGCGCAACACCCCGGTCCGGCTGGCCTTCCGGGGCGACGAGGTCGTGCTCGAAGCGGGCAGCGGCGACGAGGCACAGGCTGTGGAAGTCCTGCCCGTCGACTTCGACGGCGGCGAGATCAACATCGCCTTCAACCACCAGTTCCTGCTTGAAGGCCTCGGCGCGATCGATTCCGACGTTGCTCGCCTGCAGTTCACCACCTCGACGAAACCCGCCATCCTCACCGGTGGAAAACCTGTGGAAGATGGGGGCATACCCGACTACCGCTACCTGATCATGCCCATTCGTCTCTCAAGCTGATCGAATCCGTATGATCAACCCTCGGGTCGGGTAGGCGAGTCGGCGTGACCGTAGACGAACCCTGAGGGGGTGCTCTCATGCAGATCGGCATGATCGGCCTGGGCAAGATGGGCGGCAACATGGCCGAGCGGCTGCGCCGCGGTGGTCATGAGGTCGTCGGTTACGACCGCGACCCCGACGTCAGCGACGTCGGCAGCCTGAAGGAGCTCGTCGACCGTCTGGAGGCGCCGCGCGCCGTCTGGGTGATGGTCCCGGCCGGTGAGCCCACCCGGGCGACCATCGCGTCGCTGGGCGACGCGCTCTCCGCCGGTGACATCGTCATCGACGGCGGCAACTCCCACTATGTCGACGACCAGAAGCACGGCAAGGAGCTCGCCGAGAAGGGCGTCAAGTTCGTCGACGTCGGCGTCTCCGGCGGCGTGTGGGGTCTGCAGAACGGCTACGCCCTGATGGCCGGTGGGCTCCCCGAAGACATCGCCCATCTCAAGCCGATCTTCGACACGCTCAAGCCCGAGGGTGAGGACGGCTTCGTCCACGCCGGGTCGATCGGCGCCGGCCACTTCGCGAAGATGGTCCACAACGGCATCGAATACGGCATGATGCAGGCCTTCGCCGAGGGCTGGGAGCTGCTCGAGGCCACCGACATCGTCACCGACGTCCCCGGAGCGTTCAAGAGCTGGCGGCACGGCACGGTCATCCGGTCCTGGCTGCTCGACCTGCTCACCCGGGCGCTCGACGAGGATCCCGGCCTGGAAGACCTCAAGGGCTACGCCCAGGACTCCGGAGAGGGCCGCTGGACCGTCCAGGCGGCGGTCGACCACGCCGTGCCGCTGCCGGTCATCACGGCCGCGCTCTACGCCCGTTTCGCCTCACGCCAGGAAGACTCCCCGGCGATGAAGATGGTCGCGGCGCTGCGCAACCAGTTCGGCGGCCACGCCGTCACGGCCGCCGAGGGCTCCTACGAGAAGGGCGCCGACGCCCCGGGCGCGGCCGACAGCACCATGCCCGAGGCCAACGGCTCCTGAACTCGGCCGGGCTCCCGTTCCACGGCGGGAGCCCGTTACCGTTACCGGCATGTTCACCGCCCACCTGTCGCTGACGGACTTCCGGTCCTACCCCACCGCCGAGCTGGCGCTCGAACCCGGGGTGACCGCCTTCGTCGGGCCCAACGGGCAGGGCAAGACCAACCTGGTCGAGGCGATCGGTTACGTCGCCTCCCACGCCTCCCACCGGGTGGCGACCGACGCTCCTCTGGTACGCCACGGCGCCCCCCGGGCCGTCATCCGCGCCGTGATCGAGCGCGACCAGAGACGGGCGCTGGTCGAACTGGAGATCAACCCGGGCAAGGCCAACCGCGCCCGCGTCAACCGCGCCCCGGTGTCGCGGGCCAGAGACGCCCTCGGCGTGTTGCGGACCGTGCTGTTCGCCCCCGAGGACCTGGCCCTGTCGAAGGGCGACCCGTCCGAACGCCGCAAGTTCATGGACGACCTCCTCGTGGCCCGCCACCCCCGGTTCGCCGGCGTCCGGGCCGACTACGACCGCGCGCTCAAGCAGCGCAACGCCCTGCTCCGGACGGCCTCCCAGACCCGCCGCCGAAGCCCCCGGCGGCAGATGGACGACGCGGCGTTCGCCTCGGCCGGGGCCGGTGACGTGTTGTCCACACTCGAGGTGTGGGACGCCCACCTGGTCCGCCACGGCGCCGAGTTGCTCGCGGCCCGGCTGGACCTTGTGGAAAACCTGCGGCCTCTGGTGGCCAAGGCGTACGCGGAGCTGGCGCCCGGGTCCGTGCCCGCGCAGATCGACTACCGGTGGTTTTCCACAGACGACGCCGACCTGGGGACGGACCGCGCGGAACTCGCCGTACGGTTGGGACAGGCGCTGGCCGAGGCGCGCGCGCAGGAGATCGAACGGGGGGTCACCCTCGTGGGTCCGCACCGCGACGATCTGCTGCTGCGGCTCGGGGAGCTGCCGGCGCGCGGCTACGCCAGCCACGGGGAGTCGTGGTCGTTCGCGCTGGCGCTGCGGCTGGCCGCCTACGACCTGCTGCGTTCGGAAGGGGGCGATCCGGTGCTGATCCTCGACGACGTGTTCGCCGAACTCGACGCCCAGCGTCGCCGGCGGCTGGCCGAGATCGTCGCCCCGGCGGAGCAGGTTCTGATCACGGCGGCGGTGGCGGAGGACGTGCCGAGGGAACTGAGCGGCGCCCGCTTCGACGTCACCGAGGGGAGCGTGACCCGTGTCGGGTGACCATCCACAGGGACGCGACAATACCCAAGGGCGTGGATATCCACAGGGTGCGGACCCGCAGTCGCCGGGCTATCCACAGGAACAGCGGGGGCGCCGGCAATTCAGTGATCCACAAGGGCGCGGAGATCGACGGTTGCCCGACCATCCACAGGCAGCGGTGAATCCACAACACCTGGGGAATCCACACAGCCGCGGTGACGCACAGGTGCCCGGTTATCCACAGGCTGTTGACAGGCCCTCGCCGGAGCAGCAGGCCTCCAACGCCAAAGGCGCCGCCCTCGCCCGGGAGAAGCTCGCCCAGGCCAAAGCCGACGCCCAGCGGCGCGGTCAGCTTCCCCGTACCGAACCCCGGAGGAAGAAGGGCGGCCCCAAGCGCGACTCCGGCGATCCGATGCTCTTCGGGGCGGCGATCCAGGACCTGCTGGCCTCCCGGGGGTGGGAGGAGCCGGTCGCGATCGGCGGGGTTTTCGGGCGCTGGCGGGAGATCGTCGGGGCCGAACTCGGGCTGCACACCCGTCCGGAGGCGTTCGAGGACGGCGAGGTCATCGTCTCGGCCGACTCGACGGCCTGGGCCACCCAGGTGCGTTTGCTCGCTCCGACCCTGGTCAGAAGGCTGAACGAGGAACTCGGGGACGGAACGGTGACCGCGGTGAAGGTCCGCGGGCCGAACCTCGCGCCGCCACGACAGGCGGGCCACATCCGGGTGAAGGGGAGTCGAGGACCGGGTGACACTTTCGGCTGACGCGGCGTTCCACAAGATCCGCAAGTCTGTTGTGGAAAAGTCTTGCACCGGCCCGAAATCGCGTCTGGCGCATTGAACCCCGGGGTCTGGGGTGTCACACCAAAACCAAGATCATCGTATTAGAGGGCATCACAGCCCCCGTCAATGCCACCTGAGGCTCCGAGAGCCGGTAGAATCAAAGTGGACTTAAGGACACGTCCGTTTGCGTGTCACCCCGGCCGTGGCGAGCCGATTCCCCAGGGTGAACGCATCGGGGCACTCACGACGGTGACGGGCACGGCAGGCAGCCATCCTATGTTTCCTGCCGCGTGTCCGCGGCAGGAGGATTTCGCACTTGTCCTACGACGCAGGCTCAATCACCGTTCTCGAAGGTCTTGAGGCGGTTCGCAAGCGCCCGGGTATGTACATCGGCTCGACCGGAGAGCGTGGTCTCCACCACCTTGTGTACGAGGTTGTGGACAACTCCGTCGACGAGGCCCTGGCCGGATACTGCGACACCATCGAGGTCACCCTGCTCGCCGACAACGGCGTGCGGGTCGTGGACAACGGCCGGGGCATCCCGGTCGCCGAGCATCCGACAGAGAAGAAGCCGACCCTCGAGGTCGTGCTCACCGTCCTCCACGCCGGCGGCAAGTTCGACGGCAAGTCCTACGCCGTCTCCGGCGGTCTCCACGGCGTGGGCCTGTCGGTCGTCAACGCGCTGTCGTCCAGGCTGGAGGCCGTGATCAAGCGTGACGGCTTCGAGTGGCGTCAGTCGTACGTCGGCTCCAAGCCCGTCACCGAGCTGATCCAGGGCGAGCCCACCGAGGAGACCGGCACCTCGATCACCTTCTGGGCCGACGGCGACATCTTCGAGACGACCACCTGGAACTTCGAGACGCTCTCGCGCCGCTTCCAGGAGATGGCCTTCCTCAACAAGGGCCTCACGATCGTCATCAGGGACGAACGCCCCGACCACGGCAGCGAAGACGAGCCGACCGAGATCACCTACCACTACGAGGGCGGCCTGTCCGACTTCGTCACCCACCTGAACTCCAAGAAGGAGTCGGTGCACAACTCGGTCATCGACTTCGAGGAGCACGGCGAGGGCATCTCGGTCGAGATCGCCATGCAGTGGAACGCCTCCTACTCCGAGTCGGTCTACACCTTCGCCAACACGATCAACACCGCCGAGGGCGGCACCCACGAGGAGGGCTTCCGCGCCGCGCTGACGAGCATCGTCAACCGCTACGCCCGGGAGCAGAAGTTCCTCAAGGAGGGCAAGGACGACAACCTCACCGGCGACGACGTCCGCGAGGGCCTGACCGCGATCATCTCGGTCAAGCTGGCCGAGCCGCAGTTCGAGGGCCAGACCAAGACCAAGCTGGGCAACACCGAGGCCAAGTCGTTCGTCCAGAAGACCTGCAACGACCACCTGCGCGACTGGTTCGAGCGCAACCCGGGCGAGGCCAAGGAGATCATCAGCAAGTCGCTCCAGGCCTCCCGCGCCCGCATCGCCGCACGTCAGGCCCGCGACCTGACCCGCCGCAAGTCGCTGCTCGAAAGCGGCTCGGGGCTGCCGGGCAAGCTGGCCGACTGCCAGTGGAGCGAGCCCGAGAAGTGTGAGCTGTTCATCGTCGAGGGCAACTCGGCCGGCGGCTCGGCCAAGGGCGGCCGCGACTCTCGGTTCCAGGCGATCCTGCCCATCCGCGGCAAGATCCTGAACGTCGAGAAGGCGCGCATCGACCGTGTGCTGAAGAACACCGAGGTCCAGTCGCTCATCACGGCGCTCGGCACCGGCGTACACGACGAGTTCGACATCTCGAAGCTCCGCTACCACAAGCTGATCCTGATGGCCGACGCCGACGTCGACGGTCAGCACATCACCACGCTGCTGCTGACCCTGCTGTTCCGGTTCATGCGCCCGCTGATCGAGGCCGGTCACGTCTACCTCTCGCAGCCGCCGCTCTACAAGATCAAGTGGGACCGGAAGGGCGAGGACGCCTCCTACGCCTACTCCGACCGCGAGCGCGACGCGATCATCGAAGAGGGCATTGCCCGCGGCAAGCGCGACCCGCGCGCCCACGACGGCATCCAGCGGTTCAAGGGTCTCGGCGAGATGAACGCCAACCAGCTGTGGGAGACCACGATGAACCCGGAGACGCGCATCCTGCTCCAGGTCACCCTCGACGACGCCGCCCAGGCCGACGAGATGTTCAGCGTCCTCATGGGCGAGGACGTCGCCCCCCGGCGGGAGTTCATCATCAGGAACGCGCGCGACGTGCGCTTCCTCGACGTCTAGACCGCGGCAGCCGAACCCCACCCTGTGAAGGATTGACGTGACGGAAGTTAACCTGCCTCCGGGCCCGCCGCCGGCTGACCGCATCGAACCGGTGGACATCCAGTCCGAGATGCAGCGCAGTTACATGGACTACGCGATGTCGGTCATCGTCTCGCGTGCCCTCCCCGACGTGCGCGACGGTCTCAAGCCGGTGCACCGCCGGGTGCTCTACGCCATGTTCGACGGCGGCTACCGCCCCGACCGCGGCTACTTCAAGTGCTCCCGTGTCGTCGGTGACGTCATGGGTTCCTACCACCCCCACGGCGACAGCTCGATCTACGACACCCTGGTCCGCCTGGCCCAGCCGTGGTCGCTGCGCTACCCGCTGGTCGACGGCCAGGGCAACTTCGGGTCGCCCGGCAACGACATGCCCGCTGCGATGCGCTACACCGAGTGCAAGCTCGCGCCCATCGCGATGGAGCTGCTGCGCGACATCGACAAGGAGACCGTCGACTTCCAGCCCAACTACGACGGGCGCTCGCAGGAGCCCGTCGTCCTGCCGTCGCGGTTCCCCAACCTGCTGGTCAACGGCGCCGCCGGCATCGCGGTCGGCATGGCCACCAACATCCCGCCCCACAACCTGCGGGAGATCGGCGAGGCCGTCAGGTGGGCGCTGGAGAACTACGAGGCCACTGACGAAGAGCTCCTCGAAGGGCTGATCGCGCGGGTCAAGGGCCCCGACTTCCCGACCGGCGCGCTCATCGTCGGCAAGCGGGGCATCGACGACGCCTACCGGACGGGCCGCGGCTCGATCACGATGCGCGCGGTCGTCGAGGTGGAAGAGGACAACAAGGGCCGCCAGTGCCTGGTGATCACCGAGCTGCCCTACCAGGTCAACCCCGACAACCTGGCGCTGTCGATCGCCGAGCTGGTCAAGGAAGGCAAGATCAACGGCATCGCCGACGTGCGCGACGAGTCGTCGTCGCGGGTCGGCCAGCGCCTCGTGGTCGTGCTCAAGCGCGACGCGGTCGCCAAGGTCGTGCTGAACAACCTCTACAAGCACACCCAGCTGCAGACCACGTTCGGCGCCAACATGCTCGCCCTGGTCGACGGCGTGCCCCGCACGCTGCGCCTCGACCAGTTCGTCAAGTTCTACATCGGCCACCAGATCGAGGTCGTGGTCCGCCGGACCCGCTACCTGCTGCGCAAGGCCGAGGAGCGGGCCCACATCCTGCGCGGCCTGCTCAAGGCCCTCGACCGCCTCGACGACGTGATCGCCCTGATCCGCCAGTCGGCGTCGGCCTCGGCCGCCCAGCAGGGCCTCATGGACCTCCTGGAGATCGACGAGACGCAGGCCCAGGCCATCCTGGACATGCAGCTCCGCAAGCTCGCCGCCCTGGAGCGCCAGCAGATCCAGGACGAGTACGAGAACCTGATGGTCCAGATCAACGAGTACAACGAGATCCTGGCCAGCCCCGTGCGGCAGCGCCAGATCGTCGGCGAGGAACTCGGCGAGATCGTCAGCCGCTACGGCGACGAGCGCAAGACCGAGATCATCGCGTACGAGGGCGACATGTCCATCGAGGACCTGATCGCCGAAGACGAGATGGTCGTCACGATCACCCGCGGCGGCTACGCCAAGCGCACCAACACCGACCTCTACCGGGCGCAGAAGCGCGGCGGCAAGGGCGTTCGCGGCGCCCAGCTCCGCCAGGACGACATCGTCGAGCACTTCTTCGTCACGACAACCCACCACTGGCTCCTGTTCTTCACCAACAAGGGCCGCGTCTACCGGGTCAAGGCCTACGAGCTCCCCGACTCGGGCCGCGACGCCCGCGGCCAGCACCTCGCCAACCTGCTGGCGATGCAGCCCGACGAGCGGGTCATGGAGGTCCTCGACCTCCGCGACTACGAGGTCTCGCCTTACCTCGTCCTAGCCACCCGCAGCGGCCTAGTGAAGAAGACCAGGCTCTCCGAGTACGACTCCCCGAGGTCCGGCGGCCTGATCGCCATCAACCTCCGGGACGACGACGAGGTCATCGCGGCCCGGCTGGTCTCCGAAGAAGACGACCTCCTGCTGGTCTCCCGGAACGCCCAGGCCATCCGCTTCACCGCCTCCGACGAGGCCCTGCGCCCCATGGGCCGGGCCACCAGCGGCGTGATCGGTATGCGGTTCGTCGACGGAGATGAACTTCTCGCCATGAATGTCATGAGCCATGGTGACGATGTGCTTATCGCCACCGAGGGCGGGTATGCGAAGCGCACACCGGTTGAGCACTATCCGCTGCAAGGCCGGGGTGGAAAGGGCGTACTGACGGCGAAAATAGTCAGTGCCCGTGGCAAGCTGGTCGGAGCGGTCATGGTGGGACCCGAAGACGAAGTCTTCGCGATCACCTCAGCCGGCGGAGTGATCAGGACCAGCGCCGCCGAGATCAAGCAGTCCGGCCGCCAGACGATGGGGGTCAGATTGATGAATCTCGCGGAAGGCGACAGCGTGGTGGCCCTAGCCCGGAACGCCGAAGCGTTGGAGACTGCCGAAGCGGTGGAGACTGAGAACGGGGCAGGAGACGAGCAATGACCAACTCGGGAAAGACGAAGAACACCGGGGCGGCCAAGAAACCCGCGTCTACCTCGGCTGCCTCGTCGTCGATGCGCGACGGGGTATCCGCCCGGATCGACGACGAGAAGAACAACGACACGGCCGAGACCCCCAAGGTCGCGGGCCCGGCTCCGGCGGCTCAGGGGCCTGCCCAGGCTCCCAAACGGGAGACGCCCAAGGCGCCCCAGACCGGCCGTGACCTTCCCAAGGACGAGCCCAAGACCGACGACTCCACCGTCCGCATCCGCCCCACGGGCAACGACAACAAGCCGTGGTCGCGGCCCCAGTCGCCCAACGGCGACCAGAAGCACCCGGCCGGCGACGAGCCGACGGCCGCCTACAAGGCGCCCCGCCTGCCCACGCCGGTCTCGGCCCCCGAGCCGATCGTGACCGCGTCCCGCCCGTCTCCGGTGGAGCCCGTGACGGCCGAACGGCCCGTCATCTCCACCTCGTCCGCCCCGAAGGACTCCTCCGGACGGGCGCCCCGCAAGGCCCACCTGGTGCTGCGCCGGGTCGAGCCGTGGTCGGCCATGAAGTTCAGCTTCGTGGTCTCCCTGGTCTGCTTCGTCGTGCTGTTCGTGGCCGTGGCGGTGCTCTACGGGGTGCTGTCGGCCATGGGCGTGTTCGACGCGTTCGTCCAGGCGGTCAACCAGCTCACCCAGGGCGAGGGCGGGGCCGCGGCCTCATTCGACATCGCCAGCTGGTTCGAGCCGGTGCGCATCCTGGGCTACACCGCCCTGCTCGGCGCGGTGAACGTGGTGCTGATCACGGCGCTGTCCACTCTGGGGGCCGTGATCTACAACCTGAGCGCCGACCTCGTGGGCGGCGTCGAAGTGACCTTCTCCGAAGCCGAATAGTCGTAGTCGTGATTCCGCGGTGCGACCACACCGCGGAACACGGTAAGCTTTACCCCGTCGCCACAAACTAGCTGGCTGACGAGGGGCTATAGCTCAGACGGTTAGAGCGCTTCCCTGATAAGGAAGAGGTCCCAGGTTCAAGTCCTGGTAGCCCCACTCGATTGACCAGCACAAAGGCCGCTCCCATGAAGAGGGAACGGCCTTTTTTGATCTTCTGGGTGACTAACTGGGTGACTATGCCTGTTGGGTGTAGTCGCCGAAGATCCGGTCCATTGCCTCCGCTCCTTCCAGGAGGACCGGGCGGAGCTGCTTGCGGTAGACCTTCTCGGTGACGACGGTGCCTTTGTGGCCGACCAGCCGGGCAATGTCCTCGACCGCTACTCCGGCGTCGGACATCAGCGAGACGAAGCTGTGGCGCAGTTCCCTTGGGGTCCACTCCTCCGGGTTGAGGTCTGTTCGCTTGAGGACCACGCGGAAGGCGCGGCGGACGTTTCCGGCGTCGAGTTCGGTGCCGTGCCTGCTGGCGAACACGAGATCGTTCTCTTGCCAGTGGCCGCCGGCCTTTTCTTTGGCGACGGCCTGGCGGTCCTTGTGGAGTCTCAGAGCGTCTACGCAGAGACGGGGGAGAGCCAGGGTTCGGCGGGACTTCTGGGTCTTGGTGTCTCCCCCGACACGTACAGACCTCCAGACCATGATCGAGGGTGGCTCGGCGTCCAGGTCGACATGGGACCAGGTGAGCGCCCGCAGCTCTTCGGTTCGGGCACCGAGGAGCAGGGACGCGACGAGGTAGGCGTACAGGTTGGTGTTCTCGGCGGCTCGGAGGATGGAGACCGCCTGGTCGAGGGTGAGGGACTTCGACGGGCGGCCCTCCTTGCCCTTGGGGATGTCGCAGAGCAGGACCACGTTCCGTTTGACCTTGTCGCGGGCCTGGGCTCGGGCGATGGAGCGCTTGAGGATGCTGTGGATCTTCCGGAGCGTCTCGGTGCTGAGGGTCTTGGCCTTGGCGGCGAGCCAGCGGTCGACGTCGTCGGCGGACAGTTCGCGGAGCTTGCGGGCACCCAGGGCCGAGATCACGTGCTGCTCGGCCAGGATGCGGCGGTTGGTGACGGTGGACTCCTCCCGCCCGCTGAGGCCGTAGGCCAGCCAGTCGCCGACCACCTGGGCAACGGTGTGGTCGTTCCCCGAGGTGGTTAAGCCGTCCTCGTAGTCGCGGATGAGCTCCTTGAGCTTGGTCTTCGCCTCGGTCTTGGTCTTGCCGGTGGCTTTGCGGACGATGCGCTTGCCCGCAGGGGTGTAGCCGACCGTGATCGTGGCGACCCAGCGCTGACGAGACTCATCCCAATAGAGGCTGCCGTCTCCTTTGCTTCGTCGTGCGGTCATGATGCCTGTGCCTCCTGTTCGAGTAGGGCGATGTAGTCGGCGATGGCCGACGCGGGGATCAGCCGGGTTCGGCCCTGGGTGACGGACCTGAGTCGGCCTGACCGGAGAAGCTCGTAGATCACGCTGCGGCTCATGCTCAGCAGGACCATGGCTTCGTGGACGCGATACAGCCGCCGTTGCGGCAGATTCGCTGTGGTCATGCGTCCTCGCGTTGGGACGCGATTGCGCGGGCCTGGGAGACGCGCTGGCGGATGTGTTCGGCCATGATCGCTTCGCCTGGCGTGTAGCCGGATCCGGCGAAGCGCCAGTGGGCCATGACGAGCGTGGTTTCGTCGTCCAGGGCGGGGAGGCCGGAGCGGTCGCGGGCCTCTTGGGCGCGGTGTTCGAAGCGGGCGCCGCGTAGGGCGCTCAGGGTGGTGGAGTAGTTGCGGCTCTTGGTCGAGAAGTGGCCACGGAAGCCGAGCATGTGCGCCCAGGGACGGAGCCGGAGATCTGCGAACTCGGGGCGTGCGCCGAGGGTCCAACAGGTTCGGATCATCATGCGGGCGTGGTCGGTGACGGGGAGCAGGTCGAGGTTCAGTCCCGGCTTGATGCCGGTGCCCGCGCACTGTGTGCACAGCCTGTGGACACGGCCGGTGCCCTTGCACTGTCCACAGGACAACCGGTAGTCGACCGTGCCCGAGGACTCCGCGCCCTTGCTGGCGTACTTGGCGATGTAGCTCGCCACCGCCTGTTCGCTGAGGCCGTCGAGGCTTGTGCCGAGAAGGATCGGGCGGATGTCGAGTTGGTCGCCCCAGCGGAGGTCTCGCTGTCCGAGGTCGCTGGAGGGGGTGCGTACCGTCACGCTCTTCGCCGCCGCCGGGATGGCGTGAGCCAGGAGGCGGTGATCTGCCCACGACGGCGGGGGTTCGGTTGCGCCGCCGGGGCCGTCGAGCCTGATGACGGCGTGGAAGTGGACCAGGCCGCGCCGTTGGTACTCGGCGACCTTGGCGAAGGACACCCGTACCTGGGAGTTGAAAGCGTGGCGGGTCATGCCTGCCAGACGGGCCATTTCCCGGCGGGCGTTCAGGGTGAAGCGGTGCCAGAGCACTCCGGCGTGTGCCTGCCACAGGACCGCGCCGGTGTAGTCGTAGCAGTCGGGGCAGATGGGCTGACCGAGCTGGGGGTCTCCCTTCTCGTGTCGACTCCGGCAGCCCGCCGGCCTGTCGTGCTCGCAGTGGCGCTCTCGGTTTCGTGGTCGGCAGGGGCGGACGCGGCCTTCTGCCTCCCGACGTGTGTGGACGGGGCCGAACGATGGGGCGGTGAAGGTCGCGAAGACTCTGGGGTGGGTGCTGACGGTGTCCGGTACGCCCTTGCCACCGGACAGGCCCGCGCGGATCAGGTGGAAGGTGTCGGCCTGGTAGACCTCGGAGCAGGCGGGGCAGACCGAGGCGCGGCGATTGCCGCAGGCTACGAGCAGGTGGCCGGTCGGTTCGTCGGTGGTGGAGTAGTGGTGCAGGAGTTCGCCGGTCCGGCTGTCCACGACCAAGGACTCTCCGGCGAGGTGGATGGGGTTGGCGCATCCGCCGGTCCCGGCGACCATCGAGCGCCAGCGGGTGAAGCCTGGAGCGTTGATGACGCGGGCCAGGTCGGTGAACCATGCGGGGTGTTGAGTCATGGACGAGTCCCCTCGTTGGTGTCTGTGTCGTTGCGGTCCTCCTTGTGCATTGCTCAGACCTCCCTTCTTGTCGGCCTACTTGTAGTACATGTTGCCATGGCGTCGACATGTCGAGCAACCTGTAGTACATGTTGGTAGACAGATTGAGGAGACTCACGTGGAAGTAGAAGCGACTCCCCTGTGGAAGGTCATCGCCGCAGGTCTGCGGGCTGACATCCTGGAGGCGCGGTATACGCCCGGATCGCCGTTGCCAAGTGAGACGGCCCTGGCCGAGCGATACAACGTGTCTCGGCCTACCGTGCGGGACGCGGTTAAGGCCCTCGTCCTTGAGGGACTGATCACCGTGATCCGGGGACGCGGGACGTTCGTGCGTCCTGTGCCGGATCGGTACGTGATCATGTTGGGCGTCGAGCCTCGTCACGACATCGCCAGCAGCGCCTACAACAGCGAGGGGCAGAACCAGGGGTGGCTACGGTGGCCCATCCCCGATCCGGAAGAGCCGGAAGTCGACGTGTACGGCTTCAGTACCGTGTTGCCGGCCGATCGGGAGACGGCCATGTTGATGGGGCTGCGGACCGGGCACTCTGTGGTGCGGCGGTACAGCGTGTGGTTCCACGCGAAGGTGCGGACTCGCATCGAGGTCAGCTCGTTCATCAACGCTGATCTGATCCCGGACTTCACCCGGGCCGATCTCGTGGGCGAGCTTGACGCCGTCTATCGGCACCTGGAGAAGGGGCGGGGGCCGGTGTCGTGGGCGGATACCGTGACGGCCCGGATGCCTTATGAGAACGAGCGGGAACGGCTGGAGATCGAGGCAGGAGCGCCGATTCTGCTGATCCGGCGGATCATGTACAGCCGTGACGGTCAGGTCTTGGAGATGACCGAGATCCGGGGAGCGGCCGAGCACTACGAGACGACCAGCGTTGATGTGTCGTCTGACCAGGATCAGAGCCGGAGTGCTCCGAAGTCTGCCGAAGGCGGACGGGTCATCCTGGCGCTGTAGTGGCTCAGGGTTTCTTTACTGGTTCAAGGCGGCCCGCCTGCGGCGTGCCGCGCGCTTGGCGGTCGCGGGCCGCGCTGCGGCTCTTCGGCCGGTCGCGGCCCGCGCCGCCCGCGCCTTCCGCAACATAATGGCTCCTTGGTGTTTGCATTCCAGATCGGCAGCGTTAAGGCGAAGCGACATCAGCAAGCGGTGGGCTAATAGTTCTTCTAGTCCCTTACTTGGTTTGTCCAGATATCAACCCCCTTCAACGTACGTCTGAGGCTGTCGAGATTTCTAGGCAAGCCCGGTAGTTTATATGTGACGTACACGTTGGCGGAAGCGTGCCCTGTCTGCCGCATGGCCCATTTTCCGTCATGGCTTGCACCACCAGGCCGATATGGTCGTACAACATTTTCGTCTATTTTGATCTCGATGACAGTATGAAGTTCCATCACGGACCCAGCGGGCCAGGCTGTTATGTGGCAAACGGGTCGCTCTGCGAATGGTTTCCAGTCCGGTCCAAGTCCAGTAAACTCCCCGCGATGAGAGTTCATGTAAATGTCCGTCCATTGCTCAAAGTACCTTTCGGCCTTCCATTCGAAAATGGCTTGCTGTCCGGGGAGGAGTAGATACTCCCCTCGTGATGAGAGGTGTTGGGGGATTGGGATGTCTGAATCCGAAAGCGGGGATTTCCCTGATGTCAAGGAAAAATCGCCGCCGAATATATGTGCAGGAGTTTGGCCGACGTTAATGATTAGCCCGCGCACCATGAAGTAGATATCATCGTGTCGATTAACAGTCTCGTCGAAGATCATTATACTCTCCCCTTTGTTTAGTCTTGGGTAGCTTAGATCCTCTTCTTGTTCGTCTCCATATCGAAACCTCTTCCATGTGGGAGGGAAAGGGGTTGATTCTAGAGCGACTGCAATCTTTGCGGAATGGGACTCGAAATAGTCCCTATAGCTAGTTAGTGCCGAGACTTCGGCGATATGATCCGCCATGGCATCTTGTGCGGCCATCAGTTGATCTCTAGCCACGTCGACTTGCTCGTTGGCTGCGGCTGCCTGCATCTCGGCGGCCCTGGCGCTCCTTTTGGCGTGTCTTGCACTTCGGAGTGCTATTAAGGCGGCTATGAGTGATATGACGAGTGACGAGCGTTCTATGGAAGAATTTTCGATCAGCCACTTCGACGCGATGCCCCAAAGGAGCTCAATTTCGGTCATGTCACATCAAACGTGAGCCCTGATTGGGAAGTTCCCGCTTATGGTGTCGACCCTCGTCCGATCCTTACTTAAGTAAGATCGCCCTCTTGATCGGCGTCACACCAGAGTTGGGTCATTGCGGCTCTATGGGTGGTTGTTATAGCTGAGGTAGGTGGCTCCCCCGCCCCCCTACCGAGTGTTCGTGTCCCTCGGTCGGCGTCAACTCCGTCTGTGCAGGTTGGGTAGTGGGCTCACGTGGACCGCTATGAGGAAGGGACACGCGAAGACGGAGTTGACACCTCGGTCGGGCCACGAGGTCCGGCAGCTATCGGGGGCAGGGGAGGACTGGGCCGGGTCCATAACCCGGTTGAGGCGTGGCGACGTGCCTCCCTCAGATCACATCGCCACGCCAGTCCTTGGGGGTTGCCACCTCATCTCCGGTGGTGCGAAGGAGATGCCCACCGGTTGGGGTGTCGCGGCTTCCGGTCTGCTGCGGGCCGAATTCCCTTTCGATGAAGAACGTGAGGGCGGCATGCACCCGCATGAACGTCTCGCGACAGGCTTCGATCTCTTCCGCGCTCCGAGGCGAGATGGGACGAACCGGTCCGAGCGACGAAGGCCGTGTCATCGATCCGTACTCCCGGCGGACATCTCAGCGGGAGCCGCCTGCAAGGCCAGTCGTCGATGGGCAACACAGCGGGCGACCGTGCCGGGAACCTCGACACTGTAGGTGGTGTACAGGCGCCGGCCACTGCGGTGCGCGAGCTGGCCGGTCCACCAGCGGTAGACCTGGCCGTCGGTCCAGACGAGCAGGTCGAACCAGACGGAGACGAGGGCGACACCGTAGCCCGCGTGGACGTCGGCGGTGACGTGGATGACGGCGAGTGCCTCGCGGAGGCGTTCGGCAGCCACGAATGCCGGGGTGCGGACACCGTATGGGTGGGTCCCGCGTTGGAGGTCGGGCGGTAAGTCGATCGTCATAGGCTTCGGCATGGATCGCACCTCCAGAGTGCGGTTTAGGGACCCGTCCGGCGGCGCAATCGCTTGGCGGGTCCCGCTGTTTGGAGCACGTCGCATCCCATGACATCGCCGCAGGTACCTACACCGTGAGTGGCAATAGGGGACACTGGGGGAGGCGAACGGACCCCGGAGTCTCCCCCTGACGAGGTGGACCACGATGCGCGATGTTCCGTACTGGGCGGCGCGGCTCAGCCGTGAGCGCCGGGAAACGGCTGTGGACACAGCGAGAGATGGCCAAGCGGCTTGGCCAGGCCGCCGATGATCCTCAGGTGAGCGCCCATCGTCCGGAGCGAGACTCACTCGTCCGCATGATCAAGGCGTGGGGAGGCGGGACGGCGCAAGCCCAAAGACCCCTACCGCGTGCTGTACGGCCGGGCAATCGGCATCCCCGAGAGCGAGCTGTTGAACGACGAGGCACCAACGCCTGGACCGTTTGTTCCAGCGCGGTATGACCGAGTTGGCCTTGGACAACTGGCCGACCGCGATCAGCCTGTTGACCGAGGACATGAACAGCCTCCCGGAGACCTACAACCGCGACTGAGTGTGGTACGGCTCATGCCTTGCGAAGGCCCACGCCGAAAACGGCGATGCTCCAGCAGCCGCGAGCGTCGTTGTGCCGATCGTCGCCGACGCCGTCCTTCTCAACCGCCACGCCCACAAGGAGTTGATCGCGTGACCGCCCTCTTGAATCGGCGCCAGTCCCGACACGCCACCGCTCTACGCGACGCCCCCACCGAGGCACAACGAGCCAGCGAGCAGTAGCCCGGACCAGGGAAATCGCCCCGTCTGCTGGGTGACTAAGTGGGTGACACTCGGCCCGGAAGCCGGTGGACCACCGTGGAATCCCACGGACCATCCGTGCAGGTGAGAGCGGGTATCGCCCCTGATCCTGCCCCCCGTTTTGCCTGAGGTCCCAGGTTCCAGTCCTGGTAGCCCCACTCGGAGAGTGGGAGACCTTTGGTTGATGGCCTTTGGCCATCTGTCCCAGGGTCTCCTTCGTCGTCTACACGGGGGGACGACCCCCGAACCCCCCCCCGTTACGAGAGAGATTCGCCCCCCCGCGCTCCCCTTCGCTTCGCTCGGGTGACAACGTCATCTTTTCTCTACGGCTTCGCCTGGTCGGCCATTCGACTTTCTCTGGCCGCCTGAGAGCCCGGACCGGTGCGGTCCGGGCTTTCGGATCAGGGATTAGCGGTGGTGCCAGCCGCCCCAGCCGAAGCTGCCGTTGTGGCCGTAGCCGCCGCGGACGCGGAAGTCGTCGACGTGCTTGCCGAAGACGATGTGCTTGGACAGGAAGGTCTTGGTGCTGTACCGCTTGTAGA
>NZ_BSSX01000002.1:485402-1084488 GCF_030269205.1 Herbidospora sp. NBRC 101105 | reverse complement strand
GGCGGTTATGGCGGAGGGGAAACACCCGGTTACATTCCGAACCCGGAAGTTAAGCCCTCCAGCGCCGATGGTACTGCACCGGGGACGGTGTGGGAGAGTAGGACACCGCCGGACAATCTTTATACCGGAGGCCCCGATCGATGTGATCGGGGCCTTCGACGTTTCACGGGAAGGGGCCCGGCCATTCGGCCGGGCTTTCTGCGTTTTCAGAACAGGTGGTCCGTGGGGATGTCGAGGTTGTCCAGCAGATGGCCGGTGAAATAGACCGTCCCCAGAGCCACGACCCTGCCTCCCAGGGCCTCGACGTAACGCGCGTCGACGTCGTCGATGGTGGTGACGTCCCAGTCGGGCGGCAGGGGCCGGGTGAAGTTCAGGTGGGTGTCCGGGAGCCGTACGAAGGTCACGGGGAGGTCTTTGAGGGCCTCGATGGCGCCGTCCAGGTCCTTGTGGTCCGGTAGGCACAGCAGGACGCGGTCGACGCCTCCCCATTCGGCCAGGGCTCGGTCGATCGACATCCGCACGCCGGCGCCGGTGATGGGGGAGTCGATGATCAGGCGTGTTCCGCCGATGTCGTGGTGGGAGAAGCGGGCCGGGAGGCGTACCGACACGGGGGTTGGCTCCGCGTCGGTCAGGTGGGCGGCGGCGGATCGGCCCAGGAGGGCGTTTCTGGTCCAGGGTGTCGCCTCGGGGGTGATCTCGCGGAGGCGGTCTCCGGCCCGGGCCTTCAGTTCGGCCCGGACGTCGGGGGACTGAGGGAGGGTCACGGCCCATCGCGTCTCCGGCGTGATGACGCCGGCCTTCTCCCGGGCGATCTCGGCCACGGTCTCCCCGAGGATGCCGAGGTGCTCGGCGAAGATCTCGGTGACGGCCACCACCTCGGCGGGGAACAGGCTCACCTCGTCGGAGGCGCCGCCCATGCCCGCTTCCAGAACGAGGTAGTCGGCCTCGACGTCCTGGGCGTGCAGGACGCCGGCGAGGGTGAACAGGCCCGCCGGGGAGAGGTAGCCGCCGGAGGGCGGCAGCGGGACGGAGGTCAGGCGGCTCCCCAGCGCGGCCAGGGCGCCGGCGGAGATCGAGACGCCGTCGACGCGGATGCGGTCGCGGTTGCTGCGGAGTCCGGGGCTGGTCACCGTGACCACGCGGGCGCCGGTCGAGGCCAGGTAGGCGGAGGCGTAGGTCGCCGTGGTGCCCTTGCCCTTGCTGCCGACGACGGTCAGCACCGGTACGGCGGCCACCGCGCCCACGGCCTCGGCCAGGCGCCGGGCGCGGGCCAGGTCCCGGCGGGAGCCGGGGGCGCGGGTGGTCCATTCCTTGAAGAAGGCCTCGTCGGAGCTCATTCCCGACAGCTTAGGGAACGGCCCTAAGCTGGGCGGGTGACGATCCACGCTGTTGAGGCCGCGATTCGTGCCCGCGGTGTCGAATGGGACATCGATCCGACCCTCGACCGGATGGCGGCACTCGTCGATCTGCTGGGGAACCCGCAGGCGGCGTACCCGATCATTCACATCGCCGGCACCAACGGGAAGTCGAGCACGGCGCGGATGGCGGAGGCGCTGCTCAGGGAGCGGAACCTGCGGGTGGGGCGCTACACCTCGCCCGAGTTCGCCAGCATGCGCGACCGGATCTCGATCGACGGCGAGCCGATCTCCGAGGAGCGGTTCGTCGAGGTCTACGAGGAGCTGGAGCCCTACTTCGGCATCGTCGACGAGAAGTTCGGGCGGCTGAGCTTCTTCGAGGTGCTCACCGCGATGGCGCTCGCGGCCTTCGCCGACGCGCCGGTCGACGTCGCGGTGGTCGAGACGGGCATGGGCGGCACCTGGGACGCCACGAACGTCGCCGACGGCACGGTGGCGGTGATCACGCCGGTCTCGCTGGATCACACCGAATACCTGGGGCCCGACGTCGAGACGATCGCGGGGGAGAAGGCCGGCATCATCAAGCCCGGGTCGACCGTGATCCTCGCCCAGCAGCAGCTTGCGGCGGCCGAGGTGATCGTGCGGCGGGCCGCCGAGGTCGGGGCCACGGTCGCGCGGGAGGGCCTCGAGTTCGGGGTGCTCGGGCGCGAGCTCGCGATGGGCGGGCAGCTGCTGCACCTGCGCGGGCTGAACGCCACCTATGAAGAGGTGCTGCTGCCGCTCTACGGCGCCCACCAGGCCGGGAACGCCGCGACCGCGCTGGCGGCCGTCGAGGCGCTCTCCACGGCGGCCGAACCGCTCGGCGAGGAGCTCATCAGGCAGGCGTTCGGCCAGGTGACGAGCCCGGGGCGGCTGGAGGTCGTGCGGCGCGGGCCCACGGTGCTCGTCGACGCCTCGCACAACCCCGGGGGCATGGAGGCGACCGTCGACGCGATCGGGGAGTCGTTCGGGTTCACCCGGTTGGTCGCGGTGCTGGCCGTCATGGCCGACAAGGACGTCGAGACGATGCTGGAGCTCCTGGAGCCGATCGTCGAGGAGGTCGTGGTCACCCGGAACTCCTCGCCGCGTTCCATGGAGGTCGACGACCTGGCCGACCGCGCCAGGGGCGTGTTCGGGCCCGACCGCGTGCACGCGTCGGCGCGGCTCGACGACGCCATCGACGTGGCCGTCGGGCTGGCCGACGAGGGCGACGAGTATGGTTCCGGTGTGCTCATCACCGGCTCGGTGGTAACCGCCGGTGATGCCCGAATTCTGCTGAAGGCCGGATGATGAACTTCGATGTGACGCCGGGAATGCGGCGGCTGGGCGCCTCGGTGCTCGGCATGGAGGCGATCGTCGTCGCGCTGATGACCCCCGTCGCGATCGTGGTCGGCAAGGTCGATCCGCCGATCGCCGTCGGGGTGGGCTGCGGGCTCGCCGTCCTGTGCGTGGTCGCCGCCGGGCTGCTCAGGAAGCCGGTCGGGTACGTCCTGGGCAGCGTCGTCCAGGTGCTCGCGATCGCCTCGGGGTTCATGGTGACGACGATGTTCTTCCTCGGGGTGATCTTCGCGGCGCTGTGGGCGACCGCGATTATCGTCGCTCGCCGTGTCGAAGGGGCGACGAAGCGCTAAAGTCGGTCGCCATGGCCGTCCCCCCATTTCAGCCAGCCCTGCCCCAGCGGGTCCGGGCGCTCGCGGTAGACGTCGCGCGTCTGGCCCGGCGGCCGGTCGTCACCGACGCCGTCGTCGCGATGCTGATCGCCGTGGCCCTGCCGCTGGCCATCGTGTCGATTCCCAACACGATCTCTCAGGTGGCGGCGCTGCTGCCGCCGGGCGTCTCCCAGATCGACATGATGCGGGCCCACGGCCTGGCGCTGCCGGTGATGCTCCTGACGGTGCCGCTGGCGGCGGTCGCGGTGCGGCGGTTCAAGGCGGCGCCGGTCCTCGTCCTGGGGCTGGCGATGCTGGCCGCCGCCGACGCGGGCGGGGGCTATGCCGACGGGCCGGCCCTCGTGGGCGTGCTGCGGGTGGTGCACGGCATCGGGGCCGGGCTCCTGATCCCGGCGACGCTGGTCGCGGCGGGGGAACGGCGGGCCCGGCGCGGGCTGCTCGCCCTGTGGGCCGGGATGCTGGCGGTCTCGCTGGTCACCGCGCAGGCGCTGGCGCTCTGGCCGATCGACAACGTGCGGTCGTGGGCCGTGACGCTCCAGCCGTTCCCGCTGCTGACGGGATTGGCGCTCAGCCTGGCCGCGGTCTATCTGGTGCTCTGGCGGCTGGCGTGGGAGACCACGGCGGCGGCGACCGACCGGCTGCTGATCTCCACACAGCCGGGGTCGGCGGAACGTTCCCGGCTGCTGATGGCGGCGGTGCCCTCAGCGGGGATCGCGGTGCTCGCGGTCGGCACCACCTTCGACTGGCCCTCGGGCCTGGTCGTCGCGGTGGCCGGTCTGGCGCTCGTGGCGATGCTCGGGCTGGCGGTCTCGGCGGCCACGGCGGGGGCGCGCACCCTCGGCTTCACGTGTGTGGCCGTGGGTCTGGTCGTGCTGCCGACGGCGGCCCAGGTGACCTATGTCGAGATGCCGTGGCTCGGGGGGCCGGGACTCGACGCGATGGCCTGGCCGCTCGTGGTGGCGGTGATCGGCACGCTCGGGGCGGTCTGGGTCGCCGGGCGGGCGCCCGAGGAGAAGAGCACCAAGCTCGTGGGGGCCGGGCTGGTCGTGCTGGTCGTGGGCCTGTGCGCGATCCGGGTGCTGGTGCCCGCGGCCGACGGGCTGCTGCTGGCGGTGCCGTTCACCCTGATGGCCGCCGGCGCGGCGGTGGCGCTGGTGAGCGCGCTGCGGCTGGCCGGGCCCGTGGCGGCCCTGTTCGGGCTCGCGCTGCTCTTTCCGGCCATGCTGGCCGGGTTCCTGCTCGGTACGGGCATCCAGGTGACCTGGTTGCGGTCGGCCGCCCCGTCGGGGATGGCGACCTACCAGGGCATGGTCGACGGGTTCGTCGAGGCCCTTCACGTATGGGCGCTGGTCGGCGGGTTCGGCGTGGTGCTCGTGCTCGGGCTGTCGGCGTTGTCGGCCCGCCGGGCCAACCGGGTGGCCGCCGCCGAGGAGCCCAAGGTGGTCGTTCCCGCGCCGACGCCGTCGCCCGAAGTGATTGCCGAGGGTGACGAATCCGACCGGTAAGCTTCCCTCGGATTCCCACGAAGCCTTCACAAAGGAGTGATCCCGTGTCCGAGCGCACGCTCGTCCTCATCAAGCCGGACGGTGTCCGCCGCGGCCTCATCGGCGACGTCATCGCCCGCATCGAGCGCAAGGGCCTGACCATCGCGGCCATGGAGCTGCGTCAGCTCGACGCCGAAACCGCGAAGACCCACTACGCGGAGCACTCCGAGCGGCCGTTCTTCGGCGAGCTGGTCGACTTCATCACCTCCGCCCCGCTGGTCGCCCTGGTCGTCGAGGGCCCGCGCGCCATCGAGGCCTTCCGCGGCCTGGCCGGGCTCACCGACCCGGTGAAGTCGGCCCCCGGCACCATCCGCGGCGACCACGCCCTGGAGATCGGCGAGAACGTGGTCCACGGCTCCGACTCTCCGGAGTCCGCCGCGCGGGAGATCAAGATTTTCTTCCCCGACCGGTTCTGAGGAACCCTCCTGAAAGCCCCGGCCACGCCGGGGCTTTCTTGCGTTTTCGCCGCCTGAAAGCCCGTGACCAGCGGATTTATGCAAATGGGGTGGGGTCGGTGTGCTCGGCGTTGGGTACGACCCGTTACGATTCGAGTGCGATGCGTTACTCCCGCTAACCACCTGAAGGAAGGCCTCCTTCCCTATGGGCAGCCACTTTGCTTTCCTGGGCCGCGACATGGCGGTCGATCTCGGCACCGCCAACACCCTGGTCTACGTGCGGGGGCGCGGCATCGTGCTCAACGAGCCGTCCGTCGTGGCGATCAACACCTCGACCGGCCGCATTGTCGCGGTCGGCATCGAGGCGAAACGGATGATCGGCCGTACGCCAGGCAACATCGTCGCGGTGCGACCACTCAAAGACGGCGTCATCGCCGACTTCGACGTGACGGAGCGCATGCTCCGATACTTCATCCAGCGCGTGCACAAACGGCGGCACTTCGCCAAGCCACGCATCATCGTCGCGGTGCCGAGCGGCATCACCGGCGTCGAGCAGCGCGCCGTCAAGGAGGCCGGCTACCAGGCCGGCGCCCGGCGCGTCTACATCGTCGAGGAGCCCATGGCGGCGGCCATCGGGGCGGGCCTGCCCGTCCACGAGCCGACCGGCAACATGGTCGTCGACATCGGCGGCGGCACCACCGAGGTGGCGATCATCTCGATGGGCGGCATCGTCACCAGCCAGTCGATCAGGGTCGGCGGCGACGAGCTCGACCAGGCGATCATCACGTACGCCAAGAAGGAGCACTCGCTCATGCTGGGCGAGCGCACCGCCGAGGAAGTGAAGATCGCCATCGGCTCGGCGTGCGCGTCGGCCGAGGAGCCACAGGCCGAGATCCGCGGCCGTGACCTGGTCAGCGGCCTGCCGAAGACCGTGGTCGTGTCGGCGAGGGAGATCCGCGAGGCGATCGCCGAGCAGGTCAGCTCCATCGTCGACGCGGTGAAGTCGACCCTCGACAAGTGCCCGCCCGAACTGTCCGGCGACCTCATGGACCGCGGCCTCGCCCTGACCGGCGGCGGCGGCCTGCTCAAGGGCATGGACGCCCTGCTGCGTGAGGAAACCGGCATGCCCGTCCACCTGGTAGACAACGCGCTCGACTCGGTCGCGCTCGGCTCCGGCCGGTGCGTGGAGGACTTCGACGCCCTGCAGCAGGTGCTCGTGCCCGAGGCGAGGAACTGAGAACGATGAAAGACAGCCGCCGCTCCCGTCTGTTCCTCGGCCTGCTGCTGGCCGTGGCCCTGGTCCTGATCACGGTGGACCACCGGAGCGAGAACACGCCCGTGTTCGGGCCTCTGCGCACGATCGTCACCTCGGCGTTCGGCACGGTCGAGCGTGGGGTCTCCACGATCACCGAGCCGATCGGCGGCTTCGTCGGCGCGCTCGCCGGCGCGCAGGGGTCGCGGGAGCAGATCACCAGCCTGAAGGCGCAGAACGCCGAGCTGGAGGGCGAACTGTCCTCCCAGCGGATCGACAAGCGCCGCTCGGCCGAACTGCAGGCCATGCTCGGGCTGTCCGGCCTGGGCGGTTACAAGGTCGTGCCGGCGCAGGTCGTGGCGCGCCGCGCGTCGCCCGGCTTCGAAGACGCCGTGGAGATCGACGCCGGCACCGCCGACGGCATCAAGCCGGACATGACCGTGCTCAACGGTCAGGGGCTCGTCGGGCGGGTGGTCCGGGCGACCACGTCGACCGCGACCGTCGTGCTGCTCTGCGACCCGGCCTCCTCGACCGGGGCCCGGATCGAGAACAGCGGCGAGCTGGGGGTGATCAGCGGTCTGGGCGCCAACGGCAACTCGGGACGGCGGATCATGTTCCGGCTGCTCGACTCGACCCTGCCGATCACGGTCGGCACCCGCCTGGTGAGCTTCGGCTCGCAGCAGGGTGTGCCCTATGTGGCCGGGGTGCCGATCGGCGTGATCGAGAAGGTCGAGGCGACGCCGGGTGAGCTCACCCGCACGGCCTACGCGAGGCCGTTCGCCGACCTCAGCTCGGTCGACGTCGTCGGCGTGGTGGTCGAGGGGCCGAAGCGCGATCCGCGTGACGCGCTCCTGCCGCCGGCGCCCAAGCCCGCGGCCAAGCCGAAGCCCAAACCGAAACCCGCGACCACGGCGCTGCCCGGCGGGCAGGCGCCGCCGCAGGTCGCGCGGCCCGGCGCCGTCACCCCGGAGACCGGCCCGGCGAACCAGGCCCCCGCTGACCCGGGGAACACGGCGCCGGAGAACACCCGGGACGGCGACGCCGCTCCTGAGAACACCGCTCCTGACAACACTGCTCCTGACAACACCGCTCCGGGTGACACGCGGACGCCCGGCGGGCGCGACGGCGAGACGTCCATATCGGACGACGAGGCGGCGTGATCTGAATGCCCCGGATCCTGATCACCACGCTGCTCGTGCTCACCGCCCTCGTGCTGCAGGTGACGGTGGTCAACCGGCTGCCGCTGTCGGCCATGCCCGACTTCGTGCTGCTCGTGGTGATCGCGCTGAGCGCGATCCGGGGGCCGGTCGCCGGGGCGACCATCGGCTTCTTCGCCGGCCTGGGCGCCGATCTGCTGCCGCCCGCCGACCACGCCCTGGGCCAGCACGCGCTGGTCCTGTGCCTGGTCGGCTTCACGGCGGGGCGGTGGGGCGAACGGTGGCCGCTGCTCACCGTGGCGGCGTGCGCGGTGGGGGCGCCGGCGTTCGCGCTGGCGGTGAGCGGTCTGCTGGGTGATCCGGGAATCGATGTGCGGACGTTCGAGGCGGTGTGGCCCATGGCGGCGCTGGTCAACCTGCTGGCCGCGCCCGTCGTGGTGTGGGCGGTGCTGAAGGTGTGCGGGCCCCGGCCCGAGAAGGCGACGGCGGCGGCGGTGCCGGGGTGGAGGCGCTCATGACCCGGATGCGGACTCGTTTCGTGGTGCTCCACGTGGCGGTGCTGGCCCTGCTCGTCGTCCTCGGCGTGCGCCTCTACCAGGTGCAGGTCGTGCGGGGGCAGCAATACGTGGCGAAGGCGACCGAGACGCGCACCCGCGCGGTCATGGTGCCCGCGCTGCGGGGCCAGATCCTCGACTCGACCGGGCGGCCGCTGGTGCGGAACCTGACCCGGCTCGTGGTGTCGGTCGACCGCACCCAGCTGGAGCGCATGCCGCGCGGCGGGCAGGACGTGCTGGAGAAGCTCTCCGCCGTGCTCGGCACTCCGGTGACCAAGCTGCGGGAGCGGCTGCGGTCGTGCGGGCCGGGCGTCAGCCGTCCGTGCTGGACGGGCTCGCCCTACCAGCCGATCCCGGTCGACGACCGGGTGACCCAGCGCGAGGCGCTGACCATCCTGGAACGCCAGGAGGAGTTCCCCGGGGTGACCGCAGAGGTCCAGGCGCTGCGCGACTACCCGGGCGGGTCCGACGCCTCCCAGGTGCTCGGTTACCTTCAGCCGGTCACCCAGGAGGAGCTGGAGAAGCGCCAGGGCCTCAAGACGAGCTTCTCGGGTGTCGACCTCGTGGGGCGCGACGGTCTCGAGGCCGTCTACGACCACCAGCTGCGCGGCACCCCCGGTCTGCGCCGGGTCCAGGTCGACCGGATGGGCAAGGCGATCGGCGTCGAGCAGCAGGTCGCGCCGGTGGCCGGCGACACCCTGATCACCAGCATCGACGCGCGGGTCCAGTCGATCGTGGAGAAGGCGCTGGCCGACGCGATGAAGAAGGCGCCCCAGGCCGATGGCGCCGCCGGGGTCGTGCTCGACGCGCGCAACAGCCGGGTGATCGCGATGGCCAGCATGCCCAGCTACGACCCCCGGGTCTGGACGGGCGGCATCTCCGAGAAGGAATACCAGACGCTGCTGTCGGAGAAGGCGGGCAAGCCGCTGGTCTCCCGGGCGATCAAGGGCACCTTCGCGCCGGGTTCGACGTTCAAGGTCAGCTCGGTGTCGGCGATGGTCGCCGACGGCTACCCGCTCAACGGCACCTACGACTGCCCCGGCTCCTACATGGTCGGCGCGCGGGCGTTCAACAACTTCCGGGGCATCGGCCTCGGTCCCATGAACCTGCACACCGCCCTGGTGAAGTCGTGCGACACGATCTTCTACCGCGCGGCCTACGAGATGTGGCAGCGTGACGGCGGCATGCAGCCCAAGGCGACCGCCAAGGACCCGATGGCCGCGATGGCGCGCGCCTACGGCTTCGGCAAGCTCACCGGCGTCGACCTCGTCGGCGAGTCGCCGGGCCGGATCCCCGACCGCTTCTGGAAGAAGGAGTTGTGGGCGGCCACCCGCAAGACCAACTGCAACCGGGCCAAGACCGGCTACCCCGAGGTCAAGGACGCCGGCCGCGCCGCCTTCCTCAAGCAGCTCGCCTACGAGAACTGCCTGGAGGGTTTCCAGTGGCGTCCCGGTGACGCCGCCAACTTCTCGATCGGCCAGGGCGACGTGCTGGTCACGCCGCTGCAGCTCGCCAACGCCTACGCCGCGCTGGTCGGCGACGGCAAGCTGCGCAGCCCGCGCATCGGCTGGGCGCTGATGCGTCCCGACGGCAGCTCGTCCAAGATCATCGAGTCGCCCGTGATCGGCAAGCTGCCGATCGACAAGAAGACCCGCGACTACATCAGGAACGCCCTCAGCGAGGTCGCCTCCGACGGTACGGCCGCGGGCGCCTTCGGCGGCTTCCCGATGGACGTGGTCCGCATCGGCGGCAAGACCGGTACGGCCGAGGTCTACGGCAAGCAGGACACCTCCTGGTTCGCCTCGTTCGCGCCCACCAAGAACCCCCGTTTCGTGGTCGTTGCCATGGTCTCCCAGGGCGGCATGGGCGGTTCGGCCGCCGCCCCGGCCGTGCGGCAGATCTACGAGGGCATCTACGGCCTGAACAAGCAGCCCGCGGCCCTGCCCGCCGGCCGCCCGGCCGAGCACCTGCCGGTCATCGGCCCCGACGGGACGGTGAAGCGCTGATGTCCGCGCCGATCACCCGGATCCGCAAACGGTCGCTGGCCAGCCGGGCCATCGGGACCGACGCCGCCGTCTGGCGGATGGACGGCCTGCTGTTCGTCTCCGTGGCCGCGTTGTGCACGATCAGCACCCTGCTGGTGTGGTCGTCCACCCGCACCTGGACGGCGGTCGAGCCGACCGGCATGCTGAAGAAGCACCTGCTCATCCTGTGTGTCGGCGCCGTGTTGTGCGGTCTGGTCTCGATGGTCGACCACCGGCGGCTGCGGGCCTACGCGCCGGTCGCCTACGCGGCCGGGCTCGCCCTGCTGGCGCTGGTGATCACGCCGGTCGGGTCGACCGTCAACGGCTCCCACTCGTGGATCATGCTCGGCGGCGGCTTCGGACTGCAGCCCTCCGAGCTGGCCAAACCGGCGCTGATCCTGCTGCTGGCGATGTTGTTGTCGGAGCCCGCCGAGGGCACCGACCGGCCGCGGCCGCTCGACGTGGCGCTGTCGCTGGCGGCGGCGGCGCTGACGATGGGGCTGGTCATGCTCCAGCCCGACCTCGGCACCACGATGGTGCTGGCGGTGATCACCGGCAGCGTGCTCGTCTTCTCGGGCATCCGCAAGCGCTGGATCGCCCTCGTGCTGGTCGTCGCCGTGGTGGCGGCGGGACTGGTGTGGTTCCTGGGGCTGCTGCAGCCCTACCAGGTCGCCCGGTTCACCGCGTTCATGAACCCGGCCAGCGACCCGCGCGGCTTCGGCTACAACGCCACCCAGTCGCTGATCGCGATCGGCTCGGGCGAGATCTACGGCAAGGGGCTGTTCCAGGGCGGGCAGACCACCGGCCGGTTCGTGCCCGAGCAGCACACCGACTTCATCTTCACCGTCGCGGGCGAGGAGTTCGGCTTCCTCGGCGCGATCACGGTGGTCGTCCTGCTGGGCGTGGTGCTCGTCCGGGGCATCACGATCGCGCGGCAGTGCGACGACCGGTTCGGCGCGCTGGTCGCGGCGGCGATCGTCTGCTGGTTCGCGTTCCAGACGTTCATCAACGTCGGGATGACGATCGGCATCATGCCGATCACGGGACTGCCGCTCCCGTTCGTCTCCTACGGAGGAACCGCCACGTTGGCCAACATGATCAGCGTGGGGATGCTCCAGGCCATCCACAGCGGGCGGCGTACCTGAGAGTGGTCCGCATGAAGGTGCGGCGGGCTCTCACTGGCGCGGCCACCGTTCGGCGAACACTCTGGGAACGAACCTTGAATAGGCGGTGACTCCGCAGACGGAGGAAGCGTGACCCCGGACGACGAGGCGCGTGAGCGAATGCGCGCGTTGGACCTGCTCCGCAAGGCCTTTCCCGATTACCGGATCGTTTACGGCAACGGCCGGTGGGCCGCCGCGGCGGCCGGCAACCCGCCGATGGTGTGGTTCGCCGACACACCGGGCAGCCTCTGCGGGCAGTTGTTCATGGCCCAGGTCCGGAGCGGCGGTGAGGTGGGCCCTTTCCGGACGGGCCGTGAGAGCGGCTCTCAGGCTGCGCGGTGACCGTTTCGTGACGATCGCGACGCTAGCGTGGCACCGTCCCCACCTGGAGAGAGCATGACCTACTCCGCCCGCGGCGCCGACCGTTCCGCCATCCAGTTCGCCTCGGCGATCCGCGACCGCACCCTCGCCGCGCTGGGGGAACCGCCCTCGACCGCGATCATCCACCAGATCGCGGAGGAGATCCACGCCGGTTCCCCGCAGACCTCGCGCCTGAAGTGCATGCGGCTGGCCAACGGCTGGACCGTCGAAGAGGCGATCGAGCGGTTCCACGGCATGTGCGACCGGGCCGGCATCAAACGGCGCGGCCTGTCCGAACGCTCCTGGCGGGAGTGGGAGGCCGGGTCGCGGCCCGACCGTGAGTACACCGACCTGCTGTGCCGGCTGTTCGAGACCGGCCCGGTGCAGCTCGGCTTCGCCCGCGACTACACGCCCGAGGAGGCCCGCCGGGCGCACGCCGCGGCCGGCACCGCCGACCCGGTCGAGGACGCCGCGCGCGAGGCCAGCGAGCACGCCGAGGAGGTCGAGAACAGCGAGCTCGGCGCGGGCGCGCTGGAACGTTTACGCACGCAGGTGGTCTGGGTGGGCCGGCGGTACGTCTGGGAGTCGCCGCTCCCGCTGTTCATCGAGATGCGGGTGTTGCAGGAACAGACCCGCAAGGCCCTCGACCGGCGCATCCACCCCGGGCAGGCGCAGGACCTCTACTTCCTCACCGGGGCGCTCTGCGGCCTGATGGCCAACGCCAGCATGGACATGGGCCGCCGGCTGCCCGCCGACACCCTCGCCCGCGCGGCGTGGACGTACGGCCGCATCGCGGGGAACACCTCCCTCATGGGGTGGTCACGCGGGATGCAGGCGTCGGTGGCCCTGTGGGACCGGCGTTACGAGGACAGTTTCCGGTACGCCGGAGACGCGCTCACCCATCTCAACACGGGGTCGGGCGGGGCCCGGCTCTACATGCTCCGGGCCCGGTCGGCCGCGATGCTGGGCCGTACCGAAGAGGCGCGGGAGGCCCTGCTGCGGGCCGAGGAGGCGCGCGCCCGGGGCGGCCGCGACGAGCTCCACGACGAGATCGCCGGGGAGTTCGCCTTCCGGCCCGCCAAGCAGCACTACTACGCCGCCGTCACCCATCTCCATCTGGGCGACGCCTCCCGGGCGATCCAGGAGGCGGCCGAGTCGATCGCCCTCTACTCCACCGACGAGCGGGAGAACCGCTCCTACGGGTGCGAGGCCATGGCCCGCGCCCATCTGGCCATCGCCTACGTCATGGAGGACGACCAGGAGGGCGCCGAGCAGGCCGTGGCGCCGCTGCTCGAACTGCCTCCCGACCGGCGCATCGACAGCCTGGGGGCCACCCTCGCGGCCAGCCGGTCGCTGGTGTCCGACCGGATGGCCCGCCAGATCGAGGGGTTCTGCTCCGTCGGCCTCACCCACACCGTGGCCGCATCCGACCAGCGGAGGCTCTCCCCGTGACCGTCCCCCTCGTCGCCGGAATCCCGGGAGCGCTGATCGAGGCCTGCCGCGAGGCCGGTCTGAGCTCCGCCGGGGCCCGGCTCCTGCGCAGCTTCGCCAACGTCGTCTACCACCTGCCGGAAGAGGGTCTGGTGGTACGCATGGCGACCGCCACCACGCCCGGCAAGTACGACCGCCTGGTCACCTCCATCAAGGTCACCCGGTGGTTGTCCGCGCAGGGCTTCCCGGCCACCCGGCCCGCCGAGGTCCGCCAGCCCATCGCGGTCGACGGCCACCTGGTGACCTTCTGGCACTACGAGGAGCAGGACGGCCCGCCCCCGGGTCCCGTCCCGCTCGGCCTGCTGCTCCGGCGGCTGCACGCGCTGCCGCCGGTGCCGTTCGACCTGCCGACCTACGACCCGTTCGGGACCATCAGGCGGGCCATCGCGGACGCCCGCGCGATCGATCCCGAAGAGCGCGAGTGGCTGACCGAACGGTGCTCGGCGCTCTCCGACGCCTATTACGAGCGGCTGGAGTTCTCCCTGCCGTACGGACTCGTTCACGGTGACGCGCACCGGGGAAACCTGCTCCGTACACCTGGGGGCCACCTGCTGTGCGACTGGGACTCGGTGAGCGCCGGGCCACGTGAGATCGACCTGGCGCCGACCATGGCCGGGGTCAGGTTCGGTCTCACCGAGGCGCAGCGCGACGGATTCGTGGAGGCCTATGGCTACGACATCCGCCACTGGGCCGGTTATCCGGTGCTGCGCGACACCCGGGAGCTCCAGACGCTGACGGCGCTGCTGAGGAACGCCCACCTCGACCGCGACGCCCTGGGAGTGCTCCGGTTCCGGCTGGCCTCGCTCCGGGCGGGCGACAACCGGACCTGGCGCGCCTTCTAGCTCCTATACCCTGGGTCACATGTCTGTCGAGTCGCTGTTTCCCCGCCTGGAAGCCCTGCTGCCCAAGGTGCAGAAGCCGATCCAGTACGTCGGGGGTGAGCTCAACTCGACGGTCAAGGACTGGGACGAGGCCACGGTTCGCTGGGCGCTGATGTATCCCGACGCCTACGAGGTCGGCCTGCCCAACCAGGGCGTCCAGATCCTCTACGAGATCCTCAACGAGCTCCCCGAGACCCTGGCCGAGCGGACCTACGCGGTCTGGCCCGACCTGGAGCGGCTGATGCGGGCCGAAGGCGTCCCGCAGTTCACCGTCGACGCCCACCGGCCGGTGCGCGCGTTCGACGTGCTGGGCCTGTCGTTCTCGACGGAGCTCGGCTACACCAACATGCTGACCGCGCTCGACCTGGCGGGCATCCCGCTCAGCGCGGCCGACCGGGGTCCCGACGACCCGATCGTGCTGGCCGGCGGCCACGCGGCGTTCAACCCCGAGCCGATCGCCGACTTCATCGACGCCGCCGTGCTCGGCGACGGCGAGCAGATCGCCATCGCGATCTCCGAGGTCATCCGCGAGTGGAAGGCCGAGGGCGAGCCCGGCGGGCGCGACGGCGTGCTGCTGCGGCTGGCCGAGACCGGCGGGGTCTACGTCCCGAGGTTCTACGACGTCGAATACCTGCCCGACGGGCGGATCAAGCGGGTCGTGCCCAACCGTTCGGGGGTTCCCTCGCGGGTGTTCAAGCACACCGTGATGGACCTCGACGAGTGGCCCTACCCGAAGAAGCCGCTGGTCCCGCTGGCCGAGACGGTCCACGAGCGGTTCAGCGTGGAGATCTTCCGGGGCTGCACCCGCGGCTGCCGGTTCTGCCAGGCGGGCATGATCACCCGTCCGGTGCGCGAACGGTCGATCACCACGATCGGCGCGATGGTCGACAACGGCATCAGGGAGTCCGGCTTCAGCGAGGTCGGCCTGCTGTCGTTGTCGAGCGCCGACCACTCGGAGATCGGCGACGTCGCCAAGGGCCTGGCCGACCGCTACGAGGGCAGCAACGTCTCGCTCTCGCTGCCGTCGACCCGGGTCGACGCGTTCAACATCGACCTGGCCAACGAGTTCTCCCGCAACGGGCGCCGGTCCGGGCTCACCTTCGCCCCCGAGGGCGGCTCGGAGCGGATGCGCAAGGTCATCAACAAGATGGTCAGCGAGGAAGACCTGATCCGCACCGTCACCACGGCCTACAGCCAGGGGTGGCGGCAGGTGAAGCTCTACTTCATGTGCGGCCTGCCGACCGAGGAGGACGTCGACGTCCTCGGCATCGCCGACCTGGCGCGGAAGGTCATCCAGGCCGGCCGTGAGGCGACCGGGTCGCGCGACGTCCGCTGCACGGTGTCGATCGGCGGGTTCGTGCCCAAGCCGCACACCCCGTTCCAGTGGGCGGCGCAGGCCGACCACGAGACCGTCGACCGGCGGCTGCGGGAGCTCCGCAACGCCCTGCGCAACGACAAGCAGTACGGCAAGGCGATCGGCATGCGCTACCACGACGGCAAACCGTCGATCGTGGAGGGCCTGCTGTCTCGGGGCGACCGCCGCGTCGGCAAGATCATCCGGGCGGTCTGGGAAGACGGGGGCCGTTTCGACGGCTGGAGCGAGCACTTCTCCTACGACCGGTGGATGGCCTGCGCCGCCCAGGCGCTCGACGGGGAGCCGGTCGACGTCGACTGGTACACCATCCGGGAGCGCGAGGAGCACGAGGTGCTCCCGTGGGACCACCTCGACGCCGGCCTCGACCGCGAATGGCTCTGGCAGGACTGGCAGGACGCCGTCAACGACGTCGAGGTCGAAGACTGCCGCTGGACGCCCTGCTACGACTGCGGCGTCTGCCCGACCATGGGCACGGAGATCCAGATCGGCCCGACGGGCCGCAAACTGCTCCCGCTGACGGTCGTATCCTGAGGAAGACGGCCCGGGGGAGCGGCTTCCCCCAGGCCCACGAAACGAGACTGGAAGGAACACGGACCTCTGAAACCCGCACCCGATGGGCCCCCGCCCGCGCCGGTGGCGCAGCGTCTGCGCGTGCGCTACGCGAAACGAGGGCGGCTGCGCTTCACGAGTCACCGCGACATCTCCCGTGCCGTCGAAAGGGCGGTCCGGCGGGCTGACATCCCGGTGGCCTTCAGCGCCGGGTTCAGCCCTCACCCGAGGATCTCCTACGCGGGTGCCGCCCCCACCGGGGTGGCCAGCGAGGCCGAATACCTCGAGATCGCGGTGACCCGCCCCTGCCGTCCGCAGGAGTTGCGCGCCGCTCTCGACGCCTCGCTGCCGCCGGGCCTCGACGTGCTCGACGTGGTCGAGGCACGCGCGGGCAGCCTGGCCGACCGGCTGGAGGGCTCGTTGTGGGAGGTGCGCCTGCCGGGAGCCGATCCGGCGGCGGCCGAGGGTGCGGTGAAGGAATTCATGACCGCAGGAGAGGTCGCGGTCGAACGCCTGACCAAGAAGGGGATGCGGAACTTCGACGCCCGGGGGGCCGTGGCATCGCTGGTGTCGCTGACCGCTGACCAGGACGATCACGTGGAGGGAGGGCCGAATCAGTCGTGTGTCATACTTCGCATGGTTGTTCGGCACGAAACTCCGGCCGTCCGACCCGACGACGTGCTCATGGGTCTGCGTCTCGTGGCCGACTTCGCGCCGCCGTCACCGCCTTCGGTGACCAGGCTGGCGCAGGGGCCCCTTGACGCGTCGACCGGTGAGCCCGCCGACCCGCTCGAAGCCGACCGGGTTGGTGGAGACCAATAGGACTTGCCGCCATGGCCCCGGAAGGTGGCCGGGCGGACCGCGAGAGACGAGAAGAGCCCCCGCGCGGCGCGGAAACGCGCCCGGGGGCTGACGGGAGAGCGCCCGCATGCTCGACAACGAGCCCACTGTCGGCGATACGACAACTGCAGATACGACGTCCTCGGTGACAACGGCGAAGCCTGCCCGCAGACGGTCGGCCAGCCGGCCGGCGGGTCCGCCGCCGGAACCCGACGAGATCCCCCCGGCGCCCGCCATCCAGGTGTCCGTGGCCACCGCCCTCGGCACGGCTGACCCGGCGGCCGCTGCGGCGTCTCAGGCTGCCACCGGCACGTCCGCCTCCAACGGCACGCCCGCATCCTCGGAGGCCGTGCCCGCATCCTCGGAGGCCGCGCCCGCGGCTCCCGAAGCCGCCGAGCCGGCCGAGAAGCCCAAGCGCACCCGCCGGCGGACCCGTTCTGCCGACGACGAGGCCGCGACCGGCGAGACGCCCGCCGCGCCCCCGGCGCCCGCCGCCGAGGCCGAGGTGAGCGAGAGCCGCCCGGCCCGTAAGCGCACGACGCGCAGCCGCGCGGCCAAGGAGGCCGCCGCTCCGGAGACCCCCGCGCCCGATGCTGCCTGGCAGGCCGCGGAAGCGCCGTCGGCTGGCGGCCAGGTCTCCGAGGTGGTCGTGGAGTCGGCCGCGCCCGAGGTCACGGCGGCCGTCGAGGCGGCCCAGGCCGAGGTCGCGCCCGACGCCGAGACGGCCAAGCCCGTGCGGCGGAGCCGTACCAGAAAGAAGACCGAGGAGACGCCGGAGGCGGTCTCCGAAGAGGACGAGAAGCCGACCAGACGGCGCCGCACCCGCAAGAGGGACGAAGAGGGCGCCACGGAACGATCCAGTGCGCTGAACGCGGCGGAGGCCCAGGTCGCGGCCGCGATGATGTTCACGTTGCCCACCGAGGAGCCGCTCGACGACGAGCCGGCCGGTGAGGACCTCGAAGACCTCGACGAGGGCGCCAAGCCGTCGCGGCTGGCCGACCCGTTCGGCTTCCACGCGGCCGAGCAGCAGCCGCAGCAGTACACCTTCCAGCGTCCGGCCGCCGTCTTCCAGCCGCTGTTCCAGGCGCCCGACGCCGCCGCGGCGATCCCGGCCCGGCCGCAGCAGCCGGCCCCGCAGCCTCCGGCCCAGCCGCAGCCCGAACCCGAGCCGGTCGCCGCCGAGGAGGCCGAGGAGGAGTCCGACGACGAGGGCGACGACGAGTCGGGCGACGGCTCGCGCCGTCGCCGGCGCCGCCGTGGCGGCCGTGGCCGCGGGCGGGGCCGGGACGAGAACGGCGAGGCCCAGGAGTCCGAGGAGGAGCCCCAGGCCGCCGCCGAGGAGTCCGACGAGGACGCCGACGACGAGGGCGAGGGCTCCGAGGGCGGTTCGCGCCGCCGTCGCCGCCGTCGCCGCCGGGGCGGCGAGGACGACGCGGTCGTCTCCGACGACCCGCCCAACACCGTCGTGCGCATCCGCGCGCCGCGGGCCGGCCGCACCACCACGTCGTCGGTCGACGAGGTGCAGGGCTTCCGCGGGTCCACGCGGCTGGAGGCCAAGAAGCAGCGCCGCCGCGAGGGGCGCGAGCTGGGCCGCCGCCGTCCGCCGATCATCACCGAGTCGGAGTTCCTGGCCCGCCGCGAGTCGGTCGAGCGCGTCATGGTCGTGCGCCGTCACGGCGGTCGCACCCAGATCGCGGTGCTCGAAGACGGCGTGCTGGTCGAGCACTACGTCGACCGCGAGGCGAGCCAGTCCTACGTCGGCAACGTCTACCTCGGCAAGGTGCAGAACGTGCTGCCCTCGATGGAGGCGGCGTTCGTCGACATCGGCAAGGGCCGCAACGCGGTGCTCTACGCCGGTGAGGTCAACTTCGACACCGCCGGGCTCGAAGGTCAGCCGCGCCGCATCGAGGCCGCGCTGAAGTCGGGCCAGTCGGTGCTGGTGCAGGTCACCAAAGACCCCATGGGCCACAAGGGCGCCCGGCTCACCTCCCAGATCAGCCTCCCCGGCCGATACCTGGTCTACGTGCCCGACGGCTCGATGACCGGCATCTCCCGTAAGCTCCCCGACAAGGAGCGCACCCGGCTCAAGCAGATCCTGCGCAAGGTCATGCCCGAGAACGCGGGCGTGATCGTGCGCACCGCCGCCGAGGGGGCCTCGGAGGAGGAGCTGGCCCGCGACGTTGCCCGCCTGGCGGCCCAGTGGGAGAGCATCCAGAAGAAGGCCAAGTCGGCGAGCCCGCCGGAGCTGCTGTCGGCCGAGCCCGACATGACGATCCGCGTGGTCCGCGACGTCTTCAACGAGGACTTCGCCAACCTGGTCGTCTCGGGTGACGAGGTCGCCCGGACGGTCGAGGAGTACGTCGACTACGTCGCCCCCCACCTCGCCGAACGCGTCGCCAAGTGGGACGAGGACGTCGACGTCTTCGCCGCCTACCGGGTCGACGAGCAGATCGCCAAGGCGATGGAGCGCAAGGTCTGGTTGCCCTCGGGCGGCTCGCTGGTGATCGACCGGACCGAGGCGATGACCGTCGTCGACGTCAACACCGGCAAGTTCACCGGCCAGGGCGGCAACCTGGAGGAGACGGTCACCAGGAACAACCTGGAGGCCGCCGAGGAGATCGTCCGCCAGCTCCGGCTGCGCGACATCGGCGGCATCATCGTGATCGACTTCATCGACATGGTGCTGGAGAGCAACCGCGATCTGGTGCTGCGCCGCCTGCTGGAGTGCCTGGCGCGCGACCGCACCAAGCACCAGGTGGCCGAGGTCACCTCGCTGGGTCTCGTGCAGATGACCCGTAAGCGGGTGGGCCAGGGGCTGCTGGAGGCGTTCTCGACGCAGTGCGACTGCTGCCACGGGCGCGGGGTGATCATCTCGACCGAGCCGGTCGACGGGAAGCCCGAGCCGCGCGGCACGCAGGGCAAGATGGCGATCGAGAAGGCCGTGGCCGAGAAGCTGGAGAAGGCCGAGAACGGCGGCAACGCCGTCGCGGCCCACGACTCCCGCGACTCGCGCGACACGGTGACCGACACCGTCGACGACCAGCCGCGTACTCGGCGCCGGTCGCGAAGGTCAAGGTCAGCGGATTAGTTCACCACCGGCGGGCCGCTCGGTTCGACCTCGGGACCGGAACCCGGTACCCTAGAGAACCGGCGCGCCCTGGTGGCGCGCTTGGCTTCGCGCGCCCCTCCTGGTTCGCCGGTTCATCTGTTAGCGATCGGATGTCGGGGCGCAGCATCCAGTAGACAAGAAGGGTTCCGCGGTGTACGCGATCGTTCGTTGCGGCGGCAGGCAGCAGAAGGTCTCCGTCGGAGACGTCATCGAGGTGGACGCGGGTGCGGGCGAGGTTGGTTCTTCGCTGACGCTTCCGGCTCTCCTCGTCGTCAACGACGGCGATGTCACGCATGACGCCGCCGCCCTGGCCCGTTTTGCGGTGACCGCCGAGGTTCTCGGCGAGGTCAAGGGCCCCAAGATCCGCATCCTCAAGTACAAGAACAAGACCGGTTACAAGAAGCGCCAGGGTCACCGCCAGCGGTACACCCAGGTGAAGGTCACCGGCATCGACTCCGGGAAGTAGTGAATCATGGCACACAAGAAGGGCGCCTCGTCCACCAGGAACGGCCGTGACTCGAACGCTCAGCGGCTCGGTGTCAAGCGCTTCGGTGGCCAGCTCGTGAACGCCGGCGAGATCATCGTCCGCCAGCGTGGCACGCACTTCCACCCGGGCGACAACGTCGGCCGTGGCGGCGACGACACGCTGTTCGCGCTGTCGGCGGGTCACGTGCAGTTCGGCCGCAAGCGCGGTCGCCGCGCGGTCAGCATCATCCCGGTCGCGGAGTAGATCCGCGCACACCGGTAAGGACGAGGCGGGTCGGTTATCCGATCCGCCTCGTTGTCATTAGAACCGAAAGGATCGTTGTGGCGGATTTCGTGGACCACGTCCTCCTGCACATCAAGGCGGGAGACGGCGGGAACGGCTGCGCGTCCGTCCACCGCGAGAAGTTCAAGCCGCTCGGCGGCCCCGACGGCGGCAACGGCGGGCGGGGCGGCGACGTCGTCCTGGAGGTCGACCCCAACACCTCCACGCTGCTGGAATACCACCACCGGCCGCACCGCAAGGCGCCCAACGGCAAGCAGGGCATGGGCGCCAACCGCGACGGCGCCACCGGGGAGGACGTCGTCCTGAAGGTCCCCAACGGGACCGTCGTGAAGGACGCCAAGACCGGTGAGGTGCTGGTCGACCTGGTCGGCGTCGGCACCCGCTACGTCGCCGCGCAGGGCGGCTTCGGCGGCCTGGGCAACGCCGCGCTGGCCAGCGCCAAGCGCAAGGCGCCCGGGTTCGCGCTGCTGGGCGAGCCGGGCGACGAGGGCGACATCGTCCTGGAACTCAAGACGGTCGCCGACGTGGCGCTGGTCGGGTTCCCCAACGCCGGGAAGTCGTCGCTGATCGCGGCGCTGTCGGCGGCCCGGCCGAAGATCGCCAACTACCCGTTCACGACGCTCGTGCCCAACCTCGGCGTGGTCACGGCCGGAGACGTCGTGTTCACCGTGGCCGACGTGCCGGGACTGATCCCGGGGGCGTCGGAGGGCAAGGGCCTGGGCCACGAGTTCCTCCGCCACGTCGAGCGCTGCTCGACGATCGTGCACGTCCTCGACTGCGCCACCCTGGAGCCCGGTCGCGACCCCCTGACCGACTTCGACGTCATCGAGGCCGAGCTGGAGGCCTACGGTTCGCTGCAGGACCGTCCCCGCATGGTCGTGCTGAACAAGGTCGACGTGCCCGACGGGCGTGACCTGGCCGACCTCGTCAAGGCCTCCCTGGAGGAGCGCGGCCTGCAGGTGTTCGAGATCTCCGCCGCCACCCACGAGGGCCTCAAGCCGCTCGCCTTCGCGATGGCCGAGATGGTCGAGCGCGACCGCGCCGACAAGCCCGTCGAGGAGCCGACGCGGCTGGTCATCCGGCCCAAGCAGTTCGGCGAGACCGGGTTCTCGGTCCGCCGCGTCAACGAGCGCACCTTCCAGGTCACCGGCGAGAAGCCCGAGCGCTGGATCCGGCAGACCGACTTCACCAACGACGAGGCCGTGGGTTACCTGGCCGACCGTCTCGAACGGCTGGGCGTCGAGGAGGCCCTGGTGAACGCCGGGGCCGAGCCCGGCGCCGAGGTCGTGATCGGCTCGATGGAGAACGGCTACATCTTCGACTGGCAGCCCACCATGGGCGCCAGGGTCGGCGGTCCCAGAGGCTCCGACAACCGCATCGACTAGGGGGCACCTCGAAATGGTCCGGGAGCGCATCGGCACGGCCGGGCGGATCGTCGTCAAAGTGGGCTCGTCGTCGCTGACGACCCCGCAGGGCATGATCGACGTCGACCGTGTCGACGCGCTGGTCGACGTGCTGGCGGCCCGCCGCGCGGCCGGGACCCAGATCGTGCTCGTCTCCTCCGGCGCCATCGCGGCCGGGCTCGGCCCGCTCGGGCTGAAGGCCCGGCCGAAGGACCTGGCCACCCAGCAGGCCGCCGCCTCGGTCGGCCAGGGCGTGCTGGTGGCACGTTACACAAGCTCCTTCGCCCGCTACGGGCTGCGCGTCGGCCAGGTCCTGCTGACCGCCGACGACATGATGCGGCGCTCCCACCACCGCAACGCCCAGCGCACGCTGGCGCGGCTGCTGGAGCTGGGCATCGTGCCGGTCGTCAACGAGAACGACACCGTGGCCACCGACGAGATCCGGTTCGGCGACAACGACCGCCTCGCCGCCCTGGTCGCCCACCTGACCCACGCCGACGCGATGGTCCTGCTCTCCGACGTCGACGCCCTCTACGACGGCGACCCGCGGCGTCCCGGGGGAGCCAACCGCATCACCGAGGTACGCGGCCCCGAAGACCTCGAAGGCGTCGAACTGGGCACCTCCGGCCGGGTGGGCACCGGCGGCATGATCACCAAGGTCCAGGCCGCCAAGATCGCCACCGGCGCCGGGGTGCCCGTCGTGCTCACCGCCGCCGCCCACGCCGCCCACGCGCTCGCCGGAGACGACGTCGGCACCGTGTTCCACCCGGGTGGCCGCCACCCCGGCACCCGCCTGCTCTGGCTCGCCCACGCCACCACCGGCCGGGGGCGGCTGCATCTCGACGAGGGCGCGGTGAAGGCGGTGGCCGGGCGGCGGATGTCCCTGCTGCCCGCCGGTGTTCTCAAGGTCGAGGGCGAGTTCTCCGCCGGCGACCCGGTCGACCTCTGCGGGCCGTCGGGGGAACTCGTCGGGCGCGGGCTGGTCAACTTCGACTCCGGCGAGATCCCCGACCTGCTCGGCCGGTCGACCCGGGAGCTGGCCAGCGCCCTCGGGCCCGAATACGAGCGTGAACTGATCCACCGTGACGACATAGTGATTCTCTAGGAGCGGTCAATGAGCGAGTTCCTGCAGGTGGCGAACGCGGCGAAGGAAGCCGCCCGGCTCCTTGCCCCGCTGCCGCGCGCGGCCAAGGACACCGCGTTGCGCGCCATCGCCGACGCCCTGGTCGCGCGTGCGGAGGAGATCGTCGAGGCCAACGCCGCCGACGTCGCCAAGGCCCGGCAGGACGGCACGTCCGAGGCGATGATCGACCGGCTGCGTCTCGACGTGCCGCGCATCGGGAAGATCGCCGACGCCGTCCGGGAGATCGCCGAGTTGCCCGACCCGGTGGGCGAGGTCATCCGGGGCTCCACGTTGCCCAACGGACTGGAGCTGCGGCAGATCCGGGTGCCACTGGGCGTCGTGGGGATCATCTACGAGGGCCGGCCCAACGTGACCGTCGACGCCGCCGCCCTCTGCCTGAAGAGCGGCAACGGGGTGCTGCTGCGGGGGTCGTCCAGCGCCTACTCGTCGAACACCGCGCTGGTGAAGATCATGCAGGAGGCCCTGGAGGCCACCGAGGTGCCCGCCGGGGCGGTGCAGCTCGTGCCCGGCCTGACCCGCGACTCCGTCAAGGAGCTCATGCGGGCGCGCGGGCTGGTCGACGTGCTGATCCCGCGCGGCGGCGCGTCCCTGATCAACAGCGTGGTCGAGGAGTCGTCGGTGCCGGTCATCGAGACGGGCGTCGGGGTCTGCCACGTGTACGTCGACGCCGCCGCCGACCAGGAGCGCGCGCTCAAGATCCTGGTGAACTCCAAGGCCCAGCGGGTGTCGGTCTGCAACTCGGCCGAGACGCTGCTCGTCCACGAGGCCATCGCCGCCGAGTTCGTGCCCAAGGCCGTCGCGGCGCTGGCCGAGGCCGGCGTGACCGTCCACGGCGACCCGGCGATCATGGCCCTGGGCGGCGACGGCGTGGTCCCGGTGACCGAGGAGGAGTACTCCACCGAGTACCTCTCCTACGACATCGCCGCCGCCGTGGTGCCGTCGCTGGAGGCGGCCGTCGCCCACATCGCCCGCTACGGCTCCGCCCACACCGACGCGATCGTGACCGACTCGCAGACGGCGGCCAAGCGGTTCGTCGCGCTGGTCGACTCGGCCGCCGTGGCGGTCAACGCCTCGACCCGGTTCACCGACGGCGGAGAGTTCGGCTTCGGCGCCGAGATCGGCATCTCCACCCAGAAGCTGCACGCGCGCGGGCCGATGGGCCTGCCCGAGCTGACCTCCACCAAGTTCGTGTACGTCGGCGAGGGGCACGTACGCGGCTGACCCGCGCTGACGGCGGTCACGTCTTCTTCTGCTTCTTGGCCTGCGGGACCACAGTGGTCTGCGGCGTGGTCGCGTCGCGCTTGTTCTTGTTCAGCGGTTCGTCGCGGCTGAGGTAACGCTGGTAGGCGGCGGTGTGGGCGTCCGGTTCGCCGGCGCCCTCGTCGCCGCTCGACAGGTAGCCGACGTCCTCGTTGGTTACGCTGCTGAACAGCTCGAAGGCGTTCACGACCGCCGAGTGCGACCTCTCCTCCAGCTCCTCCCGGAGCCGCTTGGTGTCCTCGACGCCGAGGTAGGGCTTGTCGGTGTGGAGATCCAGGAGCCGGGCCAGGACCTCGGGTTCCTCCAGGAACTGCGGCGGGGGCCACGGATAGGAGTTCTTGTGGGTGGCCAGCGGGCGGTCGAAGAGGCCGGGCAGACCGGCGGTGAGCGCCAGCCAGCACTTGACGCAGCACAACTTCGAGATCCCGAGCTTGCCGCCCGGCTTCTTCCTGGCGACGGTGGCCGCCTGCATCTCCGCGTGCATGCCCTCCACCTCGGTGGGGACGGGGACCGGGCGGATCCGGCCGTGCCGTGACTCGAGTTCGGCCAGGTAGGCGAGGGTCTTGACGAGTCGTCGGCGAGTCTGGGCGAATTCGTCCTGGGGGGCCTTCTTGTTCGGATACATGAACGTCAGGAGGTCGTCGACGGCCGCGCTCTGGGCCGGTCCGGTCAGCCGGGAGGCCTTCAGCAGCCGCTCCAGGCTCACCGCCATCGTCTTGTCGCCGCTGTTGGCGAAGAGGGCGATCTCGTTGCCCTGGTGGAGGATGGCGACGCACACGCGGGTGCGGCCCAGGCAGTAGATCATGTCGGCCAGACGGTCGCGGGCGCGGTCTTCCTTCAGGTCCTGGTTCTTGACCATGGTGGAGAGGGTTTCCTCGTAGCCCTTCAGGCCGTTCGTGCGCGCGGTGATCACGCCACGCACCCACCCGCGGGCGATGCTCCTGACCTTCTTCCAGTCCGTCTCCGTCGCGGACTGCTTCGTCCTGGCCACCTTGACATGCGGCCGGCCGAAGAAGGGGCCCTTCTTCACGAGCTCCTGCACCATCGGGACGAACTGCTTCGCGCGGAACTCCTCGCCTTTCACCTGACGCACGGCCAGGCTGATCGCGGCATGGGGCGCCGGCTCCTTCGGCGTCTCCGGCACGTAGGCCCAGGCCGCGGCGAGCTCCGCCAGCACGCCGACGGGATCGGCCCCGCCGACGCGCAGCGCCTTTCCGACGAGCTGCCAGAACTCGGCGCCCTCCCGGCCGTCCCTGAACGGCTGCAGCGGCGGGTCGGGCACCACCGCACGCGCCGCGGCGACCAGGCGGAGGGCGGCCTGGTGGTCGCGGGAGGAGGGGTCGTCGTGGCCGGCCAGCAGTCTCTTCACGAGGTCGCCGTGCAGGCCGGCGAACTTCCAGAGATGGTCGACGTCGAAGAAGGGGATGCTCTGGTCGAGCTCCTCATAGGTGGGCGCCGGGTCGTCGTCCGCGGAGTCGTCTTCATCGATCGACTCCTCGACGGTCACGGCGTCCCCGTCGATGGAGGACTCCTCCTCGCCGGGCGGCTGAGCGGTCGGATCGATCGGCGGCTTCGGGGACACCACGCTCGGTTCCCCGTCGCTCGATTCCTCCTCCTCTTCCTCCGAATCCTCATCGAGGTTGATGAACTCCGTGTCGGAGTCCTCGGCCCTCGGGTCGACGACGGTCCCGCGAGGAGACGGTGACGGCGACGGGGATCTCTGCTTCGACTTCTTGAACATCTGTCCCCTTCGTGGATGGACTCGCGTCATGGTCCATCACGAGGGGGCTGACTGAGGGGTGACACTTCGGCTTCGGGAAACCCGCCCTAAGCGCGCAGCAGCACCCGGGTGCCGAGGCCGGCGTCGCGGGCCCGGATGGCGGCGTCGAAGCGGCTCTCGGCCTCCAGCTTCGTCAGCACGTTGCTCACATGGTTTCGGACCGTCTTCGGCGCCAGGCACATCACCTTGGCGATCTCGGCGTTGCTCCGGCCGTCGGCCAGGTGCTCCAGCACCTCGTGCTCCCGCGTGGTCAGCTCGGGGAAGGCGGTCCGGGTCGAGCGCGTGGTCAGCTTCTCACGCAGCCCGGCCGCCACCTCGCGGGCGAACACCAGGTGGCCGACGCCGACGGCGCGGATCGCGGCGGCCAGCTCGGCCGGGTGGGCGCTGGTCATGACGTAACCGCGGGCGCCGGCCCGCATGGCGGCCATCAGGCTCAGCTCGTCGGCGTGCTGGCTGACCACGATGATCTTCACGTCGGGGCAGCGGCGGGCGATGTAGTCGACCTCGTGCAGGAGGGTCAGGTCGATCAGCAGGATGTCGGGGCCGAGTTTGACGGCGGCCTTCAGCGCGTCCGGACCGTCGTGGGCCAGTGCCAGCAGCTTGATCCCGGGGGCCTCGGCCAGGGCCCAGCGGACCCCCTCGGTGTACAGGTAGGTCTCGCCGGCCACGACGACGGTAACGGGTTCGCTCATGGGTCAAAGAGTGGCTTAAGGCTCTTGAGGATGACTTGGCGACCACTTCAGTCACTCTGCGTGATCGCCGGTGAATCATTGGACACATGGATCTTCTCGTCACGCTGAGCTTCATCGTGGCCGTCGTCGCGGGCGCCGACCGGCTGCTGCTGGCCCTGGAGCGGTATGGGCTGGTTCGCTGGCGGCTCTCCGCACCCCGTCCGGCCGAGCTCCGCGAGCGCGGCGCCCGCCTCGACCACCTGCTCCGGTGAGGCCCGCCCTGTACGACGCCGCCGCGCTGTTCGGCCGGGTCGCGCTGGGAGCCACGTTCATCCAGCACGGCTGGGCCAAGGCCCGCGGCGGCATCGACGCCACCACCCAGGCGATGACCCAGGCGGGCGTGCCCGCCCCGCGCGCGTCGGCCTGGTTCGCCACGGTCGCCGAGCTCGGCGGCGGGGTCATGCTCGTGCTCGGGCTGCTGACCGCCGTCGCCGGGGCCATGTTGTTCGCGGTGATGTCGGGCGCGTTCCTGTTCGTGCACGTCAAGGACGGCTCGTTCGAACTCGTCACGGCCTTGGGGGCGGTGGCGGTCATGCTCGCCGTGGCCGGTCCCGGCCGGATCTCGCTGGATCGGTACGTCTTCCGACGATGACCGGCGTGCCTCCGGGGAAATGTCGTGGCGCTCCACTATCGTGACCACACCTATGGGTGGACGTCTGGGGCGGGTCGGCCCATACGCGCTCCTGGAGCGCCTGGGCCGTGGTGGCATGGGCGAGGTCTATCTCGCGGCCACCAAACGGGGCGAGCAGGTCGCCCTGAAGATGCTCCGCGAAGCCATCGAAGGCGACGCCGACGCCCGATTACGGCTTGATCGCGAGGTCCGCGCGCTGCGGCGGGTGGAGAGTCCCTACGTGGCGCGGGTCCTCGACGCCGACCTCTCCGGTGACCGGCCCTACCTGGTCATGGAGCACATCGCGGGCGACACCCTGCTCAACGCGGTGAAACGTGACGGGCCGCTGCCCGAGGTGGAGGTCATCCGCCTCGCGCGCGGCCTGGCCACCGCGCTGGCGATCATCCACGCGGCCGGGATCGTCCACCGCGACCTGAAACCGGCCAACGTGCTGATCGGCGACGAGGGCCCGGTGCTGATCGACTTCGGCATCGCCCAGGTCCTCGACGCGACCCGGATGACCCAGACCGGGACCTTCCTCGGCACCCCCGGCTACGCCGCGCCCGAACTCTTCGCCGGGGAACAGGTCGGCGAACCGGCCGACCTCCACGCCTGGGCCGCCACCGTGGCCTTCGCCGCCACCGGCCGCCCCACCTTCGGCGGCGGCTCCGCCGAGTCCCAGATGTACGCCATCCTCCACGGCAAGGCCGACCTCAAGGACGTGCCGCCCGCCCTGCTCCCGCAGATCAGGGCCGCCCTCAACCGCGACCCGGCCAAACGCCCGACGGCCGCGATCCTCGCCGACCGCATGACCCGCCTGGCCCGCGCGGCGGAGGAACACGACGCCCGCGAGAAGGAGGCCCAGACCGAGGGCGAGCCGCCCCGGCGCGCCCGAGGCCGCGACACCGCCGCCGTGGACGACTCCGGAGCCCGGGACACCGACGGCGGCCGCCGTCGCCGGGACACGGCCGGTTCAGGCCCGGCCGATGGCGGGCGTCGCGCTGGGGACTCCAGCGGCCCGAATCCGGCGGATGGGCGCCGCGGGCGCGAGGCGGCCGGTGCGGGACCGGTCGACGGCGGTCGTCGAGCACGGGACATGGCCGGTCCCGGGTCCGTCGACGGCGGTCGTCGAGGCCGGGATGCGGCCAGTTCAGGTTCGGCAGATGGTGGACGTCGAACCCGGGATGCCGCTGGTGCGGGGTCGGTCGAGGGTGGCCGCCGGGCTCAGGAGGCCGCTGGTGCGGCTCCGGCCGAGGGCGGGCGTCGCGCTTGGGACGCCGCTGGTGCGGGTTCGGCCGCGGGTGGCCGGAGCCGGGACGCGGCCACTTCGGCCCCGGCCGAGGGTGAGCGCCGTACCCGGGAGGCCGCAGGTGCCGGTTCGGCTGAAGGTGGCCGCCGGACCCGGGACTCCGCCGGCACCGGTTCCGCCGAGGGCGGTCGCCGCACCCGGGACGCGGCCGGTGCCGGTTCCGCTGAAGGTGGCCGCCGGACCCGGGAGGTCGCGGGCGCCGGTTCGGCTGAAGGCGGTCGCCGGACCCGGGACGCAGGCTCCGCCGACTCCGCCGCGCCGTCGGCCGAGTCGCGGCGTACCAAGGACAAGGCCGTCAGGGAGGAGGCCGAGTCGCGGCTCGGGGCCGAGGCGGCGGTGCGGACGCGGACGCGGAGGCGGAACGTCAAGCCGCCGCCCGAGGCGGTTCCCACGGGCGGGACCTCGTTGCTGATGCTGGCCGCCGTGGCGGTGCCGTGTGTGATCGCGTGTGTGGTCTACCCGGTCGCCACGTTCGCGGTGACCGGGGTGTTCGTCGTGCTGGCCCGCGCCCTCTGGGTGGGGCACTGGCTGACGCGGACGCGCCGGCCCGGACGGCTGAAGAAGGCCCTGCGGATCGGGTTGTTCCCGGTGTCGTTCTCCGGTGCGCTGATCGCCGCGGTCGCCTGGCCGGGGCTGCCCGCCGGGGCGCTGGCGTTCGGGGCGATGTGGGCGACCGCGGGCGGGCGGGTGGCCCCCGTCTGGTGGGAGCAGGCCGTGCCCGTCACGGTCGCGGGGCTCGTCTTCAGCGTGGTCTGCGGCGCGATCATCGGCCGCGAGGTCGAGAAGGTCGGCGCCGAGCTGCCGGAGCTGCGCAGGGAGGGGCTGCGCGCGCTGGCGGTGCTCGGCGGGTTCGTCGCGATCTGCGCCGCCGCCGTCAGGATCGTCGGCTCGCTCTTCTAGTTCTCCCTCCGCGAGAAGCGGTTGAAGATGCGCTCCCCGGCGTTGACCGCGCCCTCGGCGACGTCGCGGAGCACGCCGATGAACGGGTCCTGCGACTGCGACCACGACTCGCGGTAGGACGCCGCGGCGGCCTTGACCTCGTCGGAGATCTTGGCGTTGTGGTCGTCGGTGCGGCGGGGGTAGTCGCCGGTGAGGATGCGGTCGTAGTCGCCGCCGCGGCGCCAGCGGTCGAGCTCGGCGACCCGGGTGACGGCGAACGGGTGGGTGGTGCCCAGCAGGTTGAGCACCTTGAGCAGGCCGTCGCGGACGTCGCCGGCGGTGTCGTACTCGCGGGCCTGGTCGAGGAAGGCCTCGATGTTCATCTCGTGGAGGCGGGAGCCGCCGGCCAGCTTCATCAGGGCGCGCAGCGCGGCCTCGGGGTCCTGGCCCGCGAGCAGGCCGCCGCGGTCGGCGGACATCTCGGCCTTGCGGGCCCACTCTTCGAGGGCGGCGACGATCACGCGCAGGCCGATGTAGCCGAGGGGGATCCAGGCGACCCGGGTGGCCAGCCGGGTGAGGATCTGCAGCATCGTGCCGTAGACCGCGTGCCCCGACAGGATGTGGGCCGTCTCGTGGCCGATGACGAACCGCAGTTCCTCCTCGTCGAGCAGGTCGAGACAGCCGGTCGAGACGACGATGAAGGGCTCGTCGAAGCCGATCGCCATCGCGTAGACCTTGGGATCCTGCTGGACGTAGACCTCGGGGATCCGGGCCAGGTCGAGGATGTAGGCGCTGTCGCGGCCCATGTCGTACAGGCCCCGGAACTGGGTCTCCGACGTGCGGACGGCCGAGGCGAGGAACATCAGGCGCAGCCGCCGCTCGGAGAAGAGCCCGGAGGTGCGCTTGAGCACCGAGTCGAACCCGGTCAGCGAGCGCATCGCCACCAGGGCGGACCGGTCCGCGGGGTGCTCGTAGGCGCGGGAGCTGATGCCGGGCAGCGGCGTGCGGGTGCGATCGGGAGTGGTCATGCTCGGCATGCTACGTCGGTGCTCCGGCCGCCGCGCATGAACCCGGTGAGAGGCCGGACGTTATCGTCCGTCCTATGAGAAACGGGGCCGTCACCAGGCGGCTTGGCATCATGGGCGGCACCTTCGACCCCATCCACCACGGCCACCTGGTGGCCGCGAGCGAGGTCGCCCACCACTTCGACCTCGACGAGGTCGTCTTCGTCCCGACGGGCCAGCCGTGGCAGAAGGCCGACCGCACGGTCTCGGCCGCCGAGGACCGCTACCTGATGACGGTGATCGCGACCGCGTCGAACCCGCGCTTCTCGGTCAGCCGGGTCGACGTCGACCGGCCGGGGCCGACGTACACGATCGACACGCTGCGTGACATCGCGGCGGCGTACGGGCCGGAGACCGAGCTCTACTTCATCACCGGCGCCGACGCGCTGGCCCAGATACTCGGCTGGCGCGACGCCGAGGAGTTGTTCACGATCGCCCACTTCGTCGGCTGCACCCGGCCCGGCCACACCCTGCACGACCCGGGGCTGCCGACGGGCAAGGTCAGCCTGATCGAGGTGCCGGCCCTGTCGATCTCGTCGTCGGAGTGCCGGGAGCGCGTGGCCGCCGGGCAGCCCATCTGGTACCTGGTCCCCGACGGCATCGTCCAGTACATCGGCAAGCGGGGTCTTTACCGATAGGGCGGCAATAGGCTTGAAGAGCCCCCCGAGGGGTGGGCACTCTGGGATCACATCCCCGTCATGGAGGAACAGACCACATCGTGACCGCATCTGAACGATCGATCCAGCTCGTTTCGGTCGCCGCCGAGGCCGCGGCCGACAAGCTCGCCGACGACATCGTCGCCTACGACGTGAGCGACCGGCTGGTGATCACCGACGCATTCGTCGTCTGCTCCGCCTCCAACGACCGCCAGGTCCGCGCCATCGTCGACGAGATCGAGGAGCGCCTGCGCGTCGACGCCGAGGCCAAGCCCGTCCGCCGTGAGGGCGAGCGGGAGGGCCGCTGGGTGCTGCTCGACTACATCGACATCGTGGTCCACGTGCAGCACGAGGAGGAGCGCCACTTCTACGGTCTGGAGCGCCTCTGGAAGGACTGCCCGGCCATCGCGCTGCCCGAGAGCGTCGCGCAGGCCGCCGCCCAGCGGGCGCGGGGTGAGGGGTGAGCCGGCGGATCGTCTGCCTCCGGCACGGCCAGACCCGCTGGAACGTCGAACACCGCTTCCAGGGTCACACCGACATCCCGCTCGACGAGACCGGGGTCGCCCAGGCGGCCCGGTCGGCCTCCCTGCTGGCCGCGCTCAGGCCCACGAAGATCGTGTCGAGCGACCTGAGCCGCGCCCACGACACCGCTCTGGCGCTCGGCCGGGTGACCGGCCTGCCGGTCACCGTCGACAAGGAGCTGCGCGAACGCGGCGGCGGTGAGTGGGAGGGCCTGACGGGCGACGTCCTGGCGGCCCGCTGGCCGGCCGAATACGCCGTCTTCGAGCCGCCGGGCGGCGAGACCGAGGTCGAGGTCGCCGCCCGGGTGTCGGCGGCGATCCTCCGCTGGTCCGAGGAGATCGACGACGACGGGCTGCTCGTGGTCGTCTCCCACGGCGCCGCGCTGCGCCTGGGCATGCTCGCCGTGCTGGGGCTCCCGCGGGAGTTGTGGCACACGCTCGGCGGGCTCGGCAACTGCTCGTGGTCGCTGCTCAAGCAGGGCCGCAAGGGCTGGCGGCTCGGCGAGCACAACGCCGGCACCCTCCCCGAACCCGTGATCAGCGACGACAAACCGGAGTTCCAGGACGACGGCACGCGATAGTGGCCTCCCGGGAAACGGGCTGAGCCTGTAGTCCTTGGGACTATGCACTTGTTGTCCCTCTGGCGACTCAAGTCCTACCTCCGGCCCTTCGCAACCGTCGTCATCGTCAGCTGGATCGCCGCCGTCGCCGGCATCGCCGCCGGGCTCGCGATCCCCATGGTCGGCAAGGAGATCATCGACGGGCCCATCGCCCGCGGTGACCTTGCCGCTCTGATCCCCCTCGGCCTGCTCGCCCTCGCGCTGGGCGTGGTCGAGGCGGTCATGATCTGGTTCCGCCGCTGGACGCAGGGCGTCGCGGTGTTCGGCGTGGAGACCGCCCTCCGCGACGACCTCTACGCCCACCTCCAGCGGCTGCCCATGAGCTTCCACGACGAGTGGCAGTCGGGACAGCTCCTCTCCCGGGCCACCACCGATCTGGGCACCATCCGCCGCTTCGTCGGGTTCGGCGCGCTGTTCCTCGTCATGAACGTCATCCAGCTCGTCGTGGTGACGGTCCTCCTGCTCAACCTCTACTGGCCGCTCGGCCTGCTGGTCGCCCTCGCGGCGGTGCCGATCATCGTGGTGTCCAACCGGTTCGAGCGGCGCTACCGGGCGATCTCCCGCACGCTCCAGGACCGCCAGGGCGACCTCGCCACCCACGTCGAGGAGTCGGCGCTCGGGATCCGCACGATCAAGGCATTCGGCCGCGGGGCCCACGTCTTCTCCCGGTACGACGACCTCGCGGTGACCGTCAAGGAGACCGCGCTGGGCAAGGTGCGGCTATCGTCCCGGTTCTTCACCTTCCTGGAGATCGTGCCCAGCGTCACCCTGGCGCTGGTGCTGCTGCTCGGGGCGACCGCCGTCGGCGGGGGAGCGCTGACGCTGGGCGCCCTGGTGGCGTTCACCTCGTTCGTGCTGCAGCTCGTCTGGCCGGTGTCCTCGCTCGGGTTCATCCTGGCCATGGGCCAGGAGGCGATGACCGCCGCCGACCGGGTGCTGGAGGTGCTCGACACCGAGCCCGCCATCGTCGGCGGCACGCTCGTGCTCGACCGGCCGCGCGGGCACCTGCGGTTCGAGGGCGCCGGGTTCCGCTTCCCCGGGGCCGACCGGCCCGTGCTCGACGACGTCTGGCTGGAGGTCCGGCCCGGCGAGACGCTCGCCGTGGTCGGGGCGACCGGCTCGGGCAAGACCACGCTGACGGCGCTGGTGCCCCGGCTCCTCGACGTCACCTCGGGCCGGGTGACCGTCGACGGTCACGACGTCCGCGACCTGACCCTGCCGTGCCTGCGGTCGATCGTGGCGACGGCGTTCGAGGAGGCGACGCTCTTCTCCATGAGCGTGCGCGAGAACGTGACGCTCGGTCACCGCGACGCCACCGACGCCGAGGTGCGGGCCGCGCTGGAGGTGGCGCAGGCGACCTTCGCCTACGACCTGCCGTGGGGGCTCGACACCCGGATCGGGGAGCAGGGCATGTCGCTCTCGGGCGGGCAGCGGCAGCGGCTCGCGCTGGCCCGCGCGGTGCTCGGGCGGCCCCGCGTCCTGGTGCTCGACGACACCCTGTCGGCGCTCGACGTCGAGACCGAGGCGCTGGTCGAGGACGCGCTGCGCCACGTGCTGGCCGACGCGACCGGGATCGTGGTCGCCCACCGGGCCTCCACGGTGCTGCTCGCCGACCGAGTCGCCCTCCTCGACGGCGGGACGATCACCCACGTCGGCACTCACCGGGAGTTACTGGCCCGGGTGCCGGGGTACCGGGCGCTCCTGGCGGCGGAGGAGGTGCTGAGTTGACCGACTGGCGCGGCGTCGCGGCGGAGAACCGCGACGACCTCGACGAGGCGGCCGACGTCCTGCTCCGGGCCCGGTCGCGGCGGCTGCTCGGCGATCTGCTGCGCCCGCACCGCCGGGCGATCGGGCTGCTCGTCGTGCTGATCGTGGTGGCGAACGCGGCGGGGTTGTCGATCCCCTACCTGGTGAAGGTCGGCATCGACGTCGGCATCCCGCAGGGCCCCCGCACCCTGCTGCTGATCGTGGCGGCGATCCTCGGCTGCGCGCTCACCCAGGCGCTGACCCGGCAGGCGTTCCTCCGGTTCTCCGGCCAGATCGGGCAGGAGACGCTGCTGGAGCTGCGGCGGCGGGTGTTCGCGCAGTTCCAGCGGTTGTCCCCGGCCTTCCACGAGAAGTACACCTCCGGGCGGGTGATCTCGCGGTTGACCTCCGACGTGGAGGCCATCGCCGAACTGGTCGCGGGCGGCTTCGACGGGCTGATCACGGCCGTGCTGACGCTGTTCGGCACGGCCGTGATGCTGCTGGTCCTCGACGTGCGGCTCGGACTGGTCGCGCTGGCGCCGTTCCCGGTGCTGTTCCTGATGGCGCGCTGGTTCCGGCGGGCCTCCCTGGTCACCTACCGGCGCAGCCGCGAGGCGGTCGCCGGGGTGATCGTCCACTTCGTGGAGTCGATGACCGGCATCCGGGCGGCCCAGACCTTCCGCCGCGAGGACCGGAACCAGGAGATCTTCGAGGAGCTCGACGAGCGCTACCGGGCCGCCAACCTGGCCGGCATGCGGCTGATCGCGCTGTTCCAGCCGGGCGTGAAGCTGCTCGGCAACGTCACGATCGCGGCGGTGCTGGTCTACGGTGGCTGGCTGGCCGTGCACGGCGAGGTCACCGTCGGGGTGCTGGCCGCGTTCCTGCTGTACCTGCGCCAGTTCTACGAGCCGATGCAGGAGATCTCGCAGTTCTACAACACCCTCCAGTCGGCGGGGGCGGCGCTGGAGAAGTTGTCGGGCGTGCTGGAGGAGCGTCCCGGCGTGCCCGAACCCCTGGTGCCGGTGCCGCTGCCGGCCCCCCGGGGCGAGGTCAGGTTCCGGGACGTGCGTTTCCACTACCACCCCGACGTCCCGGTGCTGCACCGGCTCGACCTCGTCATCCCCGCCGGTCAGACGGTCGCGGTCGTGGGTGCGACGGGAGCCGGGAAGACGACGCTGGCCAAGCTGATCGCCAGGTTCTACGACCCCGTCACCGGCGCGATCACCCTCGACGGCGTCGACCTGCGCGATCTCTCCGAGGAGGAGCTGCGCCGGGCGGTCGTCATGGTCACCCAGGAGAACTACCTGTTCGGCGGCAGCGTGGCCGACAACATCCGCTTCGGGCGGCCGTCGGCGTCCGAGGCCGAGGTGGAGGCGGCCGCGGCGGCGGTCGGCGTGCGGAGGTTCGTCTCCTCGCTCGACGGCGAGGCCGGGAAACGGGGCGCCCGCATGTCGGCCGGGCAGCGGCAGCTCGTCGCGTTCGCGCGGGTGTTCCTGGCCGACCCGGCCGTGCTCATCCTGGACGAGGCCACCTCCAGCCTCGACGTCCCCAGCGAACGGCTCGTCCAGCGCGCTCTGCGGACCGTGCTGACGGGCCGGACCGCCCTGATCATCGCCCACCGGCTGTCGACCGTGGAGATCGCCGACCGCGTTCTCGTGATCGACGGCGGCCGGGTGGTCGAGGACGGCCCGCCCGGCGAGCTGATCGCCGCCGCGGGCCGGTTCGCGGGCCTGCATCGCGCCTGGCTCGACAGCTTGACCTAGTTCGCACTCATTCACCGGATGATGGGTAGATCACGTCTTATGACTCGCTTGGTGGCGCTGGGCGTGGAAGAGGAATTCCACGTCGTCGACCTCGTCAGCCGCCGGCTGACCCCACAGGCCCATGTCGTCCTCGACGGCCTCCCCGACAAGAGTTTCTCGGCAGAGCTCCAGCAGGCCGTCGTCGAGACCAACAGCACCCCGACCCCCGACCTGGCCGCCCTCCGCGCCGACCTGGTCGACCTGCGCCGTCGCCTGATCGCCAGCGCCGAACCCCACGGCCTGGGCATCCTCGGTTCCGGCACCGCGCCCCTGCACGGCACCGGCGGGTTCGCGCTCACCGCCGACGAACGCTACGAATACCTGCTCGACAGCTACCAGTTCATCGCCCGCGAGCAGTTCATCTGCGGCGGCCAGGTCCACGTGGAGATCACCGACCGCGACCTGGCCGTGCTGGTGGCACAGCGGGTGCAGTCATGGCTGCCCGTCCTGCTGGCCGTCTCGGCGAGTTCGCCCTACTGGTTCGAGACCGACAGCGGCTATGCCAGCAGCCGGGCCATGGCCTGGCAGCGCTGGCCGACCGCCGGGCCGCTCGGGCCGTTCCGGTCGGCGGCCGAATACGACCAGGCCGTCGCCGACCTGGTCACCTCCGGGGTCATCGACGACCCGGGCATGGTCTACTTCGACATCCGGTTGTCGGCGCACGTGCCGACGATGGAGCTGCGGGTCTGCGACTCGGTTCCCCGGGTCGACGACATGGTCCTGCTGGCCGGGCTGTTCCGGGCCCTGGTCGTCCGGGAGACCGACGCCGTCGAGGCCGGGGCCCCGCCCCGGTTCGAGCAGCGGCCCGCGCTCCTGCGGGCGGCGACCTGGCGGGCGGCCCGCTCCGGGCTGGGCGGCGACCTCATCTCGCCGCTCACCGGGAAACCGAGCCCGGCCGGGCTGCTGCTGGAGACGTTGCTGGAGGAGCTGCGCCCGACCCTGGAGGCGCTCGGCGACTGGGAGACGGTCTCGGCGCTGGCCCTGGAGGCGGTGCGACTCGGCGGGTCGGCGGCGCGGCAGCGGGCGGCGTACCGAAGGAACGGGCAGGCCACCGACGTGGTCGATCTGCTGCTGCGGGAGACCGCCGAGGGCTGACCAGATCCTGGTGCGGCCGGCGATCCTGCCGGCCGCACGGACCGGCACAGGCCACCGGTACCCTGCTGGGCATGTTCTCCGCCTATTCCGGATGGGTGATCGGCGCGGCCCTGCTGCTGGCCGTCGTCTCCCTGGTCACGGCGATCCGGAACCGGCCCATGGGGGTGCTCGTCCTGGCCGGGCTGGTCCTGGTCGAGCTCGCTCTCGTCGTGCAGGCCGTGATCGCCTTCCCGAAGGCCGGTCAGGTGACCGAGCAGGCCACCTTCGTCGGCTACCTCATCGGCACGATCGTCATCCCGCCCGCGGCGGTGTGGTGGGGGAAGGCCGAACGCACCCGGTGGGGGCCCGCGGTGATCGCCGTGGCCGCCTTCACGGTCGGGGTCATGACCGGGCGGCTGCTGCAGTTGTGGGACATGCCGTGACGACGCGGGTGAACACCGGTCCTGGCCGGGTGCTCGTCGCGGTCTACGGGGTGTTCGCGCTGGCGGCCTCGGCGCGCGCCGGGGTGCAGATCGCCACGAAGTTCTCCGAGGCGCCGCTGGCCTACTCGTTGTCGGCGTTCGCGGCGCTCGTCTACATCGTGCTCACCGTGGCGCTGGCCAGGGGGAACGGGCGGCTGGCCCTGGCCGCCTGCCTGATCGAGCTGGCCGGGGTGCTGGTCGTCGGGACGCTGTCGATCGTCGACTCCCAGGCGTTCCCGCACGCGACCGTGTGGTCGGGCTTCGGCAGCGGCTATCTGTTCATCCCGCTGGTGCTGCCCGTGATCGGTCTCGTCTGGTTGTTCAGAACGCGCAGACTCGGGCAGGTGTGACCGTTCCCCGACAATCCAGGAGGAACGGCTAGTGAGCACGATCGAGAACACCGTAGACGTGGATGTGCCGGTCCGGACCGCCTACAACCAGTGGACCCAGTTCGAGTCCTTCCCCGAATTCATGGAAGGCGTGGAGTCGGTCAAGCAGCTCGACGACCGGCGGACGCACTGGGTCGTCGAGATCGCCGGCGTCCGGCGCGAGTTCGAGGCCGAGATCACCGAGCAGACCCCCGACCACCGGATCGAGTGGCGGTCGCTGGAGCGTCCCCGCCAGTCCGGCACGGTGACCTTCGAGACCCTCGGGGCGGCGGCCTGCCGGGTCACCCTGCGGATGGAGTACGACCCCGAGGGGTTCACCGAGACCATGGGCGACGCGCTGCAGATCGTCCGCCTGCGGGTCAACGGCGACCTCAACCGGTTCAAGGAGTTCATCGAGTCGCGCGGCGGCGAGACCGGCGGCTGGCGCGGCGACGTCGGCGACCGGCACGAGCCCGGCGGCACCCTGCCGGGCGACACGTCCCTGCCCGCGCCCGGCGCGACGCCCCGGCCCCACGGCAACCCCCGCTACGACGAGGGCCCGCCGCTGACCCCGCCGATCGCCTGATCCCCGTGGGCGGCCCTGTGGGGCCGCCCACTTTTATTACAACCAGTTTGCCTAACTGGACAAAAGGGTCCTAAACTTTGTCGAATCATAGGATGATTCGATGAGTGGGGGATTGAGTTAGGCATGGCAGCGATCGCCGCCCGCCGAAGTCGTACCGGATCGATCGCCTGGCTGGTGGCCGTGGGGATCGTGCTCGCCGCGCTGAACCTGCGTACCGCGGTCAGCAGCGTGGGCCCGGTGCTCGACCAGATCAGAGACTCTCTCGGCATGTCGGCGGTGACCGCGGGGGTGCTCACCACGCTGCCGGTCCTGTGTTTCGCCGCCTTCGGCGCGGTGACCCCGGCCCTGTCCCGAAGGGCCGGGGAGCACCGGCTGCTGGTGGCCGCGCTGGTGCTCACCGGCGTGGGCCTGCTGATCCGGTCGATGGTCGACGACGTCGCGGTGTTCCTGCTGGCCAGCGCCGTCGCGCTCGCGGGGGGCGCGATCGGCAACGTGCTGATCCCGACGCTGATCAAGCGGCACTTCCCGGCCCGGCCGGGGCCGCTGACCACGTTGTACTCGGTCGGGCTCGCGTTCGGCACGATGATCTCGGCCGCCGCGACCGTGCCGATCCAGAAGGCCGCCGACGGGAACTGGCACGTCGCCCTCGGGGTGTGGGCGGCGCTGGCGGCCGTGGCGGTCATCCCGTGGCTCGCGCTGCTGCGCACCGAGCCCGAGCGCGGGACGGCCGCCGGGATCAGGCCGGGGGACCTGCTTCGCAACCGGCTCGCCTGGGCCATGGCCGGCTACTTCGGGTCGCAGAGCCTGATCGCGTACGTCATCTTCGGCTGGTTCCCGCAGTTCCTGCTGGACCACGGGTTCACCGGCGAGCAGACCGGAACGGTCATGGCGATCTTCGCTGCGGTCGGCATCCCGGTCTCGCTCGTGGTGCCCGCCCTGGCGACCCGGATGCGCGACCAGCGGCCGCTGATCCTCGGGTTCGTCGCGATCTACGTGATCGGCTTCGCCGGGCTGCTGACCGGCCAGGCCATCGTGGTGTGGACGCTGGTGCTGTCGCTGGCCATGGGATCGTTCCCGCTGGCCCTGGCGCTGCTGGGGCTGCGCACCCGGACCGCCGAGGCCACCGCCGCGTTGTCGGCGTTCGGGCAGAGCGCCGGCTATCTCTTCGCCGGGGCCGGGCCGCTCGTGGTCGGCGTGCTCTACCAGCTCTCCGGCGGCTGGACGCTGCCCTTCGCCCTGCTCTTCGTGGTGGTCGCCGCCCAGGCGGTCACCGGATGGTACGTGGGCGGCGATCGGGTCCTGGACGCCGTGCCCGATAATGACAGTCATGGACCTTCGCGCATCGACCCAGGTCACCTATCCCAAGGGCGGGCTGACCGGGTCGTCGGAAGTGGTCGCGCGGGTGCCGCTGGGGGGCGGCCACGGAGTGATCGTGGCCCGGACCCCCTTCCACCCACTCGACCACGCCTGGCCCGACCAGCCGGCCGACACCGGTCTGCTCGCCGGGGCCCGGGTGGTCGACTGCCAGACCGGTGCGACTGACGGCCAGACCCTCTACATCGGCGACGAGATCCCCGTGAAGCGGGGCGCCGAGGGGTGGCACTGGCTGGTCGTCCACATCATGGAGGAGCCCATCGAGGGCCAGGTCGAGTTGTGGGTCGACCCCGACCGCCGGCACGGCCTGTCGGCCGGCCACACCGCCTGCCATCTGACGGCGCTGGCGCTCAACGAGGCGCTGGCGCCGCTCTGGCGCAAGGAGGCCCGCGCCGACAGCCTCGGCCACCCCGACTTCGACCAGCTCGCGATCACGTCGTCGCGGATCCTCAACCACGGCAGCCGCGACGTCTACCGGCTGGGCAAGTCGCTGCGGCGCAAGGGCTTCGACCCCGCCGGGCTGGACCTCCCCGCGCTGACCGAGCAGGTGGGCGAGCGCCTCAAGGAGTGGATCGCGGCCGACGCGCCCGTCTGGGTCGACTGCCCCGACGAAGACCTCACCGCCCGCCGGACGTGGCGCTGCCTCCTGCCGGGGGCGGAGGCGTCGATCCCCTGCGGGGGCACCCATCTGACCAGCACGGGGGAGCTCAACGCGGTCGCGGTGGAGTTCGCCCTCGACGGCGACGAACTGGCGATGACGACCCGGGTCGCCCGCTCTTAGCGGGTTTTCGGGCGGGAAATAAGGGTGGCCGCCCGAGGCGACCTGACCTCGCCTCGGGCGACCACGCATTAAGCCTAGGCCATGGGAGGTGGATCGGGCCAATCTGCCCCCATCCTTTACGTCATCTGGCGCGTTTTGCCAATCGACTCGACCGTCCGGCGGGCCGCTTCGAGGCCGCTGTTGACCGCCACCTCGCCCAGCAGACCGGGGGCCGCGACGCTGTCTCCGGCGAGCCGGACGCCCTCTCTCCGGTGGATGGCCGGACGGTCCCGCCAGGTGAATCCCGGCAGGTCAAGGGCGCCGGTGCGGCTTGTCGCGAGGGCGTCCCTGCGCCAGGTGACGCGGTCGCGCCAGCGGGGGAGACCGGGTCGGCGAGCCGCTCCAGACGGGCGAGGCCCGCCGCCCTGCCCTCACCCGGACGCAGGGGCGGCTGGAGCTGAACGAGGCTCTCGTTCTCGGGCGCGAGAGTGGGGTGGGGGAGGAGTACCGTTCCAAAAACCGCCCTCGTCGAGATCGGAGATCAGGAAGACGTCGGCGGGGTCCCGCCTGAGGCCCAGGTCGAGCCGGTGGCCCCAGCTCTCGAAGCTCTCGTGTACGGGAGCCTCCCGGCCCCGTCGTGCACCCGTGGACGGGCACGACCTCACAGATGTGACATCTTCTCCGGGTTGGCGATGACGTAGACCGTCTGGACCATCCCGTCGGCGACGAGCAGCGAGAAGACCGCCGCCGTCCGCCCGTCGGCGTGGACGACGACCGCCGGGCCCCCGTTCACGTCGGCGATCTCGAGGCTGAGCTCGGCGGGCACGCCATCGAGGAAACGGCTGACGCCGCGCTCGGAGGCGATGGCGATCAGGAACCTGGCCACGTTCGCGGCCCCGGCGAGGATGTTCCGCGGCGCCTTGGCCTTGCCGCCGCCGTCGCCGACCAGCGTGACGTCTCTGGCCAGCAGGGCGGTCAGCCCGTCGAGGTCGCCCCCGGCGGCGGCGCTGACGAACCTCTCGGTGATCTCGCGGCGCTCGCCCCGGTCGACGTCGTAGCGGGGCCGCCGCTCCCTGACGTGCTCGCGGGCACGTTTGGCGAGCTGCCGGACCGCCGCCTCGTCGCGGCCCAGGACGGCGCCGATCTCGGCGTGGCTGTAGCCGAAGGCCTCCCTGAGGACGAAGACCGCCCTCTCCAGCGGCGAGAGCGTCTCCAGGACGACCAGGAGCGCCAGCTCGACCGTGTCGGCCAGCTCCGCCTCCTCGGCGACGTCGGGGGTGCTGACGAGCTCGGGCAGCCACGGGCCGACGTAGGCCTCGCGGCGGGTCTTGACGTGCCGCAGCCGGTCGACGGCCAGGTTCGTGGTGACCCGGACGAGATAGGCGCGCTCGTCGTCGGCGTGACCCTCGGGGACCTGCGACCAGCGCAGCCAGGCCTCCTGGACGACGTCTTCGGCGTCGGTGACGCTGCCCAGGATGCGATAGGCGACCCCGAGCAGGACCTTCCGGTGCTCAGTGAAAGTCATGACCCCGTAGACGTATCAGCCGGGCCGGATGTGACACGAATCGTGCGGTATCCCGGAAGCCAGTCGTCGCGGTAGGCCGTCCTGATCGGGCCGGGCAGGGAGTTCAGGACGCGGTCGGCGAGGTCGTCGGCGGCGGAGTCGAGCAGCCAGGGCAGGTACCGGGCGGTGTCGTCGCCCACCCGCCGGCGGTGGAGCGCGCCGAAGCGGGCCCACTCCTCCTCGGGGAGGGTGGCGGCGATCAGCGGCAGGGTCTCGTGCTCCTCGTGCCGCAGGTGGGCGGTGAGCCGGTCGCGCAGGACGGCCACGTTCTCGGCCAGGTCGCCGGGGCCGCTCGACTCGACGGCGGCCAGGGCGGGGTCGATGACCGAGTGTTCGGCCTCCATGGCGTCGAGGAGGGCCAGGTCGGTCTCGGGGACCACCTTGCGCAGGGCGGGCCACAGGGTGTCGTCCTCGGACGTGTGGTGGACGTGCAGGTAGGTGGTGAACAGTTCCCAGGTCACGGTGGCCTTGAGCAGGCCGTCGGGGGTCTCGGTGAGGCGGGCGACGCGGTCGAGCTCGCGTCTGAGGGCGTCGTGGAGGGCGTACATCATCGTCATGTCGATGCTCATGTCGCGGACTTTATTATCAACATGCTTAACCGTCAACGATTTAAGTGTCTTATGCTGTCGAGGTGCGGGAGTACATCGGTTATCTGCTGCGGAGCCTGTACGCCCGCCTCGCGTCCGACGGCTCGGGCCCTCGCGACCACGTGATCCTCGACACGCTCGCCGACCAGGCCGCCGGGTCGCAGCAGGAGCTGGCCGAACGCCTCGGCATCAACCGGACGATCATGGTGAAGCTGATCGACCGGCTGTCGGACGAGGGCCTCGTCGTCCGGACGGTGAACCCCGCCAACCGGCGCTCCCACGTGATCTCGGTCACCCCCAAGGGCCGCGAGACGCTCGAAGGGCTGCGCGCCACCATGGCCGCTCGCGACGGCGAGCTCACTGCCGCCCTCACCCCCGCCGAACGCGAGCGCTTCACCGAACTGCTCGGCCGGCTCGCCGGCTCGGCCGGCAGCACCGAACACCTGATCTCCCGGGCCCACTTCGAACTGCGGCGCCGGGGCGACGCCCTGCTCGCCCACACCGGGATGAAGATGCGCTTCGTCGGCCCCCTCATGACCATCGGGCGGCTCGGCCCCTGCCCGCAGCAGCGCCTGGCCGAGGCGATGGGCTACACCGAGGCCGCCGCCGCCCAGGTCGTCGACGAACTCGCCGAAGCCGGCCTCGTGGCCCGCGGGCAGGACCCCCTCGACCGGCGGCGATACGCCCTCGAACTCACCCCGCTCGGCATGGAGCGGCTCGAAACGGCCCAGGCGTCGGCGGATACGCTGCAAGGAGAGGTGATCGCCGCCCTCGGGGGCCCCGCCGAGGGCGAGGAGTTCAGGGAACTGCTCCGGAGGCTGGTGTGACCGACCGCAAGCCCGTCGGGATGAATTTCGAGACCTGGATCGACCGCCAGATCCGCGAGGCGACCGAGCGCGGCGAGTTCGACGACCTGCCCGGCACGGGCAAACCGCTGCCCCGCCGCCGCGACGACGAGATGGGCTGGATCAAACGCAAGCTCGATGAGGAAGGCCTGGAGTTCCCGCTGCCCGGCGGCCTGGGCCTGCGCCGCGAGGCCGAGAAGGTCAGGGAGGCCGCCGCGGCGGCCCGGTCCGAAGACCAGGCCCGCACCCTGGTCGCCGAGATGAACGACCGCATCAGAGACGCGGTACGCCACCCCATGGCCGGACCGCCCGTCGTCGTCCCCCTCATCGACGAGGAGGAAGTCATCGCCGCCTGGCGGGCCGCCCACCCGCCCGCGCCGCCTTCCGCGCCGCCGCCCCCGCCACGTTCCCGGTGGCGCCGCCTACTCGGCCGCTGACCGCTGCACGCGGGGGTCGATGACCAGCGTGGTCGACCGCTCCGCCGCCACCTGCAGCGTCCGGAGCTGCAGCAGCGCCGGGTGCTCTTCGAGCAGCCGGGCCGTGTTCGCCAGCGAACGCAGCGCCGCCGCCTCCGCACGGGCCTCCTCCAGCACCGCCTTGCCGCGCTCCCGCGCCACGACCGCGTCCATCGCCGCCCGCCGCAGCTCACCCGGCAGCATCAGGTCCCGCATCCGGAAGTCGGTGACCTCGATGCCGAGGGGGGCGACCTCGGCGCGTACCGCGTCGAGATCGAGCGTCGCCCGATCGGCGATCAGCGACTCCAGCTCCACCTGGCCTATCTTCGCCCGCAGGCCTTCCTGCAGCGCCGCGTAGAGCACCGGAACCGGCTTCGCCACCCCGTTCGTGAACGCCACCGGGTCGCTCACCAGCCACGACGCCGTGGCCGAAACCCGGACCGAGACGCCGTCCCGCGTCAGGACCTCCTGGCCGGGGACCTGCAGGAGCTGCGGCCTGACGTCGACCGTGACGTGGGTCGTCCGGCGGGGGTTGTAGCGGTGACGGCCCGGCCCCAGGAGCCGCTCGAACCGCCCGTCGTGGAAGGCCAGCACGCGCTGCCACTCCATCACCGTGATCTTCGCCATCTGTCCGCTCCCCCCTTTTCGAGACGCCTCATCGTGAGGACGGCCTCCGGCGGGGCGTCACGGAGCCACGGGCGGGGGCGTCCCCGTCCAGGACGGGAGCCCGCAGAGCCCAGGCGACCGCATCGAACACGACCCGCCGGAGGTCGTCGCAGGGAATCGAACCCAAGGTCTTGACGACCTGCCAGAGAAGGAGGTGCGACGCGATGCGGGGAACGCGACCCGGCGATACCCGGGGCGCCCCTGACCTGCCGGCACCACGATCAACGGTAGGGGGTGGGATGTCGGGTATGCGAAGGGATTTCGGGGGACGCGCTCGCGTTCACCCCTCGTTCCGGAATCCGCTATGCTGGCACAGCACTCAGGCGCCAACGAGTGCGGCGGGGCTATAGCGCAGCTGGTAGCGCACTTCCATGGCATGGAAGGGGTCTGGGGTTCGAATCCCCATAGCTCCACTCGCTCGGGACGGCCCGTGGTTGTTGCCCCTTCGGGGCAGCTGCCACGGGCCTCTCTCGTTTGTGCATACGGGGGGACGACCCCCCGAACCCCCCGATACGAGAGGGCTTCGCCCCCTCGCGCTCCCCTTGGCCGCTCTGCGGCCCTGCGTCGCTTCGCTCCGGGTCGCTCTCGCTCCTTGCGAAGGGCTCCGCCCCTCGCGCTCCCTGGACAGGCCTCGCTTCGCTCTGTGCTGGTCTCACACCAAGTCGGTCAAGAAGCCGATGCCTTCTGGCTGCGTCCCTCAGGACTGAAAGCTCTCCTTGCTGGCGACTTTCATATGATCCGGCCACCCTCGAAATGGGACAGGGCAGGGTCGTCGGCTCGGGATGGCGAGTGTCGATATTCGCGCTAGCTGACTCGCTTCACCGGGGCCGAGAACGTGTTGCATGCTGCGGCGGAGCGAGTGCTGAACGCCCGTTTCGCCCAGTATTCGGCGTTGTCCTGCTTGCCCTTGTTCAAGCCCAGCGCATGATGCATGTTGGCCAGCACCCACAGAACGTAGTCTGGGTCGCGGCCTTCGGCGGTGTAGCCGAGAGAGTCCCAGACGCTGCCGAGGAAGGCGGCCGCGAAACATGTGGTCTGCATTTCCATTCGGAGACCCACGGCCTGCTTGTCGCGCTTTGGTGCCTTTTCAAAAGCTTTCTGGGTGGCGGGAAGTATGCCGGTGAGTTCCTGGATGTGGTAGGCGTAGGCGCGCGCAACGCTCAGTAGGAGGGTCGGCCGGTTGAGCTCGTTTCTCCGTGACCTCACCGGGGACCAGATATGGATCGTCTTGGTCTTTCGGCAATACACACCAGTCGTCGCGTACGTTTTTCCGGAAACCCCACATGCCTTGACGCGGTCGCCGTCCTTGACGATGAGCTTGGCGCGCTTGAAGGGGATCTTCGCCTTGGCGAGCAGTGGCCGCCAGGCCCGTTCGAGGCAGGTCATCGCGTTCTCGGCCAGACGTTGCGTGGTGCCGAAATCGCCCATGTAGGCGTCTTCGGTGCAGGTGACCACGGGCAGTGCACCGGCTTTGTAGATCGGATTCTTGGTGAGTGCCTCTGGACCGGACGGCACCGATGCCACTAGCGAGACGGCTATCGCGGCATTAAGGATCAAGGTCATATCGGCGGATCTTAGCGATCAAACGTCCCGATCACGAGATTGCGGGGAGGTTGTTTTCACGGATGTGGAGGGATGGATGATCGGCCCACTGGTGTGCGGAATTCTCTCCGTCGGCACGTCGAATACTCGGCGCAAACCATCTACCTGGTCTTTTGGCTCCACAGGTTATGGGACGGCTGATGGTTGTCGACCCTTCTGAACCACGTGCTGCAAGCCACTTCCCGTTTGCGGGGGCGACCTCACCACCCCCCGGGCGCCAGAGGGCTGCGACCACGCTGCCCCTGCACACTTCGCGGCCCTGCGTCGCATTCGCCCAGGGGTCCTGCCGCTCCTCTACGAGGGGCTCCGTCCCGCTTCGCTCGTTCTCGACTTTCCCGGAGGATCCGCCCCTTGCGCTCCCGGGACTGGCCTCGCTTCGCTCGGGTCGAGCTCGCTGCGCTCAGGGGCGCTTGGGCTTGGCGATGACTCGGGACCGGTCAGGGGAAGGGGGCTGAGCTGGTCGAGGGCGCCGCAAACGTTGCGAAACTCGGGGTTGTTGCCCGGCGGATCGGCAATTGCGGTGATCTTTTCGGCGGCTATTTGGACTGACGTGCGCGGGCGTCGCTCAAAGCGCCTCGTCGCATGACGCGACGCTGCCGACCGATGCCGATCAGCAGGGGTGGCGACTGGCGGAGATGACGTACCCGCCGAGATGATGAGACCGTGCCGAACCTCGACTTTTACGCTGCTGAAGACGATTGGGCCGCGGTCATCGAGGTCGTTTTCGACATTGGCTTGTTTCGCGTTTTCGAAAGAGCCTCGGAGCCTGGCCGGGAGTTGCGGGAGTTTCACGACCCTCTGGACGTTCCTGACAGTCGACCAGCGCGGCACCTGGCCCTGTTCGTCGTGGGATCAGGGCCGGATCCCGTGGCCAGGCGGGTCGACCGGCATCCTGGTGATACGACCTTCCACTACGTGTACGAAGGCCGGGGCATTGTGCAACTCGACTACGGCGGGCTGTACGGACCGCACGAGTTGCGATCGACCCATACCAATCACAATACGGAGAAGCGGGCCTTCGCCTGGGCCGCTGCTTTGCCGTCGCTCGGTGATCCGGCCGCCTCAACCGGATCATTCGGCGGATGGCGGTGAGCAAGATCGGCTCCAGGCCGGTTCTGCCCCATGCTGCACGGCTCATCGCAGACGCCGGTTTGCATTACGAGTACGGCCTTGGGGTCCATGCCTCTCCGCTGCGCGAGGTGATCCCCGGTTGATCAAGCACCCCTTGCGTCGCGAGCCCAAGGTGATCATGCACGGCTTCTCAGGAGTCCGCTTGGTCCCCGGCCTCTTCCGCTCTCAGTTCCCGAAGGTTCTTGGCGATCACGGTCACATCGCCAAGTCTGCCGGCGGTGACGGCGAGGACCAATTCCTCGGCGGGATCGGTACCGATGAGGGTCTTGCCGTTCAATTCCAGGAAGACGACGGCGCAGGTCCAACCGCGCTTCGTGAGCAGGTCGATGCGGCGCCCGGCCGTGCGACATTCCCTCATCTGAGGTAGATCGCGCGGCCCGCAGGAGGAGCGCGGCACCCCCACGTGAGGGCCGCGCATCTCCGCACAAGTAGCTCTGACCTGTGACATCTGTCCGTGCGAGCTGCACACCCTACGGCGGTCCGGGCGCTGACTTCGTAGGGCTCAGCGCTGTTCGAACAACCTCAAGAATTCCAGTAGCTCGTCGTTGCCGAAGGAGTTCCTGCCTTTCCTGGACGTCGTCTCCCGATAGGTGGCTTCGGCGAACTGGTACGCCTGGTCGAGCGGCACGCCCTGAGCGCGTTGCAGAGCCACCAGCGCCGTGATGAAGGCGGAGCTCTCTCCGCCGTAATGACGTTCATTGGCCATTGCAGGATGGTATTGCCCCTGCCGAACCTCGATTACGAGGCCCTTGGTAGCGCAGCCGCTACCCGTTACGGGACCGCCGCTGTTCTCGCGCATGTTCTTTCCGTGCTTGGCTTTCGCGATCGGGGACGTCCGTTCCTCCTGCGGTTGCCACGTAGGCGATCTGGTGCCCGAACGCCGGCAGCTCGGATTGAGCGGATGGGCAGCCGTGAAGAGCGGTGATTTGCCTGGGCGGTAGCCTTCCGGCATGTCGAGTGTCCTGGAGTTCACTTGCTCAATGTGCGGAGCGACGCATGGTGGCCCTCCGCTGGCTTACGCGGCGGAGGCGCCTGCCCACTGGAGGCCGGAGATGGAAGCCGATCCGGATAGTGAGCTGGCGTCTGATGCATGCGTGATCCATGGGCAGGCGTTCTTCCTCCGGGGCGTGATCGAGATCCCGGTCATCGGCGTGGACGACGTCTTCGCATGGGGAGTGTGGGTGTCGCTCAGCCCGGAGAACTTCGCGCGGATCGGCGAACTCTGGGAGACCCCGGGCAGGGAGAGCGAACCGCCGTATTTCGGGTGGCTCTCCACCGAACTGCCGATCTATTCGCGGTCGACGATCAACCTCAAGACCAACCTGCACACGCGTCCCCTCGGGCAGCGACCGTTCATCGAACTGGAGCCGACTGATCACCCTTTGGCGATGGAGCAGCGTGCGGGAATCAGCCTCGCTCGGGTGCGGCAGATCGCCGAGGTCCTGCTTCACTCCGACGGATCCGCCGGATGACGACGTCCTCTGCGGGACCGGGGAGAGCTGAAGGGGAAAGCCTGCTCGCGATTCCCGGACGGACAGTGATGTTCGAGTAAGTGGGCGCTCGCTCCACTGCTGGAATGGATGGCTCGTGGTTGTCACCCCTTGGGGACGGCTGTCACGGGCCATTTCGCATACGAGAGGGCTTCGCCCCCTCGTGCTCCCTGGACTGGCCTCGCTTCGCTCGAATCATGGATTCAAACCGGGCCAGAAACCGGATGATCCGCCCTTCGGGCTCCCGGGATCGGCTTTCATGTTTTCCCGCAGGTGGCCGGGGCGCTTTTGGCGGCTGGCATGTTTGGGTCACCTGCCTTTCGAGGCCGACCCGTGAGGTCACGGGGGAGCCAAACGGGAGCCACTTCGCGCAGACCTGGACTTCTCGCCGGCGGTCCCTGCGCGCGAACGGCGTACCCCCGATGGGATACGCCGTTCCGAAGAAATCGAGCGCGGGGGCGCCGCGGTTTTCGTCAGGGCTTGTGCTGGTCGATTCCGTAACCGTTGCACTGTCGCCCGCCGTTGATGCAGTGTTTCACCAGCTCGGCCTGCCGGTTACCCGCCCACGCCTCCATGAAGTCGTAGTGGAAGGAGTAGCTCGCGCCGGAGGAGTAGGCGAGGCCGTCGGTCTTCCCCCCGGGAAGCTTGTAGGGGACCTTGATCTCCAGCATCGGCAGCGGGACCGGGAACGCCGCCGGGCAGAGACCCTTCACCGGGTAGGCCATGTGGCTCTTGTGGTCGGACGAGTCCAGGTCGCGGCCGTTCCAGCAGCTCGGGGCCTTCAGGCGGACGATCAGCGAACTGCCCGACGGGCAGGACTTCGGGAAGGTGGTGAAGGTGCCGCCGCCGCAGGTCCACGTGCCCTGGAAGTCCGCGGCGGAGGCCGTGCGCATGTCGCCCACGATCAGCCGGAAACCGGCGGGGAAGGGCTGGACCGTGCGGTAGTCCTTGACGCCTGACTTGTAGTACGTCGTCACGATCGTCGGGTCCACCACCTTGCCGTTCTGGTACAGCGTGGGGATCCAGTAGGCGGACTTGTCCATGGTGTCCTGGCAGCTCGACCCGCCTGCCAGCAGGGAGGCCCTGGTCGACTTGGCGTTCGTGGTCGGATTCCCGGCGAAGGTGTGGTTGTGGGCCGCGCCCGGTAGGCCCGGATAGACGATCGGGTCGTCGGACAGGTGGTGGGTGACCTTGCAGTTCGCGTGGATCTCGCGGTACTGGGCGAACGGCGGCGGCCCGGAGAACGTCGGGACCGGGAGCGGCTTCGCCGTGGGGAACGGCGAAGCCACCGCCGCCGGGGCCGACCGGTGCGAGGCGTGCGCGCTCGCGGTGGCGGCCGAGGCCGGGATCAGGAACGGGCGTGCGGCCAGCAACAGGCCCGCGGCGAGCAGAGTCGTCCCCGCTGCCCGGCTCCATCGGCGCCGCCGGGTGTGGTCTGACATCGATTTCCCTTCACGCTGGAACACTTGGGCGCTGCCGGCGGATGCGAATCGCGCGGCGGCGGGTCGAACGTTAGCCACCCGGCCGCCTGCGGATTTAGGCAGAAAGTCCCGTACGGGCTGAGCGTCATGGCCCAATTCCCGGGTCAGGCGCTCCCGGTCCAGACCAGGACGGCCTCGGTCCTGCTGCTCACGTTGAGCTTGCCGAAGACGCTGTTGAGGTGGTTCTTCACGGTCTTCTCCGTCAGGCCCAGACGGATGGCGATGGACGCGTTGCTCAGCCCTTGGGCCAGGAGATTGAGCACCTCGCGCTCGCGCCTGGTGATCCCGAATCTCGTCTGCACGGTGTGCCGTCGCTCGGCCCGTTCGCGTTGCTCCTGGTCACGCTCGGCCTGCCCCCGTACGAGCGAGGTCGCGACCGACGCGGCCACCGGTGAGAGCCAGCCCCGGCCCTCGGCGACGGCCAGCACGGCGCGCAGCAGCTCCGGCGGATCGAACTGGCCGTGCACGAGATAGCCGCGCACGCCGCCGCGCAGCATCGAGGCGATCACGTCTTCGGTGTAGTCGCTGGTCAGCGCCAGCACCTTCGTGTACAGGCCCATCTCGCTCACGACCGAGAGCCCGTCGGCGATGGGCATGCGATGGTCCAGCAAGGTCACCGTGGGGCGCAGACGGCGTGCGGCCGCGAGCCCCTCGTGCCCGTTGCTCGCCTCGCCGACCATCCGGATCCGGTCGTCGGCGACCAGGAACGCGGACATGGCGGCGCGGACGATCGGGTTGTCGTCGACGATCAGTACGTCGATCACGTCCATCACTCCAGTGGATCGAGCGGCACGCGGACCGTGACCACGGTGCCCGCCCCGGGGTAGGACTTCACCCGCAGGTGGCCGCCGACGGCCCGGGCCCGTTCCGCCATGCCGACAAGGCCGAAATGTCCCTGCGACTGTAACCGTCCGAGCTCCTCGGGAACGACGAAGCCGATGCCGTCGTCGGCGACGATCAGCTCCAGGAGGTCACCGGACTGGATCAGGCGGATGGTGACGTGGGAGGCGAAGGCATGCCGCTGCACGTTGGTCAGCGCCTCCTGGAGAACGCGGACGATCTCGTACCGGACGGCGACCCCCGGCTCGGCGCACGCCACCGTCACCCGCGTGGCGACGCCCGCGTCGTGCTGCCAGGCTCGCGAGACCCCGTGGACGGTGTCCTCGAAGGATCGGTCCGGTACGTCCCCGCGCAGCCCCTCCAGCAGTTGCCTGGCCTCCCTCGCGGCCACCTCGGCGCCCCGGGAGACCGTCTCGGCCAGCTGTTCGGCCAGGGCGGGGTGACGGCGCAGGGACGACGGGAGCGCCAGGGCGGCGAACGACACCCCGCGCAGGGTCTTGCTGACGGAGTCGTGCAGCTCGCGGGCGAGACGGGCCCGTTCGTCGGCCGCCGCGGACCGCTGCGCGGAGGCAGTCACCTCCACCGTCAGATCGACGTAGCGCACCAGCGCGGAGGCGGCCACCGCCCCGCCCATGCCCGCGAGCACGCTGAGCATCGGAAACGCCATGACGAACGCGGCGACGTCCGGCGAGTACGGCGCCGCCCGCAGAGCCCAGGCCGCGGCGGCGAACCCGAAGGCGGCCTGGACGGCCCAGATTCCCAGGGCGCGCATGCCGAGCAGCGCCCCGGCCAGCGCCGCGGACCCGGCCGCGAAGCAGAAGTACGCCATGCCGCCCTTGCTCAGCAGCAGGATGCCCGTGGCCGCCAGCCAGTCCACTCCGATGACGGGCAGCGCGCGACGGACCACGGCCGGATGCCGGGTGAGCACCGTCACCTCGGCGACCGTGGCGAGCACGGTCACGGCGATCACCGACACCACCCGCCAGAGGTCGGCCACCAGCAGCAGCCCGGCCCCCGCGGAGGTGAGCACGACCGCGGCCCTTCCCAGCATCACCGCACGGCAGATGGCGGCCGGCGCGACCAGCGGATCCACGCCGCATCTCACCTCCCCAATGCGATGTCGTCGAGGTAGAACTCGTACGCCTGCGGGAGCTGCTCGCTGGCGATGGCGAGGTCGATCCGGCGCAGGCGGCCGGGCGACAGGGTGCCCACGTGCACCACGAAGGAAGTCCAGCGCTCCGGGGGCGCGTGGAGCGTCACGGTCGTGGCGCCCGCCCGTCCCGCCGAGGGTGAGGCGGACAACCGGAGGATGGTGCCGTACTGCCGGCCGCCGTAGACGCGCAGGCGCAGCCGCGTGTTCGCGCCGATCAGCACGGGCGAGCCCGCCAGCAGTGTCACGGTGGCGGGCTGATCGCGGGTCTTCACCCGTCGCTGGATCCTGACGGCCGCCTCTTCACCGTCGGGCACCGGACGGCCGGGGTCGACGTTCGTCCCGCTTCCGGACGCCTGCCATCCGGTCCCGAGCGCCGACGCGTAGATCGAGCAGGCCGGGACGGGCGTGACCTCCACGACCCCCGCACCCCGCGAGGCGGTGCAGGAGGGCACGCGCGGGCGTCCGGGCGTGGCGGTCGGACGCGTCGGGCTCGGACGCGGGGTGGCCGCGCTCCTGCCGCCGTTGGGTGTCGGTGCAGGGGGGGCGGTGGTCGGGACCCGGCTGGACGCCGGGCTTACCCGCGCGCCGGACGCCTCGGCCTGGTCGTCCTGCCGGGGAATCAACAGGGGTGGGACGGCGACGGCGACACAGATCACCACGGTGACGAGCAAGGCGTACCGTGTCCGCTGGCCGAGACGGCGCGGAGGGCCGCTGATCGGCCGCCGACCGGCGCTCATCGCCGACCTCCTGCCCCGACATCACCAGGAGTCACATCCACGTCCTTGCTGCGCAAATCAGAGTAAGACATCTTCGGCCACAACCTGGTCATCGTGTGCCGACATCCGTCCCGATTGGGCAGGTGAGCGCGCCCGTCCCGGAAACTGGGCCCACCCGCTCCCGGCTTCTGGGACTTTCGGCCCAGGCCGGCATCGCTCTGCCACTCAGGCGGTGGCGAGCTGGACGCCCTCGCATCGACCGCCAGTCGCGCGGGACAAGCCCGATCATTGGGGTCACGTCGGCTTGTGTTCGAGCGCGCTCGAAGACATAGCGTCCCCGCCATGACGACACAGACCTGGATCATCACCGGCGTGTCCCGTGGGTTCGGACGCGCGCTGGCGGAGTCGGCGCTCGCGGCGGGTGACCATGTGGTGGCCGCGGTGCGCAGGCCCGAGGGTGTGGCCGATCTGGCGGCCGAGTACCCGGGCAACTGCCTGATCGCGAAGTTCGACGCCCGGGACATCGCCGCTGCCGGGGGCCTCGTGCGCGACACCCTCGACCGTTTCGGTCGGCTCGACGTGCTGGTCAACAACGCGGGGCGCGCCGTGGTCGGAGCGGTCGAGGAGGTCAGCGACGCGCAGTTGCGCGCGTTGATGGATCTGCACCTGTTCGGGCCCGCCGCGCTCGTGCGGGCGGCGCTGCCCGCGATGCGTGAGCGGGGCAGCGGGACGATCGTGCAGATGAGCAGCCAGGGTGGACGGACGTCGTTTCCCGGCGTGTCGGCGTACTCCGCGTCGAAGTTCGCCCTTGAAGGCTGGTCCGAGGCTCTGGCCGGGGAGGTCGCGCCGTTCGGGATCCGGGTGATGGTCGTCGAGCCCAGCCGGTTCAGGACTGGCTTCAACGGGGGCGACGTGCTTGAGTTCGCCGAGCCGTCCGCGACCTATCGTGACCTGCTCGCGGACGTCCGTGCGGACATGGCCGGGGCCGACGGCCGCCAGGAAGGCGACCCGGCGCGGGCGGCCGAGATCATCGTGTCTCTCGTGCACAGTGACGAGGTGCCGCTGCGGCTGCCGCTCGGGCGCGAGGCGGTCGAGCGTGTCTCGTGTGCCTACCGGCGCGGCCTGGACGAGGTCGAGCGGTGGGCCGAGACCGCTCGCAGCGCCGATTTCGAGGGTGTCTCCGCATCGGTACGGCCATCTAGGCTCGTGGTCATGGCGACCGACGATCTGATGACCAGGGCGCTCGAAGCGCTTGGAGACGACGGTCCGCTGTCGGTCGAGGCGATTCACCGGCTCGCCGACCTGGGTGATCTACCCGAGGCGATGACGATCGCCGAGGTCGCCGACCTCCTCGACATCTCGCCCCACACGCTGCGCTATTACGAGCGGGCCGGGCTGGTCGAGGTGGCCCGTGACGGTGGTGGTCACCGCGTCTACGACGCCGCGGCGGTTCGGCGCCTGGTGTTCCTCACCCGGATGCGCCTGTCCGGTATGCCGATGCGGGACCTGCGGCACTACATATCGCTCGTCGACGCCGGAGGGCACACGGTGCCGGAGCGGCTCGACGTGCTGGTCGAACATCGCGACACCATCCGCCGCCGGATCCGTGAGCTGACCCTTTCCCTCACGGCGGTCGAATACAAGATCGCCACGTACGGGGGCTCGGCCGGGCCGGACGTTCAGGCCCTCGGCGCCACCACCGCTACCGACCGCACGGCACTACCGGACGAGCCGCTTCGAGGGCCACTTCCGGCAGGCTGAGGCCATAGGCCCGGAACGTGGTTCGAGTAGGCGGCCATTGGGTGCGAACGCCCGGAACAGCCCGTGGTCGTTGCCCTTCAGGGGCGCCGGCCACGGGCCGTTCTCGCTTGTGCACATGGGGGACGACCCCCGAAACAGGGCTTCGCCCTTTCGCGCTACCCCTGGCCGCTTACGCGTCCCGGTGTCGCTTCGTTCGGACCGGCGTCGTGGGGGCTGGTCAGGTGTTCTTCCAGCCGGAACTCTTTCCCCCACGCCAGACGGCCTCGATCGCCACGATCGTCGTGCCGGCGGGCGCGTTCCCGACGCCGCACCCGTCCGCACTGCCGTTCCCGTCGGCGACGTCCTTGATCTGGCCGTTGGAGAGTCTCATGCGGCCGTAGACACCCACGTTGTCGGCCAGCATGTCGCAGGCGTAGAACACCGTGTGGATGGAGTTGACCGAGGCCGATCCGGCCTTGATGTTCCGGTTGTCGTAGACGGTGGCGACCGTCACGTGGGCGGACGCGGGCGCGGCGAGCGCCAGCACGCCGATGGCGCTGACGGCGGCCAGGGCTGAGGTTACCGCTCTCAACGGGATCTCCTTGTGAATTGTTCGCCGTGATTTCTGACGGGGTCAGATTTCGGCTCCGGACTTTCCGGTTTCGGAATTGCTGCGGATCTCGGCCGAGCCTGCCGTTGAGATCTATATTTTTCCTACATTCGTCATATAGGCGTGCGTGTTCCCTCTTCGCGACCCTCTACGGCATGCCTGTGACCTGCTGATGCTCCATGGATCACCGCATGGGTGCGGTTGCCGACGCCCTCCGTAGCGTCATCCGGCCACCCGCGGTGGAGACATTCGCCCGTCTAATCAAGGAGAAGGGGAGCGCTGTATTCGCGTTCCCAACTTCTGGCATTGGGGCGCCGACCTAACGAGGTGCCGGCGCGGGTCGCGGCGTCCCAGCGGCAGTGCTCTGCGGCGGGCCCGCCGGCGGCTGACCGGAGACGACGCCGGTGTGCTGCTGTCGTGAGACCCGGTCCCGCAGAGGTCGGAGCCACAAGGGCGTGACACCGGTGAACCACCTGACGGTGGAGTGGCGTTCGTGTGCCCCCTCCTCCCGTCGAGCTGATCGGCGCGCCGGACTCCCTTGGAGTGACGCTCCTCACCGGCCGCGAACTGGACAGGAGGCCAGTGGCCTCATAAGTTGAAGGGAGTTAAGAGTCCACTGGCCTCTTATTTGGGAAGGCGGTTCAACCATGGACGTCGGTGTCGCACGGGTGCGGCTGGGCGGGTCCGGGATCTCGGTTCGGGCCGTCGGGCTGGGACTGATGGGGATGTCGCAGTTCTACGGAGCAGCAGATCCGGAAGAGTCGGTGGCCACGATCCGGGAGGCCGTCGAACTCGGGGTGGAGTTGCTCGACACATCCGACTTCTACGGGGCGGGCAGTGCCGCGCCGGGGCGTCCGGTGGCCGGTTTCGGACACAACGAGGAACTACTCGGCCGGGCGTTGCGTGGACGGCGTGACCGGGTGGTCGTGGCGACGAAGTTCTCGGCGCGGCCGGGTGCCGACGGTCACAGCTTCTTCGACGGGCGGCCGGAGTATGTCAAGGCCGCCTGCGAGGCGAGTCTCCGGCGGCTCGGCACCGATCACATTGATCTGTACTACTACCACCGGCTCGATCCGCAGGTGCCCGTCGAGGACACCGTGGGGGCGATGGCCGGGCTCGTCGCCGAGGGCAAGGTCAGGGCGATCGGGCTCAGCGAAGTCACCCCGGACCTCCTCCGGCGCGCCCATGCGGTCCATCCCGTCGCGGCGCTGCAGAGCGAGTACTCGCTCTGGGAACGTGGCGTCGAGACCGAGGTGCTACCCGAATGCCGGCGGCTCGGCGTCACGTTCGTGCCCTACAGCCCCCTGGGGCGGGGCATGCTGACCGGCGCATTCGGGCGCGACGCCACGTTCGGCGCCGACGACTTCCGGTCCACACTGCCCAAGTTCCAGGGCGGCAACTTCGAGCACAACCGGCGGCTGGTCGAGGCGCTGCGGGAGTTCGCCGTGGGCACGAACGGCACGGCCGGGCAGGTCGCGCTCGCCTGGCTACTGGCTCAGCCGCATGACGTCGTCCCGATTCCCGGCGCCAAGCGCATGGCGTACGTGCGCGAGAACTTCGCGGCCACGTCGGTCCGGCTGAGCGCCGACGACGTCGCTTACCTGGGCGCGATCTTCGACCCGGCGCGGGTGGAAGGCGGCCGGTACGGGGCCCGGTACACCCTCGGGGAAACGAGGAATCCCTGACCTGCGCCGACCAGTTCGCGGATCGCCCAGCACATCCCCGCCGAAGTGGCGAAGGCCGTCGCCTTCCTTCTGTCCGAGGAGGCGTCGTACGTCACCGGCGCCCCGCGGACCGGGCCGCGCGCTCGCCGAGGCCGTCCTGGACGCCGGCCACGCAGGGACGCCGTCGAGGTCGCCCGGAACGCGGCCGAGGCACTCGCCGCCTCCGACGCCCGGTGGCGGCATGTCAGTGCGTCGGTGTGACGCCGGATGCCGGTCTACCCTGGGGTGCGACTTTCGGGCGGCCCTGGCGGGTGCCGGGACGGCCGGAAGCGGTGCCGGGTGCGGGCCGTGAGCGAGGTTCGCGGGGAGGCGACGATGACTGACCGGGCGGCGGGTTTCCAGCGGGCACGCAGTGCCGAGCAGCGCGAACTCCGCAGGGAGGCCATCCTCGACGCGGCGGCGCGACTCTTGATCGAGATGCCGGTCAGCGACGTCAGCCTGCGGGAGCTCAGTCGCCGGGTCGGCCTGTCCAAGACCAACGTCGTGCGCTACTTCGAGACCCGGGAGGCCGTCTTCTTCGAGCTCCTCAACCGCTCCCTCGGGAAGTGGATCGAGGAGCTCCCCGGCGACCTGGCGTCCGCCGACCCGTCCTCAGCCGAGGCGGTGACCGACGCCCTGGCCCGCTCTCTCGCCCGCCGCACCCTGCTGTGCAACCTCCTCAGCGCGCTTGGCTCAGAACTCGAACGCAACATCTCCGTCGAGTCGGCCCGCGACTTCAAACTCGCGCACATCCGCCTGCTCGACTCGCTGGCCGCGCTGCTGCACCGGCACCTTCCCGCCCTCGCCCCCGCCGCGGCCCGCGAACTCGTCTCCGTCACCGTCGTCTGCACCGCCGGTCTTTGGCCCTTCGCCCACCCCTCGGCCACCGTCGCCATCGCCCAGCAGGACCCCGCCTTGGCCAACACCCAGGTCGACTTCCCCAGCCGCCTCGGCCGCCTCCTTCACCTGGCCGCCACCGGCCTCCTTGTCCTTCCTGGCACGAAGGCCTAGCTCACCAGCTCTTGCCGGCCTGCTCCCGCACCGTGCGGTTGATCCGGTTGAAGAAGTTGGTCAGCGCGATCTCCAGAGTGAGGGCGGACAACTGCGTGTCGTCGAAGTGGGCGGCGGCGGCGTCCCAGATCTCGTCGGTCACGCCCGGCGCGCCGTCCTGGATCCGGGTGGCGGCCTCCGTCAGCGCGAGCGCCGCCCGTTCCGCCTCGGTGAAGAACGGCGTCTCGCGCCAGGCGGCGACGTTGTGCAGCCGCTCGTCGGTCTCCCCGTGCTTCTTGGCCGACGCGACCCCGGCGAAGACGCACGGGCTGCACCCGTTGATCTGGCTCGCGCGCAGATGCACCAGTCCGAGCAGGCGCGGCTCGACGCCACCGGCGTGGATGGCCTTGTAGAGGTGCTGGACGGCTGTCGTCACGTCGGCGTTCGGCCGGCTCTTCATGCGTGCTTCCATCGGTGCCGCTCCTATTTCGGTTACCTTTGCCCGTTCGGGCACGTCATGACCTATGACGGAGCGGATCCGAGGAAGGTAACAACATGTGCGAAACGAGCCCGGCGGACTCGGTGGGCGCGGCGTTCGAGGCCCAGCGCGAGCGGCTGCACGCGGTCGCCTACCGCCTGCTCGGCTCGCACGCCGACGCTGAGGACGTGGTCCAGGAGGCCTGGTTGCGGCTCTTCCGGCAGGACGCGGAGACCATCGACAACCTCGCCGGCTGGCTGACCACGGTGGTCGGCCGGATCAGTCTCGACGTCCTGCGAGCACGGCAGGCCCGCCCTGAGGCGTCCTGGGACCATCTCGTCGTGACGGTCGACGACGGTCCCGCGCCGGACGACGACATGGTGCTCGCCGACTCGGTCGGGTACGCGCTCCTGATCGTCCTGGAGTCGCTCCGGCCGAGCGAGCGGCTGGCGTTCGTGCTGCACGACCTGTTCGCGGTGCCCTTCGAAGAGATCGGCCGGATCCTCGGCAAATCCACCGACGCCACCAAGATGCTGGCCAGCCGTGCGCGCCGGAAGGTGCAGGCCACCGAGCGCCCGGCGGCCGCCGGGCGGGAGCAGCGCGAGGTGATCCAGACGTTCCTGGCGGCGGCCCGCCACGGCGACTTCGAGGGACTGCTGCGTGTGCTCGACCCGGAGGTGAGGCTGACCGTCGACAGCGCCGACGGCGTGGTGGTCGTCCTCGGGTCCACCAAGGTGGCCACCGGCGCGTCGTCGCGCGTCGCCGGCGGCGCGGCCGTGCGAGCACGGGCGGTGCTCGTCAACGGGCTGCCCGGATTCATTTCCTGGCGTGCGGACGGAACCCCGCTCTCCCTCATGGCGTTCACCGTCGCCGAGGGGCGCATCATCGCCATCAGGAGCGTCACCGACCCGGCCAGGCTGGCGTCGACGGACCTGCCGGATCCCGACTGAGGGAGCGAGGCCAGTGCGGGCTCGCGCAGCCGAGGCCGGGCACCCGTGTCCGCCGGTTCACCCGGATGGGCGTCGGTGTTGACAGGGCCGCAGGTCTTTGGCAGCCTGTTGGCGGTTCGTCCCCGAATCGCCTTTTCGGCGATGGTGCCCCTCCGGGACCCGGACCTCTGTGTGATCAGTGACCAGGAGACCAGACATGGTGGTTGACGACGACATCTCCGGCTGAGACCGGAACTGATCGGCCGCAGGCACGCGCGCGTTGACGCCGCCGCCGTGGCCGCTTCGTCGTTCCCCTGTTTCCTGCTGGGCGGCCCCTGCGCGCCCGCGTTCACGCATGAGGTTTTCGCATGTCCGACGCGTTCGTCGTCTGTTCCAACCTGTCCTTCTCCTGGCCCGACGACACCCCGGTGTTCCAGGATCTCTCCTTCACCGTCCCGGCCGGCCGGACCGGTCTCGTGGCGCCCAACGGCGCCGGGAAGAGCACGCTGCTCCGGCTCGTCGCCGGGGAGCTGACGCCGGCGGCCGGGTCGGTCACGGTCGGGGGAGTGCTGGGGTATCTGCCTCAGACGTTGCCGCTCGCCGCGGAGCTGACCGTCGCCGAGGTGCTCGGCATCGCTCCGGTGATCAAGGCGCTGGACGCCATCGAGTCCGGAGACGCCAGTGAGGAGCATTTCGCCACGATCGGCAACGACTGGGACATCGAGGAGCGCACCCGTGCCCAGCTCGACCGGCTGGGGCTCGGTGACGTCTCGTTCGACCGGCCGCTGCGCACCTTCAGCGGCGGTCAGGTCATCTCGCTCGGGCTGGCGGCGCAGTTGCTCAAGCGGCCCGACGTGCTGCTGCTCGACGAGCCGACCAACAACCTCGACCTCGACGCCCGGCGCCAGCTCTACGCGGTGCTCGACGGCTGGAGCGGGTGTCTGCTGCTGGTCAGCCACGACCGGGCGCTGCTCGACCGGATGGACCGGATCGCCGAGCTCCACCAGGGCGAGGTCCAGTTTCACGGCGGGAACTTCACCGAGTACGAGGAGGCGGTGCGGGCCGCCCGGGAGGTGGCCGAGAAGAACGTGCGCAACGCCGAGCAGGAGGTGAAGCGGGAGAAGCGGGAGTTGCAGCAGGCCCGCGAGCGGGCCGAGCGCCGGGCGAGCAACGCCTCCCGCAACCTCAAGAACGCCGGGCTGCCGAAGATCTTCGCCGGGACGATGAAGCGGAACGCCCAGGAGTCGGCGGGGAAGGCCAACGAGACGCACACCGCCCGGGTCAGCCAGGCCAAGGCGCGGCTGGACGAGGCGGGGCGCGCCCTGCGCGACGAGCAGAAGATCACGCTGGAGCTTCCCGGGACCAACGTGCCGGCCGGGCGCACGATGTTCGTCGGGACGAACATGCAGGTCCACTACGGCGGGCGGGCCCTGTTCGCCGGGGAGGGCGCCGACCTGACGATCCGGGGGCCCGAGCGGATCGCGCTGACCGGGCCGAACGGGGTCGGCAAGTCGACCCTCCTGCGGGTGATCGGCGGAGAGTTGGAGGGCGGCCAGACCCGGCGGGCCGACGGTCGGGTCGCCTACCTCTCCCAGCGGCTCGACCTGCTGGACCTCGACCGGACCGTGGCCGAGAACCTGGCGGCGTTCGCGCCGGGGATGCCGCAGGCGCAGCGCATGAACCTGCTCGCGCGCTTCCTGTTCCGGGGGTCCCGCATCCACCTCCCCGTCGGGGCGCTCTCGGGTGGCGAGCGGCTGCGGGCCACCCTCGCCTGCGTCCTGTACGCAGAACCCGCGCCCCAGCTCCTTCTGCTGGACGAACCGACCAACAACCTCGACCTGGTCAGCGTCGCCCAGCTGGAGAGCGCGCTGGCCGCCTACGAAGGGGCGTTCGTGGTGGTCAGCCACGACGAGCGGTTCCTCGCCGAGATCGGGGTGGACCGCTGGTTGCGGCTCTCCGAGGGCCAGCTGCTGGAGACGGGCGCCGCTCCGGGCCGCGAGACGACCTCGCCGTAGGGGACGGGCGGGCCGCGCCCTTTCCGAGGCGCGGCCCGGACCCGCCCATGCCCGCACGTCCGATCTCCCTGGCGGTTTCGCATGTCCCCTTCGGCTCTGCTCGCCCATGATCTCGTCCGCACGTTCGGCGCCCGGCGGGTTCTCGACGGCGTCTCGCTCACCGCCGCCCCCGGTCACCGGATCGGCCTGATCGGTGAGAACGGCGCGGGGAAGTCCACCCTGCTGCGGCTGCTGGCCGGGGTGGACGAACCCGACTCCGGCAACGTCGTAAGGCCCGCCGACCTGGGCTTCCTGCACCAGGAGATGCCGTTCGACGCCGCGGCGACGATCGCCGACGTGCTCGACGACGCCCTGCGCGAGGCCCGCGACGTCCTCGCCGAACTCGACCGGCTCGCCGCGGCGCTCGCCGACGTCCCGCCCGACTCTCCCGGCTACGGCGACCTGCTCGGCCGGTACGGCGAACGGCTCGACCACGCCCAGGACCACGAGGCCTGGGACGCCGACCGGCGGGCCGAGATCGTGCTGGCCGGGCTCGGTCTCGCAGGCGTGCGGCACGATCGGGCGCTCGGGTCGTTGTCGGGCGGGCAGCGGGGACGGCTCGCGCTGGCCGCGCTGCTGGTGCGGCGGCCCTCGGCGCTGCTGCTCGACGAGCCCACCAACCATCTCGACGACGCCGCGACGGCGTTCCTGGAGGAGCAACTCCGCGGCCTGCCCGGCGTCGTCGTGGCGGCCAGCCACGACCGGGCGTTCCTCGACGCCGTCTGCACCGACGTGCTCGACCTCGATCCGGCGATGGGCGGGCCCGTGCGGTACGGCGGGAACTACAGCGCCTACCAGGCCGAGAAGCGCGCGGAACGGCAGCGGTGGGAGCGGCGCTTCGCCGAGGAGCAGCAGGAACTCGCCGAACTGCGCCGGTCGGCCGCCGTCACGGCGCACCAGGTCGCGCCCGGCCGCGTGAAGCGCGACAACGAGAAGATGGGCTACGGCCACACCAGCGGCCGGGTGCAGAACCAGATCTCCCGACGCGTGCGCGACGCCACCCGGCGGCTGGAGGAACGGGAACGCGCCCAGGTCCCGGAGCCGCCCCAACCGCTGCGCTTCCACGCCACCGCGCTCACCGCCGACTCCACAAAGCCCGCCGGGTCCGAAAGCGCCGGCCCCGGCGAGTCGATTCGGTCCGGCGACTCCCGTGGGCCCTCTGAGTCCTTCAGGTCCCGCGAGTCCATGGGGTCCGCTGGCTCCCGCGAGTCCGATGGGTCCTTTGAGTTCCGCGAGTCCTCTAAATCCCGCGAGTCCGCTGGGTTCGTGGACGGGATGTTGTTGTCGCTGCGCGACGTCCACGTGCCGGGTCGGCTCACGCTGGAGTGTCTCGACGTGCCGGTCACCGCGCGGCTGCTGGTCACGGGACCGAACGGAGCGGGGAAGTCGACCCTGCTCGCGGTGCTGGCCGGGCGGCTCGACGTCCAGGGCCAGGTGCGGCGGCGGAGCGGGGTGCGGGTCGGGCTGCTGGCTCAGGACACCGTGTTCGACCGGCCGGACCGTACCGTGCGGGAGACCTACGAACGGGCGCTCGGTCCCGGGCGTGCCGCGGCGGTGCCGCTGGACTCGCTCGGCCTGCTCGGACCCCGGGACCTCGGACGGCGGGTGGGGGAGTTGTCGGTCGGTCAGCGCCGGCGGCTGGCCCTGGCGCTGCTCGTGGCGGACCCGCCCGAGCTGCTGCTGCTCGACGAGCCCACCAACCACCTGTCTCCCCGGCTCTGCGACGAGCTGGAGGAGGCCATGGGCGCGGGCCCCGGGGCGATCGTGGTCGCGAGCCACGACCGGTGGTTGCGCTCCCGCTGGCCGGGCGGCGAGATCCGGTTGTGCGCGTCACCCTGAAGGAAGGCCGACGGTGACGGCGGTGTCCTTCCCGACACCGCCGATACTGGTCGTCGTGATCGGTCACGCGTAGAGGAAGTAGTAGCGGTAGCGGCCCTCCCACACGCAGGAGTAGTCGTCCCACCAGTCCTGGGCGACGCCGTGGGCGCCGATCCGCTCGCACTCGGCCGACGTCCTGAAGACGCCGGACAGCTTGTCGGCGGCGTGGGCCGGGGTGGCGCCGATCATCACGGAGGCTCCGAGAACCACGACGGCCGAGACGAGAACTGCGCGTGCCTTTCGCATTCGTCCTCCTGGGAACGTGGAGATCATGAGGGCGGACATTATCACTCACCGCGCGTTAGGAGAATTGTCACGGTTGAATCCGGGCGCGGTGAGACGTGAAAGTTTCATCGAAAGGGCCGTTGAGGTGGCGTTTGTTCGCGCGTATTCACGGTCGGTGAAACAGATATTACTTTCCGGGGGCTGTCCAATTCTGTACTCGGCGGCCTTGGAAGGCCTCGCAGGTGCGTATCCGACGGCCCGTCCAGAGCATGCATGATCTGTACGTCTTCGCGCCGTGTCGAGGCGTATGGTCCGGTTTATACCGCTCTGAAAAACGGCTTAAGAATATTTTGACCATCGCGACATATGTGTCATATCGTCTCCCCGCCCATATCGATGGAAGCCGCGACACTCGTGCAGGACGTCGCTGCCGGGGGGAGCGGCGATCATCCGACCGACCGGAGTCGCACTATGCAAGCTCGAATACATATGGCCACGGTTGTCGGCATGGCGATGACCATGCTGGCCGCTCTTGGCGTGTCGGTGGCGCTCGCGCCGCCGGCGCACGCGCAGGTGATCTCCGACATCGCCTACGCGCCCGCACAGCCGGCCGGTAGCAGGGGGCACCTGCTGGACATCTACCTTCCGTCCACCGGGATGACGCCCCGGCCGCTGCTGATCTGGCACAGCGGCTCGGCGTGGACGAGCGATGACAGCAAGCCCCTCGGGGCCGAGATCGCGGCCGTCTTCAACCCGCTGGGCTTCGCGGTGGCCGTCGTCAACGTCCGGTCGAGCGCGCAGGCGATCTTCCCGGCACAGGTGCACGACATCAAGGCGGCCATCCGCTATCTGCGTGCCAACGCCGCCACCTACCAGCTCGACACCAACCGCTTCGCGATGGCGGGCGACTCGTCGGGCGCGTGGCTGACGCAGATGGCCGTGTTCTCGGGCGGCGTGACCGCGCTGGAGGGGACCGTCGGCACCACCGGCGTCTCCAGCGCCGTGCACGTGGGCCTGTCCTTCTACAGTCCGACCGACTTCCTGCAGATGAACGCGCAGAACCTGCCGACCGGGGGGCTCGACCACAACTCGCCCGCCTCGCCCGAGTCGCTGCTGGTCGGCTGCCCGATCCAGACCTGTCCGGCCGCGGTGGCCGCCGCCAACCCGATGACCTACGTCGACTCCGGCGACCCGCCGCTGCTGTTCCTGCACGGCCAGGCCGACTTCCTGGTGCCGCACGGGCAGAGCGTGCTGCTCTTCAACCGGATCAAGGCGCAGTGCGGCAACGCCACGTTCGTCTCGGTCCCGGCCGCCGACCACATGATGGTCCAGATCATGGACCCGGCCCAGTACGGCAACGAGACCGTCCGCACCACCGCCAACTGCGGCGAGACGGTCAGCACCGGCACGCTCAATCCGAGCTGGCCCAACTTCACGACCTGGCTGCGCAGCGGCCTCAAGCTCGGCAACGCCTGCGAGGTGACCTACTCCACCGGCGTCTGGAACGGCGCCTTCAACGGCGGCGTGGTCGTCAAGAACACCGGCGCCAGCCCCGTCCAGAACTGGACCGTGTCGTGGACGTGGTCGGGCAACCAGCAGATCACGAGCGCCTGGAACGCCACGGTGACCCAGACCGGCGCCCAGGTCACCGCGCGGGACGCCGGCCACAACTCCTACATCGGCCCCGGCTCCAGCCAGAGCTTCGGCTTCTCGGCCACCGCCACCGGCACGAACGCCATTCCGGCCCAGTTCAAGATGAACAACATCGTCTGCACGCGAGTGCCCTGATGACGACCCGCCGGGCCCGACCCGAATGGCGACGGCCCGGCGCCCTTTGATTTCGTAAAAAACCGCGCCGTGCAGTCGGGGACGCATTTCCGAAACTCAACACGTACTGTCGGGTTTACTTAACGGAATGTCGCCGACCAGAAACGTTGATTTATCCGACGGTGCGCCCCTAGTGTTGCCCCTGGCGGCCCGCCGGCCCATTTCCCGCCGTTTTCGCTGAACGGCCGAGGTGCTGATATCCCGGGCCCGCGATCTAATTCGGACGCTTCCTTTCTTGAGTTAGGGGACGTGTGCGTACACCCAACATGTTCGTCAGGAGTCTCGGCGTCTACGTGCCGGAAAGCGTGAGCGTCGAGCACGCGGTCCGCGAGGGCTGGTATCCGGCCGAGGAGGCCGAGAAGTTCCGGCAGATCGGCGCGGCGGTGGCCGGTGACATGCCCGCCCCTGAGATGGCGCGGCGCGCGGTCGTGGACGCCTATGAGCGCTGGGGCGAGTCGTCCCCGAAGGAACTCGACCTGCTGCTCTATCCGTCGGTGTGGCACCAGGGCCCGAACGGCTGGCAGCCGCAGCACTACCTCCAGAAGCACCTGCTCGGCGGCCCGGTGCCCGCCTTCGAGATCCGCAGCGGCTGCGTCGGGATGATCAGCTCGCTGGAGCTCGCGGCGAGCTACCTGATGGCCGTGCCGGAACGGCAGACGGCCATGGTCGTCTCCTCCGACAACCACGGCACCCCGCTGGTGGACCGCTGGCGGATGACCCCCGGCGCGCTGATCGGCGACGCCGCCGCGGCGCTCCTGCTCGGCAAGGACCACGGCATGGCCCAGCTCCTGTCGGTGAACGCGACCGTGATCCCCGAGGCCGACGCGGTCAACGACGGCGCCTACCCCCTCTTCCCCCCCGACGCCACGGTCGGCGTCGGCCTGAGCTTCGGCGACCGGCACGAGGAGTTCCGCCAGCGGCTGCTCAAGAAGCAGGGGACCGGCATCCACCTGACCATCCAGAAGACGATGATGCAGCAGGTCGAGCAGACCCTCGACGAGGCCGGCATCGAACTGTCCGACATCACGAAGGTGGCGCTGCCGCACGGCCGCCGCGAGGACCTCGACGGCCAGATGTCCTGGCTCGGCATCGACGAGGACCAGACGACCTGGGACTACGGGCGGCGCGTCGGCCACTGCGGCGCGGTCGACCAGTTCATCGCCTTCGAGCACCTGCTCGCGACCGGCGGTCTCGTGGCCGGCGACCACCTGCTCATGGTCGGCTTCGGCTCCGGCACGTCCTGCGCCGCCGCAGTGTTCAAGGTCATCAAGGAAGGGCCGCGCGCATGACCGAGCTCAACCGCAGACTGGTCGACTTCATCCAGGAGAACCTCGTCCAGGAGGGCGACGACATCGTCGTCGACGAGACGACCCCGCTCCTCACGTCGGGCCTGCTCGACTCGCTGCGCACGGCGCGGCTGCTGAACTTCCTCCGCAAGGACGTCGGCGTGCCGATCCCCGCCGCCAAGCTCGACTCCGAGAACTTCCAGGACGTCGCGACCATCGCGGCGATGGTCAGAGAGCTCGAAACCGTCTGATGCGCTACGCCGACACGTACATCAGCGGGGTGGGGGCCTTCGTCCCCCGGACCGTCGTCAGCGTCGAGAAGGCCGTGGCCAAGGGGTGGTACCCGGCCGAGGAGGCCGAGCTGCACAACCTGGCCGGGGCGGTGGTGGCGGGTGACGTGCCGGCGCCGGAGATGGCGCTGCACGCGGCGCGGAGCGCGCTCAAGCGCAGCGGGCGCGCGCCCGCCGACCTCGACCTGCTCCTGTACGCCTCCTCCTGGCACCAGGGACCCGACGGCTGGCCCCCGCACTCCTACCTGCAGCGCCAGCTCGTCGGCGGCGACGTGCTCGCCACCGAGATCCGGCAGGGCTGCAACGGCATGTTCCTCGCCCTGGAACTCGCCGCCGGCCACCTGGCCGCCGTGCCCGGCCGCCAGGCCGCCCTGCTGGTCGCCGCCGACAACTACGGCACCCCGCTGATGGACCGCTGGCGGATGGGCCCCGGCTACGTCGGCGGCGACGCCGCCAGCGCGCTCGTGCTCACCAAGCAGCCGGGCTTCGCCCGGTTGACCTCGGTCTGCACGACGACCGTGACCGAGGCCGAGGAACTGCACCGGGGCAGCGAGCCCCTGTTCCCGCCGGGCGTCACGGTCGGCCGCAAGATGAGCTTCGCCGCCAGGAACGAGCAGTTCCGGCAGCAGGTCATGTCCAAGGGCGAGGCCACCGCGGCGCTGTTCAAGATCCAGCGGGCGCTGATGGAGGTCGTCGAGCGCGCCCTGGACGAGAGCGGGATCAAGCCCGCCGACCTCACGCGGGTGGCGTTCATGAACTACTCGGAAGAGATCGTCGAGCAGCGGTGCATGACCATGCTCGACCTGCCCATGTCCCGCTCGACCTGGGACTACGGCCGCACCATCGGCCACTGCGGGGCCAGCGACCAGGTCCTGTCCCTCGACCACCTGCTGCTGAACGGCCAATTGGGTCCCGGCGACCACCTGCTGATGCTCGGGACCGGGCCGGGAGTGACCGTCTCCAGCGCCGTGATCAAGATCGTCGACAATCCTCCGTGGGTCTGAACCGAAGGGAACCAACGCAGATGGCCGAACCAGTCGCGGTGATCGGGATAGGCTGCCGCCTTCCCGGTGACGTCCACTCACCGGACGAGTTCTGGGAGCTGCTGTGCGCCGGCCGGAACACGACCCGGCCGCTGCCCGCCGACCGCTGGCGCCGGGACGAGAACCGGAGCCCCGAGAACGCCGCCGCGCTGCGCGACGCCGTGCGTCACGGCAGTTTCCTGGACGACATCGAGGGCTTCGACGCCGAGTTCTTCGGCCTGTCGCCCCGCGAGGCCGAACTGATGGACCCGCAGCAGCGGATCCTGATGGAGACCGCGTGGGAGGCCCTGGAGCACGCCGGCCTGCCGCCCCACGAGCTGCGCGGCACCGACACCGGCGTGTTCGTCGGCGTCTGCACCGGCGACTACGGCGCCCGCCTCCTGGAGGACCTGCCCCAGATCGAGGCGTGGACCGGCATCGGCGCGGCGACCTGCGCCGTCGCCAACCGCATCTCCTACTCCCTCGACCTGCGCGGGCCCAGCATGGCGATCGACACCGCCTGCTCGGCGTCGCTGGTCGCGCTGCACCTGGCCGCGCAGAGCCTGCGGCTCGGCGAGAACGACGTCGCCCTCGCGGGCGGCGTCAACCTGGTCGTCACCCCCGGCCAGACCCTCACGCTCGGCACGGCCGGCGCGCTGGCCCCCGACGGCCGGTCGAAGTCGTTCGACGCCTCGGCCGACGGCTACGGCCGCGGCGAGGGCGTCGGCGTGGTCGTGCTCAAGCGGCTGTCGGACGCCCAGCGCGACGGCGACCGGATCCTCGCGCTCGTCATCGGCAGCGCCGTCAACCAGGACGGCCACACCCAGGGCATCATGGCCCCCTGCGGCGAGGCCCAGGAGCACGTGATGAACCGGGCCTGCAAGCAGGCCGGCGTCGCGCCGTCCACGGTCGACTACGTCGAGGCCCACGGCACCGGCACCCGGCTCGGCGACCCCCTTGAGGCGGGCGCGCTCTCCTCGGTGTACGGAGCCGGGCGGCCCGCCGACGACCCGTGCCTCATCGGCTCGGTCAAGTCGAACATCGGCCACCTCGAAGGCGCGGCCGGCATCACCGGCGTCATCAAGGCGGTGCTCGCCCTCCACCGGGGCTCGATCCCGCCGAACGTGCTGACCAGCCTCAACCCGGCCATCCCGTGGGAGACCTCCGGCCTGCGCGTGGTCACCGAGCAGTCGGCCTGGCCGGTCCGCGACCACCCCCGCCGGGCGGGCGTCTCCAGCTTCGGCTACGGCGGCACGGTCGCCCACATCGTGCTCGAACAGGCCCCCGCGGCCCCGGCGGTCCCCGCGGCCGAGACGGCGGGGGAGCGGCCGTTCCCGCTGTCGGCCGCGTCGGAGAAGGCGCTGCGGCAGTACGCCGGCGTGCTCGCCGACCACCTCGACAAGGGCGCCGACCTGGCCTCGGCCGGGCACACCCTCGCACTGCGCCGCACCCATCTGCCCCGGCGCGCCGTCGTGCTCGGCGCCGACCGCGCCGACCTGACGGCCGCGCTGCGGCGGCTCGCCGACGACGTGCCGGCCGAGTCGGTCATCACCGGCGACGTGCTGCCCGACCTCGGCCCCGGGCCGGTCTGGGTGTTCTCCGGCCAGGGTTGCCAGTGGCGCGGGATGGGCCGCGAACTGCTCGGCGTGCCCGAGTTCGCGTCGCTGGTCGACGAGATCGACCCGATCTTCGTCGAGGAGATCGGCTTCTCGCCCCGCCAGGTCCTGACCGACGGCGACCTCGACACCATCGACCGCGTCCAGACCATGATCTTCGTGATGCAGCTCGGCCTGGCCCGCATGTGGACCGCCCACGGGGTCACGCCCACGGCCGTCATCGGCCACTCCGTCGGCGAGCTCGCCGCCGCGGTGACCGCCGGCGCGATGAGCGTCGCCGACGGCGCCCGCCTGATCTGCCGCCGCTCGGCGCTGCTGCGCCAGGCCGAGGGCAAGGGGGCCATGGTCATGGTCGACCTGTCCTTCGAGGAGGCGTGCGACCGGCTGGCCGACCGCACCGACCTGGTGGCCGCGATCTCCTCCGCGCCCGGCTCGACCGTGTTGTCGGGCGACGTCGACGCGGTCGAGGAGGTGCTCGACGACTGGCCGGCCGAGGGCATCGTGACCCGGCGGGTCGCCTCCGACGTCGCCTTCCACAGCCCGCAGATGACGCCGCTGGCCGTCGCCCTCGCGGGCGGGGTCGGCGACCTCTCGTTCGGGCCGGCCAAGATCCCGATGTACACGACCGCGCTGGCCGACCCCCGTTCGGCCCCCGTTTTCGACGGCGCGTACTGGGCGGCCAACCTCCGCGACCCCGTCCGGCTCGCCGCCGCGACCACGGCCGCCGCGCAGGACGGCTACCGCGTCTTCCTGGAGATCTCCCCCCACCCGGTGGTCGCCCACTCGGTGACCGAGACCCTCTCGGAGCACGGCTTCGAGGACGTCTTCGTCGGCACGTCGCTGCGCCGCAACCAGCCGGAGCCGGCGACCTTCCTCGCCTCGGTGGGCACCGCCCACTGCCACGGCGTCGAGGTCGACTGGACCCGCCTGCAGCCGTCGGGCGGCCTGGCGGACCTGCCGCCGTACGCGTGGCAGCACCGCCGCCACTGGCGCGAGTCGTACACGGAGACCGACAACCGCGGCCACGACGCCGGCTCCTACACCCTGCTCGGCGCCGCAACCACCCTCGCGGGCAGCCGCACCCGCGTCTGGAAGACCAGCGTCCAGGACGCCAACCGCCCCTACCCGGGCAGCCACGCCCTCAACGGCGTCGAGATCGTGCCGGCCGCCGTGCTGGTCAACACGTTCCTGCACGCCGCCGAGGACGAGGACGTCACCCTCACCGACGTCGAGATGATGCACCCGCTGATGACGGCGGAACGCCGCCAGATCCAGGTCGTGCACGAACCCCCGGCCGTCCGGCTCGCGGCCCGCACCCCCGCCGGCCCCGACGAGCCCGAACCGGCCTGGCTGGTCCACGTCACCGCGAACGTGGCCGCCCCCGGCCAGGTCAAGCCCGACGTCCTCCCGGACGCCGGCGCACTGACCCCGATGGACCCGGGTTTCGTGCACCAGCGCCTGGCCACGGTCGGCGTCCCGTCGACGGGTTTCGACTGGACGATCGAGACCCTCCTCGGCGGCGACGGCGCCCTGCGCGCCACCGTCCGCACCGGCGACGCGCACAGCTGGGCCCCCGCCCTGGACGCGGTGATGTCGGTCGCCCCCTGCGTCTTCCCGGGCGACCCGGTGCTCCGCATGGTCGTCCACATCGACGAGATGGTGCTGACCGGCACACCCCCCACGACGGTGATCATCGACGCGGCCGTGGACCCGTCGGCGGAGGACACCGCCCGGGCGGTCATCGCCGACCTCGACGGCCGGGTCGTCGGCCACCTGACCGGCCTGCGCTACCCGGTGATCGACGCCCCCCTCCAGGCGGAGGAGGACCTCGGCGGCCCGGCGGAGTCGTTCGCCGGCGTGGCCCCGGAGGACCTGCGCGAACGCGTCCTGCCGGAGATCCGGGCGGAGATCGCGACGGTCATGCGGCTGGGGCCGGAGGACCTGTCGATCCGGCGCCCGCTGGTCGAGCAGGGGCTCGACTCGGTGATGACCATCATGGTCCGACGGCGGCTGGAGAAGCGCTTCGGCTGCCGCCTGCCCACGACGTTGTTGTGGCAGCAGCCGACCATCTCCGCCATCGCCGACCACCTGGTGGAACTCCTTCTGGCGGCCGTACCGGAGACGGAGAAAGAGCCCGAGATCGCGCCCGTGTTCGGAGGCTGAGAAGCGGCCCGGGGGATCCGATCCCCCGGGCCGCCTCAGCGGTCCACGCGGGTCGTCACCCCATGACCAGCAGACCCAGGGTCAGGTCGATGATCTGGGCGCCTTCCGGCGGCGGGCCGGTCGTGTCCCACCATTGGATGCCGCCGATCTCTTCGTTGGGCGTGAAGTCGTCGTGGCGGGCCGGAACCTCGGCGGTGTAGACGGCGGCGTACTCCGTGCGGGGTGGGCGGGTGAGCCAGAACCGCGCATACCCGGCGAGATGGAGGTCGGGCAGGCGCAGGCCGCTCTCCTCGTGGAGTTCGCGTACGGCCGCCTCGTGTGGCCCTTCCCCGGGGTCGATCCCGCCGCCCGGGAGTTCCCACTGCCGCCGGTAGCGGTCGAAGACCAGGAGCAGGTGGTCTCCGCACCGGATCACGACCAGCGACGCGGGCATCGGCGCGTCATCCGGTTGGCCGAGGGCGGCCGGCACGAAGGCGGTCATCGCGTCGCCCGTCAGCTCGTCGAGCGCCAGTGGCCGGTCCATCACAGGCCTTGCGGGTGGTCCGACAACCACTCCCGGTGCGCGGCCTTGAGGTCGTCTCGCGTCGCGGAGTCCTCGAGGATGCAGTCGGCGCCGCCGTCGTAGGGATGGAAGACGCGCCGCATGTCCAGGTCGGTGATCATGACATTGCCCATGGCGTCGTCGGCCACGGCCCTGAGCAGGGCGTCGAGGGAACCCGGACGCCGGGTCCGCCGGGTCACCAGCAGGTGGGAGTACGAGGGGAACTCCTCGTCGGGGGCGTCGTCGGTGACCGTCATCCACAGTCGCGCCCCGGGGTTCAGGGTGACCGGCTCGGGATAGCGCAGGGGTTCGCCGAACGTGGGATGGTCCGTGAACGCGGTGGTGATCACGTAGACGTCCCGGTCGCCGAACAGCTCCGACAGCACGGTCTCGTACCGGTTCAGCAAGATGGTGTACTCGTCCGCTGTGTCCGGGTAGCGCTTGGATTCGGGCAGGCTGTGGAACCGGACCCAGCGCGAGTGGCACGCCCACTTGAGCTCATGGGCGACCGGCAGGCACTCCGGCCGGTTCGTCCGCCAGGTCCCGGTGAGTTCGGGCCAGGGGTCGCGCACGCACGTCCACGTCATCGGGACAGCGTAGGAGGGCGAAAGCTCCGGCCGCGAGCGTATTGCCGCGTCCGATCGCCGCCGGAACCCTCGGCCGGTACGCCCCCACGATGGACCCATGAACCTCACCGTCTCGCCCATCGAGCCCTCCGTCGTCGAAGCCCTCCTCGTCACCGACGACGCCGGGCACGCGCCCCGGTTCTCCGTCGACCGTGACGGCGGCAGCCCGTTGCGCTGCTGCCTGACCCTGGCGCGGCCCGGCGAGCGGGTGGCGTTGCTCAGCTACGCCCCGGTCCGGCGGTGGGCCGCCGACCCTGGGCCCTACGACGAGCTGGGGCCGGTGTTCGTGCACGCCGGACCCTGCGCCGGGCCGGACGGCGACGGGTGGCCCGCGGCGCACCGGGGGGTGCCCCGGGTGCTGCGGGCCTACGACGGGCGGGGGCACATCGTGGGCGGCCGGACGGTGCCGGCCGAGGGTGATCCGGAGCGGGTGGCGGGGGAGTTGCTCGCCGGAGACGGCGTCGCGGTCGTTCACGTCAGGGCGGTCGTGTTCGGCTGTTTTCAGTTCTCGGTCCGCTGAGTTCTCGGAATGGTTTTTCGAATGTACGATGCGGGCGACCTGATCAACGTAAGGAAACCGCATGTCGAATACGGTCGTCCCATTCGAGTTGTTCAGTCCCGACTATTTCCGTGACCCTTATCCGGCGCTCGACTGGCTGCGGGCGAACTCCCCGGTCCACCGATACGTCTTCCCGGTAGGCGACGTCCCCATGTGGGTCGTGACCAGGTATGACGACGCGATGGCGATCCTCGGCGACACTCGTTTCAGCACGGCCGAATGGCGCGGCAGCGCCGAATTCCAGGCCTCCGGGCTGTCCGTCAGCGCGGGCACGGTTCTTTCCCAGACCGTGCCCAGTCTCGACCCGCCTCAGCACACCAAAGTGCGCCGCTGCGCCATGAGCGCGTTCACGCCGCGAAGCGTCGAGCGGTGGCGGGAGGACATCCGGCGAATCGTCGACGAGACGACAGAAGATTGGGCGCCGGGCCAGGAAAGGGATCTGGTCACGGAGTTCGCGGCGCTGATCCCGTCCCAGGTGATCTCGACGCGGCTCGGGTTCACGCTGGAGCGGCGGGAGCAGCTCGCGGGCGACGTCGACCTGCTCATCTCCACCGACCCCGCCGACTTCCCGCGCATCCCCGCCGCGCGGGAGCGCATCATCGCCTACGGGCGCGAGCTGGTGGCGCTGAAGCGGGCCGAGCCGGGTGACGATCTCACCTCCGCGTTCATCCGGGCCGCCGACGAGGAGGGGCGGATCACCCAGGACGAGCTCGACGCGATGGTGATCATCATGATCATCGCGGGGGTCGGCACGACCAAGATGTTCCTCACCAACGCCGTCCTCGCGCTGCTCGACCATCCGGGCCAGCTCAAGCTGGTCGTCGACGACCCGGCGATCCTGGCCGGAACGGGGATCGAGGAGCTGCTCCGCTACGAGTCGCCCGTGGCCTCGACGCCCTGGCGGTTCCCGACCGAGGACGTCCGGATCCGCGACCAGGTCATCGCCGCGGGGGAGCCGGTCATGGTCATGGTCGCGGCGGCCAACCGCGACCCCGGCGTCTTCGACGACCCCCATCGGCTCGACCTCACCCGGACCGGCGTGCGGCATCTCGGGCTCGGGCACGGCATCCACAACTGCCTCGGCGCCGCCGCGGCCCGGCTCATCAGCGAGATGGCCCTGGCCACGCTCGTCGGGCGGTTCCCCGGCCTGCGGCTGGCGATCCCGCGCGAGGAGGTGCGGCGTCACGAGGTCTGGGCGCTGAACGACTACCGCGCCCTGCCGGTGATCCTCTGATGGGCCGGCGTCTGGAGGTCGACCGGGCATCGTGCTTCGGCACGGGGCTCTGCTCGGCGACCGCGCCGAGGTTCTTCACCCTCGGGCCCGACCACGTCGCCGCCGTGACCACGGGGGAGCTCACCGATCCGGACGACATCGCCCTGGCGGAGGAGGTGGCGGAGTGTTGCCCGCGCGAGGCGATCAGCCTGCGTCCGGCGTGACCACGATCAGTCGCCGGGTGGCGCGGGTGAGGGCGACGTACAGATCCCTCGGACCCGACTCGCGGTAGGCCTCGATGGCGGCGGGGTCGACGACGAGCACCGTGTCGAACTCCAGCCCCCGGGCGTCGGGAGCGGCGACGACGATCGCGCCGCTCCCCTCCAGCGCCTCGGTCAGGCCGGGCGGGGCGATGACGCCGACGAGGCCGTTGCCCTCCTCGGCGACCAGGGTCCGGACGGTGTCCAGGCCTCCGGTCACGGTGCGCGGGGGCCGGCCGTGGCGGACCGACCGCGACGGCCGCTGGCCCGGGGCGACGCGGGCCAGCAGCGGGGTCGCGCAGGCGAGGATCTCGGCGGTGGTGCGGTAGTTGACCGTCAGCGTGTGGTGGACGAAACGCGCGCCGACGGCCTCGGCCCAGGAGCGGATCGTGGTGGCCGAACCCGACTGGGCGAAGTCGCCCACGACCGTCATCGACCGCGACGGGCAGCGGCGCATCAGCATCCGCCACTCCATCTCGGTGAGCTCCTGGGCCTCGTCGACGACGATGTGGCCGTACACCTCCTCGGGCGGGCCGTCGACCAGGGCGCGGGCCTCGTCGAGCAGCGCCAGGTCGGCGCGGGTGCGGGCGGCCCCGCCGAGCAGGTCCTCCGGGCGCAGGCGCGGCCACACCGCCTCGGTCGCCTGGTCGACGGCCGGGTCGTCGAGGAGCTGCTCGCGGACGGCGTCCCAGTCGAACTCCGGTTCCGCCGCGGGGGCGTCGTCCAGGCCGAGGGACCTGAGGTCGCCGGCCACCGCCTCGTCGAGGTCGACGCCGAGCATGGCCGCGACCTCGGCGTCGAGCTGGGCCAGCGTGTCGGCGGTGCGCCGCTCCAGCAGGTCGACCAGGGCGTCGACGACGTGCTCCCGGAACACCTCGCGGGCCGGGTTGTGGGCCAGGCCTCCGAGGGTGGCGTGGCGGCGGGCCGCGTCCACCTCGGCCGGGGTCAGGACCAGCGTCTCCTGGCCGACCTTGACCTCCAGCGGGACGCCGCGCGGCTGCCGGGCGCGCACCCGCTCGGCCAGCGCCGCCGCCCTGCCCGCGGCGCCCTTCTCCCTCGCGGCCTCCTCGGGTTCGGTCGCGGCCGGGGTCGCGCCGACGAGGTCGGTCAGCGTGGCCATCCGGACGTCGTTCTCCCCCAGCGACGGCAGCACGTCGGAGATGTAGTCGAGGAACCTGCTGTTGGGGCCGTACACGAGCACGCCGCGTGCGGCGACGGCGGGGAAGGCGTAGACGACGTAGGCGGCGCGGTGCAGCGCGACCAGGGTCTTGCCGGTGCCGGGGCCGCCGTCCACGACGGTGACGCCCCGGTGCGGGGAGCGGACGATCGCATCCTGTTCGGCCTGGAGGGTCGAGACGGCCTCATGCATGCGGCCGGTCCTGGCCCGGCTCAGCGCGGCCGTGAGAGGGCCGTCGCCGACCACGTCGCCGGGGGCCGGGGCGGAGCCGTCGAGGATCTCGTCGCTGACGTCCACGACCCGGCGGTTCCGCAACCGCAGGTGGCGGCGCCGGCGCAGGCCCATTGGGGCCGCGGGGGTGGCGGCGTAGAAGGGGCGGGCGGCCTCGGCCCGCCAGTCGACCAGGACCACCTCGCCGTCCGGGGAGCGTAGGCCGACCCGGCCGATGTGGAGGGAGTGCCCGGCGGGGGTGTCGATGCGGCCGAAGCACAACGCGTACTCGGCCGCCTGCAGCTCGCCGAGCCTGCGGGTGAGCCGGGACACCTCGACGTCGCGGGTGTGCGGGTCGTCGGACGTGGTCAGCACGCGCTCGCGGGCGGCCAGCGTCTCGGCGACGGCGGCGTCGAGGCGGTCGTACAGGCCGTCAACGATCTGCTGTTCGTCGTCCACCCGCCCAAGTATGGAGACGGGGGATACGGAAGGTAAGGCTTGACTTACTTTGTGGTGTCCATCGGGACGGCTTCTCCGCCCGACGGCCGGATCGAGCGCAGACTCTAGGGCGGAGAACTGCGGACCATGCCGGCCGTCAGCTGGTGCGCACCAGGCGCAGGAAGGCCTTCAGCCCGGTGATCAGCTCCTGGTTGTCGCTCAGCCCGTCGACCGTCTCGTCGAACTTCCTGGTCATCGTCGTGATCCGCCGGTTCAGGTCGTGGTCGGCGTCCTCCAGGATCGACCGCGCCGCCGCCAGCTCGCCGCGCACCTGCCGCAGCTCCTCGGTCAGCGTCTCGATCGACGCCTCCAGCGTGGTCCGCGCCTCGACCAGGTCCTTGACGTCGCCGCGCAGCGTCGCCACGTCCTGGCGCGGGTAGTGCAGCTCCTCCATCAGGGTGCCGACCCGGTCCTTCAGGTGGGTCAGGTAGGCGCCGGTGGGCCGGAACAGGGTCGCCAGCAGGTAGAAGCCGGAGAAGTAGTAGCCCACGTACTCCCCGGAGAAGTACGTGACCACCGCGATCACCGCCGCCGAGACCACATGCCCGAGCACCGCCAGCCGCAGCATGCGCTTGGCGATGCCCCGGGCCTCGTCCTCACGGGCCTGCGGCACCTCGATGCCGCGCTCCCGCGACAGCTGGGTCTCGTGGACGACCCTGCGGGCCGAGAAGTACAGGTTCCACGGCACCGTCAGCAGGATCAGCAACCAGATCAGGCTCACCGCGCCGACGCCGATCGCCAGGACGGTGCTGGGGGCCACGCCGGTCGAGAAGGTCAACCAGGCGGCGAATATCGCGAAAGTCAGGGAAACCAGGAAAATCCACCATTTCATGCCTCAAAGGATCTTCCATGGGCGCGCTCCCCAGCACCGTTTTCGTACTCAGACTGAGTGGGGAATCAGTACTAGTTCCGTCGCAGAACCCAGACACCGTCGGCGTCCACGGTCACGAGGCGGGTGCCCTGGGTCAGCAGGACCTTGCCCCGGTACTTGCCGATCTTGTTGATCAGCAGGTCGGGGTAGTCGGTGAGGCTCTGGAAGCCGTACACGATGAAGTTGGACGCGCCGTTGTGGGTGGCGTTCATGGTCCGCAGGCCCTTGGTCGGAGTGAGCTTGAGTACCTGGGATCCCTCGCCGCGAATCGTCGCGGAGCACCAGCAGCGGGCCTTGCTCACGGGCTTGAACGTGGCGGTCCAGGGGCCGTCGGCCTGGATCTGGAGGCCGGCGGTGCCGGGGGTGGCGAAGGTGTTGGACCCGTTGTAGAGGACGGTGCCGGACCAGTCGCCGATCTCGTTGACGAGCAGGTCGTTCCTCTTCCCCTTGGGATTGATCGTGTGGACGATGAAGTTCGACTCCCCGCTGTGGTTGAACGTGATCAGGCCCGGGGTCTTGGTCGCCTTGATGCGGATGACGTCGTCACCTTCGCCCCGGAACGTCTTGTCGGCATGTGCCGGGAGCGCGGCGACCCCCACGAGCGAGGTCGCGGCCAAGAGGAAGACGGTCAGTAATCGGCGGAACACCACATCTCCTTCGTTTCGGGTGATACGTCGGTGAACTATCGGTGCGCGCGTTTGAAACGTTCCATAATCCGGCCCGGCGAGGGCCGGGCTCATGGCAGGTCTGCGTGGAGCCCGAGCCGGGGGACCCCGTCGTCCCCCACACGTTCCGGCTCGGCCGCGAAGCGGTGGGCCCAGAGGCCGTCACGTGGCTCCAGCACCGAAATCGACCCGCTCCCGGCCAGCGGAGCGCTGCACGCCGGCGCGAGGAATCCTGGTAAGTGGAGGTCGAGGTTCTCGTCGCGGACGAGGCGGGTCAGGTCCCCTTCACCGCGAGACTGAACCAGACCGTCTTCCCGCCCGCCACGCGGCTCGTGCCCCATCGGTCGGCGAGCTGGTTCATCACGAACAGCCCGCGTCCCTCCTCGTCGTGGCGGCCGGGTTCGCGGAGCCTCGGCAGGCGGTGGTCGTCGTCGCTGACCTCGCACAACAGGCTGTCGGTGCGCAGGAGCCGTACCGTGATCGGGCGGGCCGTGGCCCGCACCGCGTTGGTGACCAGTTCGGAGGCCAGCAGCTCGGCCGTCGGGATGAGGCTGTGCAGGCCCCATCCGGCCAGGGTGCGCCGCACCAGCCCGCGCACCCGCGACGGGGTCTGCGTGTGCGGCTCCAGCAGCCACTGGGCGACGTCCTCGCTGGGGATGCCGGTGAACCGGATCGCCAGCATGGTCACGTCGTCGCGGGCCGGCGCGGCCGGGACCACGCTCGCGCAGACCTCCTCGATCGGCCGCACCCCGGCCAGCCCGCGCCGCAGGCGCTCGACGCCGACGCCGATGTCCTCGCCGCGCTCCTCGACCAGGCCGTCGGTGTAGAGGACGAGCACGCTGTCGTCGTCGGCCGCGATCTCCACCGTCTCGAACGCGTTGCGGCCGAGCCCGATCGGGGTGCCCGCGGGCGGCTGGAGCACCTCGGCCTTGCCCTCGGCGCTCACGAGGATCGGGGGCAGGTGGCCGGCGCTGGCGATGGTGCAGCGGCGCAGAACGGGGTCGTACACACAGTAGACACAGGTCGTGATCGTCTGGGCGGCCAGCCGCTGCGCCATCTCGTCGAGCGACTGCAGCACCTGTTCGGCCGGCAGGTCCAGAGAGGCGAGCGTCTGTACGGCGATGCGCAACTGCCCCATGATCGCCGCCGCGTCGAGGCCGTGACCCATGACGTCGCCCACGACCAGGGCCACCCGGGAGCCGGGCAGCGGGATGACGTCGAACCAGTCGCCGCCCACGCGCGCGGCGGCCGGCTGGTAGCGGAACGCGATCTCCAGACCGGGCAGAGAGGGAGGCTGCCCAGGCCGGATCCCGCGTTGCAGGATCTCCAGCGTCTCCAGCTGGCGGCGGTGCAGTCGGCCGTGGAAGATCGTCAACGCCACCGGCACCGCCAGCTGCCCGGTGACCAGCACGTCGTCCTGGTCGAACTCGCCGCGTTCACGATCCCGCGCCAGCACCGCGCACCCGATCGCCTCGCCATAGGCCCGCAGCGGCACGGTCAGCAGCCGCCCGCCCACCAGTTCGGGAACCGTGGCCGCCGGATCGCCCGACCAGCGCGAGGGCAACCGCCCCCGCGGATCGAGCCGGTGCACGGCACCCCCGTCGAGGTAGACGGCGGCGGCGTCGGCCAGCCGGGGCACGGCCGCCTCGCAGAGCAGCCGTGCGGCCTGCTCCGGGTCGAGGCAGTCACCGATCGCCCGTGCCGTGTCACCGAGAAAAGCCAGACCCTCGGTGTCGATCACTGCGCCGTCAGAACTGGTTCCGTCGGCAGTTGAGGAACAGCTGGATCTCCGGCGGCGCCTGCGTGGTGGCCGGCGCGTAGGAGATGTCGGTCTCGACGGCCACGGTGAACCCGGTCTCCTCGACGAGGGCCCGCAGGTCTTCGCGCAGGTAACCGGTGACCCGGACCGGAGCGCCGAGGAACTGGAAAGGCACGTCGTCGAGGTCGATCTCGACCATGCTGAGCGCCAGCAGCCCACCGGGCACGATCACGTCGTGGATCTTCTGCAACGCCGTCGCGATGTCGGCCCGCGGCAGCATCAGCAACGAGAAGAACGCCACCACCGCGTCGAAGCGCCCGAGCGAGGAGTCGATCTCGGTGACGTCGCGCTCCAGGAACGTGCCCTCGGGCACGTTCTTGCGCGCCAGGTCGAGCATGACGGGCGAGATGTCGATCCCGGTGACCTCGCAGCCCGCGTCGGCGAACTGCTTGGCGGTCGGCTCTCCGGTGCCGCATCCGACGTCGAGCACCCGGGCACCCGGCTGGAGCTGCTTGATCAGCCACTCCCCGGCCGCGATCTGCCCCTCCTTGTGGGGAAAGGCGTCGTCGTACCGTGACCCGATGCGGTTGAACGCCTCGGCCTGCATAGCCCGGTATTCGTCGCGACTTTGAGCCGAACCGGATTCAGTTGTCATCATGCCGCCATATGGGAGATCGCCGACTTCTGCCCACCAAGTGATAGGCCCTCCGGGCTCACAAGTCAAGATATATCTGCGTTAAATTGACATTTCACGCAAGCGACCTGCGATAACAACGTTGACTTGACGTGTCGGACAGGTCAATGCTGCGAGTCAGATAAATGTCGGTTTATGGTCGGCAATGCCCCTTGACGAGAAAGGACCCTTCGTGCCCCATCTGTCCTGGGAAGGCTGTCACAACACGCGAGACCTGGGAGGTCTCCCACTTCACGACGGCGGCCAAACACCGTTCGGCGCGCTGATCCGCTCGGACAATCCCGAACGCCTGACGGCGGCGGGCTGGGCGGCCGCCGTGGCCCATGGAGTGCGAACCGTGGTCGACCTCCGGGAGGTGAGCCGCCTCGACCTCCGGCCCGCCGACGTGACGACGGTCCGAATCGACCTCGACGACATGGCCGACGAGGTGATCTGGAACCACATCCGCGACAACGAACTCGACGGGACGCCTCTCTACTACCGCTACTTCCTCGAAGCGAAGCCGGCGCAGTGCGTGGCCGTGGCGACGGCGGTGGCGCGGGCGCCGGAGGGCGGCGTGCTGATCCACTGCGAACTGGGCCGCGACCGGACCGGCCTGATCGCCATGCTCCTGCTGTCACTGGCGGGAGTGACCCCGGAGGCCATCGCCGAGGACTACGCGTTGAGCACCCTGCGACTGGTGCCGCTGTACGCGGCATGGGGGATCGCCGACCAGACCGCGGAGATCGAGCAGATCCTGCGCACCAAGGGAACGACTCTGAGAGCCGCCGTGTACGACGCCCTCGACGGCTTCGACGCGGAGAAGTACCTCCTGGCCGCAGGCATGGACCCCGCTGACGTGACGGCGCTGAAGACCCGCCTCACCCGGCCCTGACCCGCCGCTCCCGCGCGGCCCGCCAAGAGGCGACGATCACGAAGCTGACGGTCACCAGCAGCGCCCACGCCCCGATCTTCCCCGTGTGGACGAGCCGCCAGCCGTCCCGCTGATGCGGGTACTCCCACGCGCCGAAATAGGTGGCGACGTTCTCCGCCACCCAGAGGAAGAACCCGGTCAGCAGCAGCGCCGGGGCCAGCGGCAGCCGATAGCGGTGCCCGCCCACGGTGAACCACACCGCCGTCCCCCAGGTGACGACCACCAGCAGCACCGCCAGCGGCACCCGCAGGTCGACCCACCAGTGGTGGGTGACGAAGTTGACGTAGATCGCCACCGCGAGGAGCGTCACGGGCCGGGCCCGGTAGGCGACCAGCCGCAGCGACAGGATGCGCCAGGCCGCGCAGACGTAACTCCCGACGGCGGCGTAGAGGAACCCGCTGTAGAGCGGCACCCCGAAGAACTTGGTGTAGGCGTCCTCGGGATAACTCCACGACCCGAGCCGCACCTTGACCAGCTCGAACGCCAGCCCGACCACATGGAAGCACCCGATGACGGCGACCTCCTCGGTGGTCTCCCACCGCATGACGCGGAACACCACGGTGAGCGCGAGGGCGTACAGGAGCAGCGCGTCGTAACGCGGCACGGGCAGGGGCAGCACCGACGAGAGGGCCAGCCCCGCGAACAACCCCACCGCGAACCCGCACGCCTTCGCCTCGGCCCACGCGAACCGGACCAGCTGCGCGACGAAGAACCTCACGCCGCCATTCGATCCGCCGACCGGCACGAGGTGGCGATGATGGTGGGGAGATCATGTGCGAAATCGGTGGAGGACGCGGCATATGGATCGCAGGGAGCGTGCCGCCGGTGCGATCGTCGGCTCGGCGGTGGGCGACGCCCTCGGCGCCCCCTTCGAGTTCGGCCCTCCGGGTGTGTTCCCGGCCCCCGGCGGCGGGAACGAGATGCGCGGAGGCGGCGGCTGGGACCCCGGCGAGGCCACCGACGACACCCAGATGGCCGTCCACGTCGCCGAGTCGCTGCTGGAACGCGGTGGCCTGGACCTTCCCGACGTCTTCGCCCGATTCCAGCGCTGGGCCGCCGACGACCCGAAGGACATCGGCCTGCAGACCGAGGACGTGCTGACCCGAGGCCTGCCCTGGGACCAGGCCGCCGCGGCCCACTACCGCACCAGCCCCCGCGCCGCGGGCAACGGCTCCCTCATGCGGGCCGCTACCTCGGCGGTCTACTTCGCCCCGGCCGGCCGCGCGGCCACGATGGACGCGGCTCGCCGCCTCTCCGCCCTCACCCACGGCGACCCGGCGGCAGGAGAGGGCGTCGCCGTCTTCCACGATCTGCTGCGCGTCGCCCTGACCGGCGCCGACCCGCTCAAGGCCCTGCCGCGGACGCTGGCCGCCGTCGACCCCGCCCACCGCGACCGCTATGCCGCGGTCACGGCCGAGGAGTGGCACCCGAGCATGGCGACGGAGCTCAACGGCGCCGTCTGGCCCTGCCTCGGCTCCGCCCTGTGGGCCGTGCGCACCACCACGGGATACGAGGCAGCGGTGGCCGCCGCGATCAACCTGGGCGGCGACACCGACACGGTCGCCGCGGTCACCGGCGCCCTGGCCGGAGCCGTCCACGGCCTGCCGGCGATCCCGGCCCGCTGGACGGCGCTCCTGCACGTCCCCCTCCCCGGGGGCGGCGGCCGAACCCTGCGCCTGCCGGAACTCCTGGACCTCGCCGACGCGCTCAGCCGGGGCCCGTGGTGCCGCCGTGAAAGTTTCATGGGCGGCGGCGACTCGCTCGGCCGGGACCGCGCGGATCGCGGCTGATCCCCCGCAAGAGCGGATGAGGGGGTGCCTGCCCCCGAATTGACACCTGTTGCCAGACACCCCTCTTGATGCAACATTACCTCAGACGTCAGTCGGCATACGTCATATGTTTGGGTGTTGCGGATTCTTCGTCGACGTGGCACGGGGCGGACGACCTCGCGACAGGTGAAGAACCAGCGAAAGGAAAAGAGCGTGAAGTCAGTCTTATCCACCACCGGGAAGGTGTTGGCGGCGCTCGCGGTGTTCGCCGCCGCCGTGGTGCTCCCGAACATGGCGGGTGGGGTGGCCTCGGCGGCGACCCAGGCCACCTACTACGTCGCCCCGGACGGCAACGACTCCAACCCGGGCACGATCGCGTCGCCGTTCAAGACCCTGCAGCGCGCCAGGGACGTCGTCCGCACGGTGAACGCCAGCATGACCGGTGACATCTACGTCTACCTGCGCGGCGGGACGTACCCGGTCACCAGCACCATCGACTTCACGCCGGCCGACTCCGGCACGAACGGCTTCCGGGTCATCTATGCCGCGTACCAGAACGAGACGCCGGTCCTCAGCGGCGGCGTCCAGGTGACCGGCTGGACGCAGCACAGCGGGAACATCTGGAAGGCCCCGCTGAACCGCAACAACAAGCTCCGCGCGCTCTACGTCAACGACAAGCGCGCGTTCATGGCCTCCAAGACCATCAGCTCCGGCGGATGCACCGGCACCTACAACGTCACGGCCGGCCAGGCGTCGTGGGCGTGGGAGTCGGGTTCGCAGTGCGCCGGGTCGCGGTACAGCCTGAACGACTTCCCCGCCGTCGCCACTAACCAGGACGACATCGAGATCGAGACCGGCACGACGTGGACCACCGCCATCGTCGGCGTCCGCACGGTCACCTCCGACGGCTCGAACCGCATCGCGACGTTCCAGCAGCCGGGCGCGGCCATCGCGCAGGGCGCCTTCAACGGCAACGCCCAGGTCGGCGGCAGCCACAAGGTCATGAACGCCTACGAGTTCCTCGACCAGCCGAACGAGTTCTTCTTCGACAAGACCACCAAGACGCTGTACTACTACAAGGCCAGCTCCGACAACATGTCGACCGCGAGCGTGGTCGCGCCGAACAACGTGACGACCCTCATCAAGGTCGCCGGCACCTCCACGAGCGCCCGCGCCCGGAACATCACCTTCTCGGGCCTGACGGTGCAGCACTCCGACTGGAACCTGTTCAACGTGGCCGGCTCGGTGCTCAAGCAGGCCCAGCAGGGCAACCTCGGCGCGCTCGCGTACGCGAAGCAGAACTTCCACGCCTACTACTACCGCAACGTCGACACGGCGCCCGGCATGATCCAGATCGACAACGCCGACGGGCTGCTGCTGCAGAACAACCGCATCCAGCACACCGGCGTCGACGGCATCAGCATGGTCAACGACGTGGTGAACACGCAGCTGATCGGCAACTACACCAACGACATCGCCGGATCGGCCGTCGTCGTCGGGCATCCCCAGCACGTCTACATCGGCGACTACACCTCGTCGAACCGCGAGAAGTACCCCGTCGCGGTCGAGGGCGCCCCCAAGAACATCGAGATCAAGAACAACTACCTCTACGACAGCGCGGTGCTGTTCTACGGGCACAGCCCCGTCTCGGCCTACTTCGCCGAGGGCCTGTCCGTCCAGCGCAACCGCATCGAGAAGGCCCCGTGGTCGGGCGTCACGCTCGGCTGGGGATGGTGGAACTTCGACGGCTCGTCAGGCTCGATCGCGCCCAACCGGCCGACCACGACGGCGAAGAACAACACCATCAGCTACAACCACTTCATCGACACGGTGCAGCGCCTGAGCGACACGGCGCCCGTCTACACGCTGGGCAACCAGCCGGGCACCACGATCACCAACAACTACATGCAGGGCGTGCCCTCGGGTCACAAGTACGGGCTCCACCCGGACGAGGGCTCGGGCAACATGGTCTTCCGCGACAACGTCCTGAGCGTCGACAAGAACATCACCTGGCTGATCAACTCCGACGACTTCGGCCGCAAGCACGACCTGAGCATCACGCAGACCTACGGGCCGATCAACAAGGTCTCCAACAAGAACCTGCCGAACAGCACGGTCCACGACATCATCGTGTCGTCCGACTACGTCTGGCCGGCCCCGGCCTACACCATCGCCGTGAACTCCGGGCTCGAGGACGCCTACCGCGGCATCATCCCGCAGAGCAACCTGTCCCTGCCCGACTACGTCCTGCCCGCCAGCACGTACACCGGCAGCGGCCAGACCTCGATCCCGATCCGCAGCACCGGCGACGCGTCCAAGAGCGTCTGGCTGGCCCCGGCGGGCACCACGACCTTCACCGCCGGTCCCACGATGACCAGGGCGGGCGGCACCGCGACGTCCATCGCCGTGCCGACCACCAACGGCGAATACCGTCTCTTCGTCGTGGACGCCCAGGGCAACCGCTCGGCGGCGTCGGCGTCGCTCGTCCGGCAGGGCAGCGGCGGGAGCAGCGGCGGCGGCCAGCAGATCGTCGGCGCCCAGTCGAACCGCTGCGTCGACATCACCGGCGGCTCGGCCACCAACGGCGCGCAGGCACAGCTGTGGGACTGCGGCACCGGCACCAACCAGCGGCTGACGTACACCTCGGGCAAGCAGCTGCAGGTGTTCGGCAACAAGTGCCTGGACGCCTCGGGCCAGGGCACCACCAACGGCACCCAGGTGATCATCTGGGACTGCAACAACCAGACCAACCAGCAGTGGAACGTCAACTCCAACGGGACGATCACCGGTGTCCAGTCGGGGCTCTGCCTCGACGCCTTCGGCGGCGGCACCGCCAACGGCACGAGGATCATCCTGTGGGCGTGCAACGGCGGCCCGAACCAGCAGTGGAGCCTGCGCAACTGAGGTTGTCTCCAAGACCAGGTCGCGGACGGTCACTCCCGGGCCGTCCGCGGCCTGCCGCAGGAAAAAGGGGCTCCGGTCAGACCGGAGCCCCTTCTCTTCTGCTGTGGCTAGACCGACGTCACGTCAGGAGACGGGCTCGATCCAGACGTTGCGGAAACGGGGGTTCTCGCCCGCGTCGCCGTGGTCCTGGAGGCGGATGCCGCCCAGGGCCGCGCTTTCGGCGATGTGGTCGCCCGTGCCGCCGTCGACGGCCACGTCGTCGTGCACGACCTGGCCGTTCCAGACGACCGTCACCCGGGCGTTGTCGACCTTCGCGCCCGTGCTGGTGTAGCGGGCGGCGCGGAAGGTGATGTCGTACGTCTGCCACGTCCCCGGAGCGGTGGCCATGTTGCTGGAGGCCGCGCGCTTGTTGTAGATCGAGCCCGCGCCGTTGATGAGCGGCGCGGGGTCACCCGAGGACTCCAGAACCTGGACCTCGTAGCGTTCCTGGAGGAAGACGCCGCTGTTGCCGCGCTGCTGACCGGTCACGTTCGGCGGGTAGTCCGGCACCAGCCACTCGACGTGCAGCTTGAAGTCGCCGTAGATCTGCCGGGTGCGGATGTCGCCGCCGAGCGACTCCACCGAGCCGTTGGCGATCGGCCACGTGGCCTGGCCGCCCGCCCGCTTCTCGAACGCGGCCAGGCTGGAGCCGTCGAACAGGGTGACGCGCTCGGCCCGCGACACGGTGAGGTGGTCGAGGTTGACGTTCCCGCCGTCGCCGGAGTCGAACTTGTACGTGATCTGGTTGGTGCCCCGCACCAGGTTCAGCGGCTCGGTCTGGACGGCCCAGCTGTTCCAGCCGCCCGAGGAGGCCAGGCGCATCTGCCGGACCTTCTCGCCGTTGACGTACACGCTCAACGACCTGGTGGTGTCGGCCGCGTAGCGGAGGCCGACGTTGTGCGGGCCGGTCGTGTCGGACCACACGGAGAACGACGTGCTCGCGCCCTGGTTCCAGTAGCCGTCGACGAAACCCTTGTAGGTGTAGCCGGGGTGGTCCTTGTTGGCCTTCGCGCCGCCGGCCAGCGTGGCGTTCTCGGCCTCGAACACGCGCTGCGCGGCCACGGTGATGTGGTCGAGGTTGACGTGGCCGGTGTCGCCGGCGTCCACCTTGTACGTGATGAGGTTGACGCCCTCGTTGAGGGTCAGCGGTTCGACCCGTGTGGCCCACTGCTCCCACGTGACCGTGCTGGGCAGCGGGACCTGCCTGATCTTGGTCCCGTTGACGTACACGCTCACGGACTTGTTGCCGGGCGCCGGGTTCGGGCCGTTGGAGTAGCGCAGGCCGACGTGGTAGGTGCCGTCCCGGGGGACGGTCACGGCGAACTGCGTGGCCGCGCCCTGGTTGCCGTATCCGGCGACGAAGCCGCTGCCCGTGTAGCTCAGGTGGTCGGTGGCCAGGCCCGCGCCGCCGCTGTGCGAGGCGCTCTCGGCCTCGTACACGGTGTCGCTCTCCAGGCCGTCGACCAGCGTGTTCAGCGTGTACCAGGCCTCGGTGCTCCACAGCGGCCGACCCGACGCCGAGGCGAACGGGCGCGGCGAGCGCAGGTGCACCACGCGGTCGGCCTTGAGGCCCGCGATCTTCAGCGTGACCTTCTTCTTGTCGGCGGACAGGTCGGCCGAGGTGACGGTCAGCGGCTCTTCGTCGACCTTGGGGCCGCCGTAGGTGGAGGACGCGGCGTAGCGCCACTGGGTGATCTGGTACTTGGACGCCAGCGACGCGGCGGTCTCGTCCGAGAGCGGCTGCGTGTACTCGACCTCGAAGCCGCCCGCGATCGCGCGCATGCGCAGCATCTCGAAGGCGGTGTCCTCACCGGGGGTCAGCTTCTGCAGGCCGTAGTTGAGCTTGCCCGCCTGGCCCCAGTTGCCGCCGGCGCCCAGGCCGCCGGCGTAGACGGCGCCGTCGGGCCCGAGGCTGATCCGGTTGACACCGGCTTCGAGGCCCTGGGTGAGGCGGAAGACCGCGCCCTGGTACTCGCCGTTGACCTTCTCCAGGTAGCCGCGCTGGATGCCGCCGTACGTGACGTCGCCGAACAGCATCTGCCCGGCGAACCGGCCCTCCTTCACCAGCAGCGGCGTGCTGGGGGAGTTGGCGATCTCGTTGTGCGGCAGCCACAGCACCGGCTTGGTGACGGCGTTGTGGTCGAACCGGCCGTCGGGGTTGGTGTAGTGGTTGAAGAACCGGCCCGGCTTGACGTGCACGAGCTTCGAGGCGGGCAACCAGCCGCCCTGGTTGTCCATGACGAACAGGTCGTCGTTGGGACCCCACGCGAGCCCGTTCGGGGTACGCAGGCCTCCGGCGATGTACTCGACCGCGCCGGTGTCCTTGTTGACCTTGATGGTGGTGCCCCGGTCGGACGCGGGCTGCGGGTCGGTGGTCGCGCCGCCGTAGTTGATGGCGACCGACAGGTTCAGGTAGAAGTGCCCGTCCCGGTACAGCATGCCGAACGCGAACTCGTGGAAGTTGCCGCCGAACGGCCAGGTCGCCACGGTCCTGAGGTTGTCGGCGACGTCGTCGCCGTTGGTGTCGTTCAGCTCGACCAGCCGGGACTTCTCCGACACGTAGAGCTTGCCGTCCACGTACTTGATGCCCATGGGCTCCTGCAGCCCACTGGCGATCTTCTTCGTGGTCACCTGCGCGGCCGAGGTCGCGCCGATGACGTTGTCGAGCAGGTAGACCTCGCCGAGCTTGTTGTCCGTCCCGCCCCAGGTGGTGATCGCCAGCCGGTCGTCGGGCAGCCAGTCCATGCCGGTCACCTGCGGCTGGAACCCACTGGGCCGCAGGTCGGTGAGGGTGAAGTCGGGGTGGACGGAGGTCAGCGGCAGCCCGTCGCCGGGGGAGTCGGCGCCGCTCTCGCACTCCTTGCGCCCGGGGCCGGTGACCCGCACGACGTCGGCGTCGGTGCTCAGCACCGAGTTGGGCACGAGGGTGAACTGCGCCGAACCCGGGGGCCGCCACTCCAGCTTGAGCTGCTGCCCGTACAGGTGCTCGAAGTGGTCGATGCGCAGCGCGTGGTAGCCGGTGGTCAGGTTGATCGCGCCGTCGACGGCGATCGCCCCGTGCCGCCCGTCGTTGGTGATCACGACGGTGTCGTCGATGCGCAGCCGGGAGCCGTCGTCGCTGGTGAGCCGGAACTCGTACGCGCCGGCGGTGGCGATGGAGATGTTGCCGACGACCTCGGTGACGAACATGTCGGTCAGGCCGAAGTCGGCGTCGGACGTCCAGTCGATCGTGGGCATGAGCTTGTCCACGTTGGGCGTCTGACCGGGCTTGAGCGTGCAGAGCTTGGACAGCTCGACCTGCACGTCATAGGTGCGAAGGGTGACGCCCGGCTCCTGCGGCGGCACCGCCGCCCGCGCTTGCGCGGGCACGACGAGGCACGAGAGCGCAGTGAGCACTGAGGCGGATAACAGGGGTATTTTCCGCATGGCCAGTCCCATCTCGGTGAGGGAGCCGCGGTCAGGGCGGCGCAGGGGGGTTACGGCACCGCCGATATGGCCGACGTGACGGCGGATGCCGGTTGTTGTAACACGGGCGTATTAATGCTGCTCTGCGCCGTAATATAGAGCGTGTTCGTCGGCTTGCCCATAGCCTTTTGCCGGAATCGGCAAAAGTTGTGACCTCTTCGACAGAAGACCTCAGGAGGCAGCCGGTCGATTGAGCAGCCCCCTACTCATGCGCCGACACCGGTGTTCCCGCCAGTCTCGGTGCATGCCACAACACATCCGCAAGTACTGGGGACCGCTCAAGGGACGGGTCCCGCTCAACTTCAACTGGGGTGCGATCAACGTCAACTCGATCGTGCACGTCGCCGCCAGCGAGTACATCCCCGAGTCCGACCCCGACGCCCACGGCGGCTTCGCCGACGCCAACCACCAGCGCTTCATCGGCTCCGCCAACGTGACGGTCTCCAACATCGCCCCCCACGGCCCGCCGTGGGACGCCAACCAGGGCGTGACCTTCGTGGTCAACGTCGACTGGCCCCACCCGATCCCCATCGTCACCGACATCACCGTCTTCGACGAGGGCCCGATCGAGATCCAGAACTAGCGGTTCACAGGCTCCGGAAGAAGTCCCGAAGATCCTGTACGAGCACCTCCGGCGCCAGATGCGCCGCGTAGTGGCCGGCGGGCTCCTCGTAGGCGTGCCACGACCGGATGTCCGTGTGGTCGCGCTCGGCGAAGGTGCGCATCGACACGAAGTCGCCCCTGAACATCGCCAGCCCGATCGGCGCCGTGGTCGGCCCGGCCGGCGCCTCGGCCCTGGCATCCTCGTAGTAGAAGCGGGTGGCCGAGGTCGCGGTGCCGGTCACCCAGTAGAGCATGACGTTGGTGAGGACGAAGTCACGGTCGAGGCCCTCGCCCATGAGCTGGGCATGCCAGCCGAGCAGCCCGGCGGGGGAGTCGGTGATGGCGTACGAGAGGGTCTGCGGCTGCTGCGAGTGCAGGGTGTTGAACGACATCTTGTTGTCGCGGAACCAGGAGAGGACCTTGAGCGCCTCCTGCTCCTCCGGCGTGATCTTCGCGAACTCGGCGGGGTCACCGGACGGAAACGAGTAGATCTGCGTGACGTGCACGCCGACGACGTGCTCGGGATCGACCCGCCCCTGCTCGGGCGCGACGAGCGACCCGGCGTCGTTGCCCCCGGTGCCATAGCGTTCATAACCCAGCCGCCGCATCAGCTCGGCCCACGCCCTGGCCGTCCGGAACCGGTTCCACCCCCGCTCCCGGGTAGGCCCGGAGAACCCGAACCCGGGCAACGAGGGAACGACGAGATGAAACGCCTGCTCCCCGGCCGGCGGCTCGGTGAGCGGCCCGATCACGTCGAGGAACTCCACGACGGACCCGGGCCACCCGTGGGTCAGCAGCAGCGGCAGCGCGTCCTGGCGTGCGGAGCGGACGTGTAAGAAGTGCACGTTCTGCCCGTCGATCTCGGTCGTGAACTGCGGATGGGCGTTGAGTCGAGCCTCCCAGGCGCGCCAGTCGTAGGCGTTTCGCCAGTACTCGGCCAGCTCCTTCACGTAGGCCACCGGCACCCCGTAGTCCCATCCCGTGCCGGGGATCTGGTCCGGCCACCGGGTGCGGTCGAGCCGGCCGCGGAGATCGTCGAGGACGGCCTGAGGGATGTCGATCCGGAACGGGGTGATCTCTTCGCTCATGAGCGCAACGCTACGGGGCCTTGCGGGGTGGCGTCCCTGCTGGAAACCTCGGCGCGCTTAGACCGTGACTCATTTGGGTTGTGGTTGTTGGATCGTTCGTGGATGCGTTCTTTAAGCGGCTGGTGCCCGACGAACTGTGGGAGCTGTTTCATCGTGTGGTTCCGCCGGTGCCGACCCGTCCGCAAGGTGGCGGGCGGCGGCGGGTTCGGGTGATCCTGGCGGCGATCGTGTATGGGGCCATGACCGGCTGCGTTTGGCGGCAGCTTCCGCCCGTTTTCGGCGCCTCCTGGCAGACGGTGCACCGCCGGTTCGCCGGATGGTGCGGCGCACGGGTGTGGGCCAAGCTGTATCGGGTCCTGCTGGACGAGTTCGGTGCTCGCGGTGAACTGGACTGGTCGCGATGCGCGATCGACTCCGTCAGCGTGCGAGCGGTCAAAGGGGGGAGCTGACCGGTCCGGATCCTGTCGATCGCGGCAAGAAAGGATCGAAGATCCACCTCATCACCGAACGGACCGGTCTGCCGATCTCGGTCGCGATCAGCGCCGCCACTGGTGCGCGGCATCCCGGCCATCCGCTCACGCCCATGGGCTCACGGGACCGCGCCGCCGCAAGCCCGCCAAGCTGCACGGCGACAAGGGCTATGACTACTCCCATGTGAGGGCATTCCTGCGCGGGCGTGGCATCGTCCCGCGCATCGCCCCGCGCGGGATCGAGTCCAGCCAGCGGCTGGGTGGTGGAGCGGACCGTCTCCTGGTTGGCCGGGTGCCGACGATTACACCGCCGCTACGAGCGCCGCGCCGACACTCGTCTGAGCGGGGTTGCCGGGTCACCGCCCGGCAACCCCTTCACGACCCGACACAAGTTCACAACCCGACACAAGGCGGCATCATGCTTCCCGTGCACGACCAGTGGGACCTGCTCGTCGAGCATGACCTGAGCTACTACTTCCATGGGCTCTGGGTCGAAAGCGACGACCAGGAGGAGGTGGCGAGACTTCTCCGGGTGGACGAGAAGACGCGGCAGGAGTGTGATCTCGGCACACTGATCGACCTCTACCAGGGACGACCGGCGGACACGGTCTGGCTCGGCCCGCACGCGCCGGGCTGGACACACGTCCTCGCCTTCGGCCTCTATCCCTATCACCCCGCCATCCGCAACCTGGGGAAGCGGCGGGTCTTCCAGGTCCGGTACGACGACGACCGCTACCTCCTTGAGGGGCTGTATCTCTACTACGACGGCCGGCAACTCGGCTACGCCGGGCCGCCGGACGAGGAGGGACACATGGATCTCCCCGATTACCTGGCCTATACCGACGGGCTGGAACTCGGCGAGGACGACCGACGGAACCTGCACCTCATGTTGTGCATGGCGGGCCGGGTCACGGGACGTTTTCTCGATCAGGAGTGGTTCACATCCACCCGCACCATGTACCGCATCCCCGACGGGACCTGGCCGGAACCCGGGTGATGCGCCCTGTCAGGGCAGGGCGGCAGCGCTCGATGTAGGGCGCGGTCCAGTAAGACGGTGACTCATTTGGTGAGGCGGCGGTAGCAGATGAGGGCTGCGGCGATGGCGACGAAGGAGGCGAAGTGGTCGGCGCGGCGTTCGTAGTGGCGGTGTAATCGTCGGCACCCGGCCAGCCAGGAGACGGTCCGCTCCACCACCCAGCGGTGGCGGCCGAGCCGCTGGCTGGACTCGATCCCGGGCCGGGCGATGCGCGGGACGATGCCACGCCCGCGCAGGAACGCCCGCACGTGGGAGTAGCCGTAGCCCTTGTCGCCGTGCAGCGTGGCGGGCCTGCGGCGGCGCGGTCCCGTGAGCCCATGGGTGTGAGCGGATGGCCGGGATGCCACACACCAGCGGCTCCAACGCCAGGCTGTCATGGGTGTTGGCGGCGCTGATCGCGACCGAGATCGGCAGACCGGTCCGTTCGGTGAAGAGGTGGATCTTCAGCCAGATCGATGATTCGGCCCTGGAAGGAGTTTCCTCAGGTCAAGCCAGGCGTTGAAACCATTGATGCGTATCCGTCATCGTTCCCGCATCTGTGAAAAACGCCATATTGGCCTCTGCGTGCGGGCGTCTGCAATGGAGTCCCATCCCCTCCGAACATCGGGACCTCCATGCGCATCCGATCGGCGGCCCTTGCCGCACTCCTGACATCGTCCCTGCTCATAGCAACTCCAGCGAGCGCGGCCCCGCGCGTTCCCGACGACATCAACGCCGACATGACCACCGCGATCAACGTGACGAACGCCTATTGGGCCCGCAACTGGACCAGCTTCTTCACCGGTACCTATCAGCCTCCCAAGGTCTTCGGCTCGTTCCGCCGGGGCGTGCGGCAGCCGCCGGCCTGCGGCGGTAGCCGCACCGGCTTCGGCAACGCCTTCTACTGCCTGCCCGGCGACTTCATCGCCTGGGACTTCGACCTCATGGCCGGCGGTTACCGATCCGGTGACGCCTGGGTCTACCTCGTCATCGCCCACGAGTGGGGGCACGCCGTCCAGGCCAGGATCCAGCGCTCACTCGTACCCCGCGCCCAGGAGTTACAGGCCGACTGCTTCGCCGGCGCCGTGCTGTTCGGCGCCGCGGCCCAGAAGACGCTCCTCTTCGAGGACGGAGACGTGGCCGAACTCCGCGCCGCCCTGCGCCGCATGGGCGACCGCACCCCATGGACTGACGTCGGCGACCACGGCTCCGCCGAGCAACGGATCTCCTTCTTCACCCGCGGCGCCGAGGGAGGCGTCCGCGCCTGCCTGCCGACGGCGTCCCGGCTGTCGAGGTATACAATCAGGCGCGACCCGATTTGTGGTGCTGCTGCGCGCGGTGAACCTCGGCGGTCATGAAGAGACCTCTGTGCCGTACCCGCGCGCAGTGTGCACCGATCTCATGTACGGCGACGTTCAGATCTATCTGTAAAACGGCGACGTCGTGTGCACCGCCGACGAATAGAAAGGCCGGGACGGTCGCGAGCGGGTTCACTCACTCGTCTTCCTGGCAGCAGGGGGCGGAGCCCATTTCAGAAGCGCAGCGACCCGGAGCGCCACGGCCGATCCACGTTTAGCTGTAGCCACCGCCGACCATGATCGGATGCATTACGGTTCACCATCATGAGACGAAGGTGGGGATGCCTGACAGCCGCCTTGGTGCCGCGGCCGGCTTATTCTTCTTGATCATGGTCCCTGCCGGGTGCGACGATGCCCGTCTCGACGCCTTGTACCAACAGGCGATCCACTACCTGCATCCGCCGAATACGCATGCTCCACAATAGGCATGACGTGACATCCGGCCCCAATGTGTAAGGAGGAAGCGGGGACTATTGTGAATATCGGGTGAGGATTACGCTGCCGACCTCTTTGTCGCCGCAGGAAATCCGTGACTACTACGGAAAGGCCAGACTAGCAGGCGCGCGGCACGACGTGATGATCTCTCTCTATTTCAGAGATCTCGACGCCGGCGAGAGCCGGTTCATTGTCGAGTTCATCGATTCCTACCGCAACCCCTGGGACTGGCTTTGCGGCGGCCTCTAGCCCGCTGTTCCGCCTGGGCCGATGGCGACATTTCATTCGCCGGTCGAGGTAGCGGGCAAGTACTCGAGCACTTCACCGCAGCTCAACACCCTCTAGCGGATCGGCTACTCCTCCCCGCACTCCAGCACGCTGCGCCCGGAGCTTTCTACGCGCCGCCGCGCGGAAGTGAAGGTCGCTATCACGCATGCCCTCTGTTGTGAGGATTGTGAAATCAGTAGCTTTCCCGTTCGACCTCGTGCACACCTGCGTACTATTTCCCCGTGATTGCATCGATTGTCTTCCTTTTGATAGTGGTTTTGGGCATCCCTGCAACGTTCGTATGCGGTGCCGTGATCTTCGCAGCGCGATCGGCCCCTCGCGACCGACATGCCCATGTGGGTAGAAACCGCCTGGTCGTTGGGGCGATCTTGTCGGTGTTCGGTCTCGTGGCGATGGCCCTCATCGCGTGGTCCACCCATGAAGACCAGCACTATGACGACTTCGGGTCAGCGCTGACTGCTCTGGCGGGCGTGATGGCTGGCGCGCTGCTCATCTTCGGATTGGGACCCTTCATTCCATGGCTGCTGCTAGTACTCGGGCGAAACGCCTCACGGCTGCCGCCCGCGTTTCGGCCGGCAGTCCGTCCTCTGGCCGACAGGCCCGCCCGGACAGCCGCCGGCGTAACGACGACGATGAGCGCGATCGCCGTCGCGATCGCCGTGGTGATCATCTCGGTTGCCGTAACGGCGAAGGCCAGGGCGGAGTATCGGCCTGAGGGCCGACTGGGCGCACTCGTGGTGGAAGGGTTCTCCCCGGACCAGGCGGCCACCGTGCGGGCGGTCATCAGGCAGGAGTTGTCCGGCGCACCCATCGCAGAGAACAACGGCCAGCGCGAACTCGGCCATATCAGCGTGGAGACCTCCGACTATTCCTACTGGGCCGAAACACACATAGGTGACCAGGCGCTGCTCCGCTACCTCACCGGTGATCCGTCAACCCCCTACGACCCGGAAACGGCCGTGGTGATCACGACAGGCGAAGAGGGAGTAACCGACTCAGCGAAGATCCAGTACGCCTTCTTCGAGACCAATCAATCGCCGTCCACCAAGACCATCCCGGCGATCACGGTCAGTCCACCCGAGCCCCGTCTGCGGGCGGTCTTCATCCCCGCGAAGGTTGTGCAGGATCTCGGCTTCCACCTGGAACCGGAGCAGCTGATCGTCGACCCTTCTCTTCATCGAACCTCGGCGATCGAGCGGGAGCGGCTCGAGCGCAGACTCGGGGAGACCGCGCAGATCCATCTTGAGCAGGGTTACCAGGCCCCGACCGGCTGGCTGTACGTCGTAGCGGTGCTGGTGCTCATCGCCCTCGTCGGCGCCCTGGCCACGATCCGCTCTGCTCGTTCGAGGCGCATCCTGCTACGGGCAGGCGGCGGCTCAGTCGCCGCTCTACGCTTCTTCGTCGGCTGCCGAGCGGCATTCAGCGCGGCCCTCGGCACGGCGATGGGCGCCTGCGCCGGGTGCGTCATCGGCCTTCTCCTGGCGTGGCCCATGACCACCCCGATCGATTGGGATCCGGCCCCACGGGCACCGTTCGAGACCCCATGGGCGCTGATCGCCGCTCTGGTCGTCGGACTTCCCGCATTCGCCGCGGCCATCGCGGCCTTCGCCCCTGCCAGATGGCTCACCCGGTCGGACCGCATGTCGAAACCCACGCTTCCGCCCTCTCCCGTATCTGTGCCATAAAAGGGCCGCAGACGCGGTGGGCCGCGGAGAAAACAGCAGCAGGCGATACTCTGCGCCGTGGTGGCGATCGTGAGCCGGTAAACATCCATAAGCCATCGGCGAGGGCGTCCCCAACGTATTCATATGAACTGGGTGTATCGGAACCTCAGCCAGATCTTGTGGACATCATGACGCTAATGGATCAGTTCAATGAGTGAGCCCTTTTCGTCGTGATCGATAGCCGGTTTCGATGTGGTGCAGGACGAGGATGGCCTGGATGATCGTGGTGGCCCGATGAGGGCAGCAGCGGAGCTGGGCGAGGATCTTCCAGGCTTTCAGCGTCGCCACGGCGCGTTCGCCGATCGCTCGGATGCGGGCATGCGCGCGGTTGACGGCCTTCTGTCCGCTCGACAGCCGCGGTCGGTGCCGGTGGCGTTTGAACGGGGTGCGGATCGTCCCTCCCGCGCCTTGATAGCCCCTGTCCGCGAACACCTTCACCCCCGCCCTGGTCAGCGCGTCGACTAAACCGGCAGTGCGGGCGGCCGTCAGATCGTGTACGGCTCCGGGCAGGGCTGGGGAGGCCCAGACCAGGCGTCCGGCTGGGTCGGCGAGCACCTGGACGTTGACCCCGTGCCGGTGGTGTTTGCCCGAGTAGTACGGCTGTTCGTCGGCCAGTCGGTCGATCGGGATGAGCGTGCCGTCCAGAATCGCGTAGGCCAGACGTTGGGTATGTGCCACAGCAGCATGCACGTCATCGGCCAGCGCGGCGAGCAGGCCGAGGGTCTCGCGGACATATCGCCAGGCGGTACTCGTGCCGATCCCAAAACCGGAGGCGAGCCGGGTATAGGTGTCGCCGTTGCGCAGATGGGCCAGGACCAGCAGCGCCTGATGGCTGGAGTTGAGACGGCGCCATCGGCCGCCCAGGCCGGCGCGGTGGGCGCGGATCAGTTCGGCCAGGCGGGTCAGGGTGTGGTTCGACAAGGGGATCGAGGCAGGGTAGGACAGCACTCGAGGCTCCCGGTCGGGGCATCGGGTTTTGGTCGATTTGCTGTCCTACCGGGCGCCTCTTCTCATGTCACCCCGACGCGCCGGACCTGCTGCGACCAGCACAGTCACGATGAAAAAGCCTCAGTGAGATGATTCAGGTATTCGAGTTCGCTCGGACCGGCAGACTCGGTTTCGTCACCCTGGGGATGTCGTTGGATGAGGTTCTGCGGCAGATGGAGCCCCCCGACGGGATGACCGACGGGGCGTGTCCCATATATGCATTCCGGGATGTGCAACTGGGATTTTCTGATGCGAATGTACTCTGGCTTATCATGGTCGAGCCCAGGGGGGACCTCACTTTGCCGTCGCCGATTGGTTCGGGCGGGTCCTGCCTTACGCCGAAGCTATCGCATGTCATGGCATACATGCGAAAAGTGAACGAAGACGTGGAATGGTGTGAGCCATATGTGTCGGGGGAGGAATGGATGAGAGTCTGCCGCTCGGGTGTTAATTTGAGTTTTGATGACGATGGCACCTTGCAGACGGCAGGACTCTCGGATAAAAGATATCTCTCTGAGGTGTGAGTCGATATATCGTCACGGTGGCGGTCGAACTGGGCGACGTCGGCCACACCCATACGAGCCGGCCCAGCCGTAGACACGTCCTCGCTTCCCGTGCCCGACTGCGATCGGCTTGGCCCGCGAACACACCCAACGCTGCCAGGCCGCAGAAGCCGCCAACGTGCTGCTCGAAGCGGAGAGCACGACATCAGACCAGCTTCGCGATCACCACACAAGCATCGAGCGGCCGCCCATGCCTGATAAAGAGGAACTTGCACAACGGATCGGCACCTTGGCCAGCGGCAGTTGCCCCGAAGGGCCAACAACCACCATCCATCTAGTACCTCTGGAGCTAACGCTCGTCTACTCGAACTCGACCGGCCGGATCGAGATCCCTCATGAATGATGCGTCTGGCCCATTGGGTAAGGGCAGTTCCAGCCGATTTGTCGTGAGACGGCTGCTGGTGAGCTGCTCGGATTGGTGCCGATAGTCAGCCCGTCCGAGTGGTCCTGTCGTAACCGCATGGGTCGCAGGTGTGCTCTGCACCGAATAAGCACCAACGCTCCATATCGTCCCCATATATAACTGCTTTGATGGCTGCGTGACGCAGCGAAGGACGCCACGAGCGCACCAGGTCTCCTGGATGCTCGGATGCGGTATGTCCGTGATCATCTCCATTGTGTGCGCGACGTTCGGGACCTTCCTCGATATCCACCTGGTGGCCCGCGCGCAGATCTACTGCGCGGGCAACCTGGACGCCGGCGCGAAATTCGCTAACGCCGTCTGGTCGCTTAGCCGGGTCGTCTTCTTTCCGATCGTCTCAGTACTGTCGGCGTTTGCCGCACAGTCGTTCCACCTGCTGGCCTGGCTACCCTGGGCGGCCCGTCGTTCATGGCCGATCGTGATACTGCTTGTTCTCACTGCGACCGGTTCCTTCGCCGGCCCCGTAGCCATGATCGTGTACGACCTGGCCGCCGAGGACACTCCCGGAGATTGCGTCCTCCCCTGGTGGCCCTCATGGCTCTCTTCATAGACCGGCGATTTATCCGCTCAGTCACGACAGACCCGGATACATCTCGCAGCTCTAGGCGCATAACGACCGTCGCTCATCGCCAACAACAGCGATCGCATATTCGAGCGATACAGCGCCCTCGGTTCTGACGGCATCGAATTCCCGGAAAAGCCGCTGATAATAAGTCGACTAAGGCACCCAAAGTGGGTGCGCATTTCGGAGAAAATCCGCCTTCGGGTTTGCGCACGAATCTGTTCGAGCAAAGCGAGAGCATCCCGAGCGAAGCGAGGCCTTACCAGGGAGCGCGAGGGGCGGAGCCCTTCGCCCGGAGCGAGAGCGACCCGGAGCGAAGCGACGAAGGGGCGCGAAGCGGCCAGGGGGAGCGCGAGGGGGCGAAGCCCTCTCGTATCGGGGGGTTCGGGGGGTCGTCCCCCCGGGTGCAGAAATGGTGAATGGCCCGCGGCAGGTGCCCCGAAGGGGCAACAACCACGGGCCATTCATTCACCAGTGGAGCTAAGGGGATTCGAACCCCTGACCCCCTCCATGCCATGGAGGTGCGCTACCAGCTGCGCTATAGCCCCGAAGGTGTGAGACGAGTCTATCGGACCGAGAAGGGTGCCTGGGACGTGAAAGCGCCCCGACCGGCCCTCTCAGTCGTCATCAAGTCGAGGCCATCTCCCTCCCAAGCCCCGCCCTCCATCCTCTAACTGTGCCCGGCGCCGGCCAGCCAAGAGACAGCGGGAGCCGCCGACGTGAAGACGTCCCCGCCGGCCCGCCGCCCGTAAACCGAACATCAGCACGTGACACCGTCAAGACCCACGTCACACCCCGGCCGCCGCAGGCACCTGCTCCGTTCAACTACACGACCTTGGGAACCCCGCCATGACCACCCTCAGAGCCCGTCTAGTCACCGCTCTCCTCCGCCCCGCCACGTCGCGAAGGCCGCCGACCGCCCCTACGTCCCCCACTGGACGCTCGGCAACCTGAGGTGAACGTCCAGGCAAGGCACACGCGCCCACCAGCGGGTCGACCCCTCGCCTCTCCACCTTCCCGTCCCCCCGCTCCACGGGAAGCCCTTCCCGCGCCCAGTACTCGAACCCCCCGATCATCTCCTTGACCCGATACCCGAGCCGAGCGAAAGCCGCCCCGCCCTGCTGAGCCCCGTTGCAACCAGGCCCCCAGCAGTAAACGACGACGACCTGATCGAACGGCAGCGTCGTGGCGGGAATCTCGCTGACGGGGATGTGCAGAGCCCCAGGCACATGCCCCTGGTCCCAGCTCTCCAGGCTCCGCACGTCCACCACGACCACCCCGGTCACCCCGTGAGCCAGGTCGCGGGCCACGTCGGCCACGTCGGTCTCGACGGCCAGCCGGGCCGCGAAGTGGGCGAACGCTACGGCGGGGGAGGCGGCTGGGGTACGCAGAATCGCTGACATGCCGCAAAGCCTGCCCCACCCACCCCACACCGCAGCAGTGGCGGAAACGCCCCCTTCCGCTAATATCCCGCCATGCCCCACCGCGTCGCCGTCCTGGCCTTCGACGGCATGGCCCCCTTCGAACTGGGCTGCGTCGTCGAGATCTTCAGCGTCGCCCGCCCCGACGGCGTCGAGTGGTACGACCTCACCGTCTGCGCCGAGACGACGAGCCCGCTCAACGTGGTCGGCGGCTTCACCATCACGCCGTCCCACGGCCTCGACGCCTTCGGCCAGGCGGACACTGTCGTCATCCCGGGGGTCCGCGACGTCCGCCACGACGTCTCCCCGGCGCTCGTCGAGGCCGTCCGCTCCGCCCATCGTGCGGGGGCCAGGGTGGTCTCGATCTGCTCGGGCGCGTTCGTGCTGGCCGCCGCGGGGCTGCTCGACGGGCGCACGGCGACCACCCATTGGCGGTACGCCCCCCTGCTCGCGTCCCGCTTCCCCGCCGTGACCGTCACTCCCGACGTGCTCTACGTCGACCACGGTGACGTGCTGACCAGCGCGGGCAGCGCGGCGGGGCTCGATCTGCTGCTGCACGTGGTCAGGACCGACCACGGTCCCACGGTCGCCAACGCCGTGGCCCGGCGACTGGTGATCGCGCCGCACCGGGAGGGCGGGCAGGCGCAGTTCATCGAGACGCCGGTCACCCCGACCGAGGAGGACGCCGTCGGCCGGGCCATGGAATGGGCCATGACCAGGCTGTCGGGGCCGATATCCGTGCGGGAGATGGCGCGGCAGGCGGCCATGTCGGAGCGGTCGTTCCTGCGCCACTTCGCCCGTAAGTCGGGCACCAGCCCGCTCAGGTGGGTCATCGCCCAGCGGGTGGCCGCCAGCCTGCCGCTCCTGGAGGGCACCACGACGCCGGTCGAGGAGATCGCGGCCGCCTGCGGGTTCGACAGCCCGGTCACCTTCCGGCACCACTTCACCCGCGCGATGAAGACCTCGCCCTCGGGGTACAGGAGGGCGTTCCATCTCACGTCATCGGGCCTACCTGCGGGAATCCGGGGCAGGGGCGGTACACATGAAGAGAATTCTGCAGGTGTTCGTGACCCGCTGGTTGTCGAAGACCCCGCTGGGCATCGCCGTTCTGGGGGTCGGCTGGTTCCTCGGCCGGCGTCGCCGCAAGGCGCGGGAGGCCGAGGAGAGCGCCCGGGTCAGACCGGGCCGGCGGCGACAGCCTCAGCGGGCGAGTCGTAGATAGGGATGTGGTCGGCCAGGCCGACCAGTTCCATCACCTTCCGGGGTGAGGGCCGGGGGCCGGTCAGCGCGACGCTGCCGCCCTGGGTCTGGGTGTGGTGGAAGGCGTCGAGGAGCACGCGGATGCCGGCGCTGTCCATGAAGGTCATCTCGGCCAGGTCGAGCACCAGGTGGGCCGAGATCTCCCGGGCCCGCGTGACGGCCTCGTGCAGTTGTCCTGTGGTGGTGGCGTCGACGTCCCCGGCCACGGTGATCACGGCGTAGGCCCCCGACGGAGCCACGTGAACCCGGAGGTTGTCCATGATCTCCCTCTGTTCGTAACCGCATAAGACCTACCACAGGGAGGCCTCTATTCAGAAACATGTCGCAGTACCGGCGACTTCTCTAGGGTGGGGGTCGCGAATAATGCGAATCCGGTACGACTTGGAGGGGCACATGACCTCGGAACCCTTCGGTGACCTCATCGACAGGTGCCGGGCGGCGGAGGACGATCTCGTCCGCCGCTGGCGGGCCGACGTGGCGGCGTCGTTGCGCGGACGGATCTCGGAGCTGGAGCTCGACAAGGAGTTGCGGGAGCTCCTCGACGCCGTGTTGTCGGCGGTGGCCACGGCCGACGGGGCCGACACCCGCTCCGCCGCCTACGGCGAGGTCCGGGCGCTCCTTGTCGACCTGTCCCGGGCGCGGGCCCTCCAGGGGTTCAGTCCGCGTGAGACCGCGATCAGCGTGTTCGCGCTCAAGAGGGCGGTGCGCGAGTCGGTCGAGGTGGGACCGGAGTTCACGGCCTTCTCCGACGTGATCGACGAGCTGGGGCTGTTCACCTTCGAGAGCTACGCGAAGACCCGCGAGGAGGTGATCGCCAACCAGGCCGAGCAGCTGCTCGAACTGGCCACCCCGGTGGTCAAGCTCTGGCACGGCGTCGTCGCGCTGCCGCTGGTCGGCACCCTCGACTCGGCGCGGGCCCAGGTCGTGATGGAGAAGCTGCTGCAGACGCTGGTCGACACCGGCAGCGAGTACGCGATCATCGACATCACCGGCGTCCCGGCGGTCGACACGCAGGTCGCGCAGCACCTGCTGAAGACGATCGTGGCGGCCCGCCTGATGGGCGCCGAGTGCATCATCTCCGGCATCCGCCCGCAGATCGCGCAGACGATCGTGGCGCTCGGCATCGAGTTCGGCGACATCGCCACCAAGGCCACCCTGGCCGACGCGCTGCTGCTGGCGCTGGGCCGCATCGGGGTCGACGTCACCGCCGAGATGTCCAAGCGCGGCCTGTGATGGAGCGCCTACCGATCCTGAAGATCGGCCAGATGCTGCTGGTCTCCATCCAGGTCGACCTGCGTGACGACATGGTCGTCGCGCTCCAGGAGGACCTGGCCGAACGGATCGTCGAGACCGGGGCGCGGGGCGTGGTGATCGACATCACCGCCCTCGACATCGTCGACTCCTTCACCGGCCGCATGCTCGCCACGATCGCGGCCCTGTCGCGGGTGCTCGACGCCGAGACGGTCGTCGTGGGCATGCGCCCGGCGGTCGCGATCACGCTGGTCGAGCTGGGGCTCTCCCTCGACGGGATCAAGACCGCGCTCGACGTGGAGCGTGGCATCCGGCTGCTGAGCCCGGCCGGTGGCACGGCGAGATGACCGCCCAGGAACTTCCCATCTCCGGTGACGCCGACGTCGTCCGGGTCCGCCAGGCGGTGCGCGCGGCGGCCGTCGAGGCCAGGTTGTCGCTCGTCGACCAGACCAAGCTCGTGACGGCGGCCAGCGAGCTGGCCCGCAACACCCTCACCTACGGCGGGGGCGGCGGCGCCGTGGTCGAACAGGTGACCAAAGGGCTGCGCAGGGGCGTGAAGGCCGTGTTCCACGACAAGGGCCCCGGGATCGCCGACGTCGCGCAGGCGCTGACCGACGGCTTCACCAGCGGCTCGGGCATGGGGCTCGGGCTCGGCGGGGCGCGCCGGCTCGTCGACGAGTTCGCCATCGAGACGGCGCCCGGTGACGGGACCACCGTGACGGTGGTCAAGTGGGCCCGCTGACCGACGTGTGGATCGACGTCACGGAGGAGAGCGCGGTCGGCGCGGTCCGCCGCGCGGCCGTCGACCGGGCGGCCGCGGCGGGGCTGCCGGAGCAGAGGGTCGCCGAGGTCGCGATCGTGGCGGCCGAGCTGGCCGCCAACGTGCACCGGCACGCCGGCAGCGGGACCATCCTGGTCCGCCGGGGCGCCGGACACGTCGAGATCGTGGCCGTCGACAGCGGGCCCGGGTTCGAACCGCCGCCGGTCGAGGGTCTGTCGAGCCGGGGCGGGCTGGGCATCGGCCTGGGGGCCATCAGGCGCCTGTCCGACTGGTCCGACGTCTACTCGCGGCCGGGGTCCGGCACCGTCTTCGCCGTCAGGATCGGGGAGGCCGGCCCGCTCGACGTCGCGGGTCTGACCCGGCCGATGCCGGGCGAGACGACGGGCGGCGACGCCTACTCCTGGCGTACCGACGACGAGACGATCACCCTCCTGGTCTGCGACGGGCTCGGGCACGGGCCGCTGGCCGCCTCCGCGGCGGGCGCGGCGGTCCGGGCCTTCGAGGACGCCCCCGCCGGGCCGCCCGCTCAGCTCGTGAAGCACGTCCACGGTGAGATCTCCCACACCCGGGGCGTGGCCGTGGCCGTCGCCCAGGCCCGGGGCGGCACCCTCACCTTCGCCGGGCTGGGGAACATCGCGGCGACGCTCGTCCACCAGGGCGAGCACCGCGGGCTGATCTCCCTGCCGGGGATCGCCGGGCACCGCGCGGCGGCCATCAGGCAGTACGACTACCCCCTTTCTCCCGGGGCACTGATCGTCATGCACACCGACGGGCTGCGGCAGCGCTGGTCCTTCGGCGACTATCCGGGCCTGGTCACCCGCCGGCCCCTGGTGATCGCCGGCGCCCTCCTGCGCGACCTCGGGGTCCGCCGCGACGACGCCGGTGTGCTGGTCGCCAGGATGCCGTCATGACATCCGGCGAGCTGTTGTCGATCGAGGTCAGAGGCGAGGGCGACGTGTTCACACTGCGGCAGCGCGCCCGCGTGGTGGCCGACGCGGCCGGGCTCGACCAGCAGGACCAGGTGCGCCTGGCCACCGCGCTGAGCGAGGTCGGCCGGGAGGTGCTCAGCCAGGCCGGGGGCGCGAGAATAGCCTTCTCCATCGACGGTCCGCTGCGGGTCCGGGTGCGCGGCTACGGCCCGATCAGCCCGTCGGCCCCCGGCTTCGCGGCGGCGTCCCGGTTGGTCGACGAAGTCTCGCGCGAGGGGGAGGACGTCATCCTGAGCAAGGGGTTGCCCCCCGGCCGCTACACCGGCGAATGGCTGCGCGACCTGCGCGCCCGGCTGGCCGGGCTGGCCAAGACGAGTCCGCTCGACGAACTGCGCGCCCAGAACCAGGAACTGATGGCCGCGCTGGAGGACGTCCAGTCGCAGCGCGACGAGCTGGAGGAGACCAACCGGGGCGTGATGGCCCTCTACACCCAGCTGTCGGAGGAGCTCGAACGCACCAACCAGGGTGTGGTGGCCCTCTACGCCGAGCTGGAGGACAAGTCGGCCCGGCTGCGGGAGGCCAGCGAGGCCAAGACCCGCTTTCTGGCCAACGTCAGCCACGAGCTGCGCGCCCCGGCCAGCTCCATCCTGGGCCTGGCCCGCATGCTGCTCGAACTCGGCGAGCCCCTCGACGACGAGAAGCGCCGCCAGGCCGAGCTGATCCGCGAGTCGGGCCGCGACCTGCTCAACCTCGTCAACGAGCTGCTCGACCTGGCCAAGGCCGAGTCGGGCCGGCTCGAACCCGAGGTCGTCGACGTGTCGCTGCGCGGCCTGCTGCGCCGCCTCACGGAGACGCTGCGGCCGATGGCGCGCGAAGGGGTCACGCTGGTCGTCGACGACCCCGACGGCGTGGAGATCCTGCAGACCGACGAGCTGATGCTCACCCAGGTGCTGCGCAACCTGCTCACCAACGGCCTGAAGTTCACCGAGCGCGGCGAGGTCAGGGTCGGCGCCCACGCCGACGGCGACCACGTGCTGCTGCGGGTCTCCGACACCGGGATCGGCATCCCCGGCGAGGAGATAGAACGCATCTTCGAGGAGTTCCACCAGGTCAGAGGCCCCATGCAGGCCTCGGTGACGGGCACCGGCCTGGGCCTGCCCTACGCCCGGAGCCTGGTCGCCATCCTCGGGGGCGAGATGTCGGTCCGCAGCGTGGTGGGCGAGGGCACGGTCTTCGAGGTACGCCTCCCGCGCCTCGACCGCATCCGGCTGGGCCGGGTGGTCGTCGCCGACGACGACGCCGCCTTCCGCACCATGCTGCGCGGCCTCCTCCACGGGGTCGCCGAGGAGATCGAGGACGCCGCCGACGGCTATGCCACCCTGGCGGCCGTCCGGCGGGCCCGTCCCGACCTGCTCCTGCTCGACCTGCGCATGCCCGGCCTGACCGGCGAGGAGATCATCGGGGAACTGCGCGCCGACCCGGCGCTGGCCGGCACCCCCGTCATCGTGGTCACCTCGGCCGACACGGCCGGGATCGACGGCGTGGCCCTGGACAAGTCCCGCCTGACCCGGGGGGAGTTGCTCCGGGCGGTCGGCGAGATCGGAAGACGCGATGCCTGAACGAATCCTCGTCGTCGACGACATCAGCGCCAACCGCTACGTCATCGCGACGTGGCTCCAGCACTCGGGATACGCGGTCGTCGAGGCCTCCTCCGGCGGCGAGGCGCTGCGGCTCGTCAAGGAGTCGCTGCCCGACCTGGTGCTGCTCGACGTCCGCATGCCTGACATGTCGGGGTTCGAGGTGTGTGAGCGGATCAAGGCTGATCCGTACAGCGCGGCCGTGCCGGTGATCCACCTGACCGCCTCGGCGGTCGGGGTCACCGACCGGACCCAGGGCCTGGCGCGCGGCGCCGACGGCTATCTCGTCGAACCGGTCGAACCCGAGGTGCTGCTGGCGACGGTCAACGCCACCCTCCGGTACGCCCGCGCCCGCCGCCAGGCCGAACGCCTGGCCGGGCGGCTCGCCGGGCTCTCCGACGCCACCCTCGCCATCAACATGGCCGGCACCCTCGACGACCTGCTTCGGGCGGCGGCCGACGGCGCGTCCCGGATGTTCGGCGGGCCCGCGACCGTGTTCGCGCCGACCGAGGAGGGGAGCCGTTACGTCACCTGCGACCACGACGGGATGGTCGCGGGCGACTCGCCGCTGCTCGACCCTGGCGGGGTGCCGCGCGGCCCGACGATGCGCACCACCCCCGGCTCCGACTGGGCCGGGGTGCTGGCGCCGTCGGTCGCGGCGGAGGAGGTCAAGGTCGCGCTGGCCCGGGTGCAGGGCCGGCCGCCGGTCGGGGTGCTGGTGGAGGCGGCGCTCGCCTTCGGCGACGACGACGCCCACGTGCTCAGCCAGCTCTCGATGGGCGTGGCGCTGGCGGTGGAGGCGCTGCGGTTGATCGACGAGGAGCGGCGCATCGCGCTCACCCTGCAACGTGCCCTGCTGCCCCGGTCGCTGCCCGAGGTCGAGGGGGTCGAGCTGGCCGCCCGCTACGTCCCGGCGAGCGCGAAGGCCGAGATCGGCGGCGACTTCTACGAGGTCATCGAGATCGGCGGCAAGCTCATGGTCGCGATCGGCGACGTGATGGGGCACTCGCTGCACGCCGCGACCGTGATGGCCGAGATCCGGCACGCCGTGCGCGCCTACGCCAGTGAGGGCCACCCGCTCGACGAGATCCTGCGGCAGGTCAACCTGCTGATGCTGCGCTTCCTGCCGCGTGAGCTGGCCACGGTGGCGCTGCTGCTGCTCACCCCGTCGACCGGCGAGATCGTGATGTGCAACGCGGGGCACCTGCCGCCGCTGCTGGTCTCCGATCGGCGTGCCGACTATCTGAGCATGCCCGGACCGCTGCTCGGCGCCCGGCTGCACCGGCCCGGCGAGGCGCGGTTCACGCTCGAACCGGGCCAGGCGCTGGTGCTGGTCACCGACGGGCTGGTGGAGCGCCGCGACCTGACCCTCCAAGAGGGCATGGCCCGGCTCCAGGAGTTGTCGGGCACCGTCGAAGACGACCTGGAGGCCTACTGCGACCGGGTGATCGACGCGATGATGCGCCCCGATCACGAAGACGACGTCGCGCTGGTGGTGCTGCGCAGGGCGGCCTGAGGCCGGAACGTCTGGCGGTAGGCGATGGGGGAGACCCCGACCGCCGCGTGCAGGTGCTGGCGCAGCGACACCGCCGTGCCGAACCCGGCCTGCCGGGCCACCTCGTCGACCGGCAGCCCGGTCGTCTCCAGCAGCTGGCGGGCGTGCTCGACGCGCTGCCGGTTGAGCCAGCGGGCGGGGGACAGGCCGGTCTCCTCGCGGAACCGGCGGGTGAAGGTGCGCACGCTCATCCGGGCGTGCGCGGCCAGCGCGTTGAGGTCGAGCGGCTCGGCCAGGCGGGACAACATCCAGGCCCGGGTCGACTCGGTCGAGGCCCCCTGGGCGGGCGGCAGCGGGCGTTCGATGAACTGGGCCTGGCCGCCCTCGCGGAACGGCGCGGTCACGCAGCGGCGGGCCACCCGGTTGGCGACCTCGGTGCCGAAGTCGGACCGGATGATGTGCAGGGCCAGATCGGTGCCGGCCGCCACGCCCGCCGAGGTGAGGATGTCGCCGTCGTCGACGAACAGCACCTCGGGGTTGAGCAGCACGCGGGGGTAGAGCCGCCGGAACCGGTTCGCGTTGCGCCAGTGGGTGGTCGCCGGACGACCGTCGAGCAGCCCGGCCGCCGCCAGCACGAACGCGCCGGTGCAGATCGACACGATGCGCTTGCGCCCGGCCACCGCCCTCAGCGCCTCGGCCACGCCGGGGTCGAGGGAGCCCTCGAACGGGAGCCCGCCGTGGACGCCCGGGATGATCACGGTGTCGGCGTCGTCGAGGAGCGACAGGTCGTGGTCGGGCACGATGGCGTATCCGGCGGCGCAGCGGACCGGCCCGCCGTCGGGGGTGCACGTCCGGACGTCGTACAGTTTGCGCCGATCGAAGTCTTCGGCGATGCCGAAGAACTGGCCGGGGACGCCGACGTCCATGGTGGCGAAGTCGTCGAGCACCAGCATGGCGACACGGTGAGGCATGGCCGGATTCTTTCATATGTTGGCTTTCAGGCCACTGGTGGGGTTCGCGGCCCGCTCGGCAGGATGTCCGGCATGACCATCACTCGGGGGGTGACCCGGCCCGCACGCGTGCACCGGGCCTGGATCGTGGGCGGCATCGCCCTGATCGCGATCGTCGGCGCGGCCGGGTTCCGGGCCACGCCCGGCGTCCTGATCACGCCGTTGCAGGAGGAGTTCGGCTGGTCGCGGGGCACCATCGGGTTCGCGGTGTCGATCAACCTGATGTTCTTCGGCCTGACCGCCCCCTTCGCCGCCGCGCTCATGGACCGCTTCGGCATGCGCCGGGTCGTCACCTGCGCCCTCGCGCTGGTCGCCCTCGGCAGCGGCGTGACCGTCTTCATGACCGCGAGCTGGCAGCTCGTGCTCTGCTGGGGCGTGCTCGTCGGGCTGGGCACCGGCTCGATGGCGCTGGTCTTCGCCGCGACGCTGACCCAGCGGTGGTTCGTGCGCAGCCGGGGCCTGGTGACCGGCATCCTGACCGCCGGAGGCGCGACCGGGCAGCTCATCTTCCTGCCGGTGCTCGCGCTGCTGGTGGAGTCGAGCGGCTGGCGGACCGCCGCACTGGTCGTGGCCGGCTCGGCGCTGGCGGTGGTCCCGCTGGTCTTCTTCCTGCTGCGCGACCACCCCGCCGACGTCGGGCTGCTCCCGTACGGCGCCACCGAGCCCCCGCCGCCCCCCGTCCCCGCCACGGTCGGACCGGCCACGCGCGCGCTGCGCAGCCTTCGCGACGCCGCCCGTACGCGATCGTTCTGGTACCTGGCCGGCGGCTTCGCCATCTGCGGCGCGTCGACCAACGGGCTGGTCGGCACCCACTTCATCCCGGCCGCCCACGACCACGGCATGGCCGAGCCGGTCGCCGCGTCGCTGCTGGCCGTCATCGGGATCTTCGACATCGCCGGGACGATCCTGTCGGGCTGGCTGAGCGACCGCATCGACGCGCGGGTGCTGCTGGGCGTCTACTACGCCCTGCGGGGCGCGTCACTGCTGGTCCTGCCCCAGCTGTTCGGCGACTCGGCGCACCCCAGCATGATCGTGTTCATCGTCTTCTACGGGCTCGACTGGGTGGCCACGGTCCCCCCGACGGTGGCGCTCTGCCGCAAGATCTACGGTGACGACGGCCCGATCGTCTTCGGCTGGGTCTTCGCCTCCCACCAGATCGGCGCGGCCTTCGCGGCGACCCTGGCCGGGGTGACCCGCGACCATCTCGGCACCTACGACCTCGCGTGGTACGTGTCGGGCGCGCTCTGCGCACTGGCCGCCCTCATGTCGGTACGGATCGCGCGCGGGGCTGGCAGTATTGGCCGGTGAGCCAATACGTGCTGCCGCTGGTGGTCCGGATCGAACGGGCGACCCCGCCACGGCGTACCGACGCGCTTGAAGCCGCCGCGCTGGCCGTGCTGCGCATGATCGACGACCATCGGTCGGGCGGCGAGGGCGAGTGGGCCCAGGCCGTCCGGGGCTGGGAGAGCCACGGCATCCGCAAGGTGGTCCGCCGGGCCCGCGGCGCCGAGTGGACGAGGGTGCTCCAGCTCCCCGGCGAGACGGTGTCCGCCGGAACCGCGCTGGTCCGCGTCCACCCGCCGGTCCCGCTCGACGGCTGGCCGAAAGACCTGTCGCGGCTGCAGGTGTCCGGCACCGACCTCGACGACCCCGAGCCGCCGGGCCCCGCGGGCGCGCCGTGCGTGTTGTGGATCAACCCCCACCTGGAGATGACCGCCGGCAAGGCGATGGCCCAGGCCGGCCACGCCGCCCAGCTCGCGTGGTGGGCGACCGGCCCGTCCGACCGGGCCGCCTGGCGCGAGACCGGGCTCGCGGTGTCGGTCCGGACCGCCAGCACCTACGACTGGGCCAAGCTCGCCGAGGCCGACCTGCCCGCGGTCCGCGACGCGGGCTTCACCGAGATCGCGCCGGGCTCGGTGACGGTCGTCGCCACCGCGCCGTGGTTGCGCGAAGGGGGTTTCCGCCCGGCGAGCCGGGGCCCGCTGCGCAACCCCTAGATCGTCAGGACGTCGGCCCAGACCCCCTCCGGCGTGAGCCGCAGCGGTGACGGGCTGTCGTGCACGATCATCAGCTGCCCGTTGCTCAGCAGCGCCAGCCCCTCCGGACGGTCGTCTCTCACGCCCGTCGTCAGGTCGGCGACGTGGATGGGCGGGTCGGCGAAGCCGTTGCCGGGCGTCCAGCGCACGATCTTCACCGGGCCGTCGTGGGTCATGGTGGGCCCGGCCAGGATCAGGACCTCGTCGCCGACCGGGCACAGGTCGCGGATGCCCAGGCCGTCGAGGTCGACGAAGTGGGTGCGGTAGCGGGCGTCGCCGACCGGGGCGAAGCGCAGCCGGCTCGCGTCGTGGGGGTCGGGCTCGGGGCGGATCTCCAGGATGACGGCCCAGCCGCGCAGCACCGGCCCGCGCAGGCCGACGAACACCCGTTCGCCGATGACCGCGATGCCCTCGATGTCGACGCCGTTGTCCTTGCCCGGCAGCCGCAGGAACGGCGCCAGGTGGGGGTCGTGTTCGAGCATGTCGGCCAGGTTGCGTCCCGGGCCGCTCAGGATGGCGGCGTGCCGGGAGCCGTCTCTGCGCACCGGCTGGGGCAGGCCGTCGCGGTCGACGAGGGGGAGGCGTACCAGGATGAAGCGGTTCTCCTCGCGCAGGACGGTGGCCAGCCGTTTGCGGGCCTTGTCGCCGTTCTGGCCGGGTTTCACCCGCTTGCGCTTGAGGCTGTGGGAGCCGACGGCCCAGAGCCAGCCGTCGGCGCGGGCCAGGCCCTCGATGTCGGCCTCCTCGTCGGGACCCGCGGGCAGGTCGACGAACTCGGCCAGCCGGAACGTGCGGTGGTCCTGGAAGGCGCCGTCACGCCACGTGAGGCGTTCGACCCCCGCCCACTCGTCTCCGGCGACCCAGAGACACCGGCCGTCCTGGCGCACGGCGGAAAGATCGTGATGGATCGCCGATCCCGGGGCGAACCGGAGCTCTACCTGCACCACGTCATTATGGGCCGCAAACCTCGTTCCCGAAGTGTGATGGCTATCGCACCCGAATTGCCGTGATTTGCCGTACGCTCGCCGACGTGCCACCTGGGGACTATGGGACGAAGGCCACTCCTTCGTACGTTGCGGCGGAAGCGGAGACCAGCCCGTTACCGAAGATCACGATCCCGGACCCTCCACCGCCGCCCTCCACCAAAGGTCTGGGCGATCTGCCCATGCGGCTCGTCTACCGGACCGCCGCCGTCGTCACGGTCGTGGCCGCCGTGGGTGTGGTGACCGCCGCGGTGGTCGTCACCCGTGACGATCCCGGCCAGGCCGCGGCCGCGCCCGCCCCCAAGGCCGACCCGGTCACGGTCGCCGCGACGACCGCCCCTGCGCCCTCGCCCTCTCCGGTGCTCCCGAGCCCGTCGCCGTCCCCCTCGGTCAGCCCGCTCTCGACCGCGATGACCGACGCGCTCGACGACCCCCGCGTGCCCGAACTGCCCGACGCCCAGGAGAAGCTGCGGACCTTCGCGGGCAAGGCCGCCAAGATCCGCGGCTCGATCAAGGACCGGCGTTCGGGCGTGGCCTTCCCCCGCTTCGCCGGCGACTGGGATCTGGCCTCGGCCTCGCCGTTCGCCTCCCGCCAGTTGCTGCCCAAGGTCAAGGGGTCGGCCTACCGGGGCATGCTGGTCTCCTGCCCGGTGCCGATCGAGGTGCAGGACGACCTGAAGGACACCGCCTTCCTGGCGGCCCGCTGGACGCTCAACCACCACCCGGCCGGGGCCACCATCAAGTGGACCTCCGCCGACCTGACCGAGATCGACGACCATCCGGCCTGGGTGCTCGGCTACGACGTCAACTACACGATCAAGGGCGACAAGCGGAAGTCGGCCGCCGCGATCGCGCTCGTGGACGTGCCCGACTCCAAGCCCGCGCTGGTCTTCATCAGCGTCCCGGACAGCCAGAAGAAGAGCTACCGCGACATCAACACGGTGATGAGCAAGATCAAGGTGCTTTAGACGAGGTCCTATCTGGGGAAATATCCCCATATCTGGACTTCGGGGGGAGCTCCATCATGGCTACGTTGATCGCCATCGCGTACGACGACCTCGGTACCGCCGTCAACGTCAGGGACAAGCTGTTCCAGCTGCAGCAGGAACACCTCATCACGCTCACCGACGCCGCCATCGTCGAGCACACGGCCGAGGGCAAGATCAAGATGAAGCCCGCCGTCAACATGGCCGCGACCGGCGCGGCCGGAGGCGCGCTGTGGGGCGGCCTGATCGGCCTCATCTTCTTCATGCCGCTGGTCGGCGCGGCCGTCGGCGCCGCCACCGGCGCCCTCGTCGGCGCCAAGACCGACATCGGCGTCGACGACAAGTTCATGAAGGACGTCGCCGAGGGCCTCAAGCCGGGCGGCGCGGCCCTGTTCCTGCTCGTCGAGGACAGCACGCGGGACAAGGTGCTGCCGCAGGTCGCGCCCATGGGCGGCCGCATCATCCACACCTCCCTGTCCCAGGAGGCCGAGAACCAGCTCAAGGAGGCCATCGAGGCGGCCCGCCACCACTGACGCCTGCCATAGAGCCGAGGAGCCGACGTGGGTGAGCCGCCGAACGACTTCCGGGAGGGCGACCGCGAACGCCCGGACAGCCGCCCCGAGAAGAGCGGGGACGAGGCGAAGCCCTGGCGGTCCGAAGGACTGCCCCCGCCCAGGCCGAACCGCCCGAAGATCAACTGGTGGCGGTTCGCGCTGACCATGGCGCTCACCTACGCGGCCTTCTTCATCGTCAGCTCGTTCTTCGACGGCGAGCCCCGGCAGACGATCTCCTACACCGAGTTCGCCCGGCAGGTGAACGGCGGGAACGTCAAGGACATCTACGCCACCGGCACGTCCATCCAGGGCAACCTGAAGAAGGCGCAGCCGATCCCCGGCGACAAGCAGAAGGACACCTTCACCAAGTTCGCGACCGTGATCCCGGTCTTCGCCGACCAGGAGCAGATCTACCAGCAGCTCACTCAGCAGAACGTGACCATCCAGGCCGAGCCGACGGACGACCAGCGCGGCACCTTCTGGAACCTGGTCCTCTCCCTGCTGCCGATCCTGCTGCTCGCGGGCGTGTGGGTGTGGCTGATGCGGCGGGCCGGCAACATGATGGGCGGTGGTGGGGGGCTCGGCGGGATCGGCCGAAACCGCGCGGCCAAACCGGTGGAGAGCGGCAAGGTCCGGGTCGACTTCAGCGACGTCGCCGGCATCGACGAGGTCGAGAACGAGCTCATCGAGATCGTCGACTACCTGAAGGAGCCGGGCAAGTACCGCCGCCTGGGGGCCAAGTTGCCGAAGGGCGTGCTGCTGACCGGCCCGCCGGGCACCGGCAAGACCCTGCTCGCGCGGGCGGTCGCCGGAGAGGCCAGCGTGCCGTTCTTCTCGGCCAGTGCCTCGGAGTTCATCGAGATGATCGTCGGCGTCGGCGCCTCCCGCGTGCGAGAGCTGTTCGACGAGGCCAGGAAGGTCGCCCCGTCGATCGTCTTCATCGACGAGATCGACGCCATCGGCCGGACCCGTGGGGCCTCGACCATAGGGGGCCACGACGAGCGCGAGCAGACGCTCAACCAGGTCCTGACCGAGATGGACGGCTTCACCGGCAACGAGGGCGTCATCGTCATCGCCGCCACCAACCGTCCGGAGGTGCTCGACGCGGCGCTGCTGCGGCCGGGCCGCTTCGACCGCAACATCGTCGTCGCGCCCCCCGACCAGCAGGGCCGCATCGCGATCCTGCGGGTGCACACCCGCGGCGTGCCGCTGTCGCCCGCGGTGCAGATCCCGGCCATCGCCAAGAGCACACCCGGCATGACCGGCGCCGACCTCGCCAACCTCGTCAACGAGGCCGCGCTGCTGGCCGCCCGCCGCGGCCACACCGCCGTCAGCCCGGCCGACTTCGCCGACGCGCTCGAAAAACTCCAGCTCGGTACGGCCCGCGCCATCGTGATGCCGGAGGAGGAACGCACCCGTACCGCCTACCACGAGGCGGGCCACGCCCTCCTCGGCATGCTGCTGCCGGGCGCCGACCCCGTCCGCAAGATCTCCATCATCCCCCGCGGCCGCGCCCTCGGCGTGACCCTGTCGACCCCCGAAGACGACAGGTACGCCTACGACGAGCGCTACCTCCGGGGCCGCATCACCGGCGCGCTGGGCGGCATGGCCGCCGAGCAGGTGGTGTTCGGCATCGTGACCACGGGCGCGGAGAACGACCTCGAACAGGTCACCTCGATCGCCCGCGGCATGGTCGGCCGCTGGGGCATGTCGCCGCTGATCGGCCCGCTGACCATCCTCCCGACCGAGGGCCCGCCGCAGGCCGCCTCGGCCACCCTGGCCTCCGTCGACGACGAGGCCCGGCGCATCGTCGACGAGTGCTACGCCGACGCCCAGCGCCTCATCTCCGACAACCGCCACCGGCTGGAGGGCATCGTCGCGGCCCTGCTCGACCAGGAGACCCTCGACGAGGCCGACGCCTACGCCGCCGCGGGGCTGACCCGCGACTGACGCCACCACCGGGTGGTCGCCGCCACCGCCACGGCGAGCCCGGCCGTCGTCAGCACCCCGCCCTCGCCCAGCAGCCAGGGCGAGTGCGGCTGCGTCATGGCCTGCCCGACGAAGTAGGTCGCGGCGTTGAGGGTGGCGTGCACGACCAGCACCGGCCAGATCGACCGGGTCGTGAGCCGCAACCAGACCAGCGGGAACGCCAGCACGATCGTCTGCGCGGTGAACCACAGCAGCGCGTAGGCCATCGGCACGCCCGGATCCACCGCCCCCGGGACGAACACCATCAGCGGCACGTGGAACAGCGCCCACGCGACCCCGACCACGACCGCGACGACGTCGGCCGAGTGCCGCTCCCCGAGCCGGGTGACGAGGAACGAACTCCACCCGAGCTGCTCACCCAGCGCCAGCACCAGATAGGGCACCAGCCCGGGAACCAGCCCCACGACGACCGTGAGCAGCGGCGGCAGCGGCAACCCGTGGGTGCCGAACGAGGCCAGCCCGGTGAGCCAGCCCGTGCCGTAGGCGAGCCCGATCCCGATGACGGGGATCGCCCAGGCCGTCAGCAGCGTCCTCGGCGGGACCCGGACGAACCCCCACGGAAACCCGCGCCCCCGGAAGGCGACGGCGGCGGCGATCGCCGGCGCGAACGCCTGCCCGTAGAGCGCGAGCTGTACGGGAACCGGCGCCTCCCCGATGTGGTCGAGGTCGACCCCCTGGGAGACGGCGTAGGCGACGGCGGGGAGCACGAGAACGGGCAGGACGAGGGCGAACGTCGAGAGTTGCCGGGATGTGTCGGTCTTCACGGGTCCAAGCAGACCCGGCGGGAGGTCCCGGCCGCCTGAACGCACGGTCCTCTTGGAGTCCCGCCCAGCTCGCCGAGCCCGCTGACCTGTTCCGCCGCCGGGCCGGGCCGGCGGGCATCGGCGACCGCTGGACCGGAGACACACGGACTCCGCCGAGTAGCCATGTCGCGGAGGCGGGGTCCCGATTCTCCGGGACTCCAGTCCCATTCCATGACCTGCGGATATCCCCGACAATTGCCGCATGCCGACCGTCCGATGGCCCTGGATCGTGCCCGTGCTGTGCGCGGTCGCCGTCGTCGTCGGTGTCGTCCTGACCGCGGGCGTCGCGCACGCCGACACCGACTACCTCGTCCTGGACGCCATCGTCGGCCTCACCTACCCCCTGACCGGCGCGCTCATCGTCACCGCGCGCCCCCGCCACCCGGTCGGCTGGCTTTTCTGCCTCGGCGGGGCCGGGCTCGCGCTCCAGGCGCTGGCCGGGGGCTACGCCGCATTCGGGGAGGCGCACGACTGGCCCGGGACCCTCGCCGCGGGCTGGTTCACGAACTGGGTGTTCCTGACCGGGTTCGGGTCGTTGCTGCTGCTGCCGCTCTACCTGCCCGACGGCCGGCTCCCGTCGAGCCGCTGGCGGCTCCCGGCCGGCCTCATGATCGCCGCGCTGGCGGGGCTGCACGTGGTGCTCATGCTGCGCGACCACATCTGGGTCTGGGGGGTCGAGCGCCCGAACCCCGTCGGCCTCATCGCGACCGACCCCTACGTCAGCACCGCCTTCGCCGTCGTCGTGACGGTGCTGGGCGTCGGCGGCGCGGCGGCGCTGGCCACCCGGCTGCGGCGGGACCTGCGGCGGCTGCTGCCCGTCTTCGCGGCCGTGGTGACGCTCGCGGCGGCGGTGGTCGCCGACGCGCTGCTGGCCGCCCAGCCGCAGATCGGGGTGGCGCTGCTGGCCGTGGCGCTGCCGCTGGTGCCCGTCGCCACGGCCGTGTCGATCTTCCGCTACCGGTTGTTCGACATCGAGGTCCTGCTGCGCCGGACCGTCGTCTACACGCTCCTCACCGGCCTGCTGCTGGCCGTCTATCTCGGCGTCGTCGCCACCGCGCACGCGCTCGTGGCCTCGACCGAGACCCTCGTCGCCACCGCCGTGGTCGCGGTCGCGTTCGCGCCGCTGCGGGCCGCGCTGCAGAAGGCGGTGGGCCGGTGGTTGTTCGGCCACCGCGGCGACCCGGTCACCGCGCTCAACCAGCTGGGTGTACGCCTTGAGGCCGCCGCCGACCCCACCCGCCTCCTGGACGACGCGGCCGAGACGGTCGCCGCGACCCTGCGGTTGCCGTGGGTGGCGGTGGTGTCGGCCGACGGGGTGACCGTGTCCGAGACCGGCCGGAGGGTGGGCGGAGCCGTACAGCTTCCTCTGACGGCGAGCGGGCACCACGAGGGCGAGCTGAGAGCGGCCCCGCGCTCGCCGGGGGAGCCGCTGTCCCGCGCCGACCTGGCCGTGCTCACCGACTTGGCCCGGCACCTGGCGGTCGCGCTGGCGGCGGCCCGGCTGGCGCGCGAGGTGCGCGAGTCCCGCGCCGACCTGGTCAGGGCCCGCGAGGAGGAGCGCCGCCGCCTGCGCCGCGACCTGCACGACGGCCTCGGACCCGGGCTGGCCGCGATCGGCATCGGCCTCTACCTGATCGAGGCGGCGAGCCCCGGCGAGGAGGTCCGGAACGTGCGCGAGCTGACCCAGACGCTGGTCGCGGACGTCCGCCGGATCGTCCAGGGCCTGCGTCCCCCGGCGCTGGACGAACTCGGGCTGGCCGGCGCCCTGGAGGACCTGGCGCTGGACGCGATCGGGCCCGAGGTCACCGTCACCGTGTCCGAGCTGCCGGAACTGTCGGCGGCGGTGGAGGTGGCGGCCTACCGGATCGTCCAGGAGGCGCTGGCGAACGCGCTCAAGCACGCGGGGGCGGGCCGCATCGACATCAGGGCGACCGCCGAGGGCGGAGAATTGACGGTGACCGTCACCGACGACGGCTGCGGCCTGCCCGACTCCCTCGTCGAGGGAGTCGGCAGCGGCAGCATGCGCGACCGGGCGGCCGAACTCGGCGGAACCCTGAGCCGGACCTCGACGAACGGCACGACAGTGAAGGCGGTGCTCCCGCTGTGAAAGTACTCCTCGCCGACGACCACCCCCTCCTCAGACACGGCCTGCGCGCCCTGCTGGAGCAGGTGGGCGGCGCCGAGGTCGTCGGCGAGGCCTCCGACGGCGAGGAGGCCGTCGCGCTGGCCCTGTCCCTGAACCCCGACGTCGTCGTCATGGACCTGGTCATGCCCGGCGTGGGCGGTCTGGAGGCCACGCGGCGCCTCGTCGACCAGCGCCCCGAGATGGGCATCCTGGTGCTGACCATGTCCGAGGACGACGCCTCGGTCTTCGCCGCGCTCCGCGCCGGCGCGCGGGGCTACGTGCTGAAGGGAACGGCCGGCGAGGACTTCCTCTCCGCCGTCGCCGCGGTCGCCAGGGGTGAGGCCGTCTACGGCCCCGGCGTGGCCCGGCGCATCCGCCGTTTCCTGACGACCGGCCCCGGCACCGGCCCCTTCCCGGAGCTGACGCAGCGGGAGCGCGAGATCCTCGACCTGCTGGCCAACGGCAAGACCAACGCCGAGATCGCCAGGGCGCTGTTCCTCAGCCTCAAGACCGTGAAGAACCACCTGACGAGCGTCTTCGCCAAGCTCCAGGTGGCCGACCGCGCCCAGGCGGTGGTCAGGGCCAGGCAGGCCGGGCTCGGCTCGTGATCAGCCGATGGAGGCCGACCAGCGTCCGCGTCTCAGGTGGATCGTGCCGTCGGGGGAGACCGTGACCTCGGCTCCGTAGAGCGGCAGCGCGCCGTGCTGGAGCCAGTGGTCGCGCACGCGGTCGAGTTCGTCCCACAGGCGCCGCGGCCCGCCCTGGTGCACCGTCGCCGGCTGCCCGCCGGCCGACTCGGCGCGGGCCCACGACCCGTCGTCGTGCACCATGAGGGCCGTGCGGACGCCGTCCTCCTCGGTGTGGACGTGCTCGATGCCCGGCACGTTCACCTCCAGCATGCTGCGGATCTCCCAGGCGTCCAGCAGGTTCAGGATCGGGAAGCGGGCGGTCGTCACGTCCTCGCCCTCGGCCACGCGGGCCGCCGCCACCTGCGCGGCCAGGCGGGGCGGGTAGTCGGTGCCGGTTCGTGTGGTCATGAACATCGCCCAGTCGCGCTCGACCACGCCGGTCGCGCCGCCGTCGGGCGTCTTGACGCCGGTGACGATGAGGCTGGTGTCGGTGATCGTGGTCGCGAACCGGCCGCCGGTCGGCAGCGCCGCCAGCCACGCCGCCGGGATCGGCCGGACCGCGACGGTGGCGACGATCCGGTCGTACTCCCCGGGCAGCGGCGTGGTGGCGTCGGCGTTCACCATTCGCGGCCGGTGGCCCAGTTCGGCGAGGCGCTCCGCCGCCACCTCCACCAGGCGGCGTTCGACGTCGATCGTGGTGACCCGGTCGTCGCCGAGCAGCCGGCAGAGCAGCGCGGTGCCGTAGCCGCTGCCCGTGCCGACGTCGAGCACGCGGTCGCCGGTCCCGATGCGGGCGTGCCGGAACATGTTCAGGACCAGCCCCGGCAGGGTCGACGACGACGTGGGGCGGCCGGATGCCGTCTGCCCTTCGGCGGCGTCGTCGGCGTGCAGCTTCCCGATCCGGGTGACCAGGGTCTGGTCGGCGTAGGTGTGCCGGAGCCAGTTCTCCTCGTCGGACGACCCCCGGCAGGCCGTCCACCCGTCGGCGCCCGGCCGCCACCAGGCGGGGACCAGCAGGTGGCGCGGCGTCCCGGCGACCGCCTCGCGCCAGCGGGAACCGGGATGGGTCACGTGGTCGGCGAGACGGTGTGCGTGCTGACGCCAGTCCATGGATCCATCCTCTCGTGCGGCGGAAGCGGTGATTTGGTGCAAAGCAGGCATTACCCCTAAATCGGGCGGGGCAGATCACTCGCGGAACACTTCGAAACGGGGGAGAACCGACCGTGAGTCAGTCGAGTCAGTCGATGCACGAAGAGATCATCTCCAAGCTGGGCCCGCAGGGGATCCAGCAGATGGCGTCCCTGCTGGGGACCGACGCCGAGTCCGCCAAGCCGGCCATCCAGGCCTGTCTGGCCACCGTCATCTGCGGCATGGCCCGCAACTGCGGCGAGCCCAAGGGGGCCCAGTCGCTGCGTGCCGCCATGGACGACCACTCGGCCGCCGAGCCCTTCCGGGACATCGCCGCCCTGGCGAACGACCAGGACGGCCAGCGCATCCTGGCCCACGTCCTCGGGGTTCCCGGCAGCCGTCAGGCCGCCGAGGGCATCGCCCAGTTCATGGGCATGAACTCGGGCGCCGTCACGAAGATGATGGCCATGGTCGCGCCGATGGCGATGGCCATGATGGCCCAGCGGATCGACGCCAACCACATGGACGCCACGGCGATGGCCCGTGAGCTCCGCCGCCAGGAGTCGGCGATGAGCACGAGCAGCTTCGGCGACATGCTCAGCGGTGTCCTCGGCAAGATCTTCGGCGGCGCTCAGGCGCAGGGTGGTGCCAAGCCGAAGAGCAAGCCGCAGCGGGGCCAGCGCGTCTAACGCTCCGCCAGCACTATCACCTTGTCACCGGCCTCGAACACGAGCTCGGCCGACTTGGCAGGGTTGAGCACGACGCCGAAATGGGGGGCCTCGCTGACGCGGGCCGCCCGCCGGTAGCCGATGGCCGTCTCGCCCCTGCGGCGGGCCGACTCGATCACCGTCGCGAACGTGACGGGACGGCCTTCGGTGATGTAGTCGCTCGCCGGTCGCGGATAGATCTCCGAGCCGCGCGAGTCGAAGAGGTAGCCGAACACCTCCGACAGGTGCCGGTTCTCGGCCAGCTGCGCGAGCAGCAGGCCGATGACGGTGTCGCTGATGACGATGTCGTCGGCCTCGGTCACCTCGGCGAGCGCGCGGTTGTTCTCGTCGTGCATCTCGCTGACGATCGAGTACCGCTCGTGCATGACGGTCTGCATGTCGCGCAGTTGCAGCAGCGACATCAGCGTGCGCGTGTCGGCGTGGTGGGGTTCGAAGCGGTCGTCCGACAGGACGATGACGTGCTGGTAGAGGCCGACGCTGAGCGATTCGAGGGCGTAGCGGTCGGTGGTCTCGCACTCCTTCACGTTCAGCGTGAGGTTGCGCAGCCCGCCCAGGCCGGCGCCCGCGTCGGGATGCCCCGCCGCCACGTCGAGCACCGACCCCGGTGCGACATAGCCGTCGAGGTAACGCACGATCGTGCCCGCGCGGCCGTTCCATCCGAGCACCAGTGTGCGCTCGGGTTCCAGCCTGGTACGGCCCGCGCGCACGATCGCCGTCTCGTCGACGGCGGCCGGTCGCGCCGCGAGGTCGATCGTGGAGTCGTCCTGGGCGATGACGATGACGTCGTCGCCTTCGGCGATGACCGTCTCGGTGGACGGGTTGAGCTCGACGCCCGTCGCCCGCCTCAGGCCGATGAGGGTGGCGTTCTCGAACGCGCTGAGCGCCTGGCCGTAGGTCCGGCCCGTGAGCGAGGGCAACCGGCGCAGATAGATCTCGCCGTCGTCGAAGTTGAGCAGGTCCATGCAGACCACCGACATGCCCGACTGGCGCGACGACTGCACGATGAGCCGCGCGGCCGTGTCGTCGGAGTCGACCAGGTGCACGCCGGGCCCGCCCGCCAGCCGCGCGGCGGCCATGTTCCCCGAGTCGGCGATGGCGGCGACGACCGGCGGATGGTCGCCCCGGCGCTTGGCCAGCGCGAGCAGGGTCTTGATGACGTGGGCGTCGGGGTCCTCCCCCGAGGGGGACAACACGACGATCGACCGGGCCGCCCCGAGGTTCATCAGGTCGAGGTCGGCCGACTCGGTGGGACGGCCGGTCCGGCAGACGACGCGGACCCGGCCGGTGTCGGGGATACGGTCGCGGAGGTCGTCCTCCATCGAGACCTTGTCCTTGTCGGCGAGGATCGCGATGACCGACTTCTGCTCCCGGGCCTTCACGAGCTCGGCGACGATCGTGAAGACCTGGTCGGACCAGCCCAGGATGACGGTGTGCTGCGACTCGATGATCCGCGACCGGCCCTTGCGCAGGTCTTCGACCTTGGTCTTGAGCCCGGCCGAGAGCAGGCCGACGAACAGCGAGACGAAGAACAACCCGCCGAGCGAGGCGGTCAGCATGATGGCCAGATAGGGCGCGGTGCCCTGGTCGGAGGCGATCTTCCCGGGGCTGAGCGTGCGCATCAGCGAGGCCCAGAGCGCGCCGGGCACCCCGTTCTCGATCTCGCCCGGCGTCAGCCAGACGGCCAGCATCGCGGCCGCGACGATCAGCGCGGCGCAGAACGCGGCCAGCCAGCCGATCAGTGCCCCGGTGCCCCGCGACATGGTGTTGTCGAACCAGTACCGCGCCCTCTCGCGCACACTCGCCTTCGCCACGTGGCCTCCCCGCCGCCGATCAACCCGGACAAGGTACTCCTCATGACCATCAGCCCGCATATCGGTTGACAAACGTTGAAAACGACTTCGGGACTAAGGTGGGCTGACGTGACCGAGCTCATTCTCGCCTCCGCCTCCCCGGCCCGCCTCGGCGTTCTGCGCGCCGCCGGGCTGGAGCCCAAAGTCATCGTCAGCGGCGTGGACGAGTCGGCGATCACCGCCCCGACCCCGTCCGACCTCGCCCTCGTCCTGGCGAAAGCCAAGGCCAGAGCGGTCGCCGAGACGGTTTCCGGACCGGCCCTGGTGATCGGCTGCGACTCCGTGCTGGAGCTCGACGGGGTGGCCTACGGGAAACCCGCGTCGACCGGCGAGGCTACGGAACGGTGGCTCTCCATGCGAGGCCGAACCGGCCGCCTGCTGACCGGCCACAGCGTGATCGACGTGACCTCGGGCCGCGAGGCGGCCGAGACGTGCGCGACGACCGTACGCTTCGGCACCCCGTCCGAGGCGGAGATCGCCGCCTACGTGTCCAGCGGCGAACCGCTGCGGGTCGCGGGGGCCTTCACGCTCGACGGGCTGGGCGGCTGGTTCGTCGAGGGCATCGAGGGAGACCACGGCAACGTGCTGGGCATCTCGCTCCCGCTCGTCCGCCGCCTGCTGTCCGAACTGGGCGTCGAGGTCACCTCGTTGTGGACGCGGAGTTAGCGCGGTCTTCAGGCGGCGTGGGCCTCGAACCACACCGAACCAAGGTCGTGCCCGGCCGTGAGACGGACGTCGGCGTCGAGCGCCGCCGCGAGAAGCCGGAGCAGCGCCACCGTCGGCGCGGTGCCGCCCTCTTCGATGCACTCGATCTCGTCGGCCGTCATTCCGGCTCGTTCGGCCAGTTCCGGCACCGACAGGCCGAGCTCGTTGCGGCGGTCGTAGAGGGCCTTGCCGAAGGCCAGGGCCTCTCTGATGGCGATCCGCTCAGGGTCCTCGGGCTGTTCCTCGGGACGGACCCATCGGGTGTGGAAGCCGGTCATCACACCTGCCTCTCGAAGATCTCGACGGCGCGCCCGTGGTGGTCGCGCTCGCAGATCTTCTGCGCCCGCACCGCCCGGTCGATCTCACGTTGGTCGTGCTGCCTGGTCTTGCGGAAAACCGTGAGAAGCACGATCTTCCCGTCGGTGGTACACCAGTACGTTACCCGGATCGCCATCCCGTGAAGACGGACACGGAGTTCCCAGACCGGCCCTTCCAGATGGTCCGACCACGGGCCTCCCAGGGAGCTGCCCTTCTCCGCGAGCAGCCCCGCCACTTCGTCGACCCGCTTGTAGTCGCCGTCGCTCAGCGCCGTGAGCCAGGCCCGCACCTCGGCTTCGATCTCGAACCCGTACACGGACCGGAACTTTACTCAGCGTAGTGGATCGGTCGCGAATCGGCGTCGGCGCAACCGTACAAGTCGGTAGATCGCGGTCAGGGCCTGGATTCGCTAGCCTCGCCCTCATGGTCGGTGGTGGGCCGGTGCGCAGGCAGGCCGGTGGGTTCTTCGATGGTGTCGGCTGTTATCTGCGGGGGATCGGGTGGATGGCCCGGCATCCCCGCTGGTGGTTGTTCGGGCTGATCCCGGCGTTGATCGCGTTCGCGGTCTTCGCGGGGCTGCTCGTGCTGCTGGCCGTCAACGCCGCCGACGTCGCGGCCTGGATGACGCCGTTCGCCGACGACTGGGGATGGCGTGACCTCTTCCGCACCCTCGTCGGGGTCCTGCTCGTCATCGTCGGGGCCGTGTTGTCGATCGTGTTGTTCACGGCGGCTTCGCTGGCGATCGGGGAGCCGTTCTACGAGAAGATCTCCGAGCAGGTCGAGGAGAGCCTCGGCGGGCCCGTCCACCACGACGACACGCCGCTCGTGCTGGGGATCCTGCGGTCGGTCAAAGACAGCCTGATCACGCTCTGCTACGTGCTGATGTTCACGATCCCGCTGTTCGTCCTGGGGTTCGTGCCGGTCGTCGGGCAGACCGTCGTGCCGGTGATCGGGGCGCTCGTGTCGGGATACTTCCTGACCGTCGAGCTCACCGCGCTGGCCATGGAGCGCCGTGGGGTGCGGCGCAAGTACCGGTTCGCCGTGGTCAAGGCGAACCGGGCCATGTCGCTCGGGTTCGGCACCGCCGTCTTCGTGACGTTCCTCGTCCCGTTCCTCGCGATCGCGGCGATGCCGTGCGCGGTGGCGGGGGCGGCGATGATGGTGCGCGACCGGATGCTAGTTCAGGGGCCGGGGCAGCCGGCCTTCCAGCCGCCGCCGCGCGGCCTGTAGTTCCGCGATCCCCTCGTCGATCAGGCCGATCCACCTGCGGATCGCCTCGGGGGTGGGCTCGCCGTCGAGCTGGCCCATCAGGTCGCGGACGGCCGTCAGGCGCGGTTCCGGCGTGCGGCCCAGGTTGGCCATCAGGCCGGCGGTGGCGATCTGGCGGTTGGCGTGGTGGCGGGTGAAGCCCCAGCGCTGCCGGCAGTAGTCGTCGAACCCCGCGTAGGTGGCGCGGTAGAGCCGCAGGTCGCGGATGCGGGTCAGCGCCTGGCCGACCCGGCCGAGCCCGCCGACCCCGGCCGCCTCGATCTCGGCCTCGGCCTCGGCCAGCGCGGCCCGTTCGGCCGGGGAGAGCGACGGCCTGGCCACCACGCCCCCGGCGAGCCGTTTGAGCACCTGGCCGTGGCACGGCCCGGGGACGCACCAGCACCCGAGGGCCTTGCCGCGCAGTTCGGGGACACGCGCCAGCAGTTCGGGCCGCCCGGTCAGGTAGGACTCGAAGCGCCGCAGCTGCTCGCCGCGCAGCACGTCGTCCTTCTCGTGGGGGTTGGCCCATTCGCTGCGGGTGTCGATGCGGACGTACAGACCGGCGGTTCTCGCCCACGCGATCAGGTTCGGATGCCCGCGGCGGCGGTTCATGCTGACGATGACCGTCTCCCCGGCCAGCAGGCTCTCCAGCCGGGCCCGCTCGTGGCCGGACCATCCCTCGGTGACCGGAACATCTCGCATGCCCGTCAACGCTGCTCCCCTCGACGCACAACCGTCCCATGCCGCGCGGTTCCTTTTGCGGTTTCCAGAGCTATGCCCACAGCGAACACGGTTTTCCACAGCCGGATCCATGTCCGTTTCCCGCGCCCGGCACGCCGCCACGATCGTCCCCATGCCCATCGCCCACCGGCTCCGCCTGTCGTCCCCGGCCGACATCCTGGCGGCCATCCCCTACCTGCTCGGCTTCCACCCCGCCGACAGTCTCGTCGTCATCGGCCTCGAACACGCCGCCGTCCGCGTCGCGACCCGCTGGGACCTGCCGCTGCTCCCCGGCGCGCTCGACGACCTGCGGCCGCTGCTCGCCCGGGAGAAGGCCGACGCGACCGTGCTCGCCGCCTTCGGCGAGGCGGCCCTGACCGCGCCCGCCCTCGACGACGCCGTGCGTTTCCTGGCGGCGGCCGGCGTCGCGGTCCACGACGCGTTACGCGCCCATGAGGGTCTTTACTGGTCCCACCTGCATCCGTGTCCGCCGGGCGGGATCTGTTACGACGCCGCTTCCCATCCCGTCGCGGCCGAGGCGGTGGTGCGCGGCATGGTCGCGCTGCCCGACAGGGCCGCGCTGGAGCACACGGTCGCGCCCGTGACGGGCGCCGCCCGCGCGGCGATGGACCGCGCGACCGAGCGGGCCGAGCGTGAGGTGTGGGGCTGGGTGGAGAAGGCCGACCCGGCCGCCTATCTGGCCGACGGCATCCGCCGCGTGCGGTCGGCGGTCGAGTGTCACGAACGCGGCGGGAGGTTGTCCGACGACGACGCCGCGCGGCTCGGCCTGGCGTTGTGGCTGATCCGGGTCCGCGACGAGGCCTGGACCCTCATCGACGACCACCCCGCCCACGTGACGTTGTGGCGCGACCTGACCCGCCGGTTGTCACCCGGCCTGGTCACCCCGGCGGCGTCGCTGCTGGCGGCCGCGGCCTGGCGGACGGGCGACTGCGCCCTCGCCACGATGGCGCTCGACCGGGCGCTCGCGGCCGAACCGCGCTACACGATGGCGCTCATCCTCACCGAGGCCATCGCCCGCCTGCTGACCCCCGACGACGTCGGCGAACGCATGCCGACACCGGAACAACTCGACCGTGAGATGGGACCGCCGCTGATGAGCTGGTTCACCCCGCTGCTGCGGAGGATCGCCGACCCCGGCACGGCGCGTGCGACAGGGAGATGACGCGCCGCCTCAGGGAACGGCGAAGGGCCGGTTCAGACTCCGTCGGCCTGGCGGCGGCGTTCGTTGTAGGCCCTCATCCGGGCCGGATAGCCGGTGAGCTGCACGTCGTAGACGGGCAACCGCAGATCGCGGGCGACCTTCTTGATGACGGCGGGGGAGCCCACGCGGCGGCGGGTCCATTCGCCGTCGTGGGCGACCGCGACGGCGGTGGTGTCGGTGGCGAAGGTTTCCGGTTCGACGTAGAACTCCACGCCGATGCGGGACTTGGCGAACTCGATCAGTGACTCGATGTCCTGATCGGTGGCCTCCCGGTCGAAACGCTGCACTTTCGGACCCCGGTTACGCCGCAGTCCGTAGCGGTCACGCCATCTCATACCCCTTGTATACCGTCCGATCGGGCGGCGCGCGTCCCTCTGGGAGATCTCCGGGGCGCGTCGGGGTCATCCCCGATTCTTCGGTGTGACGGTGTCGGCCAGGATGGGAAGAGGCAGACTCGAAAAGACACGTTTCTTCGCAGAAGGGCAGGGTTTCATGGCGACGTCGTTCTCACCCGCAGCGCCGGGGCGCGGACCCGTGCCACCCGCCCACCTCCGCGTCAGCGACGCCGACCGCGAGCAGGTCGTCGAACACGTCAAGCTGGCCTACGCCGAGGGGCGACTCGACAAGGACGAGATGGACCTGCGGCTCGACCACGCCATGACCGCGCAGACCCACGCCGACCTGGCGCCCGTCATGGCCGACCTCTACAACCGCGTGCCCACGCTGACGGCGTACCCGAAGCCCCACGACGAACCGGCCCGCGCCGCCGACGGCACCGACCGCGTGGCGGGCGCCGCCGCCCACCTCATCACCCTGACCGGCCTGTTCGTCGTCGGCCCGCTCATCATGCTGCTGACCGCCGGCCGCACCTCGCCCTACGTCCGGCGGCACGCCATGGAGGCCCTCAACTTCCACCTGACGGTCTTCGGCGCCACCATCCTGCTGCCGTTCACGATCGTGGGCGTCGTCCTGGTGCCGATCTGCTGGGTCCTCGGCATCGTGTTGTCCATCGTCGGCGGCGTCTCGGCCCTGGCCGACGGCGACTTCCGCTACCCGCTGACGGTCCGGCTCATCAAGTAAGAGCTGCTGCTCCGTTACGGCTCCGCCCACCCCGGCACCCCCCGCCGCCTCCGCCCCGCGCCGCACGAGACGCCACCCGGCCGCGCCCGCCCCGCGCCGCGACGGGCAGGTGCCGCGACAGCGTGACCCGCAGGGGGCCTGTCAGGCGGGAGGCAGCAGGGCGCGGACCGCTGAGACCGTGTCGGCGTCCTCCGCGCGCTTGTCGGGCCGGTAGCGCAGCACCCGGGCGAAGCGCAGCGCCATGCCCCCCTCGTAACGCGTCGACCGCTGCACCCCGTCGAAGGCGATCTCGACCACCTGTTCCGGCTTGAGCGGGACCGTCCACTCCGTGGTGGGCCCGTCGGCGAGTTCGAGGAAACGTTCGGTCTGCCACGCGAGCAGTTCGTCGGTCAGGCCCTTGAAGGTCTTGCCGAGCATCACGAACCCGCCCGTCTCCGGGTCGTAGGCCCCCAGGTGCAGGTTCGACAACTTCCCCTCGCGCCGCCCGTGACCCCACTCGGCCGCCAGCACGACCAGGTCGAGGGTGTGCCGGGGCTTGACCTTGATCCAGCCCGCCCCGCGCCGCCCGGCCGCGTAGGCCGTCGCCGGGGCCTTGACCACCACGCCCTCGTGGCCCTTGCGGACCGCCTCGGCGAAGAACTCCTCGCCCTCCTCGGCGTCGCCGGTGACCAGCCGGGGCGTGATCAGCGACGCCGGGACGGCGGCCGTCAGGGCGGCGTGGCGCTCGGCGTCGGGCAGGTCGAGCAGGTCGGCCCCGTCGACGCGCAGGGCGTCGAAGAAGAAGACGCTCAGGGGCACCTCGCGCGGCCCGACCTTGGTCGCCACCCGGCTGGCGGTCACCTGGAAGGGCAGCGGGGTGGCGTCGTCGCGCAACGCGATGACCTCGCCGTCGAGCACGATGTCGGTCGCCGTGAGGCCGCGGACCGCCTCGACCAGTTCGGGCACCTGCTCGGTGATGTCGTCGAGGGTGCGGGTGAACACGCGCACCTCGTCGCCCGACCGGTGGGCCTGGACCCGGATCCCGTCGAGCTTCCACTCGATCGCCGCCGGGCCGCCGATCTTCTCCAGGGCCGCCGTCACGGTGGGGGCGCTCTGGGCCAGCATGGGGGCGACCGGGCGGCCGACCTCCAGGTGGAAGTCGCGCAGCGCCGTCACGCCGCCAGCGAGCGCGGCCGCCCCGACGGCGGGCAACCAGCCGCGGAGCATGAGCGCGCGGCGCACCTCGGCCGAGGGGACGTCGGCGGCCTTGGCGATGGCCTCGATCATGACGCCGTCGAGCGCGCCCTGGCGGAGCTCGCCCGTCAGCAGGCGGCTCAGGAAGGTCTGTTCCTGGCGGGTCGCGGCGCCGAACAACTCGGTGACGAGGGCACGCCGGGCGGCCTGCGAGCCGGGGCCCGACTGGGCCTTGATGCGTTCGAGGAAGGCGTCGATCTGGGTGAGGGTGGCGGTGGCGGCCAGGCGCGGTTCGGGGAGGTCCTGGAGGGAGCGCCAGCCGACGCCGATCTGGCGCTGGGGCAGCTCGCCCGACAGGTAGGCGATGGCGATCTCGGCCTCTTCTGGGCCCACCCGGGCGAGCAGTTCGGCCAGGTGGCGGATCTTCGCCAGCCGGGCCGAGTCGGCCGCGACGGCGGCGGAGGTCCTGGCAAGATCGATCAGCAACACACCGTAATCCTGCCGCACCGGCCCCGCCAACGCCACGGCCCGGTGCCCTCGCGGGGACCGGGCCGTGACGAACGGGCGAACGTCAGCTCACGTCGAGCAGGTCGACGACGAAGATCAGGGTCTCTCCGGGCTTGATGGCCCGGCCGGCGCCCCGGTTGCCGTAACCCAGGTGCGGCGGGATGGTGAGGCGGCGGCGTCCGCCGACCTTCATGCCGGCCACGCCCTGGTCCCAGCCGGCGATGACCCGGCCGCCGCCGAGGGGGAACTGGAAGGTGTCGCCGCGGTTCCACGAGGCGTCGAACTCCTCGCCGGTGGAGAAGGCGACGCCGACGTAGTGCACGCTCACGGTGTGCCCCGGCTTGGCCTCAGGACCGTCGCCGACCACCAGGTCGACGATCTCCAGGTCGGCGGGCGCCTTGCCCTCCGGAAAGTCGATCTCGGGCTTCTCGAGTGCCACGTGGGTCTCCTTGTTTCAAGGCGCGCCGTTCGGTTCGCCCGGACACGCCGGCCGGAGTGACGCGCCGCCCCCGACCGGCCGCCGACCGCTCTGCGGGCCGGACCGCACGACTCTACCGGCACCCCCGAGCGCCCCGCCGGGCGTGTCGCCCGTCGGGGTCACCGGCGCTTGGTGCCCGTGTCCGCCTCGGCGTCCTCGGGACGGCGCTGGGCCGGGATCTCGTGCTCAGCGGTCGTCCCGTCGGTGGTCGCGTCGGTGGTCGTGGGCGGCACCGGGCCGGCGCTCGGCGGGCGCTCGACGACGACGGTGTCCGCGGGGGCCAGGCCGCCCTGGAGGATGGTCTGCGCCCGCTCCCAGACGCCCGCCGTCACCAGGACGTCGTAGCGTCCGGCCACGATCGAGTTGCGGGAGGTGAAGTCGCGGACGCCGCCCTGGAACATGTGGCTGGTGAAGCCGAACGCCGCCCCGGCGATCGCGCCCCACAGGATCGACCACAGGACCAGCGCGACGAAGGAGGTGGTCGTGGTCGTGAACAGCCCCAGGAACAGGCCGACGACGAGGCCGAAGACCCCGCCGCTGACGGCCCCGGTTAACGCCGCGCGGCCGTTGGTGAGGCGGCCGGTGACCTTCTCCTCCATGCGGAGGTCGGTGCCGACGATGGCGAGTTCCTGGACCGGGAAACCGGCGTCCGACAGCGTGTCGACGGTCTTCTGGGCGGCGGTGTAGCGGTCGTAGCTGACGAGCAGGCGCCGGTCCGCCAGAGGCATGGCCGGGCCGTGCGTGGGCGTTTCGTACATCAGAGCCTTCTCCTCAGAGTTCGTGGTGGAAGACCCGCCCTCTACCCGCACGGCCCGTCAAATCACCAGCTCTGGTGGAGCGGCATGCCCTCGCTGTAGCCCGACGCGCTCTGCACGCCCACGACCGCCCTCTCGTGGAACTCCTGGAGGCTGGTCGCGCCGGCGTACGTGCAGGAGGAGCGCAGGCCCGCCACGATGGCGTCGATCTGGTCCTCCACCCCCGGGCGGGCCGGGTCGAGGTACATGCGCGAGGTGGAGATGCCCTCCTCGAACAGCGCCTTGCGGGCCCGGTCGAACGGGGTGTCCTCGGCGGTGCGCAGCTTGACGGCGCGGGCCGAGGCCATGCCGAAGTTCTCCTTGTAGCGGCGGCCGTCGGCGGCGGTGCGGGTGTCGCCGGGCGACTCGAACGTCCCGGCGAACCACGAGCCGATCATCACGTTGGACGCCCCGGCGGCCAGCGCGAGCGCGACGTCGCGCGGGTGCCGCACGCCGCCGTCGGCCCACACGTGGCGGCCCAGGCGGCGGGCCTCGCGGGAGCATTCGAGCACGGCCGAGAACTGCGGGCGGCCGACGCCGGTCATCATGCGGGTGGTGCACATCGCGCCCGGCCCGACGCCGACCTTGACGATGTCGGCCCCGGCCTCGACCAGGTCCCTGACGCCCTCGGCGGTGACCACGTTCCCGGCCGCCACCGGCACCCCCGGGTCGAGGGCGCGCACCGCCTTCAGCGCGGCGAGCATCTTCTCCTGGTGGCCGTGGGCGGTGTCGACGACGAGCACGTCGGCCCCGGCGTCGACCAGTTCCTTGGCCTTCGCGGCGACGTCGCCGTTGATGCCGACCGCCGCCGCGATCCGCAGCCGGCCCGAGCCGTCGACCGCGGGCTGGTAGAGGGTGGCGCGCAGCGCGTTCGTGCGGGTCAGGACGCCGACCAGCCGGCCCTCCTCGTCGACGACCGGGGCCAGCTTGTGCCGCCGGTCGTGCAGCAGGTCGAAGGCCGTCTGCGGGTCGATGCCCTCGGGCAGCACCTGCGGCGAGGGCGTCATCACCTCGCCGAGCTGGGTGAACATGTCGACCCCCTGGCAGTCGGCCTCGGTGGCGACCCCGACGGGCCGGTTGTCGAGGTCGACCACGATGACCGCGCCGTGGGCCCGCTTGGGCAGCAGGGTCAGCGCCTCGCCGACGGTGTCGTGGGCGGTGAGGGTGATCGGGGTGTCGTGGACGAGGTCCCGGCTCTTCACCCAGGAGATCACATCGGAGACGACGTCGATCGGGATGTCCTGCGGGATGACGGTGATGCCGCCGCGCCGGGCGACCGTCTCGGCCATGCGGCGGCCGGCGACGGCGGTCATGTTGGCGACCACGATCGGGATGGTGGTGCCGGTGCCGTCAGGGGAGGACAGGTCGACGGCGAGTCGCGACCCGATGTCCGACCTCGATGGGACCATGAAGACGTCGCTGTAGGTGAGGTCGTACGGCGGGGTCATGTCGTTGAGGAATCGCACGTCTGTCCAGACTACTTGGGTTAAATAAGATTGCGGTGATCACCATTCGTCGAGGGGAACGATCTTGATCATTGCCGACAGGCCTGAGCTGCTCGTCGTGGGTTACGCCACCCGCACGACCAACGAGGCCGAGGCCGACCCGGAGCGTGCCCGGCTGCCGGCGTTGTGGCAGCGCGCCGGGGCGCCGGGCGCCTTCGCGCACGTGCCGGGACGGGTCGACGAGAACATCTACGCCGTGCTGACCGACTACGAAAGCGATCACACCGGGGCATACACCCAGATTATCGGCATAGCGGTTCACACCGCCGCGCGGTTGCCCGAGGGCATGGTCGCGGTGCGGGTGCCCGGGGTGCCGAGCCTCCACCTGGAGGTCCGCGGCCCGCTGCCCCAGACGCTGATCGAGGCCTGGCAGTTCCTCTGGCAGCACCCCGAGCGCCGCTCGTTCACGACCGACCTGGAGGTCCACCACCAGGCCGGCGTCGACCTCTACATCGCGGCCCGGCCCACCTACTCCGAGGCCGGATAGCCCCACAGGGGCTCGTCGGCCTCGAAGCCGACCGGCTCGCCCCACTGGTTGCGGTAGCTCACCTCGTGGACCGGACGCCGGGGGGCCACGCCCCACCTGCCCGTCGGGTAGCCGAAGGTGACCGTACAGGCGAGTTCCCAGCCCTTCCCCTCCGGCACGCCGAGGATCTTCATCGCCTCCGCGGCGTGGAACAGGCCCAGCACCGTGGTGAGGGCGGTGCCGACGCCGTGGCCGCGGGCGGCGAGCTGGGCGCTCCAGACCGACGGGAAGATCGAGCCGCCGCTGGGGTCGTTGCGGGTGAAGGCGAACAGCAGCAGCGGATACTCGGCGAAGTGGTCGGCGAGGTGCTGGGACGACTTCATGACGTTCAGCGACCGCTGGTCTCCGGCGGCCTCGGCGATCTCGCGCTGGCGCTTGTAGTGGCCGGCGTAGAGGCGGGCCAGCGCGTCCTGGTAGAGGGGCGCGAGCCGGTCCTTGACCTGCTGGTCGTCGACCAGCAGGAAACGCCAGCCCTGCGCGTTGCCGCCGCTCGGGGCGCGGACGGCGGCGTCCATGATCTGCTCCTGGACGTCGAGGGGGATGGGGTCGGGCTTGACCCGGCGCATCGCGCGGGTCGTGTAGAGGGCCTCCAGCAGGTCCATCAGGCCAGTACTCCTTGTGCTCGCAGGCGGGTCGCCGTCTCTTCGGGCAGGCCCCACGCGGTCAGGTCGTCGAGGCGGGTGGCGGGGGCCAGGTCGCCGGTCGCGGCGCCCAGCAGGCGGGGCGCGGGGGCCGCCTGCGCCACGCCGCCGACCTCGACGAAGGTGCCGCGCGCGACGTTGTGGGGGTGGTCGGGCGCCTCGGCCAGGTCCAGGACGGGGGAGACGCACGCGTCGGAGTCGGCGAAGACGGCCTCCCACTCGGCGCGGGTGCGCGTCTTGAAGGCCTCGGTGAGCCGCTCCCTGATCTCCGGCCAGTTCCGCGGGTCCTGGTCGGGCATGCCGGGCACGCCGAGACGGGCCACCAGCTCGCCCCAGAACTGGGGTTCCAGCGCGCCGACGGCCATGTACTTCCCGTCTTTGGTCTCGTAGGTGTCGTACATCGGCGCTCCGCCGTCGAGCAGGTTCGTGCCCCTCGGCCCCCAGAAGCCCGACTGGGTGAGCGAGTAGAACATCGAGAACAACACGGCCGCTCCGTCGACCATGGCGGCGTCGACCACCCGGCCCCGGCCGGTGCGCTCGCGTTCGATCAGGGCGAGCAGGATCCCGTACGCGAGCATCAGCCCCCCGCCCGCGAAGTCGCCCAGGAGGTTGATCGGCGGCATGGGCCGCTCCCCGGCCCGGCCGAGCTGGGAGAGCACCCCCGAGATGGCGACGTAGTCGATGTCGTGCCCGGCCCGGGGGGCCAGCGGGCCGTCCTGGCCCCATCCGGTCAGCCGTCCGTAGACCAGTCGCTCGTTGACGGCGTGCAGGTCGGCGGGGCCGATCCCGAGGCGTTCGGCCACGCCGGGGCGGAAGACCTCGATCACCGCGTCGGCGTGCCGGGCCAGTTCGAGGAAGGCGGCCACGCCCTCGGGCGACTTCAGGTCGAGCCCGACCGTGCGCTTGCCCCGGTCCATCACCTCGCGCCGGGGCTTGTCGGACACGGCGGAGACCCGGTCGATCCGCAACACCGAGGCGCCGTGGTCGGCGAGCATCATCCCGGCGAACGGGCCGGGGGCGAGCCCGGCCAGTTCCAGCACCCTGATCCCGGCCAAGGGGCCGCCCGTCTCCATGGTCACGAGGGTCAGTAGAACAACATTCGGCAACGACTCGCAACCCGGTCGTGGCGTGTCGGGCGCGGCATGGCAGGCTGAGCGCATGACCGACTTAGGGCGTCCCTGGCGGTTGCTGGCGCTGCCGCCGCTGCCCGCCGACGCGGTTCGCGGGCTCCTGTCCGGTCTGGGCGACCGGATCGACGTCGTCACCCCCGCGAGCAGGGACCGCGCCGCCGTGCTCGACCTGCTGCCCGAGACCGAGATCGTCGTCGGCGACTGGAGTTCCCAGCTCGTGCTCGACGCCGAGGCGGTGGCGCGCGCGCCGAAGCTGGCGTTCGTCCAGCAGCCCGCCGTCGGGGTCGACGGGCACGACCTCGCCGCGCTCGCCGACGCCGGGGTGCCGCTGGCCAACACGGCCGGGGTGAACGCCATCGCGGTCGCCGAATGGTGCGTGGCGTCGGCGTTCGCGCTGGTCCGGCGGCTCGTCCAGGGCGACGCGGCGGTGCGGGCGGGCGACTGGCCGCAGCTCACCCTCCAGCCGAGGGAGTTGTCGTCGTGCAAGGTCGGCCTGGTCGGGTTCGGCCCGATAGGCGCGGCCTGCGCCCGGATGTTCGGGGCGATGGGCTGCGAGGTGGCCTACTGGTCGCGCTCTCCCCGGCAGGAGACCTACGGCGCCGCCTACCAGGACCTCGACCAGTTGGTCGCCACCAGCGACATCGTGGTGATCGTCGTGGCGCTGACCGACGACACGCGGGGCCTGTTCGACGCCGGCCGGCTGGCGACGATGAAACCCGGCTCGTTCCTGGTCAACGCGGCCCGGGGCGGGATCGTCGACGAGAAGGCGCTGATCGAGGCGGGCAACCTCGCCGGGGTGGCGCTCGACGTGTTCACCACCGAGCCCCTGCCGCTCGACGACCCGCTGCGGTCCGACGACCGGATCCTGCTGTCGCCGCACGCCGCCGGGGTGACCCCGCAGTCGACCACGCGGCTCGTCCAGTGTGTGGTCGGGAACCTCGCGGCGGCCGTCGGCGGAGCGCCCGTCATCAACGTGGTGAACGGTGTGAATCCCGTCGTAAAACGCCGTTGACCAGGTGTGGACAGTTTTCCGGTGCTTAACGTGTCGAGTCTGGTATGCGGGGGTTTAGGGGGATATGGTGCGCTTGGGAAGATCTCTATCACGACTACATATGGGGGTGGCGTCATGCCCGAGCGCATGACCAGTATGACCACCCATAGGAGAGCGGTCGAGCAGATTCGCGACTCCTACGCGGCGATTCCCGACGGCTCGGCCCCACGACTGGCCAAAGCCACCACGAACCTCTTCCGTTTCCGCGAGCCGGCCCACGGGGCCAAGCTCTCGGCGCGCGATCTCGACCAGGTCATCAGCGTCGACCCCGAGACGATGACCGCCGAGGTCCAGGGCATGACGACGTACGAGGACCTCGTCGACGCCACCCTGCCCCACGGCCTGATGCCCTACGTGGTGCCGCAGCTCAAGACGATCACGCTGGGGGGCGCGGTCACCGGGCTCGGCATCGAGTCCACGAGCTTCAAGGACGGCCTGCCCCACGAATCCGTGGAGGAGCTGGAGATCCTCACGGGTGACGGGCGCATCCTCGTCGCACGTGCGGACAACGAGTACGCGGACCTCTTCAACGCCTTCCCGAACTCCTACGGAACGCTCGGCTACGCCCTGCGCATCAAGATCAGGCTCGCGCCGGTCAAGCCGTACGTGAAACTCACGCACCTGCGCTTCACCGACGCGGCCAAGTGCATGCTGGCCATGCAGGAGATCTGCGACCGGCGGGAGCACGAGGGCGAGAAGGTCGACTTCGTCGACGGCACCTACCACTCGCCCGACGAGATGTACATCACCGTCGGCACCTTCGCCGACCGCGCGCCCTACGCATCCGACTACACCGGCATGCGCATCTACTGGCAGTCGATGCGCAGCCGCAGCCGCGACTGGCTGACCGTGCGCGACTACCTCTGGCGCTGGGACACCGACTGGTTCTGGTGCTCCCGCGCGTTCGGCGTCCAGCAGCCGCTGGTGCGATCCCTGATGCCCAAGCGCTGGATGCGGTCCGACGTCTACCGCAAGCTGGTCGGGCTCGACCAGCGTCATGGCATCACCGCCCGAATCGACCGCTGGCGGGGCAACCCCCCGCAGGAGTCGGTGATCCAGGACATCGAGGTGCCGATCGATCGCGGCGCCGAGTTCCTGGACTTCTATGTCAACCACGTCGGGATGACCCCCGTGTGGATGTGCCCCCTCAGGGCGACACGCGACTGGTCGCTCTATCCGCTGGAGACCGGTCGCCTCTACGTGAACTTCGGATTCTGGGGCATGGTGGCCCTGCCCCGGGGCCAGCAGGACGGCTACTACAACCGCGCGATCGAGCAGGCCGTCCACCAGCTCGAAGGGCACAAATCCCTCTACTCGTCGTCCTACTACGAACGCGAGGAGTTCTGGGAGTTCTACAACGGGGAGGCCTACTGGCCGGTCAAGCGGGCGTACGACCCCGGAGGTCGGCTGCTTGACCTGTATGAGAAGTGTGTACGGGGAAGGTGATGCACGCATGACACTCGCCGAGATCTTCGAGAAGGTCGTCGGCACGGGAGCCGGCATCGAGTTCCACGCCTACGACGGGAGCAAGGCGGGCCCGTCGTCGGCCGACATCCGGATCGAGGTCAAGTCTCCCGTCGCGGTGGCCTACCTCGCGCAGGCACCCGGCGAAATGGGGCTGGCCAGGGCGTATGTATCCGGGCACCTCGACGTGCACGGCGACATGTATACGCTGCTCGACCGGATGTGGTCGCTCACGATCAACGATCTGCCGCTTTCGGAGAAGGTCGCCGCCATCCGGGCCCTTGGGCCCAAGCCGCTGCTCATGCGGGTGCCGCTGCCCCCGCAGGAGGTGCGGCGGTCGGCGATGGCCAAACTCGGCAGCCGGCACGCCAAACAGCGTGACGCCGAGGCCATCCACCACCACTACGACGTGTCCAACACGTTCTACGAATGGGTGCTCGGCCCTTCGATGGCGTACACCTGCGCGGTCTACCCGCGCCAGGACAGCACGCTGGAGGAGGCGCAGTTCGCCAAGTTCGACCTGGTCGCCAAGAAGCTCGACCTGAAGCCCGGCATGCGGCTGCTCGACGTGGGCTGCGGCTGGGGCAGCATGGTCCGCCACGCGGCCAAGGAGTACGGAGTGAAGGCGCTCGGCGTGACGCTGTCGAAGCAGCAGGCCGAGTGGGCGCAGAAGGCCATCGCGGAAGAAGGCCTCGGAGACCTCGCTGAGGTGCGATTCTCCGACTACCGCGACGTACCGGAAGGCGACTTCGATGTGGTCAGCTCCATCGGTCTCACGGAGCACATCGGCGCCAACCAACTGAAGAGCTACTTCTCATTCCTGTACGGCAAGCTCAAGCCGGGCGGCAGGCTGCTCAACCACTGCATCACCCGCCCGTCCGGAAAAGAACGCTCCATCAACCGCACCGGCTTCATCAACCGCTACGTCTTCCCCGACGGGGAACTCGAGTCGGTCGGCACGCTGGTCCGCGAGATGGAGGACCTCGGTTACGAGATCCGCCACGAGGAGAACCTGCGCGAGCACTACGCGCTGACCCTCCGCGACTGGTGCAGGAACCTCGACGACCACTGGGACGAGGCCGTGGCCGAGGTCGGCCAGGGCACCGCCCGCGTGTGGCGTCTCTACATGGCCGGCTGCATCGTCGGCTTCGAACGCAACAAGGTCCAGCTCCACCAGGTGCTCGGCGTCAAGCTCGATGAGGACCGCAAGTCCCACGTGGCGCTCCGGCCCGCGCTGAACTGGCCCTGACCGTACGAAGAAGAAGACCCCCGGGCTGCGACGCCCGGGGGTCTTTCCTTTTCTCTAGGAGTTCAGGCTCACCTTGACGATGCGGTCGGAGCCGTCGGGCCGGCCGCCGTTGTCGTCGGCGTTGCTGGTGGTGATCCAGATCGCCTGCTCGTCGGGCACCTTCTCGACCGCGCGCAGGCGGCCGTAGGTGTCGGTGAAGTGGGCGACCGGGTCGCCCGCCTCGGTGCCGGTGAGCGGGATCGCGTAGAGCCGCTTGCCGCGCAGCGCCGCCATGTAGACGACGTCGTCGACGATCGCGATGCCGCTCGGCGACGCCTCGGCCGTCGACCAGGTCTTCTTCGGGTTGGTCATGCCCGGCTCGTCACACGGGCCCTCGCACTTCGGCCAGCCGTAGTTCTTGCCCGGCTCGATCAGGTTGAGCTCGTCGGTCGAGCTCGCGCCCAGTTCGGCCGACCACAGGCGGCCCTCGGAGTCCCAGGCCAGGCCCTGCGCGTTGCGGTGGCCGAGCGAGTAGACGCGGGACCCGCCGGGGTTGCCCTCGGCGGCCTCGCCGGTCTTGGTGATGCGCAGGATCTTGCCGTTCAGCGAGTTCGGGTCCTGCGACAGGCTGGTCTCCTGCGCGTCTCCGGTGGAGACGTAGAGGAACCCGTCGGGGCCGAACTTCAGCCGGCCGCCGTTGTGGTAGGTGCTCTTCTTGATCCCGGTCAGGATCGGCGTGTACGCCGTCAGCGACGTGCCGTCGTACTCCATCTTCGCGACGCGGTTGCCGTCGGACGAGGAGTGCATGAAGAACACCTCCTTGTCGCCGTCGCCGTTCCACCCCGGCGAGAAGGCCACGCCCATCAGGCCCCCCTCACCGCCGGTCCGCACCGACTCCGGCACGGTTCCGGCCTCGGTCCGGGTGCCGTCCTTGTTCACGCGGAAGACCTTGAAGCTGTCCCGCTCGGTGACCAGCGCGAAGTCACCGGTGGGTGACCAGGCGACGTCCCAGGGGACGGTCCACTGCTCGGAGACCACCTCGGGCGTCCCGGGCGCGCCACCTCCGCCGCCGGGAGCGGTGGGCGTGGGCGTCGGGGTGGGCTCGACGGTCGGCGTCGGGTCCACGGGCGGGGTCGGGGTCGGCTCGACGGTGGGCGTCGGGTCGACGGGCGGGGTGGGCTCGACAATGGGCGTCGGGTCGACGGACGGCGTCTCGACCGGAGGAGTCGGCTCGGGCGTCGGGCTCTCGGCCGGAGGCGTGGGCTCGGGGGTCGGAGTCGCCGGAGGCGTCTCGACCGGGGGAGCGGTGCAGGTCGGCGTCGGCGTGGGGGTGACCGGCGTCGTCGGCGTCTCCGAGACGGTCGGCAGGCTGGTCGGCGTCTCGGAGGGAGTGACCGACGGGCTCGGCTCCGGCGTCGTGAACGTCGTCACGGTCTCGGGCACGGGGGTCTCCGCCGGGACGGTCGGACACGGCGGCGGCGGAGTGCAGGTGGGCGTCGCGGTCGGCGTGACCGTCAGGGACGGCGCCGGCTCCGACGGCCCGCTCGACGGGGTCGGGATCGGGATGTCCGGCGTCGGCGCCGGGTCCTCGGGGAAGCCAGGCGGAGTCGGCTCGGGCGTCGGGACCGGGATCGTGGCCTGCGGGACTCCGGGCGCCGTGTCGATCGGCCGGACGACCTCCAGGTCGCACGGCGGCGGCGGTGTGCAGGTCACGGTCGGCGTCGGCTCCGGGGCGGGCGGCACGCTCTCGCTCGGCGTCGGCAGCGGGCCCGTGGTCGCCTCGGTCTGCGTGCGCGCGGCCACACCCGGCATCGCGGAGGGCGTCTCAGAGGGCGTCTCAGAGGGCGTCGCGGAGGGGGTCTCGGAGGGGGTCTCCGAGGGGATCGCGGTCGGGGTCTCCGACGGCGGGACCGAGGGGGTGGGGTCCGGGCTCCAGGTCGGGCACGGTTCCGGGACGACGCAGCCGTCGTCGGGCAGGGTCGGCTCCGGTGCGGGAGGCGGGGTCTCGCCGCCCGGCGGCATCGGGCTGACACATGGTGTCGGCGTGGGTTCCGGCGTCGGCTCAGGCGTCGGTTCCGCCGTGGGCGGGGCCGTGGGCGCCGGGGGGACCGGGAACAGGGTGATGCTGTCGAGGTGGGGGTTGCCCCGCCTCGTGGTGGCGACGATCCGGATCGACGACTCGCCCTCGGGCAGGTCGACCGCCAGGGCGAGGGTGCGCCACCAGCGGGACGGCCGGAACCGCACGTCCTCGGCGACGACCTCCTCGTTCACGACGAGGTCGGCCTGGAGGGTGCGGCTGGTCAGATAGCGGATGTGGACGTGGTTGTTCCCCGCTGCCAGCGGGGTGACCGTCCACTCGACGAAGTTGCCGCGGCGGTCGGCGCCGTTGACGTAACCACGCCCGGTGTAGCCCCAGACTCGTTTCTGGACCACGCCACGGGATATGGCGGCCGTCTCGGCCTCGTACCGGATTCCCTTCACATAAGGTGTCGTGCGTTTCGGTGGTGTCTGCGTACTGGCCGTGGACACGGGCACCATCACCGATCCGGTGATGAGTGCGCCGGTCACGAGCAGCAGTAACGAACCGGTGAGCGCGCGCATGGAGTTGTCTCTCCCCGACATCGACTACGGCGGCACGCGCGCTCCCTACCCGCTTCGCCAGGACGGAATCATCCAAAATCCGGCACTGAACGGCCGCGCCGGAATGGAACCGGCGCGGCCCGCGGTGCGTCTCAGCGCAGTTCGCGCTTCAGGATCTTGCCCGTCGCGGTCATCGGGAGGGCGTCGCGGAACTCGACGACGCGGGGGTACTTGTACTGCGCCATCATCTCCTTCCCCCACCCGACCAGCGCCTCCTCCGTGACGGTCGCCCCGGGCTTGAGGATGACGTAGGCCTTGATCTCCTCGCCGAGCGACTCGTGGGCGACGCCGACGACGGCGGCCAGCGAGACGGCCTCGTGGGTCATCAGCACCTCCTCGATCTCCCGCGGATAGACGTTGAAACCACCACGGATGATCATGTCCTTGGCGCGGTCGACGATGAAGTAGTAGCCGTCCTCGTCGCGGGTGGCGATGTCGCCAGTGCGGAACCAGCCGTCGTTCATCACCTCGGCGGTCGCCTCGGGCCGGTTGTAATAGCCCTTCATGACGTTGTGGCCGCGGATGGCGATCTCGCCGATCTCCTCGGCGGTGTTCCAGGCGGCGTCGATGAGCTTCATCTCGACGCCCCAGATCGGGGTGCCGATCGACCCGGCCTTCGCCACCTTGCCCGGCTGGTTGAACGAGGCGACGGGGGAGGTCTCCGAGAGCCCGTACCCCTCCAGGATCGGCACCGAGAAGGTGGTCTCGAAGTCCTTCAGCACCTCGACCGGCAGCGCCGCGCCGCCCGAGCAGGCGGTCTTCAGCGTGGTGGGCACCTGCCCGCCGCCGGCGTGGACGGTCGTCAGCAGCGCCCAGTACATGGTGGGCACCCCCGCGAACAGGGTGACGCCCTCGGCGTTCATCAGCCGCAGCGCCTCGACCGGCTCGAACCGGGGCAGCAGCACCAGCGTGGCCCGCCGCCGGAAGCCGCCGTTCATCACGACGGTCTGGCCGAACGAGTGGAACAGCGGCAGCGTCGCCAGATAGACGTCGTCGCCCGCCGAGGGGAACATCGTGTCGGCCACCATGGCGTTGAGCAGCATGTTCTGGTGACTGAGCTCGGCGCCCTTGGGCTGCCCGGTGGTGCCGCTCGTGTAGAGGATGACCGCGGTGTCCGACGGGTCGGTCTGGACGGGCTCGAACTCCCCGCTCATCCCGCCGAGGGCGGCCCAGATGGTCTCGCCGAACTCCGACTCGGTGGCCAGCGGCGTCGCGGGCAGCACGAAGAACATCTCCGCGCCGGACGCCTCGAACCCGGCCCTGCCGCGCTCGCCGAGGGGCAGCTCGGGGGTGCCCTCGAAGCAGAAGAACGCCTTGGCGTCCGAGTCGTCGAGGTGGTAGGCGATCTCGCGCCCCTGCAACAACACGTTCAGCGGTACGACCGTCGCCCCCGCCTTCAGGATGCCGAAGTAGACGAACGGGAAGTAGGGGGAGTTGGGGCACGCGAGGGCGACCTTGTCACCCCGCCCGACGCCACGCGACACCAGCAGGTTGGCCACCTGGTTGGCCACGGTGTTCACGAACGAATAGGACAACCGCAGGTCACCGAAGACGACGGCGGTGCGGTCGGGCGCCTCCCGGGCGCTGTCCTCCAGCACGATCGACAGGTTGAGCATGGGCCACATCCTCGTTGGGGGATCGACATACCTACCGGTACGTAGCTCACCATAAAACCTTGTCGGGCCGGGGTGTGAGGAGTAAGTACGAGGGATGGAGTTCGACTACGTCATCGTCGGAGCGGGTTCGGCCGGGTGTGTGCTGGCCGCCCGGTTGTCGGAGCACCCGTCGGTCACCGTGGCCCTGATCGAGGCCGGCGGCAGCGACCGCAAGCTGGAGGTCCGCATGCCGGCGGGCTTCAGCAAGTTGTTCGGCACGAGCTACGACTGGAACTTCACCACCACCCCGCAACCGGGCCTGTCGGGCCGGGAGATCTACTGGCCGAGGGGCCGCATGCTGGGCGGCAGCTCATCGATGAACGCCATGATGTGGCTGCGCGGCAACCCCCTCGACTACGACCAGTGGAACGTCCCGGGGTGGTCGTACGACGAGGTCGAACCCTACTTCCGCCGCGCCGAGCACCGCGTCGGCTCCAACGCCGGCGGCGTCTACGGCACCAGCGGCCCGATCCACGTCTCGGAACTGCGCTCGCCCAACGAGGCGACCGACGCGTTCCTGCGGGCGTGCGCGGAACTCGGCATGAAGCGCCTCGACGAGCTCAACGGCCCGTCGAACGAGGGCTACGGCCCGACCCCGGTCACCCAGGACCGCGGCCACCGCTGGAGCTGCGCCGACGCCTACCTCCGCCCGGCCATGTCGCGCCCCAACCTCACCGTGCTGACCGCCGCGCAGGTGCGCCGCGTCGTGGTCGAGAACGGCCGCGCGGTCGCGGTGGAACACGGCGACGGGGAGCGGGTCGTGGCCAGGAAGGAGGTCATCCTGGCGGCCGGCGCGATCGGCTCGCCCCACTTACTGATGCTGTCGGGCATCGGCGACCCCGGCGTGCTCGCGGCGAGCGGCATCCCGGTGGTGCACGCCTCGCCCGGCGTCGGCGCGAACCTCATGGACCACCTCGCCACCGGCGCCTACTTCCGCTGCCCGAAGCCCATCACGATGAGCGGCGCCGAGAGCGTGCCCAACCTGCTCAGCTACCTGGTCGGCCGCAAGGGCATGCTGACCTCGAACGTCGCCGAGGCGGTCGCGTTCATCCGGACCTCCGACGCCGAACCGGCCCCCGACGTCGAGCTCATCTTCGCGCCCGCCGTGTTCGTCGACCACGGCCGCACCCCGCCCGCCGGGCACGGCCTGACCGTCGCGGCGGTGCTGCTCCAGCCCGAGTCGCGGGGCCGGGTGACGCTCGACGGCCGCGATCCCGTCATCGACCCCGGCTACCTGACCGAACCCGCCGACCTGCGCAGGCTCGTCGACGGGCTCAAGGCCTGCCTGCGCGTCGGCGCCGCCGAGGCGTTGCGGCCCTACGTCGACGGGCCGATCGAGCCGTACACCGACCCGAAGACCGACGACGAGATGGCCCAATGGGTGCGCGACAGGTCCGAGACGCTCTACCACCCGGTCGGGACCTGCCGCATGGGCGCCGACGAGGAGTCGGTCGTCGACCCGGAGTTGCGGGTGCGCGGCGTCGAGGGGCTGCGGGTGGTCGACGCGTCGGTCATGCCGACGCTGAACCGGGGGCACACCCACGCCCCCGTTGTGATGATCGCCGAGCGCGCGGCGGAGTTGGTATGGCAGCATTGATACCGAATGTCGTTCTGGTTTTCCTCCCCCGGAGGCTCCACTCATGACGATGCCGCCGATCACCTCGGCCGCCGATGTCGACCTGTCGGACTGGGAGTTCTGGAAGCGGCCGATGGCCGACCGGGAACACTCCTTCCAGTTGCTCCGCGACCTCGACAAGCCCCCCTTCTACGCGGAACCCACGGTCTCCTTCGCCAGCCAGGGCCTCGGCTACCACGCGCTGGTGAAGCACGCGGACATCCTGGAGGCCAGCCGGACCCCCGAGGTCTTCTGCTCCGGCGACGGCGGCGCGACCAACATCGTCGACATGCCACCGGAGTTCGTCGAGTACTTCGGCTCGATGATCAGCATGGACGACCCCCGGCACGCCCGCCTGCGCCGGATCGTGTCCCGGGCCTTCACCCCGAAGATGATCAAGCAGTTCGAGGACGACGTCGCGGTCGCCGCCACGAAGATCGTCGACGACCTGCTGGAGAAGGGCCCGGGGTGCGACTTCGTCGAGGAGGTCGCGGCCCGCCTGCCCCTGAAGATCATCTGCGACATGATGGGCATCCCGGAGAAGGACTACCGGTTCGTCTTCGACCGCTCGAACATGATCCTCGGCGCGCAGGACCCCGAATACGTCAGCGACCCCGAGGCCATCGCCACCGCCCTGCTCACCGCCGGGCTGGAGCTGCAGCAGCTCGTCCAGGACCTGGCCGCCCACCGGGAGCGCAACCCCACGGGCGACCTCATCTCGGCGCTGGTCAACGCCAACATCGACGGTGAACGCCTCACGCTGCAGGAGCTCGGCTCGTTCTTCATCCTGCTCGTGGTGGCCGGCAACGAGACCACCAGAAACGCCATCTCGTACGGCCTGCGCCTGCTGACCGTCAACCCCGACCAGAAGGCGCGCTGGCTCACCGACGTCGACGGCCTCGCGCCCGGCGCGGTCGAGGAGATCGTCCGGCTGGCCAGCCCGGTCAACTACATGCGCCGCAAGGTCACCCGCGACCACGTCATGAACGGCAACGAGTACAAGAAGGGCGAGAAGGTCGTCCTCTACTACTGGTCGGCCAACCGCGACGCCGCCGTCTTCGACGACCCGCTGCGGTTCGACATCGGCCGCAACCCCAACCCCCACGTCGGGTTCGGCGGCCCCGGGCCCCACTTCTGCCTCGGGGCCCACCTGGCCCGGCGCGAGATCACCGTCATGTTCCGGGAGCTGCTCACCCGGGTGCCCGCCATCGAGGGCGGCTCACCCGAGCGGTTGTTCTCCAGCTTCATCAACGGGACGAAGCACATGACCTGCGAGTTCTAGGCCTTCTTGATCGACTTGAGGATCGTGTTGACGTCGGGCAGCAGGTCGTCGCGCAGGTCCGGCACCATCATGTAGACGATCGACGGGACCTCGGCGCCGGTGTTGACCGCGGCCACCACGACCAGGGTCCCGCCGCCGTCGTCGGTCACCTTGTAGGCGGCGGCCTGGCCCAGACCGCCGGGCAGCTTCTGCGCGCCGACCTTGGCGACCTTGTTGGGCCTGGGGAAGATCGTCTGGCGGGCCTTGAACACCACGCCGTTCAGCACCGGCCGCAGGTCGGTCGGCGACTTGTACTGCGAGGCCAGGTCGGCCGGAAGCTTGCCCGTCATGACGGTGGCGAACCACGGCTTGCCCTTGGAGGTGAGCCCGGCGCTGACGAACTGGCGGGTCGAGTAGCCGTAGGTCGACATGACCGTCTGGGTGTCGGCGTCGGTCTTCCACTGGCCGCCGAGCTGCGAGATCGAGATCCCGGCCGTCTCGTCGGTGAGGGTGCCCTTGACGGCCGACTTCTCGCCGTCGTACTCGGGGATGCCGCCCGACGCGGCGGCGGCGGCCGGCTTGGTGGCCGACGGCTTGGCCGAGGGGGCGGGCTGGGCCGTGGTCTCGGCGGCCGAGCTGAGCGGCCCGGCCAGGAACGCCCACAACAGCGCCACGATCAGCGCGACCAGCACCGAGCCGACGAGCGCGAACAGCCAGACCGGCTTGCCCTTCTCGTCGTCGTCATCGTCGGTCGTGTGCTGACCGTCGCCCCAAACGGTCTCCCACAGCTCCTGCTGCCGGGCCGCCGGGGGCGTCTTCGGGCCGCTGATCTGGCCCGCCGTGACGAACGGCTTGTAGGGGTCGTCGCCGGGGAGCTGCTGCACGAGGTGCTCGCCCGTGGTCGGACCGCCGTAGTTCTGCGGCGGCGCGGGCGGCATCGGCGCACCCATCGGCTGGGCCGGCTGCTGCAGTGTCTGCTGGGCCGTCTGCTGCGCCGTGTGCTGTGTTGCCTGTTGGGCCTGCGGGGGCGCGGGCTGGCCGGGCGGGCCCATCGTGACCGTGCGGTCGGTGGCGGGCGCGGCGGCCTGGGCCGGCTGGGCGGGCGGGAACGGCTGCTGGTCCATCGGCGGCGCGGGCACACGCGGGTCGAACGGGCCGCGCGGGGTGCCGAACGTGGTGGCCGGCTCCTGGTAGGAGAACGACTGCTGCGGGGAGGGCTCGACCGGCCGGGGCGGGAACGACGGGTTCCGCTCCTCGGCCCGGGGGAACACGTTGGGCGCCGAGGCCCAGGGCCCCTCCTCCGGCGGCAGCTCGGGGAAGCCGGGGCCCGTGTCGGTCCGCGCGGGCTGCCGGGCGGCCTGCGGCTCGGGGAAGCCCGGCGGGTTCATCGGAGGCGGGAACACCGGCCCGCTGCCGGCCCTGACGGGCGGGAACTCGGGGGCGGGGGACGCCGGGCGGGCCGGGGCGGGCGCGGCGCCGAAGGCGGGGTAGTCGTCGGCCGGGCCGAACGGGCTCACCGGAGGCGGCGGCGGGGGCGGCACCGGGAACGGCGGATGATCCTGGAACGGGGCCTGGGGGATCGGCGGGCTCTGCGGGCCGGTCTGGTGGTCGGGCCGCTCGTGCCGGGTGTCGTGCCGCGCGGCGACCGGGCTGGGCGGGAACGAGCCGCCGGGCGAAGGGGCCGGGGGGCCGCCGAAGGGCGCGGCCTCAGGCCGGCCGTGCGGCCCGGCGACCGGATTCGGCGGGTACGAGGCGGCGGGCGGCGGCACCTCGGGCCAGGCTGGCGGGACTTCCGGCCAGGCCGGGCCGCGCCGTGGATCGCTGTGCTCCGAGGGCATGGAACCTCCCGAGATCATGCCCGAATTAGACGTGCTTGGCATGATCTCATGCGGGCTGGGGGCCGGGGCGGCGAAACTGGAAAAGCCCCCTCTGAACGTCTCGCCCGTGGGGTCGGTCGGCGGATCCTGCATCGGAAGGTCCGCCTGCGGGAAGTCCGGGCCATGCCTCGGGTCGACAGGGTTCACGAGATGAGGGTAAACGAAAGGGACAACCGAGGTCACAATGGATCTATCACCATCGGATATCACCACTTTACTCTCGGTGTAAGATCCGCGCCTGCTCGTCGGCGGCCCTCATTCTCGCAGCGCGAGCCAGTGGCCGGACCCGGCCGCCCGCGCCTCGTCCGCTCAAGGCGGAGGCGGAAGCAGGATCCGGGGGCCGCTCTCCCGACCGCCCCCGTCTCGTTCACGGGCAAGAACCATGGTCCTCCTGCGGCAGCCCCCGTCGCGCTTGCGTTCTGCGCTACCCTTGCTCTATGCGTGCCGCGAACCTGCTTCTTACCGGGCCGCGTCGAACGAGCTGACAGCAGCCTCGACGCGGCCGCCCCTCGTGCTTCAGCCGAGGGGTTTTCTTATGGGCGAGACACGGACGGCCGAAGGTCGGCCGTGTCTCGCACCGTGAATCTGCCCATAAGAAGCAGGTGTCGATAAATCAGGAGATCAAACGTGGACGAGCAGGTATACGACCCCCAGGCGCTCCAGGCCAAGTGGCAGCCCCGCTGGGAGGAACTGAAGCCCTTCGCCGTCGTGGAGGACGACGCCGACCCGCGGCCGCGGCGCTACATGCTCGACATGTTCCCCTACCCGTCCGGTGACCTGCACATGGGCCACGCCGAGGTGTTCGCCATCGGCGACGTCGTGGCGCGCTACTGGTTCCTGAAGGGCTACAACGTCCTGCACCCGATCGGGTGGGACTCCTTCGGCCTGCCCGCCGAGAACGCGGCCATCAAGCGCAACGCCCACCCGGCCGAGTGGACCTACAGCAACATCGACACCCAGGCGGCCAGCTTCCAGCGCTACGCGATCTCCTTCGACTGGACCCGCCGCCTGCACACCAGCGACGCCGAGTACTACAAGTGGAACCAGTGGCTGTTCACGCGCTTCTTCGAGCGCGGCCTGGCCTACCGCAAGGGCGGCCTGGTCAACTGGTGCCCCAACGACCAGACGGTGCTGGCCAACGAGCAGGTCGTCGCGGGCAAGTGCGAGCGCTGCGGCGCCGACGTCATCCGCCGCGAGCTGACCCAGTGGTACTTCAAGATCACTGACTACGCCGACCGCCTGGTCGACGACATGGCCCGCCTGGAGGGCGGCTGGCCCGACCGCGTGCTGACCATGCAGCGCAACTGGATCGGCCGCAGCACCGGCGCCGACGTCGACTTCGAGATCGAGGGCCGCAAGGACCCGGTCACCGTCTACACCACCCGCCCCGACACCCTCTACGGCGCGACCTTCTTCGTCGTCGCCGCCGACGCCCCGCTGGCCGCCGAGATCGTCACCGAGGAGCGGCGCCCCGCCCTGGAGGCCTACCGCGCCGAGGTCGCCAAGCTGTCCGACATCGAGCGCATGTCGACCGAGAAGGAGAAGACCGGCGTCTTCCTGGGCGTGCACGCGATCAACCCGGTCAACGGCGAACGCATCCCGGTCTGGGCCGCCGACTACGTGCTGGCCGACTACGGCCACGGCGCGATCATGGCCGTCCCGGCCCACGACCAGCGTGACCTCGACTTCGCCATGAAGTTCGACCTGCCGGTGAAGGTCGTCGTGCACACCGGCATGGCCGACCCGGGCGAGACCGGCAAGGCGACCCCGGGCGAGGGCAAGCTGGTCAACTCCGGCCCGCTCGACGGCCTGAGCAAGGCCGAGGCGATCGAGAAGATCATCGAGATCCTGGCCGAGCGCGGCACCGGCAAGGCCACGGTCAACTACCGCCTGCGCGACTGGCTGCTGTCCCGCCAGCGGTTCTGGGGCACCCCGATCCCGATCATCCACTGCGGCGAGTGCGGCGAGGTCCCCGTCCCCGACAAGGACCTGCCGGTCGTGCTGCCCGACCTGCGCGGCGAGGCCCTGGCGCCCAAGGGCGTCTCGCCGCTGGCCTCGGCCACCGACTGGGTCAACGTGCCGTGCCCGTCGTGCGGCGGCCCCGCCAAGCGCGACACCGACACGATGGACACCTTCGTCGACAGCTCGTGGTACTTCCTGCGCTACCTCGACCCGAAGTACGACGACGGCCCCTTCGACCTGGCCAAGGCCGAGAAGTGGGGCCCCATCGACCAGTACGTCGGCGGCGTCGAGCACGCGGTGCTGCACCTGCTGTACAGCCGGTTCTTCACCAAGGTCCTCCACGACATGGGCATGATCAGCTGGGACGAGCCGTTCCTGCGGCTGCTGAACCAGGGCCAGGTCATCAACGGCGGCAAGGCCATGTCCAAGACGCTGGGCAACGGCGTCGACCTGGGCGTGCAGATCGACAACTTCGGCGTCGACGCGGTCCGGCTGACCATGGTGTTCGCCGGTCCGCCGGAAGACGACATCGACTGGGCCGACGTCTCGCCGGCCGCGTCGCTGAAGTTCCTGGCCCGCGCGCTGCGCGTGATGACCGACGCGTCCGCCGCCGGAACCGACTTCGCGGCCGGTGACCTGGAGCTGCGCAAGGTCGTCCACCGGACCGTCGACGAGGTCACCAAGCTGGTCGAGACCCACCGCTTCAACGTGGCGGTCGCCCGCCTGATGGAGCTGACCTCGGCCACGCGCAAGGCGATCGACTCGGGCCCCGGCGCCGCCGACCCCGCCGTGCGCGAGGCGGCCGAGGCGCTGGCCGTGATGTTGTCGATCGTGGCCCCGTACACGGCGGAGGAAGGCTGGGAGCGGCTGGGCCACCAGCCGTCGGTCGCCCGCGCCACGTGGCCGGTCGCCGACCCGGCGCTGCTGGTGCAGGACTCGGTCACCGCGGTCGTCCAGGTCGCCGGCAAGGTGCGCGACCGTCTGGAAGTTTCACCGGACATCTCGGACACCGATCTGGAGGCGCTGGCCCTGAACTCGGAGAAGGTCAAGGCCCACCTCGACGGCGCCCCCCGCAAGGTCATCGTGCGGGCGCCCAAGCTGGTCAACATCGTGCCGTAGGAGCAGCATTGGCGCCCGAGCCGATATCTCGAACATCGTCGGGCGTGCGGTCAGGGCATGCCTCGGCGGGGCATGCCTGAACCCGTTCCGGCTCGACGGCCAGGCGTGCCCCCGCTTTGGAGGCACTTTTGGCTAGATTCACCGCCTGGTTGGCGGGGACCGCGCTGATCGCCGGGTTACTCGTGGCGATCGGCACCCCCGCCAACGCGGCCGGCACGGGGACCGGCTACCTGCGGACCAACGGCAACAAGATCGTCGACAGCACCGGCGCGACGGTCCGCCTGACCGGCATCAACTGGTTCGGCATGGAGACCGACAACAAGACCTTCCACGGCCTGTGGGCCAGCGTGACGTGGAAGTCCCAGCTCGACCACATGGCCCAGCTCGGCTACAACACCCTGCGCATCCCGTTCTCGAACGACGCGCTCAAGCCCGGCGCGGTCGCGACCGGCATCAACGACTTTACCAACCCCGACCTCGTCGGCCTGTCTCCCCTGCAGATCCTCGACAAGGTCATCGAGTACGCCGGCTCGAAGGGCATGCGCGTCATCCTCGACCGCCACCGCCCGACCTCCGCCGGCCAGTCGGCCCTGTGGTACACCCCCACGGTCTCGGAGGCGACCTGGATCGCCGACTGGCGCATGCTGGCCCAGCGCTACGCCGGCAACACCACGGTCATCGGCGCCGACCTGCACAACGAACCCCACGCCGACGGCACCAACCCGAACGCCACCGGCGCCTGCTGGGGCTGCGGCGTCGAGACCCGCGACTGGCGGCTGGCCGCCGAACGCGCCGGCAACGCCATCCTGGCCGTCCAGCCGAACTGGCTGATCTTCGTCGAGGGCGTCTCGTGCCCCTCGGGCGGGCTCTCCAACGTGTGGGACAACGACCCCTCGAACGACGAGGACTGCGGATGGTGGGGCGGCAACCTCTCCAAGGCCGGACAGTTCCCGGTTCGGCTCAACGTGGCCAACCGGCTCGTGTACTCGCCGCATGAGTACGCGACGTCCGTCTACAACCAGGCCTGGTTCTCCGACCCGACCTACCCCGCGAACATGCCGGCCATCTGGGACCGGTACTGGGGCTACCTGTACAAGCAGAACATCGCGCCCATCATGATGGGCGAGTTCGGCACGACGATGACGTCGAACGTCGACCGCATCTGGCTGACCGAGCTGATGAAGTACACCGGGACGGGCGTGAACGGGATGTCGTTCACCTACTGGTCGTGGAACCCGAACTCGGGCGACACGGGCGGCATCGTGCTGGACGACTGGGTGACCGTGCAGACGGCCAAGCAGAACATCCTGAGCCCTTACCTGATCGCCCCGGTCCCACCGGGCACCAGCCCGTCACCGTCCCCCTCCCCGTCGGGCTCGCCCAGCCCGTCACCCTCGCCCTCCCCGTCTCCTTCGCCCTCGCCCTCGCCCTCTCCCAGCCCGTCGCCGTCACCTTCCCCGTCTCCGGGGGGCTGCGTGGCGACGTACCGGATCATCAACCAGTACCCGGGCGGGTTCCAGGGTGAGGTGACCGTGCGGCCCTCGTCGGCGGCGATCAGCCGGTGGACGGTGCGGTGGAACTGGGCCAACGGGCAGACGATCACCCAGTTGTGGGGTGGCCTGCACACCGTGTCCGGAACCCAGGTCACGGTGAACAACGAGTCGTGGAACGGCACGATCGCGGCCACCGGCTCGGCGACGTTCGGCTTCAACGGGACGTGGAACGGCAGCAACACGACGCCCTCCCCGATCACCTGCAGCTGACGCCCTGACGACGACCGGCCCGCTTTGGGGTGGGCCGGTCGTTTCCTCAATGGCCCGTCCGAATAGGCGGCGAGACGGTCGGTCCAGTACTTCATCCGCACATTGTGCGGGAAATCCTTTATTGTGATCGGCCGTGAGAAGCGCCTCAGTTATGCGAAGGACCGCCGTAACGACTACGGCGAGAACGACAAGTCATCGCGCAAGAACATTCGCCGCAACAAACGTTTCCCTCATCGCGCCAACCGGCGCCGTGAACACCAGATCCTGCACGCGGGCGTCGAAGAGGTCCTTTATCTCAAACGCCCCAAGCGCTGGCGGAAGTACCGGGACGCGCCGCTGGGCGAGATCGTTCAAGACCGCATCGAACGCCGGATGAGAATGGGCATCGTGCCCCGTGAGGTGGGGGATCCGCGGATCAGCCGTATTCAGTACGTGAGCGTGGGCCGGGATCCGCGGTAACACGGGTGTTCCTCGTTGAGCCATTCGGCGGTGAGGCGGAATCCGGTGATGCGCTCGGCCAGGGTCAGCGCGTGCGCCTTCCAGAGGTCGGAGTCCAGTTCCTCGTCCAGGAGGGGGACGTCCCCGATGACCTCGGCAGCGGTCAACTGCCCGCTGACCCGTGGTTCGTCCAGCCAGGTGACGGCTATCAGCGCCGCGCCGCCGGTCGCATAGCTGAAGGTGTGCGCGGACATGGAATGCAGCAGCAGGGAGAGCGCGGTTCCGCCTTTGGAAAGGGCCAGCAGCGTCTCCGACACCGAACCCTCGTCACCCCATGGCTCGACGCAGACAAGCCATGACCCGACGCGGTCGAGCAGGATCTCGCTGCACAGGGCGCCGCGTGTCTCGAAGTCATGAAAGGCCGAGGTGTAGGCGTCGTCGAACGTCAGCCGGCGTTCGGACCGGGGATCGCCGCCCAGGATCGTGAGGGCGTCGGCGTGTTCCCCCAGTCGTCCAGCGGCCACTTGATCTTCCAGCAGATCCAGGTAATGAGATAAGCCGGTCATGTGGGGAGCCGGTCGAGGAGTTCGTCCAGGATGGGGCCCGAGGTGCCGAAATTGAGCCTGATCCAGGTGTCCGGAGCGCCGTAGATCGTCCCCGGCGCGACCTTGACCCGGGCCTCGCGTTCCAGCACTGTCGCGGCGTCGGGGATGCCGGTGTCGATCCAGGCCAGGTAGGTCGCCTCCGGAACCCGATACGTCCACCCCGCCGGAAGCCGCTGCGCCAGGGTCTTCCGGTTGCGGTCGAGGACGGCGACGACCCCGTCGAGCCACGCGTCGCACTCCCGCCAGGCCGCCACCGTGGCCGCGACGCCGAGGACACTCGGCTGGCCGTAGAGGGCAGGCGGGCGGGTCGCCAGCGCCTCCCGGGCCCGCGCGGAACCGATGTGGGCGATGGCGCAGTGCAGCCCGCCCATGTTGAACGCCTTGCTGGCCGATGTGATCGTCACGGTCCGTTCGGGGCGGAGCAGGCCGAAGGGGAGGTGCTCGTTCGGCGCGAACACCAGGTCGGCGTGGATCTCGTCGGAGATCACCACCAGGTCGTGCCGGTCGGCGTAGTCGGCGATCTCCTCCAGCTCCGTACGCGTGAAGCACCGCCCAGTCGGATTGTGTGGATTGACCAAAAGCAGCACCCGCGCGCCCCGCGGATCGGCCGGAAGCTCGGCCCGCCAGGTCTCCCCGTCGGGCACCAGCGGAATCGGAACCGGGGGCCGGTTCATCGCCTCCAGCGTCATCAGGAAGGCGTTGTAGGTCGGCGTGTGGACGAGCACCCCTTCGCCCGGTTCGGTCAGCACGTCGAGCAGGGCCTGCAACGACTGGTTGAGATCGGTGAAGGGCCGCACGTGGACGGGGTCGGGGTGGAACCCGTAGCGGGCGGCCATGCGCTCGGCGAAGACCTCCGGCAACGGCAGGCCGGGCTGCTCCAGGGGCCAGTCGGGGTAGCCCATGTCGGTGCCGACCCGGTGCATGATCGCGTCACGGATGGGACCGGCCACGGGGAAGTCCATGTCGGCGACCCAGGCCGGGATCAGGTCGGGCGCGGCCTGCGCCCACTTGGTGCCGTCGCGCCTGCGGGCCTGCTCCACCGTCAACTGATCAAAGTCCACGCAAACAGCGTATGACGGGGCATCGCTGACCGCATCGGCGTTTACCGCCCCTAGACCGCCCATAGGGCACCGACAAGCGAAAGGCGCCTGCTCGTGGGGGAGCAGGCGCCTCAGAGGTGCGGTCAGAGCTTGCGGAGGACGGCCGTGACCTTGCCGAGGACGGTCGCCTCGTCGCCGGGGATCGGCTCGTAGTTGGGGTTGTGGGGGACCAGCCAGACGTGGCCGTCTTTACGCTTGAAGGTCTTCACGGTGGCCTCGCCGTCGATCATCGCGGCGACGATGTCGCCGTTGTCGGCGACCGGCTGCTGGCGGACGACCACCCAGTCGCCGTCGGCGATGGCGGCCTCGATCATCGAGTCGCCGGAGACCTGGAGGAGGAAGAGGGTGCCCTCGCCGACGAGCTGCTTGGGCAGGGCGAAGACGTCTTCGAGGTTCTGCTCGGCCAGAATCGGCCCACCTGCGGCGATGCGCCCGACCAGGGGAACATAGGCCGCCGTCGGACGGTTGAAGGCGGAGTCTTCCACGGCGGCGTCGGGATCGACCCAGAGAACCGGCTCGCCGGGCAGGCGCACCTCGAGGGCGCGCGGGCGATGGGGGTCGCGACGCAGGTAGCCCTTGCGCTGAAGGGCGGTGAGCTGGTGGGACACACTCGACGTGCTCGTGAGCTGCACCGCCTCACCGATCTCGCGCATCGACGGTGGGTAGCCCCGCTGCTGGACCGAGTCGCGGATCACCTCCAGGATCTTGCGCTGCCTGGGGGTGAGCCCGAGCGAGTCGCGGCGGCGAACCGCCAGATCGCTCACGCTCTCGTCGCGCTGGCCGGCCAGCCCGTCGTTGTTCACCTGCGCACCTCCCAATCCGTGTTCCTCACGTCGCACAGAGCGACGCTACCGCGATTCAAGATCAATATCAAACAGTTGTTCGATTGCCCTCGAAAACGTCGGTGGCGTGGTGTACAACATCGTACGGGAGTTCGATCGACATCGTGTTCGATTCGCGCGATCTTTCTTCCCTTCTTGCAGGGCAGTCGAGGAGGTTCACGATGAAGCCCACGCGGAAGGACACCCCTACGACTCCACCCCCACACTCGAACATCCGACCGCCGAAGGCCGTGGATCCACATCCGGCGGAGCACCCCCATATAAGGCGACGCCACCTCACCTTGGTCCCGCCCTTTCCGAGTCGAGACCCCCGAACCGAGTCCGGCTCTGACCGGGAATCCGCGGTGCGGGCAATTCCGCAGGCTCGGGCCGAGCGGGGTCCGGATTCCGCGGCTCAGGCCGCTCCACAGCCGATTCCGGAGTCTCCAGTCCGGCGGGGCCGGGATTCCATGGAACGGGTCGCTGCGATGACGCTTTCCCAGGCTCGGGATTCCATGGCTCGGGCCGCTTCGAAGCCGAGAAAGTCTCCGGTAAGGCCAGGTCGAGAATCGACGGCTCAAGTGGCCCCACAGCCGATTTCACGGGCTCGGGCCGGTATGGGGGAGTCGGAGGCCGGAGCTTATTCGAGGCGTCGTTCCCCTCGGCCGAACGGCGCCATTCCGGGCGCGGGAGCCGATCGTCTGGTCGCCGTGGAAACCGTTCTGTCCCGGCAAGGAAACCCGTCCAAAGGATCCCTGCCGGGGTCGCGACGCTGGGGTGACGCCGAGCGTCCCTCGCATGTCGCGGTCGAAGGCCGGCGTACCGAAAGAGAGAACCCCCCGCCCCTCCGGCTCACCCGGCGCGGGCGGATCGTCCTCGTCATACTCATCGCGATCGTGAGTTTGGCCGCGCTCTGGCTGGGCACACGGGCTGCCGTGACCGCGTCCACCACGCGTCCGGTCGAGGGGTTGCCCCGTGTGACGGTCCAGGAAGGCGACACTCTCTGGGAGATCGCCGTCTCGGCCGTGGGCGCCGGCGATCCGGGGGTCGTCGTTCGCGAGATCATGGATCTCAACGGTTTACCCGATCCCCTCATCCGGCCAGGCACGACGCTCTACCTCCCCCGCGACGTCCCAGGTCAGTAGGCCCCTGAGGGACGTGGGGTTTGAGTTGCGATCTAGGGGACTCACTTCTAGGGTTGGGGAACCACAACATCTAGTGGTCGTGGTCAACTGAGCGAACCATAGATTGTGTTTCCTTTGCCGCACCTCATCACATGTGGGGGCGTGCGCGAGCGTCTGGTCAGTGAGGAGGCGACGGCGTGCATTGCCCGTTCTGCCGTCATCCCGACACCCGGGTCGTCGACAGCCGGTCGACGGAAGACGGCGGGGCGATTCGCCGCCGGCGCACCTGTTCCGAATGCGGGAGACGGTTCACCACCCAGGAGACGGTCCTGCTGATGGTGAGCAAACGCAGCGGGGTGACCGAGGCGTTCTCCAGGGAGAAGGTCATCGCCGGGGTCCGGCGGGCCTGCCAGGGGCGGCCCGTCAGTGAGGACTCGCTCGCGCAGCTCGGGCAGAGGGTCGAGGAGAGCATCCGCGCGTCCGGTGTCGCCGAGATCCCGGCCCATGAGGTGGGCGTGGCGGTCCTCGGGCCGCTGCGCGACCTCGATGAGGTGGCTTATCTACGATTCGCCTCGGTCTACCGGGGGTTCGAGACCCTCGCCGACTTCGAGGCAGAGATCCAGCAACTCAAGGCACATGCCAAGGGGGAGTCATGACGGAGACGGTCAACGGCACATCCACGCGCGCACGGCGTGGGCGGGCCAAGGGGCTGAAGGTGAAGCGGATCTTCACCACCGAGGGCGTCCACCCCTACGACGCGGTGGAGTGGGAGCGCCGTGACGTCGTCATGACCAACTGGCGCGACGGCTCGGTCAACTTCGAGCAGCGCGGGGTCGAGTTCCCGGCGTCGTGGTCGGTCAACGCGGCCAACATCGTGACCACCAAGTACTTCCGCGGCGCGCTCGGCACGCCGCAGCGCGAGTGGAGCCTGAAGCAGCTCGTCGACCGGGTGACGGGGGTCTACACGCGGACCGGCGTCGAGAACGGCTACTTCGCCTCCGACGAAGACGCCGAGATCTTCGACCACGAGCTGAAGCACGCCCTGGTCCACCAGTTGTTCGCGTTCAACTCGCCCGTGTGGTTCAACGTCGGCACCCTGTCGCCGCAGCAGGTCAGCGCCTGCTTCATCCTGGCCGTCGACGACACCATGGAGTCGATCCTCGACTGGTACAAGGAAGAGGGCGTGATCTTCAAGGGCGGTTCGGGCTCGGGGGTGAACCTGTCCCGCATCCGCTCCTCCAAGGAGCTGCTGTCCTCGGGCGGCACGGCCAGCGGCCCCGTCTCGTTCATGCGGGGCGCCGACGCCTCGGCCGGGACCATCAAGTCGGGCGGCGCCACCCGCCGGGCGGCCAAGATGGTCGTGCTCGACGTCGACCACCCCGACATCGAGGAGTTCATCGAGACGAAGGCGCGTGAGGAGGACAAGATCCGCGCCCTCCGCGACGCCGGGTTCGACATGGACCTCGGCGGCAAGGACATCGTGTCGGTGCAGTACCAGAACGCCAACAACTCGGTCCGCGTCAGCGACGAGTTCATGCGCCAGGTCGAGACCGGCGGCAAGTTCGGCCTGCGCGCCCGCCTCACCCACGAGGTCATCGAGGAGATCGACGCGCGCGACCTCTTCCGCAAGATGGCCAAGGCGGCGTGGGAGTGCGCCGACCCGGGCGTGCAGTACGACGACACGATCAACGACTGGCACACCTGCCCCGAGACCGGCCGGATCACCGCGTCCAACCCCTGCTCGGAGTACGTCCACCTCGACAACTCCTCGTGCAACCTGGCGTCGATCAACCTGCTGAAGTTCCTCACCGACGACGACACGTTCGACATCGCCCGCTTCGTCAAGCTGACCGAGCTGATCATCACCGCGATGGACATCTCGATCACCTTCGCCGACTTCCCGACCGAGAAGATCGGCGAGACCACCCGCGCCTACCGCCAGCTCGGTATCGGCTACGCCAACCTGGGCGCCCTGCTGATGGCCACCGGCCACGCCTACGACTCCGACGGCGGCCGGGCGATCGCCGCGGCGATCACGTCGCTGATGACCGGGGTGTCCTACCGCCGCAGCGCGGAGCTGGCGGCCGTCGTGGGGGCCTACGACGGCTACGAGCGCAACGCCGAGCCGCACAAGCGGGTCATGCGCAAGCACGCCGCGGCCAACGACGCCGTCCGCACCATCGACGCGATGGACAAGGCGATCCACGCCGAGGCGACCAAGCAGTGGCAGGAGTGCCTGAAGCTGGGCGAGAAGAACGGCTGGCGCAACGCCCAGGCGTCGCTGCTCGCCCCGACCGGCACCATCGGCCTGATGATGGACTGCGACACCACCGGCATCGAGCCCGACCTGGCCCTGGTCAAGTTCAAGAAGCTCGTCGGCGGCGGCTCGATGCAGATCGTCAACCAGACCATCCCGCGGGCCCTGCGTCAGCTCGGCTACCAGGAGGAGCAGGTCGAGGCGATCGTCGAGTACATCGCGGCGAACTCCCACGTGGTCGGCGCCCCCGGCCTCAAGGAGGCCCACTACGAGGTGTTCGACTGCGCGATGGGCGAGCGGGCGATCGCGCCCATGGGCCACGTCCGGATGATGGCCGCGACCCAGCCGTTCCTGTCTGGCGCGATCTCCAAGACGGTCAACCTGCCCGAGTCGGCGACGATCGACGACATCGAGCAGGTCTACCTCGAGGGCTGGCGGCTCGGCCTGAAGGCCCTGGCCGTCTACCGCGACAACTGCAAGGTCGGCCAGCCGCTGTCGGCCGGCAACAACAAGAAGACCGAAGAGGCCGCGGTCGTCGCCGAGCCCGAGACCAAGGTCATCGAGGTCTCCCGCCCGACCCGCCGCCGCATGCCGAACAGCCGCCCGAGCATCACGACCCGCTTCACGGTCGGCGGCGCGAAGGGCTACATGACCGCCTCGTCCTACCCCGACGACGGTCTCGGCGAGGTCTTCCTGAAGATGTCCAAGCAGGGCTCGACCCTCGCGGGCGTCATGGACGCCTTCTCCGTGGCGATCTCCATCGGCCTCCAGTACGGCGTGCCGCTCGACACCTACGTGCAGAAGTTCGTCAACATGCGCTTCGAGCCGGCCGGCATGACCGACGACCCCGACGTCCGCATGGCCCAGTCGGTGATGGACTACATCTTCCGCCGCCTGGCCCTCGACCACCTGCCCTACGAGGACCGGGCCGCTCTGGGCATCTTCTCGGCCTCCGAGCGCGCCGCCCAGCAGCGCGGCGAAGACCCGGCCGCCCAGCTCGACACGGCCGCGCTGGCCCAGTCGGCCCCGATAGAGCCGCCGGTGACCAAGCCGGTCCCGGTCGCCGAGCCGGTCAGGGCCTCGCAGCAGGGCCACCTGGAAGGCCACCAGGGCTTCACGGCCGACGCGCCGCTGTGCATGACCTGCGGCACCAAGATGCGCCCGGCCGGTAGCTGCTACGTGTGCGAGGGCTGCGGCAGCACCAGCGGCTGCAGCTGACCCCCGATCCTGGGCCGACCCGACAGAGGGCCGGCCCAGGATTCTTCCGTTACGGCTCCCGCCCACCCCGGCACCGCCCGCCGCCCATGGTGAGCGCCGCATCCGGCGCTCACCGGCCGCGCGGGCGGCCCGCCGTCACGACGGTAGGCCGATCCAGTGTGCGTGCTGTTCGGCGAAGGCGAGTTCGAGGAAACGGCGGGCCCAGTTGCGCCTTTGGTCGGAGTTGTCGCGCCTTATGAGCAGGAGGCTGAGCTGGTCGGCGATGGCAGCTCAATGAGCGGCGGTTGACGGTTCCGTCAGATCGAGCGCTCGCTCCGCAGCGTCGAGCAGTTGCTTGTACGTGATGACCTCGATGCGAGCCAGATGAGAGTTGTAGACGCGAAGAGTCTCATTGACCTGGCTTTCCGTATATTCAGTCCTGAGGTGGGGGTGGCCGATGACGACGAGCGCCGTCGCCCGCCGCACGTCAACGCCATGGCCGAGGACGGCCTCGCGGTTCTCGTCGAGCAGCTTCAGGTAGTTCTGAACCTGCCCCACAGCTTCATGAACACCATCCGAGGGAATCGCAGACGTTCGATGCCTCTGGATCGCCTGGACGTTGGCACGTTTGAGTTCCACCAGGTGGAGTGCGCCGTCGGGGCGCAATAAAGGAATGTCGAGTTCCAGCCCGCAGGTCAGCCGCCGACGCAGAGACTGGCCGATGTATTCGCCGCCGAACAACCACCACGCACCGCTGAAAGCCTCCTGAATATCGCGCTCCAGGCTGGAGGGGTGCTCGACCACGCTTCGGATCTCGGCCAATCGTTGACGGCGGAGCCGATGCTGCATTCCGGCGAGGATCAGTGTGGCGTCGGCCCGGGCCAGGATGGCCAGCGACTCCGGCGGTAGATCCGAGGTCGGATGACTCGAATCGGTGACTGGCTCGTAGGTCGTGCGCCGCATCAGTGTTTCGGCCAGCCAGATGTGGTTCTCCTCTATGAGCCTGTGGACACGGTAGATGCCCGCTTCCCGGTCTTTCACCACCTTGATGGACGCCGCAGCCAGTCGTTCAAAGTGGACCCGCGCATCGGCGATGCCAGCATCGGGGCGGTCTCGCAGGAAATCCTCGAAAATCGACAGAAGATAATGGTGCGCGGTCGCCTGGGTGGCTGCGAACAGTTCGGTGTTCCGGTGCGGTGCTCCACTGAGCAGCCGGTATTTCTCGTTCACATCGGCGTTCAGTAGCCGGCCGGTGGCGTATCCCAGAGCGTCGTCGAGCCGTGCAGCGGATTCCAGTTCGCTGCCCGTCTCGGCCTGCCGAATGGCGAAGCGGATCAAGTCCAGCAACGCCTTCCCGCCGCGGTAGTTGTCACCCATGTGGTCGAGGACGTCGCCAACGGCTGACTTGACACTCTCGTTTTCAGCGAGCGAGTGGACGAGCCTCAGGAGCTGCGAGAGCGTCCAGTCCGAGCGCACCTTGTTTCTCGCTGGCAGCGCCACCGCCTCCTTGGTCGTTTCCTGGTGGGATCATCTGGCGATATCGCAGTCTGCCAAGCGTCACCGACACATTTGCCTGTTGCCTCCTCAGGTGGCCGGAGGTGGCGCACCCGGAACCACGCACCCGGAACCATGAGCGCGCCTCCTCGGTACTTGGAGTCAGCTTTACGGGCATCGGCCGCGGGGTTGAAGCCTTCTACCATGCAGGGGAGGTAACTCACCGCCCGAAATCGTGGGGAATCATCTGCCGAAATTGTGACCGGTACTTCCTTCAGCCGAGGGATTCCCGCACCGCCTCGACGAGGTTGGCGGCCCTTCTGTCGTCGGCGGCGTGCTTGCCGTGGTTCATCACATAGCCGAAGGCCAGCCCCCGGGAAGGGTCCGCGAACCCCAGCGAGCCCCCGTATCCCGGGAAGCCGAAGGCCGTCGGGTCATACCAGAAGTCGTCCGGGTTCGGCAGGCCGAAGCCCAGCCCCACCCTGACCGGCACCCGCAGCACCTTGTCGACCCCGCTGACCTGCTCGGTCGTCGCGAGAGCCAAGGTCTCGGCGCTGAGGATCCGGCCGTCGAGCAGCGCCGCGTAGAAGCCCGCGAGCCCTCGCGCGGTGCCGCAGCCGTTGGTCGAGGGGAACTCGGCCGCCAGTTCGACGGGGTCGTTGTGGTTCAGGAACGGGGTGACGGCCATCGAGGCCCGCATCGTCAGCGACGTCGGGTCGAAGTAGGGGCGCACCGCCTCGGGCAGGGTCGCCGGGTCGACCGACAGGTCGATCGCCGGGGAGACGATCCGGGCGGCGCGGTGGTGTTCCGACTCCGGCAGCCCGATCCAGAAGTCCAGCCCCAGCGGGGCGGTGATCTCCTCCCGCAGGTACGTCCCCAGCGTGCGCCCCGACACCCGGCGCACCACCTCGCCGACGAGCCAGCCGAAGGTGTGGGCGTGGTAGCCCGATTCGGTTCCGGGTTCCCACAACGGCCGCTGTGCCGCCAGGGCGGCGACCACCGGCTCCCAGGCCACGGCCTCGGCGGGGGTGACCGGTTTGTCCAGGGCGGCCAGGCCCGCCTGGTGGGTGAGCAGCCAACGTACCGGGATCTCGGGTTTGCCGAACTCCGGCCAGTAGTCGGCGACGGGGGCGTCCAGGTCGAGCAGGCCGCGGTCGACGAGGTGCAGGGCGCAGGCGGCGGTGATCGCCTTGGTGGTGGAGAAGACCACCTGGAGGGTGTCCTCGGTCCAGGGGCGTTCGGTCTGGGGGTCGGCCACGCCGTCCCAGAGGTCCACGACCTTCTTGCCGTCGACGTAGACGCAGACGGCCGCGCCGATCTCGTCGTGGTGCTCGAAGTTGTCGGCGAACGCGTCTTGGACGGGTTCGAATCCGGGTGCGGTGGTTCCGGGCATGCGTCATCGCCTTCTGGTGGGGTCAGCGGCGCCAGCTCTCGATGAGCCAGGCGCAGATCTCCGGCTCGGTCATCTCGGGGAACTCTTCGCCGAACGTCGCGAGGGCACGCAGCGCCTCGTCGCGGTCGAGGCCGCGCTCGGCGGCGGCCTTCAGGTAGTCCTGGCGGGCCGCCGGCGGGCGTCCGCCGCCGGCTCCTCGGCCGGGCAGGCCCTCGCGCCAGCGCACGATCTCGCCGAGACGGTCGGGACGCCAGCCGGGGGCGCCGTCGATCTCGGCGTCGGGTTCGGGGAAGGGGTGGGCGGAGCCTGCCGGGTAGCGGGCCCGCCATTTGTGCACCGCGTGCCGGCTCACCCCCAGCGCCTCGCCGATGCCGAGTACGCCGAGGTATCGCTCGGTCATGGTGCCTCAACTCGTCCGTCCGCCTCCTGGTGGGTCACTTCATACCATGACCGAACATGGTCTCTTGGAGAGACAACGTAGAGCCTCGCCCATAACGTCGTCAACGACGGAGACGAGGTTGCGTGTGGGAATGACGCCACCGGCGACCAGGTTTCCCCGGTATGGTCATCGGATTCATTGGCAGCGGGCACATCGGGTCGGCACTGGCCCGGCTGGCCGTCGACGCGGGGCACTCCGTCGTGATGAGCAACTCACGCGGGCCGGAGACCCTCGCCGACCTGGTGGAGTCGCTCGGCCCGGCGGCCTCCGCGTCGACCGCAGAGGGGGCGGCCGAGGCGGGGGACGTCGTGGTCGTCACGGTGCCGTTCCACGCCTACCGGCGGGTGCCGGTGGAGCCGCTCGCGGGGAAGATCGTGATCGACACGAACAACTACTACTTCGAGCGCGACGGGCGGTTCCCGCAGATCGACTCCGGCGAGAAGACGCCGTCGGGGCTGCTCCAGGAGCATCTGCCCACCTCGCGCGTGGTCAAGGGCTTCAACAACATCATGGCCGCCCACCTGCTGTCCGACGGCACCCCGCCGGGCACGCCGAACCGGCGGGCGCTGCCGATCGCGGGCGACGACCCCGAGGCGAAGCGGGTCGTCGCCGACCTGACCGACTCCTTCGGCTTCGACGTCGTGGACGTCGGCCCGCTGTCCGAAGGGTGGCGGCACGACCGGGACCGGCCCGCCTACGTCTCCCGCTTCAACGCCGAGGAACTGCGCGCGGCGCTCGCCCGCGCCTGAACCGCCGGACGGCTCCGGACCTCTGCGGTGTGATCCGGATTTTTCGGGGTGTCAACGGACCGAAATTCGGTCAGGCCGTGCTCCCGTGTGGTAACAACGGACCCATGATCGAAGTTGCGGACGGAGTCTGGATCCGCCGGCACACCGAGCTCGACCTCACCCTCGGGCTCGTCGTGGGGCAGACCGGCTGTCTCGTCGTCGACACCGGCATCGACGAGGCCTTCGGCCAGGCCTGGGCCGACGCGATCAGGGAGGTCACCGACCTGCCCTGGACGGTCGTGCTGACCCACGCCCACTTCGACCACGCCTTCGGCACGGCGGCCTTCGGGACCTGCTTCGCCACCGAGGGCTGCCGGGAGGCGCTGGTCGACACGGCCCAGAAGCAGATCGGGGAGTGGTCGGGTCAGTTCCCCGGCATCGCGACCTCCCCTGTCGTGCTGCCGCTGCGCGCGCCGTCCAGTGTCGACCTCGGCGGGAGAGAGGTCCTGCTCGGCCACCCCGGGCCCGGCCACACCGGCCACGACCTCACCGTCCACGTCCCGGACGTGGGGGTGCTGTTCGCGGGCGACCTCGTGGAGCAGGGGGCGCCGCCGCAGTTCGGCGACTCCTACCCGGGCGCGTGGCCCATGGCGCTGGAGAAGATGCTGGAGGCCGCGCCCGAGGTGATCGTGCCGGGCCACGGCGACCCGGTGACGCCCGACTTCGTGGAGCGGCAGCGAGCGGAGATCACCGAGATCGTCACGCTCTGTGAGCGCCTGCACCGTGGGGAGATCGACCTCGAAGGGGCGGTGGCACGATCGCCGTACCCGCAGAAGACCCTTGAGGAGGCGCTGGCCCGGACTATTCGGCGTCGTCCTCTTCGAAGGCCAGACGGTCGCTGAGCCAGCGGTGGAACTTGATCGCCGACCTCACCCAGTGGGCGACGATCGTCATCAGGTGTTCGTAGGTGACTCCGGCGCCGATGTAGAGCTGGGCGTCGCCGATCACGCGTATCACGCCGTTGTCGGGCGTGAAGGCGTAGACCTTGGGCCACATCGTGTCGGCGTTCCACTCGTTGAGCGCGGTGAGCAGCAGCGGCTTCTCGTCGACGGAGTAGTGGCGGTCGTAGAAGGTGCGGATCGTGAAGAGGTCGCCTTCTGACCCGAACAGGAAGAAGACCGTGAGCGCCTCGGTGGAGATCGCGAGGTCGCCGTCAGCGTCGAAGGTGAAGTCGATGTCGAGTTCGTTGAGGATCTCGATGATCAGTTCCTGGTCGGGCTGGACCACGGCCGGGGAATGGCTCACCCCCCCATCCTGACAGACCCGGGCCCCGGAATCATGAGCCTGTGGGGTGAGTTCGTTCAGCGCGTCGTGATGGGGTATGGATCCGGAAAACGCCTCAAAAGGTGGGAAACCATCATGGACGGTACGATTCTCGTCACCGGCGGCACCGGCATCCTGGGCCGTCAGGTCATCGCGGACCTCCGGCGGGCGGGCCGGGAGGTCCGGAATCTGGCCCGCAGCGCCGACGGGCCCTATCGGGGCGATCTGGTCACCGGGCAGGGGATCGCCGAGGCCGCCGACGGCGTGAGCACGGTCGTCCACCTGGCCAGCAAGCCGCCCGGCAAGACCGACGTCCAGGCGGCCCGCAACCTGTTGAAGGCGCTGGCGCCGGGCACCCACGTCGTCTACATCTCGATCGTCGGCGTCGACCGGCATCCCTACTCGTACTACCAGGTCAAACACGCCGTGGAGCAGCTCGTCGAGGCCTCCGGGCTGCCGTACACGATCCTGCGGACCACGCAGTTCCACGACTTCATGGCCTCGCTCTGCCGGACGCTGACCAGATCGCCGATCGTGCCGGTGCCGCTCGGGTGGGCGTCGCAGCCGATCGCGATCTCGGAGGTCTCCTCGCAGCTCGCCACGCTGGCGACGGGCGACCCGGCGGGCCGGGTGGCCGACATGGGCGGGCCGCAGGTGCTCAGCTTCCGGGAGATGGTCGAGCTCTACCTGGCGGCGGAGGACAAGCGGAAGCGGGTCGTCGAGGTGCTCGTGCCGGGCCGGGTCAGCAAGGCGTTCCGGTCGGGGTACCAGCTCACGCCCGAGCACGCCGTCGGGCGGATCACGTTCGAGGAGTTCCTGAGGGGCGGTGTGCCGGCCTCGTCTTACTTCAAGAAGGCATGACGAGACAAATGATGCATTATCCATATCGATCATGTAATGTTCCTTCCTAATTGTGCGATGGAAGGAGCCGCCGGATGTTCCAGGCCGATTCGGTCACGGTCACGGTCCTGGTCGAGAACTGGGTGGACATGCTGCTGCCCGACGTGGAGGACCACTGCGTCAGCCGGTACGGGCTGATCGAGCACTTCGACGGCAAGAGGGTGCCGCCGCAGGCCGAGAACGGGATCAGCATGCTCGTCGAGGCCACCCGAGGCCGGCACACCACCCGGGTGCTGTTCGACGTCGGCCTGACGGGCAGCGTGCTCGCGCACAACATGAAGGTCCTGGGGGTGGACGCGGGAGCGGTCGACCACCTGGTGATCAGCCACGGCCACCCCGACCACTTCGGGGGCGTGCACACCTTCCTCGGACTGGCCGGGCGCCGGATCCCGGTCGCCACCCACCACGACGCCGAACTGCCGCGCTACGCGGTCATGGGTGACGGCCGGGTCTCGCCGGTCTACAACACCGCCTTCACCTTCGGCCAGATCGAGGCGAGCGGCGGCGCGCCGGTGCTCAGCCGCGACCCCCTAGACCTCGGCTGGGGCGTCTGGACGACCGGTGAGATCCCCAGGAACGTGCCGTTCGAGGCGGCCGCTCCGCCGTTCAGGCGCGGCGAGCCGGGGCTCTACCAGGTCTCCGCCACCGGAGAGGTGCGCCGCGACGAGGTCATGGACGAGATGGGGCTGATCATCGACGTGAAGGACGAGGGCCTGGTCGTCCTGACCGGGTGCGCGCACGCCGGGGTGATCAACACGCTCCACCAGGCGAAGGCGATCGCGGGGGACAAGCCCATCAGGGCCGTCCTCGGCGGCTTCCACCTGGGGTTCCCGACCACGCCGGCGAAGAACGTGGAGCTCACCGCCGAGGCCTTCCGCGACCTCGACGTGAAGACGGTCGTGCCGATGCACTGCTCCGGGCTGCGCAGCCACGCCCACATGTCGGCGGAGCTGGCCGACCGCTACGTGCAGCCCGCCGTCGGCAGCGTGTTCACGTGGGGCACGCGGTGAGGGCCGACCTCTCGGGGGTGCGGGTCGTCGCGGTCGAGCAGGCGGTCGCGGTGCCGCTCTGCTCGCGGCACCTCGCCGACATGGGCGCCGACGTGATCAAGGTCGAGCGGCTCGCGGGCGACTTCGCCCGCGACTACGACGACTTCGTCGGCGGCATGTCGAGCCACTTCGTCTGGCTCAACCGGGGCAAACGCAGCGTCGCCCTCGACCTGAAGGCCCCGGAGGGCCGCCGGCTGCTGGGGGAACTGCTGCGCACGGCCGACGTGCTGGTCTGCAACCTGGCCCCGGGCGCCTTCGACCGCATCTTCACCGACGACGACCTGACGGCCCTCAACCCCCGCCTGATCAGGCTCTTCCTGTCCGGGTACGGCACCCGGGGCCCGTTCGCCCATCGCAAGGCCTACGACATGCTCATCCAGGGCGAGGCCGGGGTCGTGACCGCGACCGGGACACCCGCGCAGCCCGCCAAACCGGGTGTCTCGCTGGCCGACCTCAGCGGCGGGACCTACGCGTTGTCGGCCGTCACGGCGGCCCTCTACTCGCGGGAGAGGACCGGACGGGGGCAGCGCATCGACGTGGCCATGTTCGACGTGCTCCTCGAATGGATGAGCCCGCTGCTGCTGGCCCAGTCGCACGCCGGGACCGCCCCCCAGCCCGCCGGGCTGAGCCACGCCAGCATCGCCCCCTACGGCCCCTACGTGTCGGCCGACGGCGACCTGGTGCTGATCGCGGTGCAGAACGAGGGGCAGTGGCGGCGGCTCTGCGAGATCGTCGTGGGCGACGCCGCGCTGGCCGCCGATCCCGACTTCGCGCTCAACACCGACCGGCTGCGGAACCGGGACCGCCTTGAAGCGGTCATCGAGGCGGCCCTGCGGGCGCTGCCGACCCACGAGCTGACCGCCCGGCTCGACCGGGCCGACGTGCCCAACGCGCGCCTGAACCGGCTCCCCGACGTGCTGGCACATCCCCAGGCGCAGGCGACGGGCAGGTGGTCGTCGGCGCTGCTGCCGGACGGGACGAAGGCCACCGTGGTCACCTCGCCGTTCCACCCGGGCAGCGCCGATGAGGACCTCCGGGCCGTCCCCGACGTGGGGGAACACACCGGGGAGGTGCTCGCCGAGCTGGGGCTCTCGGAGCAGGAGGTGGATGCGCTGGCCGCGGCGGGAGTGGTCGGCCGGCCGGGACCGATCTCGAACCGGCCGTGAAGACGCGTGGCGACGGAGGCGAAAGCCGGACCGGCCGCTCCACCGTCGACGCCGGAACGGCCGTGAAGGCCGAGCCGGGAGCGTCAGTCGTTGTCGATCTCGAAGGGGTCGGGGACGTCGTGGCCGACGAGGTGCCTGGCCAGGGCGAGGAAGCTGTTGGTCAGGTGGACCTCGGTCGCGCGGGCGAGCGCGTCGGTGTCGCCCACGCGGGCCGCCTCCAGGATGAGGCGGTGCTCCCGGGCGGCCTCCTCGCCCCGGCTCTCGACCACCTGGAGCATGTCCCACGGAAACCGCCGCCAGAGCAGCGCGACCTCCTCGCTCAGGCCCTCGTTGCCGCAGCGGTCGTAGAAGAGGAAGTGGAACCGCCGGTTCTTCTCGTTGAGGGTCGTGCGGTCGCCCGCCGCCAGCGCGGCCTCCATCTCCTCGACCAGTTTCCGCGCCTGGTCGAGGTCTTTGGGCGACAACCGGCGCGAGGCGCGGCGCATGGCGTAGGGCTCGACCGCCATGCGCAGCAGGTAGACGGTCTTGACGCGGTCGTAGTCGGCGTCGGCGACCCGGACCCCGCGGTGGGGCTCGCTGATCAGCATGCCCTCGGCCTCCAGCAGGCGCAGCGCCTCGCGGACCGGGGTGATGCTCGTGTTGAACTGGGAGGCCAGCACGTCCTGCCGGATCCGGCTGCCCCGCGCGAGCTCGCCCGCGGAGATCATGCGGCGCAGTTCCGCGACGATGATGTCGCGCTTGGTGCGCGGACTGCCGGTCATCAGTGTTCCTCCTGCGCTTCGGTGGCGCGGTGAAAGGCATCGAGGACTTCGCGGAAGCCGCGAGGGTCGTCAACGTATGCGACGTGCCCGGCCAGGGGAAGAGTAACGTAATCCGCCCCGAGGGCGGCGGCCAGTGATCGCGCCGCCTCCTCGCCCACCCGCACGTCGTGCTCCCCCCGCAGCACCGTCGTTCGGGTCCGGGCCTCGGGAAGACGCCAGCTCAACGCCGCCGCCAGCGCACTCAGCAACCCTTCCGGGCGCATCGCCAGGAAGGCCTGCGCGAAGACCTCCTGGGAGGGGGTCGGCGCCGGGCCGTCCGCATGAGGCGCGGAATCGGTTCGGGCGGCGCCCAGGCGAGGAGTGGCCCCCATATAGAGCGTGGCCTTCATATAGGAGGCGGCGAACCCTTCGACGCCTTGCTCGGCCAAGAGCTTCGCGGTCGACGCCACGCGTTCCGGGCCGCCCGCTGCCGGGAAACCCGCCAGAACCAGTGACGCGACGCGTTCCGGTGCGGCCCGGAGGAGCTCCAGGGCCACGTAGGCGCCGAGCCCCGAACCGGCGACGTGGAATCGCGGGCCGGTTTCCAGGCAGGTCGCGACCGCTTTCGCGGTGTCGAACACCTCGTCCCGCCGCATACCGTGGCCGGGGAGGTCGGGGGCGGAAAACCGGCTCTGATCTGCGCCGATGACCTCGGCCCAGGTCTCCCCGGCCGCGCCGAGCGTGTGCAGGAGCAGTACAGGATGCCGGAAATCATGCATTATTAACTCTCATGACACATCACTCTTGTATGAAAGGCATCATTATGCAACAGTACGTCGCATGTCACTGCACGACCGGCGTAAAGCCCCCTCGCTGACCAGCCCCGGAAGGGGCGGCGCGGCCGTCACCATCGACGGCGTGACGATGCGGTTCGGGGACCGTGTCGCCGCCTCGAACATCCGGGTCGACGTCGCGCCCGGCGAGATCGTCTCCGTCGTCGGGCCCTCCGGCTGCGGCAAGACGACGCTGCTCCGTGCGGTGGCCGGGCTGCTCACCCCGTCCGAGGGGAGCGTGCAGGTCGACGGCGAGACCGTCGACGGCACCCCCGACGGGGTCGGGATGGTCTTCCAGCACTTCGGGCTGTTCCCGTGGAAGACCGTCGAGGCGAACGTCGCCTACCCGCTGCGGCTGCGCGGCCTCCCGAAAGAGGAGATCGCCGCCCGCACGCGGGAGCTGGTCGGAATGGTGGGCCTCTCCGGATTCGAGAAGTCCTACCCGCACCAGCTCTCCGGCGGCATGCAGCAGCGCACGGGCCTGGCCCGCGCGCTGGCCGTGCGGCCCCGGGTGCTCCTCATGGACGAGCCCTTCGGTGCCCTCGACGCGCAGACCGCCGAGGTGCTGCGCTTCGAGCTGCTCCGCATGTGGGAGGAGCACCCGATCACGATGTTGTTCGTCACGCACTCGATCGACGAGGCGGTGCTGTTCGGCGACCGGGTGGTCGTGCTGAAGGGCCGCCCCGGCAGGGTGCACGAGGTCATCGACGTCGCGCTGCCTCATCCGCGCGACCGTGCGGTGGCGAGGTCGGAGGAGTTCGCCGCCCTGCGCGAACGGGTCTGGTCTCTCGTCATGTCCCCCGACGCCGGTCAGGCGGGCTGAAAGCACAACGGTGCCCGCGGGCACCTGGGAAGGACGGCACATGTTGTCGATCAAGCGTCTGGGAGTGGCCGCGCTGGCCCTGGTCTCCCTCACCGGCCTCGCCGCCTGCGGCGGCGGCTCCTCCTCGGGCGACGGCAGCACGACCGCCCTGTCGGTCGGCGTCCCCGGCATCCCGCCGGTCTTCGTGAACCTGATGGCCTACGTCGCCGAGTCCAAGGGCTACTTCAAGGAGGGCGGCGTCGACGTCACCCTGCGGCCCCTGCCGACCGGCGCCGACGTCGGCCGCGCCATCCAGAGCAAGGAGCTCGACGGCGGCGTCATCGGCACCTCCGGCGCGGTCGCGCTGCGCGCCTCCGGCGGCAACGTGGTCGCCATCCTGGGCAACGAGAACCCGTCGTTCCTGATCGCCTCCTCCGATCCGAACGTCACCGACTGCGCCTCCCTCAAGGGCAAGACCATCGCCGTCGACGGCGCGGGCGCCCCCAAGGCCCTGTCGGTCAACCAGATGATCGGCTCCTGCGGCCTGACCCCGGCCGACGTCACCACGGTCAACGTGGGCGGCCCGCAGTCGGTCGACGCGATGATCGCCGGGCAGGTCGACACGGCCGTCCTGCACCCCGACGAACTGGCCGCGGTCAACGAGAAGGCCAAGGCCCACGAGGTGGTCGCGCTGGCCAAGGTCGACCCGACCTCCCACTACACGATGCTGGTCACCCGCGAGGACGAACTCGGCGAGGGCGGCAAGCGGCCCGCCTGGGTGAAGACCGTGGCCGCCCTGCACAAGGCGATCACGTACATCAACGACCCGGCCAACGCCGACGAGGTGTCGCGGATCGCCGCCACCATGACCAAGCGCACCCCCGAGATCTCCAAGGTCGCGCTCGGCCAGTTCGTCGGCATCAAGTTCTGGCCGGCCGACGCCGGACTGGCCCGCGACCGGGTCGACCACGCGGTCCAGGCGCAGGTGCAGGCCGGGAACGTGGCGGCCGACAAGGCGCCGAAGTACGACGACTTCGTCGACCTCACGGTGTTCGATGAAGCGCTCGGGAAGTGAGCCGCGGGCCCGTGGCCTCCTGGTCTCGCTGGCCGGCCTCGCGCTCGGGCTGATGGCCTGGCAGGTGGCCGGACAGCGGGATCCGGTCCTGCTGGCCACCCCGGTCCGCTCCTTCGAGGCGCTGGCCGGGATGGTCTCCGACGGGACGCTCCCGGCGGCGCTGCTCGACACGGGCCTGCTGTTCGTGGTCGGCCTGGCGGCGGCGATCGCCGGCGGGGTCGGCTACGGCCTGGTGCTGTCGCGGTCCAAGGCGCTGCGCGGGAGCACCGGCTGGCTGGTGTTCGCCTTCCAGTCGGTGCCGATCGTGGCGCTGGCCCCGCTGATCCTGGCGGCGTTCGGGTTCGGGTTCGGGGCCAAGACGCTGGTGGTGTTCCTGTCGGCGGTCTTCCCGATCCTGATCAACACGGCCGAGGGCGCCAAGCACGCCCCGAGGACCCTGCTGGAGGTCGCGCGGGTGCACCGCAGCGGCGAGTGGCCGCTGTGGCGGGACGTGCTCATCCCGCACACCCTGCCCTACGCGATGAGCGGGATCCGGCAGGGCATCGCGATGGCGTTCGTCGGGACGTTCATCGCCGAGTTCTTCCTCCAGGCGACGGGCATCGGCGGGCTGCTGCTGTCGGCCTCGGCGCGCTTCGACTCGGCGACCGTGCTCGGGCTGACCGTGCTGGTGTCGGTGATCGCGGCCCTGCTGATGGGGCTGGGGCGGCGGCTGGAGAGGGCGTTCGCGCCCTGGCGTGAGGGGAGCACGGAGTGAGCCACCTGGATTCACGCGCCGCACCGGTATCGGCCTGCCCGCGCCCGATTCAGATCACCGTTCAAGCCCGACGTTCCGGGGAGGCCGCGAAATGACCGCTTCGGCCTCGCGGGAGAAGTCCTTCGCGCCGCCCGGGGATCTCCTCGGCAAGATCGTCGCAGTCGTGGTCCTCTTGGGGGTGTGGCAGGTCGCCGGGGCGACGTTCCTGCCCGATTACCTTCCGACCCCCTTCGGGGTGGTCTCCGAGGTGATCCCCACCCTGACCTCCTCGGCGTTCCTCGGCGCACTGGGGGAGACCGTCGGCGCGGTGCTGCTCGGGCTCGTCCTGGGGTGTGTCCCGGGGACCGCCGCCGGGCTGCTCATCGGGCGGATCACCTGGTTGCGGCAGCTCAGCACCCCGTACATCAGCGGCCTGTACGCCATGCCCATGCTGGCGATCGTGCCGATGGCGACGATCTGGTTCGGTTACAACGACACCACCCGGGTGATCGTGATCGCGCTGTCGGCGTTCCTGCCCTGCGCGGTGTCCACCGCCGACGGGGCCCGCTCGCTGCCCGCCGCCCTGGGCGACGTCGCCCGGGTGCTCAACGTGCCCAGGGGCCGGTTCGTGCTCGACTTCGTGCTCCCCTCGGCGCTGCCGTTCGCGGTGGCCGGGGTGCACATCGCCGTCGGCCGGGCCCTGGTCGGGGCCGCCGCCGTGGAGTTCCTGGCCAACATCGACGGGCTGGGCACGTTCATCCTGACCAACGCGCGGTCGTTCGCCCAGAACCAGGCGTTCGTGGGCGTGGTCGTGCTGGCCCTCCTCGGCGTGCTCGCGCGCGCCGGAACCGAACGGCTGATCCGGCGCGTCGCGCCGTGGCAGCAGACCCACCAGGACTAGGAGCCCTGTCAATGATCGTCGAATGGGACGTGCCGATCGAGACCGACGACGGAGTCGTGCTGCGTGCGGACGTCTTCCGTCCCGACGCCCCGGGACGCTACCCGGTCGTGCTCACCTACGGCCCCTACGCGAAGGGCCTGTCGTTCCAGGAGGGCTACCCGAGCGCCTGGAACAAGATGGCCGCCGAGCACCCCGACGCGCTGGAGGGCTCGTCCAACGTCTACCAGGCGTGGGAGGTCGTCGACCCGGAGAAGTGGGTGCCCGACGGCTACGTCTGCGTACGGGTGGACTCGCGCGGCGCCGGCGCCTCGCCCGGCGTGATCGACTGCTTCTCGCCCCGGGAGACCCGCGACTACTACGAGTGCGTCGAGTGGGCCGGGACGCAGGAGTGGAGCAACGGCAGGGTCGGCCTGAACGGCATCTCCTACTTCGCCATGAACCAGTGGCACGTGGCCTCCCTCCAGCCGCCCCACCTGGCGGCGATCATCGTGTGGGAGGGCGCCGCCGACTGGTACCGCGACGCCACCCACCACGGCGGCATCCGGACCACGTTCTGGGACAAGTGGTACGGCATGCAGGTCACCACCGTCCAGCACGGGCTGGGCGAGAACGGCCCGCGCAACCCCGTGACCGGCGTCCCGGCCACCGGCGAGACGACCCTGTCGCCGGAGGAGCTGGCCGCCAACCGGGCCGACCTGGCCGGGAGCATCCGGGCCCATCCGCTCGACGACGCCTACCACCGGGAGCGGTCGCCCTCGTTCGACCGCGTGACGGTGCCCCTGCTGTCGGCGGGGAACTGGGGCGGCCAGGGCCTCCACCTGCGCGGGAACACCTACGGCTACCTGCGGGCGGCCTCCGAACACAAGTGGCTGGAGATGCACGGCGACACCCACTGGTCGCTCTTCTACGCCGACTACGGCGTCGACCTGCAGAAACGCTTCTTCGGGCACTTCCTCGCCGGGCAGGACACGGGGTGGGAGAAGCAGCCGCCCGTGCAGCTCCAGATCCGCCACGTGGACGCCACGTTCACGCCCCGGTTCGAGGAGGCCTGGCCGATCCCCCGTACCCGATGGACCCGGCACTTCCTCGACGCCGCCGACCTGTCGCTGGGGGAGCTCTCGGCCCCGGCGCAGGTCACCTACTCGGCGACCGGGCGCGGCGTGCGGTTCGAGCTGCCCGCGCTGACGGAGACGACCGAGATCACCGGCCCGCTGGCGGCGAAGTTGTTCGTGTCGTCGTCGACGTCGGACGCCGACCTGTTCCTGGTGGTCCGGGTCTTCGACCCGGCGGGGGAGGAGGTCGCCTTCCAGGGCGCGCTCGACCCGCACACCCCGGTCGCGCAGGGCTGGCTCCGGGCCTCCCACCGCGAGCTCGACCCCGGACTCTCGCAGCCGTGGTTGCCCGTGCACACCCACACGAACCCGGCCCCCCTCGTGCCGGGGGAGGTCTACGAACTCGACGTGGAGATCCTGCCGACCTGCCTGGTCGTGCCGGAGGGCTACCGGATCACGCTGGAGGTGCGCGGCCGCGACTACGAACACGACAAACCCGCCGGTCACCTGTCGAACCTCCGCAACCCGCTCAAGGGCTGCGGTCCCTTCCTGCACGACGACCCGGCCGACCGTCCCGCAGAGGTGTTCCACAACGAGGTGACCATCCACACGGGCGGCGAGACGGCCTCCTACCTGCTGCTTCCCGTGGTGCCCGGCTGATGCTCCGCGCGGCCCTGTTCGTCCCCGGCGACCGCCCCGACCGCTTCGCCAAAGCGGCCGCCGCCGGGGCCGACACGATCATCCTCGACCTGGAGGACGCGGTCGCCCCCGCGGCCAAACCGGCGGCGCGCGCGCACGTGCGGGCGTGGTTGTCGGACGGCGGTCCCGGCATGGTGCGGATCAACGCGCGCGGGACCGCGTGGCACGCCGACGACGTGGCCCTGGTGACGGAGTTCGGCTGCCCGGTGATGATCCCCAAGGCCGAGTCGGCCGCGGACGTCCTCGGGACGGCCTACCCCCTGATCGAGACCGCCGCGGGCCTGCTGAACGCCCGCGAGATCTGCGCCGCGCCGGGCGTGGTGCAACCGGCCTTCGGCGGCGTGGACCTGGCGGCCCAGCTGGGCGTCGCGCCGGACGACCGCATGGCGCTCTGGCATGCCCGTTCGTCCCTGGTCGTGGCGGCGGCAGCGGCCGGGACGGCGGCCCCCCTGGACGGGGTGACGACCGACCTGACCTCGGAGGAGACGCTGCGCGCGGACGCCGGGCACGCCGCCTCGCTGGGGTTCGGGGGGAAGTTGTGCGTCCACCCGAACCAGGTGGGGCTCGTGCTGGCGGCGTTCACGCCGTCGGAGGAGGACCTGGCCTGGGCCCGCGAGGTCATGGCGGCGTCGACGGGGGGAGTGGGGGTGCTCCGGGGCCAGATGATCGACAAACCGGTCGTCGACCGGGCCCGGCGTCTGCTGGGAACGCGCATGTGACGGGGTGGCGACCGTGTTCAGGCACGGCCGGCACCCCGTCACCGTTGTGCTGTCGCGCGGCGCGCCGATTGCCGCGCGGCCCTCACGGGGTGATACGGCCGTTCAGGCGACCGTGGTCGGGCCACCGGTGCGGGGAAATCTGATGATCTTGGCGTCGCGGTACGCCCGCAGGTCGATGACCGTTGAATCGCCCCTGCTGTCACGGTGAGACGCCCGCCTGCGCAGAGCCGACGTGATGTCCCTGACCTTCGCGAGCGATGGCACCACCTTGAGCATCGTTCTCCCCCGCCGTGATGGTTCCCTTACCTCTCACCATGTGTACCGGTTCGCTAGTAAGAACGGTGTAAAAGGCAGGTCAGGAGGCATTCATAGGCTTTGTCGGTCAATCGGGTGGACAAGTACCACGCGTTACCGAATCGGGTGATGGCGGGGCTTCCGTCCGGGTACGTCACGACGGCCTCGGCGCCCTCCAGGGCGATCTCCTCGCTCCAGAGGGAGGCCTCCGTGCCGTCCGAGAGGGTGAGCGGTTCGGCGAGGGGGCGCTGCTCCTTGATCGTGATGCCGAACGCGGGCAACCGGCCGCCGAGCCGCACCCGGAGGTGCTCGTCGGTGACGGCGGAGAAGAAGGACATCAGGACGGCGCCCCGGTGGGCGGCCAGGTTGGCCAGGGCCGCGTCGGTGACCGGCAGCAGGCTCGGGACGATGACCAGGCGATAGGGCGAGAGATCGTGTTCCGGGTGGACGAAGGCGACGTGGTGCCCGGCCCGGTGGAGCAGCCGGTGCGGCTGCTTGACCGCGTCGAGGTAGTCGAGGTCCCGGGAGGGCAGGCCCCGGTTCTGGAGTGCCCACCACGCCTCGTCGTCCCACACGACGGCGACCTCCGGCCGGGTTGCCGGGCGAGGCGGCAGGGCGGCGAGGGTCTCGCCCAGGGCGGTGATCTCCCGGAAGGTGCGGGTGTCCGGGCCCGCGTGGGGGACCATGCCGTGGTACCACTGCTCGGCACCGCCCCGGGAGGCGCGCCACTGGAAGAACATCGCGCCGATCGAGCCGCGTTCGACGTGGATCAGGGTGGTCCGGGCGAGGTCGCCCGGCGGGCGGGGGAGGGTGCGTCTCGGGGTGTACTCGACCGCCGCCGCCTGTTCCATCAGGATCCACGGCTTCCCGCCCGCCCACGACCGGGCCAGGTCGGCAGCGAAGGCCGACTCCTCGGCCAGGTCGCCCGTCGGGTAGTCGTCGACGGCCACCAGGTCGACCTCCCGGGCCCACCTCCAGTGGTCGACCGGCACCCACGAGCCGAAGGCGAAGTTCGTGGTGACCGGCCTGCCCGTCGGGCGCAGGAGGTCGCGCTGCTCGGTGAAGTGGGCGAGCATCTCGTCGGAGAGGAACCGGCGGAAGTCGAGCGCCTGCGACGGGTTCGGCAACCACTGGGTCGCCCGGGGCGGCTGGATCTCCTCCCAGTCGGAGTAGCCCTGCGACCAGAACGCCGTGGTCCAGCGCTCGTTCAGGGTGGCCAGGTCGCCGTGGCGGGCGCGCAGCCACCTGCGGAAGGCCCCGGCCACGTGGTCGCAGTGGCACCAGGTGCCGTACTCGTTGTGGACGTGCCACATCGCCAGCGCCGGGTGGCCGCCGTAGCGCTCGGCCAGCACCGACGCCAGTTCGCGGGAGGCGTCCCGGTACGCCGGCGCGCTCACGCAGTAGGTGTCCCGGCTGCCGTGGGTGAGCCGGGCGCCGTCGGCGGTGACCGTCAGCGTGTCGGGATGGAGCCGGCCGAACCAGGGGGGCGGCGAGGCGGTCGGCGTGGCGAGGTTCACCTGGATCCCGTTGTCGTGCAGCAGGTCGAGGACGCGGTCGAGCCAGCCGAACTCCCACCGGCCCGGCGCGGGCCGCAGGCTGCTCCACGAGAAGACGCCGAGCGTGACGAGGTTGACGCGGGCCCGCCGCATGAGGGCGACGTCGTCGTGCCAGACGTGTTCGGGCCACTGCTCGGGGTTGTAGTCGCCGCCGTAGTACATCGTCTCCCGCTCTCGTTGACGTTTGTTGGGATGGACGGCAAACTAATTATCATACCGGCCGCCATACCGTTGGAGTGCAGCGATGCCCTATCGCCCCCCGTTGATCGCGCGCGAGTACTTCGTCGCCGACCCGCCCGAGCTGCCCGTCCGGCAGCACGGTGAAGGCGGGATCGCGACGCTGGCGCGGGCCGAGGTGGTGGCCGCCGACGGGTGTGGCGTCACCCTGAAGGGGGTGACCTCGACCGACGAGTCGCTCGTCGTCCAGGTGAGCGCGGCGGGCGAGGGGATGATCCGGGTCAAGCTCAGCGAGCAGGCCGACGCCCGCACGCGGTCGGCGCGGGCCCTGCGGCTGACCCGGCCGGTGCGGTGGTCGGCCCGGGTGTCCGTCGACGACGAGACCGTCGTGGTGGACGCGGGGGCCGTACGGGCGGAGATCCGCCTGAACCCCTGGAACCTGCGCTTCACCGACCCCACCGGGCGGGTGCTCACCGAACAGGACCCCGGCCGCCCCGACATCTCCGGCCGGCTCCGCACGCTGCCCTTCGGCCGCTCCCAGAGCGACGGGGTCACCGTCGCCTACCACGAGACGTTCCTCGCCCCGGCCGACGAGGCGTTCGGCGGCTTCGGGGAGTCGTTCACGCCGCTCGACAAACGCGGGCAACGGCCGCTGATGTGGAACTTCGACGCGTTCGGGGCCGAATCGCAGCGGGCGTACAAGAACGTGCCCTTCTACCTGTCCAGCCGGGGATACGGGATCGTCGTCGACAGCGGCATGCCGGTCGAGTTCGACATGTGCCAGTCGACCCACAGCGACGTGCAGATCGTGGTGCCCGACGACCTGATCGACTACTACGTGCTCGGCGGGCCCGAGCCCGCCGACGTGCTGCGGCGGCTGCGCGCGCTGACCGGGCCGGCGGTGCTGCCGCCCAAGTGGGCCTTCGGGGCGTGGATCTCCTCGGGGTTCTTCCGCGACAGCCAGGAGCGGGTGCTGGCGCGGGCGCGGAAGATCCGGGAGCGCGGCATCCCGTGTGACGTGCTGCACCTCGACACGTTCTGGCAGATCGACGGGCACTGGTCGGACCTGCGGTGGGACCGGCAGGCCTTCCCCGATCCGGAGGGCATGCTGGCGGAGCTCGCGGAGCAGGGCTTCAAGGTCTGCCTGTGGATGAACCCGTACATCTCCCACCTGAGCCCGGCCTTCGAGGAGGCGGCGAGCAGCGGCTACCTGCTGCTCACCCGCGACGGCGAGCCCTACGTGGCCGACGCCTGGCACGGCTCCTACCCGGCCTGCGGCATCGTCGACTTCACCAACCCGGCCGCCCGCACCTGGTTCCGCGGGCTGCTCAAGGGGCTGCTGGAGCAGGGCGTGCAGGTGTTCAAGACCGACTTCGCCGAAGGGGTGCCCGCCAGGGCGGTCGCCTACAACGGGATGACCGGGACCGAACTGCACAACGTCTACTCGCTGCTGTTCAACGACCTGGTCGCCGAGGTGACCCGCGAGGTCGCCGGGCACGGCCTGGTCTGGGCGCGGTCGTCCTACCTGGGCGGGCAGCGCCATCCGGCGCAGTGGAGCGGCGACGTCGACGCGACCTACCCGGCGATGGGCAGCACCATCCGGGGCGGCCTGTCCCACGGCCTGTCCGGCATCCCCTTCTGGAGCCACGACGCCGGGGGTTTCACCGGCACGCCCACGCCCGATCTCTTCGTCCGATGGGCGCAGTTCGGCGCGTTGTCGCCGCTGGTGCGCTTCCACGGCACCACCAGCCGCGAGCCGTGGGAGTTCCCCGAGCACGCCGAACGCGGCGCGGTCGAGGCGCTGCGGCTGCGCTACCGGCTGATGCCCTACCTCTACTCGACGGCCGTCGAGGCGGCCGAGACCGGGCTGCCGATCATGCGCGCCCTGTGCGTCGACCGGCCCGGCGACCCGGTGAGCTGGCAGGCCGACCTCCAGTACCTCCTGGGCCCCGACCTCCTCGTCGCCCCGATGACCTCGGCCGACGGTACCCGCGACGTCTACCTCCCGGCCGGGACCTGGGTCGACCACTGGACCGGCGAGCACCACGCGGGCGGGCGCTACGTCCGGGTCTCCCCGCCGCTCGACCGCATCCCGCTCTACGGACGCCTCGGCGCCCTGATCCCCACCACGACCCCCGGCCCGACCGTGACCGAGACGCCGGAGATCTCCCTTCTCGTGTACGGCCTCCCCGACGGCGAGAGCCGGACCGTGGTGCGCGACGACGACGGGGAGACGGTCGTGACGGCCGTGCACGAGGAGGGCCGGCTGGTCGTGCGGGCGGCCGGGCCGAAGACCGTCGCCGGGGTGGAGATCGTGGGCGGCGCGGCGGAGATCGTCATCGAATAGGGTCCGGCGGGCATCCTGATATGCCAGGATGTGGCTGCCATGCGGGACCGGGGTTGACGAATGGTCAAATCGGGCCGGTTGGGTTTCGCTATTCTCCCGGTATGGCCGAATCGATCGGGGAACGACTGGCCTCCCGGTACCTCCTGCTCCGTCCCCTCGGCTCCGGTGGCATGGGCACCGTCTGGCTCGCCCGTGACGAGATGCTCGACCGCGAGGTCGCCGTCAAGGAACTGCGGGTTCCCGACGGGATGGGGGAGCGGGAGCGGGCGGAGCTCGTCACCCGGGTGATGCGCGAGGCCGAGGTGACCGCACGGTTGCGGCACCCGGCCGTCGTCAGCGTGCACGACGTCCTGGTCGAGGACGGCCGTCCCTGGATCGTCATGGAGCGCCTCAACGGGCGCCCGCTCTCCGCCGAGATCTCCGCCCACGGCGGGCTCCAGCCGGGCGCGGTGGCCGAGATCGGCGCCCGCATGGTCGACGCGCTGTCGGCCGCGCACGCCCACGGCGTGCAGCACCGCGACGTCAAGCCCGGCAACGTGTTCCTCACCGTCGACGGACGGGTGGTGCTGACCGACTTCGGCATCGCCCGGCAGGCCGACACGACCAACCTGACCGGCGACGGGATGCTGATCGGCTCCCCGGGCTTCATCGCGCCCGAACGGCTCGAAGGCCACTCCGGCGGGCCGGCCTCCGACCTGTGGTCGCTCGGGGCGACCCTGTACACCGCGCTGGAGGGCGTGCCGCCGTACCGGGGAAGCCACGTGCAGGTCATCCAGGCGACGCTGACCGCGCCGGTGCCCGCGCCGAGGGTCGGCGGGCCGCTGGGCACCCTGATCACCTGGCTGATGGCGCGCGATCCGGCCGACCGGCCCGACGCCGCGACCGCCGGGCGGCTGTTCCAGGAGATCGTCCGGGGCGGGAATCCCCAGATCGCGCCGGCCGGCCGGAAGAGGAACGGCCTGTGGGTCGCGGTGGCGGCCGGGGCCGCCGCCGTCGTCGCGGCGGCCGTGGTGCTCATCGCGCCGTGGGAGTCCGGCGGCGCGGGCACCCCGGCGGCGCGGCGCCCGCCCGCGCCGGTGTTCGCGCAGGACGTCGACTTATGCGGGGTCGTCTCCGCCGATCAGGTCAAGGCGCTGCTCGGCCAGAACGCCCGGCCGACGGAGATCGAGGGCGGCTGCCAGTGGACGGTCGAGGGCACCGGCCTGCGCCTCGAACCCACCACCGACTCCGACACCCCCGACTGGTGGGACCTGGACCTCGACGCGGCCCGCTCCCTCTACGGCGGCATCAAGCGCCACGTCGCCAACCAGCCGCGTGACTCCTCCCTCATCTGGTACGAGATCGGCACCAAGCGCCGCATCCCCACCGTCATCTCGGCGATCCGCCCGCTCACCGGCGTCGGCGAGGAGGCGTTCACCTGGGACGTCACCTCCGACGAGGGCCGCATCATCGCCGTCGACGTCTACTTCCGCGTCGGCGACTTCGTCGGCCGCGTCGAGTACGCCGACCTGGGCGACCGCACCGCCGACCAGATCCGCTCGGGCGCCGAGACCGCCGCCCGCGCCGCGGCCGACACGCTGTGGGGTCACGCGTGACCCTGCTCGCCGGCCGCTACCGGCTCGCCGAACCCCTCGGGAAGGGCGGCGCGGGCACCGTCTGGCGTGCCCACGACGAGCTGCTGCGGCGCGAGGTCGCGGTCAAGCAGATGCGCACGCCCAGCGACCTCGGGCCCGGTGAGCTGGCCGAATACACCTCCCGGGCGATCGGGGAGGCACGGGCGGCCGGGCGGCTCAACCACCCGTCGATCGTCAAGATCCACGACGTGGTGCCCCATGAGGGCGCGCCCTGGATCGTGATGGACCTCGTGCCGGGCACCTCCCTCGACAAGCTGCTGCCGCTGCCGAGCGCCCGGGTCGCCGAGATCGGCCTGTCGATCCTCGACGCCCTCGAACTCGCGCACGCCCACGGCATCCTGCACCGGGACGTGAAACCGGCCAACGTGCTGGTCGGCGACGACGGCCGGGCCATGCTGGCCGACTTCGGCATCGCCGCCCCCTTCGGGGCCGACCCGGCCGACAGTTCGGGGTCGCCGGCGTACATGGCCCCCGAACGGTTCCGCGGCCTGCCCGCCGGGCCGCCGTCGGACCTGTGGTCGCTCGGCGCGACCCTCTACGCGGCCGTGGAGGGCCGGGGCCCCTTCCACCGCAACCTGCCCGCCGCCGTCGTGGCCGCCGTCGTCATGCACGACCCGCCCCCGATGACGCAGGCGACCCCCGCCCTGGCCCGCGCGGTCGGCGCGCTGCTCGCCAAGGACCCCGCCCACCGCCCTCCGGCCGCGACCACCCGCCACCTGCTGCGGGACGCCGTCGCGGCGGTGCCCCCGCGCTCGCGCCGGACCGGCCGCTGGGCGATCGGCGCCGCCCTCACGCTCGCCCTCGGCGTCGGCGGCGGCTGGGCCGCCTCCCGGTTCGCGGCCGGCCCGGACGACGTCCCGGCCCGCTTCACCGCCGCCCCCGACGCCTGCACGTCCCTGACCACCGCGCAGATCACCCGCCTGCTCGGCGTCCAGGCCAACGCCGAACCCACACCCGACGGCGGCTGCCGCTGGATCAACCGCTCCGGCGGCGCCGAGGTCGTCGTGGGCTACCGCCTGACGACCGGGGCCGCCCCCGCCCGCCCCGACGGCGCCGAGAACCTCACCGGCGTCGCCGACGAGGCGTACGTGGCGCCCGCCGACGGCGGCGCCACCGTCTGGTTCCGGAGAAGCAACCTGTCCGCCCAGGTCACCTACAAGTCGCCCGGCGACGACACCAGGGAGCGCGCCCGCCAGGCCGCCCAGCTGGTCGCGGCCGGAATCGGCTGACCAAGGAGTCCCCCCATGCCCGAAGACCCCCAGAAGCCCCGGAACCACCTGCGTGCGGTCCCCCCGCCCCCGGAGGACACGCCCCCAGCGGACCCGCCGGGCGAGGCCTTCGGTTCTCCTGTACGGGATTCGCGCCCCCACGCCTACGACGAGGACGACCCGGCCACGGGCGAGATCCCCAAGACGACCGGCACGAGCCTGCCGTTCGTCCGCCGGACCGGCGAATCGGGCATCCCCATGATCGGCGACCCGACGAGAGTCGCGTCCCGGCCCGACGGCCCCACCCCGCCCGCCGACCCGGAACCCCCGGCCGGGCAGGCTCCTCCGGCCGCCCGGAACTCCGGCCCGGACGAGTCCGACCCGTTCGGCGCGATGCTCCGTGACCTGGACAAGCAGCCCCCTGCCGAGCCCGCGCCGGGAGCCGACGGCGCGGCGGCCGACCCGTCGAAGACCGGCGACCCCACGGGCGTGGACCCCGCGACCACGCGGCTGCGCGAGAGCGCCTCCGAACTGCCGCGGCGGATCCCCAAATCGTCGACCAGGCAGTCGGCCACCCCGTCGTCGCCTCCCTCCGACCGGCCGGGCTGGTTCGACACCCCGTCCAGCCAGCCCCGCAAGCCGCCGACCCCCGAAGGGCCCGGCCAGCTCCGCCCGCCGGCCCTGTTCGGCGCGCCCACCTCGGAGGGCCCGCCCGAGGGCCGCTCCGACTTCCGCGACTTCACCCGCCCGGACGCCCCCGGACGCGGCGGCGGCCCGGTGCCCCACACCCCCTCCGACCGGCACGCCCCCGGCGCGAACGGCGTCTCCCCGATTGCCGACGGCCCCGCCCGGCGCCCGGACCAGGGCCCCGGCCAGGGGTTCGACGCCTTCGGCGCGCACCGCCCCCCGCAGCCCCCGGCCAACCCGGGCCCGGCGTGGCCCGCGGCCGGCCCCGAGTGGCCCGGCATGCCGGAGCCGCCCGCCTTCGGCGGTCCGGGCCCCCAGCGCTTAGGCGCGGAGCCCTTCGGCGGCGGACAGTGGCCCGGTGCCGAGCCCCCGGCCGCTCCGCAGCGGCCCGGCCCTGACCCGAAGAGCGGCCCACAGTGGCCTGGCGCGGAGTCGTCGACCGGCCCGCAGTGGCCTGGCGTGGAGTCCACGTCGGGTCCGCAGCGGCTCGGTGCGGAGTCTCCGTCGGGTCCGCAGTGGCCGGGTTCCGAGCGGCCGAGCGGCCCGCAGTGGCCCGGGGCGGAGTCGTCGACCGGCCCGCAGTGGCCTGGCGTGGAATCCACGTCGGGTCCGCAGCGGCTCGGCGCGGAGCCCTCAAGTGGCCCGCAGTGGCCGGGTGTGGAGTCGTCAGGCCCGCAGCGGTTCGGTGCCGAGCCCGGCGGCGGCGCGCAGCGGCCCGGGCCTGACCCCCAGGGCGGCCCCCAGTGGCCGGGCATGGAGTCGTCGACCGGTCCCCAGTGGCCGGGCGTGGAGTCGCCGTCGGGTCCCGCGGGGCCCGGTCCGGAGACGCCGGGCGGCCCGCAGTGGCCGGGTGCCGAGTCCAGGAGCGACGCCCCGTGGCCGGAGGCGGCCCCCACCGCCAAGTGGCCCGGGACGGAAGGGCAGCCGCCCGAGTCCCGGCAGGAGTCCTCGGGCCTGACGGCTCCGGGTTCGGCCTGGTCCACCCCGTCCGAGGGCACCGCGTGGCCCCCGAACACCCCCGAACCCCCGGGCCCGCACGGTCACGTCCCCCGGGGCAGTGAGCGGTGGCGCGGGCCCGCCGACGCGAACCAGCCTCCGCAGGGTCCCTGGAACCCGCAGGCCGCCCAGCCCCAGGAAGGGCCGGAGGGCACGGCGGTGCTGTTCCAGCCGCACGCCAACGGCGCCCCGAGCGGGGGCGGCGACCCCTGGCAGGCGCAGAGCGGCTGGCAGCAGAACTCCGGCCCGTGGCAGGGCACCACTCAGCCGGGCTGGGCGCAGCCTCCCGGCCCGCCGACCAGGAACAAGTGGCTGTGGCCGCTGATCGCGGCCGTGGTGGTCCTGGTCGTGGCGGGCGGCACGTTCGTGTTCTTCCAGACGACCGGAGGAGAGGAGACCCCGCAGACGGCGCCGCCGCCGAAGGCGGGGGCGTCTCCCGAGGCGTCGGGCGCCGCGCCCCCGGCGGCGGGCGACGACCCGAAGGGCACCGACTTCGACGTCTGCGCGATGCTCGACCCCGAGCAGACCGAGCGGCTGGTCCCGGCCGCCAAGATCGACATGCGGATGTCCGACGAGCGCGACTCCACCCTGGTCAGCTACGTCCGGTGGACGTGCGAGTGGACCAACCGCAACATCTCGTTCGGCGAGTACAACCGCCAGCGGCAGATCACCGTCAACGTGGCGCGTTACGAGGCGATCGGCGACACCACCGCCGACAAGGCGGCCACGATCCAGTTCGACGGCGAGAAGCGCCAGTACGACTACACCGCCTCGGTCTCCAACGACGAGCGCTACTACTCCAAGCCCCAGGTGTTCACCGGCATCGGCGAGGCCGCCGTCGCCCAGTATCAGTGGACCCGCGAGGACGACTACCGCTACGCCTTCGGCACCGGCATGGGCCGGGTCGGCAACATCACCTTCGACGTCAAGTACGAGGCCAGCCAGCAGCACAAGGAAGCCGACGTCCTCACGAACGACACCAAGCAGTCGATCACCGAGGAGAACGCGATCCGCGAGGTCAAGGCGCTGCTGACCCAGCTCGCCCAGTCGGCCGAGGCCTGGTACGCCAAGAAGCCGCTGCCGTTCGCCGGCAAGGCCCGGCCGACCCCCACCCCGACGCCGAGCCCGTCGCCGGTCAAGATCGCCCTGCCGCCGAACTGCGTGACGATGAACCCGGTGGCCGCCAAGCTGGTCCCGAAGACCGAGGGCCTGGCGCAGCAGCTCACGGAGGGCAAGGCGAAGCTGACCGAGTGTCAGTGGTGGAACGACGCCATGCCGGTCGAGGGCGGCAAGGTCCGCTGGCGGAACCTGCGGATCGGCATCCGGGAGTTCCCGAACGCCGAGATGGCCCGGTTCTACCTGGTCGACGAGCGCGGCAAGAGCCGCGGCACGGCCGGTTCCAAGATCGGCGGCATCCAGTGGAGCAAGATCCAGAAGATCCCGGGCCTGGGTACCGACAACTACGGCCAGGCGATCAGGCAGCAGACCGAGACCGCCTACAGCGGCGCGTACGAGGTCAAGGTCATGCAGGACAAGTTCGTCGTGACGGTCCTGTTCGGCGGCGCCGACCGCCCGGCCGGGACCGAGATCAACAACACCGGCGCGGTGCTCATGCCGCTGCCGGAGGCCGCCGCCGGGGCCAAGGAGATGGCGGCCGGTCTGCTCGGCACGCTGTGAGCCGGGTTCCCCCTGGGTAGGTATGCGCTAACGACCTATCCGGGGGGAATCATGGCCGCTTGCGAAGTATGCGGAAACGACTACGACATGACGTTCGAGGTGCACGCCCAGGGCGCCGTCCACACCTTCGACAGCTTCGAGTGCGCGATCACCAGGATGGCGCCGATCTGCGAACACTGCGGCTGCCGCATCATCGGCCACGGCGTGGAGGCCGACCGCAGGTGGTTCTGCGGCGCCCACTGCGCCCGCTCGATGGGCGCGTCGGAGATCGTCGACCGCGTGATGGCCTGAGCGCACGCTCCCGGGCGATCGGCCGGACGCCCGGCTCGATCGCCCGGGGCGGTGCGGGGCCTTCCCCCGCGGCGACCTTGCACCGGGCTGATGGCTCAGAACCCGAGCGATCAGCCGGAACACGGGCTGATCGCTCGGGTCCCTACGAGTAGTGGACGATCAACTCCTGGTCGGAGCCGAGGTCCGCGAGGGTGCGTCGGGTGGTCCCGCCGGTCGCGTCCACCGCGAGCACCTTCCGCCCGTCCCGCACGATCAGGGTGTCCTCGTTGAACCACCCGATCACCTCGCCGGACGGTCGCAGCGGTCCGGGCCCGCAGATCCCGTGGGAGCAGGCCCCGGCGTACCGACGCCCGGAGGGCGAGAACACGAGGGTGTCCATGCCGTCGTAGGCCCGCACCCGGCCGCCGTCGAGGCCGTAGACGACCCCGCCCGACGTGACCGCGCCAGGCGCGAACGCGAAATCCGTCTCCGCCGCGCGGACCGCCACGTGCACCGAGCGCCGTGCCCCCACGTCGACCAGCACGAACCCGGCCCGTTCGGTTCCGGAGAACACCGTCAGCAACAACCGCCCGCCGTCCGCCGACCACACCGGCGAGCGCACCGCGAGCGGCGGCTCCACGGTCGGCACGGTGAACGTCGCCCCGTCCCGCGTGAAGGTCACCACGTTCCCGTCGGCGGTCCGTAGCGGCGCCCAGTCGACCTCCGCCAGGGTCTGCCCGTCGGGCGACACGACCGGATGCCGTTGCCGTCCGGTCGGGACGAAGGAGTCACGCACCCGCACATACGACCGGATGCTCAGGATCGATGTGCTGACGCTGAAGGACGTGAGCCGCACCGGGTCGGAGGCGTGCTCGTGCACGGTCCCCGGCAACTCGGGCACCCGCAGTGAGGTGAAGGCCGCCGACGGCGGACCCGACGACCGGGGAGGTTCCGGCCGCGAGGCCCACACCGCCACCCCGGCGGCCGCGGCGGCCACGGCCAGCGCCGCCCCCGCGACCAGGACCCGCCGCCCGGTCCGGCGGGAGGCCGCCGGACCCCGGCCGAGCAGCCGTAACAGCACCTCGGAGGAGGCCGGCCGGGCACGGGGGTCCTTGACCAGGCAGGCCGCGACCACCTCCCGCAGATCCCCGGTCAGGGGCCCCAGATCGGGCTCCCCGCGCAGCAGCCGGTTCAGCACCGCGGGCACCGAATCGGCCCCGAACGGCGGTTTCCCGGACGCCGCGAACACCACGGTCGCCGCCCATGCGAACACGTCGGCCGGGGGTCCGGGCGGCGACTCCCCGAGTTGCTCCGGGGCCATATAGGTGGGAGTTCCAACCGCTCCGGTGCCGGTCGTCTCGGCGTCCACGGCCCGCGCGATGCCGAAGTCGATCACCCGGGGCCCGTCCCGGCCGAGGATCACGTTGGCCGGCTTGAAGTCGAGGTGCACCACCCCGGCCCGGTGGATCGCCGCCAGCGCCGTGATCGTGCCCACGGCCACCGACCGCAGCGTCCCCCCGCCCAGCGGCCCGCGCTCCCTGACCAGGGCCTGGAGCGTGGGCCCTTCGACGTATTCGGCGGCGATGTACGGCACGCCGTCCGCCACCCCGAACCCGAGCACCCGCGCCGCGCAGAACGACGCCACCTCCGGCAGCACCTCGGCCTCCCGGAGGAACCGTTCGGCCGCCCCGTCCTCCGGCACCGCGTGCAGCACCTTCAGGGCCACCTGCCCGCCGTCGGGCCCGGTGGCGAGGTAGACGGTGCCCTGCCCGCCGGCCCCCAGAGTCCGCAGGATCGTGTAGCCGCCCAGCCGGCCGCCCTCCACGGGGGTCAGCTCCGCAGGAAGAACAACTGCACGAGGGGGTCGTCGCCGGGCAGGTCGAGCTCGACCAGGGTCCGGGTCGTCTCGCCGGAGAAGTCGATCACGTCGGCGCGGTACTCGCCCTTCTTCTCCCGGGAGAACAGCAGGTGGGTCGCGTCGAACCAGCCGATCACGCCGTCGCCCTCGGCCGAGGGCACGCCGCCCCGCCGCGCGCCGGTGGTGGTGTCCCAGACGCAGAAGACGTGCCGTTTCTCGCACTGGGTCGTCACGAACGACTGGCCGTCGGGAGAGAACCAGGCCGGTCCGGCCGGGAGCCCGACCCAGTGGAAGCTGCGCAGGGCACGCCCGGTGAGGTCGTGGAACCGCACCCCGAACCGGCCCTCGGGGGTCAGGTAGGCCGTGGCGACCTCCCGCCCGTCGGGCGTCCACCGGAACGCGGGCAGCGCGCCGAGCCGCGCCTCCGGGTCGGTGGCCAGGAAGGCCTCCCGGTCGGCGTCGTTGGCGGTCTCCACGACGGTCGCCGCCCGGGTGGCCGGGTCGACGACCACGAACCCGAAGGGCACGATGTCGTCCGGCCCGCCATCGGTGATCCACAACGACAGCAGCAGCCGGGTCCCGTCGGGCGACCAGGCCGGATGGTGCGCGCTGAGCGGCGCGGCGATGGTCGGCACGGTGAACCGGCGACCGCTGCCCCGGTCGGTGAACTCGACGTCGAGCCGCTCCCTGCTCGCCACGAACAACTCGTCGATCGTCGCCGTCCAGCGGCCGTCGGGCGAGACGACCGAGACGTGGTTGTCGCCGCCGGTCCGCTCGAAGCCCGCGCCGTCGCGGCTGCGCGCGAAGGCCGCCGTCGCGTCGGCCGAGACACTGGCCCGGTAGGAGGCCAGCCGCAGCGGGTCGCCGGGCCGCTCGTCCAGCACCCCGCCCGCGAGCGGCAGCGGCGACGGCCCCGGCGAGGGGAACGCCACCGGTCGCGGCATCGGAGCGGGGCTCGGCGCCGCCTTCCGCGCCTGCGGGGCCGGGGCGGGCGCGAGCAGGTACCCTCCCGCGCCGGACACCAGCGCCAGCGCCAGCCCGCCCGCCGCGAGGGCGACCGCGCCGCCTCTGCTCCTCTTCTCGGGGGGTGTACGGCTCACGCCCGCCCGAGGCGCCACGACCACCCGCGGCGCGGCGGCCGGCAGCACCGTGTCGAGCGCCCCCGCGTGACCCAGCAGCCGGAGCAGCGTCTCCTCGGCCCCCGGCCGGGCCCCGGGCTCGTCGGCCAGGCAGTCGGCCAGGAGGTCCCGCAGCACCCCGGAGAGCGGCCCGAGGTCCGCCGCCCCGTAGGAGACGCGCGTCGGGTTCTCCCCGAACGGCGGGCGCGCGGTGGCGGCGTACACGATCACGGCCGCCCAGGCGAACACGTCGGCGGCGGCGCTCGGCGGTTCGTCGGGGTCCTGCCAGAGCTCCCGCGACTCCTCGGCCCGCCAGGCGGGCGTGACCGGCCGTTCGGCCCCGATCAGGCGGGGCCCGTCAGGCCCGAGCAGCACCCGTCCGGGCGTGATGGCGTCGTGGGTGAGCCCGGCCCGGTGGAGGGAGGCCAGGGCGGTCGCCGTGGCGACGGCGAGCCGGTGCAGCGCGGGCCCGGCCAGCGCGCCCCGCTCGGCGACCTCCTCGGCCAGGCTCGGCCCCGGCACGTACTCGGACACGATGTAGTCGCGGCCGGTGTCCAGTATGTGCGGTGTGCCGACGGCCGCGGCCTCCCAGACGCGGGCCAGCGCCTCGCGTCCGGGGGCGTCGAGCGGCCGGGCCAGCCTGCGCGCGGCCACCTGCCCGCCGCCGGGGGCGGTGGCCAGGTAGACGTCGCCGCCCAGGCGGCCCACCAGGGCGTAGGGGCCGAGCGAGGCCGGGTCGTGCGGGGTGAGCGGCTCGACGGGAGGCATCAGTTCCCCGTGTAGTAGAGGAGCAGGTCGGTCGTGTCGTCCTCGGGCGGGATCTCGGCCAGCACCCGCTGCGGCCGTCCGCGCAGGTCCATGGCCACGATCCGGTGCGGATCCCCGCGTGGGTCGGCGACGATCAGGTGGGCGTCGTCGTACCAGCCGTAGAGCAGGCCGTCGGGGTAGAACAGCGCGATCGACGCCTGCCGCACCCCCGTGGCGGTGTCCCACACGCAGTACGTGCCGCCGCTCGGGCAGAACGTCACGAACGTCTTCCCGGACGGCGAGAACATGCGCCGTCCGTAGGTCTCGCCCACCCAGTGGTAGGCCTTGGCCAGGTCGCCGGTCAGGTCGCGGAACCTGACCCCGTGCTCGGTCGCGGTCCGGTAGCCGACGACGACCCCCGAACCGTCGGGCGTCCAGGCGAAGTGCCCTTCGCCGCCGGTCGTCTCGTCGTCGGTGTCGACGGTGGCGACCGCCCGGGTGGCGACGTCGACGACGACGAACCCGGCCGGGCGGCCCTCGTCGCCGGAGGTCATCGTGAGCATCAGCTTCGTGCCGTCGCGCGACCAGGTCGGGCGTGTGTAGGGGACCCCCGGCGTGACGGTGAACGGCTCCCCGGCCCCGGTGAACGTGATGCTCTCGGGGCCGACCGCGGCGAGCCACGTCCCGCCGGGGGAGCGGGCCGGTTCGACGTTCTTCCCGGGCAGCCGGGTGAAGGCGCCGCCCTCGGCGCGGACCCAGGTGCCGGCGCCCTTGCGGTAGCCGGTGAGCCGGACGGGGTCGGCCGGGTTCTCCTTCAGCGTGATGGCGGGACCGGGCGCGGTGACCTCGCCGGCGGCGGGGGGCGGGGGAGCGGGCTCGTCGGCGGCGGCCAGCGTGCTGACGGAGGTCGACGGGGTGCCGGTGGCGTCGGCGGGGGTGGTGGCCGCGACGGTTTCGCCGCCCCCGAGCGTGTAGCCGCCCAGGCCCGCGACCAGCACGATCGCGACGGCGGCGGCGATGAGCGCGCCCCGGTGCGGGCCGCGGCGGGCCGGGGGAGCCGGGACGGCGGGCTCGGTCTCCCGCTCCTCCGGTTCCGGCCGGTTCACCACGTCGAGGGCGGCCCGGTCGACGGTGAGCTGCGCCTCGCCGATCAGCCGTTCGAGCGCCTCCCGCGCGGTGGGCCGCTGCCCGGGATCCTTCGCCAGGCAGGCCGCGACGACCCCGGCGAGACCTTCGGGCACCCCGTCGAGGTCCGGGTCGTCGTGCAGGACGGCGTTCATGGTGGCGGCGGGGGAGTCCCGCTCGAAGACGTGCCGCCCGGTGACGGCGAACACCATGACGGCCGCCCAGGCGAACAGGTCGCCGGGCGGCGCGGGCGGGTGCACCTCCGGTCGCAACGCCTCGGGCGGCAGGTAGGCGAGCGTGCCGACGGGCCGCGTCTCGCCGGGGTCGCCGGTCTCGGGTGCCGGGGAAGGGACGCCCGAGGTCAGCAGCGCGTCGAGGTCGAGGAGGGCCAGCCGAGGGCCGGCGCCGGTCAGGATGACCGACCAGGGCGTGAACGATCCGTGGGCCACGCCGTCGCGGTGCAGCCCGGCGAGGCCGGTCATCGCGGCGATGGCCAGGCGCTGGGCGTCCCGTTCGGGCAGGGCCTTCTGTAAGTGGGCGCCGTCGACCTTCTCGACGACGACGTAGGGCTCGCCGCCGGAGGTTCCGGCGTCCAGCAGGGAGAGCCAGGGGTAGCCGCCCGCGCGCTGGAGCTGGTCGATCCGTTCCAGGAACGCGTCGGGGTCGGGCAGGCGGGTGTGGAACAGCGTCAGCAGGGCGCCGTCGCCCGTCTCGAAGGAGGCCGACCGGTCACCCGGCGGGTACGCGCCGGTGAGGGTGTGGCCGCCGAGCCGGCGGGGATCGCGGAGCGGCTGTGGCACTGCCAAGTGGATCCTCCGATTACGCGTCGGTGGATCATTATGGCGACCAGCCTACTGTCGATTCCCGAAATATCAGGATTCGAAAGCGACCAATCGGACAATGACCCACCCGTCCCCGTCAGCCATCGGCGGGAACGTCGTGCCGGGCACCGCGGTGAAGACGTGCGGCATCTGCTCGCGGGTCACCGTACCGAACATGTCGCCCGGCAGGGTCATGCCCAGGGCGTCGGCCCGCTTGGCGGCCGAGTAGAAGCTGCCGCCGTTGTCGAGTTCGGCCGCGATCGAGGCGGCGCCCCAGGCGTCGGCCAGCCGGATGAAGGCGACCTTGGCCCGCTCGGGCCGTTGGGATTGGGCGATGAGGTAGTCCTCGATCTCCCAGATGAGCAGTTCGCCGAGGTACTGAGGGGTGTCCTTCCACATGGGGCCCGATCGTGGCGGAGCCCGCTTGATGTCTGCTTGTCTCCCGATTGCACCGGTCTAGTGGCCGCCGCGTTGCCGCCGTCGCACAAGCCGGCCAATTGTCCGGTGAAGCCGGTCAAGGTCTTCTCGTCGCTGGTCGCAGCGACCACACTGCTAGGTGTGAGCGACTTTGATGTACTCGTCCTGGGATCCGGGCCGGGTGGGCAGAAGGCCGCCATCGCGGCCGCCAAGCTGGAGCGCCGCGTAGCGATCGTCGAGCGGCGCAACATGATCGGCGGGGTGTGCATCAACACCGGCACGATCCCCTCCAAGACCATGCGCGAGGCCGTGCTCTACCTGACCGGACTCAGCCAGCGCGAGATGTACGGCCGCAACTACCGCGTCAAGGAGGAGATCGGCATCTCCGACCTGACCGCGCGCACCCAGCACGTCGTGGGCCGCGAGGTCGAGGTGGTGCACAACCAGCTCTCCCGCAACCGCGTCACCGTGCTGACCGGCTCGGGCCAGTTCCTCGACCCCCACACCATCGCCGTGATCGACGAGCACGGCCGCGAGACCAAGGTCACCGCCGACAAGATCATCATCGCCACCGGCACCCGCCCGGCGCGCCCCGACAGCGTCGAGTTCGACGGCTCCACGATCATCGACTCCGACGGCATCCTCCAGCTCGCCCAGGTGCCCGACTCCATGGTCGTGGTCGGGGCGGGCGTCATCGGCATCGAGTACGCCTCCATGTTCGCCGCCCTCGGCACCAAGGTCACCGTGGTCGAGCGCCGCGACCGCATGCTGGAGTTCTGCGACCTGGAGGTCATCGAGGCGCTCAAATACCACCTGCGCGACCTGGCCGTCACGTTTCGCTTCGGCGAGACCGTCGCCGCCGTCGAACGCCACGAGCGCGGCGCCCTCACGATCCTCGAAAGCGGCAAGAAGATCCCGGCCGCCACGGTCATGTACTCGGCCGGCCGCCAGGGCATGACCGAGTCGCTCGCGCTGCACACCGCCGGCCTGGAGGCCGACCCGAGGGGCCGCATCACCGTCGACGAGTACTACCGCACGACCGTCCCGCACATCTACGCCGTCGGCGACGTCATCGGCTTCCCGGCGCTGGCCGCCACGTCGATGGAGCAGGGCCGCCTGGCCGCCTACCACGCGTGCGACGAACCGGCCGCCGCGATGAACGGCCTGCAGCCGATCGGCATCTACACGATCCCCGAGATCAGCTTCGTCGGCGCGACCGAAGACGAGCTGACCGACGCCCACATCCCGTTCGAGACCGGCCTGTCCCGCTACCGCGAGCTGGCCCGCGGCCAGATCATCGGCGACACCTACGGCATGCTCAAGCTGCTGGTCTCGCCCGACGACCGCAGGCTCCTGGGCGTGCACGTCTTCGGCACCCAGGCGACCGAACTGGTGCACATCGGCCAGGCCGTCATGGGCTGCGGCGGCACCATCGACTACCTGGTCGACGCCGTCTTCAACTACCCGACCCTGGCCGAGTGCTACAAGGTCGCCGCCCTCGACGCCATGAACAAGCTGAGGAGGGTCCAGCGCTTCAGCCACTGAGCGGGCGATCAGAGCGCGTACGACAGGATCGCGCCGGGGTTCTCCAGCGCGCGGGTGGGCGTGCCGGCGGCGTCCCGGGTGAAGCCCGCGCCGTCGGTGGCGATGTAGAGCGTCTTCCCGGCGGCGTCCACGGCGGTGTCGCGGTAGCGGTTGACGGTGTCGGCGATCCTCGTCGCCGCGCCGGCCTTCTCGCCGCCGGAGGTGAGCGGGATGCGGTAGACGGCCCCGTCCTTGAGCGAGGTCGCCAGGAGCGTGCCGCCGGGGCCGGGTTCCAGGCTCGACAGGGCCAGTGTCGGCCAGCAGACGAACGCCGCCGAGGGGTCGCACCGGGTGTCGGCGCGGAAGTCGAAGTCGTCCGCCACGGTGTCGAAGGTGACGAGCGGCGGCGTGAACGCCGGGTCGTCCCAGTCGGTCTCCTCGGCGGTCGGGACGTCCGGCGGGATCTCGTAGTCGTCGAACGTCTCGGCCGCGCAGCCGTTCTCCGCCTCGGCCCACCGGGCATAGACGTACGCCTTGCCGTCGCGGTGGCCGGCCACGTGGGGCCAGCCGTAGTTCCCTCCCGGACGCACCAGGTTGACCTCGTCGTCGGTCTTGGGGCCCTGGTCGGTGCCGTACAGGAGACCCGAGGGGCTGAAGGCCAGCCCCTGGGCGTTGCGGAAGCCCGTCGCGTAGACGTGGCTGCGGACGCCGCCGAACTCCGGGTTGTCGCCGGGGACGGAGCCGTCGAGGTCGAGCCGCAGCACCTTGCCCTGGTAGGCGCTCCAGTCGCCGGCGCGCACCTGCGCCGCGGTGGGGAGCGTCTGCGCCTCGATGGGCTCGCAGTAGCGGCCGAACTGGTTGTTCCCCTGGTCGCCGATCGTGTAGTAGAGCCTGCCGTCGGGACCGAAGCGCAGCTTGCCCGACTGGTGGTCGACGCTGGAGACCAGGCCGGTGATGACGTCGGACGGATCGGTCAGCACCTGCCGCGACGGGTCGTAGGTGTACCGCACGATCTTGGTGCGGCGGCCGTCGCCGGCGTCGTAGGTGTGGGCGAGGTAGACCCAGTCGCGGCCCTTGCCGCCCAGCAGGTCGGGGTGGAGCGCCATGCCGAGCAGGCCGTCCTGGCCGCCCGTGGTGTGCCGGGCGTCGTCGACGGTGAGCGCCACGGCCTTGCGCCCGTTCGCCGGGTCGACGCGGGTGACCCGCGCGCCCGACTTCTCGGTGACCCACAGGAAGCCGTCGGGGCCCCACAGGATCTCGTACGGGTCGTCGAGCCCGGTGGCGACGACCCGCACCCCGCCCGGCGCCGGTTCTCCGGGGGAGGCGCACGCGGCGCCCAGCACGAGCAGGCAGGCCGCCGCCGCCGATAAGCCCTTCATGCGGCCTTATGTGAGCACAGGGCAGGACGACGCGCTACCCCTTGACCGCCCCGATGATGACGCCCTTCGTGAAGTGCCGCTGGACGAACGGATAGATCAGCAGGACCGGCACCAGCGCCACCACGATGATGGCCATCTTGATGGCCAGGTTCGGCGGCAGGGCGTATCCGGCGGCCGTGTCGACGGCCCGCTGGTTCGGCACCAGGTTCATGCCCTGCTGCACGTACTGCCGCAGGATGAGCTGGAGCGGCCATTTGGTGTTGTCGTTGATGTAGAGGACGGCGTTGAAGAAGGCGTTCCAGTAGCCGACCGCGTAGAACAGCCCGATGACGGCCGTCACGCCCTTCGACATCGGCAACACGATCCGCCACAGGATCCGGAAGTCGGAGGCCCCGTCGATCCGCGCGCCGTCGAGCACCTCACCGGGGATGTTCATGAAGAACGCCCGCATGACGACCAGGTTGAACGCCGACACGGCGGTGGGCAGGATCAGCGACCAGTAGCTGTCGATCAGCCCGAGCTCCCGCACGATCAGATAGCTGGGGATCATGCCCGGCGTGAACAGGAACGTCAGCAGGAACAGGAACAGCAGCGGCCGGTGCAGCACCGACCCGGGCCGCGACAACCCGTACGCCGCGAGGATCGTCAGCCCCAGGCTCAGCGCGGTCCCGACGACCGTCACCCCGGTCGAGACCAGCACCGCCCGGGTCACCACGCCGCCTCCGAACAGCTCGCGGTAGGCGTCGAGCGACAACTCCCCGGGCAGGGTCACCAGGCCGCCGGCCTCGGTGACGGCCCGCGCGGTCGACAGGCTGGTCAGCACCACGACGTAGAGCGGATAGACCATGGCCAGCACGATCAGCGTCAGCACGACGGTCTTCAGCGTCAGCCCGAAGACGGTCGGCCGTTCCTGCCAGACGGGACGGGTAGTCATGATCGTTTGTAGATTCCCTGCTCGCCGAACCGGTGGGCGACCTTGTTGGCCACCACGATGAGGATGAGCCCGACCAGGCCCTTGAACAGCCCCGCCGCCGCGCCGTAGCTCCACGCGCCGGTCATCAGGGTGCGCCAGTAGACGAACGTGTCGAGCACCTCCGCCGCCTCCGCGCCCACGGCGTCGCGCTGGAGGAAGAACTGCTCGAAGCCGACGTTCAGCGCGTCGCCCAGCCGCAGGATCAGCAGCAGCAGGATGACCGGGCGCAGACCGGGCAGCGTGATGTGCCACAGGCGGCGCCACCGGGAGGCGCCGTCGACCGCCGCGGCCTCGTACAGGCTGGTGTTGATGGCGGCGAGGGCGGCCAGGAAGATGATCGTGCCCCAGCCGGCGTCCTTCCAGACCGACTGCGCGGTGACCAGCACGATGAACGCGTCGGGGTCGGTCATGATGTGCCACGGCTCGTGCCCGGCCTGGCGGAGGGTCTGGGCGATCAGGCCCGCGCCGCCGAGGATCTGCTGGAACAACGCCACGACCAGCACCCACGAGAAGAAGTGCGGCATGTAGACGACGCCCTGGATGAACAGCCGCAGCCGCCGCGACATGACGCTGTCGAGCAGGACGGCCAGCGCGATCGGGATCGGGAAGTAGAACACGAGCTGGAAGGCCGTGATGGTCACCGTGTTGCGCAGCGCGGTCCAGAACTCCGGGTCCGACAGCAGCCACTGGAAGTTGTAGAGGCCGACCCACGGGCTGCCGGTGATGCCGTCGTAGGGGGAGTAGTCCTGGAAGGCGATGACGTTGCCGAGCGTCGGGACGTAGTGGAACACCACGAGCAGCCCGACGGCCGGGATCGTCATGGCCAGCAGTTGCCAGTCGCGCCGGAGCCGCGCCCGTAACGGCGGCCTCCCGGGTTTCGGCGGCCTCGTGCCGGCGGATGAGGTCAGGGCATCCGCCGGCGGAGACTTCCTAAGCACGGCCATTCTCGGTGAGGACCTTCATGTAGAACTCGCGGCCCGCGTCGCCGCCGCCCGCCTTCCACTCGGTGATCGCCTGCTGGAGGGTGTCCAGCCCGCGGCGGCCCCGGATGATGTCGACGACCTTGTCCTCGAACGGCTTGGCGGCCGCGGTGAAGTCGCCGGGCTCCTCGACGCGGATGCCGTCGAACGGGTCCTGGTGCCGCACGGTCGCCGCCTCGTTCCACCAGGTGGTGGCGGTCCGCACGTAGTCGGGATGGGCCTGCGACTCGAAGATGGGGTCGACCCGGCCGCCGAGCCACACGTAGCTGCCCACGATCTCCTTGGGGCCGAGCTCGGTGACCTGCGGGGCGCCCTTGTCGTCGCGGGTGAAGTGCACGCCCTCGACGCCGTTGTTGAACAGCAGCTGCTCCTGGCTGCCGAACGGCGCGGAGAGGTAGTCGAAGATCGCGAGCAGCTCCTCGATCTTCTCCTTCGGGGTGCCCTTCTTGACGAACGTGTACGACGGGTCCTGGTTCATCCGGTATTCGGGCTTGCCCCCGTCGGCCCCGAAGACGGGCAGGGGCTCCATCCAGAAGTCGGGCTTCTCCTTGCCGATCTGGATGAGCGTCTCGGCCCAGAACGAGAAGCCGTCGCTCTTCACCAGGATCTGGCCCGACTTGAAGAGCTCCTTGTCGTCGGCCGCCGACTTCGCCGACAGCACGTTGGGGTGCACGAGCCCGGCGTCCACCGCCTTGCGCATCCACTCGACGGCGGCGGCGTACTCGGGGGTCTCGTAGCGGTGGACGAGGGAGCCGCCCTCCTTGCGCCACTTGCGGGGCGCGCGGTAGATCTCCTCGACCATCGGGAAGATGTCGCTGAACGCCCAGCGGTCCTTGGACGCGTCGGTGACGGCCTTGCCCATCGCGAGCAGGTCGTCGGCGTTCTTGGGGGCGCCCTGGCCCAGCTTCTCCCACAGGTCCTTGCGGTGGAAGAGCACCCAGCCGAACTGCGGGGCCGGCCAGGCGGGCACCGCTTTGAGCTTGCCGCCGAAGACGGAGTACTGCCAGGCCGTGGTCGGGATGGCCGACAGGTTCGGATACTTCGCCGAGACGTCGCCCGCCAGGTAGGGGGTGAGGTCCTCGAACAGGCCGTCGACCGCGCGCGCGTAGTCGGGCACCGCGGCGAGGGCCCAGCCGGGCAGGGTGGTCACGTCGGCGACGTCGCCGCCGGCCAGCAGGGTGGGCAGCTTGTCGTTGATGGTCAGGCCGTCGAGGTAGTTGAACTCGATGGTCGCCCCGAGGTCCTTGTTGACGGCGTCGTAGTAGGAGTTCTGGCCGAGCGGCGACGGCAGCGGGCTCCAGGTCGGCACCATCGCCTTGTAGCTGCCGCCCTTGCCGGGCACGGCGGTGACCAGGTCGACCAGCTTCTCGCTCGGCGGATAGGTCAGGTATCCGTCGCGTCCGAAGCCGGGGATCGTGCCCGGGATGTCGGGGGTCAGCACCGTGCGGGGCACGTACTTGGGCACCAGCGCGGCGAGTTTGTCCATCGCGGCGGCGGTGGCCTTGGCGCCGGGTTTCGGACCCGGCGGGGCGGAGCAGGCGGCGAGCACGGTCAGCCCGGCGAGACCGAGGAATCCCCGTCTCGTGGTGGTTCTCACAGAGCGCCCCCTTCCTGGTAGAGTTAGTTCGTCTAACGACCAAACAAACTAGTCCAGAAGGCAGGGCACCACAAGTGGCGCCGCCTATGCGGCATGATGAGGCCGACACGGAACGGGGCTCAATTGATCACCAATACTCAGGGAAGCGCTCCGGGCACCGGCCCCCAGCCGGCCGACTTCACCGACGTGCGGGCCACCAACCTGGCGGTCGTGTTGCGGTTCGTCCGCGAGAACGCCCCCTGCTCGCGCGCCGACATCGCCGCCTCGACCGGCCTCAACAAGGCGACGGTGTCCAGCCTGGTGGCCGACCTGATCGACCGGCGGCTGCTGCGTGAGACGGGGCTGACCGAGAACCGGGTGGGCCGCCCGGCCACGATGCTCGTGCTCGACGGCTCCCCCTACGCCGCCGTCGGCATCGAGGTGAACGTCGACTACCTGACGGCCGTCGCGGTCGACCTCAAGGGCGAGGCGCTCCTGTCGTGGCGGCGTGCGTTCCCGGGCGGCTCGGCCTCCTCGGGCCAGGCGGTCGCCGGGATCGCCGGCGTCGCCCGCCGTGTGGTCACCCGGATGACCAAGGAGGCCCGGCAGGTGCTCGGCCTCACCGTCGCGGTCCCCGGCCTCGTCGACCTCAACGGTTCGGTGCGCCTGGCGCCGAACATGGGCTGGCGCGACGTCGACCTGGCGGGCGACCTCGCCAAGGCGCTGCGCGACCCGGGCTTCCCGGTCCTGGCCGACAACGACGCGAACCTGGGCGCGCTGGCGGAGCTGCGGTTCGGGCCCCATGTGGGCGTACGCGATCTCGTCTATCTGACCGGCGAGATCGGCGTCGGCGCCGGCCTCGTGCTCGACGGGCGGCTGCGGCGCGGGGGCGCCGGGTTCAGCGGCGAGATCGGGCACATCGAGATCGTGCCCGGCGGCCCGCCCTGTCACTGCGGGCGGCGGGGCTGCCTGGAGGTGGTGGCCGGGCTGGGCGCGCTGCTCGACCGCACGGTCCCGGGCGGGGTGTCCCCGGCGGAGCTCGAGCCCGAGATCGACGAGGTGGTGCAGCGGGCCGAGGCGGGCGACCCCGTCGTGCTCGACCTGCTCGACACCCTCGCCGGGAACCTGGGCCGGGGCGTCGGGATCGTGGCGAACCTGCTGAACCCCGAGGTCGTCGTGCTGGGCGGCTACTACGTGAAGCTCGCCCCGTGGATCCTGGCGCGGGCCGAACAGGAGATGCTCGGCCGTTCCCTCGCCCCCGCGGGCGGCGGCTGCCGGCTGGTCGTGTCGGGCCTGGGTTACGGCGCGGCCGCCCTCGGCGCGGCGGCCCGCGTCCTCGACTCGGTCGACTCCGGCCGGCTGCCCGCGCCCGCCTGACCGGGCCCCGGCGGCCGAACCGATACACGGCCGAGCGGTCGCCGACACGGTCGTGCGGCGGGCCGGACGTCTCCGGTGTCCAGGGTGGGACGCATGCGAAAACGATCCCTCCTGGCCGGCGTGGTCCTCGCGCTGGCCGCGTCCCTCATGACCGTCACCCCGGCGCAGGCCGTCGTCGGCGGCGCCGAGTCGACCCGGGCCTACTCGTTCATGGGCTCCTTCCAGCCGTCCTATCCCGCGCCGCCGCGCCCCGACGGGCACGGGTGCGGGGTGGAGGTCCTGGCGCCGCAGTGGGTGCTGACCGCGAGCCACTGCGCCGGCAAGAACCCGACCGTCGCGAAAGTGGGCGTGCCGCGCGGCTGGAAGGTCCGGGTCGGGTCACTCGACACCACCTCCGGCGGCGAGGTCGCCGAGGTCGACCACTACTACCGGTTGTCGAACTTCCAGGAGGAGGGCGGCATCTGGGGCCGGGACCTCGCCCTGATGCACCTGCGGACCCCCGTCCGGGCCACGCCGGTGCGCATCGCCTCGGCCACACCCCCGGCCGGCACGCCCGTCCGCATCATGGGCTGGGGCATGACCTGCGACGACATCGCCGACCTCGCATGCTTCCCGACCCGGTTGCGGGAGGCCGACACCGTGGTGCAGCCGCTCTCGGCGTGCCCGTCGGCCGCCGAGGCCGGGGAGTTGTGCGTCGGCAGCCGTGACGGCGGCGTCGCCGCGAGCAACATGGACTCCGGCGGGCCCGTGCTCGTGCGCGAGGGTGGTCGGTGGGCGGTGGCCGGGGTGGTCAGCGGCCCCGGCGGTGACAAGGCGCCGACGTTGTACACCGACGCCACCAGGCACGCCGCGTGGATCAACGGCATCATCTCGGGCACCGACGTGCCCCCCGACGACCGCATCCCGAACGTGGAAGGGGCCGTGGACCTGGGCGACTGCGTGGGCTCCGTGGTCCGCGTCGCCGCCTCCCGCCCCGACGACCCGGCGCTGCTGCTCACCAACGGCCACTGCGTGCAGGGCAAGCGGCCCGCGCCCGGAACCGCGCTGGTGGACCGGCCCGCCGACCGCGAGGCGCCCGTCGCCGACCGCCAGGGCTATCCCCGGGTGACCGCCCGCGCGATCCGGCTGGTGTACGCGACCATGACCGGCACCGACATCGCCCTCTACCGCCTGAACATGACCTACGCGCAACTGGCGGCCAAGGGCGCGAAGGTCTTCCGGCTCGCCTCGGCTCCCGTGCGCGCGGGCGACCGGCTGTCCCTCGCGTACACCACCCGGCGCATGAAGTGCACCGCCGAAGCGGTGGTCGACCTGCGGGAGGGCGGCTACCGGCAGCACGACGCGATCCGCTACGCCACCGCCGAGGACTGTGTGCCCTTCCACGGCATGTCCGGGTCGGCGCTGCTGGCCCCCGGCGGCACCACGGTCGTGGGCGTCCACAACACCCACAACGAGGCGGGCGGCCGGTGCACCGACGACAACCCCTGCGAGGTGGGCCCGCACGGGAAGGTGACCTCGGTGAAGGGCCGGTCCTACGGCCAGCAGGTCCACCGGATCGCCGCCTGCCTGACCTCGGGATCGCGGCTGGACCTGACGCGCAGGGGCTGCTCTCTCAGCAGATAGACACGCCTTGTTTTAAGGTGTGGATTCCCCATTGACGGAGGTCCGGTCCGTACGGATATTCGGCCCATGGGTCGTTTATCGCGCATCATCGTCATCGCGCTGCTGGCCGTGCTCGCCACGCCGGCCGCCCCGGCGCGGGCCGCCTACGGGCCGGACCGCTCCGTCTCCATCGACGTGTACGGGCAGGGCGTCAAACTGTCCGGGGCCTACGGGTCGATCGCGTTCGACGACGGGAACGCCAAGTACCGCTACACGATCGCGGTCTGCTGGCAGTCCAGCTACAGCCGCCCCACCCTGTACGCCTCCGTCAACGGCGCCTGGCGCAGCCCGCTGCCCGTCACGCCCGGCACCTCGGTGTCGATCCCGCAGTGCACGGGCCAGGCCTCCCTGCTCTCGGGAGAGGTGACGCCCGGCGGGACCGTCGCCAACGTGACCATCACGGTCGACGGCGTGAAGTTCAACCCGCCGAACAGCACCTATCACACCAACTCCGCCTTCTACGACAACCCGTACAACTAGAAACCGGGCAGGACCAGCCCGCCGGCCCACGCGGGGAAGGAGTAGGTGTGCAGCTTGCGCGTCCTTCCCGTGGTGACGTCGATCGCGTAGGTGTCGAAGCCGAGGACGTTGCCCTCGCCCTTGGCCGGGCGGGCGTCGAGCTCCCTGGCGAGCATCGTGACCTCGGTCGGGTTGAGCCAGGGCCCGAGGCTCAGAGGGAGAAGATCCTCGGGCGCGTCCCGCAGCCGGACGCCGGTCCGGGCCTCGCCGGTGACGGCGTCCACGGTGGCGATCTCCGCGTCGAGGTCGGCCGGGTCGGTGGAGCCGCCGTTCTCGGGGTAGGCGCGGCTCAGATAGGCGATGGCCGTCCCGTCGGGGCTCGCCGGGCCGGGGGTGTGCCACGCCCGGCCGGCGAAGGGCGTCACCTCTCCGCCGGCGAACAGGCCGAGACGGCCGGTGTCGCCCACGACGACCGGGCCGCCGCCCGCGCCGACGTTGTGCACCGTCCAGCCCGCCGGGATCTCGGCGACGTCGCCGGTCTCCAGATCGGTCAGCGTGTTGAGCACGTCCGTCACGCTGACGGCCAGGTAGCGCCCGTCGGCCGACAACGCGATCTGCGCCGCGTTCCGCCGGATGTCGGGGTCGGCCACGACGGGCGGCGCCAGCAGGATCACGCCCGACTCCAGATCGCGGACCGCGAACCGGCGGTCCTTCTCGCTGTAATAGGCGATCTTCCGGCCGTCCGCGCTGATGCGCATCGGCGGTGCGTTGAGCATGTAGTCGTCGTCGGTCTTCCCGGCGTGGGCGCTCCTCGCCTCGGGCACGCGGTAGCGCTCGCCCGTCCGGGTGACCAGCTTCCACTGGAGGCAGTCGCGTCCGTGCAGGCGCGCGGTTCCGGAGGCCAGCTCGTCACCGCACCAGTCGTAATAGGCGTAGGCCGCCGGGCCCACCCCCTTGACGGGCAGTTCGCCCCGGCCCGGGGACGCGACCGGCGCGCCCGTCATCGGCGCCGCCTTCGGCCCCGCGCCGATCACGGTCAGAGTGATCATCGCGACGATCGTGACGGCTGCGGCCGTCACCACGGCGGCCGAGGCGAAGGCCGCGCGTCTGCGCCGGGCCCCGCGCAGCACGCGCTCGGTCAGGTCGACGTCGGGAGCGTGGTCGGCGATGCGTGCCAGTTCGTCGTGCAGCCGGCTCATCACTTCGCCTCCTGGGGGGCCGTGTCGGTGTCGTAGAGCAGTTCGGCGAGTTCCGGGGCGAGGGCGCGCAGCCGGGCGAGGGCGTGGCTGGTCTGGCTCTTGACCGTGCCCGGCGAGCAGCCGAGCAGGACGGCGGCCTCCTGGACGCTGCGGTCCTCGTAGAAGCGCAGCACCAGCACGGCCCGCTGCCGGGGCGTCAGCCGGGCCAGCGCCTGCCACAACACGATCCGGCTGACGCTCTCGTCGCCCGGATCGCGGCCCGTTCGCGGCGGCCCGGTGAACGCGAGGGCCCGCCGCTGCCGCCGCCACCACGAGATGTGCTCGTTGACGAGCGCCCGGCGCACATACGCCTCCGGGTTGTCCCCGGCGATCCCGCGCCAGTTCCCCGCCACCCTGACGAGCACGCTCTGCAACATCTCCTCGGCCTGGTGGGCGTCGCCGCAGAGCAGGTAGGAGGTCCGCATCAGCGCCATCTGCCGGGCGCGGAGGAACTCCCGGAAACCCTCGAATCGATCCACATCCTTAACGACGCCGAGGCAAGCACTCCGGTTGGAGGAAAGGCGATCTCGGGTACGCCCGACGCCATGACGACATCCGGCCCGCCCTTCACCAGGGAAAGCGCGCTAGAACGGGTCCGCCTTGCGGAGGACGCCTGGAACACCCGCGACCCCGAGCGGGTCTCGCACGGCTACTCCCTCGACAGCCACTGGCGCAACCGCGCCGAGTTCCTCACCGGCCGCGAGGCGATCGTCGCGTTCCTGACCCGCAAGTGGCGCCGGGAGCTCGAATACCGCCTCATCAAGGAGTTGTGGGCGTTCACCGGCAACCGGATCGCGGTGCGGTTCGCCTACGAGTGCCACGACGACTCCGGCCAGTGGTACCGCTCCTACGGCAACGAGCAGTGGGAGTTCGCCGACGACGGCCTGATGGCGTTCCGGCACGCCTCCATCAACGACCTCCCGATCGCCGAGCCGGAGCGGAAGTTCCACTGGCCCATCGGCCGCCGTCCCGACGACCACCCCGGGCTGAGCGACCTGGGCCTGTAACCGGGGGCCAGCACCCTTCGCGGCGGCCCTCCGGTGGAGCAGAGTCGGCGGTGTGGGATTTCTGACCGCCTGGTTCGGCGTCGAGGCCCGCCGCCGCGGGCGGGACCTGTGCGTCCTGGTGCTGCTGGTCGCGGCGGGGGTGAGCGTGGTGTCGGCCGCGCTGGCGGGGGCGCGGCGCGGCGAGAGCGCCCTCGACCGGCTGCGCGCGGTGACCCTGCCCGCCCACGCGCTGATCTCCAACCAGGATCCCGGCCTCGACTGGGACCGGGTGCGCGCCCTGCCCGGCGTCGAGGCGGTCGCCCCCTACGCCATCGCCGCGCTCTACGTCGACGACATGCCGCTGAACTGGCAGTGCGTCCCGCCCGTCGACGCCGCCCTGTGGCGCGACCTCGAACGGCCGGTGCTGCTGGCGGGCCGGCTGCCCGACCCGGCGCGGGCCGACGAGGTGGTCGTCCAGCACCGGTTCACGGTGCTCTACGGGAAGACCGTCGGCGACACCGTGACCATCAAGCTCAACACCCCCGAGGAGGCCGACCTCCTGGCGAACGCCGGCGGCGGCCTCGCGGGCGGCCACGGACCCCGGATCACCGCGCGCATCGTGGGCGTCATCCGGTCGCCGCGCTTCGCCGACGGGGTCGACGGCCCCGGTGTGGTGCTGCCCTCCTCCGGGCTCTACCAGACGTACCGCGACAACCTCATGGGCACCTCGGGCCGGGGCTTCTCGATCGCGCTGGCCCGGCTCACCGACGGCGCTGCCGGGGTGCCCCGGCTGCGCGCCCAGATGGCCGCCCTGACCGGGCAGCCCATGCAGGTGGACGACCTGGGCGCGACCGACCGCCACTACGACCGGCTCACCTCCTACCAGGCGCTCACCGTGCTCGCCTTCGGCCTGGCCGCGCTCGCCGTGGCCGCGGTGTCGACCGGCCTGTACGTCGCCCGCGTCGTCGAGTCGGCGCAGGCCGACCTGAGGGTGCTGCGGGCGGGCGGGCTGACCCCCCGGCAGGAGACGGCCGCCGCCGCGCTCGGCCCGGTCGCCGCCGCTCTGGCCGGGAGCGTGCTCGGCGTGGGCGCGGCGGCGGCGGCCTCCGTCTGGACGCCGATCGGGGCCGCCGCCGGTTTCGAGCCCGCGCCCGGCCTCGACGTCGACCTGCTGGTCCTGGCCCCGCCCCTCGTCGTGGTCCCGGTGCTGATCGCACTGGAGGTCGCGGTGCTCACCTGGGCCCGGCGCACCCCGCGCCCGCCCGCCGGGTCGGTCGTGGCGCCGGCCGTCGTCCGGCTGAACCTCCCGGTGCAGGTGGTCACCGGCCTGCGGCACGCCCTGAGCCGCTCGGTCACCGGCACCGTGACCGGCGTCTTCGGCCTGGTCGCGGCGCTGACCTTCTCGGCGGGGGTGGCCGACGCGTCGGGCGACCCGGCCCGCTTCGGCCAGACCCACCAGGCCATGGTGTTCCACGGCCAGAACGGCGAGCAGGTGGAGGGGGTGCTCGGGAAGGCGGCCCGGGATCCCGACGTGACCGGGGTGGCGGACGCCCGCGCCGCGATGGTCTCGGCCGGCGACGTGGTCTTCGTCGCCTACGGCGTCGCCCCGGTGTCCGGCCGGGTGCCGCCGATGGTGGTGCGGGGCAGGCCGCCGGCGACCGACGGCGAAGTGCTGCTGGCCGTCGGCACCGCGAACCGGATGGGCGCGGAGGTGGGCGACCGGGTCAGGCTCACCGGGCCCGACGGGGCGGGGGAGTTCCGCGTCTCGGCCGTCGGCCTGCTGCCCGTCGGGGTGTCCAACACCTACGACGACGGCGCGGTCCTCACCTCGGGCGGCTACGACCGGCTCTCCCGGTCGTTCGACCTCGGCCTCGGGCTGCTCGCCCTCCGGCCGGGGGCCGACGCGGGTGTGGTGCTGCGCCGCCTCCAGGAGGCGACGGGCCCGAGGGTCAGCGTGATCCCGGCCGTGCTGCCGCCGCAGTTCGCCGAGGTCCGGGACGTGCGGGTGCTGCCGATCGTGCTGGCGGGCTGCCTCGGGCTGCTCGCCGTGGCGACGCTGGCCCACGCGGTGGGCGCGACCGCGCGGCGGCGGCGGCACGACGTGGCGGTGCTGCGCGCGCTGGGCATGACGCCGGGGCAGGCGCGGTGGATCCCCCGCACCCAGGCGCTCGCGCTGGCGGGGGCGGGCCTGCTGGCCGGCGTGCCGCTCGGCGTGGCGGCCGGGCGCGCGCTCTGGCGGCTGGTGGCCGAGAGCACCCCGCTCGTGTACGTGCCGCCGACCCCGGTGGAGGCGCTCGTGCCGGCCGTGCCGGCCGCTCTGGTGGCCGCCCTCGTGCTGGCCGCGCTGCCCGGACGCCGGGCCGCGCGGCTCCACGTGGCGGGCACGCTGCGCGCGGAGTGACGTATTGGGTCTTGACCCCGAACCGGTTAAGCGGCACCCTTCGGATATGTCGGACTTAACACCGACGAAATGATTTCGAAGCGCTTCGACACCTGACCTCCAAGCGCTTCTTCCCGCGTAATTCGAAGCGCTTCGACCGAGGACGTGTCCATGAGCGAACCCTTCCGCGACCCCGCGCGCCCGGTCGCCGAACGCGTCGCCGACCTGGTGGCCCGGCTCACCGTCGACGAGAAGATCGCACTCCTGCACCAGTACCAGGCCCCCGTCGACCGGCTCGGCCTGGAGCCGTTCCGCACCGGCACCGAGGCCCTGCACGGCCTGGCCTGGCTCGGCCCGGCGACGGTGTTCCCGCAGGCCGTGGGCCTGGCCAGCACCTGGAACCCCGAGCTGGTCCGCCGGGTCGGCGCGGCCACCGCCGACGAGGTCGTCGCCTTCCACCGCAAGGACCGGTCGGGCGCCGGCCGCAACGTGTGGGCGCCGGTCGTGAACCCGTTACGCGACCCGCGCTGGGGCCGCAACGAGGAGGGCTACAGCGAGGACCCCTGGCTGACCGGCGTCATGGGCACCGCTTACGCCTCGGGCCTCAAGGGCGACGGCCGGGTGATGAAGACCGCCCCCACGCTGAAGCACTTTCTCGCGTACAACAACGAGACCGACCGCTGCTCGACCAGCAGCAACCTCCCGCCGAGGGTCCTGCACGAATACGAGCTGCGCGCCTTCCGCGCCCCCATCGAGGCGGGCGCGGCCGTGGCGGTGATGCCCAGCTACAACCTGGTGAACGGCCGCCCCGCCCACCTGTCGCCGCTGATCAACGACGTGCTGCGCACGTGGGCCCGCGACGACCTGCTGGTGGTCAGCGACGCCTACGCCCCCGCGAACCTTTTCGGCGTCCAGGCCTACTACGACGACCCGGCGGAGGCCTACGCCCACGCCCTGAAAGCCGGCCTCGACAGCTTCACCCAGGACGACGCCGACCCCGCCGCGACCCTGGGCCACCTGCGGGAGGCGCTGCGGCGCGGCCTGATCGACGAGTCCGACGTCGACACCGCCGTCCGGCACGCCCTGTCGATCCGGGTCCGGCTGGGGGAGTTCGACCCGAACGAGCCGTTCCTGGAGATCACCGAGGCGGTGGTCAACCGGCCCGAGCACCAGAGACTGGCCCGCGAGGCCGCCACCGAGTCGATGACGCTGCTGAAGAACGACGGCCTGCTGCCGCTGGCGGCGGCCACGAAGGTCGCCGTGGTCGGGCCGCTGTCCGACGTGCTGCTCGAAGACTGGTACAGCGGCACGCTGCCCTACCAGGTCACCGCCCGCGCGGGCCTGGCCGGGCGCACCGAGGTCCTGTGGTGCGAGGGCGTCGACCGGATCGTGCTGCGCGCCGAGGAGGGCTACGTCTCGGCCGGCGCGGAGACCACCGGTGGGCCGCTGACCATCGGCCCGTCGGCGGAGTTCGACCTGTTCGACTGGGGCGGCGGGGCGGTCGCGCTGCGCAGCGTGCCCAACGGCCGGCACGTCGGCGTCGGCGACGACGGCGTGCTCGTCAACGACCAGCCGGGGCCGAGCGGCTGGGAGGTCCGGCAGACGTTCCGGATGGAGGACCGCTTCAGGGGCGTGGTCCTCCGCCACATCTTCACCGGACGCTACGTCGGGATCAGCGACGGCGTTCTCGGACTCGCCGACGACCCCGAGAACGCCGCCGTCTTCGTCGTGGAGACGGTCGAGAGCGGCGCGGGCCGGGCCGCCCGGCTCGCCGCCGAGGCCGACGTCGCGGTCGTGGTGCTGGGCGACCATCCGCTGGTCAACGGCCGCGAGACCGAGGACCGCGCCGACCTCGCCCTCCCGCGGCTCCAGGAGGACCTGCTCAGGGCCGTGCACGCCGCCAACCCGCGCACCGTGCTCGTCGTCTCCAGCGGCTACCCGTTCGCGCTGAACTGGGCGCAGGAGCACGTGCCGGCGATCCTGTGGTCGTCGCACGGCGGCCAGGAGTACGGCCACGCCCTGGCCGACGTGGTCTTCGGCGACGCCGACCCCGGCGGGCGGCTCACCCAGACGTGGTACCGGTCGGCGTGCGAGCTCCCCGACCTGCTCGACTACGACATCATCACGACCGACGCCACCTACCTCTACTTCCGGGGCAGCCCCCTCTACCCGTTCGGCCACGGCCTCAGCTACACCACGTTCGGCTACTCCGACCTGACCGCCGTGCCGGGGGAGGAGACGCTGCGCCTGGAGGTGACCGTCGCCAACACCGGCGCCCGTCCGGGCGTGGAGGTCGTGCAGTTCTACACCCACCAGTGCCGCTCGCGGGTCAAGCAGCCGGTGCGGTCGCTGCGCGGGTTCGTGAAGGTCCGGCTCGCGCCCGGCGAGTCCCGCCGGGTCGGCGTCACCGTGCCGCTGCGCGACCTCGCCTTCTGGGACGTCACCCGCGACCGCTTCGTCGTCGAGGACGCCCCCTGCAAGGCCCAGGCGGGCCCGTCGAGCGGCGCGATCAGGGTGTGCGCGCGCTTCCACCTGCCGGGGGAGACCGTCCCGCCGCGCGACCCCTCCCTGCTCGACGCCGCCGCGTGCGACGAGTACGACGGCATGACCCTCTGCGAGGCCGCCCGCGACCGGGGCGACGCGGTCAGGTCGGCGGAGCCGGGGGCCTGGGTGCGGTTCCGCGACGTGGCCCTCGCGGGGGAGACGACGGCCGTCGTCACCGCCGCCGGCGACGAGGGCGGCATGGTCACCCTCCGGCTCGGCGACCCCCTCGGCGAGATCGCGGCCACCCTCGCGGTGCCCCGCACGACCTCCCGTTTTGATCCAGTCGAGACCCGGGCGCACCTTTCGCCGGTGACCGGAGTACGCGATGTTTATCTGGTGTGCGAGAACGAGGGAGTGACCGTGACCACGCTGAGGTTCCACGCGTGAGGACGGTGACGATCGCCGACGTCGCCCGGCACGCGGGGGTGGCGGTCTCCACGGTGTCGTACGTGCTGAGCGGCAAACGCGCCATCTCGGCCACCACCCGGCAGCGGGTGCTCGACAGCGTCCGGGTGCTCGGTTACCACCCGAACGCGGGCGCCCGCGCCCTCGCCAGCAAACGCGCCAACGTGATCGCCCTGGTCCTGCCGCTGCGGGCCGGGATGAACCTGCCGGTGCTGATGCAGTTCGCCACCTCGGTGGTCGCCACCGCGCGGCAGTACGACCACGACGTGCTGCTGATGACCGCCGACGAGGGCCCCGACGGCATCCGCCGGGTGGCCGCCAGCGCCATGGTCGACGGGCTGCTGCTGATGGACGTGGAGGTCCGCGACACGCGGGTCCCGCTGCTGCGCGACCTGGCCGAACCGAGTGTGCTCATCGGCTTCCCGGCCGACGCCGAGGGCCTGACCTGCGTCGACCTCGACTTCCACCGGGCGGGCGCCATCTGCGCCGCCCACCTGGCCGAGCGCGGGCACCGCGAGATCGCGCTGCTGGGCGCACCCGGGGTCGTCTACGAACGCGGCACGGGTTTCGCCGAACGGACCAGGGCAGGGTTCCTGGCGGAGGCGACCGAACGCGACCTCCACGCGGTCGCGGTGCCGTGCGCGGAGACCTACGACGAGGTCGCCTCGGCGGTGAAGCTGCTGTTCGACGCCCACCCCGGGCTGACCGGGGTGGTCGTGCACAACGAGGCGGCCGTCGGCCACGTGCTGGGGGCGCTGCGCGCCCTGGGCCGGGCCGTGCCGGAGGACGTGTCGGTCGTCGCGATCTGCCCCGACGACATCGCCGAGCGGGCCCGGCTCACCTCGGTCCTCATCCCGGCCGAGGAACTCGGCAGGGAGGCGGTCCGGTTGCTGATGGCCAAGCTCGACGGGTTGCCGGCGGGGTCGATCCTGCTGGAACCACGTCTCACGATCAGGGAGAGCACACGTTGATCACGTTTCCGGAGGGCTTCCGCTGGGGTGCGGCCACCGCGTCGTACCAGATCGAAGGAGCGGTGGACGAGGGCGGCCGAGGACCTTCCATCTGGGACGTCTTCTCGCACACCCCCGGGAAGACCGCCGACGGCCACACGGGTGACGTCGCCTGCGACCACTACCACCGTTATCCGGAAGACGTCGCGATCATGGCCGACCTCGGCCTGAAGGCCTACCGCTTCTCGATCGCGTGGCCGCGCGTCCAGCCCTCCGGAAGCGGTGACCCCAACCCGGCGGGCCTCGACTTCTACGACCGCCTCGTCGACGCCCTGCTCACCGCCGACATCGAACCGGTGGCCACCCTCTACCACTGGGACCTCCCGGCCGCCCTCGACTGGCGCGACCCGGCCACGCCCGAGCGCTTCGCCGAGTACACCGCGATCATGCACGCCCGCCTCGGCGACCGCGTCCGGACCTGGACCACCCTGAACGAGCCGTGGGTCTCCGCCTTCGTCGGCCACGGCTCCGGCCGCCACGCGCCCGGCGTCGCCGACCCGGCCGCCGCCTTCACCGTGGCCCACCACCTGCTCACGGCCCACATGCTCGGCGTGCGCGCCCTGCGCGCGGGCGGCGCGGAAGAGGTCAGCCTGACGCTCAACCTGACCCCGATGGTCGGCGACCCCGATGTGACGACGCTGCCCGACGGCCTGGCCAACCGCCTGTTCCTCGACCCCGCGCTGAAGGACGGCCGCTACCCCGACGACGTGGCCGCCCACATCGCCAAGTTCACCGACCTGGGCGACCTGCCCTACGAGCCGATCGACCTGCTGGGCGTGAACTACTACACCGTCAACCGCCTGGCCGCCGACCCGGCGTCGAAGGGCCACGACGAGTTCCCCGGCTGCGAGGGCATCGCCTGGTTGCCGCCGCGCGGCGAACCGACCGAGATGAACTGGGAGGTCATCCCGCAGGGCCTGGAAGATCTGCTGGTCCGCCTGTCGGTCGAGTACCCGGGCGTGCCGCTGATGATCACCGAGAACGGCGCCGCCTACCCCGACTCGGTCGACGACCAGGACCGGATCGCCTTCCTCGACGGCCACTTCCGCGCCGCCGCCAACGCCATCGAACGCGGCGCCGACCTGCGCGGCTACCTGGTCTGGTCGCTGCTCGACAACTTCGAGTGGGCCCGCGGCTACCACAAGCGCTTCGGCCTGGTCAGGGTCGACTACGACACCCTGGAGCGCACCCCGCGGTCCAGCGCTCACTGGTACCGCGAGGTGATCGCCCGCAACGGCCTGCTCTAGCTGAACGACACCGACGTCACGGTGCAGGTGGTGAGCCACGGGCCGGGGTTGACCGGCTGGGCCGAGCAGCCCCAGGTCGCCACGACGTTCGTCGTGCCGGCGGGGATGGTGAAGCCGCTCGACGACCCCGAGAAGTCGCCGTAGGGGTAGTGGCCGCTGCTGCACAGGGCGGTGACCCCGGCCGCGGTGGCCCCGGCCGGGAGCGTCTGGGTGAACGAGAAGGCCTTCGTGGCGGGCACGGCGACCAGGCTCGGCGCCGGAGTGGCCGGTGAGGTGTACAGGTTCACCGCCGAGGGATACCAGTCGCGGGTGTCCCCGTAGTTGTTGGAACTGGTGCAGTCCACCGTCCCCTGCAGGGTGACGGTGGACGCGGCGGCGGGTTGCGCCAGGCCCACGAGGGCCAGCGCGCCGGTGGTGACCAGTACGGATCCGAGCGTCGTCACTCGGCGAGCCAGTGTCGCGGCAGCTTTCACCGTTTCTCCTCAGCTTGGGACATCGGGCCACCGCGAATGCAGCATTCTCCGGGCGCCGCGGTCAAAGCCGGGCGGTTCCGGCGGGCCCGTAATCCGCCGGGCCGAAGGGGACCCCGGCCTGGTCCAGGGCCATCGGGCGAGGTTGCGGCCCGTCCGGGCCAGGTGAAAGGTTCAGATCACCTCGTCGCGCAGCTCCGGGAACACCTTGGAGACCTTGCCCAGGAGGTAGTCGCCGTAGGTGCCGGTGAACGCCCGCAGGTCCTGCCCGTCCCACCGCCGGAAGCCCTTGGCGGTGGGCGGCAGCGGCGGCAGCTCGCTGTCCCAGCCGGGGTCGAAGAAGAAGGGGAACGACAACCGGTCGCGGCCGGTCGCGTTGAACACCCGGTGCGGGGTCGAGCGGTAGTGGCCGCCGGTCAGCCGGTCGAGCATGTCGCCGATGTTGCACACGAACGTGCCGGGGATCGGCGGCGCGTCCACCCACCCCGTCGACGTGCGCACCTGCAACCCGGCGTTGGCGTCCTGCAGCAGCAGCGTCAGCAACCCGTAGTCGGTGTGCTCGCCGACGCCCCACGCGTCGTCGACGCCGGGCGGGTAGTGGAAGATTCGGAACAGGACGGTCGGATCGGCCGTCGACCCGGCCGAGAAGTGGTCGCGGGGCAGCCCGAGGCTCAGGGCCACCCCGCCCAGCACCGCCTGCGCCACCCGTTCGACCTCGGCGAGATAACGCAGCACCACGCCGCGCATCTCGGGGATCTCCTCGGGGAACAGGTTGCGCCCGTGCAGGGGCCGCCCGTCGGGCTCGCGCTCCGCGCCGAAGTAGAGGCCCTCCTTGAGGTCGGGCCTCCCCGAGGTGAGCTCACCGCCGACCGGGAAGAATCCCCGCCAGGCCCGGCCGCCGCGCGCCATGGCGATCTTGAGCTTGGCCTCCTCGGGCAGCGCGAAGAACCGCCGCGCGCAGTCGTCGAGCTCGCCGATCAGCCCGGCGGGGACGCCGTGCCCGGAGACGTAGAAGAAGCCGCTGTCGACACAGGCCGCCTCGATCTCGGCGGCCGTGCGCTCAGCGGGCCCGCCGTCGAGCAGCGGGCGCACGTCGATCACCGGAAGCGTCGTCATTCTCTCTCCGTTACGGCTCCGCCCACCCTGGCACCGCCCGCCGCCCCCGAACCGGCCGCACCCGGCGCCGGCCGGTCGCGCCCGCCTCGCGCCGCGACGACCGGGTGACCCGAAGCCTATTCGGGCTTGCCGCTCCGGCGGCCCGCGACCAGCGTGTCGCCCGGTTCGCCGCCGGCGGCCGGCTCGCTGCGGTTCTCGGTCGTGGTGTCCCGGCGGGGCTTGCGCGGCGCGGGCTTCGGCTTGGGATGCGGCGCGGTCGGCTCGTCGGGCTGGTTGGGGAAGGTGACCGGGCCCTTGTGCGCGTCGGTGCGCTCCGAATCCGGCGACGGCTTCGACTGCGCCGGCGCACCGGGCGTCGGTTCGCTGCGTTTGGGTTCACGCAGGGCGTTGATGACGGTGTCGGCCTCCATGTCGGCCGCCATCTCGTCGGCCGCCTCGGCGTCGCGCCGCTTGATGATCACCATGTGGTCGACCGAGAGCCGTCCGCCGCCGTTCACCGACAGCAGCACCGAGGCCGCGCCCAGCGCCACGACGAGCTGCACGCTGCCGCCCGTCAGGGGCAGGCCGGTGTCGCCGGCCGCCAGGATGAACACCGCGAGCGCCTCGGCGAACAGCAGCACGCCGACGACCGGCACGGCCAGCCCGGCGATGAGCAGCGCGCCGCCCAGCAGCTCGATGAGCATGGTGGCGGCCGCCCAGAACGACGGGATCGGCGCGTCGAGCTGGAGGAACTGCGTCTCGGTGGCGTCCAGGCCGGCCCGCAGCTTGGCCCAGCCGTTGGCGAAGAAGATCCCGCCGACGCCTATGCGGGCCGCGAGCGTGGCGAGGTCGATGAAGGTTTTCTTCACGGGACTCATTCTGGGGGGTTATGGGATGGCTTTACGAGGCAATTGCCCCATAACCAACCCTCATATGTCAGACGGGGAGACGTTCCTTTTCCCGCCGGCGTTCACGTCCGGGCACCAGCACCGCCACCACGAACGCGTTGGCCAGCAGCAACACGACGCTCACCCCGACGGCGGCGTGCAGCCCCGACACGAACGCCGACCGGGCCACCTGGAGCAGGGCCGCTCCGGCCGCGCCGCCCGCCTCCCCGGCCACGTGGGCGGCCGCCGCGAGCGACCCCCTGGCCTGCGCGAGCAGCCCTTCGGGCACTCCGGCGACGGCGGTGAGCCGGGGCGCGTACACGACGGTGGTGACCGTGCCCAGGACGGCGATGCCGAGGCCCGCGCCGAGCTCGTAGGCGGTCTCCTCGACGGCGGCGGCGCCGCCGGCGCGCGACTCGGGCGCGGCCGACATGATGGCGTCGGAGGCGGCCAGCAGGGCGACCTCGATGCCGAAGCCGATGCCGACGAAGCAGAGCGTCAGCGTGACGGGATGGTCTTCGACGCCCCAGCCGAGCGTGGGCGTGAGCGACAACGCGGTCAGCGCGAGCCCGCCGCTCATGGTGGCCCGCAGCCCGATCCGCTGCAGCACGTGGGCCGCCGCCAGGCCGCCGCAGATCGCCGCGACCATCAGCGGCACCATCCGCAGCGCGGCGTCGAGCGGCCGCAGCCCCAGTACGAGCTGGAGGTACTGCGCGAGCAGCAGCTCCAGCCCCACGAGCGCGAACACCGCGAACAACACGCACGCCACCCCGGTCGCGAACCCCCGGTTGGCGAACAGCCCGAGGTCGAGCAGCGGCGCGGCCAGCGCACGCTGGCGGGCCACGAACCACGCCAGCACCGCGATCCCGGCCAGCAGGATCAGCACGGCCGCGCCCCGGCCCACGGTGTGCCCGTAACCGGCCTCCTTGAGCCCGAAGGCCACAGCCAGCACGCCGACGACCGACAACAGCGCGCTCGGCCAGTCCCACGAGTGGCCGTGGCGTCCGGTGACCTCGGGGATCAGCCGGGCGGCCAGCGGCAGCGCGACCACCAGCAGCGGCACGTTGATCAGGAACACCGCGCCCCACCAGAAGTGCTCGACGAGCACCCCGCCGAGCACCGGCCCCACGGCCGCGCCCCCGGCCGCCACCGCGCTCCAGACGCCCAGGGCGACGGCCCGTTCGCGCCGGTCGGTGAAGACCTGCCGGATGATCGAGAGCGTCGCGGGCATGATCATCGCCCCGCCGACGCCGAGGAACGCCCGCGCCACGATCAAGGCCTCGGGTGTGGCCGCGAACGCCGCCGCCAGCGAGGCGATCCCGAACACCACGTAACCGAGCAGCACCAGCCGCCGCCGCCCGAACCGGTCGCCGAGCGTGCCGAACGTGACCAGCAGCGGCGCGACCACGAGCGAGTAGACGTCGATGATCCACAGGAGTTGCACACCCGTCGGTTCGAGCGCGGACGTCAGCGCCGGCACGGCGATGTGCAGCACGGTCGCGTCGACGGCGATCAGGAGCAGGCTGAAGCACAGCAGCGCGAGGATCGCCCACCGGTCCGCTCTCGGGTCGGCCCTCGGGAACATGAGGCGCAGCTTAGGTGATCCACCGAAGATCACTCAGGCGGTTGCCAAGACTCGGTCTCCACCCCAGTGTCCCGATAAGTCCCGTCATAGTGTGATGGGCATGCTGCCCTGGAATGCAGAAATGTCCGGACGTGTCGATCGAGTCACCGTGGTCAGCGAGGTCCTGCGCGACAACCCGCTCGGCGACCCGTACGAACGCCCCCTGTGGGTCTACCTCCCGCCCGGCTACGACGACGGCACGGCCGCCTACCCGACGATCTACGTCATCCAGGGCTACTCGGGCCAGGTCGTCATGTGGGGCAACCGCCAGCCCTGGCGGCGGACCGTGCCCGAGATGCTCGACCGGGTCTTCGCCGACGGCGAGGCGCCGCCCGCGATCGTCGTCTACGTCGACGCCTGGACCCGCCTCGGCGGCGGCCAGTTCGTCGACTCCCACGGCCACGGCGCCTACCACTCCTACCTCTGCGACGAGGTCGTGCCGTACGTCGACCGGCACTACCGCACCCTCGCCGCGCCCGGGCACCGCGCCGTCACCGGCAAGTCGAGCGGTGGCTACGGCGCCATGATCACCCCGATGCTGCGCCCGGACCTGTTCGGCGCCCTGGCCACCCACGCGGGCGACGCCCTGTTCGAGGTCCTCTACCCCCGGGAGTTCGGGCCCGCCGCCCGGATCCTGCGCGAGGAGTACGACGGCTCCTGGGAGAGGTTCCTCGACCGCTTCCACGCCACCGGCGGACGCTGCCCCGGCAGCGACATCGTCATCCTCTACGGCAACGCCGCCTCCTACTCCGCCAACCCCGGCGGCTCGGTTGACATGCCCTTCGACCATCTCGGGAGATTGGTTCCCGAGGTGTGGTCGAGGTGGCTGGAATATGACCCGGTCGTCATGGCCCCCAAGCACGCCGAGGCGCTCCGCGGCCTGCACAGCGTCTGGATCGACGCCGGACGAAACGACGAATACTTCCTCGATATGGGCGCCACCGCCTTCCACGAGGAGGTGCGGAAGGCCGGAGTGCCCGACGCGAACGTGTTCTTCGAGCTCTTCGACGGAACCCACGCCAACCTTGAACACCGCTACGTCATGGCGGTCAAGTGGCTGGCGCCGCGCTTGACTCAGGGGCGACCTCTCTAGAGAGATAGAGGTGTATTCCGGGCCCTAGCCACACCCTGTCCGGCACCAGATCATTCGGGGGTGGGGAGCGATGCCGAGGATCACCCTTCCCGTGCCCGGCGGGAACCCGGGTCCGAGGTGCCGCCCCCGAGCGACCGCGCCGATCCACGGGCCTGGTGTGGGGTCGCGGCGGCACGACTGCGCCGTGACCGGCCCGAAGAGGCGCTGGAGGCCGCTCGTCAGGCGGTGGATCGTGATCCGCACGGCGAGTGGGGGCATCGCCTGGCGAGCCTCGCTCTGGAACGTCTCGGCCGCGACTCCGAGGCGGTCGCGTCGGCCCAGGAGGCCGTTCGGCTCGCGCCGGGCTCCTGGGCCGCGCGACTCCGGCTGGCCGGCGCGCTCCGGCGGGTCCCGGCCCGCTGGCGGGAGGCGTGGGAGGAGGCCGGCCGCGCCGTCCGCTACGCCCCCGACGAGCCCGGCCCCCATGCCCTGTCCGGCGACCTGGCCCTGATCAGGGGAGACCACGACACCGCCGCCGCGAGCTACCGCGCGGCACTGCGCCGCGACCCCGCCCAGCCGGGGGCCCGCGTCAACCTGGGCCTCACCTTCCTGCGCTGGGACCGGCACCGCGACCACCACGACCCCGCCTGGGAGGCCGACCCGCGCGACACCGGCCGGGCCCGCCGCGCCCTGGATACGTGGTCGCGCCGGATCCGGCTGCTCCTGGCCGTCGCCCTGACGGCGGTCTCGGTCGCCGGGCTCGGCTTCGACCTCTATCAGGAGGCCAGAATCGCCGGATACGCCGTCCTCGCGGCGGTTCCGGTGATCACCTGGCGGCAGGCCGCCCGGATCACGGTGTGGCCGCTGGTCCCGGCCATGCTGGGGCGCGACCTGTGGCTGAGCGTGTCGGTGACCGTCGCGGTGATGACGGTGGCCGCCTATGTGATCGGCGTGGCCGGGATGCCCGCCCTGGAGATCACCCTGACCGGCTCGTTCCTCGCCCCGGCGGCCGGGGGAGAGTGGGCCGGGGCCCTCGGCTTCGTGCTGTTCAACGCGCCGGCCATTCTCGTGCTGCGGCTGCTGGTGGAGGCGTGGCGGGGCCGCCCGGTCCGGGCCCTCGCCGAGTTCGCCCGGGTGCCCGGCGACGCGACCGCCTGCCGCGACACCGACGTCACGCTGTGGGTGATCGCCGCACGCGCCTGGTGGACGATCCTCGCCCTCGCGGCACTGCCATGGCCCCGCGTGGCCCTCGCCGCCCTCGCCGTGCCGCTGTGGTTCGCCCTCGCCGGCCGCTGGCCCCGGCCGGACCGCAGTGCGGGACCGGTGCTGGGGCCGGTGTTGCGGCGCGATCGCTGGCTGGGCGCCGCCTTCGTGCTGCTCCTCGTCGCGGCCGGCTGTGTCGCCGCCGCAGGGGCCGTGCCCGGGTGGACGCGGGCCTGGCAGGCCGGCTGGGCCGCGCTCGGTCTGGTCGCCGCCGCGTTCGCGGTCAGGGCGGCGACCGCCTGGTGGCGCGGGGCCCCGGGGCCGACCCGGGCCTCGCTCGTGCCGCGTGACCACCCGCCCGCCGACCTCGGCCCGTCCTCAGGCCTCACCGACGACGTGCGCCACGCCGCCACCTTCTCCCGCAGCGTCGTCCTCTCCTACGCCGGGCCGGGCGGTCCCCGCTCCGTCGCGGTCAGCGCGGTGACGTCGGTCAGCCCGTCGGGCGAGATGCGGGTCATCGCCGGGGACGAGGCGTGGGAGGCCGTCGAGCGCGACCCGCGCGTGGCCGTGTTCGTCGGCGACCCCCGGTTCTGGGCCGAGGTGCGCGGAGTGGCGATCGCCGACCACGACGTTCTGCGGATCACCCCGCGTGAGGTTCTGGTCCGGGAATATCCCGGCCGCCACCAGGCTCGCACGCGCTAGGTCCACCCATTCGTCTTTCCCGTGCGGTATAACCGGGGGCGGACCGGGGAGGCAGGATGCGGGAGGACGGCCGAGCCCGCCCCACGGGGCGAGTGGCTGCGAGAAACGCTTTCGAGCAGGCGCGACAGCGCTATTTCGCTCTTCCTCCGGTCGCCCGAAGAGTCGTTTTCATCGGGTTACTGGTCGCTTCGGTGGCACTGGCCGCCGGACTCGGCTGGGATATGCTCTATACCTTTTTCGTCACGTTGACGATCCTGGCGTTCACGGTCCTGGCCCTGCATTTCCCCAGAGCCGCCGCGACGATGATCGTGGTCGCGGTGTGGACGCCGGTCTCGACGTTCACGCTTCAGATGGCCAACAGCCAGGCCGTGGGCACCCTCCTGCTCATCCCGATGTGGCTGCTGGGCTTCATCGTGGCGGCCATCGCCCATCTCATCCGCTGGGTGCCCCCGTGGCTGACCACCGCGCTGGCGCTGACCGCCGCGGCCGTCGCCGGCATGCTGCTGCGCCTGGTCAGCGACCCGGCCGCGCTCTACGGCGCCTACGGCGCCGCCTCCGTCGTGCTCGTGTGGCGGTTCGTGCTGGCCCGCCAGGCCAAGGCCCGGCAGGCGCCGCCCGAGGTGCCCGCCCAGCAGCGGGTGCGCGCGGGGGGCCCGCCGCCCCACCCCCACGCCCACGCCGACACCCAGACCAGGCCGCCGCAGATAACGGTCGAGCAGGCCCTCGCCCAGCTCGAAGGCATGATCGGCCTCGAACCGGTCAAGGAGCAGGTGCGGTCGATCGCGGCCTCCATCGAGGCGGCCCGGCTCCGCCGCGAGGCCGGGCTGACCTCCGACGCGCCGATGCGCCACTTCGTCTTCGTCGGCCCGCCCGGCACCGGCAAGACCAGCGTCGCCCGCAGCCTCGCCTCGATCTTCTACGCCTTCGGCCTGCTGGAGACGCCCTACGTCGTCGAGGCCCAGCGGGCCGACCTGGTCGGCGAGTTCCTGGGCGCGACCGCCATCAAGACCAACGAGCTCATCGACCGCGCCCTCGGCGGGGTGCTGTTCATCGACGAGGCCTACGCGCTCATCAACTCCGGCGACGGGCAGACCGACCGGTTCGGCCACGAGGCCGTGCAGACGCTGCTCAAGCGGGCCGAAGACGACCGCGAGCGGCTCATCATCATCCTGGCCGGATACGAGAAGGAGACGAACGCGTTCCTGGCCTCCAACCCGGGCCTGTCGAGCCGGTTCTCCACCCGTGTCCGGTTCCCCAGCTACCAGCCGGCCGAGCTGCTGGAGATCACCGAGGCGCTCCAGGCCAAACGCGGCGACCGGCTCGACCCGGCCGCGCGGCCGGTGCTGCTGGGGCTGTTCGACGACGTCCACCGGCGCGGCCTGGTCGACGAACTGGGCAACGCGCGGTTCGCGCGCAGCGTCGTGGAGGCGGCGGCGCAGGCCCGCGACGTGCGGGTGATCAGCGTCGGCGGAGCCCCCCGGGGCGAAGACCTGGTGACGACGACGGCCTCCGACGTGTCCAAGGCGTTCGGCGAGATCACCGCGCGGTTCCGCGGCTACCAGGCGACCCCCACGCTGGAGGACGCCTTGGCCGACCTCGACCGCATGGCCGGGCTCGAACCGGTGAAGCGGCAGGTCAGGGCCATCACCGCGCAGCTGCGGGTGGCCCGGATGCGGGAGGAGCAGGGGCTCCCGGTGCAGTCGCAGACCCGCCACTTCGTGTTCGTCGGGCCACCCGGGACCGGCAAGACGAGCGTGGCGCGCATCCTCGGCCGCATCTTCTCGGCGCTCGGCCTGCTGGCCCGGCCCGACGTGGTCGAGGCGTCCCGGCCCGACCTCGTGGGGCAACATCTGGGCGCGACCGCGATCAAGACCAACGAGCTGGTCGACCGGGCCCTCGGCGGGGTGCTGTTCATCGACGAGGCCTACGGGCTGGTCAACTCGGGATACTCGGGTGGTGACGCGTTCGGGGCGGAAGCCGTACAGACCCTCTTGAAGCGGGCCGAAGACGACCGCGACCGGCTCGTCATCATCCTGGCGGGCTACGAACGGGAGATGGACGCGCTGCTCGCCACCAACCCGGGGCTGGGCAGCCGGTTCAACAGCCGGGTCGTGTTCCCGAGCTACTCGCCGCAGGAGCTCTCGGCGATCGCCGAGATGACCGCCGCCGACGCCGGCGACCGGTTCGACGCCGCCGCCACGCGCGACCTCAACGACGTGTTCGGCTACGTCTGCCAGGAGCGCCTCATCGACGGCCTGGGCAACGGGCGGTTCGCCCGGTCCCTCTACGAGCGGGCGGCCATGCGGCGCGACGTCCGGCTGGCCGCGCAGGGCAGCGCGACCTCGGCCGAGCTGACCACCATCACCGGCGACGACGTGCGGTCGGCGGTCGACGAACTGTCCTGACCGACCCTTGGCACGGGTTTTGCGGCTCCATCGGTGGCGTGCTCACATGATGGAGTCCCATGAGGAAACGTGCCGGACTGCTGGTCGCGGCCCTCGCCATGGTTGTCGCGGCCTGTGGGGGCGGTCAGACCACCGCGACGGGGAGCGGGCCGCAGAAGGGCGGCATGCTCAGGGTCGTCGGCTCCGGCGACGTCGACCACCTCGACCCGTCGTCGTCCTACACGGTCGTCGCCTACAACCTCGGCCGCACCTGGACCCGGCAACTGGTCACCTATCCGGCCGGGAGCGGCATCTCGGTCGCCGGGACGGTGGTCCCCGACGTCGCCGCCGCGCTGCCGAAGGTGAGCGACGACGGGAAGACGTACACCTTCACGCTCCGGCCCGACGTCATGTGGAACACCAGCCCGCCGCGCCCGGTCGTGGCCGCCGACTTCGAGCGGGGGCTGAAACGGCTGGCCAACCCGGTGCAGCCGTCGGGCGGCATCTCCTATTACACGCAGACCATCGCGGGTTTCCAGGAGTTCTTCACCGCGTTCCAGAAACAGCCGAAGACGGCCGCCGGAATGGCGAAGTTCATGAACTCCACCCGCATCAAGGGCGTGCAGGCGGTGAATCCGACCACGCTGAAGATCCAGCTCACCGCGCCCGCCAGCGATTTCCTCAATATCATGGCCCTTGGTTTCGCCTCGGCCGCGCCGGTCGAATACGAGAAATACGTGCCCGACGGGCCGGACTTCCGGCAGAACACCATTTCCGCCGGGCCCTACCAGATCACCACCTATTTCGCCGGCCGGCAGATCATGCTGGAGCACAACCCCGTGTGGAAGCAGTCGAGTGATCCGGTACGCCACCGCTGGGTCGACCGCATCCTCGTCACCCTGGGCCAGGACAGCCCCGACGTCGTCCAGCAGCAGCTGGAGGCGGGCGTCGCCGACCTGTCGTGGGACCAGCCGGTGCCCACCTCGGCCATCCCGCGCCTGACCGGCAACCCGGACTACAAGGTCTACGAGGGCTCGACCCTGAACCCGTTCCTGGCGTTCAACATGCAGAGCCCCAACAACAACCGCGCCCTGGCCAACGTGAAGGTCCGTCAGGCGATCAACTACGTCGTCAACAAGGCGGCCATCGCCCAGATCTACGGCGGCACGAAGATCAACACCGTGCTCGACGGGGCGATCCCGCCCGGTTCCATCGGGTACGACAGCGCGGTCCGCCCCTACGCCACCCCCGGTGGCCGGGGCGACGTGAACAAGTGCAAGGCGCTGCTGGCCGAGGCCGGGGTCGCCAACCTGAACCTGCAGTTCCCCTACCGCACCAACGGCAACCACCCGAAGGTCGCCCAGTCGATCGCCGGCGACCTGACCAAGTGCGGCATCACCACTCAGCTCATCCCGACCGCCCCCGACGACTTCTACGGCCGCTACCTGTCGAGCGTCCAGAAGAGCCGCGAGGGCAAGTGGGACATCGGCGCGCCCGGCTGGATCCCCGACTGGTACGGCAACAACGCCCGCTCGATCGTGGTGCCGCTGTTCGACGGCCGGAACTACACCGAGGGCTCGACGAACTACGGCGCCTTCAACGACCCCGCCGTCAACGACCTCATCACCCGGGCGCTGACCGCCCCCGGCGTCGGCGAGGCGGAGGGCCTGTGGCGGCAGACCAACGCCCGCATCATGGCCGACGCCCCGATCGTGCCGCTGACCTCGCAGAACGTGCCGATCTTCCACTCGGCACGGGTGCGCAACGCCCTCTACACGCCGCTCACCCAGCAGTTCGACTACACCCAGCTCTGGCTGGCGTCATGAGTCTCCTGGAGGTCGCGGACCTGCGCGTGACGTTCCCGACGCCCGACGGCGACCTGCGGGCGGTGCGCGGCGTGTCGTTCGAGGTGCGGGCCGGGCAGACGCTCGGCGTCGTCGGCGAGTCGGGGTCGGGCAAGAGCGTCAGCGTCCAGGCGCTTCTCGGCCTGGTGCCCGGGGCGCGGGTCGAGGGCTCGGCCCTGTTCGACGGCGAGCAGCTGATCGGCATGCCGGCCGAGCGGCTGCGGCGCATCCGCGGCGCCCGGATCGGCATGGTCTTCCAGGACCCGCTCTCCAGCCTGCACCCGATGTACTCCGTCGGCCGGCAGATCGCCGAGGCGGTCCTGGTGCACCGCCGCGTCGGCAAGGAGCAGGCCTGGTCGGTGGCCCGGGAGCGGCTGGAACAGGTCGGCATCCCCGGCGCGCGGGCCCGCGACTACCCGCACCAGTTCTCCGGCGGCATGCGCCAGCGGGTGATGATCGCCATGGCGATGGCCCTCGACCCCGAACTGATCATCGCCGACGAGCCGACCACGGCGCTCGACGCGACGGTCCGCGCCCAGATCCTCGAACTCCTCGGGCGGCTGGGCTGCGCGCTGATCGTCATCACCCACGACCTGGGCGTCATCGCCGACATGGCCGACGACGTCATGGTCATGTACGCCGGCAAGCTGGTCGAGAAAGCCGGCCGCCGGGCGCTGTTCCGCGACCCGCGGCATCCGTACACCAGAGGCCTGCTCAACTCCCTGCCCAAGGGCAAGGAGCGCCTCACGCCCATCGAGGGCCGCCCCCCGAGCCTGCTCAGCCCGCCGGGCGGCTGTCCGTTCCATCCCCGCTGCCCGGTCCGCATCCCGCGCTGCCCGATCGAGGAGCCGCCGATGATCGGCCCAGAAGACCACCCCGACGCCTGCTGGCTGGAGGAGGGCCGATGAGCCTCCTCGAGGTCTCCGACGTGCGGAAGTACTTCCCGATCAAGTCGGGCGTCTTCTTCCGGCGCGAGGTCGGCCGGGTGCACGCCGTCGACGGCGTCAGCCTGTCGGTCGAGGCCGGGGAGACGCTCGGCGTGGTGGGCGAGTCGGGCTGCGGCAAGTCGACGCTGGCCCGGTGCATGACCGGCCTGTACGAGGTGACCTCCGGGAAGATCACCTTCGACGGCGACATGCGGCGCGACGTGCAGATGGTCTTCCAGGACCCCTACGGTTCGCTGAACCCCCGCCGCCGGATCGGCTCGATCATCGCCGACCCGCTGGTCATCCACCGCGAGGGCACCGCCGCGTCCCGGCGCGAGCGGGTCAGGGAGCTGATGGCGCTCGTGGGCCTCAACCCCGAGCACTACAACCGCTTCCCCGCCGAGTTCTCCGGCGGCCAGCGCCAGCGTGTCGGCATCGCCCGGGCGCTGGCGCTGAACCCGCGCCTGGTCGTCTGCGACGAGCCCGTCTCCGCCCTGGACGTCTCCATCCAGGCCCAGGTCGTGAACCTGCTCAAGGACCTGCAGACCGAACTCGGCCTGACCTACGTCTTCATCGCCCACGACCTGTCGGTGGTCCGGTACGTCAGCGACCGCGTGGCCGTCATGTACCTCGGCAAGATCGTCGAGATCGCCCCGGGCGAGGAGCTCTACGAACGCCCCCGGCACCCCTACACGGCGGCCCTGCTGTCGGCCGCCTCGGTCGCCGACCCCGACCGGCCGAGGGACCGGGTGGTCCTGCGGGGCGACGTGCCGTCACCGATCTCACCGCCGCCGGCCTGCCGCTTCCATCCGCGCTGCCCGAAGGCGCAGGAGAGGTGCACGGTCGAGGAGCCGCTGCTGCTGGGAGACGGCCACCAGTGGGCCTGCCACTTCCCCGTGGAACCGGGCGAACGCCTGCGGAGCGCGGAGCCGGGGCTTGAGGGGAGAACCGGGTGAGTCTCACCGACGCCGCCTTCGAGGCGGAGCCCGTCCACGTCGAGGTCGTGCACGGCAAGGGGCCGTGGCGGCTGGCCTGGGAGCGGTTGCGCCGGGACAAGGCGGCGGTCGCGTCGATGGTCGTGATCGTGCTGGTCGCCCTGCTGGCGATCCTCGCGCCGCTGTTCGCGCTGATCACCGGGCACGACCCGCTGACGCAGTACCCCTCGACCGCGCTGACGCCCGAAGGGCTGCCCGTCGGGCCGGGTGCCGACTTCTGGCTCGGGGCCGACAGCCTCGGGCGGGACCTGTTCGTCCGGCTCGCCTACGGGGCGCGGATCTCGTTGCTCGTCGGGCTGAGCGCCACCGTGCTGGCCACGGTGTTCGGGGTGGTCGTCGGGCTGCTCGCCGGGTTCTACGGCGGGTGGGTCGACGGGGTGCTCGCGCGGGTGCTCGACGTCGTGCTGAGCTTCCCCTACCTGCTGGTCGCGATCGTGCTGGTCGCCGCAGTGGGGGCGTCGGTGCCGCTGACGATCTTCGTCATCGCGTTCTTCTCGTTCGCGGCCATGGCGCGGGTGGTGCGGGGGCAGACGATCGGGTTCCGGGAGCGGGAGTTCACCGAGGCCGTCCGGTCGCTCGGCGCCTCGCCGCTGCGGATCATGGTCATCGACGTGCTGCCGAACCTGGTCGCGCCGGTCACCGTGCTCGCCTCGCTGCTCATCCCGACCTCGATCGTCTTCGAGGCCACGCTCAGCTTCCTGGGGCTCGGGGTCGACCCGCGCACCCCGAGCTGGGGCGCCATCCTGGCCGACTCGACCGACTTCTACCGGGTGGCCCCCGGATTGCTCGTCTTCCCGGCCGTGCTGCTGCTGCTCACCACGCTCGCGTTCAACCTCCTCGGGGACGGCATCCGCGACGCGCTCGACCCCAGGAGGTGACCTGTGTGGCGCTTTCTCATCCGGCGGATCGTCTTCGGGATCGTCGTGTTGTGGCTGGTCGCCACCACGGTGTTCCTGCTGTTCTTCGCCGGCCCGGCCGACAGCGTGGCGCGGCGGCTGGCCGGGCCCCGCGCGCCCATCGAGGTCGTCGAGCAGATCAAGGACACCCTCGGCCTCGACCGGCCGCTGTTCACCCAGTACGTCGGCTTCCTCGGCGGCCTGCTGCGCGGTGACCTCGGGACCTCGTTCATCAGCCAGACGCCCGTCTCCACGCTCATCCTCCAGAGCCTGCCCGGCACTTTGTGGCTGGTCTTCGGCGCGGCCGTGCTGTGGATGATCATGGGTGTGGGCGGCGGGGTGATCTCGGCGACCAAGCCGCGCAGCCTGCGCGACCGCACGCTCACCGTGCTGGTCCTGGCCGGGATCTCGTTGCCGACCTTCGTGCTCGGCATCCTGATGATCTATCTCGCCCTCTCGGTCTTCCCGGGGTCGGGGCTGCAACCCGGCCCCTACATCTCCCCGTTCATCGACGTCGGGGCGTTCCTGTCGACCATGGTCATGCCGTGGGTCTGCCTGGCGGTGGTCCAGGCGGCGGTCTACGTGCGGCTGACCCGGGGGTCGATGCTCGACACGCTGGGGGAGGACTTCATCCGTACGGCGCGGGCCAAGGGCGTGCCCGAGCGGTCGGTCACCTATCGGCACGGCCTGCGGGCCGCGCTGACGCCGGTGATCACCCAGTTCGGTGTGGACGTCGGGACCCTCCTCGGCGGCGTCGTCGTCACCGAATCGGTCTTCGGCCTGCAGGGGATCGGGCAGCTCATGATCCGGTCGGTGCGCGACGGCGACCTGCCCGTCATCATCGGCGCGGCAATCCTGGCCGCCGCGTTCATCGTGCTCGCCAACATTCTCGTGGACGTGGCGTACTCGTTCCTCGATCCACGCGTTCGGCTCGCCTGATTTGATCACGCTCTGCCACTACTCTGTGACGCGAGGTGGTGGTGGGAATCATGGTGCGACTGGTGAACTACACGGCGTTGATCGTCGTCGCCTCCAGCCTGGCGTGGCTGCTGGCCGCGGTGACGCTCGACCCCCGGGCCAACTACGCCGGCCGCACCCCCGCGCCGCCGGCCGCCGTGGTCGACGCCGCCCTGTCCGAGGTCAACCTCAACGACCGCGACCCGCTGCTCGACCGCTACCTCACCTGGGCCTCCGGCCTGGCGCGCGGCGACTTCGGCCGCACCTGGGACGGCCTCAGCGTCGGCGCCGACCTGGCCGAGCGCGCCGGGGTGACGCTCCGGCTGGTGACGGCGGGGCTGGTCGCCGGGGCCCTGATCGGGCTGATCGTGGGCACGCTGGCGGCCGTCCACCACCGCCGCTGGTTCGACCGGTTGTCGGGCGGGGTGGTGTTCGTGCTGCTGGCGGTGCCGGCGGTCGTGCTGGCCAACGTGCTCATCCTCGGCGCGATCTGGGTCAACGACACGACCGGCACCCGCTTCCTGATGGTCAGCGGCGAGAGCACCACCGGCGGCCTGCTCGACGGGCTCGGGCATCTGGTGCTGCCCGCGCTCACTCTCGCGCTGCCGCTGGCCGCGGTCGTCAGCCGCTACCAGCGCAACACGATGCTCGACGTGCTGAACGCCGACCACGTCCGCACCGCCCGCGCCAAGGGGCTGCCCCGGCGCACGGTCATCGTCAAACACGCGCTGCGGACCGCGCTGATCCCCACGTCGGCCTATCTGACCTTCACCTTCGGGGCGCTGCTGGTCGGCTCGACCGTCACCGAGACGGTCTTCGGCCGCCACGGCCTCGGGCAGCGCCTCATCACCGCGATCCGGACCGGCGACGTCAACACCGTCGCCGCGATCACCACCGTGGCCGCCGTGGCGCTGCTGCTGTCGGCCGTCGCGGCCGACGTGCTCCAGCGGGTGCTCAACCCCGGGAGGGCCCGATGAGCGCGACGCTCCCCGACATCGCCACACCGGTCGAGACGCCGCCCCCGGCCCGGCCGAGGATGTTCTCGGCCACCGGCGTCGCCGGGCTCGCCCTGCTCAGCTTCCTGGCCGCGCTCGCCGTCCTCGGGCCGATCCTGGTGCCCTGGACGGCGGCCGACCGCGACTTCGAGGCCTTCCTGTCGCCGCCGTCGGTTAACCACCCCTTCGGCACGACGCCCTCCGGCGGCGACATCCTCGTCCTCACCCTGCTGGGCCTGCGCAGGTCGCTGCTCATCGGGCTCGTCGTGGCCGTCGCGGCGACGACGGTGGCGGCGCTCGTGGGGGCGTTCGCGGGCTACTTCCTCGGCTGGGTCGACCGCACCCTGATGTGGGTCACCGACCTGCTGCTGGTGATCCCGGCGTTCCTCGTCGTCGCGGTCGTCTCGTCGGGGCAGGACGACTGGATCGCCCTGGTCGTGCTGCTGGCGGCGTTCATGTGGATGGTGACGGCGAAGGCGGTGCGCGGGGCCGCCATCGCGGCGCGCGACCGCGAATACGTGAAGGCGGCCCGGTTCATGGGCGTGCCGTCGCACCGCGTCGTGCTGCGCCACGTCGTGCCCAACCTCGCCTCGCTGCTGGTCGCCGACGCCACCGTGAACGTCAGCGCGGCGATCCTCGCCGAGACGTCGCTGGCCTACTTCGGGTTCGGAGTGGTGCCGCCCGACGTGTCGCTCGGATCGCTGATCGCCGACGGGGCGCCGACCGCGCTCTACGCGCCCTGGACCTTCTGGTGGGCGGCCGGGCTGCTCATCGCCCTGATCGTCGCGGTCAACCTGGTCGGCGACGACCTGCGCGACCGGTTCGACCCCTCCCTGCGAGCGCACTCATGATCGACGTCACCGACCTGTCCATCTCGTTCGGCACGACGCCGGCCGTGCGGAACCTGAGCTTCTCCGTCGCGCGGGGCGAGGTCCTCGGGCTCATCGGGGAGTCGGGCTCCGGGAAGTCGGCGACCGCGCTGGCCGTCATGGGACTGCTGCCGCGCACCGCGTCCACGACCGGGTCGATCCGGCTGGACGGCGAGGAGCTCACCACCGCCTCCGAGAAGCGGCTGACCGCGCTGCGGGGGCGGGCGATGGCCATCGTGTTCCAGGATCCGCTGCAGGCGTTCACGCCCGTCCACCGCGTCGGGGCGCAGATCGCCGAGGCGATCAGGGCCCACCAGCGGGTGCCCCGCAAGGTCGCCGCGCGGCGGGCGGTGGAGCTGCTCGACCTGGTCGGCATCCGCGACCCCCACCAGCGGGCCAGGTCCTACCCCCACGAGTTCTCCGGCGGCATGCGGCAGCGCGCGCTCATCGCGATGGCCATCGCCAACGGCCCCGACCTGCTCATCGCCGACGAGCCGACGACCGCGCTCGACGTGACCGTCCAGGCCCACGTGCTCGACGTGCTGACCACCGCGCGGCGCGAGACCGGCGCGGCGCTGCTGCTCATCACCCACGACCTGTCCGTGGTCGCCCGGGCCGCCGACCGCGTCCACGTCCTGCGGCACGGCCAGACCGTCGAGACGGGAACGGTCGACGAGGTGCTGCGCGCGCCGCGGGAGGCGTACACGAAGACCCTGATCGCGGCGGCGGAGGCCGGCGACCGGCCCGCGGCCGCGCGGCCGGTCCGGACCGTCCTGGAAGTCCGCGACCTGGTCAGGCACCACCCCGGCGTCAAGGCGGTCGACGGGGTCAGCTTCGACCTGCGCTCGGGCGAGACCCTCGGGCTGGTCGGCGAGTCGGGGTCGGGCAAGACCACCCTCCTCATGGAGATCATGGCGCTGGCCCGGCCGCAGCGGGGCCGCGTCACCGTGCTCGGCCGCGACACCGCCCACCTGTCCCGGCGCGACCGCCGGCGGATCCGGCGCGACCTGCAGATCGTCTTCCAGGACCCGTCGGCCTCCCTCGACCCGCGCATGACCGTCGGCGCGATCGTCGCCGAGCCGCTCACCACCCACGGCCGCTCACCCGACCGGGTCCCGGAGCTGCTGGAGCAGGTGGGCCTGCCTGCGGCGTACGCCGCCCGCCACCCCGTCCACCTCTCCGGCGGCCAGCGCCAGCGGGTGGCCATCGCCAGGGCCATCGCGCTCGACCCCGAGGTGCTGGTGCTCGACGAACCCGTCTCGTCCCTCGACCCGACCGTCCGCGCCGAGATCGTCGCGCTGCTGGAGGACCTGCGCGCCGAACGCGGCCTGTCCTACCTGTTCGTCGCCCACGACCTGCCGCTGATCCGGCGCGTCGCCGACCGCGTGGCGGTCATGTACCGGGGCCGGATCGCCGAGATCGGCCCGGCCCACCAGGTCTTCACCGCCCCCGGCCATCCGTACACGAGGGCGCTGCTGCGCGCCGCCGCCCTGCGCGACGACGACCCCACACCCGCCACGGGCTGCCGTTTCCGCCCCCGCTGTCCCCTGTACGCCGAGCTCCCCGCCGCCCCGAGATCCCGCTGCGTCACCGAGGAACCCGAGATCAGCGGCGAATCGGGAGCCGCCTGCCACCACCATCCAGGAGAAGCACCGTGAAACGCGCATGCGCCCTGCTACTGGCCCTGACCACCGCCGCCTGCGCGGCCCAGCCGGGCACGCCCGGCGAGCAGGCCGCCCCGGTCACCGCCGCCGACCTCAACCTGACCCCGCGCGCCGAGGTCAAGACCGGCGGCACCCTCCGCTGGGGCCTGACCGAATATCCGGCCCAGTGGAACCAGAACCACATCGACGGCAACCACACCAACGTCAAGACCGTCATGGACGCCCTCATGCCCCGCCCGTTCCGCGCCGACGAACACGGGGTGCTCGCGCTCGACCCCGACTACGTCGCCGCGGCCGACGTGACGTCGACCTCGCCGAAGCAGGTGGTGACGTACACGCTGAACCCGAAGGCCCGCTGGTCGACCGGCCAGCCGATCACCTGGGCCGACTACGACGCCCAGTGGAGGGCGCTGCGCGGCAAGGACCCGGCCTTCCACGTCGCCAACGTGACCGGCTACCAGGACATCGTGTCGGTCGCCCGGGGCCGGAACGACTTCCAGGTGGTGGTCACCTTCGCGCGGCCGTTCGGCGACTGGCGGTCGTTGTTCGCGCCGCTCTACCCGAAGAGCGCGACCGCCTCGCCGCAGGCCTTCAACGCGGGCTGGGTCGGCAAGATCCCGGCCACGGCGGGCCCCTTCCGATTCGGCGCCTTCGACACCCGGGCCAAGACGATCACGCTCAACCGCGACGAGAAGTGGTGGGGCGAGCCCGCCAAGCTCGACTCGATCGTGTTCCGCGGCCTGGAGTCCGACGCCCGCGTCGCCGCCTTCGCCAACGGCGAGCTCGACGTGTTCGACATCGGCCCGTCGGCGGCCGACCTCTCGCGCGCCAAGTCGGCCGAGGGCGCGGTGGTGCGCCAGGCGGCCGGTCCCGACTTCCGCCACTTCACCTTCAACGGCGAGAGCCCGATCCTGTCCGACATCCGGGTGCGCCAGGCCGTCGCCCTGGGCATCGACCGGGCCGTCATCGCCAAGAGCGACCTGAAGGGCCTCAACTGGCCGGTCACGCTGCTCGACAACCACTTCCTGATGAACAGCCAGCAGGGCTACCGCCCCAACGCGGGCGAGCTCGCCGGCCCCGACGCCGCCCGCGCCGGGGCGCTGCTCGACGCGGCCGGCTGGCGGATGCACGGCGCGGTCCGCCAGAAGGCCGGCAAGCAGCTCGACCTGCGCTTCGTCATCCCCTCGGGCCTGCAGCTCGCCCGCTCGGAGGGTGAGATCACCCAGGCCATGCTGGCCAAGCTCGGCATCAAGCTGACGATCGAGACCGTCCCGAGCAACGACTTCTTCACCAAGTACGTCATCCCCGGCAACTACGACATCGCGCCCTTCTCCTACGTCGGCACCCCGTTCCCGGTCTCGGCCTCCTACGGCACCTACGCCGACGGCGTGCGCTCCCAGGGCGACGACATCTCGTGGAACGCCAACCTCGGCCGCAGCGGCAACGCCGAGATCGACACGAAGCTGCGGGCGGCCATGGCCGAGCTCGACCCCGCCAAGGCGCTCAAACTGATCAACGAGGCCGACCGGCTGGTGTGGCGCGAGGTCAACGTCCTGCCCCTCTACCAGCGGCCGCAGACCGTGGCCGTCGACGCCAAGCTGGCCAACGTCGGGGCCCGCGGGTTCCGCGACCTCGAATACGCCGACATCGGATTCGTGTCGTAGCCGTCCGATAGCGTGCGGGCCATGGACCTGACCTGGCCCCAAGTGCTGGCCTGGCGGCTCGGCCGCCAGTTCGTGACCTCTCCCGGCCCCGGCGCGGTGGCCGTGGCCGAACGGCTCTGCGGGGTGCAGGCCCAGGTCGCGTCCTCGGCCGAGCTGGCGATCTCGCTCCGGCTCGGCCGCCCGGCCGGGCCGGAGATCGAACAGGCGCTCTGGACCGACCAGACCCTCATCAAGACGTGGTCGATCCGGGGCACCCTCCATCTGCTGCCGACCGCCTCGTGGCCGGTCTACCGCGCGGTGCTCGGCACCCTCCGCTACTGGGACAAACCCTCCTGGCACCGCGGCAGCGGCGTGTCGGCGGGCGAGCTCGACGCCATCATCGGCGCAGTGCCCCAGGCGCTCGCCGGAGGGCCGCTGACCAGGGAGGAGCTGGTCGACGCCGTGATCACGGTGACCGGCGACGAGCACCTGCGCGAGAAGCTGGCCTCCGGCTGGGGCCAGCTCTTCAAACCGCTGAGCTTCCTCGGCGAGCTCTGCCACGGGGTGCCGCGCGGCGGCAAGGTGACGTTCACCGTGCCGCCGAGGGTGGGGGAGACGTCGCCTGAGGAGGGCGGCGTCGAGCTGCTGCGGGCCTTCCTGGGCGCCCACGGCCCGGCGAGCATGGCCGCCTTCGACGGGTGGTTGTTCCGGGGGCTGACCCGGCGCGCGGTCCTCCGGCGGTGGTTCGCCGACCTCGCGCCCGCGACGATCAGCGTCGAGGGCGAGGAGCTGTTCGTCCTGCCCGAACACGTCGACGACCTGAAAGCGGCCCGCCCGTCCGAGGAGACCTTCCTGCTGGCCGGTTTCGACCAATACGTGATGGGCGCGCCCCGCGATCTGGAGCCCCTCCTGCCGGCGGCGGCGAAGGCGGCGGTCAGCAGAACGGCCGGCTGGATCTCCCCGGTCGTCGTCCACGGGGGCCGCGTGGTCGGCACCTGGGACGCCCGCGACGGCGTGCTGACCGCGACCATGCTGGAGGAGGCGCCCGGCGTGGAGAAGGCGGCCGAGAAGGTCGTCGCCGTCTGGGGCCGACCCTTCGACGTGGTGGTCAGCCGCCCCGGCGCGGCCGGAACCGGAGCAGGTCGCCCGGCCTGAGCTGGGCCACCTTCGGCAGGTCCGCCGTGGTGACCACCCCGATGACCGGATAGCCCCCGGTCGGCGGATGGTCGGCGAGGAAGACGATGGGCTGGCCGTCCGGCGGCACCTGGATCGCGCCCGCGACCATGCCCTCACTCGGCAGTTCCCCGGTCCGCGCCCGCCTGAGCGCCGTCCCGGCCAGCCGCGCCCCCACCCGGTTGCTGTCCTGGCTCACCCTGTACGCCCCCGCGCACAACGTCGCGAAGGCGTCGCCGGTGAACCAGTCGTCCCGGGGCCCGCGCACGACCTCGACGACCGGGCCGGCCGAGATCGGGCGCTGCGGCGCGACGTCGGCGTGCAGCCCGGACATCGGCTCGCCCAGCTCCAGGACCGTTCCCGCCGTCAGCGGCGGCGGCCCGAGCCCGGACAACGAGTCGGTCGACATGCTGCCCAGCACCGGCGTCACCTTGATCCCGCCCCGGACCGCCACATAGGTCCGCAGCCCCTCGTAGGGCACGCCGATCTCCAGCGACCGCCCGGCGGCCACCCAGAACGGCGCCCACATCCCGCCCGGCGACGCGGGGACCGGCGCCCCGGTCAGCGCCACCCACACGCCGCGCCCGAACCGGAGCACCGCCCCGCCGAACGTCAGCTCGATCGCGGCGGCGTCCTCCGCGTTCCCCACCAGCCGGTTGGCCAGCCGCAGACTCGGCAGGTCGGCCGCCCCGGAGCGGGGGACGCCGAGATGGGCGTAACCCCGCCGCCCGAAGTCCTGGACGGTGGCGTAGGGCCCCGGGGCGACGACCTCCACGGCCGGGGTCACGTGGCGACCATCCTGACCCGGGTGCCCGGCGTGAGCAGGGCGGGGGAGTCGCTCGTCACGTCCCACACCGAGAGGGTGGTGTGGCCCAGCAGACGCCAGCCCCCCGGCGAGGCGGCGGGATACACCGCCGAGTAGGCCCCGGCGATCGCCACCGCCCCGGCGGGCACGGCGGTCCGGGGGCGGTCGAGCCGCGAGACGTGAAGGGTGGGATCGAGGCCCACCAGGTAGGCGAACCCCGGCGCGAAGCCCAGCCATCCGGCCACGAACTCCGAGGCGGTGTGGCGGGCGATCACCTCGTCGGCGGAGATCCCCGCCAGGGCCGCGACGTCGGCGAGGTCGGCGCCGTCGTACACGACCGGGATCTCGACCGTCTCCCCGCCCGCGTCGGGCATCGGGGCGTGGTCGAGCTGCTCGATCAGGGGGATGAGCTGGTCGGCCCGGCCGCCGACCACCAGCACCGTCTCGGGGCCCGGCACGATCTCCTCCACGTCGGTGAGCAGCCGCAGGCGGGCGTCGAGCCGGTGGGAGGCGGCCAGCGAGCCGGTCTCGACGAGCAGGGCGTGCTCGCCCACCCGCCGGATCACGCGAACGCCTCCACGGCCATACCCGCGTCGGCGAGCGCGTCGTGGACGGCACGCGCGATGCGCACCGCCCCGGGGGTGTCGCCGTGCACGCAGATCGACCGCGCCTCCACCCGCACCCGCGACCCGTCGACGGCGGTCACGACGCCGTCGCGGGCCATCACGACCGCCCGCGCGGCCACCTCATCGGGATCGTGCAGCACCGAACCGGGTTCGCGCCGGGACACCAACGTGCCCTCGGGGGTGTAGGCCCGGTCGGCGAAACACTCGGCCACGGTCGGCACGCCCATTCCGTGGACGACCGACCCGGGCAGCGTCAGCACGGGCAGCCCGCCGTAGTCGGCGACCGCGTCGACCACCGCGCGCGCCTGGACGCGATCCCGGACCACCCGGTTGTAGAGCGCTCCATGGGGCTTCACGTAGGCGACCCGGCCGCCGACCGCCCGCGCGATCCCGTCGACCGCCGCCAGCTGGTAGAGGACCTCGGCCCGCAGCTCCTCGGCCGGCACGTCCATCTCCCGCCGCCCGAACCCCGCCAGGTCGCGGTAGGAGACCTGCGCGCCGATCGTCACGCCGCGGGCGACCGCCGCCTCGCACACCCGGCGGATCGTCAGGGGATCCCCCGCGTGGAAGCCGCAGGCCACGTTGGCGCTGGTGACGATCTCCAGGAGAGCGTCGTCGTCGCCCAGCTTCCAGGCCCCGAACCCCTCGCCGAGGTCGGCGTTCAGGTCGATCCTCATGATCCCCAGCCTAGAGGGGCGGCTCGTCGGGGATGTCGGCGATGTCGTCGAGGGCGGCGGCGAGCTCGTCGGGGTGGTCGCCGATGCGCTCGGCGATCTCGATCAGCACGTGTAAGACGTCGTGGCGGTCGTGGCCGAGGTCGATCAGGCGCTGGGCCGCCTCCCACATCTGGGGCGGGTCGCCGTCCCACAGGCGCTTGGCGATCTCCTCGTGCCAGGCCAGGTGTTCGGCGAAGTCGGGGCGCGACAACTCCCCGGCGTGGTCCATCTCCAGCAGGATCCGCCGGTCGGCCTCGTCGGCCGGGTTGAGCCGGTCGAGCTCGACGTCGCCGTACGTGCCCTGGAGGACCGGGAACACGAACGCCCGCCGGGCCAGCGCGGACAGGTCGCCGTCGGGCAGGAGCCGTTCGACCAGCTCGCGGTCGAGCCCGAACGACGTCGGGTCGCGGTAGGCCACGCCGAACCGGGCGGTCGCCTCCCAGACGGCGTCGAGCGTCGCCCGGATCGCCTGGTCGGGCAGGCCGATGCGGGAGCCCGCGAAGCGCACCCAGGCGGCCAGCACATGGGGCATGGCGTCCTGCTGCGCCGGGGTCAGCATGATCTTGCGGGGCAGCCAGTCGAGCAGGAACGTCTCGCACTTGGCCGGGCTGACCCGGTGGGGACGGCCGAAATCCTGGTCGCAGCCGTAGTCGATGATGTGGTCGGCGCAGCGCGAGGCCGCCGACGGGTCGCTCAGGTTCTCGGCGGCGTCGCTGGCCAGGAACTCGGCCGCGAGCATGGCCCGGCGTTCCCTCGTGTAGGGCGCCTCGCTGTGGGCCGGGGCCGGGCGCTTGCGGCCGGGAGGCAGCGCCTTGATCCGGGAGCGCGCGAAGGCGTGGTAGGCGGAGTAGCTGTCGCTGACGACCTTGGGCGCCTTGCGGTCGTAGGCCTCTTCCCTGGCCGCCTTCATGGCGAACTCCAGCAGCGCCCGCGCCTGCTGCGGCTCGATCTCCTCGAACCGGAGCATCGGGTTGCCCGCGGCCTCCAGGCCGGCCTGCTCCAGCAGCTTGTCGACCTGCGTGGAGACCCAGGCGTCGCGGGCCATGCCGCGCATGTTGTAGTCGACGACCAGCACCAGGGCGTGGGTGTCGTCGCCGTTGTAGGCGAAGGTGCTGACCACCGTGTCCTGGTCGCCGTAGATGTCGCGGGAGACGTAGCAGCCCTGCGGCTTGACCGCGCCGACGCGGTCGGCCCAGCCGGGGCGGGCGACGTCGGACTCCATGAGGGCCAGCGCGGCGCCCTCGGCCTTGGCGGCCTGCCGGGCGGTGCCGAGGTAGGCGACCGAGATGAGCAGCGTGAGCGCGGCGGGGGTGCCCGCCTTGGCGGCGTAGTCGACGAGGCCCTCTCCGAGGATCTGCTCCACGTCGCCGCCGCGAAGCCGCTTCCCCCACCAGGCGCCCAGCATGTCGGACACCATGAGCTCGGCGTCCAGCGGACTCCTGACGGCGAGGAGCTCGCGGGCCGCGAGGAGCATCTCCGCGAAGACGTCGTCCGGCGGATTTTCCCGGGGATCTCGTCTCCGTCTTCGACTCACTGTTCTACCTTCTCGCATTACGACCCCAAAAGGCACCGTAACGCGGCCCGGTGACTACCCCGTTATTTATCTCCTGCTCGGAGGCGCGGAGTTGACCAGGGCGAGAAGGTGCTCCCGGGCGATGCGTTCGATGCTCACGGGAGTGACGTCGACGCCGAGGTGCTCGGTGCAGGCGCAGACGTCGTCGACGCACCGTTCGACGGTGACCAGGGGGACGGTGATGAATTCCTCGGCGAGCCGTGCGGTGACGGCCTCACGTGTTCCAGCGCGTGTTCCGGCGGCTGTGGAGCTCGTGGCGAGTGTAGGCATGGAGGCAGGCATCCTCGCTGAATGTGGGAATTCCGGTGCTCGGTGGGGCACCGGTTGTCGGGCGAAAGTGCCGTCTCTCATTCCATAACTTTCCGCGCTGGTGTCAACCCTCCGCGTGGTTTTGTTACATGAGCCAAACACACCAGGGTGACGCGTGCGAAGCTGGAAACATGTACATCCGGCTAACACAGCGTCCCGAGGCCGACGAACTCCTCGGGCGCAGTGGCCTGGCCCTGCTCGTCGGCATGCTGCTCGACCAGCAGATCCCGATGGAATGGGCGTTCCAGGGTCCCTACACGATCTCCGAGCGGCTGGGCCACGACCTCGACGCCCACGAGATCGCCGCGATGGACCCGGAGGCCTTCGCCGCGATACTTTCGGCGAAACCGGCCGTGCACCGTTATCCCGGCTCGATGGCCGGGCGGATCAGGCAACTGGCGGCCCATCTGGTGGACCACTACGATGGCGACGCCGAGCGGGTCTGGACCGACGCGGGCAGCGGAGCCGAATTGCTGCGCCGCCTGACCGGCCTTCCCGGGTTCGGCAAGCAGAAGGCGCAGATCTTCCTGGCGCTGCTGGGCAAACAGCTCGGCGTGCAGCCGCCGGGCTGGCGCGAGGCCGCGGGGGCTTACGGCGAGGAGGGGGCGTTCCGGTCGGTCGCCGACGTGGTCGACGCCGGCAGTCTCGCGAAAGTGCGGGCGACCAAGCAGGAAGCGAAGAAGGCCGCCAAAAAGTAAGTGAGATCTTGCTGCGCGAGGTGGCGCTTTTTTGACAGGATGCGTTGACCGCATGCCGGGCGGGGCTTCCGTCCGTGCGTGCCCATCGCCGATGATGTAGGGCAGAACTGCGCTACTCAATACAGTTATGGAGATGTGCCTCGTGGGAGACCCTGGCACGCGACGGAGGTGCCGACCATGAGCGCCGAAACCTCCGTGCCCCGTCCCCGGGAGTCGGGTTTGGACATCTCAGACTCTGCCCTGTTCAAGGGCCTCATGGCCGAGGCGCCGTACGCCTTCGCCTTCTTCGACACCACTGGCCGTTTTGTCCGTGTCAACTCCACCTTTACCGAGCTGACGGGGCTCGCTGTCGACCGGCATATCGACCGCCTCCCCGCCGACATCCTGTCGGCCGACCTCGCCACCGTGATCGACTCCGCCCTGCGCAGGATCAACGACGACCGTCTCCCCGTCACCGACCAGCGGCTGCGCACCCGCGCCGAGAACGGCGACGCCCGCCACTGGACCATCTCGTTCTTCCCGCTCCACGACGACGAGGGCGCCGCCATCGGCACCTCCCTGTTCGGCGTCGACCTCACCGAGCGCCAGACCACCGAAGAAGAGCTGCGCCGCAGCGAGGAGCGCTACCGCTCGCTCGTCGAGTCGCAGCAGCAGCTCGTCTGGATCACCTCGCCCAGCGGCGCCGTCGTCGAAGACGCCCCGCAGTGGCGCGCCATCACCGGCCAGGGGCTGGAGGAATACCTCGCCCACGGCTGGCTAGACGCCGTCCACCCCGACGACCGCCCCGCCGCCGAGGAGGCCTGGCGCGAGGCCCTGCGCGGCCGGACGATGTTCGAGTGGAGCTACCGCGTCCGCACCCGCGCCAGCGGCTACCGCGACTTCGAGGTCCGGGCCGTGCCGATCATCCGCCACGGCCGCGTGGTCGAGTGGGTCGGCGCCAACTCCGACGTCACCGCCCAGCGTGAGGCCGAGGAGATGCGGGGCCGGCTGACCGACCAGCTCGGCGCCGCCGCCCTGCGCACCGCCCGGCTCCAGGGCGCGACGGCCATACTGGCCGAGGCGCTCACGGTCGAGCAGGTCGTCCAGGTCATCATCGACGTCGGCCGCACCGCCCTGGCCGCCGACCACTCCGCCGTCGCGCTGCTCGACCCCGACCGCGGCACCCTCAAGGTGATCAACTCCGGCGCCATCCCCGACGCGGGCGGCGCCCCCGGCGAGGACATCTCGCTGTCGCGCTCCAGCGTGATGACCATGGCCGTGAACAGCCGCCGGCCGGTCTTCGCCGAGTCGCCTGAAAGCCTGCGCGCCCAGCTCACCGACGCCGGCGGCGAGACCGACCAGATCAACGGCTTCCTCGCCCACACCCAGGAGCGGGCCTGGGTGGGCCTCCCGCTGCTGGCCGCCGGACGCGCGCTGGGAGCGCTCCGTTTCTCCTTCACCCGCCCCCAGAAGATCTCCCAGGAAGACGGGGTGTTCCTGGAGGCCCTGGCCGGTCAGTGCGCGCTGGCCGTCGAGCGGGCCACCCTGTTCGAGCGTGAGCACCGCACCGCCGAGACGCTCCAGCGCAGCCTGCTCCCCGAGCGGCTGCCGGTCGTGCGCGGCCTGGTGCTGGCCCAGCGGTTCCGCTCGGGCTCGCGCCACGTCCAGGTCGGCGGCGACTGGTACGACGCCTTCGTGCTCCAGGACGGCCGGGTGGCCGCCGTGGTCGGCGACGTCATGGGCAAGGGCGTCAAGGCCGCCGCCGGAATGGGCCGCATCCGCAACGCGATGCGCGCTCTCGCGCTGACCAACCCGCCGCCCGCGGCGGTGCTCACCGGCCTCGACCGCGTCTTCGAGGCCACCGAGGAGGAAGAGCAGGTCACGACGCTGGCCTACATGGTCGTCGAGCCGACCACAGGCGAGGGCACCCTCGCGCTGGCCGGTCACCCGCCGCCCCTGCTGGTCTCGCCGCAGGGCACCGCGATCCTCCAGGAGAGCGACCAGCCCGGCACCCCGCTCGGGTGGGCCACCAGCCGCAAGCAGTTCCGGTTCGCCGTGCCGCCCGGCCACACGGCGGTGCTCTACTCCGACGGTCTCGTCGAAAACCGCAAGCGGGGCCTGGACGCGGGTCTGCGGGAACTCTCCGCGGTCGTCGCCGAAGCTCCTGAGGAGATCTTGACAAGTCCCCATATGTTGCTTGATTTCCTGGTGGACCGGATGTTGTCCGGGTATGAACAGGATGATGACGTCACGGTGCTTGCGGTTCATGTCCCCGCTGCCACGAAGAGTGACTGAATGAATCAGTCATAACGGTTGCTTTCGGGTATCGGTGACCGGCTTCCGTACGCACCAGTGTCTCGGTCGGCCTAGGGTGGAGGGCAACCGGCCGGAGGTGGCCGTACGGGGTGTCGCGGCGTGCCAGAATGGTTTGTCGCCCTCCGCGCGGCCTCGCCATCGGAAAAGAAGCAACCACCTGGGTCCATTCTCGCCATGCGTTCGTTCGAGAGGTGTTCGTGTCGCCTGCAAGTTCGACTCGCTCGAAGCCGTCGGAGCTGAACGAGCCAGTGATTCAGCAGCTCCTCGAGCGTGGGCGCTCGCAGGGTTTCCTCGAAGCCGAGGATGTCCGCCGGGCGGTCGAGGAAGCGGACATTCCGGTACCGCAAGTCGCTGGAATCCTGCGCAGCCTCAGCAAAGAGGGCATCATCGTCAGGCTCACCGCCGAAGACTCCGCGGGGCCCAAGAAGGCGAAGCCCCCCGCGAAGAGCCGTGCCAAGGCCGCGCCCGTCAAGAAGACGTCCACCAAGGCCGCCGCCGCCAAGGAGTCGCAGCCCGAGACCGTCACCGCCGTGGTGACCGATCCGGCGCCCGCTCCGGCCGCGAAGAAGCCGGCCGCCAAGAAGGCCGCCCCGGCTGCGAAGCCCGCCGCGTCCGCGAAGAAGACCGCCCCCGCCGGGAAGCCCAAGGCCGATGCGCCGGCCACGGGTCCCGCCGCCCCCGCAGGTAAGGCCGAGCCGAAGCCCAAGTCGGCCGACCTGTCCGAAGACGACGACGACATCGAAGACGTCGACATCGAAGACTTCGACATCGAGGACATCGAAGACGTCGAGGTCGACGTGGAGAGCGACGAGTCCGAGGGTGAGGGCGACTCCGAAGAGGAGACGACCGACGAGCCCAAGGGCGCCGAGGTCGTCGCCAAGGTCGAAGAAGAGGTCCTGATCCTCACCGACGACGACGATGACGCTCCCGTGGCGCAGGTCGCCGCCGCCGGCGCCACCGCCGACCCGGTGAAGGACTATCTGAAGCAGATCGGCAAGGTCCCCCTGCTCAACGCCGAGCAGGAGGTCGAGCTAGCCAAGCGCATCGAGGCCGGCCTGTTCGCCGAGGAGCAGCTGGGCACCGACGGTGACCAGCTCCCCGTCGACGTCCGAGCCGAGCTCGAGTGGATCGCCGAAGACGGCCGCCGGGCCAAGAACCACCTGCTGGAGGCCAACCTCCGTCTGGTGGTCTCGCTGGCCAAGCGCTACACCGGCCGCGGCATGCTGTTCCTGGACCTGATCCAGGAGGGCAACCTCGGTCTGATCCGCGCCGTCGAGAAGTTCGACTACACCAAGGGCTACAAGTTCTCGACCTACGCCACGTGGTGGATCCGGCAGGCGATCACCCGGGCCATGGCCGACCAGGCGCGGACCATCCGCATCCCGGTCCACATGGTCGAAGTGATCAACAAGCTGGCCCGCGTGCAGCGCCAGATGCTCCAGGACCTGGGCCGCGAGCCCACCCCGGAGGAGCTGGCCCGCGAGCTCGACATGACCCCCGAGAAGGTCATCGAGGTCCAGAAGTACGGCCGCGAGCCGATCTCGCTGCACACCCCCCTCGGCGAGGAGGGCGACAGCGAGTTCGGTGACCTGATCGAAGACTCCGAGGCCATCGTCCCGGCCGACGCCGTCAGCTTCACGCTGCTCCAGGAGCAGCTCCACAGCGTTCTGGACACCCTGTCCGAGCGCGAGGCGGGCGTCGTCTCGATGCGGTTCGGTCTGACCGACGGTCAGCCCAAGACCCTCGACGAGATCGGCAAGGTCTACGGCGTGACGCGCGAGCGCATCCGCCAGATCGAGTCGAAGACGATGTCGAAGCTGCGTCACCCGTCGCGTTCGCAGGTCCTGCGCGACTACCTCGACTAACGGATATCCGTAAATACGGCCCGGTATGCGATATTGCGTACCGGGCCGTATTAACGTGCTGTTTTTACTTGGGCGTAACACGAAAGTTGCGCGTGACCAACTCGTCACTTCTATGCTGCCGCCCCATGGGAGTAATCGAAGTGGATCGAGCACGTGCTCGGGGGCCACGAGTGATCCCGGACCGCCCATGGGCGGACATCATGCTGGACGAGGCCGTTTTGGCCGTTCAGCGCCGTAACGTCGAGGCGGCCGTGCCCCTCCTGGCCGCCACCAGAGGCGATCCCGAAGTCCGCGCGCTGCGGATCGAGGCCCTCTCCCGCGCGGCGGTCGGAATGAGCCGCGGCATCGAAAGCCTCATCGCCCGGGATCAGTCGAATCCCGATCTGTGGTTGTGGCTGGGCCGGACCAGAATCGAGGAGGCCTTCGAGATAAAACCCGAAGTGAAGGCGCGGGCCGTGCAGGCCCGCCGGCTGGAGGCCTACCACTCCGCCATGGAGTCGGCCCGTCAGCCGCTGGTGACCGCGGCCGGCCTGATGCCCGCCGACCCGGTCCCGTGGGAGTCGATGCTCTGGCTCGCGGTCGGCCTCGAACGGCCGCGCGGCGACAAGGACTCCGTCTGGTACGAATGCGCCCGTCGCTGGCCGACGCTCTATCCGGCCAACGTGGCCCGGTTGATCACGTTGTCGCCCGGCTGGGGCGGCACCGCGACCGAAATGCTGGAATTCGCCCGTACGGTGGTCGCCAAGGCCCCCGAGGGCAGCCCCCTGCCGGCCCTCATCCCGCTGGCCCACTTCGAGAACGTCGCCGCGGAACGTACTCCCATGTCACGTGGCGGCTGGTTCGGCTTCGACGCCCAACGGGAGATCGTCGCCGCGGCGGGCCAGTGGTCGCAGCGCCGGATCGGCCCCGCCCACCCGCGATCGATCGAGGCCCACAACGCCTTCGGAGCCGCCTTCTTCCTGTCCGACCTGCGACGTCCGGCGAGGGGACATCTCACGCGGACGGGCGGCCGGTTCAGCAGACTGCCGTGGTCACACCTCGGCGGGGAACCGGAGAACCAGTTTCAGCGGGCCTGCAGCAAGCTGAACGTGATCACGAACTGAGCACCACGTCGAGCCTGCCCGGGTGGAGCTCGACGGCATGACCGAGCCGGGTCAGCAGGTGGGCGAGCTCGCCGGCGTCCTTCGCCGAGGCGGGGCTCTCCACCAGCGACCGGGCGATCCGACCCCGGGTCAGTTTGGCCATGTGGCTGACGACGGTGCCGTCGTGCCTGAGGACCCTGACCGCGACCGTCTCCCTTCTGGGCTTCCAGGCCGCCGCGTAGGTCGACGACCGGAGGTCGACCACGAGGCCCGCGCCCTCGTCGAGGACCGGGGCGAGGCTGGGCCTCCAGAACGCCGCCAGGCCGCCGACGGGCGGGAGGCGGACCCCCATCGAGAGCCGGTAGGGCGGGATCCGGTCGCCGAGCCTGAGCGCGCCCCAGAGCCCCGAGAAGACCACGATCCGCTTCGTGGCGCGGGCCCTGGCCTTGGAGTCGAGTGTGGCGAGGCTGAGGGCGTCGTAGAGGACGCCGGTGTAGAGGTCGGAGACCTTGACGGTGCGGGCTGATCGCAGGCCGCGGTTGCGGCCGACCTCGTCGGCGAGGCCGGGGGGCAGGCCGAGGACCTGGTGGGCCTGCTCGGGGGTGTGGCAGAGGTCGATGAGCGCGTCGAGGACCTTCTCGCGGGAGGAGGTCAGCTCGGGGAAGCTCAGCGAGTCGAGATCGACGGGACGACCCCGGCCGGAGGCCGCCTTGCCCTCCGAGGGCGGCAGGAGGATCAGCACGCGCCCAGCCTAGGGGGAATCCGCACGTCGTCGCGGCGCGGGAGCGGCGCGGCCGGTCGGCGCCGGATGCGGGGGGTGCGGGGGCGGCGGGCGGTGCCGGGGTGGGCGGAGCCGTAACGGAGAAAAGACGACGGCGTGACCAGGGAGAGCCTGGTCACGCCGTCGTCGTCGATTTCGGCCGCCGGATCACCGCTCGTCGGGAGCGGCGGAGGCGGGGGTTGAACTGAGTCGGGCCGACTCGTCCTGGATCTCAGCGCCCTTGTCGCGCAGTGCGGCCACGTGCTGTCGGCCGTGGTGTGCGCAGAACAGGAGTTCGGCGCCTACCGGAAGAGTCGCGCGAATGTAGGCCTGAGCGCCGCATCGGTCGCAGCGGTCTAGGGCGGTCAGCGGCTTGGTGGGGGCGAGAGCTCCAGTCACGTATCGCCTTTCGGGTCACCCCGTTGACCGGGGATGTTGGCGTCACAGTCACTTGGGACAACATCTAACCGGATGCGGGCGTTCCCAATCACCTCCTGACTACGCCGAGAGCGGAATGTTCCGAAAGGTGACGTGGATCACACCGCAGGTAACGAGAAGCCCTCGACAGCTGGCAAGCTGGTAGGCGTAAAACCACGCCTAGCGCTAAGCTGCGTACGCGTGTTCGACTGTTGAGCGTGGGAGCTGGAGTGACGGTAGCGGAGACGGGTTACACGGCTCGTCATCTGTCGGTTCTGGAAGGTCTCGAAGCCGTCCGCAAGCGCCCAGGTATGTACATCGGGTCGACCGACAGCCGCGGGCTCATGCACTGCCTGTGGGAGATCGTCGACAACTGCGTCGACGAGGCGCTGGCCGGATACTGCTCCCTCATCGAGGTGGAGCTCCATCCAGACGGCTCGATCGAGGTGCGTGACGACGGCCGCGGCATCCCCGTGGACGTCGAGCCCAAGAGCGGCCTCGCGGGTGTCGAGCTGGTCTACACCAAGCTCCACGCCGGCGGGAAGTTCGGCGGCGGGTCCTACGGCGCCTCCGGCGGCCTCCACGGCGTGGGCGCCTCGGTGGTGAACGCCCTGTCCTCCCGGCTCGACGTCGAGGTCGACCGCGACGGGCGGGTCCACGAGATCAGCTTCCGGCGCGGCGTGCCCGGGATCTTCGACGGCGCGGGCCCGTCGGCCAAGTTCAAGAAGAAGTCCGGCCTGCGCGACGGCGGGCCGCTCGGGTCCCGGGTCACGGGCACGCGGGTGCGGTTCTGGGCCGACCGGCAGATCTTCCTGCCCGAGGCGGAGGTCTCGCTCGACGAGATCCACGTCCGGCTGCGGCAGACCGCGTTCCTGGTGCCCGGCCTGACGTTGTCGGTGCGCGACAGCCGTACCGAGGAGGGCTCCGAGGAGACCTTCCGGTTCGACGGCGGGATCAGCGAGTTCACCGAGTTCCTGGCCCGCGACGAGGCCGTCTGCGACGTGCTGCGCATGCAGGGCCAGGGCCACTTCCACGAGACCGTGCCGGTGCTCGACGAGCAGGGCCACATGACGCCGACCAAGGTCGAGCGCGAGATGGTCGTCGACGTCGCGGTGCGCTGGGGCAAGGGCTACGACTCGACCGTGCGGTCGTTCGTGAACGTGATCGCCACGCCCAAGGGCGGCACCCACGTGCTCGGCTTCGAGCGGGCGCTGGTCCGGACCATGAACGAGTTACTGCGTGAGTCCCGGCTGCTCAGGGCCAACGACGACGGCGTGACCAAGGAAGACATCCTCGAAGGTCTGACCGGCGTGGTGACCGTGCGGGTGGCCGAGCCGCAGTTCGAGGGCCAGACCAAGGAGGTGCTCGGCACCTCCGCGGCGACCCGCATCGTCTCGACGGTCGTCTCGCGGGAGCTCCGCGAGACCTTCACCAACCCGCCGCGCGGGGCCAAGCAGCAGCTCAGGGCCGTCCTGGAGAAGATCGTCGCGGCGGCCAAGGCGCGCATCGCGGCCCGCGAACACCGCGACAACCAGCGGCGCAAGACCGCGCTCGAGAGCTCGGCGCTGCCGGCGAAGCTGGTCGACTGCCGCAGCGACGGCGTCGACCGCAGCGAGCTGTTCATCGTCGAGGGAGACTCGGCGCTGGGCACCGCCAAGCTGGCCCGCGACTCGGAGTTCCAGGCGCTGCTGCCCATCCGGGGCAAGATCCTCAACGTGCAGAAGGCGTCGGTCAGCGACATGCTGAAGAACGCCGAGTGCGCGGCGATCATCCAGGTCGTGGGGGCCGGGTCGGGCCGCACGTTCGACATCGAGCAGGCGCGCTACGGCAAGATCATCCTGATGGCCGACGCCGACGTCGACGGCGCCCACATCCGGTGCCTGCTGCTGACGCTGTTCCACCGCTACATGCGGCCGATGGTGGAGGCCGGGCGGGTGTTCGCCGCCGTGCCGCCGCTGCACCGGGTGGAGCTGACCAATCCCGGGCGGGGGCAGGAGAAGTACATCTACTGCTACTCCGACGCCGAACTGCACAAGGTGCTGGCCGGGCTGCGCAAGCGGAACAAGAAGTGGAAGGAACCGCCCCAGCGCTACAAGGGCCTCGGCGAGATGGACGCCGACCAGCTGGCGGAGACGACCATGGACCCGCGCCACCGGGTGCTGCGGCGGATCCGGATCGAAGACGTGGAGGAGGGCGAGCGCATCTTCGACCTGCTGATGGGGAGCGATGTGGCGCCCCGGCGCGAGTTCATCGTCAGCTCGGCCTCCGACATCGACCGCGACCACATCGACGCCTGACCCCGGCTCGACGCCTGTGACGACCTGGATCGCCCTCTGCCGGGCGGCCAGGTCTTCGCTTTATGCGGGCGGCCGCCTGACGTCGGGGTCCTGCGTCGAGGTGGGCGGGCCATCGCCGAGTTGATCGGGTCGCCACCGAGATCGACAGGCCGCACCCGAAGCAGGCTGAGGGCTTTGGCGGGCTGCTCCGGTCCGCGCCGGCCGTCGGGATCGGTCAGGGGCCTGGGCTTGGAGACGGGGCCGCTCCCCGGTGAGCGGCCCGTCGGGTTACGACATTCGGCGGAAGTGGTGGGTGCGGCCGACCGGGGTGAAGCCCAGGCGGCCGTAGAAGTCCTTGGGCCAGTCGGTCTCGTCGGCCTCCAGGAACAGGGTCAGGTCGCCCGCTCGGCGGATCGCCTCCGTCACCACGGCTCGGGCGTGGCCCCGGCGCTGGTGGTCCGGGTGGGTCGACAGGTCCTCGAACTGGGCGGTGCCCGACGGCCGGTGGATGTAGAGGTCGCCGTGGCAGACGATGGTCCCTCCGTCCCGCACGGCCAGGAAGGTGGTCTCGTAGCCGTCCTGGAGGAGGGTGGCGCGGCGTTCGGTGAGCTGGTCGAGTTCCTCCGGGGTCAGTTGGGGGAGTTCGGCGGCCCAGCTCGCCCGTACGGGCTCGTGGAGGTCGGCCAGGGTCACGGTCTCCACGCCGGGCGCCGGAGGCGGTGGGGCGCCCTGGTGGAGCATCAGCAGGTTCGACTCGTGGTCGTAGCCCGCTTCGGCCAGTGCCCCGGCCACGGCCAGTGCCGTGGGCTCGTGGTGGATCTCCACCAGGCGGTGGGCCGCCCCGCCGAGGGCGTGGTCGGCCAGGGTCAGGATCTCCGGCGCGTCCGCCGGGCCGGTGATCACGACCTTGTTGTGGTGGTGCGAGGCGGCGTACCGGAGATTGCGGACCGCGAAACCGAAGAGGTGCTCCTGGACGTCGTCGGCCTGGGAGCGGATGTGATCCTCTTTGAACCGGAGGATCCGGTCGAGTTCCGTCATTACGCGGCGGCGTCCCGGCGGAGCTCCTCGATCGGCGTCAGTTTCCCGGTCCGGACGTCGTAGATCGCGCCCCCGACGGACACCACGCCGTCGAGGAACGGGCTGGTGCGGATGCGGATCAGGTCGTGCCGCAGGGCGGCGTTCTGGTCGGGCACGGTGTGGAAGTCGAGGCTCCGGGTGTCGACACCCTGGGCCAGGGCCAGGTCGTGGATGTCGTCGTCGGTGACCTTCGTCATGCCGCAGTCGGTGTGCGGCATCACGAGGACGCGGTTGACGCCGAGCACGAACACGGCGACGACGAGGGTACGCAGCACGTCGTCGGTCACGCGGGCCCCCGCGTTGCGGAGGATCTTGGCGTCGCCCGGCTTGAGGCCCAGCAGGCCGAGCGGGTCGATGCGGGAGTCCATGCACGTGACGACGGCCAGTCCGCGGGCGGCGGTACCGGTCAGGCCGGAACCCGTGAACGTGGCGGAGTAGGTCTCGTTGGCCGAGAGCAGATCATCGAAGGCACCGTTCATGTACCGAATGTTCCCGCAGACCGCATTCGTGACCTTTCCCGGGGTCTACCAATGCGATGAAGCACTCCCGAACTCGTGTCACCCTAGGTAATTATCCGTGACGTAAAGTCGCCGACCGTCTGAGGAGACCCGAGAGCATGAGCACCACCGCGCCCCTGTCCGACCATCTCCGCGCCCGCGCCCGGCACCGCCTCGACCGCGTGGAGCCGTCCGACGAGGGCCGCAACGCCCGCCTGGCCCTCGCGCTCATCGACGCCGCCTGTTATGTCGACACGCTGCCGGAGGACGACCCGTTGATCGTGGCGCTGCGCGAGACGGGCATGCTGAAGCCCGACGCGTTCGAACCGGGTGACCGCGAAGCGCAGTTGCTGGCGGAGTGGGCGGGTGGCGACCCGGCGCAACTCCTGGAGGCCCTGGCGAGGTAGCGCGGCACGCGTGGTCGAGGCGCGGGGGCGGTTCGGCGCCGGTGTCTGGTCGGCGGCTCGATTTCCCGGGCGGTGGGCATGGTGGGTCCGTGTTCGCGAGTTCGGAGAGCCCCGGGGTGCGCATCGGAGCCGGCGAAGGACGCAAGAAGTCGGGCGGGGCCGGGGCGTGTCGCGAATCGACGCCTCGAAGCGGGTGACCCTTCCCGGAGCCGCTGGGCGGGGGAGCGTGCATCTGAGGTGGTGACCATCGGGGCGGTGGGGGCAGGCGGGACGGGGAACCGGCGTGCGCCTCGACGGGTGGGGTAATTGCCTGGCTTATCCGGCGACACCGGTATAAGTTCTTAGCCGGTTACATCGTTACGGGAAAGCAGGAGACGTCCATGGCCATCGCCACCCTCCATTCGTTCGTGTACGACTGCCCCGACCCCAAGGCCCTCGCCGACTTCTACGCCGAACTCCTCGGCTGGGAGATCGTGAAGAACGACGGCGACTGGGTCACCATCGGTGACGGCGGCCCGGTCCACATGGCGTTCCAGCACGCCCCCAACTACGTCCCCCCGGTGTGGCCGCAGCCCGACCACCCGCAGCAGGCCCACCTCGACGTCGTCGTCGACGACCTGGCCGAGGCCGGGAAGAAGGTCGTCGCGCTGGGGGCGGTCAAGCACCACCACCAGCCGGGGAACGAGGAGGGTTTCGTCGTCTACCTCGACCCGGCCGGCCACCTGTTCTGCCTCTGTGATTGACAGCTTATATTCCTGAAGGGGAATATAAGCGGGTGGACGTGTTCGCCGTGCTCGCCGAGCCGGCCCGCCGCCGCATTCTCGACCGGCTGCGCCGGTCGGAGAGCAGCGTCGGGGAGCTCGTGCGGGAGTTGTCGATGGGCCAGCCCGCCGTCTCCAAGCACCTCAAGGTGCTCAGGGAGGCCGGGCTGGTCTCCTCGCGCACGGCCGCGCAGCAGCGCATCTACCGCGTCGAGCCGCGTCCGCTGGCGGCCCTGGACGAATGGCTGGCGCCCTACCGCCGCCTCTGGGACGACCGCCTCGACGCCCTCGAAGCCCACCTCGACCGGCAGGAGTAGGCCATGGAACTCGCAGACGTCACGGCCCACCCGGCAGACGACGGCCGCTGGACCCTCGTCTTCACCCGCGACCTCCGCCACCCGCCCGAGAAGGTCTGGGCCGCGCTGACCGAACCCGGTCAGCTCAGGGAATGGGCCCCCTTCGAGCCCGACCGCGACCTCGCCACACCCGGCGCCGCCACCCTGGTCATGGACGGCGCCGGCACCGAGGAGACCATCCTCAAGGCCGACCGCCCCCACCTGCTCGAATACACGTGGGGCGGCGACCTCCTGCGCTGGGAGCTGGAGCCGACGGAGTCGGGCACCCGCCTACGCCTCTCCCACACCATGCCCGGCCCGGACTGGGCGGCCCGCAACGCGGCCGGCTGGCACGTCTGCCTCGACACCGCCGACCTCCTCCTCACGGGCACCCCGAAGGGCCGCGTCGTCGGCGACGACGCCCTGGCCCACGGCTGGCAGGACCTCCGCGACGCCTACGAGACCAAGCTGTCCTGACCCGCCGGTCTCGACCAGCCTGTCTGGCCGGCGACCTCGACACCTGCCGGGACCACCGCCGTGGACAGGCGGGGCGTGCTGGTCAGCGCCTCGGCGTGAGCCCGGATGGCCGCGCACAGGCGGTCGGCGGCCTCCAGGAACTCGGTCACAAGGCGCCGCCGATCGCCGCCACCGTGTGGGTCAGCCGCACGCCCGAGCCGTCGCGCCGGCCGATCTCCTCGGGCAGGGGCACCGGCTTGCCGACCGACGAGACGGCCTTCGCGGGGCCGGGACCGGCCCAGGCCAGCAGGAGCACGTCTTCGCCCTTCAGGAAACGCTGGGCGCGGACGCCGCCCGTGGCGCGGCCCTTCGGGGGGAACTCGGCGTAGTCGGAGATCTTGCCGCCGCCGATCTGGGTGCCGGGCAGGGCGGTGGACGAACCGGCGATGGTCACCACGCGGGACTCGCGCGCGGGGTCGATCGCGCCGAACCAGATGACCTTGGCGCCGGGCTCCACCCGGATGCCGGCCATGCCGCCCGCCGGGCGGCCCTGGGGGCGGACGTTGGTCGCGGAGTAGCGCAGCAGCTGGGCGTCGGAGGTGATGAACACCAGGTCGTGGTCTTCGGAGGTCAGCTCGACCGCGCCCACGACCGTGTCGCCGTCGCGCAGGGTGATGATCTCGAACTCGTCGCGGTTGGCCGGGTAGTCGGGGACCACCCGCTTCACGACGCCCTGTTCGGTGCCCAGGGCCAGGCCGGGGCCGTCGGGGTCGAGGGAGCCGATGCCCACCACGGTCTCGTCGGCGGCCAGGGAGACGTATTCGGCCACCGGGTGGCCGCCCGCCAGCGACGGCGGGTTGGCCGAGGCCGGGAGGGTCGGGAGGTCGACCACGCTGACCCGGATCATGCGGCCGAGCGAGGTCACCACCCCGACCTCGCCCCGGACGGTCGAGCGCACGGCCGACACGAGCACGTCGTGGACGGTGCGCTCACCCGTGGCGGGCAGCGGCGAGGCGTCGGCCGTGCGGGCCAGCAGACCCGTGGAGGAGAGCAGGACCAGGCACGGGTCGTCGGCGACCTCCAGGGGCACCGGCGCGAGCGCGGCCACCCCGCCCTCCAGCAGGAGCGTGCGCCGGGGGGTGCCGTAGGTCTTGGCGACCTGGGCGAGCTCGTCGGAGACGACCTTCCGGAGCTTCAGATCGGAGGAGAGGATCTCGGTGAGCTCGGCGATCTCGCGGGTCAGCGTCGCCTTCTCCTTGTCGAGCTCCAGGTTGTCGTAGCGGGTCAGGCGGCGCAGTGGGGTGTCGAGGATGTAGTTGGCCTGGATCTCGCTGAGCGAGAAGCGCTCCATCAGGCCGCCGCGGGCCGCCGCCGAGTCGTCGGAGGTGCGGATGACCTGGATGACCTCGTCGATGTTCAGCAGGGCGACGATCAGGCCCTCGACCAGGTGGAGGCGCTCCTCGCGCTTGCGCCTGCGGTGGAGGGAGCGGCGGCGGACGACGTCGAGGCGGTGCTCGACGTACACGGAGAGGAGTTCGCGCAGCCCCAGGGTGCGCGGCTGGCCGTCGACGAGGGCCACGTTGTTGATGCCGAAGGTCTCCTCCATCGGCGTCAGCCGGTAGAGCTCCTCGAGCACCGCCTCGGGGTTGAAGCCGTTCTTGATCTCGATGACCAGCTGGAGGCCCTTGTGCCGGTCGGTGAGGTCTTTGAGGTCGGCGATGCCGGTCAGCTTCTTGGCCGTCACCAGTTCCTTGATCTTGGTGACGACACGCTCGGGGCCCACGTTGTAGGGGAGCGCGGTGACGACCAGGCCCTTGCGGCGCGGGGTGACGTTCTCGATCGTCGCGGTGGCCCGCATCTTGAAGGTGCCGCGGCCGGTCCGGTAGGCGTCGTGGATGCCCGACAGGCCGTTGATGTAGCCGCCCGTGGGCAGGTCGGGGCCCGGGATGAAGTTCATCAGGTCGTCGAGCGTCGCGTCGGGGTGCTTGAGCAGGTGCCGCGCGGCCGCCACGACCTCGACGAGGTTGTGGGGGGCCATGTTGGTCGCCATGCCGACCGCGATGCCCGTCGAGCCGTTGACCAGCAGGTTGGGGAACGCCGAGCCCAGGACCGAGGGCTCGGTCTCCTGGCCGTCGTAGTTGGGCTTGAAGTCGACCGTGTCCTCGTCGATCGACTGCACCATCAGCATCGCCGCGTCGGACAGGCGGGCCTCGGTGTAGCGCATGGCGGCCGGCAGGTCGTCGGGTGAGCCGAAGTTGCCGTGGCCGTCGACCAGGGGCAGCCGCATCGAGAACGGCTGGGCCTGGCGGACCAGCGCGTCGTAGATCGCGCCGTCGCCGTGGGGGTGGAGCTTGCCCATGACCTCGCCGACGACGCGGGACGACTTCACGTGGCCCCGGTCGGGGCGCAGCCCCATCTCGTTCATCGAGTAGAGGATGCGGCGCTGCACGGGCTTGAGCCCGTCGCGGGCGTCGGGGAGCGCACGCTGGTAGATGACGCTGTAGGCGTATTCCAGGAAGCTGGTGCGCATCTCCGCGGACACGTCGATGTCGACGATCCGCTCCTCGAAGTCCTCGTCGGGCGGGGGGCTGGTGGTTCGTCGGGCCATGTCGAACATTTTGCCGGTCCCCACCGACGCCCGCGACTCAGACCTTCGAGACTTCCGTCTTGTACAGGCGGAATCCCCTGGCCTCGTAGTTTCCCCGGGCCGCCGGGGAGTCGAGGGAACAGGTGTGCACCCAGACCCGCTCGGAGGCGAGCTGCCAGGCCCTTGCGACACCGGTGTGCAGGAGGTGCCCGCCGATGCCCCGGCCGATGGCGAAGGGGAGAAGCCCGAAATAGGCGACCTCCACCGAGGAGCCCTGCGGCTCCAGGGCGATGTACCCCGCGGGCGTCCCGCGCAGATAGGCCACCCAGGTCTCCACGCCCAGGTCGAGCCAGGTGAGCCACTGGTCGTCGGTCCAGTCGCGGCGGTCGGTCCACTGCCAGCCGCCGCCCACGGCGGAATAGAGGAAGCGGTGGAAATCGGCTGAGGGGATCTCGGCCCGGACGACGTCGACGTGGTCGCGCGGAGGCCGGGCGGGGCGCAGATCGGAGGGGTCGGTCTGTTCGAGGTACCAGGTGGTGACGTCCACATGGGGAATTTACTGGTACTAAGGACACCGTGAGCGAAGAGGAGATGCTGCGCGAGGAGGCCGAGGAGCGCCTCCGGGCCCTCGCGGGCGACCACGCGACCCTGCGCGACGACCAGTGGACCGCCATCAAGTCGCTGGTCCTCGACCGCCGGCGCACGCTGGTGGTGCAGCGCACCGGCTGGGGCAAGTCGGCGGTCTACTTCATCGCCACCGCGCTGCTGCGCGAGCTCGGCGAGGGGCCGACGGTGATCGTCTCGCCGCTGCTGGCGCTGATGCGCAACCAGATCGCCGCCGCCGAGCGGGCCGGGATCCACGCCGTCAGCGTGAACTCGGTCAACCCGGGTGAGTGGGAGAAGATCTACGGCCAGGTCGCCGAAGGGCTCGTCGACGTGCTGCTGGTCAGCCCCGAGCGGCTCAACAACCCCGAGTTCCGCGACCAGGTGCTGCCCGAGCTGGCCGAGTCGGCCGGGCTCGTGGTGGTCGACGAGGCCCACTGCATCTCCGACTGGGGCCACGACTTCCGGCCCGACTACCGCAGACTGCGCACCCTCCTGGAGGAGCTGCCGCCCGGCGTGCCGGTGCTGGCGACGACCGCGACCGCCAACGCGCGGGTGACCCGCGACGTCGCCGAGCAGCTCGGCGACGCGCTCGTGCTCCGGGGGCCGCTCGAACGCGACAGCCTGCGCCTGTCCGTCGTCACCCCCGGCGGGCCCGAGAAGCGGCTGGCCTGGCTGGCCACCGCGCTCAAGGAGCTGCCGGGCTCGGGGATCATCTACACGCTGACCGTCGCCGCCGCCTCCGAGATCGCCGCCTACCTGCGCGAACAGGGGTTCCCGGTGGCGGCCTACTCGGGGCAGACCGAGCCGTCGGAGCGGCTCGCCGCCGAAGACGACCTGCTGGCCAACCGGGTCAAGGCGCTCGTGGCCACCTCGGCGCTCGGGATGGGGTTCGACAAGCCCGACCTCGGGTTCGTCGTCCACGTCGGGGCGCCGCCGTCGCCGGTCGCCTACTACCAGCAGGTCGGCCGCGCCGGGCGCGGGGTGGCGCGGGCCGAGGTCATCCTGCTGCCCGGCACCGAAGACCGCGACATCTGGGCCTATTTCGGCTCGCTGGCGTTCCCGCCGGAGCACCAGGTCAGGGCCGCGCTGGCCGCGCTCGGCGACCAGACCCTCTCGACGGCCGCGCTGGAGAGCCGGGTCGACCTCAGCCGCACCCGGCTGGAGATGATGCTCAAGGTGCTCGACGTCGACGGCGCGGTCCGCCGGGTCAAGGGCGGGTGGGAGGCCACCGGCGAAGAGTGGGCCTACGACGCCGACCGCTACAAGCGGGTCGCCGCCGAGCGCACCGCCGAGCAGGAGGCCATGCTCGCCTACCTCACCACCGACGGCTGCCGCGAGATGTTCCTGCGCCGCCACCTCGACGACGACACCGCCACCCCCTGCGGCCGCTGCGACAACTGCACCGGCGCCTGGTGGGACGCCGGCGTCGCCGAGACCGCCGTGAAGAGCGCCCACGACCGGCTGGTCCGGCCCGGCGTCGACCTCGAACCCCGGCGCCAGTGGCCGACCGGCCTCGACGACCTCAAGGGCCGCATCAAGCCGGAACTGTCGGCCGGCACCGGCCGCGCGCTCGGCCGGCTGACCGACATCGGCTGGGGCACCCGGCTCAGGGAACTGCTCGCCGGGCCCGACCAGGACGTGCCCGACGACGTCTTCGCCGCTGTCGTCGAGGTGCTGAAGGGCTGGAGCTGGGAGCAGCGGCCGGTCGCCGTCGTCAGTGTGCCCTCGGTCTCCAAACCCCGGTTGGTACGCAGCCTCGCCGAGCGCCTCGCGCAGGTGGGCCGCCTGTCCTACCTGGGAGAACTGGGCTACCGCGACGGCGCTCCGGGCCGGCAGTTCAACAGCAACCAGCGGGTCCAGGCGATCAGGGGAACCCTGGCCATGCCGCGCGACCTCGCCGTGAAGATCGCCGAGGCCCAGGGGCCGGTCCTGCTGGTCGACGACCGGTCCGACACCGGCTGGACGCTGACGCTGGCCGCCGCACAGATCCGCCACGCGGGCGCACCGGTCGTGCTCCCCCTGGTGTTGGCGGCCGCCACGTAGGTATAGGGGAGGGGTGCTTCCCTCCCACCGCGTCGCGGACGCCCTCGTCACCGTCACCGCCGACCAGACCCCCGTCGCCGGGCAGGACGTTCTCGTCAGGCAGACCGATCACGAGTTCCTGTTCGGCTGCACCGGATTCGAACGCGACATCCCCTTGGCCGACCACTGGTTCGGGTTGTTCAACTTCGCCACGCTGCCCTTCTACTGGGCCCAGTTCGAGGGCGACATGGGCAACCCGCAGACCGAGAAGCTGATGGGGATGGCCTCGTTCTTCAAGGACCGCGGGGTGCCCGTGAAAGGCCACCCGCTGGCCTGGCACACCCTCGCCCCCGACTGGCTGCTCGGCCTCAACAACGGCGAGATCGCCGCCGCCCAGGTCGCCCGCATCACCCGCGAGGTCACCGACTTCGCCGGCGTGATCGACATGTGGGACGTGATCAACGAGGTCGTCATCATGCCGATCTTCGACAGGTACGACAACGGCATCACCCGCCTGTGCCGCGACATCGGCCGCATCCCCATGATCCGGATGGTGTTCGACGCCGCCCGCCACGCCAACCCCGGCGCGACCCTGCTGCTCAACGACTTCGACATGTCGGCCGCCTACGAGTGCCTCATCGAGGGCGTGCTCGAGGCGGGCGTCCGCATCGACGCGCTCGGCCTCCAGAGCCACATGCACCAGGGCTACTGGGGCGAGGAGCGCACCCTGGAGACCCTCGACCGCTTCTCCCGGTACGGCCTGCCGATCCACTTCACCGAGACGACCATCGTGTCCGGGCACCTGATGCCCCCCGAGATCGTCGACCTGAACGACTACCAGATCGACGACTGGCCCTCCACGCCCGAGGGCGAGGAGCGGCAGGCCGACGAGATCGTGCGCCACTACCGCACGCTGGTCGGCCACCCGGCCGTCCGGGCGATCACCTACTGGGGCATCCAGGACGGCGAGTGGCTGGGCGCGCCCGGCGGCTTCGTCCGGGCCGACGGCAGCCCCAAGCCCTCCTATCACGCCCTCCACAACCTGGTCAGGGGCGAGTGGTGGCTGCCCGAGACGACCATGCGGACCGACGAGGAGGGCCGGATCCCGCTGACGGGCTTCCGGGGGACGTACACGATCGAACACCAGGGCCGGACGGGCACGGTGACCCTCGGAAACGGTAGTACTTCGGGCCGATCCGCGATCGAGTGCGAACTCGTACCATGACGGCGTGTGGAACGAGCCGCGTCCTGTTCCGCCTCCCCCCAAGCGGGTCTGGCGTGACCACGCGCTGATCGCCCTGCTGGTGCCGGCCGTGGTGCTCGAAGGGGTGCTGCGGCCGGAGCTGCCCCGGCCGGTGGTCGCGCTGACGCTCGTGCTGGTGGCGACGTTGTGGTGGCGGCGGGCCCGTCCGCTGCTCATGGTGGTGCTCGCCTTCGGCGGCACCCTCGTGGCCGACGTGCTGATGGGCCGCCCCGACGACACCCACACGGCGGTGTTCCTGCTGATCCTGCCCTACACGCTGGGCCGGTGGGGGTCGGGGCGCGAGGTCCTGGCGGGCGCGGCCGTCATGCTCGGCAACGTCGCCCTGTCGGTCCCGGGGCCCGCCGACCTGGTGGGCGCCGCCGCCGTCGTCTCGATCGCGCTGCTCGCCGGGATCGCCGTCCGGTTCCGGGTGCGGGTCCAGCAGCGCGACCGCGAGCAGGTGAAGCTGCTCGAACGCGAACGGCTGGCCCGCGACCTGCACGACACCGTCGCCCACCACGTGTCGGCGATGGCGATCCGGGCCCAGGCCGGGCTCGCCCGCGCCCACAAGGACCCGGACGCGGCCGTGGAGGCGCTGAAGGTCATCGAGGCCGAGGCGTCGCGGGCGCTGGCCGAGATGCGGACCATGGTCCGGGTGCTGCGCCACCCCGCCGACCTCGACCCGGCCCGGGGCGTCGCCGATCTGGCGGAGCTCCAGAAGGGCTCCGGCGTCCCCGTCGACGTCGAGGTGCGCGGCGACCTCGGCGCCCTCCCGCCCCCGACCGACGCCGCGATCTTCCGGCTGGCCCAGGAGTCGGTCACCAACGCCCGGCGGCACGCCCGCCACGCCACCCGCATCCACGTGCTCGTCGCGGCCGACGGCGACCGGGTCACGCTGCGGGTCACCGACGACGGGGAGGTGCCCGCGCCGGGTGCGAACGGTTATGGTCTCCTCGGCATGGCCGAACGGGCCACCCTCCTCGGCGGCACCTGCGAGGCGGGCCCTGCCCCCGGCCGTGGCTGGACCGTCACCGCCGTGCTCCCGAGGACCGCATGACCATTCGCGTGATCGTGGCCGACGACCAGGAGATCGTCCGGACCGGCCTGGTGATGATCCTGGAGGCCCACGACGACATCGAGGTCGTCGGCCAGGCCGCCGACGGCCGCCGCGCGGTCGAGCTGGCCCGCCGGCTCAGGCCCGACGTGTGCCTGCTCGACATCCGGATGCCCGGCATGAACGGCATCGAGGCCACCCGCGAGCTGTCCCAGGAGGTCGCCGTGGTCGTCATCACCACCTTCGACCTCGACGAGTACGTCTACGCCGCGCTGCGCGCCGGGGCCCGGGGCTTCCTGCTGAAGGACGCCGGGTCGGCGCTGCTCGCGCAGGCCATCAGGGCCGCCGCCGACGGCGACGCCCTGATCGCGCCCAGCGTCACCGCCCGCCTGCTGCGCGCCTTCGCCGGCACGGCCGACCCGGTCCAGCCGTTCGAGCCGCTGACCGACCGGGAGGAGCAGATCATCACGACCGTGGCCCGGGGCCGCACCAACCACGAGATCGCCGACGAACTGCACATCTCGGTCAGCACGGTGAAGACCCACGTCGCCAGCCTCATGGCCAAGCTCGGCGCCCGCAACCGGGTCGAGATCGCGATGTGGGCCTACGAGACCGGCCGGATCAGGAACGCCGGATGACCCACTCGGCGACCGCGACGTTGATCGCCCATCCGGCGGCCATCGCGACGAACCGCCCGGTGTCGCCGGGGGTGATCCCGGCGACGGCGAACGGCACATGGGTGAACGCCTGGGTGCCGGCGCCCATCGCCAGCGCGTAGGCGCGGATCATCCAGGCCCGGTGGGTGGTGAAATCCCGCCGGCGGACCGCCAGGACGGCGTACCCGACGGCGAAGGCCATCACCCCGCCGACGGCCACCCGCATGATCGTCATCGGCAGTCCGTCGTCGGTCTCCGGCAGGTCGTACCAGAGGGCCATCCAGATCCCGCTGAGGGCCACCGTGAGCCCAGCCACCGCCAGCACCCGCCCGGCCCGCCGGTGCCAGGGGCCTCGCCGTAGCGACGGGACGAACTGGAACGCCCCCAGCGGGGCGTAGATCACCGCGCCGACGATGTGGGCCACGACGGGCAGCGGCATGTCGAAGAAGCGGACGTTGTCCGGCGTGACGGGCCCGCCGCCGGACAGTTCGGCCAGGCGGAGCCCACCGGCCAGTGAGGGGACGAGGGCGAGCAGCACGAGCCCGGTGGGCATCATCCACAGACGTCTGACGGTCATGCCGCAGATCATCGCGATCAGGGGCACCCGTTCACATCGCGCCAACGGCTCCGGCCTGATCGTTCCAACGGCCGGCGGTCGGGCGTACTTTCGGCTAGAGGCGGGGGCGGGCGCCCAGGTTGGCCAGGCACTTGGCGGCCAGCGTGTTGCCCGCCGCCAGGGCGTCGGACGGCTGCTTGCCGTCGAGCCAGCTCGGCAGGAACCCGGCGGCGAACGCGTCGCCCGCGCCGGTGCCGTCGACGACCCGCTCGACCTGCTCGGCCGGGACCTTGACGGCCTCGGACCGGTTGTTGCTGTACCAGAGCGCGCCGTCGGCGTTGCACTTGATCACGACCTGAGGGAACCAGGCGGTCAGCACCTTGGCCGCCGCCTCGGGCTCGTCGCGGCCGGTCAGCACCTTGGCCTGGTCGACGTTGGCGAACAGCAGCTTCGCGCCGTGGGTCCACTCAAGGAACGGCTCGGCGCCGGTGCGCTCGACCGGCGCGGAGGAGGCGCAGTCGACCGAGATCGACATGCCCGCCCGGCGGGCCAGGTCGAGGGCGGCCAGACCGGCGTCGCGGGAGCCCTCGCAGATCAGCGTGTAACCCGACATGTGCAGGTGGCTGCCCTGCGTGAACAGGTCGCGGGGCAGGTCTTCGGGCGACAGCGCGGCGTTGGCGCCGGGGTCGGAGAGCATCGTGCGCTCACCCTTGTGGGTGACCAGGACGACGCAGGTGCCGGTGGGGCGCTCGGGATCCATGACGAGCCGGGCGTCGACGCCGTAGCCCATCAGCTCCATGTCGCGGTTTCGGCCGGTGATGTCGGCGCCGCGGCGGCCGATGAAGGCGACCTCGGAACCCTCGACGGCGAGCCACGACGCGATGTTGGCTCCGGAGCCGCCACCGTGCATGGTCACCACGGCCGGAGTGTCGCTTGCCCGGGCGAGCGGATACCTGGCGCGGGCGACCGCGTCGGTCATGAGATCGCCCACCACGACGACCCGCGTCATGATGTCACCACCTTGCTTACTGCAATTCGACGCTGACCCCGGAAACTTAACAGCTTCCGCAAGCTTCGTGGGGGGTGAGGCGGACACTCGTACACAGTCGATGCACATCCGTTGCCCAACCACCGCGTTTGTGCACAGATACCCTCGAAAGGTGGAACTCGCGTATCCGCCGCACTGGGAGGCCGACGTCGTCCTTTCCGACGGCGGCACCGCTCACCTGCGGCCCATCCGCCCCGATGACGCCGAACTGTTGCGTTCCTTCTACTCCCGCCTCTCCGCCCAGTCGATCTACTTCCGTTTCTTCGGCCCCCGTCCGCGCCTCTCGGACCGCGAGGTGACCCGCTTCACGACGGTCGACTACAACGACCGGCTCGCCCTCATCGCCACCATCGGAACGGAGATGGTGGCGGTCGTCCGTTACGACCGGGTCAAGCCCGCCGACCACGCGGAGGTGGCCTTCCTCGTCGAAGACGCCCACCAGGGGCGCGGGCTCGCCGCGGTGCTGCTCGAACACCTGCGCGCCGCCGCCCGCGAGCGCGGCATCCGGACGTTCATCGCCGACGTGCTGCCCGCCAACCACCGGATGACCCAGATGTTCCGGCAGGCCGGATACACCGCGCAGAGCACGTTCGAGGACGGCGTCGTCCGGATGACCCTCGACCTCGCGAGCACCCCCGACTCCGTCGAGGTGGTGACCGGGCGGGAGCACCGGGCCGAGGCGCGGTCGATCGCCCGGCTGCTCAAGCCCGAGTCGGTCGCCGTCATCGGGGCCAGCCGGGAGCCGGGCGGGATCGGGCAGACCGTGCTGCGCAACCTGCTCCGGGCCGAGTTCACCGGGCCGGTCTACCCGGTGCACAGGGAGGTGCGGGCGGTCGCGGGGGTGCGGGCGTACAAGAACATGGCCGCGATCGACGGGGAGGTCGACCTCGCGGTCGTGGCCGTCCCGGCCGAGAGTGTGCTGGACGTGGTCGAGGAGTGCGCCCAGAAAGGGGTGAAGGGCCTGGTCGTGGTCTCCAGCGGCTTCGCCGAGACGGGCGAGGAGGGGCTGGCGCGCGAGCAGGAGCTGGTGCGCATCTCCCGCGCCTACGGCATGCGGGTCGTCGGGCCCAACTGCCTCGGCATCGCCAACACCGACCGGTCGATCAGGCTCAACGCCACCCTGGCCGAACGGCTGCCCGCACGCGGGCGCATCGGCTTCTTCAGCCAGTCGGGCGCCCTCGGCACCGCCCTGCTGCACCGCGTCGACCAGCGCGGCCTCGGCATCTCCATCTTCGTCTCCGCCGGCAACCGGGCCGACGTGTCCGGCAACGACCTGCTCCAGTACTGGGAGGAGGACCCCGCGACCGAGGTCGTCCTCCTCTATCTGGAGTCGATGGGCAACCCGCGCAAGTTCACCCGGCTGGCCCGGCGAATCTCCCGCACCAAGCCGATCGTGGCGGTGAAGTCGCAGGCCGCCGAGTTCGGGCTGCCCGACGGCGCGGTGTCGACGCTGTTCGAGCAGGCCGGGGTGATCCGGGTCGACGACCTCACCCAGCTCTTCGACGTCGCCCAGCTGCTCGCCTGCCAGCCCCTCCCCGAGGGGCCGCGCGTCGGGATCGTCAGCAACTCCGACGCCCTGGCCCGGCTGGCCGCCCACGCCTGCGTCAGCGCGGGCCTGGCCCCCTCGACCGCCGACCTCGGCGCCCGCGCCGGGGCCGCGGAGTTCGGCGCGGCCCTGTCCTCGGTCCTCCCGGACGTCGACGCCGCCGTGGTCGTCTACATGCCGCCCGGCCCCGGCCCCGACGCCGAGGTCGCCGCCGAGCTGGTCCGGGTCGCGGGGGAGGGCGGCAAGCCGGTGCTGGCCACCTTCCGGGGCGAGGCCGGGGTCCCGGCCGCGCTGCGCGCGCCGGGAGAGGGTCCCGCACGGGGTTCGATCCCGTCCTATCCGGCGCCCGAGGAGGCGGTGCGGGCCCTGGCCCTGGCGGTACGCCATGCGCAGTGGCGCCGCGGCGTCGAGGGCGCCGTCCCCGAACTCGGCGGGATCGACGTGGCCGCCGCCCGGGAGATCGTCTGCCGGGCCGCCGAGGAACCGGTCGAGATCGACGCAGCCGATCTCCTGCGGGCCTACGGCGTCGAGGTCTGGCCGTCGGAGACGGTGACCTCGCCCGAGGAGGCCGTCGCGGCGGCCGGGCGGCTCGGCTATCCCGTGGTGGTCAAGTGGGACGGCACCGGCCGCGCCGGGACGGTCCGCCTGGCCCTGCCCGACGGGGGCGCGGTGGCGCGGGCGTACACGGACCTGGAAGAGGTGTTCGGGCCCCGGCTGGCGGTCCAGCGCATGGCGCCGCAACCGGCCGTGCCGACGGTGATCACCTCGGTGCAGGACCGCGACTTCGGGGCCGTCGTGTCGTTCGGGCTGGGCGAGATCGCCGCCCGGCTGCTCGGCGACGACGCCCACCGGCTCGCTCCGCTGACAGCTGAAGACGCCGCCGCGCTGGTCCGGGCGCCCAAGGCCGCCCCGCTGCTGTTCGGCGCGCACGGTTATCCGCCCGTGGCGGTGGCCGATCTGGAGGAGCTGCTGTGCCGGATCGGACGGCTGGCCGACGCGCATCCGCAGGTCGCGGCGCTGCGCCTGGACCCGGTCTTGGTGGGTGAGAACGGTGTCCACGTATTGGGCGCACGGGCGGTGCTGAAGGCCGTCACCGGGCCCCGGCCGGACGTGGGTCCGCGACGATTGCCATCCTGACAGCCCCGGTGAAATCAGGGTGCTTGACAGGGCAGGATGGTCCCATGAGGGATACCCGAGTCTCGGCTGCAGGTCTGCGCGAGGCCATCGACCGAAGTGGCTACTACCCCGACCTGGTCGCCGACGCCGTCGATTCCGCCCTGGGCAAGGAGAGCGTCAGCGCCTACGTCGTCCACCACGAGGCCACGTTCGACCCGGCCATGGAAGTGCGCCGGCATGTCACGGTCCTGGTGCTGTCGCCCACCCGGTTGCTCGTCTGCCACACCGACGAACACCCGCCCGCCGAGGGAAACCCCGCCTCCCACGCGTCGACGACCACCGAGGCGGTCCGGCTGAGCCGGGTCCAGTCCGTCGCGCTCACCCGGCTCGTCCCCGACCCCGCGTCCTACTCGCCCGGCGTCGCCCCCAGCGAGGTCACGCTGACCATCGGCTGGGGCGCCATCTCCCACGTCGACCTCGAACCCGCCACCTGCGGCGACGAGAACTGCGAGGCCGACCACGGCTACACCGGCTCGATCACCGCCGACGACCTCCAGCTCCGCGTCAGCGAGGCCGCCGACGGTCCCGAGGCCGTGCGCCACGTCCTGGCCTTCGCCCGCGCCCTGTCGGAGGCGACGGCGCGCACGTGATGGCCACCCTCGCCGACATCGCCGGTTCCGTCCACGCCACCTTCGACGGAGCCGGCGGCGGCACTCTGGGGCTCGACCCGGCCGAGAAGGTGTGCCTGCTCATCGTCGACGGCATGGGCGCCGACCTGCTCGCCGCCCACCCGTCCCGGGCGCCGTTCCTGTCTGCGGCGCTCTCCCGGGTGCTCACGGCCGGCCTGCCGTCGTCGACCCCGACCAGCCTGGCGACCATCGGGACCGGCGTCCTGTCGGGCAACCACGGCATGCTCGGCATCACCGTCGCGGTGCCCGGCGAGAACCGGCTGCTCAACTGCCTGCGCTGGAAGACCGACGGCCCGCCCGTCGACCCGCTGACCTGGCAGCCCGTCGACACCGTGTTCCAGCGGCTGGCCCGCCTCGACGTCGCCTCCTCCTACGTCGCCCCGGCCGCCTTCGACGGCGCCGGCCTCACCGAGGCGGTCTACCGGGGCGTTCGCTACGTCCCGGCCGACACCCTCGACGAGCGGGTCGCGGGCGTGCACGCCGCCCTGCGCGCGACCCCCAGGGCCTACGTGACCTGCTATTACGGCGAGCTCGACGCGATGGGCCACATGACCGGCTGGGGCTCGCCCGAATGGCTCGACCAGCTCACGATCGTCGACGGCCTGGCCGAACGCCTGGCCGCGGCGCTGCCGCCCGGCGGGGTCCTCTACGTCACCGCCGACCACGGCATGATCAACGCCACCGACAAGGTCGACCTCGACCACCACCCCGAGCTCACCGAGGGCGTCGCCCTGGTCGGCGGCGAGGCCCGGCTGCGCCACCTCTACACGGTCCCCGGCGCCGCCGGCGCGGTCCTCCAGACGTGGCGTTCGGTGCTCGGCGACCGCGCCAGGGTCGCCACCCGCGAAGAGGCGGTCGACGCCGGCTGGTTCGGCCCGGTCGACCCCGCCCTGCTCGGCCGGGTCGGCGACGTCGTCGCCGTGGCCGACGGGGAGTGTGTGATCGCGTCGTCCGGAAAAGAACCGCTGGAGTGGTCGATGACCGGTTATCACGGGTCGCTCACTCCCGCCGAACAGAACGTGCCCTTCCTGGAGATCCGCCGATGAGCCCACTGATCACCGCCGCCGACCTCGCCGACGCGCTGGGCGGGGTCACCGTCCTCGACGTGCGCTGGCGCCTCGGCGGCCCGCCCGGCCCGGCCGATTACGCCCTCGGCCACATCCCCGGCGCGGTCTACTGCGACCTCGACACCGTCCTGGCCGCCCCCGCCGGCAAGGGCGGGCGTCACCCGCTGCCCTCCGCCGCCGCGTTCGAGGCGTCCATGCGGTCGCTCGGCGTCTCCGACGGCCGCCCGGTCGTCGTGTACGACGACTGGAACGCCCTGGCCGCCGCCCGCGCGTGGTGGTGCCTGCGCTACTTCGGGCACCGCGACGTCCGGGTGCTCGACGGCGGCCTGAAGGCGTGGACCGGAGAGTTGTCCAAGGACGCCCCCGACGTGGTCCCCGGCGACTTCACCGCCCGCCCCGGCGGCATGCCCCTGATCACCGCCGACCAGGCCGCGATCCTCGCCGACGACGGCGTCCTCCTCGACGCCCGCGCGCCCGAGCGCTACCGGGGCGAGGTCGAGCCCGTCGACCCCGTGGCCGGGCACATCCCCGGCGCGGTGAACGCCCCCACGACCGAGAACCTGGAACCCGGTGGCCGCTTCCACCGTCCCGAGTTCCTGCGCGAGCGCTTCAACACCCTCGGCGTCGTCGAGGGCGTGCCGGTGGGCGCCTACTGCGGGAGCGGCGTGACGGCCGCTCACGAGGTGCTGGCCCTGGAGTCGGCCGGCATCACGGCCTCCCTGTACGCCGGATCGTGGTCCGAGTGGATCACCGACCCGGGCCGTCCGGTGGAAAGGCCCTGAGCGGCGTCCCCGACCCTGCTCGACGGCGCGGCTGGCTGACGGCGGCGATCTGGCTGATCGTCGCCGTGTTCGCCGTCTGGGCGGGGTTATGGCTATTTCCCGGTGACGTGGCGTTCGGGTGGGTGCAACTGGTGGCGTTCACGCCTTACGTGGCGTTGTCGTCGCCGGTGGCGCTCGTGCTGGCGTTGCTGGCCCGCCGGTGGGTGGCGGGCGGGGCGGCGCTGGTCGTGTGCCTGGTCTTCGCGGTGATCGTGGTGCCGCGGATGGTGGGGGAGAGCCCTTCCGGTGGGGGAGGGCCGCGCCTGCGGGTGCTGGCGGTGAACCTGCTGGCGGGCGGGGCGCCCGCCGAGGAGGTCGGGCGGCTGGTGCGGGAGCTCCGGGTCGACGTGGTGGCCTTCCAGGAACTCACGCCTTCGGCCGTGGAGGAGATGAGGCGCGCGGGCATCGACACCCTGCTGCCGCACCGGGTGACGGAGGCCCGGCCGGGGACACGCGGGTCGGGGATCTACTCCCGCTTTCCCGCTACGCGGGTGGGGCTGCTCGACTTCGGCGGATTCGGGCAGCTCATGGGGCTTCTTGACGTCGACGGCGTGAAGGTCGAGCTGGTGTCGGTGCATCCGTGCGCGCCCTACACGGGACGGCTGCACCGGTGCTGGGGCGAAGGCCTCGACGCGCTTCCACGGCCCGGCGGGGCGGCCAAGATCCTGATCGGCGATTTCAACGCGACGGTCGACCATGCCAGAGTTCGCGACCTGCTCGACTCGGGCTACCGTGACGCGGCCGAAGCGACCGGCGAGGGCCTTCTCACGACGTGGCCGGTGCTGCCTCGTGACTTCCACGGGCTGCCCATCCCGCCGGTGACCATCGACCACGTCATAGCCGATGACCGGACGGCTTTCCACGCCTTCTCGGTCCACCTTCTCTCCGACACCGACCACAAGGCCGTCTTCGCAGACCTGGAGCTTCCCGGCCCGCAGTAGGGGGCGATTCCCCTTGATTCGTGGGGCGGTTCGTCGCCTTGGTGATCAACCGGTGCCGAAGCAGGCGAATCCCGGCACGTCGGTGGTCGTGGCCGCCGCCGCGAGGGCCTGAGCCGGGGGCTCTCCTTGGGCGAGCAGCCGGTGGAACTCCACCATCAGGCGGGCCGCCTCGTCGTCACGGACCGGGACGATGCCCGCGATCACCGTGCTCGCCCCTCGGTCGAGGAAGGCTCCCGCCAGCCCGAACGCCGCTCCGTCGGCGGGGGCCGAGGCCATGCCGGCGTCACACGAGGACAGCACCACGAGGGGCGGCACCCGCGTCAGGCGGAAGAACTCGTGCACCAGCAGCGGGCCGTCGTCCAGGAGGATGCTCGACATCATCGGCCGCCGCCCGGAGAAGATGCCGTGGGCGGCGATGTGCACGATGCCCGCCCGCCCGAGAGCCTCCAGCAGCGCGCCCCGCGTGGCGGGCACCCGCTCGCCTTTCTCGTGTACGCCCACCACCGCCGTCACCTCCTCTTCTGCATGGGCCAGATCGGGCCCCGCGAGCGCAACCACCGGGCCGCCGGCCTCTTGGCGCGCGACGGCCAGCGCGGCCGACGGCGCGACCGACACGGCCCGGCCGCGCAACGAGGGCAGCAGTGACCAGGGCAGGGAGTGCAACGCGACGGTGGGGACCACGCTGACCGCTCCCGGCGGCAGCCCGAGCGGCCGGATCAGGGCTTCGTCGAGGGCGGACAGCTCCCGCAGGAGCCCGGATGACAGCCCTTCCTCGCCTTCCGGACGGGTGTCGCGGAGGTTCCTCCTGCGCAGGTTGTAGCGGATCCGCACCATCGCCTCGGTGACCGCCGACAACGACCCCAGGCCATGCAACGAGATCCGGTCGTGGTGGGCGACGACGGCGTGGAGGGCGTCCTGGTCGCGTACCAGCTCGACCAGGACCTCTGGTCGCTCGGCCACCGGCTCGGCGCCGCTGACGAGAGCCCGCCACCGCTCCGACCAGAGCAGCACCTTGTCGGCGCTCTGCTGCCTGATGGCCAGCTCCAGCCCGAGCGTCGCGATGTCCTCGGCCACCCGGGAGGCGCGCCAGCGTTCATCGGCGAGCCGTTTCACGTGAGGGACGGCACCGAGCGTCGATGTCCCGAAATTTCGGGACATGCGGATGGCTTGGCCCGGCTCCGGGATCGGTGGCGGCGTCGTGCGGCGGAACCCCGCAGGATCCGTCCCCGTGCCATATCGCTTGGAAATCTCGTCTGATGTCCGGATGAAGTCGCCGCAAGCGGGAGTGGCTTCTCCATCGGGATCTCCAGCCCTCGGGTCACGATGCCGGCTCATCGGCAGAGGCGTCGAACCCGGCGTCTCAGTGACATTTTCGGCAGCCGTGTCCGAAGCCAGCCGTGCCATCTCCCGGAGCGATTCGGTGAACCCTCGTTGGGCCAGTTCGAGCGCCTCGCCGAGAGCGCCGCCTGCCCATCGCCGCAACGCTTCGGCGTGGAACCGCATGGCCGCACAACCCGACCCGTCCCAAACCTGGTCCAGCATCCGCTGCGCCACCACCAGCCCGCCGAGCCCACGACCGCATCGGCGCACGAACGCCGACACCGCGAACAGCCGCAGCTCGTCGGCCTCCGACCGCCATCCCGCAGCCTCCAACTCGTCGGCCCCGGCCGCGCACTCGCCGAGGAGCCCGTCATCGGGCCCGGTTTCGCCCGCCCGAGCACCCAACCCGGGCGACAGCCCGTCGTGGAACCCTGCCGCGGCCTGTCGCAACACGTCATCGAGCCTGGTCCCGTCCTCCTGGGCTGGTCGCTCCGGCGGCCGTCCATCGTGGAGCGGCGTGTCGGGTGGCAGCTCCCATCCAGGTACGTCACTGAATCCGGTCTCGCCCGTCTGTGCTTGCCAACCCGACGGCCGCCCATGGTGAAGCCCTGTCTCGGCTGACTGATCCAGCCTCAACACGTCTTCGGGCCTGGTCCCGTGAGTCGGCAGCCCAGCCGACACCGCTCCTCCGAGCCCGCTCCCGCCCGCCTGAGCCGGCCGCCTCTGCGGAAGCCCGTCTTCATGCCCGCTCTCCGCCCGCTGCGCGAGCCGTGCCCGCAGCAGCACGTCCCGTGCTCGCGGTTCCCACGTCGCCCGGCCCAGCCGCCGGAACTCCGTCAGCGCCGTCGAGGCCGTGTCCTCGGCTCGCCGGACGTCGCCCGTCAGCAACTCCACCGTCGCCAGCAGCAGCCGGGCATGGGCGGTCGCCGGGCGGGTCGAGGTCAGGTCGGGCAGGGCGAGTTCCAGGAGCATCCGGGCCTCGCCGGGCAGGCGTGCTCCGACGAGGGCCGCGGCGAACTCGGCGCGGGTGAGGGCCAGGCGCTCCGGGGACTCGTACAGGCGATCCTCGGCGGTGAGATGGACGTCGAACGCCGCCAGGATGTCGGCGCGCCGGGCCGCCGCGAACGGGCCGTAGGACTCAGGCGCGGACACGCAGCCAGCGGGTGACCACCGGGGCGTCGCTCGGGCGGTGGTAGGCCACGCTCACCCAGCCGGGCGGGAGGCCGGCCACGGCGAACTGGCCGTCGGCCGAGGGCACCCGGACCTTCGTCAGGTGGGGGGTGCGGACCTCCACGTAGGCGCTGGGCGCGGGCGGCGGGCTCACCTGGCCGGCGATCTCCAGGCGGCCCTCGGTGATGGTCGTCTCGACGTCGAGGGTCGTGTCGCCGGCCGCGAACCGGTGCATCTGGGGCTTGCCGCCCGCCCGCGCGCCGGAGGCGGCCGTCAGGTCGGCCGGGGTGGCGACGACGCAGCCGGGCAGGCGCATCGCGAGCGCGGCCATGGCGTCGGCGGCCAGGCGCCCGGGTGCGGGGTCGGCCTGGGCCGCCAGGCGCATCGCCGCCAGCATGTACGTCTCCAGCGCGGCCTCGTCAGCACTCAAGGGGATCCTCCGCGAGTAATGTCCGGAGTTTGGCCGAACACCGCGCCCGGGTCGGCCCCACGCTCCCGACCGGGAGGTGCATTCGGGCTGCGACCTGCGCATACCGTACATCTGGATTGAGGGCGAAGAGCCGGAGCATGGTCCGGCACGGCTCGCTGAGCCGGGACACGCGTGACCAGAGGGTGCGCCCGTAGTCGGCCTCGACGATCTCCGTCGTCGGGTCGGGCGCCGCCAGGGTGGGATGTTCGTAGAGGTCCGGCGGGTCGGCCGGGAACTCCTGCCCGGCCTTGCGGCCGAGCCGCAGCGCCTCGCGCCGCGTCGTCGTCATCAGCCACGCGCCGACCGCCCGCGGGTCGCGGATGCGGTCGACGCTCTCGACCAGCCGGAGCCACGCTCCCTGTACGGCGTCGGCCGCGTCGGCCGCCCCCAGGCCCGCCGCCCGCGCCACGGCCCACATCTGACCGTTGAAGCTGGCGACCAGCTCGGACCATGCGTGGTCGTCGAGCAGATCGAGAGGGATCGATTCGTCGTGGACCTCGAAAAGCACGCGTCACTGACCCTTTCCGCACCAGCCTCACCGACTGTGCTGACAGAGGAGCGTTGCGTGAGCAACTCTAACCATGGTGTCCGGCGCGGCCCGGTGAGATCGCGGAATTCCGGAAGGATGGCCAACTTCCACGATCGCGCCGATTTACGCCTTCAGGAGAGACCGATTCGCCGGGCGGCCAAGCGGGAATCGGTATGACCCTCCTCTGGTGCCTCGCCGCGACGGACGGTAGTCTCTCCTAGAGTCACTTGTGATCATCCCAGTATGAGGCCGTTGGGGAAGGCGCACCTCGTACGAATCGGGAGGTCCGGTGGCTGCTGCTCGTGGCGTCCTGTACGTCCACTCGGCTCAGCCTGCGCTGTGCCCACACATCGAGTGGGCCGTCGCAGGCATTCTTGGCGTTCCCGTCGACCTGACGTGGACGCCCCAGCCCGCTGCGCCCGGCGCCCTGCGCGCCCAGGCCGAATGGGAGGGGCCCGCCGGCGTCGCCGCCAAGATCACCTCTTCGCTCATGGGGTGGCAGCGCATCCGCTTCGAAATCACCGAAGACCCGTCGCCGGGCTGCGACGGCTCCCGCCATGCGTACACGCCGGCCCTGGGAGCCTTCACGGCGACCATCGGCGTCAACGGCGACATCCTGATCCCGGAGGACCGCCTCCGGAACGTCATGCTGATGGCCAGCCAGGGACGCGTGGTCCTGGAGGACGAACTCGACAAACTGCTCGGCAAGCAGTGGGACGAGGAACTGGAGTCCTTCCGGTACGCCGGCGAGGGCGCTCCGGTCCGCTGGCTCCACGCGGCCGTGTAGCGGGCGGAAAGGGCGCGACGGACATCTGACCGCGCGCCCTGCCGTCCTTGATCACGCCCACGGGCCGGGGCCGCCTTACCTGGCCGTCACCTCTCGCCGTGATTGCCGTCGGGCGTTGAGGCGTCTGCGTGTGTACCTGGCCGTGACCTCCTGCGACGTGCGCGTCAACGTAAGGACACACGGACCTGCGCCCTCCCGCTGATCGCTACTGCGGTCTCATGTAGCAGGCATTCGTGGGTCCTCGCCGCTCGTATTGAGGTTCTTGGGGGCAGGTGGCGGTATTGCCCGTGACAGTTTCAGGCGTCTCCGCATCCGGTCTGTTTCGGACTTCTCCTCGCTTAGTGGAATCGTTTCGGTTCAGGTGTCCGCCTGATTGCGGATGCTGGCTGGGGATGAGGGTGACGGGAGGCTAACCCTTTCGCCACCTTCGCGGGCAGAGGCGCGTAGCCCTCAAATGGTGCAGGTCGGGCATCCGACCCCTGTCCCGCGCGGTTGGGCGTCGTGGCGTCAGGCCGGGTACAGGATCGTCTTGCCGGGAAGCCGACCGGTGACCGCCTCGTCGTGTACGGCCGCCAGATCGGTCAGCGGGCGGCGCGCGGCGACGTGAATGCGCAAGGTCCCGGCGTCGACCCGGGCCGCGAGGTCGGTGAGCTGGGCGGTGTCGCTGCGGACGAACATGCGCACCGCCCGGACGCCGCGTCCCACACCCTCCGGGACGGGCCCGGTCGTGCTGACGAGCACACCCCCGTCGGCCACCAGCTCAGCCAGGGCCGCCGTCTCCTCGGAACCGGTGGGCGCCAGGTTGAGGATCACGTCGAAGCGGCGGCCCGCCACCGCCTCGGCGAGCGGCGTGCGGGTGTAGTCGATCACCTCGGCGGCGCCGTGGTCGCGGACGCGGGCGGCCGACCCCGGCCCGGCCGTCGCGGTCACGGTGGCGCCGTGTCCCGCGGCGAGCTGGACGGCGTATCCCCCCACGGCCCCGCCCCCGCCGTTGATGAGAACGGTGTCGCCGGCCGTGAGGGCCGCGTGCTCGAACAGCGCCTGGTACGCGGTCAGCCCCACCGCAGGGAGCGCCGCGGCGTCGGCCAGGTCGACCGAGTGGGGCGCTCTGGCCAGGAGGTCGGCGGGGACGGCCACGTACTCGGCCGCGGCGCCGCCCGACATCGGCAGGAGCGCCACGACCGGGTCGCCCACGGCCCAGCCGGTCACGTCGGCGCCGAGTTCGGCGACGGTGCCGGACACGTCGATGCCCGGGATGCCGGGGAACACGACGGGGAACACCTCGCGCAGGTATCCGGCGCGGATCGTGGCGTCGACCGGGTTGAACGAGGTTCCGGCGACCTTGACGACGACCTGGCCGGGCCCGGCCGCCGGACGGTCGGTCTCCTCATGGGCGAGGACGTCGCTGGGGCCGTGCTGGTGGAAGCGGATGGCCTTCATGGTTCCTCCGTAGCTAGTTGCTTCGAATTCGAATAACTTGCTTCGAGTTCAAAGCAATCCCGCTGGAAGTGTGACCTCAGTCACATCGCGAAGAGGCCGGTACCGTTGGACGGGTGACGCTCGACGCCCGGCAGCTGGGCACCTACTTCGCCCTCATGGAGGCCGTCAGCCTCCTCCAGCACCACGTCGAGCAGCAGCTCCGCGAGGAGGGCGGCCTCAGCTCCGTCCAGTTCCAGCTGCTCGCCCGGCTCGCCCACGGCCCCGGCGCACTGACCATGACGGAACTCGCCGACGGCGTCGTCTACAGCCGCAGCGGCCTGACCTACCAGGCCGGACTTTTGGAGAAGGCGGGCCTGATCGAGCGCGGCCCGTCGCCCGGCGACGAACGCGCGATCCAGGTCGCCATCACCCAGAAGGGCCGTGACCTGGTCGAACATGTCCTGCCCGGCCATGCGGAGGTCGTCCGGAGCATGCTCTTCGATCCGCTGGCCGAGGCCGACGTGGAGGCCCTGGGCACAATGATGAACCGGGTTCGCGACCACATGCGCGCCCTGCCGCCACGCTCGGCCGCCCCCCGCAGGAAGCGCTCCGAGTAGCGCTCCCTCAGCCCGATATGCCGAAATTTCGGGCGGCGGCAGCCGCCCGACTCAAGACACCGTCGTAGATTCAGCCGACCGGCGTTTCAGGGACCCCGCCCTGGCCGACGGACGTTGCAGGCGGCGCGCCGGCCGAAACGGGCGTTTCAGAGACCTTGTCCCGGCCCTCTCCCGCACGGCTGGGGAAGCTCTCCTCCCGCCGGGCCTGCCTAGAACGCCGGAACGCCGCCCCCGCCAACCGGCAGGAGCGGCGCTCACGACGTACAGGGAGACTAGAGCGGGATGTTCCCGTGGGCTCCCCGCGCCGGCGTCGCGCGGGCGATCACCTTGGCGATGGCCCCCCGCGTCTCCTCCGGCTTGATGACCTCGTCGACCACGCCCAGGTCCACCGCGCGGTCGAGGCCGCCGGCGATCTTCTCGTGCTCCTCGGCCAGGCGGTTCTCCAGGTCGGCCCGCTCCTCGTCGGGGACGGCGGCCAGTTCGCGCCGCTTCAGGATGCGGACCGCCGCGACCGCGCCCATGACCGCGATCTGGGCCGTCGGCCAGGCGAACACGCGGGTCGCGCCCAGGGCGCGGGAGTTCATCGCGATGTAGGCCCCGCCGTAGGACTTGCGGGTCACCAGCGTCACCCTCGGCACCGAGGCCTCGGCGAACGCGTGGAGGAGCTTGGCGCCGCGGCGCACGACGCCGTCGTGCTCCTGGCCGACGCCCGGCAGGTAACCGGGCACGTCGACCAGCACGACCAGGGGCACCCCGAACGCGTCGCACATGCGCACGAACCGGGCCGCCTTCTCGGCGGAGGTCGAGTCGAGGCAGCCGCCCAGGCGCATCGGGTTGTTGGCGATGACGCCGACGGTCCGGCCGCCGAGGCGGCCCAGGGTCGTCACGATGTTGGGCGCCCACTTGGGGTGGAGCTCCACGCCCGGCTCGTCGAGCAGGCCGTTGACCAGCGGCTTCACGTCGTAGGCGCGGCGCACGTTGTCGGGCAGCAGGGTCGAGAAGTCGACCTCGCCGACCTCGCCGAGCCGGACCCGGCCCTGGTGGCCGAGCAGCGTCGCGACCTGGCGGGCCTTCAGCAGGGCCTCGGGCTCCGACTGGGTCACGATGTGGACGACGCCGCTGCGCTTGCTGTGGGGCTCGGGGCCGCCCAGCGAGGCCATGTCGATCGTCTCGCCGGTCACCGAACGGACGACGTCGGGGCCGGTCACGAAGATGCGGCCCTCGTCGGCGAGGATCACGATGTCGGTCAGCGCCGGGCCGTAGGCCGCGCCGCCGGCCGCCGCGCCGACCACGACGGAGATCTGCGGCACGATGCCCGACGCCTTCGTCATGGCCGCGAAGACGCGGCCCACGGCGTGGAGGGACTCCACGCCCTCGGCGAGGCGGGCGCCGCCCGAGTGCCAGACGCCGATGATCGGCACGCGCTCGCGGACCGCCACGTCGTAGGCGTGGACGATGTGCTCGCAGCCCTCCGCGCCCATCGCGCCGCCCTGGACGCGGGCGTCGCTGCAGAACGCCACGACGGGGACGCCCTCGACGCGGCCGGTGACCGCCAGGGCCCCGCTCTTGTCCTGCGGCGAGATCAGCCGCATGGAACCCTCGTCGAGCAGGTGGCCCAGCCGGACGACGGGATCGCGGGGGTCGGCCGCCTCCTGGTCGGAGGCGGCGGTCACCACCCTGTTGTCAACGACAGTCATTGCGTCCCTCTCAGAGCGCTGATCAAGCAGTGGTGAAGGCGACGGCGACGTTGTGGCCGCCGAAGCCGAAGGAGTTGTTGATCGCGGCGAGCTGCCCGTCGGGGAGCTTGCGCGGCTCGCCGCGCACGATGTCCACGTCGAGGCCGTCGGCCGGGTCGTCGAGGTTCGCGGTGGCGGGCACGATGCGCTCGCTCAGCGCCAGGATCGTGAAGACGGACTCGATGCCGCCCGCGCCGCCCAGCAGGTGACCGGTCATCGACTTGGTCGAGGTGACGAGCGGGGAGCCGGGGAGCGCCTCGCGGATCGCCCGCGCCTCGATCTCGTCGCCGACCGGCGTCGAGGTGGCGTGGGCGTTGACGTGGCGGACGTCGGCGGCGCTGATGCCCGCGTCGGCGATGGCCGTCAGCATCGCGGTCTTGCCGCCGATGCCGGTCGGCTCCGGCGCGGAGATGTGGTGGCCGTCGGAGGTGATGCCGACGCCGGCCGCGACCGCGTAGATTTTGGCGCCGCGCGCCTTCGCGTGGGCCTCCGACTCCAGGACGACGATGCCGGCGCCCTCGCCGAGCACGAACCCGTCGCGGCCCTTGTCGAAGGGGCGCGAGGCGCGGTGGGGCTCGTCGTTGCGGGTCGACATGGCGCGCATGGCCGCGAACGAGGCCATGTTCAGCGGGTGGATGGCCGCCTCGCTGCCCCCGGCGACGACGACGTCGGCGCGGCCGGAGCGGATCATCTCGATGGCCTGGCCGATCGACTCGGCGCCGGTCGCGCAGGCGCTGACCGCCGCGTGGGTGCCCGCCTGGGCGCCCAGGTCGATGGAGATCCAGCCCGCGGCGCCGTTGGGCATGAGCATCGGGACGGTGTACGGCGAGAGCCGGTTCCACCCCTTGTCACGGTAGGTGTCGTAGGCCTGGAGGATCGTGTTGATGCCGCCGATGCCGGAGCCGACGACCACGCCGAGCCGGGTCGGCTCGACCTCGGGGGCGCCGGCGTCCTGCCAGGCCTGGCGGGCGGCGATCAGGGCGAACTGCTCGTAGCGGTCGAGACGCCTGGCCTCGGGCCGGGGCAGCACCTCACCGGGGTCGACCGCCGCGACGCCGGCGAACTTCGCCGGGACGGTGTCGACCCAGTCTTCGGTGAGGGTGCGGATGCCCGACCGCCCGTCGAGGAGCGCCGCCCAGGTCGAGGCGACGTCTCCACCAAGGGGCGTCGTCGTGCCGAGTCCGGTGACGACGACTCGCACCCGGTTGGTACTCACTTTGGCTGCACTCCTCTACGGTCGAACGGTTGCGCTGGGGAACTCAGTTCTGGATGAAGTTGATGACGTCCTTGACGGTCTTCAGGTGCTTGAGCTGGTCGTCGGGGATCTCCGCGCCGAACTCGTCCTGGGCCGCCACGGCGATCTCGACCATCGACAGCGAGTCGATGTCCAGGTCGTCGACGAAGCTCTTCTCCGGCGTCACCTCGGACGCGGGAATCCCGGTGATCTCGTTCACGATCTTGCCGAGGCCTGCCAGGATCTCCTGCTCGGTGGCTGCCATTTCTCTCCTTTGAGTGGTGTTTCTGGGTTTTCGTACGGCGAAGACCGTACAGGCATTAAGGGATCTCGATGACCTGGGAGGCGTAGGTCAGGCCCGCCCCGAAGCCCAGGAGGAGCGCGAGGCCGCCCGAGGGCACCTCGCCCTGCTCGATCATGCGCGACAGCGCGAGCGGGATCGACGCGGCCGAGGTGTTGCCGGCCAGCACGATGTCGCGGGCGACGACGGCCTTCTCGGCGCCGAGCTTGCGCGCGATGGCCTCGATGATGCGCAGGTTCGCCTGGTGGGGCACGAACGCCGCCAGGTCGGCGGGAGCCACGCCCGCACGCTCGCAAGCCTCTTTGGCCACCGGGTGAAGGGCCGTGGTGGCCCAGCGGAACACCGTCTGACCTTCCTGGTGGAGGGACGACGACCGGTCCTGGATCATGATGGCGTCGGCCTTGTCGCCCGCGCTGCCCCAGACGACCGGGCCGATGGCCGGGGTCTCGGACGGGACGACGACCGCCGCGCCGGCCCCGTCGGCGAAGATCACCGAGGTGGCGCGGTCGTTGATGTCGACCCACTGCGTGAGCTTCTCGGTGCCGATGACCAGCACGTTCTTCGCCGAACCCGCGCGGATCGAGTCGCTGGCCGAGGCGAGGGCGTAGCAGAAGCCCGCGCAGGCCGCGTTGAGGTCGTAGGCGCCCGGCGCCTCGATGCCGAGCCGGTGGGCGACCCGCCCGGCCAGGTTAGGGATCGGGGCCTCGGGGGTGCAGGTCGCGACGATCACCAGGTCGATGTCGGCGGCGGCCAGGCCGCTGGCGGCCAGCGCCTTGCCGCCGGCCTGCACGGCCAGGTCGATCTCGGACTCCTCGGGACCGGCGAACCGGCGCTCCTTGATGCCGACCCGGCTCTGGATCCACTCGTCGTTCGTCTCGATGATCTTGGCGAGATCGTCGTTGGTGACCACGTTCGCCGGCTGGTAGTGGCCGAAGGCCAGCACCTTGGCGCCCGGCGCCCCCGCGGGCAGCTTCACTTGATCGCCTCCTTGGCGGCGTCGAGGGCCGGGGTCAGGTCGGCGGGGGTCTTGAGCGCGACGGTCACCGAACCGGGCAGGCCACGCTTGGCCAGGCCGGTCAGGGTGCCGCCGGGCAGTAGTTCGATCATGGTGACGGGGGTCTCGCCGGCTTCGCGTGCCATGGTCTCCATGCACAGGTCCCAGCGGACCGGGTTGCTCACCTGGTTGACCATGCGGTCGAGCGCGTCGCGGCCCGACATGACGACCGCGCCGTCGGCGTTGGACAGCAGCCGGATCGCCGGGTCGGCCGGGGCGACGCCGGCCGCGGCGGCGCGCAGCCGCTCGACGGCCGGAGCCATGTGGTGGGTGTGGAAGGCCCCGGCGACCGCGAGGGGGCGCAGGCGGGCCCGCTGCGGCGGGTCGGCCTGGAGGGCCTCCAGCTGCTCCAGGGTGCCGCCCGCGACGATCTGGCCGGCGCCGTTGTTGTTGGCGGGGGTCAGGCCGTGCTTGGCGAGGGCGTCGAGGACGTCGACGCCGCCCAGGAGGGCGGTCATGCCGGTCGCGGTGACGGCGGCGGCCTCGGCCATCGCCCGGCCGCGCTCGGCGACCAGCGAGACGGCCTGGTCGGCGGTGATCACACCGGCCAGGGCGGCTGCGGCGAACTCGCCCACACTGTGGCCGGCGACCAGGTCGGCGGTGACGCCGAGCTCCTCGAAGGCGGCCAGCGCGGCGGCCACCAGAAGGGGCTGCGCGACGGCCGTGTCGCGGATCTCCTCGGCCTCGGCGGTGGTGCCGTAGGCGACGAGATCGAGCTTCGCGATCTCGGACCATGCTGACAGACGGTCACGGAATCCGGGGAGCTCCAGCCACGGACTCAGGAAGCCTGGAGTTTGGGCGCCTTGTCCCGGCGCGACGATGACGAGCACGGTACCACCCTGCCCTGTAGCCCTTCGACACAGAGCTGGGGATCCGAACGAACTTCTGCCCGCCTCTGTTGTGGAATCCCTACAGTTCCGGTTTCTCCGCAATTAATAGACGGCGGTCAGATTACGGTCAGTCGACCGAGTATCAACCCAACCTGAAGGGTGAATGCGGACCGCCCCTCCGTCGGGGTGTAGCCGGTCAGCTCGGCGATCTTCCTGAGCCGGTAACGCACCGTGTTCGGATGGACGAACAGCAGCCGCGCCGTCGCCTCCAGCGAGGTGCCCTGTTCGAGGTAGGTCGCCAGGGTGTCGAGGAGCGGGGTGCCGGCCAGCGGTTTGAACACGTTCTCGACCAGCGCCGCGCGGGCGTCCTCGTCGCCGTCGATGGCCCGTTCGGCGAGCAGGTCGTCGGCCAGCACGGGCCGGGGCGCGTCGGGCCACCCGGCGGCGGCCCGCAACCCGGCGATGGCGGCCCGCGCCGACCGGGCGGCGGCGTGCAGGTCGGGCACCTCGGGGCCGATCACGATCGGGCCGGCGGCGAACCTCGGCACGACCAGGCGGGCGGCCTCCTTCATGCTGTCGGCCCCGCCGACGATCACGATCAGCCGGTCGCCCTGGACCCCGGCGAGCAGGTCGTGGCCCGCCCGCCGGCCCCGGTCGCGCAGGCCGTCGATGACGCTCTGGGGGTCGTCGGCCGGGGCGTGCCCGGCGAAGACCACCACGGGGGCGGAGGTCCAGCCGAGGGCGGCGGCCCAGGAGTGGAGGCCGTCGTCGACCTCGCCCCGGACCAGCGCGTCGACGATCAGGGCCTCCAGCCGGGCGTCCCACGACCCCCGGGCCTCGGCCTCGCGGGCGTAGACCTGGGCGGCGGCGAAGGCGACGTCGCGGGTGTAGCGCAACATCGCGTTGCGCAGCACCTCCTCGCCGCCGGGCGCGGCCAGCTCCTCGACCTCGGCCTCGACCACCTCGACCACGATGCGGACCAGGTCGACGGTCTGCTGGAGGGAGACGCTGCGCTTGAGCTCGCGGGGCGCGGTGCCGAAGAACTCGATGCTCGGGGTCGGGCGGCCCTGCCCGGCGTGGCCGAACCACTCGACGAAGGCGGCGATCCCGGCCTGGGCGACCAGGCCGACCCAGGAACGGTCCTCGGCCGACAGGGCGCGGTACCAGGCGAGCTGCTCCTCCATGCGGGCCATCGCGGCGGTGCCCAGACTCCCCATCGCGCGGTCGAGCCGCCGCGCCGTGTCTTCACGCACCCTGTCGTTCACGGTTATAGCGTGCCAGGTCGCCTGCGCGGATTCGCCAACGGTGGGGCCGTGGCAAGCTGGGACGGTGTACCGGGAACGGCCGTCGGTGATCCCCGGCGCGGTCGTCTGGCAGACGCCCCCCGCGTCAGCCGAGGGGGAGCGCCGCATCCTCCCCGACGGCTGCATGGATCTGCTCTGGACGTCGGGCCGGCTCGTGGTGGCCGGGCCCGATGCGGTGGCCTTCGTCACCTCCGTCGTCCCCGGGGCCGGTTACACCGGCCTGCGGTTCGCGCCGGGCGACCTGCCGGAGCTGCTCGGCGTGGCGGCCCACGAGCTGCGCGACCGCCGGGTTCCGCTCGACGAGATCTGGCCGGCCCGCCGGGTGCGCGCACTGGAGAACCGGCTGAACGGGGGCGGGGGGATCGAGGCGGTGGCGGCCGACCTGCGGCCCGATCCGGTGGTGCGCGCCGCCGTGGGGCTGATCGGCGGCGGGCTGGGCGTGGCCGCCGTGGCCGGCCGCCTCGATCTGGGCGAACGCCGCTTCCACCGGCTCTGCCTGCGCGCCTTCGGCTACGGGCCGAAGACGCTGGGCCGCATCCTGCGGATGAACCGGGCGCTGGAGAGGGCGCGGGCGGGGGGAGCGTTCGCCCAGGTCGCCCACGACGAGGGCTACGCCGACCAGGCCCACCTCGCGCGGGAGGTGCGGGCGCTGACCGGGGTCACGCTGACGGATCTAGCGGGGCGTACAGGTCGACGCTGATGCCGTCGGGGTCGGTCAGGACCGCGTAGCGCTGGCCCCAGAAGGCGTCCCACGGCGGGAGGTGGCCGAACTCGGCCATCTCGGCGTAGGTCGTGTCGACCTCGGCCGCGTTGTCACACTGGAACGCGAGGCCCGTCCGGCCGGGGCCCGGCGTCCATTCGGGGTCGAACGACTTGATGGTCTCCTCGGTGTCCCAGCAGAGGCGGAAGCCGCCGGGCAGGGTCACCTCGACATGGGGCTCGCCGTCGGCCTCGGCCGGGAGGTCCAGGCCGAGGCGGCGGTAGAAGGCGAGCGACCGGCCCATGTCGCTGACGACCAGGCCGATGACGTTGAACTGGATTGCCATGGTCCGACGGTACGAGACCGCGTACGGGACCGTCTTGAAGGAATCGGACGCCGGGTCAGATGACCGCGACGGCGGTGATCAGGCCGATGGCGACGTGGGTGACCGAGAGCAGGATCGCGGCGGGCTGGAGGGTCGGCTCGGCGACCAGGGCGCGGATGGAGATGCCGGCCACCTTGTCGAAGGCGAACATGCCGAGCGTCTGGACGGCGATGCCGAGCACGCCGAACACGGCGGTGGCGATCAGGCCCTCCTGGAGCCGGCCGCCGGAGGAGAAGATCGAGGCCGCCACGATCAGCCCGACGGCCGCCAGGCCCGCCGAGGTGAGGGCGGTCGCGTTGGGATTGCGGTCTTCCCGGATGAGCTTGCTGAGCTTGCCCGGCGTGGCCATGTCGATGACGTAGAAACCGACGATCAGCAGCAGCACGCCGAGGACGGCGTAGGCGGCGATCGCCAGGGCGCCGTTGCCGAGGACCTCGCCGAACGAAGTGGTGTCCATTGACCCTGCTCCTATTGGGGGGTGTTAACCGTTGATTCGATGGGGGACGAACGACGAGGTGTCGTCGGTGATCAGGCCGGCCGTCTCCCGGATGCCGAGCCCGGCCGACTCGTCCTCCACCACCCAGGCGCCCAGGACCGGCCGCTGGCCGTCGAAGTCGGGCAGGGCCTGGAACTCCTGGAAGACGAACCCTTCGGCGCCGTAGTCGCCTCCGGTCTCCAGGGAGTGGTCGGGCGACAGGATCGTCATCGAGGCGCCCTCGCGCCCCAAGAGCGGCTTGCGGATGAATCCTGCCAGGTCACGGGGGCCGTCGAGGTAGGCCGGCAGCAGGTTGGGATGGCCGGGGAACAGCTCCCAGAGCACCGCCAGCAGCGCCTTGTTCGACAGCAGCATCTTCCACGCCGGTTCGATCCAGGTCATCGACGGCATCAGCCGCAGCGCGTGGGCGCCGAACGGCTCGTGGACGATCCACTCCCACGGATAGAGCTTGCAGAGCGAGCGGATGACCCGTTCCTCGACGTCGACGAACCGGCGGTTGAGCGCGTCCCAGCCGATGTCCTCCATGGCGATGGAGACGGTGGCCAGCCCGGCCTGGGTGGCCGTCTCCTGGAGGTAGCCGAGGGTCATCGCCTCCTCGCCGGAGGTGTCGAGGCTCGTCCAGGCGAAGTGGGAGGGGCCCGTCGGGAGGGTCGCGGCGATGGCCTTCCAGCGGTCGACGAGGCGTTCGTGGATGGAGTTCCACTGGTCGTCGTCGGGGAAGACGTCCTGCAGCCAGTACCACTGGACGACGGAGCTCTCGAGCAGGCTGGTGGGGGTGTCGGCGTTGTATTCGAGCAGCTTCGCCGGGCCGGAGCCGTCGTAGCGGAGGTCGAAGCGGCCGAACAGGTGGGGTTCGCGGCGGTACCAGGAGTCCTTGATCGCCTGCGTCCACTCGGGCGGCACGGCGAAGTCGTGGAAACGGCCGGTGACCACGACGTGGTCGACCGCCTCCAGGCACATGCGGTGGAGCTCCTCGACCTGGGCCTCCAGCGTGAGCACCTCGTCCATCGAGAAGACGTAGTGGACGCTCTCGTCCCAGTAGGGCCGGTCGACGCCGCTCGGGTGGGCGGAGCGGTGGTAGGCCAGCCCGTGGCTCTCGACCGTGGTCTCCCAGCCGTGCCGGGGTGCGGACCGTTCCCTGCGCACGGGTCAGCTGCCGCCGCTGCTGCGCGAGCCGAAGCCGCCCCGCTGGATGACCTTGCCGGAACGGGTGGAGATCTGCGCGTTCGACGGGCGCAGCGTGGTGCCGCCGCGGATGTGCGCGCCGCTGCGGACGCCGCCGTAGTACCACCCGTAGGCGCCGTGGGAGCCGTGGTAGACCCGGCCGTCGTCGTCACACAGGTCGTCGTCGACGATCGGGTAGGACCCGTCGGGCAGCGGGTTGTTCATGTCGACGCAGTCGGCGTCGACCTCCTCGTAGTCGTCGTCGACGGCCGCGCAGAAGCCCACGACCAGAACCGACAACACACCGATCGCGCCCAGCTTGACGGCGGTGGAGGCCTTCTTGTTCTTCTTCGGCGGCGGACCGCCGGCCATGGGGAACGTCGGAGGTCCCGGTGGTGGGGGTGAGGCGGCCATAAGGCTCCATGATTCCTTGAGGTCGGGCAAGCCTATCGGTGTCTGTTTGAACGGTACAAACATCAATTCTGGCCGGTTGATAACGTCTTCGACATGGAGCCTGTTGACGCCCTGCGCCAAATCGCGTTCCTGCTCGAACGGGCCGGTGAACCCACCTACCGGGTCCGCGCCTTCCGGGGCGCCGCCAAGGTCGTCGAGGATCTGCCGCGCGAGGAGCTGGAGGAGCGCGCCCTCGCCGAGACGCTGACCGAGCTGCCCGGGGTCGGCAAGGTGACCGCGCTGGCGATCACCGAGGCGCTGGCCGGCCAGACCCCCACCTACCTGCGCCGTCTGGAGGCGACGTCCGGCACCGACCTCTCCGAGGCCGCCGCCCGGCTCCGCGAGGCGCTGAAGGGCGACCTGCACAGCCACACGACGTGGAGCGACGGCGGGTCGCCGATCGAGGAGATGGCCGAGGCGGCGCGGGCCATCGGGCACTCCTACCTGACGATCACCGACCACTCGCCGCGGCTGACGGTCGCGCGCGGACTGTCGGCCGAGCGGCTGGCCGAGCAGATCGAGGTGATCGAGGGGCTGCGGGAGCGGTTCGCGCCCTTCGAGATCCGTACCGGCATCGAGGTCGACATCCTCGCCGACGGGTCGCTCGACCAGGACCCCGCCCTGCTGGCCCGGCTCGACTGCGTGGTCGCCTCGGTGCACTCCGCGCTGAAGATGGACGCCGAGGAGATGACCCGCCGGATGGTCGCCGCCGTCGCCAACCCCCACGTCGACGTGCTCGGGCACTGCACCGGCCGGATCGTGCAGGCCGGTGGCAGGCGCGGCGGGCTTCGCGCGGAGTCGCGCTTCGACGCCGAGATCGTCTTCGAGGCCTGCCGGCGGTTCGGGGTCGCGGTCGAGATCAACTCGCGGCCCGACCGGCTCGACCCGCCCAAACGGCTGCTGCGGCTCGCCTACGAGATGGGCTGCGTGTTCGCGATCGACAGCGACGCCCACGCTCCGGGGCAGCTCGACTGGCTCGTGTACGGATGTGAGCGCGCCGCCCTGTGTGGTGTGGAACCGGAACGGGTGGTCAATACGGGTATATGGCCGCTGAGTTAGGTGGGAAATATCAGGATTCGTCGTTCACGGCACGTAACGTCGGCGTCATGGACCGTCGACGTGCGCTGGTGGAGGAGTTACGGAGCAACGGGCAGCTGTCGGCCAAGGACCTCGCCGACCGGCTCGGGGTGAGCAAACGGACGGTGATCCGCGACATCGCCCGGCTCCAGGGCGAGGGCGTGCCGATCCGGCTCGACCCGGGCGGCTACACCATCGACGGGGCCGAAGAGGTCAAACGGGCCATCGACCGCGCGCTGACCGACCGCCGGGTGCTGCGCATCGACTACCTCAACAGCAAGAGCGAGGTCAGCACCCGCGACCTGGAGCCCAGCATCATGCTCGGCGGGCGCGGCGGCTTCTGGTACCTGGTGGCGTGGTGCCGGTTACGCGAGGACGTCCGGGTGTTCCGGGTCGACCGCATCACCCGGGCCGAGGTGCTCGACGAGCGCTACCCCGAGCCCGACCAGCAGCGGCTCTCGGAGATGACGTCGGCCCTGCCGCTCTGATCCACCCATTAGGCTGCCGCGCATGCGGACGGAACGGCTCGAACTCACCGACCAGGACCTGCGCGACTGGGAGGCCACGGTGCTCGACGCCACTCCCGACGGCATCGTTTTGAACCGCTCGGCCTTCTATCCCGGCGGCGGCGGGCAGCCCGCCGACCAGGGCACCCTCCTGTGGCAGGGCGTCGAGACCCGCATCGCCGGGGTGCGCAAGGGCGACGACCTCGTGCTCATCCCCGCCGAGGGCGATCCGCTGCCGGCGGCCGGGACGGTCGTACGGGCGGCCCTGGCCGACGAGCGGCGCAGCGCCCTGATGCGCACCCACTCCGGCCTGCACGTGCTCTGCGGCGTGGTGTTCCGCGACTACGGGTCGCTGGTGACCGGCGGCAACATGGACGTCGCCACCACGCCCGGCGTGGTAGGCACCGCGCGCATGGACTTCAACCTGCCGGAGGTGCCGCCCGGCTTCAAGGAGGCCGTCGAGGCCGCCTGCAACGCCGAGATCGAGGCCGACCGGCGCATCGACGTCCGGGTGCTGCCGAGGGCCGAGGCGTTCGCCATCCCGGACATCATCCGGACGGCGACCAACCTGGTGCCCGACGACGTGGAAGAGGTGCGGATCGTCGACATCGTCGGGCTCGACTGCCAGGCCGACGGCGGCACCCACGTCGCCTCCACCCGGCAGATCGGCCGGGTGCGGGTCGCCAAGATCGAGAGCAAGGGCAGGGGGTTCCGGCGCGTCCGGCTGGAGGTCTCCGACTAGTTGTCCACAGGAGGCCCCGGCACCGGTAGCGGCCGGTCGGGGTGGTGACAGGGTGCCGGGATGGACATCAGCGCGGTGCCGCTCGTCTACAACGGCGTCATGTTCCGCTCGACCCTGGAGGCCGACTGGGCGGCCACCCTCGACGCCCTGGGCGTCTACTGGCAGTACGAACCGCTCGCCCTCCGGTTGCCGAGCGGGGCGGTCTACGTGCCCGACTTCTACCTGCCGGCGCTGAACGCCTGGGCCGAGGTGAAGGGCCCCCACTGGGAGCGGCTGGCCAAGCCCGTGGAGCTGCGGGCCACCCTGGCCATCGCCGGCGGCGCCGGGTGGTGGGAGCAGGTCCACGTGATCGTGCTGGAGGCGCCGGGTCCGGGCGACGCCGCGAGCTGGCACGTGCCGGTGGGGTCGTGCTGGCTGGTCGAGTGCGGCGAGCGGCAGAACCGGTTCGCCTGGTACGACGGACGGTGCTGGGCCTGCCAGCAGGAGGAACTCGGCGGGTCCCACTTCTTCTACCGGCCGGCCCGAGCCTCGGTCGCCGGGCCGACGTGGCGGATGACGCGGGCCGCGCGGCCCGAACCGTTGCGGCGGGCGGCCTGAAGTTCCGGCGACGGCCGGTTCGGTAACCGGTCGCATGGCCCAAGACGACCTGCCGCCGATCTGCCGCACATGCAGAGGTGAGGGCGGCGAATGGATCAGCAAGGACGGCGAAGAGGTGTGGGTGAGCTGCACTCCCTGCGGCGGCGTGGGCCGGCGGCCTCCTCAGTGAGACCCGGCGGGCCGGCCTGGCGTCGTCGCGCAACGTCGTCACGGCCGCGGGGCCGCGCTGGAGACACCGATGCCGAACCACATGGGCTGCTTCTTTCCGTACTAGTTTGGCCCGCATGGGTGGCCAGGAAGAGAATCTCGGGGTGGTCGCGGCACTGGTGCGGGCGTCGTTCCTGATCTCCGCCGTCTACGCCGAATCGGCGCGCGACCACGGCCTGACCCCGCAACAGGGCCAGTTGTTGTGCGTCCTGATGGGCCGCCCCTACCGCATGAACGACCTGGGCGCGACCCTGCGCCTGGCCAAGTCGAGCCTGACCGAGCTCGTCGACCGGACGTCGCAGCGCGGGCTCGTCAGGCGCGAGCCCGACCCGTCCGACGGCCGGGCGGTGCTGGTGGCCCTCACCGACCAGGGGGCCGCCACGGCGGAGACCTTCTACGCCGAGACGTGCGACCGCGTCGCGCGGGTGCCGGGGGTGCTCGAGGCGGGGGAGCAGGGGATGCTGGCCGAGCTGCTGGGGCGGGTCGTCAGGGACAACACGGTGGGCACGGTGTTCCTCGATTGGGACGACGACGTTCACCCCCCGAACGTCAATCCCGCCGCCAGGCGGTGACGTCCTTTCTGGCCCAGAGGCGGCCGGAGGCCAGGTCGTACAGAGCGGGCGGGAAGCCGGGACGCGCGGCCAGTTCGCCGAACTCGCCGGGAGGCACGCCGAGGATCTCAGCCGCGCCCGCGGGCCCCACCAGGTCGGCGAGGCGTTCCAGGGCCAGCAGCAGGAGCTCGCTGTTCTCCCAGTCGAGCCGGCCTTCGGCGGCCAGCTCGACGGCGAGGAGGTTCGCGTCGGCGGGATCGTGGCCGAGCGCGCGGGCGACGGCCTTGGCGGCGGCGAGAACCTGGTAGTTGCGGCTGCGCGTCATCCATCCGTAGTACCAGAGGGCGGCCCTGGCGCGGTGCCGTGGAATGTCGGCCGGTCTCGGGCTTCGTGCCCGCCCTTTCGTGGTTCCTATTCGCCGATCTTCTTCGCCCACAGTGTGACGAATGTCGCCGGGTCGATTTTGCGGCCTGCGGCGGGGACCTGGCGTACGACCACCCAGTTGCGGTCGTTGACCTGGAAACGCCCCTGGCCGGTGGCGTCGCGGTCGCGGAGCAGGAAGAAGCCTGCGGCCTGCATGGTGTCCTGGGCCAGTTGGAGGTTCATGCCGACCACGCTGGGGAGCGGGAGCTTCTCCACAGCCGCGGCCTTCCGGGTCTTGGCGGCCTTGGTGGGCGCCGCCTGGTCGGCCGAGAGACTTTCGGCCGGCTCCGCGTTCTCCTCTTCGGTGATCGGGGCCGGCCGAGGGGCGGACGCACCCGGGGAACGTTCCACACGATCGCCGTCGGTGAGGGCGTTACAGGCGACAAGGACGACGAAGAGCCCGGCGGCGATGAAGGCGAGCGGGCCCTTCCGCTTCCGCGGAGGGGGTGGCGGAGGCGGGTACATGGGCTGGCCGTAGTAGGGCGCCTGTCCAGGGGGCACAGGAGGAGACGCCGCCCAGCCGTGCGGCTGCTGCGGCACCGGAGCGCCGTAACCGTGCGGGCCGGCCTGCGCCGGCCCGAAACCAGGATGGGGATTGTGCGGGGGAGGTCCGAACTGGTTGGCCATAGCCTCACTCCGTTTCCTGGGATGCGCCAAGTTGACGTCGGGACGGATGAGACGGTTGCCGTGCGTTATGCAATCGAGTTAGGGCCCGTTTTCCGGGCGGCCCAAACGGTCCCTGCCGGTTGGATCGACAGACGTCTCAGGCCGTGCCCCTGACCGCTCAAAGGCCTCCCCTGTCTCCATGGGAGGTGACCTTATGATCCGAATTCCACCTCGGGATAGCGGGCCGACGGGCCTTTCCAGAGGGGTTGCGGGCGTGACTTCAGGTGTTCGTCCAGGAAGGCCACCACGTATGCGCGGGTGATCTCGGCCAGGCGGGCCGCGCTCGGGGCTCCGGGTGGTGATTTCAGGCCGAGGGCGCCCTGGAGCTGGGGGAGGTCGGTGAACGACTGATGGTCGGCGCCGGTCACCACGAGCCAGCGTTTCCAGCCGGTCAGCAGTGCCCAGTCGCGGTCCCACGAGGGGTCGCGGCCGCCGGGGGCGTGCTCGGGGGTGCCGACGAACAGGACGGGGCGGGCGAGGCCGCGGGGAAGGCGGGCGTAGGTCGTGCCGTCGAGGTTGACGCCGGCGTCGACGCGTTTGTCGGCGGCCATGGCGGCCAGGGCGCTCGCGCCGCCGATCGAGTGGCCGGCCATGGCGATCCGGGTGGGGTCGATCAGATCCGGCTTCCCGGCGAGGAGTTCGTCCAGGACGAAGGAGACGTCCGCGGCCCGGTTGGCGACGACGCCCGTTCCGAAGCCCGGGTCGGTGTCGCTGTCGCAGGCGAGGCACTCGGCCACCTCGCCGTCGGCGAGGGTCGTGGCGTGGCTCTCGTAGGTGTGGTCGACGCCGGCCACGACGTAGCCCCGGCTGGCCAGGTCCTCGGCCAGCGACGTCAGGGTGCTGACCGGTTTGGTGAAGCCGGGCGACAGGACCACCAGGGGGAAGCGGCCTTTCGCGGGGGCGTCGGTGGTGGCGTGCACGACCGTTCTGCTCAGGATGTCGGGCGGCACGCTCGCGGCGCGGGAGCCCGCCAGCGTGAGTTCCGACTCCCGGGGGCTCATGTACGCCGCCCGCCGGCCCTCCCCCCGCCCGCCCGGATACCACAGGGTGACCCGGAGTTCCCTGGCCTTCGCGTCGGGGTTCCACGGATCGGGCCGGGAGGCGTCGGTCAGGTGCAGGACCGTCGTGCCGACCGGATGCTCCCCTGTGGGCGCGGCCAGCGTGGCGGGTTCGGGCGGCCGAGGCGACGGGGCGGCCGAGCGGGGTGCGGCGGGGGTGGAGCAGGCGGTCAGGAGGAGCAGCACCGCGAGGGTTCGTCTCATCATCCGTCCAGCAGGGTCAGGGCCTTGGCGAGCGCGGCGTCGTGCCCGGCCGCCGCGTCTTCGGGGGTCGGCGGGACGAAATGGTCGGGCGCCACCCCGATCCGGTCGACGATCTCCCGGTCCGGGCCGAGATGCCGCCGGGTGGGGAAGCTCAGGACGGTGTTGTCGCGGAGCAGGAACGGCTGCGCGGGGCCGGAGATCAGGCCGGCCGTCCGGGTGCCGACCAGCGTCCCGGCCCGGTGGTCCTTGACCGCCGAGCTGAAGTGCTCGCACGCCGAGGCGCACCCCCAATCGACGAGCACCACGAGAGGCAGGCCGACCAGCGGGACCGTGTCGTCGGTCTGACCCGGCTCGCATCTGTCGTCGGCCCTGCACAGGTGGGAGGTGACCTTCCCGTGGACGAACGCGCTCACCAGCCGGGTCGCCTCCAGCGGGCTGCCGCCGCCGTTCCCGCGCAGGTCGAGCACGATCCCGGTGACGCTCCGGCCGGCCCGCAACCGGTCGATCGACCGGAACACCCGGTTCGCCGCGTCGGGGGAGAAGGCGCGTACCCGCACGTAGACCGCGTCGTCGACCAGCCGCGCCTGGACCGTCCGCAGCGTGGCCCAGTCACGCGGATAGAGGCCGGGCGTGAGGGTGACGCTCCAGCGGCGGTCACCGCGCCGCAGGCGCAGCTCGACCGGCCGGGCGTCGGGATACCTCGGCCGCAGCAGTTCCGGGTCGTCGGCGTTCTCGACGACGTCGCCCGGCCGCAGCCCGGCCGCGCGCGCCGCGCCGCCCTCCACGACCGAGACGAACACCGGGTCGTCGCCGCTCACCTGGAGGCCCAGCCCGTAGCCGTCGCCGTCGTAGTAGCCGGGCGGCCGCTCCGGGTCGTGCGCCCAGCGGGCGTGGTTGTCGTCGAGCGCCGCCACCATCGCCTCCAGGGTGACCACGGCCAGGTCCTCCCGGTTGGTGGTCTTCCGGTACGCCGCCTCGAACGCCGCCCAGTCGGCCCGCCGGTCGCCGGTCAGCGCCGGCAGCGACAGGGGCGCCTCGGGCATCGCCCGGGTCAGCGCGGCGAACCCGGCGACGAGCAGGTCACGGTGGTCCATGGCGGGCGCCCGGTAGTACCCGCCGAGGATGCAGAAGTAGGCCTGCTCGACGACGTCGATCGTGGTGGGGAGCCTTTCGCCGGGCGGGCCCTGGGGCGGCGCGCAGGCGGTGTTCTCGGGGGCGCCCGCCTCGGCGCGGGGCGGTTCGGGGGTCGTACAGGCGACCGCCAGCAGGAGCAGCAGCCCCGCCGCCACGGCCCTGGTCATGACAGCCGTCGCCGGATCAGCCAGAAGGAGAGCCAGGTCAGACCCAGGGTGAGCACGGCGTAGATGCCGGTCTCGATCCACTGGAACGGCCAGAACCGCGCGATCGGATGGTAGACCGCCTGCTGCCGGTAGCCGAGCCTGTTGAGCTCGGTCCAGCAGGGGTCGAGACCCGCCCGGCTGCCCTGCGGCGAACAGGGTCCCGACGTGCCCGACACCGCGACCGGCGCGTCCTGCCCGTCGGCCGCCACCGTTCTCCCGGAGGGATCGAGCAGGGTGCTCGACAACACCCACGCGCCGCCCTCGCCGGGCACGGCCGCCTGCACCGCGATCCGGACCTCGCCGCCGCCCTGCCGGACGTGCAGCCCGCCGACGTTGACGATGCCGAGCTCGTGCGCCGCGGTGACCGGCGCCGTGAAGTGAGGCCGGACCAGCGTCGGCATCGCGACCTGCACGGCCGCGAAGACGACCAGGGTGAGCACCATGGCGGGCAGCGTGCGCCGCACCAGCATGCCGACGGTCACCCCGAGCACGAACGCGAACGCGGCGTACCCCATCGGCACCACGCCCCGCGCGCCGAACACGACCGGGGTCATCTGCGCGAGCTCCGGCACGGCCGAGCCGTCGAGCGGCCGCGACCACCACGTGACGACCAGCCCCGCCGCACAGGCCGTGACCACCGCGACCAGCCCGATGAGCCCCAGCTTGACGGCCAGCCAGCGCACCCGGCTGACGCCCTGGCTCCACACCAGCAGATGGGTGCCCGTCTCCAGTTCACGGGTGATCAGCGGCGCCCCCCAGAAGAGCCCGAGGAACGCCGGCAGCGCCAGCAGCGCGAAGCCGACCAAAACGAACAGCAGTTGGTACTCGTCGAAGAAGCGGTCGAAGAAGCGGTCGCACGTGCCGTCGGTCACGCACGCCGCGACGCCCCGCGCGTAGCGGTCGGCCAGGCCGGGCCCGGTCAGCGCCAGCACCGCGGCGCCCACGGCGACCAGCGCCGCCGTCAGCACGGCCGAACCGCGGAACTGCCGCCAGGTCAGCCAGATCATCGCAGCACCTCCAGCCCGGCCCTGCGGCCGGCGACGGGACGCCGTTCCATGTAGGCGAGGACGAGGTCCTCCAGCGTGAGCGGGGTGACGACCCAGGCCGGGTCGAGAATCGGTTCGCCGGTACGGATGACGTAGGTGCTCTGCCGGTCGGTGTGCCGGGCCGAGACGACGTACTGATCGGAGGGCAGCCGGTCCTGGTCGCGGCGCGGCCCGGTCAGGCGGTGATGCGTGGCGAGCAGTTCGTCGACCTCACCGGCCACCAGCACGCGGGAGTCGACCAGCACGACGACGAAGTCGCAGACGCGTTCCAGGTCGGCGATCAGATGGGACGACAGGACCACGCCGAACTCGTCGGACGCCGTCGCCTCCATCAGCGCCTGGAGGAACTCGCGGCGGGCCAGCGGGTCGAGCGAGGCCACCGGTTCGTCGAGGATCAGCAGCTCCGGCCGTTTGGCCAGGCCGAGCGTGAGGGCCAGCTGGGCCCGCTCTCCACCCGACAACCTGCGGGCCTTCTGGTTCGGGTTCAGGCCGAGCTCGGCGACGCGGTCTTCGGCGAGCCGGGCGTCCCAGGTCGTGTTGAGCTTGGCTCCCAAGGTCAGATGGTCCTGGACGGTGAGACCGGCGTAGACGGGGGTGTCCTGGGCGACGAAACCGACCTTGGGAAGGGTGGTCCCCGGCCGCTCGCCCAGCACCCGCAGGTCGCCCTCGGACGGGGTGAGCTGCCCGGCGGCCAGCTTCAGGAGCGTCGTCTTGCCCGCCCCGTTGGGGCCGACCAGGCCGGTGACGTGGCCTCTCGGGATCTCCAGCGTGCAGTCGCGGAGGGCCCAGCGCCTGCCGTACCTCTTCCCCAGCTGCCGGGCCGCTAAGACGGGGGTCACGCGATGTCCTCCTGGGCCGCGGAACGGAACGTGGTCATGAAGAGGGCCTCGATGGACTCGTCGTCGAGCCCGGCCTTGCGCGCCTTGGCGAGCCAGCGCCGCAGATCCTGCCGGAGGGGCGCCTGGGCGGCCCGGCTGGAGGCGTCGGTGAGCGTTCTGGTGATGAACGTGCCGACCCCCGGGCGGGCCGCGGCGAGGCCCTCGTGTTCGAGCTCGCGGTAGGCCTTCAGGACGGTGTTGGGATTGATGGCGAGCTGGGCGACGACCTCTTTGACGGTGGGGAGCTGGTCGCCCTCGCGGAGGAGTCCGAGGCGCATGGCCTGCCGGACCTGGTGGACGAGCTGCAGGTAGGACGAGACGCCGGACCTGCCGTCCAGGTGGAACTCGATCACTAAGCGCTCCATTTATCTAGTCTCCTAGTACTTTAGGAGTGTAGATGTGAAGCGCGCATAAAGAGACGGATCGGCAAAGGCGCCGGCGCGCCGACCGCGGGTACATAGACTCAAGCCATGAGCGCGCGACCACACGAGTCGTGCTCACCGAAGTACGGGCGAGCCTGGATCTCGGGCGGCTGAACGAGTTCGTCCACACGTGGTGGCTGATCGCCTGCGATTCCGTCAGAGACCCGGTGGGCCGCCGGGACATGTACGAGCGAGCCGCCCGAGCCCAGGAGCTGACGGACGCGGGACAGGCCCCGCGTTGCTCGCCGAACGAAGGGCCGGACAGTAGGGCCTGTATAACCGCTTATGTGATCAGTGACGCCGAACTCCTCGCCACCGCCGACGCCCTGCAGACTGAGGGCCGGAAGGTGCTGGAGGCGCTCCGGCTCGACGTCGCGTTCGCCGGGTTCGGCCCGGCGGAGCCGGTCGGGAGCGTCGTCTCCGGGCTGATGGTCTGGCGGGACCTGGACGTCGTCTTCACCGCCCCGCACGCCACCACCGCCGGCGTTCTCACCGCCCTGGCCGGGCTGCCTGACCTGGTCGCCGTCGACTACCGCGACGAGCGCGGCGACCGCCGGCCCACGCCGAACCCCGTGGACGAACGCCACTACGCCGTCTGCCGCCACCAGGCGCCCGGCGGGGTCTGGAAGGTCGACCTGACCGTCTGGCTGCACGCCGTCGACCGGCCCACCCGGGCCGAGGCCGAGCGGCTCGCCCGGGAGGTCACCCCGGAGCAGCGCCTGGCGATCCTCCGGCTGAAGCACCTCTGGCACACCAGGCCGGAGTATCCCTACGTCGTCGGCGGCACGGACGTCTACGACGCCGTCATGGCGCACGGCGTCCGCGCCCCCGACGAGTTCGACCGTTATCTGGCCGCGCGTCAGCGCAGGTAGTCCTGCCAGGGGCCGGTGATGGCGAGGGTGATGCCCGGGGTCTGGATGTTCACGAACAGGACCTTGCCGTCAGGGGAGAAGGTCGGGCCGGTGAACTCCGAGTAGGTCGGGTTGCCGTTGCTGGTGCCGATCTGGAGCTGGTTGCGGGCGATCGCGTAGGTGGGGCCGCCCGGGACCGAGCTGAGCACGTGGGAGGCGCGGGCGCCGTCCTCGGCCAGGACCAGCGTGCCCCACGGCGTGACGGTCACGTTGTCGGGGCCGTCGAAGGTCATGTCGGCGTACTTCGGGTTCACGCCCTCGCCCTCGGAGAAGGGGTTGTGCGGGAAGTACGTGACGAGGGTGATGGTCTCGTCCTTGTAGTCGTAGAACCAGACCATGCCGTCGTGCTTGGCGGCGTCCGGGGGCAGGTCGGCGGTGGCGAAGGCGTAGCTGTTGACGATGTAGCAGCCGTCGCCGTTGCTCCACACACCCTCGAACTTCTTGCCGCGGGTGACGGTGCCGTCGGCGAACTGGAGGCGGGTGGGCGTGGTCTTCGCGTCGCGGTCGGGGACCGGCACCCACGTCACGTTGAACGGGCGGCCGAGCTGGGCCGAGGTGATGTAGGCGACGTCGGGGACGATGCTGCCGTCGTCCAGGCGGATCTGCATCGCCTCAAGGGTGCCCTCGGTGTCGCCGAGCTGGTCGGCGATGCCCTTCTCCAGGCGGCCCTGGCTGGCCGTCCACCGGTAGAAGAGGCCGTTGGGGCCGCTGGCGTCCTCCGACAGGTACACGCGGCGCTGCTTCGGCTCGACCGCGAGGGCCTCGTGGTCGAAGCGGCCGAACGCCTTGATCGGCTTGGGCAGCTGCGCGCCGGAGGGGTCCGGGAAGACCTCGAAGACGTAGCCGTGGTCCTTCTGGTAGGTGCCGGTCTGGCCGCCGGCCGACCAGGTGCTGCCCGCGCGGTTCGACGACTCCTCGCAGGTCAGCCAGGTGCCCCACGGCGTGACGCCGCCGGCGCAGTTGCGGATCGTGCCGGAGATGCCGACCCACTGGCCGGTGAGGTTGCCCTCGGGGTCGGTGGTGACGACGGTGCAGCCGCCCGCGTTCGGCGCGCCCGGGTCGTAGACGGTGCCGGGGACGTGCGGGACGCCGTGCGTGACGGCGTGCGGCGCCGACTCGTGGTTCAGGATGAACGTCAGGCCGGAGTGCTTCATGCCCACGACACCGGTGCCGTCGTGCATGCCGGGCGTCTTGCCCTGGCCGAACGACATGTCGGTCAGGCCCTCACGGGTGACGATCTTGTAGGAGAAACCCTCGGGCAGCGCGAGGATGCCGTTGGGGTCGTCCTTCAGCGGCGGGAACGGACGCAGCGGCCGCCCGGCGGTCCCGGTGCTGGAGGCGGCCGACGCCGGGGTCGCGCCAAGGGTCGGCAGCACGCCCCCGACGGCGAGGCCGACGGCGGTGGCGGCGCTTCCGGTGAAGATCTGGCGACGAGAAATGCTCATTGGTAACTCCTGCGGTACGGCCAGGCGGTGTGTCCCCGACCGGTAGAGCTTTGGAGCCTCACCTGAACCCCAGGCCAACACGGCGTTGCCGCAGAATGCACCTCTCATGGTCGTCTCCGTACGACCTTCGCCCAGGCCGAGCCGCGTGACGTTCAGCCCCCGCAGGGCGTGACCGTGATCACGGCGGCGACCCTGCACGAGCTGATCCCCGCCTTTCCTCGCGCGGACACCGGCCGTCCTAAGCTTGCCCAGGTCAAGCGCCTGAAGGGGCAAGGTGTCGCTTTCGGACGAGGAACTGGTGCGGGCCGCCGTCGCGGGAGACGTGACCGGCCGGCATGCACGCGGTCGCGCTCAGTGTCCTGGGCCACGGCCCCGACGCCGAGGACGCCGTGCAGGACGCCATGCTCGTTCGCGTCTCAGTGGAGGGAGAGCCGTGCGGCGAAGGCGGCGCGCCGGGCACGTTTCGCCTCCGCGACCTGCTCGACGTGCCGCCATGACCGCGTCGCTCGGAGACGGCCCGGCGGTCCGGCACGCCGGGGCGCCATGAAAGCACCGTGAAAACGATCATGGGCGGCGATCCGCCTGACCAGGCCTGACGTGATCGGACCGGCGTCGGCGGCTTGACACGGCCCGGCCGCCAGGTGATCGTCAGGGCCCGGCATCCCCGGGTGTCGCTCGCGAACCGTCCTTCACGGCAGGGAGACCCATGCCCGTTCGGAAGGCCCTTCTCGTTCTCCCGGCGGCGCTCGCCGTCGCCGTGGCGTCGGTCTGGTCCGCGGGGACCGGAACCGCCGCGGTCCGGCAGGCGCCGCCCGCCGCCCCGGACACCGTCACCGTGACGGTCGACACCCGCGCCGGGCTCGGCACCGTCCACCGGGCCGCCGTCGGCGCCAACGCCGCGATCTGGGACGCGCACATGAACGACCCCGAGGTGGTGAGGCTGTACCGCAGGGCCGGCATCGGCGCCGTGCGGTACCCGGGCGGCTCCTACGGCGACCTGTACCACTGGGAGACCCACACCGCTCCCGGCGGATACGTGGCCCCGAACACGGAGTTCGACCGGTTCATGGGCACGGTCAAGGCCACGGGGGCGCAGGCGGTGCTCATCGCCAACTACGGCACCGGCACCCCGCAGGAGGCCGCCGCCTGGGTGCGGTACGCCAACGTGACCAAGAAGTACGGGGTGAAGTACTGGGAGATCGGCAACGAGTTGTACGGCAACGGCCACTACGGGGCCCAGTGGGAGGCCGACGACCACGCCGACAAGAGCCCCGCCGGCTACGCCCGCACCACCCTGGAGTTCGTGCGGGCGATGAAGGCCGCCGATCCGCACATCAAGATCGGCGCGGTGCTCACGCTCCCCGGCAGCTGGCCGGACGGCGTGGTCGCCGAGGGCGACGCGGCGAACTGGAACCACACCGTCATCCCGATCGTCGCCCCCGAGATCGACTTCTTCACTGTGCACTGGTATCCCGGCACGAGCGTCGTCACCCCCGGCGACGACGTCCCCGGCATGCTGGCCGCGCCGCCGATGCTCGCCGAGATGCTCGCCCAGGTACGCGCCGACGTCGTCGCCCTGGCCGGACGGGACGTGCCGCTCGCGCTCACCGAGACGGCCTCCAACATCGGCCGCAACGTCCACGCCGCGGCGCTGTTCGCCACCGACACCTACCTGACCGCGCTGGAGAACGGCGTGTTCACCGTGGACTGGTGGAACACCCACAACGCCGTCGAGAAGGTGGGGACGGTCGACGGCGAGCCCGACTTCCAGGACTTCGGCCTCCTCTCCAGCGGCCAGTGCGCGCCGCCCCCCGAGGGCGGTCCGGACGCGCAGGAGGTGTGCCAGCCGCCGGTCAACACGCCCTTCCCCGCCTACCACGGCATCGAGATCCTCGGTACGGCCGTCCGTCCCGGAGACGGGCTGGTGAAGGCGGCCGGCGACCGGCCCGAGGTGGCCGCGCACGCCGTGTGGCAGGCCGACGGCGACCTGGCCGTGGTGCTGGTCAACCGGGACCCCGGCACCGCTTACCCCGTGCGGATCCGCTACGAGGGTTTCGTCCCCGACGGCCGCACCCCGGTCACCCACACGTTCACGCGGGGCGCGGGCGCGATCGTCCGGTCCGAGCAGGGCCGCCCGGACGCCCAGACGCTGCCGCCGTATTCGATCATGACGGTGACCCTGAAACCCGCGAAGGGCCCCCAGGCCGGACCGCCCGCACCGGGACCGCCGACCGCGGCCGGGACCACCGTCAGCTGGCCTTCCTCCGGGCCGCGGGCGGACAGATACGAGGTGTACCGGCAGGTGGGCGCGAAGGCCCGTCTGCTCGGCGTCACCCGCCGCACCTCACTGCCCCTGACCGGCCTCGCGCCCGGCGAGACGGTCACCGTCAACGTGCTGGCCCGCGACCACGCCGGCCGGGCCTCCCGCCCCTCCGCGCCGGTCACCTTCACCGTGCCCACCCCGGCCGACAGCGCCTGCGCCGTCCGCTACCGGGTGACGCAGGGGTGGGGGCGCGGGTTCCGCGCCGAGGTCACTATCACCAACCGTGCGGCCGCCGACCTCACCGGCTGGCGGCTGGCGTTCCGCTTCCCCGTGTCCGGAGAGCGGGTCGGCAGCGGGTGGGGCGGCACCTGGACGACCGGCTCCCAGGACGTGGAGTTCACGCCGGCCGCGGAGAACGCGACCATTCCGGCGGGCGGCTCGGTCACGGTGGGCTTCGTCGGCGCCAACGAGGGCGCCTACCCCTCGCCCACGGTCTTCCGGATCAACGGCACGGTCTGCACCACCCGATAGCACCGCGCGGACGTGCACGCACGAAGGACGGAGAGTGACGGCATGACGGACGACTCCACGGACGGCGCCCGCCCGCCCCGGGTGACCCAGCCCCTCGCCTCCCGGGACGCCGGTTCGGTGACACACCGCCGCACCGTGCCGGGCGAGGCGCGGGCACGCGGGCGGGGGCGGTTCGCGCGCCTCGTCCGCGCCGTGACGGCCGCCGCGCTCGCACCGGCCGCCGCCGCGACCCTGGCCGCCCCCGCGGTCGCCGCACCCGGCACCGCCACCGGCGGCAAGGGGCTGCGGTGGGAGGCGTGCGCCGGAGTGAGCACGCCGGAGTTGCGCTGCGCACGGGTCACCGTCCCCCTCGACCACAGCCGCCCGCGCGGCCGCACCATCTCCGTCGTCATCTCCCGGCTGCCCGCCACCGACCCGGCGCGGCGCCGGGGCGTGCTGCTCACCACCGGCGGCGGACCCGGCGGTCCGGGTGTCCCGCTGCCCGCGAGTCTCGCCCCGGCGCTGTCCGCCGAGGTCCGCGCCCGGTATGACCTGGTCGGGTTCGACATGAGATTCGTCGAGCGCAGCACGCCCATCGGCTGCGGGCAGCCCGAGGAGGAGCCCGGCGGGTTCTGGGTACGCCCCGCGACCCCCGGACGCTTCCCCGCCGAAGCCGCCGAAGCAAGGCGGTACGCCGAAGACTGCGTGCGGGCTTCCGGCTGGGCCCTGCCGCACGCCACCACCGCGAACGCCGCCCGCGACATGGACCTCATCCGCGCGGCCCTCGGGGAGGAGAAGATCTCCTACCTGGGAGGCTCGTACGCGGGCCTGCTCGGCACCGTCTACGGCACACTGTTCCCGCACCGCGTGGACCGGTTCGTCCTGGACAGCCCGGTGAACGCCGACACCATCTGGCGGCCCTACGAGATGGCCCGCACTCCCGCGTTCGAGCGCGGAACCGTGGCCCTCGCCGCCTGGGCCGCCGCCCGGCACGCCGAATACGGCCTGGGGGAGACCACAGCCGAGGTGCACGCCACGCTCACCGGGATCCTCGATCGGGCCGCCCGAGCGCCCGTCGTCATCGGCGCGCACGCCTGGACCGTCGGCGAGCTGGGCGCCCTGCTGGTGGCCGGGATCTACGACGAGCGCGCCTTCGGCGTCGTCGCCGCGGCCTTCGCCGCCGTCGCGGCCGGACGGGAGCCCTTCCTGCCGTTCCCCATCCGCCCTCCGCAGCCGGAGGGCGTGCCCGGCGTGCCCGCCGACCACCACACCGCCACCAACATCGCCTACCGCTGCGCCGACGCCCCCTGGCCGCGCGATCCGCGCGTCTACCTGCGCGACATCGCCGCCGAGCGGGACCACCACCCGCTGTTCGGCCCGGGCAACGCCAACATCAACCCCTGCGCGTTCTGGCCGCCCGCCAAGGACGAAACGGTGCGGCTCGACGGCAACCGCGCCCCGGCCGCCCTGGTCGTCGCGGCCCTGCGGGACGTGGCGGTGCCGCTGTCCGTGAGCAGGGCCGTGGCCGCGCGCATTCGCGGGTCACGCCTGGTCACGATCGACGCCCACACCCACGCCCCGTTCCCGCACTACGGGAACGCCTGCCTCAACGAAACTGTCACCCGCTACCTCACCACGGGTGAACTGCCGGCCACCGACACCGCCTGCTCGACCGGAAACGGGTGACTAGCGCTGCTTGAGGCGGAGTGCCTCCTTGCGGGCCTCCCTCTGGACGGCCCGCTCGTGCTCCAGCCACGCCGGGTTCTCCGCCTTCAGCGCATCGATCTCGGCGGTGGTGAGCGGCTCGGTGATCCCGCTTCTGATCAGACCGGAGATGGACACCCCGAGCTTCGCGGCGACGACCTGCTTGGGATGCGGCCCGTTGCGCCGAAGGTCGACCAGCCAGGCCGGGGGCGAGGACTGCAGCGCGTTCAGCTCGTCCCTGGAGACGACGCCCTCCTGGAACTCGGCGGGAGTGGCCGACAACAGGACGTCCAGTTTCTTGGCCGCGGTCTCGGGCTTCATCGTCTGGACGGTCTTCGGCTTGGACGAGGTCATGGCGTCGAGAATAGTCAGTCGGAACGGGTCTCCCGGACATCGATACCCTGAGGCGGTGACTGATGGGGAGACCGGCAAGCTGTTCCGGCTGGCGTACGCACCCGGGGTGACCCCCGCGAAATGGGTCAACGTCTGGACCGAGAGGCTGCCGGACGTACCGATCACCCTGCTCGCCGCCCCCGCGGCCGAGGTGGTGCGACTCCTGCGCGACGGCGGCGCCGACGCGGGATTCGTCCGGCTCCCGGTCGACCGCGACGGCCTCAGCGTGATCCCCCTGTACGTGGAGACCACGGTGGTCGTCGTCCCCAAGGACCACGCGGTGGCCGCAGCCGACGAGGTGTCCGTCGCCGACCTGACCGACGAGGACGTCTTCCATCCTCTGGACGACACCATCGAGTGGACCGACCGCCCCGGCCTGCCCGCCTTCACCCGCCCCGCCACGACGGCGGAGGCGATCGAACTGGTGGCGGCCGGCAGCGGCCTTCTCCTGGTCCCGCAGTCGCTCGCCCGCCTCCACCACCGCAGGGATCTCACCTACCGGCCGGTGACGGACGTGCCGCAGTCCCAGGTCGCCCTGGCCTGGCCGACGGACGCGACCACCGACCTCGTCGAAGACTTCATCGGCGTCGTACGTGGCCGGACGGTGAACAGCTCCCGGGGGCGTGCCGCCGCTGCTCCGACGGAGAAACCGGCACCACGGCAGGCGCGGAAACCCGCCCAGAAGGGCTCCGGCCGCAAGGCTGTGCCGGCCAGCCGCAAAGGAAAGGGCAAACGGCCCCGGTGACAGGGCCCTGTCGTGTCCCGCCTCGAGAGATGCGGCGAAATCCGGAGTGGATCACGACGCCCGCGACTTCGGGGAGCCTCCTCAGCGGCGCTGCTGATCCGGTGGGGGTGTGGACACGAGGACGGGAGACTGGGCGGGCTCGACGGACGGTGTCGTAGAGCGGAAGACGACCCCGAAACCGGCGACCACCAAGGCCACGAGAGCCACGAGACCGATCAGGGCTATGGCGAGGAACATGATCTCAAGCCAGCGATTGGACACATGGGGGAGACGCGGTGGACGTGCTTCCCGTTGACCGGTGTCACGTCACCGATGCGAAGTGACAGTGGATTCCCGAACTTCGTCCGTCACTGCGAGCGCCCGTCGCCCGGAGCGGAAGCGACGTCAGGACGCGTAGCGGCCGGGGGGAGCGCGAGAGGGCGGGAAGCAGCGCGAACGCCTCGACATGGCGCGGCCGGACCACCCTGAAGTGCCTTTGGCCGACGGCGGCGACGTCCCCGAGGCGTTCGGCGATCGTGATGACGACCGCATCACCGGGCCGAGAGCGCCTGGATCGTCGTACGGGGCAACCGGCGAACAACGCCTGGCTCCACCCCCGCGCCGCCGCGCTTCTCGCACGAGCGGGACCTGGACATCGGTCTCCGCACCCGTCCGAGGAACCGAGGTCAGCACAGGTGCAGGGCACCACACGCCGACAAGATCTTCAGCGGCCTTCTAGCCGAGCAGGCGTTGGAGGCGGGTGATCTCGGCGCTCTGTTCGGCGACGACGTCCTGGGCCCAGGTGAGGACGCGGTCGTGGGAGCCGTTGATCAACTGGGTTTCGGCCATGGTGATGGCGCCCTTGTGGTGGGCGATCATCAGGGTGACGAAGAGGGTGTCGAAGGATTCCCCCTTGGCGTTGCGGAGGTCGGTGAGCTGGGCGGGGGTGGCCATGCCGGGCATCGTGGCGTGGTCGGCGTGGTGGTCGGGTTCGCGCAGACCCTCCTCTTCGAGCCAGGTGGTCATGGCCTTGATCTCGGGGCCCTGGGCGTCGTAGATGCGGTCGGCCAGGGACTTCAGGCGGGCGGATTGGGCGCGGTCGGGGGCCAGCGCGGCCATTTCAAGGGCTTGGCGGTGGTGGACGATCATGTCTTGGACGTAGCGGACGTCGGTGGCGTTGATCGTGGGGGAGGGCAGGGGGGCGAAGGTCTGGCCGGGGGTGAGGGTGGCGGCGACCTCGCCCGGCTTGCCGGGGACGATGACCGGGGCGTCGTTGATGACCTTGGCCGAGTCGGTGGGAGACGAGCAGCCGGTCAAGAGCAGGGTGGCCCCCGCGATGCTCAGGAGAGCTTTGACCGCGGTGGTCCCGGCCTGGCGGAGCGGGAGAGCTCTGAGCACATGGGGATCGGCGCTCGGGGCGGGAACGCGGCTCGTGATGGCGGCGGGAGCTCTGCGCATTTCGGTCCTTCCGGCTGTGGTCGCGGAGCGATTGTGCCTGGTCATGATGAGGGGAGATGTGCGTACCCGTCCCCTTTTCGGTCCTCCCGAGGAACCTATGGCCTGGGCTTGTGACAGTAAAGGAGACGGATCGTAGGAAATATGTGACATATTGACGACTTGCTTGCGAGCCTGAGTAAAGAAACCATAAGGGGTGTTTTCCACCTTTTACCCGGAGGTTCCCTCAATGTCCCCCCTCCGCAGAGTTGGGCGTTTACTCGCCGTGCTTGGTGCCGCCGGAGCGCTTACGCTCTCCACGACACCGGCTCAGGCCGCTGACATCCTGCCCCCTGGCGCTATCGACATGAGCGACAACGTTCAGCACGTCGCGAACCTGCCGCGCCCAGACTCCCTGCTCACCACCATCAACACCGACATCGCCTTCCAGGGCGACTACGCCTACGTCGGCAACTACGGCGGCTTCTCCGTCTACGACATCAAGCACCCGAAGAAGCCGAAGCTGGTCAGCTCGGTGCTGTGTCCCGGGTCGCAGATGGACATCTCCGTCTACGGCAACCTGCTGTTCGGTTCCGTCGACTCCTCCCGCAGCGACGACTCCTGCACCAGCGTGAGCCAGTCGGCCGCGAACAAGGCGTCGTGGGAGGGCATCCGGGTCTTCGACATCAGCGACAAGGCCAACCCGCGCTACGTCAAGTCGATCGAGACCAACTGCGGTTCGCACACCCACACGCTCGTCCCCGGCACGGACAAGGCGAGCGTCTACCTGTACATCTCCAGCTACAGCCCGTCGGCGTCGTTCCCGGACTGCCAGCCGCCCCACGACCTGATCTCGATCGTCAAGGTGCCGCTGAACAACCCGACCGCCGCCTCGGTCGTCGCCACGCCGAACCTGTTCCCGGACGGCGGCAACCCGGGCGAGAACCTCCCCTACCCGTACCGCACGTCGGCCACCAGCGGTTGCCACGACATCACCGCGTACCCGGAGAAGGGTCTCGCGGCGGGCGCGTGCATGGGCGAGGGCATCCTCCTGGACATCCGCAACCCGGAGGCCCCCGCCGTTCTCGACGTCGTTCGTGACGACGAGAACTTCGCCTTCTGGCACTCCGCCACGTTCAACAACGAGGGCGACAAGGTCATCTTCACCGACGAGCTGGGCGGCGGCAGCGCCGCCACCTGCAACGAGGCGATCGGACCGAACCGCGGCGCGGACGCCATCTTCGACATCGCGGACGGTCAGATGACCTTCCGCAGCTACTTCAAGATCGCCCGCCACCAGGCCGACACCGAGAACTGCGTGGCCCACAACGGCTCGCTGATCCCGGTCAAGGGCCGCGACATCATGGTTCAGGCCTGGTACCAGGGCGGCGTCTCGATCTGGGACTTCACCGACTCCGCCAACCCGCACGAGATCGGCTACTTCGAGCGCGGTCCCGGTGAGAACCTCGGTGACGGTTACTGGTCGGCCTACTACTACAACGGGTATATCTACGGTTCCGAGTTCACCCGGGGCTTCGATGTGTTCAAGATCAACGACCCCCGTACGAACCAGGCCAACAGCGTGAAGATGGACGACTTCAACGCGCAGACGCAGCCGTCCTACAAGGACAAGAAGCACTAGTCAGCCCTGATTCGCGGCCCTCGCCCCGTTGGGCGAGGGCCGCATTCGCGTCCGGTGGTCGTCTCCGCGAAGTCGCCTTCGGCCGGGTCCGAGCCGAATCCGAGGGTACGAACCATCGCCGGATCCGGCGGGGCACGAGCAGCTCGCCAGGTACGTCCGGCAGAAGGCAGACACCAAGACCGTCACGTCTTGTCGGTCGCTCAAGCTGCCTCAAGGCTCTCCACGAGGAACAGGCCGGCCATCCGGCCGCCTCGGATCTCGTCTTCCGCACGAACACGGGAAACGCCCTCACGGCGCACAACGTGAGGCGCGACCTCCGCAGGGTCATCAGTCTCCCGGAACGCAACTGGTCGCCGCGCGAGAGGGCACAGCCCCGTCTCGCCGCTCTCCGGCTTGGGAGTCCCGATCGAGGACATCTCCCGCCTGGTGGGCCATCGCACGACGGTCGTCACGGAGACCGTCTGTGGAAGTGCCGAGGCCATGGACGACATCTTCGGGAGTTGGTCACCCAGAACCGATTTCCAAGATCAGAAACCGGATCTTTGTGCAGGTGGGCGGTACGGGGTTCGAACCAGTGACCCCTCGCTTGCAAGGCGAATCGACCTGAGCTGGTGCGAGATCGCGGCCGCCCGGCCTCACGTCGAACTCCCCGCGTTTCGCGGGAGCTCCCTGGTCGAGGCAGAGTACAAACGGCGAGCCCCGACCCAAGTGCGAGTTGGGACGGGGCTCGTGTCCGCAGCCAAGCGACTATCGGTTCAAGTGGCGAAACGTGGGTTCGCCCGGATCGCCGGAGGCTCGGCCGTTTAGACGTCCATGCACCACATCGGCTTGCCGTCGATCGTGCAGGGGTACCACTCGCCGCGCTGAGCGTTGGCGGGGGCCGCGAGGACGGCGAAGGTGGTGATGGTGACGGCGGCGGTGGCGGCGAGGGCGGCGACGCGCTTGAGCGTGCGCATGGGGATCTCCTGTTGTCGAGGTGTCGTTGTTGACGGATCTCAGTAGACAGGGGGACCCTTGGGGATCACTTCCACGCGACTTGGCGTGCGCTTGATCCCCAATGCAGACGCAGGTCACAGACGTAGAAGGGCGCCATGTCGTTGACAGGATGCCCTTTTTTCGTGGGCATTTCCGCAGACCAGAGTTGTGCGAACCTCTGACCTGCATGTGATCCCGAACTGCACGCCGAGATGGTCGTGACCGCAGTGCACCACGCCCGCCAGTCTCGTGGGATCCGGTATGTCGGCGGGGGTTCGGTCAGGGTGCCAATGCGGTCGCGCGGATCGGAGGCCTTCGCCTGGCGAGCCCGGCCGTTCCGCGCGTTCGACGGCGGCGGGATGGCCGGCAAACGCGTCACCCGCGACTTCCTATGGGTTCGCGAAGAACACGTCTGACCGTGTCACCACGTCGGCCGCCACCGCTGGGAGCAGGGTGAAGTGGTCGGCGCCGTCCACAGGCGTGTACGTCGCATCCACACCGGCCCCCGCGAGCTGACCTGTCGTGATCTCGCTGAAGACGGCGGGGAGCGTGTCGGCGGTGCCGTGGATGAGCTGGACCGGGCGGGTGTAGCCGGTGAGCGGTGCCTCCTCCTCGGCGAACAGGCGGACGAACTCATCGCCGGCTGCGATCGGATCCTTCAGTATGTCGGCGTTGGTCAGCCCGGCGACGGCCGCGACCATCTCGTCCACGCAGAGCCGCCCGGCCAGACCGATCAGCTCCAGGCCTTTGCGGGTGAACCAGCGGGCGGGCCGGAAATCGTGGGTGATCGGAAGCGCCCGCCCCGAGTAGGGCACGACGAAGCTGGCCGCTCCGGCCGGGTCGCGTACAAGGGGCGAACCGACCTGGAGCTGCCACTGGGTGAAAGGCGCCAGGGCGATCGTGCCTTTGGCCGCCAGTTCGGGCGCGTACGAGGCGGCGAGCGCGCCGGACCAGAGCGCGGCGTGCCCGCCGAGCGAGTAGCCGACCGGCAGCCAGGACCGCGACACCGGCCCCAGCCTCCTGGCCGCACGGACAATGTCGATCATCGCGTACGCCGCCGAGGGGCCGTCCACGCCCGGACTCTCTCCCGGTGTGCCGATGCCCTGGAAATCGGTGACGGCCACCGCGTACCCGGCTCCGATCAAGGCTTCCTGGAGAGTACGTTCCCAGGGGGCGCCGCCGGTGCGGGAGACCGCGCAGGAGTCCGCCACCCCGCCGAAGCCGTGCCCGAAGCTGATCACCGGCCAGCCGTTCGCGGGTGGCCGACCCAGGGGGAGCGAGATCGTGCCGCTGATCACCGTCGGTTGCCGGTTCCAGGCCGAGGACACGTACCAGACCCGCCACGAGGGGCCGGAACCCGCGAGCTTCAGGTTTCCGGTCAGCGCTTCGACCCGGACGAGGGTGCCTTTCCCGAGAGCCGAGGCATGAGCCGGTGAAACGGCGACGACGGCTGTGAACGCGAGCAGGGCCAGCAGTGCGCGAGCCAGACGCATGGCGCCTCCGGGGCATCGGTCCGTTGGCTCAGATCATCACCCCGGCCCACCGGGTCCTGGCAACGCGCGGCGTTGTCCGCGCACGTCGGCTATGAACGCTTCAGCCAGAGAACCTGAGATCAGGGGTTCGTCCCGGAAGGTGTGCATCCAACGGAGGCAGGGCCCTTCTGGCGGAGCCGTCAACCGTCACGGCAACCGCCGGCGGCACGGCCCCCACGAGGGCTGGCACATGGAGCCTGGTCGTACCTCACGCCGAGCCCGAACGTGGGACGGCGAATCTGGCGCCATCTCTGTACGTGGATTCGGTGCGTTTCGTAAATCGTTTTCGGACCATGTAGTCGCCAGCGAGCTTCGTATTGCTGGATATTCGCAGTATGTCGGATGGTTGTTTTCCCTTGTCTCCGTCACACCCCAAGCTCGACTGGGTCCTCGACACCGTGGCCGCCAAGTTCGCCGCGCCGCCGAAGTGACGCTCATGTCAGACGTTCGCTTCCCGAGAATGACCAAACTCCCATAAAAGCGCCTTCTTCGTGCCGTGCAGGAGGACGAGCCGGCCCACCGTGAACGCCGTTCTCAGAAGGGACCACACGAGAACGGGGACGAATTTCATCAGCGGCGGCCTGACGAGCGATGCCCTGATGCCTACCGAGTAATGATGTTGTCGATTGCGCGCCGACCGCATCTCCTGCTCGGATTTGGCGATCACCTGTGGATCGGACGAGTATTTGACCTTCTTGAGGATGACCGCGTCTCCGTAGAAGCGGTGTACGGTGTATCTGTAGTTGGAGCACCCGTGTTGTGCGGTGAACCGCTCCAGCCGGAGGCGAACGATTGCGTTACCGCCGAGTTCCTCCGCGTGCTGCCGAAGGAGATCCCTCGCCTCGTTCGGATCTTGGGCCTCGCCCCAGCACTCTTCCGCCACTACCCGTACGATCTCGAATCCGGGGACGCTGGCCTCGCGCGACATGATGAAGCGGTCGGGATCGACATAGATCTTCTGACGCTTGGCCGATTTCCGCCTGGGTACTCGCGGGTGTGGTTACGAAGAGGTAGGTGGATATCCTCCGATTGCGGACTCCGCCGGATAACTCCATGAACCTCGGGACCGCTGCCTGGGTGCTCGGATACGACAAGAGCAAGGGGCGCGACGAGGATAAGAATACGTTATCGAACCTCTTGGAGGGCCAGCTTCTGGCATCGCTGGAGGATCCCGTCCAGGGAATTTCATGGCTGCGGCATATCTGCGTAAGTTGACGCCCAATACCGGCCCCTGGTCGAATTCGACCGCACTTAATGCGGCATCAGGTTATAATAATGGAGGGAATGGCCCGAACAGCTATGGGCGCCGGGTGATGAAAAATCGAAGCATGCTGGAACAACGGACAGGCAGGCGAAAGGGCTCCTGGTGCGGCTGATCTACTGGTCCCTTGTGATCAGCGGAAGTCTGTCGATAGGGCTGGGCTGGCTCTTCGGGGTCGAACGCTACCCGTCGACCGACTCTCCGGAGATTGATCCGGACGGGGTGGCTTTTGTGCGACTCCTGGTTGGTTTCGGCATGACCCTTATGCTCTGTGCGGTGATATGCAGGTGGAAATTCAAGAAGTCGTGGATGATCCCAGGGTTGTTCCTGGCGCTGGGATTATGGCGACTGATCTGGGTTCAATTACAACCGGGTTTGATGTGACCTCTCAATGCTTTCACGCCACCCTTCCTCGGCTCGCCGGCTGGAGATCAGGTAGTACACCGTCACCACCATGCTCAGCGCCGACAGCAGCAGCACGAGTGACGCCCCGAGTTCCTTGCGGGGTCCCGCCGAGCAAGTAGAACTCGATCTTGTTGGCGATCATCGTGGAGGTCGGCGAGCCCGAGACGAGGGTGTTCGTGTAGTAGTCGCCGAACATCGGCAGCGCTGTGATGGCCGACGCCGTCAGCAGGCCCGGCCGTGACAGCGGCAGCGTCACGTGCCAGAACGCGCTCAGGCTCGAACAGCCCAGGTCCCGCGCTGCTTTCAGGAGTAACGGGTCAATGCGGTCGAGGGTGGAGAACAGTGGCACGATGAAGAACGGGATGTACCCGTAGACCAGCGCCAGCACGACCGTCACCGGGGGGTTGCCCGACAACCAGTGCACGGTCCGTCGACTGTTGGCGTCAGCGGCAGCAGGTCGTGACGTACCCGTGGTCCTGGCGCATTATTAGCCGGTCCAGCATCCCTCACCCGCCACGGCGGCAGGAACAGGCCGAGCAGGGCTCAATTCTGCCCGTCAGCGTCCTCGGTCTGCTTACGCTCGGTGCGACGCTGGGCTGTCGCTGGTCGTCCGTGCAGTGCCAGCGTCATGGGCCTCGTCGCGGTCGTGGCCTCAGCCTGCGTGCGCGACCATGTCAAGCCGCACGCGGGGCCCTCAGATGACGGCGTCGCGTACCGCCTAACCCCAGTCCCCGGTCGAACGAGGCTGGGCCATGTTCATGGCCACGCGCACCGGCGGCGACTACCCACCTCACCTGGCCGAGCAGGTGGCCGCTGTCCGAAAGGCCGAGGGCGACGCTGCCGCCAGCAGGTTCCCCGTGCTGGACATGGTCGACGGCGACACCTGGGAGATCCGCAGCATGCTGGAGATCGCCGTCCCGGGTATCGAGCACGACTACGAGGAACGCGATGGCCTCAGCACGGCCATTCATGGTCCACGAGGACGGGTCGTGGGCTCGAGCCGCATCCATGTCGGGAGCGCCTGGAGTGGTGCACCAGGACAGCCCCAGGCGCCCATGGGAGGAACTCGACCGGGTACGGGTACTGGCTCCAGCACGGCGCACTCCCGCTCAACGGAGCCCTGGTCAAGGTCGCGCCGGACGGGGCGATTCGCCTCAGCCGTGGCCGCTGGTCGGCCACGATCGCCTGAGCGTGCTGGCGCTGAGCCTTGCGGGATCACGCCCTACGAGATCGTCCACTCGCCTGTCTCGCTTGCGAAACCGGTGTTCAGGGCGAACTGGAGCTTGGCGAGTTTGACACCCTCCGGTACCTCGAACAGAACTACGCCTTTGCGTGTATCCCCGGAATTGACCGTGATGGACGAGAAGACTTCACCCTCCTCCACATCCCCGAACGTTTGGGAGTACTGCTGGCCCTCCGCGTCGATCAGCTTGAGTCCGATGCTGGGTGCGTCGGTGTAGACGGCCGTCCCGATGTTCTTCAGCTGCAACTCCACCGCCACCCAGCGGGCACCCGCTTTGGGTTTGATGAAGTCGTTTTCAGACGTGGCGGGGTCGAAGATCTGCGTCACGGTAGCGTCGACCTGCACGTCGGAATCCAGTCCTTGCAAAGTGATCGGGGAGCCGATGGCCGCAGGGCCGTCTGCTGACGTATCGCCGGCTGGCTGCTCCTCTGGTGCGGTGGCAGCGTCGGAGGGCGGGGCGGTTGGCTTGCTAGTGGCCGGGCCGCGGCTTGGCGTTGCCAGCGTTTCCCGCCACGCGGTCTCGTTGCCGATGTTGAGGACGACCGCGAAGCAGCCGCCCACGACGAGAACGAAGACCACTGTGGAGATCATGAGGATGGCCGCCGTGTTACTCCGCTTCGGGGGCGGCGGAGGAGGCGGATACCCATACCCGGGAGGCGGGTAAGGCTGCTGGCCGTACGGCTGCGGCTGCCACTGTTGAGGCTGCTGGTGGGGGTCATAGGGGCCCGGCTGAGTCATCGGTGGGCTCCGAAGATCGGGGAGTGGGAACGTTCCTGTGACGGATGGTGCGCCTTCCCGGGTTACCTCGGCCATCCTGGGAGACCAGATCGTTAGGATCGCTGACCTGCGGACAAGTCGTATTCCTGCATCGTGTCGGGCCTGAACTCTTGTGTCTCTGCGCAACCACTAGAGGAGATCGCCCAACGCGCGCCGCTTCCCCGCTTCGCGGGCCCTTTCATCCGTCGTGCTCGCCGCGTACCTGTCGACCATGGACCTCGAACACCAGCCGGCCAGCCGCATGAGCTCCTCCTCGGACATGTTCTGCTTGGCGAAATGCGCCCAGGTGTGCCGAAGCAGGTAGGGGTAGAGGTTGTCCAGTCCGACGCGGGCCGCGCGGCGCTTGAGCATCAGCTTGACCCCGGCATAGGTGAGGACGCCGCGGCCCTTCTCCGAAAGCCACAGGCCGGGGTCGTCCGCCCCCTTGTGGTGGCGCCGAACGCTCAGGACGCGGGCGCCCTTCCTGCTGATCGTGACGGTCCGCAGCCGTCGCCCCTTCCCGAGGACCCGGTTTCCCGCTGGTCCAGGTCGAGGTCTTCGACCCTGAGGGCGACGAGTTCTCCGCGCCTGATCCCGGAGTCCATGAACACGTACAGGATCGCCTTGTCGCGCCGCTGGATGAAGCATTTGCCCTCGCAGTCCTTGAGCAGGGCGCCGAGGTTCTCGGGCACATGCGGCGGCTTGAGGCCGGCGATCGGGTTCGGCTCCTCGAACTCCTCCGCCCACCAGCGCCAGAACTGCTGGATCGACCGGAACCAGTTGTTGCGGTATCCGTCGGCTTTGCCCTGTTCACCCAGGTAGATGATCCATTCCTGGATGTGTTTCCGGCGGACCTGCCCCCATTCGACGACGTCGTCATCGGACTCGGAGGCGAGCCAGTTGGCGAAGCGTTCGGCCGCGTCGGTGTAGATGCGGGTGGTGTTGTCGCTCTTGTTCTCGGCGCGAAGGTATCGGCGGAAGCTACCGATCTCCTGGCCGAAGTGCTCCGCTGCGGTTGACGTGAGAGTGGCCATGCCGGTGGCCTCCCGTGCGGGCGTTCAGTCAAGGCGATGTCAGGCCTTGCAGAACCCCAAATAGCTCAGGAAAAGGTCGAAGGCGAGGGCTCACTGAGCTGTGTGGGCTGGTGGCAAACGAAAGCCCCTCACCGATTTCCGCAGGTGAGAGGCTATTTGTGGGCGGTACTGGGTTCGAACCAGTGACCCCTCGCTTGTAAGGCGAGTGCTCTACCGCTGAGCTAACCGCCCCGGACCGCTTACACCTTACGGCACTCCCCAGCCCTAAGGCACCTCGGTAACCCGCACGACCGCCCGCCCGTCCTGCGTACCCTCCCAAGCCGCCCCGACGTCATCAAGCCCGACCACATAGTGATCAACCGCCAGCTCCCCGAGGGCCGCATGCCCGAAGACCGCCCCAAGCGCGGCAGCCCTCTGCTCCCGGCTGACGGCATTGTTCGAGTACCCCAGCACCGATACCGCCCGGCTCCGCAACACAGCCGACGACATCGTCGCCGAATCAGACGCCGACCCGCCCAAGTTGACCAGCCGCCCCCCAGGGGCAAGCACCTGCAGAGCCGCCGCGGCAGGCTCCCCGAACACCGGATCGATCACCACGTCAGCCGCCCCGACCACCTCGCGAAGCCGATCGGCCAAGGTCGAAACGGGCTCCAGGGCGATACACCCCGGCCGGGGCGCCCGGGACACCCCCACCACGTCACCCGCCCCCAGCAGCCGGGCCGCCCGCAGCGCCACCTGCCCCACTGCCCCGCCGGCTCCCAGCACCACCACCCGTTCCCCGGGCTCCAGCCGCGTCCGCCACGTCAGCGCCAGCCACGCCGCCACCGCCGACAGGCCCAGGGACGCCGCCACGACGTCGTCGCACCCGTCCGGCACGCGCACAAGATCCGCAGAGGGCACCGCGCAGAGCTCGGCCAGGCTTCCGTCGCCGGGAGCCATCCCGGCCGACGTGGGGAACCACACCCGCTCACCGTCAGGCGTGATCCCGACCCCCTGCACGCCGGGCACATAGGGCAGCGCGGGCTGCCCGAAATACGACAGACCGGTCGCGCACAGCAGGTCCAGGGGAGTGATCGGCGCGCAGGTCACGGTCACGAGGACGTCCCCGGCCCCCGCAAGAGGCCGGGGGACGCTCCCCACCACCGGCGGGCGGCCGCAGGACTCGATCAGGGCCGCCCGCATCGGTGAGCTCATGTGGCGATGTCCGGATAGGGGAGGGAGAAGTGGGACAGCCGGGCGGCGTACTCCTTCTGGAACGCCAGCGGCTCCTCGTAGTCGCGCTCGAACATCGCGATGAACAGCGTCAGCGTCAGGAACGGGTGGGCGCCCAGTTCGAAAAGGCGAACGTAGTCGTGGGAGGTCAGCGCCTCGCGTTCGACCGGGTCGAACGACAACCACGTGCTGGCTTCCCCGCCGTGGCAGTTCAGGATCTCGTTGGCGATCGTCGACTCCCACCATGCCACCGTCTCGTGGGGCGCGGCGCGGTAGCGCTCGACCAGGTCGGGGTCGCGGTCGACGGTGAACAGGAACTTGTTCAGCAGGTACTTGCTCATGCCGGGACCCCGTTCGGATACCAGGTGAAGTAGGCCTCCATCGTGTGGAACAGGTCGAGCGAGTCGGCGTAGTCGGCCTTGGCGCCCTCTCCGGCCACGCCCATCATGAGCATGAAGTCCATGAACCCGTGGGTGGCGTTGCCGGGCGTCCACAGGGAGTCGAGGGTGACCTCGGCCAGGGCCCGTTCGATGTCGCCGGAGGCGATCCACTCGACGGCCTTGCGGTCGAACTCCGGGTCGGGGCCATGGGGGCCGAACTGCCTCGGGCCGCCGAGTTCGAGTGACAGGTGGCCGGTGCCGATGACCGCGACCCGCAGGTCGGAGGGCCAGGTGTCGATCAGGCGCCTGATCGCGTGGCCGAGTTCCACGAAGCGGGCCGGTCTCGGCAGGGGCGGGGCGAAGATGTTGGTGTAGATCGGCACGATCGGCAGGTCGGCCTCGGGGCGCAGCGTGATGATCGGGCACGTGATGCTGTGGTCGATCCGCAGCTCGTTGGAGAAGGCCAGGTCGAAGCCCTCGTCGAGGCCGCCGCGCAGGATGTGGGACGACAGCTCCTCATGGCCGCGCAGCAGCATGCGGGGCAGGCCGAACTCGCGCTCCTCGTTGTACCAGTTGGCGTCGTAGAAGGGCGCCTTGCCCACCAGGAACTGCGGCATGTTGTCGAGCCACAACTGGTGGAAGTGGTCGGAGCCGACCATGACCAGCACGTCCGCGCGGGCCCGGGTCAGGGTCTCGCGGAAGGCGGTGATCTTGGCGACCCACTCGTCGGCGAACGGCGGGCGCTCCTCCGGGGGCGCCGTGCTGGCCTTGTAATAGAACGGGTGGTGCGTGGACGCGATCACGGCGGCCAGTGTTGCCATGGAACACCTTCTCTACGGTTCGTACGTCGCGTTCCGGTCGACGGTCAGGTAGACATCCATGCCGATGGGGCGGCGGCGCTCCTCGGCCAGGTGACCGAGCAGGCCGGCGGCGCGGGCCAGCAGGGCGAAGCCGCGCAGCAGGTCGACCGGGAGGCCGAGGTCGGCCAGGGCCGCCCCGCAGACCCCGGCGCCGTTCAGCGGCAGCCTGCGGCCCAGCACCTCGGGGTGCACCCGCCCGATGGCCTCGAACAGCGCCAGATGCGGGCCGAAGACCCCCTCTTCACGGGCCAGCGCGAACAGCACCGGCGTGCGGGGGTCCTCCTCCTTGTGCACCGGGTGTCCCAGGCCGGGGATCAGCCGCTTCTCGGCCCGCGCCTCGCGTACGGCCTCCAGCGCCACGTTGTCCCAGCAGTCGTCCCCGTTGGAGAACTCGACCAGCTCGTGGAGGAACCGCCCCGCGTCCTCGGTCACGCCGAGGAACCGGGAGCCGCCGCCCAGCAGCCCGGCCGCCAGCGCCCCCTGGACGCTCTCGGGGGCGCTCAGCAGCGTCAGCCGGGCCGCGATGGCGGTCGGGGTGAAGCCGTGGTCGGCCAGGGCGACCAGGACCGCCTCGAACACCCGGGTCTCCCCGGGGGTGGGGCGGCGTCCGGCCACCAGCCAGAAGGCCAGCTCCCCGAAGCCGACCTTGCCCATCAGGTCGTGGGCCAGGTCGTGCCCGAGCAGGCTGATGGAGTCGGCGTCGGACGTGCCGATGCCGGTGGGAAAGTTCATCGCAGCCACTTCCTGATCTCGTCCCCGTGCTCGTCCAAGGCGGGCGGCGGCCGCCGGTAGCCGGCGGGAGTGCCGGAGAAGCGGATCGGGTGCCGCACCGACGGCACGCCGCCCGGTTCCACCACCGGCTCCAGGCCCAGGCTCTCGGCCAGCGCGACCCCTTCGGTCACCGTGTTGATCGGGCCGCAGGCCACCCCCGCCGCGCTGAGCTCGGCGAACAGGTCGGCTCGCGTCCGCTTCCGCAGCTCCGCGACCAGCAGCGGTTTCAGCTCGGCCCGGTTCGCGGTGCGATCTCTGGTACGCGCGAAGCGCGCGTCGTCGGCCAGTCCGGGCACGCCCAGGACCTCGCACAACCTGCGGAACTGCCCGTCGTTGCCCGCGGCGACGATCAGGTCGCCGTCGGCGCACTCCAGCGGCTCGTAGGGGAACAACGACGGGTGGGCGTTGCCCATCCGGTGGGGAGTGACCTCCCCGGCCACCACGGCGCTCGAATGGTTCACCAGCGCCGACAGGGCCGACGACATGAGGTTGACCTCGACACGCTGGCCGCCGCCGGCGTAGAGCGCGGCGAGGATGCCCGACACGGCGTGCAGGCCGGTGATCACGTCGAACACCGACATGCCCGCCCGGTAGGGCGGGCCGTCGGCCGAACCGGTGAGGCTCATCAGCCCCGAGACCGCCTGCACGATGAGGTCATACCCCGGCAGGTGGGCGCCGCCCTCGGCGCCGAAGCCGGTGATGGAGGCGTACACCACCTTGGGATTGCGCTCCCGGACCGCCGGATAGTCGAGCCCGTAGGCGGCCAGGCCGCCGGGCTTGAAGTTCTCGATGAAGACGTCGGCGCGGGCCGACAGCTCGTGGGCCAGGGCCTGGTCGGCGGGGTCCTTCAGGTCGAGGGCGACCGAGCGCTTGCCCCGGTTCACCCCCAGGTAGTACGTCGAGACGCCGTCGCGCTCCGGGGGCAGCCAGTTGCGGGTGTCGTCGCCGCCGGGCGCCTCGACCTTGATGACGTCGGCGCCCATGTCGGCCAGCAGCATCGTGGCGTAGGGCCCGGCGAGCACCCGGGAGAAATCGGCCACGAGGATGCCGTCGAGTGCGCCCATGAGATCCCTTCGTCCGTTACGCGGACAAGTGTCCGCGAGCCCGAGTCTTGTCGGGCGGCGAAGGTGATGTCAAGCGGAGACCTGGGAGACCGACTGGGGGATGGACTCGTGGAGGGCCACGTCGGCGCCGATCGCGCCGGCCGTGCGCAGCAGCGCGGGCAGGAACTCCTCGGTCAGCGTCTCCATCGAGGTCTCGGCCGAGTGGGCGTTCACGTTGATGGCCGCGATCACCCTCCCGTGGCCGTCGCGCAGCGGCGCGGCGACCGAGCGGATGCCCGGCGCGAGCTGCTCGTCGGTCACCGCCCAGCCGCTGGCCCGGACCGCGCGCAGCACCGCGTGGCGTTCCTCGGCCGAGGGGCGCCAGCGGGGCGTGATGCCCGACTGGCTCGGCGTCTCCAGGACGGCGTCGGCCTCGGCGGCCGGCAGGGCCGCCAGCAGGACCTTGCCCAGCGACGTCTGGAGCGCCGGGAACCGGGTGCCGATGCTGACCGACAGGGTGACGATCTTGGGTACCGCGACCCGGGCGACGTAGACGATGTCGGAGCCGTCGAGCTGCGCGATCGAGCACGACTCGCGGGTCAGCGCCGAGAGCTGCTCCAGGTGGGGACGGGCGATCTCCCACAGGCCCATGGAGTGGACGTAGGCGACCCCCAGCTCCAGCACCCGGGGGGTGAGCGCGAAGCCCCCCTCGGCGGCCCTGACGTAGCCGAGCTCCTCCAGGGTCAGCAGGATGCGGCGGGCGGTCGGGCGGGCCAGTTCGGTCGCCGTGGCGACCTCGGTGAGGGTCATCACCCGCTGGCGCGGGCCGAACGCCTTGATCACATCGAGTCCCCTGGCCAGCGCCTCGATGAAGTCGGGTCCGGTGTCCTTGCGTGGCATGGGTCGACTTTAGACCGCCCCGCGTGTCTTGACATCGGCGTAGGGGGCTCGCATTGTTGCATTCACATTTCTGCGACCGCCAGGCGGACGTTGGTCCGCGACTCTGGGAGGCAGCTCTATGCCCATCGTCCTCCGCAACGGACTCGTGCTGACCATGGACGACCGGCGAACCGTGCTGGCGCGCGGCGACGTGCTGGCCGACGGGGAGGACATCGTCGCCGTCGGGCCCGATCTGGAGGTGCCCGAGGGCACCGAGGAGATCGACGCGTCCGGCGGCATCGTCATGCCGGGCATGATCGACACCCACCGCCACCTGTGGCAGACCGCGATGCGCGGCTACGGCGCCGACTGGACCCTCACCCAGTACTTCGTCTGGTACTACCTCGAATGGGGCAGGAAGTTCCGCCCCCAGGACGTCTACGCCGGCAACCTGCTGGGCGGCGTCGAGGCCCTCGACGCCGGGGTCACCACCACCGTCGACTGGTCGCACGGGCTCCAGACCGTCGACCACGCCGAGGCGGCCGTCGACGCGCTGGAGGCGGTCCCGGGGCGGTTCGTGCTCGCGTACGGCAACATCCAGCAGGCCCCCTGGGACTGGGCGCCCTCCGCCGATCTGCGCGACTTCATCGGGCGGCGGTCATGGGGCGACATGCTGGGCCTCCAGCTCGCCTTCGACGTCACCGGCGACCCCGCCTTCCCCGAGAAGGCCGCCTTCGAGGCCGCCCGCGACCTCGGGCTCGCGGTCACCACCCACGCGGGCGTGTGGGGCGCGACCAACGACGACGGCATCCGGCTCATGTACGAGAACGGCTTCATGACGCCGGAGACGACCTACGTCCACGCGGCGACCCTCAGCCCCGACTCCTACCACCGGATCGCCGCCACCGGCGGCTCGGTGTCGGTCTCGACCGAGAGCGAGCAGAGCGCCGGGCAGGGCTACCCGCCCACGTGGCAGCTCCGGCACCACGGCATCCCCGTGTCGTTGTCGATGGACACCAGCGTGTGGTGGAGCGGCGACCTGTTCTCCGCCATGCGGGCCACCCTGGGCGCCGACCGGTCCAGGGAGCACCTGGAGGCCCACCTCAGGTCGGAGACCGTGACCCACTGCCACCTGCGGGCCGAGCAGGTCGTCGAGTGGGCCACCCGCGGCGGCGCGGCGGCCCTGGGCCTGTCGGACAGGATCGGCAGCCTGGAGCCCGGCAAGAAGGCCGACGTCGTCCTGATCAAGAACGACGCCTCGCCCGTCATGTTCCCGATCCTCAACCCCTACGGCCACATCGCCTTCCAGGCCCAGCGCGGCGACGTGCACACCGTGCTCGTCAACGGCCGGGTCGTGAAGCGCGACGGCCGGGTCGAGGGCGTGGACGCCGCCCGCGCGGCGGTCACCCAGACGGTCGACCACCTGATGAGCGAACTGGGCGACGCCTGGCTCTCCGGAATGAACCCCGACATCCCGGAGACCAAGATCCTCGACAACCCCTACATGTACACCGACTACCGATCGAGCTGAGCAGCCGAATCGAGGCGCCTCTCCTCGCCTACAGGTCGAGCTGAGGAGCCCAGTCGTGGACTCCCGCCGCGCGCCAGCCGAGGACGCCCGCTCCCAGCATCCCCGCGCGGACGCCGAGCGCCGTCTGGCGCAGCGGCGGGGGCTTGCGGAAGCTCAGGCGTTCGGTCATGCGGTCTCTGAGCGGGGTCAGCAGGGCCTCGCCGGCCTCGCCGAGGCCGCCGCCGATCACGATCATCGCCGGGTCCATGAGCAGCGTGTACGACGCCAGCGAGATCGCCAGCGCCTCGACGGCGTCGGCCAGGACCGCGTAGGCGTGGGGATCGGAGCCCGCCTGGGCCATGACGTCGACCGCCGTGGCGGGCTTGCCGGTGCGCTCGGTGTAGCGGCGGCCCAGCGAGGCCGCCGAGGCGTAGGTCTCCAGGCAGCCGGTCTGGCCGCAGGCGCAGCGCTCGCCGTCGGGCCACACGGGGGTGTGGCCGATCTCGCCGCCCCAGCCGTTGACGCCCCCGTAGGGCTCGCCCTTGATGATCAGGGCGCCGGCGATTCCCGTACCGATGGGCAGGAAGAGGAAGTCGGTCACGTCGCGGCCGGCCCCGAAGACGCTCTCGGCCAGGCCCGCCGTCCGGACGTCGTGGCCCAGGCTCACCGGCAGCCCCTCGGGCACGAACGTGGCCGCCGGGACGTCACGCCACCCGATGTTGGCCGAGAACAGGGCCGTGTCGGCGTCGACGATCCCGGGCACCGCCAGGCCGACGCCGCGCGGCGGCCCGTCGCCCGAGGCGGCCAGTTCGGCCACGTAGGCCCGGATGTTGGCGACGACGGCCTCGGGCCCGTCTTCCCGCCCGGTCGCACGCCCGGGGAAAACGGTCACCTCGCCCGATTCGCTGACGAGGCCGCCCTTCATCGATGTCCCGCCCACATCCAGGGCGACCACGTAACTCATCCGGACATCTAATCTCACGACCGGCCGAGTACGCGAGACAGGGCCGCCTCCACCTCCGCCGCCAGGTCGGCCGGCACGGAGGGTCGCCGGTAGTCGCGCCGGGGGCCGCCCTCGCCGGCGTTGCGGACGTGGCCGCAGGAGCGGCACTCCACCTCGCCCAGGCGGCAGACCAGGGTCGTGGAGCCGCACGAGAAGCAGGTGTCGAGTTGGAGATCGTGGGCCCGCTGGCAGTCCGGGCAGATCAGGACCTGGGCGTCAGAGCGCACCCCGCGCCTCCACGGGCTCGCGCCACGAACCGGGTCGGTCTGCCGGGCCCCGCATCGGTAGCAGGGCATGTCGGCCTCCCCTACAGCTCGCTGAGGACTTTCCGATAGTCGGCGACGTCGCGCGGCTGCCCGATCGCGGTCGCGACCGTCCAGCGCACCACGCCTTCGGCGTCGATGACGAAGGTCCCCCGGGAGGCGACCCCCTTCACCTCATCGAAGACACCATAAAGACGCGCGACCTGACCGTGGGGCCAGAAATCCGAGAGCAGGGTGAGGTCCCAGCCCTCGCGGTCGGCCCAGGCCCGCTGCGCGAACATCGAGTCGACGGAGACGGCCAGCACGACCGCGTCGCCGAACCCGTGTAGATCGTGAAGTTCCGCCTGGCAGACGCCGGTGAAGGCGAACGGGAAGAAGACGAGCAGCACCTTCCGGCCGCGCAAGCCCGAGAGCCGGACCGGCGTGCCGTGCTGGTCGGTCAGCTCGAAGTCGGGCGCGGGAGACCCGGCGGTCAGCATGTCCATGATCGCTCCGCCCGTAGTGAGCCTGCCGTACGGCGGCGGCCGTACGGCAGGACGGGGCCCAGCCGGCTAGCGGCGGCCCTTGAAGACGAGTCTCGTGCCCGACCAGTCTCTGGCCGCGCTGATGCTGCTGGTCTGCGCGAGGCCGGCGGTCGTGGCATCCTCGCCGATGTCGCTCGGCTCGACATGGCCGTCACGGCCCGCCTTGGGGGTCAGCAGCCAGATCTGGCCGCCGTCCGCCAGCGCCGTGGTCACACTGCTCAGGATGTCGAACAGATCGTCGTCCCCGTCGCGGTACCACAGGAGCACCACGTCGACGACCTCTTCATAGTCCTCGTCGACCATCTCGTTGCCGGTCAGCTCCTCGATGGACTGACGAAGCGCCTCGTCGCTGTCCTCGTCCCAGCCGACCTCCTGCACCACCTGACCCGGCTTGAGGCCAAGTCGTTCGGCCAGGCCGCGCTCGCCCTGCGCCTGACCCGCGGTCGCGCTCACTCTCATCCCTCCTGCTCGGATCGACCCCGCTCGGAAACCGCTGCGGGTATCGTTCGGCACAGTCCACACGCTGTGACCCATCGTCGTCAACGGTCGCCACGGTCAGTGACCCGCACCGTTATCTACGATTCGGACAAATAGGACAAACGAACACGACGTTCCATGTTGTCCACGTTGAGATCCACGATGGCGATCGACTGCCAGGTGCCCAGAGCCAGCCGCCCCCCGATGACGGGCACCGTCGCATAGGGCGGAATCAGGGCCGGCATCACGTGAGACCGCCCGTGGCCCCGGGAGCCGTGGGCGTGCCGCCAGCGGTCGTCGGCCGGGAGCAGGTCGCCCAGCGCGGCCAGCAGGTCGTCGTCACTGCCGGCGCCCAGTTCGATCAGCGCCACGCCCGCCGTCGCGTGAGGGACGAAGACGTTGAGAAGGCCGTCGCCTCCCTGGTCTCCGACGAACCTCGCGCATTCCGCGGTGATGTCGTGCACCCGTTCCCGGGAGCCCGTCCGCACCTCGATGACCTGAGATCTCACATCGGGATACTAAGGTGCGGCCTGCCCGTAAATCGGGGTCGTGCGACCAGGTGAGGGACAACCTAGGTCAAAACGTTACGCTGACGAAGTGAGCACACCCGGTGGTGGCGGGATGTGCAAGCTTGGGCGAAAATCGTCCTACCATCGGTGGTCTAGGCCAAAGACCACCCGGTTACCCCGCGGTAGAGATGCATCTTCCGCAGGGAGCAGCCAGGATGGAACCCGAACCCTAGACCGACAAAAGTCCATTCTCGGAAGGCGAGACCCAGTGGCTTCCGGACGCCAGCGTTTCTCGATCATCAGTGACGGCCTACCCAGCCAGTTCCCTGATGTCGATCCAAGCGAGACCCAGGAGTGGCTTGAGTCGCTCGACAACGTCGTCAGGACGGAGGGGCGAACCCGAGCGCGCTATCTGATGCTCCGCCTGCTCGAACGGGCGCGTGAGCACCAGGTCGGCGTCCCGGGTCTGCGCAGCACCGACTACATCAACACGATCGCCCCCGAGCGCGAGCCGTGGTTCCCCGGCGACGAATACGTCGAGCGGCGGATCCGCGCCTACAGCCGGTGGAACGCCGCGATCATGGTGACCCGGGCCAACGCCCGCACCAACGTGGGCGGCCACATCGCCACCTACGCCTCCGCGGCGTCCCTCTACGAAGTGGGCTTCAACCACTTCTTCCGCGGCAAGGACCACGGCGAGTCGGGCGACCAGGTGTTCTTCCAGGGCCACGCGGCCCCGGGGATCTACGCGCGCGCCTTCCTCGAGGGCCGCCTCACCGAGAACCAGCTCGACGCCTTCCGGCAGGAGCTGTCCCACGGGTTCAAGGGGCTGCCCTCCTACCCCCACCCGCGCCTGATGCCCGACTTCTGGGAGTTCCCCACGGTCTCCATGGGCCTGGGCCCGATCGGCGCGATCTACCAGGCGCGGTTCAACCGCTACCTGCACGACCGCAAGATCAAGGACACCTCGCGCAGCCACGTGTGGGCCTTCCTCGGCGACGGCGAGATGGACGAGCCCGAGTCGCTCGGCGCCATCGGTCTGGCGGCCCGCGAGGAGCTCGACAACCTGACCTTCGTCATCAACTGCAACCTGCAGCGGCTCGACGGCCCGGTCCGGGGCAACGGCAAGATCATCCAGGAGCTGGAGTCCTACTTCCGCGGCGCAGGGTGGAACGTCATCAAGGTCGTCTGGGGCCGTGACTGGGACCCGCTGCTGGCGGCCGACGTCGACGGCGTGCTGGTCAACCAGATGAACACCACGCCCGACGGCCAGTTCCAGACCTACTCCGTCGAGAACGGCGCCTACATCCGCGACCACTTCTTCGGCGGCGACCCGCGGCTGCGCAAGATGGTCGAGCACCTGTCCGACGACGAGATCCGCAAGCTCTCGCGCGGCGGCCACGACTACCGCAAGGTCTACGCGGCGTTCAAGGCGGCCCGCGACCACGTGGGCCAGCCGACGGTCATCCTGGCGCAGACGATCAAGGGCTGGACGCTGGGCAAGGACTTCGAGGCCCGCAACGCCACCCACCAGATGAAGAAGCTGAGCAAGGCCGAGCTCAAGGAGTTCCGCGACCGGCTCTACCTTCCGATTCCGGACAAGGACCTCGAGGGCGACCTGCCGCCCTACTACCACCCGGGTCCCGACAGCGACGAGATCGCCTACATGAAGGAGCGCCGCCACGCGCTGGGCGGCTTCCTGCCCAAGCGGGTCGTGCGCGCCAAGACCCTCAAGCTGCCGGGCGACGACGCCTACAAGCAGCTCTCCAAGGGCTCGGGCAAGCAGAACGTCGCCACCACCATGGCGTTCGTCCGCCTGCTGAAAGACCTCATGCGCGACAAGGAGATCGGCAACCGCTTCGTGCCGATCATCCCCGACGAGGCCCGCACGTTCGGCATCGACGCCATGTTCCCGACCGCCAAGATCTACTCGCCCTACGGGCAGACCTACGAGGCGGTCGACCGCGACCTGCTGCTGTCCTACAAGGAGTCGACCGAGGGTCAGATCCTCCACGAGGGCATCACCGAGTCGGGCTCGATGGCCTCCACGATCGCGGTCGGGTCGTCGTACGCCACCCACGGCGAGCACATGATCCCGATCTACATCTTCTACTCGATGTTCGGCTGGCAGCGGACGGCCGACCAGATGTGGCAGCTCGCCGACCAGATGGGCCGGGGCTTCCTGCTCGGCGCCACCGCCGGCCGCACCACCCTGAACGGCGAGGGCCTCCAGCACGAAGACGGCCACACGCCGCTCATCGCCTCGACCAACCCCGCCGCGATCTCCTACGACCCGGCGTGGGCCTACGAGGTCGCCCACATCGTGCGCGACGGCCTGCGGAGGATGTACGGCGAGAACGCCGAAGACGTCTTCTACTACCTGACCGTCTACAACGAGCCCTACCAGCAGCCCGCCGAGCCGGCCGGCCTCGACGTCGAGGGCCTGCTCAAGGGCCTCTACCTCTTCGCCCCGTCGCAGGGTGACGGCCCCAAGGCCAACATCCTGGTGTCGGGCGTCGCCGGGCCGTGGGCCCTGGAGGCGCAGCGCATGCTGGCCGAGGAGTGGGGCGTGGCCGCCTCTGTGTGGTCGGCCACCTCGTGGTCGGAGCTGCGCCGCGACGCCCTCGCGTGCGAGGAGTACAACCTGCTGAACCCTGAGGCCGAGCAGAAGGTCCCCTACGTCACGACCAAGCTGTCGAACGTACCCGGGCCCTTCGTGGGCGTCAGCGACTACATGCGGGCCGTACAGGACCAGATCGCGCAGTGGGTGCCGGGCGACTGGACGTCGCTCGGGACCGACGGCTTCGGCCTGTCCGACACCCGGTCGGCGCTGCGGCGGCACTTCCACGTCGACGCCGCCTCGATCACGCTGGCGGTGCTGACCCAGCTCGCCAAGCGCGGCGAGGTCAAGCCGGAGACGCTGAAGGACGCGATCGCCCGCTACCACCTCAAGAACGGCGTCACCGAGATCGGCACCACCGCCGAGTCGAACGACACCGAGGCGATGGGCGTCTGAGCCCACCCGTCTCTCAGAAGGCCCCCGAGTGCTTCGGGGGCCTTTTCGTTTCCGGTACGCCCCAGAGCCGGGCCAGCAGGACGAGGAGCGGCCCGGCGGGGTCGGGCTCGTCCGGGTGGTCCAGGGCCCACCGGTCGACGGCCGCGAACACCCCGGCCGTGGCGGCCTCGATGCCAGGGACCACGTCGACCAGCCCGATGCGGGTCGCGTCGGCGACCAGGTCGGCGATCCAGCCGTCGCTCCCGGAGCCGCCGCCCGCCGCCAGCACGGCCCGGTCGTCGGGGTGGTCGCGCAGGTGGGCCGACAGGCGTGCCGAACCCGAGCGGAGCCGCTCCCACAGGTCGTCGGCCGACTCCGCCGGCCGCCACGGGCCGAGCACACGCAGCGCCCGTGCCGAGGCGTCGGCGACGACGGCCGACCACAGGTCGTCCTTGCCGTCGAAGTAGTGGTAGGCCGAGGTCTTGGAGATGCGGGCGTCGGCGATGATCTGGTTGAACGAGGCCGCGTCCTTCCCGTCGCGGGCGAAGTGGGCGCGCGCGACCGCGAGGATCGCGGCACGGGACCCGGCGGGCAGCCGGTCGAAGCGAGGCAGCGGCATCAGGTTCCCAGGGTGTGCTGGAGGCGGGACGTCATGATCCAGTGTGCCGCCCACAGGGGGACGGCCACGGCCCCTCCGGCGTAGCCGGGCAGGCCGGGGAGCAGCGACAGGATCTGGAAGGCGCACCAGCCGTACCCGAGGATCGACCACCACCGCAGGAACTCCGGCGTGACGCGCCCGGCCAGCGCGGCGCGGACCCTCCCGACGATGAAGAAGTCCTCGGTGAAGTTGTACGGGATCGCGAACATCCACCACACCGCCCCGGGGCGGTCGGCGCCCGCCAGGACGAGGGTGCGCTCCAGGGCCCGGCAGTAGAGGGCGACCAGGCCGAAGAAGACCGCGACGAAGACCGGCCCGCCGACCGGCCCGGCGGCGGTGACCTCACCGAGGATGCCCGTGCCCCAGTGGGGGGCGTAGAGCGGGTGGGCGATCAGCGCGGTGACCAGCACGGTTCCGGTGACCTTGACTAAGACGGTCTGCATGTACTGATGGTACACACACCTGGTTCCCGTCTAGTTGAACCCGTTGTGACGGCGGCCAGGGCGTGGCCGGTGCGGGAGGCCCCCTCCTGGGTGAGGACCCGCCGGCCGGCGCGGTTGTCGGCCACGTCGGGCGGCGGCCGCAGGAGGGGGCGGCACGGGAGGTCGCGGACGGTGACGGTCCCGGGCGGGACGGCTCCGGCCATGACCGCAACGGTAGGAACGGGACAACGTGCCCGCCACGGGGTGTGCCCTGGGGTTTTCCCCCGGGTAATGGAAACCCCAAGTCACTCACAAGTGGTGGACAAGGCGGCTGTCCGACGATCAGTGCCGTGAACCTCAGAAGAATCATCGTCGCCACTGCGGCGGTGTCGGTGCTCGCCGCATCTCCCGCGTACGCGGACGAGACGCCCAACGTCCCGATCGGGACCAGGCTGGCCGCGCAGACCCACCCCGCCGTCCAGCTCACCAGCCTCACCTACACGGGCAAGGTCAGCGTGCCCACCCCGGCCGTCAACGAGGCCAACCTGTACGCCCTCGTCGACAAGATCACCGCCGACGTCGTGGCCGGCAAGGTCGCCTCCGACCAGCGGACCATCGCCAAGTACATGTTCGAGCAGATGAACGCCAACGTGGGCGCCTACCTCGTGCCCGGCACCCCGGAGCGCGTCGTGGACGCCGAGGTCGGCGGCATGTGCACCGGCTGGTGGGTCACCCCCGACGGCTACATGGTCACCGGCGCGCACTGCGTCGAGATGGGCGAGAAGGAGCTCTACGACGTCTTCGCCCAGCAGGCGCTCTCCAAGTTCTACGAGGAGGACGCCCAGGGGATCCTGGAGATGGTCAAGGACCTCTCGCCCGACGAAGAGATGATCAAGCTCGCCGAGAACCTCTTCATCAACTTCAACGCGGCCAACATGCAGGTCAACGGTCTCAAGAAGGAGATCGCCGTGCTGCAGGCCCACCCCGGCGGCGGCGTCGACAAGACCGCCAAGCCGATCGTGGCCGAGCTGGTCGACGTCGGCGAGAGCTACCCCGGCAAGGACTACGCGCTGCTCAAGGTCAACGGGCAGCAGAACCTGCCGACCGTGCCGCTGGGCGACGACGCCGACGTGCAGGTGGGTTCGACGCTGTACATCAGCGGGTTCCCCGGGCTGGTCACCAACACCCCGTTCTTCAGCCTGGAGTCGAAGCTCGACCCGGCGCTGACCGAGGGGCCGTACAACGCGCTGCGGACGACCGACAAGGGCGTGCCGTACATCCAGACGCAGGCGCCCTCCTACCACGGCAACTCCGGCGGGCCGGTGTTCTCCAAGGACGGCGACGTCATCGGCATGCTCATCGCGGGCACGGTCTCCGAGGGCGGGGAGGCGTCGGAGAACGAGTCCTTCGTGCTCCCGATCTCGGTGATCAAGGAGAAGCTGAACGAGAAGGGCATCAAGCCGACCGCGTCGGCGACCACGACGCGCTGGAACACCGCCCTGGACGCCTTCTTCCTGAAGCACTACTCCGAGGCGCTGCCGATCTTCCGCGAGGTCCAGGCGCTGCACCCGACCCACCCGTGGGTCGCCGAGTACATCACCAACTCGCAGCAGGCCATCACGGCGGGCAAGGACGAGTCGCCGCAGTCGACGGGTTTCTGGGTGCTGATCGGCGCCGGGGTGCTCGTGGCGATCCTGCTCGGCCTGGTGCTGCTCCGCCTGGTGGTGCGCAGGGCCAAGCGCAAGAAGCGTCCCCAGATCCCGGTCTACAACGGCGCCCCGCCCTACCAGGCGCAGGCCCAGCAGATCCCGGCCTACCAGCCGCCGCCCGCCCACTCCCTGCCCCCGGCCGAGAGCACGACCCGCTACCGGCCGCCGTCGCAGCCCTACCAGGCCTACCAGCAGGCCCACGGCGGTCAGCAGGGGCAGCAGCCGGGCAACCAGTACGGGCAGCACGGGCAGCACGGGCAGCACGGTGGTGGACCGATCCCGCAGCATCAGCCCTACGGCCAGCAGCCGCAGTCCCAGCCTCAGCAGCCGCAGGAGCGGAACGTCGCCGACCTGGAGCGCGAGCTGGAGCAGCTCCGCCGCCAGCTCGGCAACCGGCCGCAGCAGTAACGCCGACGGACCGAGAGAAAGGCCCGTCTTCCCCACGGGCCTTTTCTGTTCGCATAAACATGGGATAAGCGAATTCGCTTAATGGGTGTTTAACGGCGTCTCGCTAGAAATCACGCATGACCCGATTCAGAATTGCCTTGGTCGCGGCGGTCCCGCTGTTCCTGGCCGCCTGCGGAACCGCTCAGCAGAGCGGAGTCGCGACCGCCGGAGGCGGGTCCGCCTCCGCGGCGGCGGCGCCCAGCCCGGCGGCGTCCGGAGACGCCGTCAAGTTCGCCCAGTGCATGCGGGAGCACGGCATCGACGTGCCCGACCCCGAGCCCGGCGGCAACGCCGTCCGGGTGCGGATCAAGGAGGGCGTCGACCCGGCGACCGTCGAGAAGGCCAACGAGGAATGCGCCGAGTTCCGGCCGATCGGGGGCGGGCCGCCGATGGGCGACGCGGCCTTCGCGGACGCCGTGCAGAAGTACACCGACTGCATGCGGGACAACGGCGTCGACATGCCCGACCCGAAGGTCGACGGCGGGCGGATGCTCATCCGGGCGCCCAAGGACGTCATGGACTCCCCGGAGGCGGAGAAGGCGCAGGCGATCTGCGAGAAGCACCTGCCCGGCGGGGGCCCGAAGTGAGGAAGGGGCTGCTCGCCGGGGGAGTGGCGGTCGCCGCGCTGGCCGGGGGCGGCGTCGCGGCGGCCACGCTCGACACGCCCCCGCCGCCCGCGCCGGCCGCGGTGGCGACGGCCGAGATCACCCGCGGGGACCTGGCCGACGCCGAGACCGTCGGCGGCACCCTCGGCTACGAGAACCGGCGCGACCTGCCCAACGCCGCCCGCGGCACGGTCACCTGGACGCCCGAGGAGGGCGCCGTCGTCCGGCGCGGCAAGCGGCTCTACTCCGTCGACGGCAAGCCCGTCGTGCTGATGTACGGCTCCACGCCCATGTACCGCCGGCTCGACACCACCACGTCGGGGCGCGACGTCCGGCAGCTGGAGCGCAACCTGAAGGCGCTCGGCTACGACCCCGGCACGGTCGACGACGACTTCACCTGGTCCACGCATGAGGCCGTACAGGACTGGCAGGAGGACCTGAACCTCGACGAGACCGGCACGGTCGGGCCCGAGGAGGTGGTGGTCGCCTCCGGCGCGGTGCGTGTCGCCCAGGTGAGCGCCGAGGCGGGCATGCCCGCCGGGCGGTCGGTCATCGCCACGACCGGCACCAAGCGGGTCGTCCACGTCGACCTCGCCGCCTCCGACCAGCAGCTCGCCCGGCTCGGCGCCCCGGTGACGCTGGAGACCCCCGACGGGCGGACCGGGAAGGGGCGGATCACCTCGATCGGCACCGTCGCCCGGCCGCCCGCGCAGGAGGGCGGGGAGGCGACGATCGACGTCGAGATCACCGCCGAGGGGCGGCTCGGCCGGTTCGACCAGGCCCCGGTCGACGTCGGGCTGACCGGCGAGACCCGCGAGGGCGTGCTCTCGGTGCCGGTCGAGGCGCTGCTGGCGCTGCGCGAGGGCGGCTACGGCGTGCGGATCGCGGGCACGGTCACGAAGGTGACGACCGGGCTGTTCGCCGCCGGGCGGGTCGAGATCGAGGGCGCCGGGCTGGCCGAGGGCATGAAGGTCGAGGTGCCCGCCGAATGACCGCCGTCATCGAACTGGCCGGCGCGGCCAAGACCTACCCGGGGGGCGTGCGCGCCCTGCGCGGCGTCGACCTGCGGGTCGAGCAGGGCGAACTGGTGGCCATCGCCGGGCCGTCGGGATCGGGCAAGTCGACGATGCTGCACCTCATCGGCACCCTCGACCGGCCCTCCGAGGGCACCGTCACGATCGCCGGATACGACGTCGCCACGTTGTCGGACCGGGAGTTGTCGGCGCTGCGGGCCCGGCGCATCGGGTTCGTGTTCCAGCAGTTCCACCTGGCCGACGGCGTGACCGCGCTCGACAACGTCGCCGACGGCCTGCTGTACGCCGGGGTCGGCCGCCGCGAGCGCCGGGAGAGGGCCGCCGACGCGCTGGCCCGGGTCGGCCTCGGCCACCGGCTGGAGCACCGGCCGAACGAGCTCTCGGGCGGCGAGCGCCAGCGGGTCGCGGTGGCCCGCGCCGTCGTGGGCGAACCGGCGCTGCTGCTCGCCGACGAGCCGACCGGCAACCTCGACTCGGTGTCCGGCACGGGGGTGCTCACCCTCCTCGGGGAGCTGAACGCGGCCGGCACCACCGTGGTGATCATCACGCACGACGCCGACGTGGCCGCCGCCGCGCCGCGCCGGATCCGGCTGCGCGACGGCCTGGTGGTGTCCGATGGCTGAGCTGCGTCCGGCCCGGCTCACCTGGGGCGACCTGGTCAGGGTCGGCGCGGCCGGGCTGCGGGTGCGGCCCGCGCGGGCGGTGTTGTCGGCGCTCGGCATCGCCATCGGCATCGCGACCATGGTCGCCGTCGTCGGGATCTCCTCGTCGTCCAAGGCGCAACTGCTGGCCGAGCTCGACCGGCTCGGCACCAACCTGCTGCGGGTCACCCCCGGCCAGAGCCTGTTCGGCGAGCAGACCGCGCTGCCGCAGACCGCGCTCGCGATGGTCGGGGCGGTCGGGCCGGTCGAGGTGGCGGGCGCGACCGGCGACACCGGGACACCCGTCTACCGCACCGACCGGATCAACCCGCAGTCGACCGGCGGGCTGACCACCCGGGCGGCCTCCCCGGAGCTGCTGCGCACGTTGCAGACCCCGGTCGCCAAGGGCGTCTGGCTGAACGAGGCCACGGACTCCCTCCGGGCCGTCGTGCTCGGCGCGGTGGCCGCCGAGCGGCTCGGGGTGCGCGCCGTGGGCGAGCAGCTCTGGATCGGGGGCCGGTGGTGGACCGTCGTCGGCATCCTCGCCCCCTCGCCGCTCGCGCCCGAGGTCGACCGGTCGGCGCTCGTCGGGTTCGACGCCGCCGGGACGTACCTGAACTTCGACGGGCACCCGACCACGATCTACACGCGGACCGACCCGGCCCAGGTCGACGCCGTGCGGGCGGTCCTGCCGGCCACCGCCTCGCCGGAGAGCCCGGAGGAGGTGGAGGTCAGCCGGCCGTCCGACGCGCTGGCGGCGCGGGCCGCCGCCGACTCGGCGTTCACCGGCCTGCTGCTGGGGATCGGCGCGGTCGCGCTGCTCGTCGGCGGGGTCGGGGTGGCCAACACGATGGTCATCTCGGTCCTGGAGCGGCGCAGGGAGATCGGCCTGCGCCGGTCGCTGGGGGCCACCCGGGGGCAGGTGCGCGGCCAGTTCCTCGCCGAGTCGCTGCTGCTGTCGGGCCTGGGCGGGGTGGCCGGGGCGGTGCTGGGCGCGGCGGTGACGGTGGCGTACGCGACCTGGATGGACCTGCCCCCGACGGTGCCGGCCTGGGCGCCGGCCGGGGCGCTCACGGCGACCCTGTTCGTCGGGACGGTCGCCGGGCTCTACCCGGCGATGCGGGCCGCCCGCATGTCGCCCACCCTCGCCCTGAGCGCCTGACACAGGGCGCTTAACCGGTGTTTACCCCCGGACCGGCAGGATGCGGACCATGCGGGTGCTGGTGGCGGAGGACGAGAAGGTGCTGGCCCGGGTCGTGGCGGCCGGGCTGCGCCGGGAGACGATGGCGGTGGACGTCGTGCACGACGGCGACGCCGCCCTGGAACGGGCGCTGACCAACGACTACGACGTCATCGTGCTCGACCGCGACCTGCCGGCGGTGCACGGCGACGACGTGTGCCGCCAGCTGGTCGCCCGGCGTGTCCCGGCCCGCATCATCATGCTCACCGCCGCCGGCGACCTGCGGTCGAAGGTCGAGGGCCTGTCGATCGGCGCGGACGACTACCTGGCCAAGCCGTTCGACTTCCCCGAGCTCGTCGCCCGGTTGCGGGCGCTGGCCCGGCGGGTGCCGCTCGCGCACCCGCCGGTGCTGGCGCGGGCCGGGGTGCGGCTCGACCCCGCCCGCCGCGAGGTGTTCCGCGACGGGCGGTACGTCGCGCTCAGCCCCAAGGAGTTCGCCGTGCTGGAGATCCTGCTGCGGGCCGAGGGGACCGTGGTCAGCGCCGAGGACCTGCTGGAGAAGGCCTGGGACGAGAACATCAGCTACTTCACCAACTCCGTCAGGGTCACCGTCATGACCCTGCGCAAGAAGCTCGGCGACCCGCCCGTCATCGAGACGATCACCGGCGCCGGGTACCGCCTGTGAACCGCATGCCGATCAGGGCCCGGCTCACCCTCGTCTACGGGAGCCTGTTCTTCGCGGCGGCGCTGGTCCTCGTGATGATCAACTACATCGTCGTCAGCCGGCAGCTCACGCGGCGCGTGACGATCCGGCTGCCGATCGACGACCTGCCGCCGCTCACCGGCGACAAGCAGCTGTTCTTCTTCAACAAGCAGGTGGAGGACTACCACGAGACCGTCCTGGGCTCGCTGGTGTGGTGGTCGCTGCTCGCCGCCGTGCTCGTCGGCCTGGTCGGCCTGGCCGTCGGGTGGTACGTCGCCAAACGTGCCCTCGACCCCCTCCAGCACGTCACCGAGACGGCCCGCCGCCTGTCGACCGACACCCTGCACCGGCGCATCTCCATGACCGGCCCGCACGACGAGATCAAGGACCTGGCCGACACGTTCGACTCGATGCTCGAACGCCTCGACAACGCCTTCGACGGCCAGCGCCGTTTCGTCGCCAACGCCTCCCACGAACTGCGCACGCCGCTGGCCATCAACCGCGTGCTGCTCCAGGTCTCCATGCCGGACGAGCTGATCCCCGCCGCGCTCCGGCCGGTCCGCGACGAGCTGCTGGCGTCCAACTCCCGGCAGGAGCGCCTCATCGAGGGCCTGCTCACCCTGGCGCTGAGCGAACGCGACCTGTCCGGGCGGGAGCCCGGCGACCTGGCCGAACTGGCCCGGCCGTCGCTGCTGGCCCACGGCCTGACGGTGGCGCGGCAGTTCCCGGCCCCGGTGGCGGGCGACGGGGTGCTGCTGGAGCGGATGATCCGCAACCTGGTCGACAACGCGGTGACCTACAACGACGACCGCGGCGAGGTGACCGTCAGGACCGGCAGCGGCGGGGGCCATGCGTACGTGACCGTGGAGAACACCGGCCGCGAGATCGCCCCCGCCCAGGCGGCCCGGCTGTTCGACCCCTTCATCCGCCTCGACCCCGACCGGACCGGGTCGGCGGGCGGGGCCGGGCTGGGCTTGTCGATCGTGCGGGCCGTCGCGCGCGCCCACGGGGGCACGGCCGAGGCCCGTCCCCGGGAGGGCGGCGGCCTCATCGTGACGGTCCGGCTACCGCTTCTCGCCGTCTGAGCCTGTTCAGCTCAGGACGGGCTGGCGCAACATCCCGGTCTCGGAGGCGAAGGTCGCCGCCGGGCGGGCCGGCGCGCGTTCGCCCGTGGCTTCGGCGCCCGCGATGCGGTCGAGGCGGAACACCCGCACCGCCTCGCGTAACCGGCACCAGCCCACCAGATACCACTCGCCGCGCCGGTTGCCGACGAACACCCCCGGCTCGACCTCGCGTTCGGTCGGCACGCCCTTGGCGTCGGCGTAGCCGATGCGCAGCACGCCGCCCGACAGGACGGCCTGGTCGATGACGGTCGCGATCGGGTCGGCGGGGCGCTCGTCGTCGCGGATCAGCTGCACGCGCTCGGCCAGGGCCCTGGCGCGGTCGCCCTCGCCGTCGGGCATGGCCTCCATCACCTTGCGCAGGGCGCTCCTGGCCTGCTCGGCGAAGGGCAGCTCCTCGTGGCTGAGGGCGACCGCGATGGCCACCGCCTCTTCGGGGGTGAAGTTGAGCGGCGGCAGCGACATGCGCTTGTCGAGCACGTAGCCGCCGCGGCGGCCGAACTCGGCGTAGATGGGGACGCGGGCCTCCTGGAGCGCGGCGACGTCGCGCTCGATGGTGCGCACGCTCACCTCGAACCTCTCGGCCAGCTCACGGGCCGACCGGGGCCGGGGCGAGACGGCCCGCAGTTCCTCGACGAGGGCGTAAAGCCGATCCGTACGGTTCACACGGGCAGCCTAGATATCCCCACCGACAAAACCGCGCCGCAGCGCCTCGATCTGCTCGGCCGTCGAACGCCGCCCGATCGGGGTGTCGGGCAGCGCGCCCGCGAAGCCGTGGAACGCGCCCGGCCACAGGTGGAACTCGACCGGCACCCCGGCCGCCGCCAGGCGCAGCGCGTAGAGGGCGTCCTCGTCGCGGAAGACCTCCAGGTCGCCGACGTCCACGTAGGCCGGGGGAAGGCCCGACAGGTCGGTCGCGCGGGCGGGGGCGGCGTAGACCGGCACGTCGGTGAGGTCGCCCAGGTAGGCCTTCCAGGCGAACCGGTTGTTGCCGCGCGGCCACGAGACGGCCTCCTCGAACTGGGCCGCCGACGCCGTGTCGTCGCGGTCGTCGAGCATCGGGCACAGCAGGAGCTGGAACCGCAGGCGGGGGCCGCCCCGGTCCCTGGCCAGCAGGGCGAGCCCGGCGGCCAGGCCGGCGCCCGCCGAGTTCCCGCCGATCGCCAGCCGGTCGGGGTCCACCCCCAGGGCGGCCGCGTTCTCGGCCGTCCACAACAGCCCGCGGTAGCAGTCGTCCAAAGGGATGGGGTAGGGGTGCTCGGGCGCCAGCCGGTAGTCCACGGAGACCGCCATACAGCCGAGCGCCTCGACGAAGCGGGAGATCCGGGAGTCGTCCATCTCCGGCAGGCCGATGATCATGCCGCCGCCGTGGATCCAGTACAGGCACGGGAGCGGTTCGTCCCCCGCGCCGGCCGGGCGGTAGACGCGCAGCCGCAGGCCGTCGGCGTCGACGTCGCTCACCTTGGTCCCGGCGCCCGGCGGGAGGCACGCGGCGGCCCGCGCCCGGCGGATCTCCGCCAGGTCGGCGGTGTTGAGGTCGTAGGAGAGCGGCGGGAGCGCTTCCAGAGCGGCGCGCAGGTCAGGGTCCAGATTGGGGTGAAGCGTCATGAACCCATGCGTATCAGGCGAGGTAGGAGCGCGCCACCCGCGAGGCCGTCTCGTCGTCGATCTTCTTGGCCAGGCCCAGGAACAGCCGGACGATGCTGGAGATCAGGCTGACCAGGGCGGGCAGGTCGCCGCGGCTCACCCGGTCGTCGAACTGGATCGCGATGCCCGGATCCGTGACGCGCGCCGAAGTGATCGTCGAGCGGATCTCGCTCTCCGTCGCGTACTGCATGCTCCCCGGCCCTCCACAGGTGACGAATATCGTCTCAATTAGACCGGGTTACAGACGCGTACCTATGACGGTCATTCGGCTGACAGCCGGACGAACCGCTTTACACTCTCAGGGCGCGGTCATGATCCGGCCTTCCGAGTGGGGCGTCTGATGGCATTGGGTGTTCGGCTCGACGCGGGTGGCCGCATGCCCGCGACGGCCGCCCTCGACCGCGTGACCGCGCGCTGCGGGTCGGTCATCCGGGGCGTGGCGGGGCTCGTCGCCGTCACGGCGGCGCTGCTGGGGCTCGCCCCGCCGGTCGACTCCACGGTGCTGGTGCCGGTCATGGCCGGGCTGCTGTGCTGGAGCGTCTTCTTCACCTGGGCGGGCTGGACCTACGGCCTGCTGCCCTGGGTGATCACCGTCGAGGTGCTCATCACCTCGGCGTTGTGCCTCTTCCAGAGAGAGCTCGTCGCGGGCACCCTCATCGGCGACAGCGCGAGCTGGGTCGGCGGGCTGGTCACCATGACGATCGTGGTGGTCAACCTGGCCTGGCGGGCGGGTCCGGCCGTCCCGGCCGGGCTCGTGGTGGTCGTCGCGCACCTCTGCGGCTCCGGCGCCTTCGCGGTCGCCGGGATCCACGTGCTGCAGGTGGGCGCGACCGCCGTGCTGATGAGCCTGCTGCGCAAGGGCGCGGCCGACGCCGACCGGGAGCTCGCGGCGGCCCGCGACGCCGAGGAGAAGGCCACCGTCGAACGCGAACGCCGCCGCGACGAACGCGCCCAGAACAGCCGCATGCACGGCAGCGTGCTGGCCACCCTCATGATGATCGGCGCCGGCGGCATCGGCGCGACCTCCCCCATGCTGCGCGAGACCGCCGCCCGCCACCTGGCCGACCTCGACCGCATGTCCGAGGGCGGCGGCGCCGGGCCCGACCACGTGCCGCTGCACGAGCGGCTGACCGCCGTCGCGGCCCGGTCGGGGCTGACCATCCACACCCGGCTGACACCCGCCTCGGTGCCGTGGGAGGTGGCCGAGGCCTTCCTCGAAGCCGTCGCCGAGGCGATCGCGAACGTGGTCAGGCACGCCAACGTCACCGTCGCGGTCGTCACGCTGACCGAGACCGGCGGCGAGGTCGTGGTCGAGGTCCGCGACCGCGGGATGGGCTTCGACCCGGCCCGCGTGCCCGACCACCGCTACGGCCTGCGGGTGTCGATCCTGGCCAGGATGGAGATGGTCGGCGGCCGGGGCGTGGTCGAGTCGGGCCCGCAGGGCACCAGGGTCACCCTCCGGTGGGCGCCGTGAGCGCCTCGGAGACGAGCGTCCGCCGCAACTACAGCCTGGGCGCGCGCCGCGCCGCCGTGTCGATCGTCGCCGCCTGGCATCTCGGCTTCGACCTCGTCGGCACCGTCGGCACCTGGGAGGCCTACCGGTTCCCGTGGCTGGCCGGGCTCGCCTGGGTCCTGTACGCCGCGATCGGCGTGGTGGCCGGCGTCGCCCTGCTGCGCGAACGGCCGCTCGGCGTCGGCGTGTGGCCACTCGCGGTCGTCACGCTGGCCGTGTCGGCGATGGTGATGGCCGCCTGCGAGCCCGGCGACGTCGTCAACGCCGCCGACTGGGGGTGGGGCTCGGTCGGCTGGCTGGCCATGATCCTTTTCTGGCCCCGCCCGACCTGGCTGCGCGACCTGAGCGGGTTCCTGCTGGCCAACGTGGTCGTCACGCTGGCCGGGCTGGCGCTGGCCGGGGCGCTCGACGCGCGGTCGCTGAGCAAGTTCCTCGTCGTCAGCGTCGGCGCGATCCTCCTCCAGGCGGGCGCGAGCGCCGGCGGCCACGCCCTCGACCTGGCCGCCCGGTGGGCGGTGGAGAACTCCAACCGGACGGCCGGCGCCGAGGCCGCGCGGAAGGCGGCCGACCAGGTCCACGCCGACCGGCTGGCCCGCTACGCCGAGGTGCGCGCGGCCGTCGCGCCCGTGCTGACCCTGCTCGCCGAGGGCGCCGACCCGGCCGACCCCGACGTACGGCACGAGAGCGCCGTCGGCGCGGCCCGCCTGCGCCGCCTGATCGCCGAGACCGACGACGCCCCCGACCCGCTCCTGCACACCCTGCGGGCCTGCGCGTTCGACGTCGAACGGCGCGGCGTCGTGGTGCTCTTCCTGACCGCCGGCACGGTGCCGCCGCTGCCGCTGGAGGTCCGCCGCGCGCTGGTCGAGGCGCCCATCGAGGGCATGGCACGGGCCCGCAGCCAGGCCAGGGTCACCCTCGTCGCGACCCCGCGCGAGGTCATCGTCAGCGTCCTCACCGACGCCCCGTCGCTGCCCTCGGCCGACGGGTCCCGCGCCGCCAACGTCGCCACCCGCGTCGAGGCGGAGAACGGAGGAACCCAACTGTGGATAGAGAGCCGCTGGACCGCCCCGTGACCCTCGCGGTGGTGGAGGACACGCCGGTGGTGCTGGAGGGCATCCGGTCGTGGGTGGCCGCCGACCCCGGCAGACGGGTGGAGATCGTGGCCAGCGGCAACACCGTCGACTCCGTCCTCGGCGGCGAGGGCGCGCACGCCGACGTGATCCTGCTCGACCTCGAACTCGACGGCGTCAACTCGCTGCCGCGCATCCCCGAACTGGTCGCCGCCGGGCGCCGGGTGGTCGTCTACTCGGTGCACGAGGACGACGCGACCGTGATGGCGGTGCTCCGGGCGGGCGCGGCCACGTTCATCGCCAAGACCGAGACCAGGGAACACTGCGTCGACACCATCGTGGCCGTCGGCCGCGACCGGCCCTACGTGCCGCCGGTGATGGCCGGGGCCCTGGTTGCCGCCGACGGCCAGACCTCCCGGCCGATGTTGTCGGCCCGCGAGCGCGAGGCGCTGCTGCTCTGGTTCCAGGGCATGAACAAGCAGTCGGTCGCGCTCCGCATGGGCATCTCCGAGGCGACCGTGAAGCAGTACATCGAACGCGCGCGGGTGAAGTACGCCAGCACCGGCAGGGCCGCCCCGACGAAGACGACCCTGCTGGCCCGCGCCATCCAAGACGGCCTGATCACGGCCGACGACATCATCGAATACCAGTCACTCGCCGCCGACCATCACACGAGGGACTGAAGGGCGACCGGCTCCGGACGCTCGCAGGTGCTCCCCACCGTCTCCGCCCGCCCCGTGGCGGCCGAGCGCAGCAGCGACTCCATGACGTCGAGCACGTGCAGGGCCAGTTCGCCGGAGGCGCGCGGGCGGGGGGCGGTGACGAGGTCGTACACGCCGATGCCGCGGCCGGTGTCCCGGTAGCCGGCGGTCACCGGGAGCGTCTCCCACGCCCCGCCGACCCGGTGGACCAGCACGTCGCCGTCGAACCGGTTGGGGTCGGGGACGATCATCGTGCCGAGCTCGCCGTGCACCTCGATGTTGGGCGCGCGGGAGGCCGCGCCGTCGAACGACATGATCAGCGTCGACAGGGCGCCGGAGGCGTGCGTGAGGACCCCGGTGACGTGCGTGTCGGTGGTGACCGGGAGTCGCTCGCCCTGCCGGTAGCCGCTGCCGATCACCCGTTCGTCCCGGGTGCGGCTCGCCGCCCCGATCGCCGACACGACCGGCCCGAGCAGCGTCACCAGGGCGGTGACGTAGTAGGGCCCCATGTCGAGCAGCGGGCCGCCGCCCGGCCGGTAGTAGAAGTCGGGATCGGGGTGCCACGGCTCCGGACCGGCGGTGACCATGGTCGCCACGGCCGCCGCCGGGCGGCCGATGAGACCGGCGTCGAGGTGGTGGCGGGCGGTCTGGAAACCGGTGCCGAGCACGGTGTCGGGGGCGCAGCCGAGCCTGACCCCGGAGCCCTTCGCGACGATCGTCCTGGCCTCGTCGAGGGTCGCGGCCAGGGGTTTCTCGCCGTAGACGTCCTTGCCCCCGGCGATGGCCCGCAGCGCGATTTCGGTGTGCGCCGCCGGGATGGTGAGGTTGACGACCAGGTCGCAGGCGTCGACCAGGTCGTCGACGCTGAGGGAGCGCGCGCCCGTTTCGGTGGCGGTGGCCAGGGCGGGGGCCGGGTCGAGGTCCGCGACGGCGTACAGGACCAACCCGGGAAGCTTCGTGAGGGTCGCGGTGTACTGCTCGGAGATCTTGCCGCAGCCGACGATTCCCACCTTCACCGGCTCGCCCATGCCAGCCCCCTCTCGATCAGGGTCCGCACGCTGTCGTGTTCGAGGGTGGCCAGGTCGTGGCCCGGCGTGGCGACGAAGACGCGGCCCTCGCCCCACTCGCGGACCCACACGGCCGGCACGGTGACCGGCCTGCTCCACGGCCCCTGCGCGGCGTGGGTGGTGGTGGCCAGAACCGTGTTGTACGGGTCGGTCAGCACCCAGTACTGCTCGGTGACCAGGTCGAAGTCGGCGATGCCCTTGGTGATCGGGTGGTCGTGGCCGGTGATCTCGATCCGGTGGGGGACGAAGGTCTCCCCGCCCGCCTCGGGATGGCAGGCGAACTGCCCGCCGGTCAGGTGGAGGTAGTCGGGCTCGGCGCGGAAGGAGTCGACGACGCCGCCGTGCCAGCCGGCGAACCCGGTGCCCGCCGCGACCGCCCGGGACAGGCCGGTGCTCTGCTCGCGCGTGATCGTGCCCATCGTGAAGCACTGGACGACCAGATCGACCCCCGCCATCAGATCGGGGTCGGCGTAGGGGGCGGGGGAGTCCTCGACCGTGAGGGAGAACCCCTGCTCGGCGAGGTACGGGAGGAAGAGATCGGTGGCGGCGACGGGCTCATGGCCCTCCCAGCCGCCTCGGACGACTAGAGCGTGACGTAACTTCACCATCCGAATTATCCCATTTTGCGGGGCAAATGAGCAGATCTCGCGGCGCTTTCGCTACAGTTCCGGCCTCGACGGACGACCGAGGGGGACACCGATGCGATGGTGGCGGGCGGCGGTGACCGCCCTGGTGGCGGGGCTCGTGCTGGGGGTGCTGACCAACCTGGCGCAGGGCTGGCTGCCGGGGGCCTGGAACAACCTCGCCAACTCGGGGGCCGTGTGGTCGGTGGCGGCGTTCGTGGCGGGAGCGCTGGTGGCCGGGGGCCTGCCCCGGGAATTCACCATGTACGGGCCGGGAGTGGAGGCGGCGTACCGGGATCCGGGCCAAGGGCTCACTTCAGCCGGGCCGGAAGCCGAGGGCGAGGACCCCGGGCTCACCTCGGTCGGGCCGGAAGCCAGGGGCCGGGGCCGGGGTTTCGACCGGCCAGGTCGGGGCCCTGAGGCCTGGGAGGAGGACTCTGGCGGCCGGCGTTTCGAGGCTGGTTCTGACGCGGGCTTCGGTGCCGAGGCGTCGCCCTATGGTGCGGGCGTCACGCCCGCTGAGCTGCTCCGGTTGGTGCCGCCTGCTCCTTCCGCGCTGCCTCGGGCCCTGTTCGCGGGGCTCGCCGTCGAGGTCGGGCTCGTCGCCGGGTACTACGGCTTCGCCGAGTTCGGGCGCGGCGGGATGGGGGACCTGTTCTGGCCGCTCGTCTGGGTGGTCGTCGCGTGCGTGGCGGGGCCGGTGTTCGGGGTCGCGGGGTCGTGGTGGCGGCGCGGGGTGGCGCGGTGGCAGCGGGTCGGGGGACTCGCCGCGCTGGCGGGGGTCTTCGGGATGGAGGGCGTGCACTACGCGTTCGGCCTGGGTTACGCCCCGCAGGCGTGGGCCTGCCTGGTGGTGTTCCTGCTCGTGCCGCTGCTGGCGCACGCGGTGCGGGAGATCGGGCTGACGCTGCTGGCGGCGGTGCCGCTCGTCGGCGTCGCCTACCTGGTGGTCATCCTGCCGCTTCGGTCGCTGTCAGGGTGAGCTCGTCGCGGTTGACCAGGGCCGCGTAGTGGCCGCCCAGGGCGAGCAGCTCCTCGTGGGTGCCGCGCTCGACGATGCGGCCCCCGTCGAGCACGATGATCTGGTCGGCGTCGCGGACCGTCGACAGCCGGTGGGCGATCGTGAGGGTGGTGCGGCCTTCGGCCAGCTCGTCGAGGGCCTCCTGGACGGCCCGCTCGGTCTGGGTGTCGAGCGCGCTGGTGGCCTCGTCGAGGATCAGCACCGGAGGGTTGCGCAGGAGGGTGCGCGCGATCGCCAGGCGCTGCTTCTCGCCGCCGGAGAAACGGTAGCCGCGCTCGCCGACGAGGGTGTCGTACCCCTCGGGCAGCGACATGAGATGGTCGTGGATGCGGGCCGCCCGCGCCGCCCCGTGCAGCTCCTCGTCGGTCGCGCCGGGCTTGGCGAAGCGCAGGTTGTCGGCCACCGAGGCGTGGAAGAGATAGGTCTCCTGCGAGACCACGCCGACCGTCTCGGCCAGTGACTCGAAGGTCAGCTCCCGCACGTCGACGCCGTCGATGGTGACCCGGCCGCCCGTGACGTCGTAGAGGCGGGGGAGCAGGTAGCTGAGGGTGGTCTTGCCCGATCCGGTCTCGCCCACGATCGCGAGCCGGGTGCCGGGCGGGACCGCGACGTCGATGCCGGTGAGGGTGGGGGCCGAGCCGTACGAGAAGTCGACGTTCTCGAACCGCACGTCGCCCTTGACCCGGTCGAGCGTGCGCTCGCCGGGGTGGATGTCGACCTTGAGGTCGAGGTATTCGAAGATCCGCCCGAACAGCGACATCGAGCTCTGCACCTCGACCCCGAGCTGCAGCAGCTGCACCGACGGCCGGAACATCGAGGTCTGCAGGGTGGTGAACGCCACCAGCGTGCCGACCGACACCGCGCCGGTCCACCCCACGGCCCAGTAGACGACGGCCGGCATGGCCGCCATCACGATCTGGATCGACGACTGCCGCCACCGCCCCGCCATCGACGACCGGACCTCCAAATCGGCGAGGTCGTCGGAGGAGGCCGCGAACCGGTCGGTGAGCGTGCCGGTACGCCCCATCGTGCGCCCCAGCAGGATCCCGCTGATCGACAGCGACTCCTGCACCATCGAGGCCATCGACGCCATCTTGACCTGCCGCTGCGTGGTGATCCGCCGCCGCTCCTTGCCGACCTTCCGGCTGATCCCCACGAACACCGGCAGCAGCCCCAGGGAGATCAGCGTCAGCCGCCAGTCGAGCGCCACCATGGCCGCGATCGTGGCGAGCACCGAGGTCAGGTAGGAGATGAACGAGGTCGCGGTGGTCGTCACCACGGCCTGCATGGCCCCGATGTCGTTGGCGATCCGCGACTGGACCTCACCCGTCTTGGTCTTGGTGAAGAAGGCCAGCGACATGCGCTGGAGGTGGTTGTAGACGGACTTGCGCAGGTCGTGCATGACCCGCTGGCCGACCGTCGTCGAGATGAACGTCTGCAGCACGTCGAAGACGCTGGTCGTCACGGCGATCACGATCATGCCGAGCGCCAGCAGCGACAGCAGCCGCGCGTCGCGGTTCGGCAGGGCGACGTCGAGGATCTCCCGCAACAGGAACGGCGAGGCCAGCGACACCACCGACGACAACACGATCAGCGCCCCGACCGCGCCAAGCTTGCGGCGGTAGGGCCGGAAAAGGCGGATGACGCGCCCCAACGGCGCTCGGGGTTCATTGTCCATGATGTACACTCAAACGGAGGTTAGCTCACATTCATTCCACGAGGCGAGTGCTTTGTCCGACGGAGAACTGTTCGAGCTGCTCCACCGGGTCGACCACCGCATCCGGCGGGGCTTCCGCGAACGCCTCGAACCCCTCGGCATCAACCCCGGCCAGTCGCGCGCCCTGCGCGCTCTGGTCTCCGCCGGAGAGCCGCTGCGCATGGCCCGGCTCGCCGAACTGCTCGGCATCGTCCCCCGTTCCCTGACCTCGGTCGTGGACGCCCTGGAGGAGGCCGGCCTGCTCGCCCGTTCCGTCGACCCCACCAACCGGCGCTCCACCCTCGTCTCCGTCACCCCCGCCGGCCTGGCCGTCCACGAACAGGCGCGCGTGGCGCGACGGGAGGCCGCCGCGGAGGTCTTCTCCGTACTTTCGGACGAACAGCGCCGGCAGTTGTCCGCCCTGCTGCGCCTGCTCGACGGCTGAGAATTGTCGGTGGGGTCTGGTAGGCCTAGGGGGCATGGCGGTGAGTGTGGACGAGTTCCTGAAGATGCTTGACCATCTGCCCGAGGTGAAACAGGGCTTCGGTGGCGAGTGGGTGTCGCTGAAGGTGCGCGGCAAGGGGTTCGGCTACCTGTGGGAACGCACCCAGACCGTGGGCCTCAAGTCGACCATTGAAGAACAGGCCGCCCTGGTGGCCGAACGGCCCGACGTCTTCGAGGTGCAGTTCACCACGGAGTCGACGGGGTGGGTGGTCGTCCACCTCGACCGGATCGAGGCCGACGAACTGTTCGAGCTGGTGACCGAGGCGTGGTGCATGACCGCCCCGAAGTCGCTGGTCGAAAGCCATGAGATCGTGTTGTGGCCGGAGCTCTACCCCTCCTCCTGAAAGGCCGCGACGTGGCGACGTTCGAGATCAGGCGGTGGCGGCAGGATGATTTCTCCGCCGGCGCGGCCAGCCGCCGCCAGTGCACCTGGGGCGGCGACGGCGTCACCCCGTGCGCCGGCCCGCCGGCCTACACCGTGACCGACAGGGCCGAGCGCCGGTGGGCGGCCTGCTCTCGGCATGTGCTCTCATACATCGACGACCGGCTCCGCGACGACGAATAGGAACCTCATCACTGTGGCATCCGCCTGGGAATCCGCGCTGACGCACGCCTTCGGGCACCTGCTCGGCCACCCGCTCGCCGACCATGACGCCACCGCGACCTACGGGGCGTTCTACGGCGGCAACTGGCTCTACGAGACCGGGCTCGACCGCCACCCCGGCTGGGTGCGCCGGGAGGCGCTGTCGGGGCAGGAGACGGTCAGCCATCCCCAGGTGCTGATCCTCCTCGACGGCTACGCCGACCTGGTGTTCGACGCGAGCGGCTCCCTCTTCGAGGTCGACCCGGCCGACTTCGACGACGGCCTGGTCGCGTCGGTGTCGGTGTTCGCCAAGCCGGGGATCGTGCGGGGGTCCGATCTGGCCGTGCTGCTCGACCGGCATCCGGGGGAGCCGGAATGGCAACTGTGGCAGGCGCGCATCGCCTCCGACGGAACCCTTCTCGGGGCGCTCAAGGCCGCGACCGCGATCGGTGACTCACCCCGGAGCCTCATTCCTCCGTCTGACGAGCCTGACGAGCGGGCGGTGCTCGCGCACCTGGAGGCGTTCTCCGACCCGGTGTCCGATGACCTGGCCTACTGTCCCCAGGCGCTGAACGAGGCGGTGATCGCGATGTGGGAGGGCGCGGTCGACCAGTACGAGATCACGATCTGGAACCTCGACCAGCTCACCGCCCAGGGGGCGACAACCTAGCGCGCTCAACGGGGAGGTCGGAGGGGTGGGCATTCGGCAGATCCACCAAAAAGGGTTGCGGCAGGTCCACCACGAGAGGCTCGGCAGGTCCACCGAGAGGCTCGGCAGGTCCACCACGAGAGGTGCGGCAGATCGACCGCGACCCCCTCGGCAGATCCACCAGAAGGGCTGCGTCAGATCCGCCACGAAGGGCTGTGGGGTAGGTCCGCGGTAAGAGGCTTTGGGGCATCCGCCACGAAGGCTGTGGCAGATCACCATGACGCGTTCGGCAGATCCGCCATGTGCGTCTGGCGAACCACCGCACCCCTCGCGGCAGATCGACGAACCTTGGCCTCGCCGGATATGCATGGTGGAGGTTGTGGTAGGCACGTGAGCGGTGGATGCGGTCGATGGGCGGCCTGCCCAGGCTGGGCCTCGCAGAGCGAGTTCGTCCAAGGCCTCTTCGATCCTGGCGGCCGTCTCGGGATCCTGCTCGCAGATGTCCAAGTACCACCGGTTCGCCTTGTCGTGAGGTGGGATTTCCCGAGTCATCCCTCGCCGAGCAAGTCAAGCCTGGAACCCCCACTGATCGGCGGGACAATGCAGAAGACGGCCGGGCGCCCCCCGAATGGGTGCCCGGCCGTCCCTGATGTCCTACTCCGCGTCGAGGTCCCGTTCCAGCAGTTCCGCCAAGGTCGACAAGGCCGCCTCCGCGCCCTCTCCCTCCGCCGACAACGTCACTTCCGTCCCGTGGGTCGCCCCCAGCGACAGGACCGCGAGCATGCTGTCGGCCCTGACCGCCTTCCCCTCCCCGACGCGGATCTTCACCGGTACTCCCGTTCCGGCCGCGGCCTGGACGAAGAGTTTGGCCGGGCGGGCGTGCAGGCCTGTCGAGGAGGCCACGGTCACTGTTCTCTCTGGCATCACGGCTCCACGGTGACTTTGATGGCCTCGCCGCGCATGACGATGTCGATGCCCTCCAGGACGTCGGTGAGCGGCAGGCGGTGGGTGATCAGGTCGGCGACCGGGACCGCGCCGGTCGCGATGAGTTCGAGGGCCTGCTTGTTGTGGGCGGGGCTCGAACCGTTCGCGCCGACGATGGTCAGCTCGCGGTAGTGGACGAGGTTCGAGTCGAGGCGGATGATCGGGTTGTCCTTCGGCAGGCCGCCGAAGAAGCTGATGCGGCCCTGGCGGGCGACCATGCCGAGGGCCTGCTCCTGGGCGACGCCCGAGGCCGCGGCCGTGATGACCACGTCGGCGCCGCGGCCCTCGGTCAGCTTGAGCACCGCCTCGGTCACGTCGTCGCCGTGCAGGGCGGCGTCCGGGTTGACCAGGACGGCGGCCATCTCCAGGCGGTCGGGGTTCAGGTCGGCCAGGATCACCCGCCGGGCGCCGCGGGCGCGGGCCAGACGCACGTGCAGGCAGCCGATCGGGCCCGAGCCGATCACGACCACGTCGTCGCCGGGGCCCACCCGGGCGAGTTCCTGGCCGTTCAGCACGCAGGCCAGCGGCTCGGCGACCGACGCCTCGGCGAAGCCGACCCCGGCGGGGATGCGGTTGACGCCGTCGACGGCGAGGACCTTCGCGGGCACGACCATGTACTCGGCGAAGCCGCCGTCGTAGTGGTAGCCCATCGACTCCTGGTTGGGGCAGACGGTCATCCGGCCCCGCCTGCACTCGCCGCACTCCCCGCACGGGATCGCCGCGATCACCTGGACCCGGTCGCCGGGCTCGAACGCGCCCGTCCCGGTCACGACCTCACCGGCGATCTCGTGGCCCATCACGCGCGGGGGCCGGATGTGGTGGTGGCCGAACTTCAGGATCTTGGCGTCGGTGCCGCAGGTGGAGCAGTTGCGGACCCGGATCAGGAGTTCGCCCGGACCCGCCACCGGCTCCGGGGCGTCTTCGACCCGGATGTCGCCGGGCGCGTGGAAACGCGCGACCTTCATTCTGTTCCCTCCATGAGGAGTCGGAGGACCTCCGCCTCGTCGGCCGTCTCGCGCAGAGCCTCGGCCGCGTCGGGGTCCATGAGTATTTCGGCCAGTTCGGCCAGCAGGCGGACGTGGCCGTCGCCCTTGGCGGCGATGCCGACGCACAGGTTGACCTGTTCGCCGTCCCAGTCGACGCCGCCCGGGAAGCGGAGCACGCAGACCGCGTCGCGGTGCACGACCTCCTTGGCCTGCACCGTGCCGTGCGGGATCGCGACGCCCTCACCCACGTAGGTGGAGAGCGTGCGCTCGCGTTCCAGCATCGCCGCGATGTACGGCTCCGCCGCCGCCCCGACCGCCACGAGCGTCTCCCCGCACTGGCGGATCGCGTCGTCGCGGTCCTTCGCCACGCAGTCGAGCCTGATGGCGCTCGGGTCGAGCGGGATGTCAGCCACCGACCACGCCGCCGTTCTTGATGGTGTTCACCAGCTTCGTCACCGCCGGGTCGCCGATGAACACCTGGAACGGGATCAGCACCGCCCCTTCGGGCGTCGACTTGCGGGCGCGGGCGGCCAAGCCCGCGTGGGTGACGACGACGTCGGCGTCGGCCGGGATCTGGTCGACCGGTGAGTGGACGACCTCGATGCCGTTGCCCTTGAGCTGCTTGCGGAGCGTGGAGGCCAGCATGACGCTGCTGCCCATCCCCGCGTCGCAGGCGATGACGATCTTCTTGACTGCCGCGCTCTCGATGCCGGCCATGGGGATCACGCCTCCTGCGGAGTGGTGGTGGGCTCGGTCTCTTCCGCCGCGGTCTCCTTCTCGCCCCGGCCGAAGCCGAGCAGCGCCGAGGCGACCACGAAGGTCACGCTGGTGGCGACGAGGATGCCCGCGAGTACGCCGAAGTAGCCGCCCGCCGGGGTAACGGCCAGATAGGCGAAGATGCTTCCCGGCGCGGGGGAGGCCACCAGGCCCGACCCTGTCGCGATGAAGACCAGGATGCCGGAGGCGCCACCGGCGATCATGGCGAGGATCAGGCGGGGCTTCATCAGCACGTACGGGAAGTAGATCTCGTGGATGCCGCCGAAGAAGTGGATGATGATGGCCGCCGGGGCGCTCGGCCGCAGGGCGCGCGGGCCGAAGAAGAAGTACGCCAGCAGCAGGCCCAGACCCGGTCCGGGGTTGGTCTCCAGCATGAACAGGATCGACTTGCCGGCATCGGCGACCTGGGCGGCGCCGAGAGGGGTCAGCACGCCGTGGTTGATCGCGTTGTTCAGGAACAGCACCTTGGCGGGCTCGATGATGATCGAGGCCAGCGGCAGCACGTTGTGGGTGACGAGCCAGTTGGCGGCGTCGCCCGCCACCTCGGTGACCTTCTCGATGATCGGGCCGATGCCCCAGACGCCCAGCAGCGCCACGGCGCCGCCGATGATGCCCGCCGAGAAGTTGTCGACGAGCATCTCGAAGCCGGCCCTGACGCGGTCCTTCACCGCGCCGTCGAACAGCTTCAGCAGGAACGCGGCCAGCGGGCCGATGATCATCGCGCCGAGGAACATCGGCACCTCGGCGCCGACCACGACGCCCATCGTGGCGACCGCGCCGACCACGGCGCCACGCTGGCCGTGCACCATGCGACCGCCGGTGTACCCGATCAGCACCGGCAGCAGCACCTTGATCATCGGGTCGACCAGGGCGGCGAACATCTCGTTCGGGATCCACCCGGTCGGGATGAACAGGGCCGTGATCAGGCCCCACGCGATGAACGCGCCGATGTTCGGCATGATCATCCCGGCCAGGTAGCCGCCGAACCTCTGGATCGTGGCCTTTATCCCGGTGCCCTCGACGGGCGGGGTGTAGTCGGTGGTCATGTGTGCTCCTTTCCGGGGAGCTCGGGGGGTGGAAAGGGGAGGGCGAGCCGTGGCTCGCGTCGTGAACCTGCCTTCCGGAGACAGGCGAGCGGGCCGCGATCAGCCCCCCGAAAGCGGCCGCGTGGGATCGGGTTCGCTGACGGTCACCCGATCACGTCTGATGTCGCCGGGCCCCGGCATGCGGCTGCCCGGCAGCTGCACCGCCGCGGTCGCCCAGGCCAGCCCCTCGACGAGGGCCGCCTTCCCGCGGGCCCCGGCGGCGAGGAACCCGGCCAGTAACGCGTCGCCGGCCCCGACGGAGCTGCGCGGCTCCTCCGCCGCGCACTCGCCGTGCCAGACGGTTCCGTCGTCGACCAGCAGGGCGCCGTCACGTCCGAGGCTCGCCAGTACGGTCTCCGCCCCCATGGCGCGCAGTTTCGCGGCGGCCTCCAGGGCGTCGCCGACCGTCTCGATGGGGGAGCCGGTGGCCTCGGCGAGCTCCTCGCGGTTGGGCTTGACCAGCCGGGGACCGGCCTGCACCGCCGCCAGCAGGGCCGGGCCGCTGGTGTCGACGGCCACGTTGATGCCGGCCTGGCGGAAGCGGCGGCAGAGGGTGGCGTACACGTCGGAGGGGACCTGGGGCGGCAGGCTGCCCGAGGCGACCACCCAGTCCGCGCTGTGCGCGGCGCCGAGCACGGCGGTGGCGATCTCCTCCAGCTCGCGCCCGCTGAGCGTGGCGCCCGGCTCGTTGACCTTGGTGACGGTGCCGTCGGGCTCGGCGAGCGTGATGTTCGACCGGGTGGTCCCGGCGACCGGCACCATGATCATGTCGATGCCCTCGGCGTCGAGCAGCTCGATCAGCCGCCGCCCCTCCTCACCGCCGTAGGGCACCACCGCGCACGAGCGCACGTGGTTGGCCAGCAGCGCACGCGAGACGTTGACGCCCTTGCCGCCGGGGTCGAGGTGCGCGGCGGCGGCCCGGATGACCTCGCCCCGCGCCAGCGAGGGGACGTCGACGGTGCGGTCGAGACTGGGATTGAGGGTCAGCGTGAGAATCATGCGCGCCTCACCTCGGGTTCATGTGGCGTCGCATGAACGAGGCTCGGGATGCGCGAGAGAACCATGCGCGTCACCTCGGGTTCGTGAAGCGTCGCATGGATCAGGTTCGGGGTGCGCGGGGGATTCATGCGCGTCACCTCGGGCTTCGGGGTCCAGGGGGAGGTCATGCGCGGACCACTTCCGGGCCGTGGAGGGCCAGGTCGGCGGCCACCTGGGGGTCGAGGACGGTGTCGGTGATCACGACGTCGATCTCCGACAGGGCCGCGAAGCGAGCCAGGTAGGTGTCGCTGAACTTGGTGTGGTCGGCCAGCAGGACGCTGCGCTGCGCGGAGGCGATCATCGCGCGCTTGATCGCGGCCTCGGCCGGGTCGGGGGTGGTCAGGCCCTTGGCGACGGAGATGCCGTTGGTGCCCATGAACGCCACGTCGACGTGGATGTCGGCCAGGGGCCGCAGCGCCCAGTCGTCGACGGTGGCGAGGGTCCGGCCGCGGACCCGGCCGCCGAGCATGATGACGTTCAGGTTGGCCCGCGCGGCCAGGATCGTGGCCAGCGGCGGGGAGTTCACGATGACCGTCAGCTCGCGGTCGGCGGGGAGCTCCTGGGCCAGCCGCCGGGTCGTCGACCCGGCGTCGATGATGATCGCGCCGTCCTGCGGCAGCTCGCCGAGGGCGGCCTTGGCGATGCGTTCCTTCTCGGACGTCATGACCTCGTCGCGGGCCGCGAGCGCGGGCTCGAAGCCGAGCCGCTCGACGGGGATGGCCCCGCCGTGGACGCGCCGCAGCACCCCGGCCTTCTCGAGGGCGGTCAGGTCGCGGCGCACGGTCTCGGTGGTGACGGCGAACTCCTCGGCCAGGGTCACCACGTCGACCCGCCCGGCGGCGCGGGCCCGGCGCAGGATCTCCTGCTGTCGCTCCTCGGCGTACATGATGTTGGTTTCATCCTTGGGTGTGTTGTTTTATCTGTGATTACACCCGTTTTACGGGGAGGGTCAAGGGGTGAAACCACACCGAAACACTCCCGACCACGACATGTCATGACTTGGATGCGTATGGTGATCGCTTTTCGATGTGAAGGCGCTGTGTCACGATCGAGGCGGCACGACTCGTAATTCGAATTCGGCGGCGGGGTGCCCGTGCACGAGACACGTGACCTACTCGACCCGGAGGCCAGGAGCGACAGCGTCCTCCAGGTCATCAGGGCGCTGATGTGCCGTTCCGGCCTGCGCACGGAGCTCGCCAGGCGCACCGGCCTGTCGATCGCGTCGGTCAGCACGGCGGTGCAGCGGCTGCTCGACGACGACATCGCCCACGGCGGCAAGAAGGAGCCCGTCGCGCTGCGCCCGGTCACCGGGGTGGCGGTCGGGATACAGGTCGGCGCCCGGCACGTCACCGTGGCCGCGCGGTTACCCCACTGGCCCCGGGATCAGGTGCGGCTCGTCTCGCTCGGGCGGGGGCTGCGCGACGGCGGGGCCTGGATCGACGCCGCGGCCGGCGCGGTGGCCGACCTCGCCGAATCGATCGGGCGTGGTCCGGGCGACGTCGCGACCGTGGGGCTGGCCGTGCCGTGGCCGGTCGACCCGCGCGACCTGTCGCCCTCGCCCCCCTCGCCCTGGTTCGCCGCGCCCGACCTGCACCGCCGCCTCTCGGCCCGGTTCGGCGAGGTCAAGGTGGTCGTCGACGCCGACGCCCGGCTGGGCGCGCTGAACGAGCAGACCTACCACCATCCGTACGAGACCCTGCTCTACGTCGAGCTCGCCGAGCACGTGCTCGGCGGGCTGGTCGTCGGGCCGCGCATGCTGCGCGGCGCGCTGGGCCGGGCGGGGAGCGTCGGGCACCACTCCGTCGATCCCGTGGGGCTCGACTGCTGGTGTGGCCAAAGAGGATGTTTGGAACGTTACATCAGCGTTCCGGCGGTGCTGGAGGAGGTGTACGTGAGCATCCGGGCCCGAGGGGAGGAGCCGCCCACCTCGATCGGCGCGCTCATCGACCGCGCCCGGGGCGGCGACCCCGACTGCCGCTGGGCCCTCACCGTCGCCGCGAAGAGGCTGGCCCGCGCCCTGCGCGCGAGCGCCGTCACCCTGGAGACCCAGGCGGTCGTGCTGGGCGGCCCGCTCGCCCCCGGCCTGCGGCTGGTCGCCGCCGAGTGTGAACAGGAACTCCGCCGTTCGGTGTGGACCCGCCACATGGAACTGCGGTTCGCCCAGCCGGACGCCGCCGCCCACGGGGCGCTGATTCTCGGGCTCATCGGCCATCTCCGCTGACTCTCGGTAGAGTCACTCTGGTCTCTTCCGTATCCCACTTCACAGGCACAGGTGGTCATTCATGTCAGCAGAGGGGCCCGAACCGCCTTCGCCGGAGCCCGACTATGAGCCGCCCACCCTCATCCGCCTCGGCCGGGTCACCGAACTGTTCGGCGGAAACTCCAGCAGCGGAAACGCCGACGCGAATTCCGACTATTACTGGTGATTTCGGAATTCTGATCAGAACGGTCGGCGGCCGTCTCGACGGAGGCGCGGCCCTCCCGGGAAGACCGGCCTGGCCCGGCGCCGACGCGGTGCGGATCTACGGAACGCCTCCGTCCGGCCTGGTCAGAGCCGTCGACCGCGGCGACCGCCGGGTCGTCTTCCTCGGCCACGTCCTGGCCACCGAACGGGAACTGCGGACCGCCCCGATCCGGGAACTGCCCGGCGCCTATTCCTGCGTGATCGTCACCGAAGACGAGGTGGAGCTGCACACCGACCGCGCGGGTCAATTCCCCTTTCACATCTCGGTACGCGGCCACGAGACGCTGATCGCCCATCACGCGACCCTCCTGGCCGCGCTCCATTCCCGCACGCCCGACCCGCTCTCTGCGGCCATTCAGATCACGTGCCCGAATGTGCTCGCACTGACAATGGGCCGTTCCTTCTTCACCGATGTCGGCCGCTACGAGAATGCGCACCACGGCCCCGTGCTCCCGCTGCGCGAGGCGCTGACGGAGGCGGTCTCCCGGCGCGGCCCGGGAGTGAGCGCCGACTTCAGCGGCGGCATCGACTCGACCTCCCTCGCCTTCCTCGCCGCGGCCGACGGCCCGGTCGACGCGGTCGTCTACCACCACGAGCAACTCCCCGCCGCCGACCTCGACGCGGCCCGGCGAGCCGCCGCCCTGACCGACCGCATCACGCTGAGCGTGGTCACCGGAGACCGGGAGACGCTGCCCTACCAAGGGATCGACCAAGCTCCGGCGGTGCCGCGGCTCGACCTGCCCGCGCCCGGCCTCCGGGCCCATCGCAGTGCGGCGGGACTCCATGCGAACGTGCCGGGAGGTCCGGCGGTGCCGCGGCTCGACCTGCCCGCGCCGGGCCTCCAGGCCCATCGCAGCGCGGCGGGACTCGATCCGAACGTGCCGGGGCTCGACTGGCCGGCGCCCGGCATCCTGGCGCATCGACGGGCGGCGCTGCGACTCGACTGGGCCCGGCGGGCCGGAGGGCGGGTGCATCTCACCGGAGAGGGCGCCGACGCGCTGTTCCAGCCGCCGCCCTCCTACCTCGCCACCCTCGTCAGACACGGCGACCTGCGGAGATGGGCCGGTCACAGCGCCCGGCTGAGCCGGTTGCGGCAGGCGTCGGCGCTCGACCTCGCGCTGCGGGCGGCCCGCCTCGCCGCCACCTCCCACGGCCGGGCGCTCCGCGTGCTGGCCCGCTCCCTGACCCGTCCGCCCGCCACCACCCCGCCGCGCCCGGCCGACGCCGTCGCCTGGTGGAACGTGCCGGGCGAGACCGCCGGATGGCTCACCCCCCGGATCCGCCGCGACCTGGCCGACCTGGCCGCCGACCCGGCCACCGCCCGCGGGCTCCCGCCGGGCCTGACCCCGGCCCGGCACGCGACGCTGGCGTCCCTCCGCTCGGCCGCCGCCGCGCAGCGCTTCCTCCGCACCCTCGGCGACCACCTCGGGGTGCGGGTGCACGCCCCCTACCTGGACGACGCGGTCGTCGGCGCGGTCCTCGACGCCCGGGCCCCGATCCCCGACCCGTCGAGGGCCAAGCCGCAACTGGCCGACGCCCTGACGGGGCTGGTCCCCGAGGCGGTCCTGACCCGCCGCACCAAGGGCGCCTACCAGGCCGAGGAGTACGCGGGCGCCCGCGCGGCCCGCCGCCGGATCGCCGCCCTGCTGGCCGACTCACGCCTGGCCGACCTCGGAGTGGTGGATCCGGCCGCCGTGAGCGGCACGCTGACCCGGTTGAACGCCGGGGCGCCGGTCCCGCTGAGCGCGCTCGGGCGGCTCGTGGCCCTGGAGGTGTGGCTGCGCGGATGATCTACCAACTGGCCGACGACGAGCGGGGCCTCGTCCTCGTCGACGTCCGCACGGGCGAGTGCCACGTCCTCAACCCGCCCGGCATGGTGACCTGGAGCGTCCTCAGCTCGGGCGGCAGCCGCGACGACGCGGTGAGCGCCCTGGCCTCCCGCTATCCGGCCGTCCCGGGAGAGCGGCTGCGTGCCGACGTCGACGCGCTGCTCGACGATCTCCACCAGGTCGGGCTGGTGCCGGTCGCCGCGCCCCCGGCGGCGGCGACCGGCCGGGTGCGGCCCTTCGATGTGCCGATGGCGGCCGGGCCGCCGGGCCGCCCGGGTCTCCGGGCGGCCCTGTTCCTGGTGGTGGCCGCGGCGGTGCTGCTGCTGTTCCCGTTCCGGGTGGCCCATCGGCTGGCCCTGCGCGCGGGGCGGAACCGGCGGCCCCTCGATCCGGCGACCGCGCGCCGGATGGTGGCCGACGTGGGCCGGGCCGCCGCCTGGTTCCCCGGCCGGGCCGCCTGCCTCCAGATCTCGCTGGCCACGGTGTTGTGGGCAGGGGCCCGGGGACGCCGGGCCGAGTGGTGCTTCGGGGTGCGGCCCGATCCCTACACCTTCCACGCCTGGGTCGAGGCCGGCGGCGAGCGGGTCGCCACCGGCGACGAACCGTCCTACCACCGGCTGCGGTTCCTGCCGTAGTCCATGGGGAGGGCCTGGAGGCGTTCGACCGGGATTTCCGACAACACGACGTACTTCTCCGGGCCGTCGGGCTCGACGAGGTGGTCGGGGTCGAACAGCTCGAAGTAGGGGTCGACGCCGCCGTTGCGGGCCATGTGGGGGCGCGGGTCCTCCGCGTACGTCACGAGGGCGCCGCCCTTGTCGGTCATGATCAGGCCGTATTCCTGCATCGCCCGTGCGATGGTCCGGGCGGCGGGGGAGGTGAGGGTCGAGACGTCGAAGGCCGGGTCGAGGCGGAAACGCTGGCCCTCGCACGGGATGTCCTCGCCCTCGACGAAGCCGTCGTTGCGGGTGGCGGGCCAGCTGTTGCAGTTCGCCCTGGTGCGGACCGTCACGATGTTCAGCGCGTGGTCGATGTAGCCCCGCCGGAGTTCCTCGATGCGGATCGTGAACGCGCCGAACGGCAGGCCCGTGGCGGTCGCGCCGAGCGGGTTGTCGAAGATGCCGGGGTTGCGCGAGTAGTTCTCGATCTTGCCGCCCCAGCAGGCCGACCAGTTGCCCAGGGCGTCCTTCTCGGCGCGCCAGAAGTCCCAGTAGGTGTCGGTGGAGGGTTGGTAGATCGCCACGGAGGCGTCGGTGCCCTTCGAGACGATCAGGTCCCCGGGGGTGGGCACCGAGCGCAGCGAGTCGGTGATGACCGGGGCGAGGTGGGGCAGGCCCAGGCAGTCGGAGAAACGCCACTGCCTGCGGGGGGTGTGCCTGCCGACGGTGTAGACGGGCGCCGAGTACTCGTCGGTGTTGATCGCCCAGCTTCCGTAGTTCTGCTCCTTGTCGAGCTTGATGTTGTCCACGATGGCCTGCGAGTTCGGGGCCAGCGGCACGTTCCGGGGCAGCTTCTGGTTCCACGGGCCCCACTTCGCGAAGCCGTTGGTCGGCCTGGGGTGGGCGCCGGCCGTCGCCGGGGCCATCACCAGCGCGGTCGTCAGGGCCAGGATGAGCGCTTTGCGCAGCAGCATGGCGCGAGGGTAGGCGGGGCCGCCCTCCGGAGGCTTCAGGGTGCGACCCCGGGAATTCCGGCCGCCGACCCCAGCTCGCGCAGCTCCCGCCGCGAGCTGATGTCGAGCCGCCGGAACACGTGCCCCAGGTGGAACTCGACCGTCTTCACGCTGACCACGAGCCGGTCGGCGATCTCCCGGTTGGTCAGGCCGTCGCAGGCCAGCCCGGCGACGGCGCGTTCGGCGGGGGTGAGGTCGTCGAAGGGGCGGCCGGGGCCGTCGACGGCGAGGCCCGCGTCGCGGGCGGCGGTGCGCGCCAGGTCCTGGTAGGCGCGGGCGCCGATCCGCTCGAACTCCCGGTACGCCGCCCGCAACGCCCGCTCGCCCGCCTTCGACCTGCCCCGGAGCAGGTGGCAGCGGCCCGTGAGGAGGTCGACGAACGCGCGCTCCAGCGGGAACGGCGCGGCGTGCACGCGGGCCTCGGCGAAACAGGCCAGCGCCCGCTCGTGCTCGCCGCGGGCCATCGCGATCAGCCCTCGGGCCCGGGAGGCGCCCAGGCCGTCCAGGAGATCCGGGGGGTCCCCGAGATCGCCCGCCCGGCCCAGCTGGGCGAGGGCCTCCTCCCGGACCGCGCCGAGCAGGTGGGTGCCCGGTTCGCCGGCCGGATAGATCCCGGCCAGGTCGGTCGACGCGGCCAGCGCCCACGACGGGTCGTCGCGGGCCCGCGCGATGGCGATGGCCGCCGTGGCGGCGTAGACGCGGGCGGCCGGCACGCCGGTGGCGCGGGCCCAGCGGGCCGACTCCTCGGCGTGGGCGCCCGCGCGGGCCCACTCGCCCATCGCGGCCAGCGGGTAGGCGGCCTGGGCGTGCAGCATCGCGTAGTCCCAGACGCGCTCGTTGTCCTGGGCGTCGGCGACGGCGAGTTCGGTGTGCAGCACCGCCTCGGCCAGCTCGCCGCGCCGGTAGAGCGCCTCGCCGAGGAAACCGAGCGCCTGCCCGACCCGCAGCGGTTCGCCCTCGGCGGCGCGGTGGACGGCCAGCCGCAGGTCGGCGCAGGAGCCGTCGAGGTCGCCGCGCCACAGCCGGATGACGCCGCGGGCCACCAGGCCGTCGAGCCCGGCGGGCGCGCCGGGGGTGTCGGCGGAGGCCAGCAGCTCCAGCGCCTCCGCGCCGCGTCCGGCGACGGCCAGGCCGAGCGCCCGCGCGAACCACGCGAAGGCCGCCACCCAGGGCTCCCGCGCGCCCGCGACCGCCCGCGCGCCGAAGGTGATCATGTCGTGGTCCGAGACGGTGACGACGCCGATGACGGCGAGCTGGCTCGCGATCCGGGCGTCGAGGTCGGCCGGGCCCTCGTCGGCCTCCAGGTCCAGCGCGTGCAGCAGGAGGGTCCTGGCCTCGGCGACCTGGCCCATGAGGAGCGTCTGGTAGCCGTACACATAACGACCCCGCCTGCTCCGGTCGGCGGCCAGCCAGCCGCGGAACGGCAGGGTGCGGGCCAGGTCGCCGGCCACGAGCATGGCCTCCAGCGCGGCCAGCCGCAGGCCCCGGTCGCCGGTCAGCGGGAGCGACTGGGCCAGCAGCACCGCCGCCTCCTGGGTGCGGGAGTCGCGCTGCAGCCGGGTCGCCTCCCGGGCGATGTCGGCGGCCAGCGTCTCGTCGGGCGTGCCGCCCGCGGCGGCGATGCGGTGCCGCAGCGAGTCGTGCCGGGCGTGCAGAGTGCGGCGGCGGGGCTCGGGGATGTCGTGGTAGAGCACGCTGCGGACCAGCGCGCTGGTGAACTCCAGCCCCTTGCCGGTCCGCCTGACCAGGCCGGTCGCCACCGCCGCGTCTGAGTCGGCGGGCCAGCGCCGCCCCTCGACCGAGCCGGCCTCCAGCAGAGCTCTGACCTCTGGCGTGCATCTGCGCAGGCGGTCGCGGACGGCCGTCACGACCGAGCGGGGCGCGGGCAGCGGGCCGGCGCCGTAGGCGAGGGTGTGCGGGTCGAGTTCGTCGAGCAGGTGGCGGGCGTGCAGGGGATGGCCGCCGGTGTGCTCGTGCAGGCGGGCCGCCCCGGCCGCCGACAGTTCCGGGTGCCCGCATAGGGCGGCCAGCCGGATCAGGTCGCCGGCGGTCAGGCCGGACAGCGTGACACGTTCGGTCATCAGGCGTCGCCAGCCGTCGCCCAGGGCTTCCAGGTCGCCGACGACCAGCACCAGCACGTCGGGACGCCGCCGGATCGCCAGGCGCAGCGCGCCGAGCTGGTCGCGGTCGGCCCAGTGGGCGTCGTCGAGCACCACGACGCAGTCGCGGAACACCGGTTCGGGGCCCTCCCAGGCCAGTTCCGGCTCGTGTTCGTCGGCGGCGGCCCAGAAGACCGGCCGGTCCTGGCTCGCGGTGAAGCGGCGGGCCAGCGCCGTCTTGCCGATGCCCGGTTCGCCGTCGATCCCCACCACGTGTGCGCGGGTGGTGGCCAGCCAGGTCAGCTCGGCCTCGCGGCCGACGAAAACCTCCTGCATTCCGGCTATTCAACGCGCTCGCGCCGACTTCGCCCAAGTGTGGGCGGTAGCCGTAAAGAAAGCTGCTTTTGGCTTGTGAATCTTTCACGGGCTCCCGGCCGCGCCGAGCCGGGAGCTCTTCAGCGGCGCGTCACGGAAGTTCGAAGTTCTCCGTCAGCGCCGCGCCTCGATGGGGTTTGTAGAGGTCGTAGCCGCGCGGGTTGCACTGGAGCCCGCCGTTGATGCAGTGGCGGACCAGCGCGGCCAGGATCGCCGGGTCGTCCCAGGCGTTGAAGAAGTCGTAGTGCCACGAGTAGCCGCGGCCACTCGACAACCTGGCGTTCGACAGGTCTCCGCTCGCCGGGAAGGCGATCTTGAATTCCAGCATCGGCACCGCCACCGGGTGGGACGACGGGCAGTAGCCGCCGACCGGGTAGGCCATGTGGCTCTTGTGGTTGGCGCTGTCGAGGTTCACGCCGTCCCAGCAGCTCGGGGCCTGGTAACGCACGTTGACCTGGCTTCCGGCCGGGCAGCTGGCCGGAATGTCCCACTGGAAGGAGATGTCGCCGCACTCGAAGCCCTCGACCCGGCCGGGCGAGTCGCGGAACTCGGCGAGCGTGGCGGTCGGGCTGCCGACGACGAAGCGCAGGCCCTGCGGGAAGGGCACCACGCGCCAGTACTCGTGGATGCCGGACTTGTAGTAGATGACCTGATTGCCGATCGGGGCGATGAGCTGGTCGCCCTTGTAGAAGCTCGGGAACCAGTAGGCCGACTTGTCATGCGGGTTGGTGCACGACGTCGAGCCGTTGAGCAGCGACGCCGAGGTGCTGGACGCGTTCGTCGTGGTGTTGCCGACGAAGGTGTGCATGTGGGAGGCGCCCGGCAGGTTCGGGTAGACGATGGGGTCGTCCGGGCGGTGCTGGGTGAGCGAGCAGTTGGCCTGGAACTCGCGGTGGGTGACCGGGTCGGTGAACGTCGGGCTCGGGACCGGCTGCTGGCCGGAGCCGCCCGTGCCGTAGATCTTGAACTCCCAGAGCGAGTAGCCGTAGCCGGTGCCGCGCTGGGTGCCGTAGAGGCGGACGTAGCGCCCCGAACCGGTGACGTTCAGCGTCTGCGTGCCGCCCGTGCCGGTCGTGGTGGTGTAGACGTCCGTGTACGGCCCGCCCGCGTTGGCGGAGGTCTGGATCTTGAACGACTTCCCGTAGGCGCCCTCCCACTGGAGGACCACCTGGGAGATCACGGCGTTGCCGCCCAGGTCGACCTGGATCCACTGGGGGTCGCTGAAGGCGCTGGCCCAGCGGGTGCCGGTGTTGCCGTCGAACGCGGCGCCGGCGGCGTAGCCGTCGCCCTCGTTCGACGAGGCGGTGGCCGGCCGGTTCTGGGAGATGAGGGCGTCGGCGGCCATCGCGGGCGCGATGACGGCCAGCCCGGCCGTGATCGTCGCCACGATGGTGGCGACGATCAGGCTCAGGCGTATTCGTGGATGCACGGCGTCTCCTCGGCAGGAAGGGGGGTGATGGAGAGCGCTCTCCAAAGGAGAGTGGGCCGTGTCATCTCACCTTGTCAAGAGCGTGCCGGAAACACGCAGTTCACATACCGTGCTCCCAGACCAGATCGACCTGGTGCTCGATGGTGACGTCGGTGCCGGCGCGGATCCTGGGAACGCTCACGGCGAGGGGGACGCGACGCATTTGAGCCGCAGATCGACCACCGAGCGTCCGGCGTGCACGACGAACTCCCCGTCCTCGGTACGCCACCCGCCCGCCTCCCAGTGCTGGAAGGCCCTCCGGGGCAGCTCGACGACCACGTCGACCGCCTCGCCCGGATCGGCGCGCACGACGGCGAACCCGGCCAGCCAGCGCGGCGGCCGGCCCGAGCCGGGTTTGGACAGGTAGACCTGCACGACCTCCCGCCCCGGCCGCTCGCCGGTGTTCCTGACCCTGACCCGGACCCCGCCGCCGACCGGCGTGAGACTCTCGTAGGACCACGTCGTGTAGCCGAGGCCGTGGCCGAACCAGTAGCCGGGCGACCGGTCGGCGGTCAGCCAGCCGCGATGGCCGACGTTGAGCCCCTCGGCGTAGATCACCTGCCCGTGCACCGGCGCGGCCGGGACGAGCGGGACGTCGCTCCAGGTCGTCGGCAGCCTGCCGCCCGGTTCGCGGCGCCCGGACAGCACGTCGGCGACGCCGTGCCCGCCCTGCTGCCCGGGGAACCAGCAGAGCAGCAGCGCGTCGACCTCGTCGCGCCAGGGCATCGCGACCGGCCCGCCCGAGTTGACCACGACGACCGTGCGCGCGGCGGCGGCGACGGCCTTGACGAGGTCGTCCTGGCGGCCGGGCAGTCCGAGGCCGGTCCGGTCGTGCGCCTCGCTCTCGATCTCCTCGGTGGTGCCGACCACGACGACCGCGACGTCGGCGCTGCGCGCCGCGTCGACGGCGGCCCGGATCGCGGCGTCGTCGTCGGGCCGGGGCGGGTCGGCGGCCAGTACGCAGGCCCGGCCGGTGTGGGGCTCGATCGCCCGGGTGCCCGTGACGAGCACCTCGACGCCCTCTTCGAGCCAGACGACGGCGTGCCGGAAGGGCGGTTTCAGGTGGACGGTGGCGGGGTCGTCGCTGTCGCAGGGCACGTGGGTGTCGAGCACCCGCTGACCGTCGACGCTCAGGGTGAGGCGTCCCCAGCCGGCGACGGAGAGCCGCCAGTGCCCGGAGACCTCCGGGCGCAGGAAGGAGCTGACCTCGACGGTCGTGGTGCCCTCGACCACCGACGGCTCGGGCAACCATCCGGTCCGCCGGTCCTCGGCGAACAGCTCCTCGCCGTCGGCGCCGAGCATCCGGACCCACGCCCGGTCGACGGGAGAGGGCCCGGCCTGCACGTCGACGCCCGGCACGTGGACCAGTCCGGGCGCGACCTCCCGCAGCCCGTCGAGGATGGAGACGACCCCCGAGGGGTAGACGCCTCCGCTCCCGCCGCCCTGGATCCGGGTCCGCGCCGCGTGCGCCCCGATGACCGCGATCCGGGGCGTGGCCAGCGGCAGCACCCCGCCGTCGTTCTTCAGCAGCACGCACGAGTCGGCCACCGCCCGCCGCAGCAGCGCGAGTTCGGCGGGGTCGCCCGCGGGCCCGCCGGCGGCTCGCTCCGATCCGGCCGTCTCCGGCGCGAGCCCGCCGTTCCGGGTGAGCTGCACCCGCTCGGCCAGCGTCATCGGAACTCCACGGGGAGCCTCACGACCGGGGTGCGGCGTCGGCGCGGTCGCCGCCTCGGGCAGGACGCGGACCCGGTCGGCCAGCAACCTCAGCCGGGCGATCTTGTCGTGGACGACCTCCTCGGGGACCGTTCCCTCGCGGACGGCCGCGCGTAACGGGTCGCCCCAGAAGTCGTTCGGCCCCGGCATCGCGAGGTCCTGGCCCGACAGGGCCGAGGCGACCGTCGACCGGACGCCGCCCCAGTCGGACACCACCACCCCGTCGAAGCCCCACTCGGTCTTCAGCGGGTCGCGCAGCAGCGGGCTCTCGGCCATCGGCGTCCCGTTGACCTGGTTGTACGCCGACATCACCACCCACACCCCGGCCGCCACCGCCGCCTCGAACGGCGCGAGGTAGACCTCGCGCAGCACACGGGCGGCGATGAGCGAGTCGTAGGTCATCCGCTCGGTCTCGGCCTCGTTGCCCACGTAGTGCTTGGCCGTCGCCGCCACCCCGCGCGACTGCACGCCTACGACGTAGGCGGCCCCGATCAGGCCGGTGAGCAGGGGGTCTTCGGAGAAGCACTCGAAGTGGCGGCCCCCGAGCGGGGAACGGTGCAGGTTGAGGTTGGGGGCCAGCAGGACGTCGACCCCCTTGCGGCGGGCCTCGGAGCCCAGGAGGGCGCCGAGCTCGCCGACGAGGCCGACGTCCCAGGTCGCCGCCAGGGCGGTCGGTGAGGGCAGGACGAGCGAGGTGCGCCGCTCGTCCCAGCCGGGGCCGCGCACCCCGACCGGGCCGTCGGACATGACGAGCTCGGGCAGCCCCAGGAGAGGTTCCGAAGCGGTCCGCCATACCGACGACCCGGACAACAGCCGGACGAAGTCCACAGATCCCCCCGCGTCTGAGTGGGTTGGAGAGCGCTCTCCATTGAAGGGATCCGGGACGTGCCCTGTCAATCCACCAGCCGCGCCGCCTCCTCGTCGGTGAGGGCGTCGAACTCCTCGGCCAGCAGGTCCTCGATGGTCCTGGCCAGCTCCTCGACCGTCCGGCGGAGGAACAGATACCGGATCGGCACGTCGAGGTCGATGATCGCGCGGATGCGGGCCGCCACCCGTACCGCGATCAGGGAGTGGCCGCCGACGGCGAAGAAGTCGTCGAGCGCGCCGACCCGTTCGAGGCCGAGGACCTCCTGCCAGATGTCGGCCACCAGGCGTTCGGCGTCGGTGCGCGGCTCGACGAACGCGGCCCCGCTCTCGGCCACCGGATCGGGCAGCGCCTTGCGGTCGACCTTGCCGCTGATGGTCATCGGCATCGCGGCCAGGCGGGTCCAGAGCGCCGGCATCATGTACGCCGGAAGGATCTTCTCCAGGTGGTCGCGCAGGTCGCCGAGGTCGGCGTCGCCGACGACGTAGCCGACGAGGATGTCGCCCCGCGCGGTCACCGCCGCCTGGTCGACCCCGGGGCAGGTGAGGATCGCCGCCTCGACCTCGCCGGGTTCGACCCGGAACCCCCGGACCTTGACCTGGTTGTCCATCCGTCCGAGGAACTCCAGGTTCCCGTCGAAGCCCCACCGGGCCCGGTCGCCGGTCCGGTAGACCCGCTCACCCTCGAACTCGACGAAACGTTCGGCGGTCAGCTCCGGGCGGCCGTGGTAGCCGTCGGCCACCCCGGCCCCGCCGATGAGCAGCTCACCGGCGACGAAGGTCGGCGCGACGCCGCCCGCGCGGTCGGCGACGTAGCAGGTGGTGTTGGCGATCGGCCGCCCGATCCGGGGCTCCCCGCCGCCGGGGGGCACCTCCCAGGTGGTGGACCAGATGGTGGTCTCGGTGGGGCCGTACACGTTGACCAGGCGGCCGAGCCTCGGCCGCAGCTCGCGCGACAGCTCCTCTGGCAGCGCCTCGCCGCCGACCAGCCCGGTGATCGCCGGGTCGGAGAACCCGGCCTCGATCAGCACCCGCCAGCCCGACGGCGTCGACTGGATGTGGGTGATCCCGGCGTCCCGGATGAGCTTGATCTGCGCCGCGCCGTCGACCGCGACGTCCCGCCCCGCGATGACCGCCCTGCCCCCGCCGATCAGCGGCAGGTAGAGCTCCAGCGCCGAGATGTCGAACGACACCGACGACAACACCAGCCAGACCTGCCCGGGGTCCGACCCCAGCAGGTCGGCCATCCCGGCCAGGAAGTTCGCCAGCGCCGAGTGCCGGATCACCACCCCCTTGGGCCGCCCGGTGGAGCCGGAGGTGTAGAGGGTGTACGCGTGGTCGTCCGGCCCCGGCGGGAACCCCTCGGACGGGTCGGCGGCGAGGGCCTCCGACACCGTGACGACCTCGACGCCCGGCGGCAGCCGCTCGGCGGGCCCCTCGTCGGCCAGCACCAGCACCGCGCCGGAGTCCTCCAGCATGTACTGGATGCGGGCCGGCGGGTTGTCGGGGTCGATCGGCAGGTAGGCCGCCCCCGACCGCATCACGCCGAGCAGCGCGGGCAGCACCCGCACCGACCGGTCGACGCACACCGCGACGACCGACCCGCGCCGGTCGCCGAGCCGCCCCGCGATCCGGGCCGCGGCCTGGTCGAGTTCGGCGTAGGTCAGCACGTGCTCGCCGTCGGAGAAGGCGATCGCCTCGGGCGTGCGGGCCACCTGGTCGGCGAACAGGCGGGGCAGCGGCGCCGGGATGGGCCGCTCGGTGGCGTTCCACGTGGTGACGAGCCTCTCCCGCTCGCCGTCGGTCATGAGGGGCAACCGCGAGAGCGGCAGCGCCGGGTCGTCGGCGACGCCGTGCAGCAGCACCCGCCAGCGCTCGAACAGGGCCGCGACGGTCGGCTCGTCGAACAGGTCGGTGTCGTAGCGGACCACGGTCACCAGGTCGCCGCTGTCGTCGCCGGCCCAGAAGACGTCCACAGCGACGTCGCAGCGCACCCACTTCCACCCGTGCGGGAAGGGGGTCGCGGTCAGCCCGGAGAAGCGCTGCTCGCGCTCCAGCTCGCCCGGGTGCAGGGTGAGCGTGGTCTGGTAGAACGGCGTGACGCTGAGGTCGCGGCCGATGTCGAGCTCCTCGACGAGCCGCTCGAACGGCACCCGCCGCCGCGACAGCGCCCCCAGCAGGGAGGCCATCGTGCTCCGCAGGAACTTCTGGAACGGCGGGTCACCGGACAGGTCGCCGCGCAGCACCAGCATGCCCGACAACCCGGCGACCAGCGCCTGGGCCTCCTCGGTGTCCCGCCCGCCGTCGGGCACGCCGACGGTCACGTCGTCCTGGCCGGAGTGCCGCGACAGCAGCACCTGGTAGGCGGCCAGCAGCAGCGCGAACAGCGTGCACCGCGAGCCGCGGGCCACCTCCGAGAGCCGGGAGACCAGCGCCGCCGGGAGCCGGAACGCGATCTCGTCGCCGTGCCCGATCCGCTCGGCCGGGCGCGGCCGGTCGGAGGGCAGCTCCAGGGTCGGCGGGTTCGCCAGGCGCTCCCGCCAGTACTCCAGCTCCTTCGGGTCGATCTCCGGCGTGGACGCGGCGTGCTCCCGGGCGGTGACCTTCAGCGGATCGGGTTCGCCGCCGCCGTAGAAGACCACCAGGTCGTCCATGAGGACGTCCAGCGACCAGCCGTCGGCGATGATGTGGTGGGTCACCAGCACCAGCACGTGGCTCTCGGGCCCCAGGCCGATCACCGACACCCGGAACGGCAGGTCGGCGACCAGGTCGAAGGGCCGGTTGGTGCGTTCGGCGACGAGCGTCTCCGCCTCCTCGGTGGACGAGGCGCGCAGCCACTCCACCTCGACCGGCGCGGCCGGTTCGACGACCAGCACCGGCCGCCCGTCGACGGCGGGGAAGCGGGTCCGCAGCGTCTCGTGCCGCCGGGCCAGCGCCGTCACCGCCCCTTCGAGCGCGGCGGGGTCGAGCCGCCCGGTCAGCAGCCGGACCCGGTGCAGGTTGAAGGCGGCGTCCTCGGGGTCGAACTGCTGGAGGAACCAGGCGCGTAACTGGGCCGGGGTCATGCCGTCTCTCCTGAGCGCAGTCGGCGGGCGAGCGCCAGGCGCTCCTCCCGGGTGAGTAGATGTCTGGCCGAATAGGGGACCGGGTTCGCGGCCAGCCCCTCGATCGCCTCGGCCGCCGCGCCGAGCCCGCCGTCGGCGGGCACCCGGACACGCGGGCCGGTCAGCGCGGCCTTCAGCAGCGCCGCCGCCTCCTCGGGCGACCAGCGCTGCTCGGGCAACCACGACCCGAGCCCGGCCGCCGCGACGCGGGCGCCGTTCTCGGCCCGGTCGAAGCCGTGGGCCAGGACGACCTGCGGGGTGCCCGAGGTGGCCGCCCTGATCAGGGTGCCGATCCCGCCGTGGTGCAGGATCGCCCCCACCCGCGGCACGACCCGCTCGAACGGCAGGCCGGGGAACCAGCGCATCCCGTCGGGCAGCGTCGCGGGCACCAGGTCGCGGTGCCGCACGGCCAGCAGCGCGGGCCGCCCGACCGCCCGGCACGCTTCGACGGCGACCTCGTAGAACCGCTGGTGCAACATCCGGCCGGTCCCGCCGGTGACCAGGACGGCGTCCTGGTCGAGCAGTTCCTCGGCCTCCGGCGACAGCTCGTGGTCGCCGGCCGAGTCGCCGAGCGGCGCGCCGGTCAGGCGCACCCGCTTCGGCGCGGGAGTGCCCGCCCGGTCGAACCACGAGGGCCAGAGCGCCACGTCGAGGTGGGCCGAGGCGAACCACGCCGCCCAGTCCTTGACGGGCGGCAGCCCGTGGCCCGCGCGGATGGCGTCGAGGCGGTCGGCCATCGTCCGCGCGTAGGTGTGCGCGATGCCGCGCTCGGACATGTACTGGATCGGCGTCACCGCGACCCAGGCCGCCGGGGCGTCGAGCGCCTCGGCCGCGAACAGGGTGGAGATGGCCGTGGTGTGCCGTCCCACCAGGATCGTCTCGCCGGGAACGTATCGTTCCATCGTGTGCCGGATCTCGAACACGATCTGCTCGAACAGCCCGTTGGCCTCGTAGTAGTCGCGCCACCGCCCGAGGCCGGCGCCCAGCAGCGGGGGAGTGTCCGCCAGGTTCGCCTCGTACGCCTCCCGCGTGTCGATCGCGGTGAACTCCAGGCCGGCCCCCTCGGCCAGGTCCCGGAAGGGGCCGTGGGTGAGCAGCTCGACCTCGTGGCCGCGCTCGCGCAGCGCCCGGCCGAGGGCCACGAACGGCAGCACGTCACCATGGCTGCCGTGCGTGGACATGATCACTCGCGCCACGTGCGGTCTCCCAGGAGCGCCTTGATCTCACCCGTCGGCAGGGCGTCGACCTCGGCCAGCAGCGCCTCGACGTCCTCGCCCTCCTCGTCGAGGATCTCCTGGATGGCCCGTGCCGCCCCGGACGCGGTCAGGTCGCCCGCGAACAGCACCTCGACCGGCAGCACCACCCCGAACTCGCTCTCCACCCGGGCTAAGAACTGCACCATCGCGAGCGACTGACCGCCGAGGTCGAAGAAGTCCTCGTCCGGTGACGTGACCGGAACCCCGAGGATCTCGCTCCAGAGCCGCATGACCCGCTCTTCGTTCACTTTTCCTCCGTGCTGTGCCTGTTCCCTGAGGCGGATTCACAGCGCGGGACACGGCCGGCCTCCGGCCGTCCGCGTCCCGCTTTCGCATCAAGCGCTGCGAACCCGATGACATCGTCGGGGATGGCGTCCGGAACCTCCAGGTCGAAGTTCCACAACCGCCGCATCCGTGTCCCGACGGCGACCGTGGCCGCCATGACCAGGGCGAACAGGACGTACATGAGAGCGATCCCACGCCCCTCCCCGGTTCCGATGATCATGCCGACCGTACTGGTCAGCGGGCCGTCCGCGGCCATCAGCGGCTCGAACAGCGCCGTTCCGTAAGGGGCGATGAGCCCATAGCCGATAGGGAGTGTCGAAAAGGCCACAAGCTGGTTGAGTGCGAAGACCCGGCCGTGGAACCGCTGGGGAACCTTGACCTGGATGATCGTGTTGTAGACGCCGTTCAGCACGGTGAGCGAGGCGAACATCCCGAAGACGCCGGCCGCGATCACGACGAGGTCCTCGCGCACCCCGACGACCAGCGCGAACGCCGCCAGCGAGAGCGTGGCGAGGAGCTGGCCGCGCAGCCGGAGCCTTCGCGGGCCGCCCCAGAAGGTCATGGCGAGCCCGCCGAGGAACACCCCGAGCCCGCCGAAGAACGCCACCCGGCCCACGTCGGCCGTGTCGGCGAAGCTCAGCACCAGCGGCGAGACCAGCAGGAACAGCGGCGACATGAACAGGTTCACGAACGCGAAGAACAACAACATCCGCCGGATGCCCAGGTGCCCCCAGGTGTAGCGGAACCCCTCGGCCATCTCCTTGACCACGGTCTCCCGCCGCTTCCACGGCAGGGTGCGCGGGAACCTGATCGCGGCCAGCACGACGATCGCGACCGCGTAGCTGACCACGTCGATGAGCAGGATCCCGCCCAGCCCGACCACCGCGAGCAGCCCGGCGGCGACCAGGGGGACCACGAGCTGCGCGACCCCGGTCGCCATCCCGACGACCCCGTTGGCGTGCCCGAGGTACCGCTTGGGCACGAGCTGGGGGATCGCCGACGCGTAGGCGACCCGCTGGAAGGTGAGCGCGACCGAGAGCCCCACGAGCAGCGGGTAGACATGCCAGATCTGTATCGTTCCGGTCCAGACGAGGAGGCCCAGCCCGAGCTGGGTGCCCCCGGCCGCCAGGTCGGCGCACAGCAGCACCGCCCGCCGGTTGAACCGGTCGACCACGGCCCCCGCGAGCGGCGCGGCGAGCAGCCCCGGCACCAGGCCCAGCACCGAGAACAGCGCGAAGTTCGCCAGCGAGCCGGTCTCCAGGTAGATCCAGAGCGGGATGGCGAACTCGGTCAGCGCCGACCCGGTCATCGAGACGAGCTGACCGGCGGCGAGCACCAGGAAGCGCCGCATGCTCGGTGGGGGACCGGCCGATCCGGGCAGCCCGGCGTCCGGGACGGGGGTGTCCGTCCGGGAGACGCCCTCGACCCACCACGTGCCCGTCCCCTTCGCGGGCAGCACGTCACCGGCCGCTTCTTCCGCCAGTTCCCGGTGGACCGTGGTCACGATCGTGGCCAGCTCCTGGGCCCGGTACTTCACGAAGTAGTGCGCCGCCTCGTCCAGCACCACACAGGCCGTGACCCGCGACAGGCAGTGCCATTCGCGGTAGCGCTCCTGGTAGAACTCCATGACGGGGTCGCGCTCCCCGGCCACCGCGATCACCGGGGCCGACAGCGGCTCCGCGCCCTCCTCGAACAGCCGGGCGAAGTACCGCTCCGCCTCGCGGGTGCCGCGCCGCCGGTTGCGGACGATGAGTTCGAGCTCGGCCTGCTCGAACTCGGCCACGTCCAGGCCCGAGGCCACCAGGCCGTTGATGCGCGACTGGTCGCTGCCGTGGTCCTCCAGCCACTCGCCCACCCGGGCGAACAGGCCCCGGGGCCGCGTGAAGGGGAAGACGCCGCCCAGGTAGACGGCCTCGGCCGGACGGCCCGCCGCTTCGAGCCGGCGGGCGACGGCCGCGACGAGGGTGGTGCCCGCGCCGCAGTGGCCGTACAGGACGACCCGGCCCTCGACGGTGGCCAGGATCTCGGCGGCGACCTGGTCGGCGACCTCCTCGGCCGGGCGCGGCTCCTCGCCCAGCTCGTTGCCGGGGACGGCGATCGAGTGCAGCGCCCAGTCGGCCGGCATCGCGTCGGCCAGCGGCTTGAAGACGACGGCGCTGCCGCCGCCGTAGGGGGCGCAGACGAGGGAGGCCGTCACCCTGCGCTCGGGGGTCAGCCGGTGGAGCAGGCCGCCGGAGCCGGAATCCGACCGGGCCAGCTCGCGCACGGTCGGGTGGGTGAACAACCGCATCAGCGTGACCGGATGACCGGCCTTGCGCATGCGGGCCACCACCTGCATGGCGAGCAGCGAGTGGCCGCCGAGGTCGAAGAAGTCGTCGGTCACCCCGACCCGTTCCAGCCCGAGCACCGCCGCCCAGATCGCGGCGATGGTCTCCTCGGCCTCCGTCGCGGGCGCGACCAGGCCGGTCAGCACCGGCTCGTCGGCCGACGGCAGGGCCGCGCGGTCGACCTTGCCGTGCGCCTTGAGCGGCAGGGCCTCCAGCCACACCCACCGGGCCGGGACCATGTAGTCGGGCAGCCGCTCCTTCGCCCAGGCCCGCACGTCGGCGGCCGGGATCTCGTCGCCGACCAGATAGGCGACCAGCCGCTGGTCGCGCAGCTCCACCACCGCCTGCGCGACGGCGGGATGCTCGGCGAGCACCGTCTCGACCTCGCTCAGCTCGACCCGGTAGCCCCGGATCTTGACCTGGAGGTCGCGGCGGCCGAGGAACTGCAGCACCCCGTCGTTGGTCCAGCGCCCGAGGTCGCCGGTCCGGTAGACGCGGGAACCGGGCAGCCCGTAGGGGTCGGGAAGGAACTTCTCGGCGGTGAGGGCGGGCTTGCCGAGGTAGCCGCGGGCGAGCCGGTCGCCGCCCAGGTAGATCTCACCGGTCACCCCGGCCGGCACGGGCCGCATGTGCTCGTCCAGGACGTAGACCCGCGCCCCCGGCAGCGGCCGGCCGATCGGCAGCGTGGCCTGACCGGTCTGGCCCGGCTCGACCTCGAAGGTGGTCACCCCGACCGTGGCCTCGGTGGGGCCGTAGTGGTTGACCACCCGGCACCGCCCGGCCAGCTCGGAGGCCCAGCCGACGGTCGAGGCCTCGCCGCCGAGGATGAGCAGTTCCTTCGGGAGTTCGACGTCGAGGGCCGCCAGGTGGGAGGGGGTCATCTTCAGGTAGTCGGGGCGCACCGGCCACGGGCCGGTCGACTTCGGCGGGATCAGGTGCAGGGTGCCGCCCGTCATCAGCGACAGGTAGAAGATCGTCACCCCGAAGTCGAAGGCGAGCGACTGGGGGAGGGCGAACACCTTCCCCTCCTCGATCCCGAACCGCTCCCGCACGCCGGACAGGTAGGTCAGCACCTCCCGGTGCTGCACCGCCACGCCCTTCGGGCGGCCGGTCGTGCCGGAGGTGTAGATCACGTAGGCCAGGTCGTCGGGGGTCACCCCGGAGTCGGGCGGATCGGCCGCCTCGCCCGGTTCCAGGCCGAGTTCGACGGTCCCGCCGGGCAGCGGGCGTCCGGTGACCGACACCCGGGCCCCCGAGTCGCCGATCAGGTAGGCCAGCCGGTCGTCCGGCTGCTCCGGGTCGAGGGGGACGTAGGCCGCGCCCGCCTTGAGGACGCCCAGCAGGGCGGCGGCCACCCCGGCCGACTGCTCCAGGCAGACGGCCACCCGGTCGCCGGGGCGCACCCCCGACGCCCGCAGCCGGTGGGCCAGGTGGTTGGCGCGCCGGTCCAGTTCCCGGTACGTCACCACCTCGCCCCCGAACACCACGGCCGGGTCGCCGGTCACGGGCGGCAGCTCGTGCAGCAACCGGGCGGGCAGCGGCCGGGCCGGGGCCGCGACCCCGAGGGCCAGCACGTCGTCGGCGTCGGGCACCCACGCCACCTGCGACAACGGTGTCTCCGGCGCGGCGCGCAGGACGGTCGTCAGCGAGTCGGTCAGCCGGGCGACGGTCTCCGGCCGGAACAGGTCGGGGTTGTAGATGACCAGGCCGTCGCCGTCCCAGAGGTAGCAGGCCAGGTCGAAGCGGCTGACCGTCACGTCGGGGTGGAAGGCCGAGACGGCCAGTCCGTGGTCCTCCCGGGGCCCGTAGTTCTGCAGCGCCAGCAGCACCTGGAACACCGCCGACCGGCTGACGTCGCGCTCCACCTTCAGCTCGCCGACCAGCTTGTCGAACGGCACCTCCTGGTGCGCGTACGCGTCCAGGCAGGAGTCGCGGACCCGGAGCAGGAACTCCCCGAAGGTGGGGTCGCCCGACAGGTCGGCCCGCATCGCGAGGGTGTTGACGAACATGCCGGCGAGGGGTTCCAGCTCGGCGAGCGGGCGTCCGCTGACCGGCGAGCCGACGGCGAAGTCGTGCTGCCCCGACCACCGGCCGAGGGTGAGCTGGAGCGCGGCCAGCATGACCATGTAGGGCGTCACCCCCTGGTCGGCGAACCGGGACAGGAGGTCGAGGTCGACGCGGAAGCGGTGGCCGCGGCCGGAGGTGGTCTGCTCGGCCGGGCGGGGGAAGTCGAGCGGCAGCTCCAGCGGCGGCACCCCGGTGAGCCGGTCGCGCCAGTAGGCGAGGTCGCGGGTGTGGTCGCGGGTGCGTTCCCACAGGGCGTAGTCGCCGTACTGGATCGGCAGCGGGTCGAGGGCGCCGCCCCCGTGCAGGGTCAGCAGCTCGCGCAGCAGGATCTCGGCGGACCAGCCGTCGGTGACCGCGTGGTGGGCGGCCATCAGCAGGACGTGGTCGTCGGCGGCCAGGCGGATCAGCAGGACGCGGAGCAGCCCCCCGGCCGACAGGTCGAAGGGGCGGACCAGCGTGGCGGTGATCAGCTCCCGGGCGGCCCCCTCCGAGGCGGCCTCCACGAAGGAGAACTCGGTGGAGGGCTCGGCGTCCACGACCACCTCCGGCAGGCCGTCGTCCGAGGCGAGGAAACGCATGCGGAGGCTCTCGTGCCGGCGCGACACCTCCGTCACCGCCGCCGCGAAGGCCGTCGCGTCGAGGGCGCCGGTGAGGCGGGTCGTGTAGGGCACCGTGTACGCCGTCGTCCCCGCCCGGTACTGCTCCAGGAACCACAGGCGCTCCTGCGCGTGCGACAGCGGCGGGACGACCTCGGGAGAGCGGGGAGCGATGGTCTCCGAGACGGTCCGGCGCTGGAGCCGGCGAGCGAGAAGTGCCTGTTTGGCCGGGGAGAGACTGGTCAACAGATGCTCCGGATTCGTCGAGGCCCTCTTCGGGGCCGATTCGCAGCGTGAGCCGCGACCGGCCGGTGGCCGTCCGCGTCCCGCTCTCGCGGACAGCACGAATCCGCGCCCCCGCCGACTGATTTGGGAGCGCTCCCACGACGCCCTTCTGTGAGGCTATGGACGCGTTTTCAGCAGGGTCAAGGAAACGACGAAATTTCATTACGTTTCATGACATCGCGGTAACGGCCTGCAGTTTCAGCCCCACTTCAGCGCCGGCTCTTGACAACCCGACGGCGGGCCGCCCGACGTCAGATCTGGTCTTACTGCAGGTCAAAGCGGGTGTTTCGGCCAACCGGCCCAGTGCGTGGAGAGCGCTCTCCACCTGCGTCGACGCCCCCTTCCGGCCCTCCCGGGTGTTTCGCGGGTGTTTCCCCGGCGGGGATTGGGGCCTTGACACCTGTCAGCCGCCCGCGCGAGTCTCTTGATTTGGAGAGCGCTCTCCAACCGCGAAGCCCTTCACCCCCCAAGGAGCGGCCGTGTCCCGCTTAGGCCTGTTCATCGCCACCCTGGTCGCGCTCGTCGCGTCCGGGCTGGCCGTCACCTCACCGGCGGCGGCCGCCGACCCGCCGATCTCGCAGGGCAAACCCGCGACCGCCTCCTCCTCCGAAGGCGGGGCCTTCGGCCCGGCCGCCGCCTTCGACGGCGACCTCACCACCCGGTGGGCCTCCAACTTCAGCGACCCGCAGTGGATCCAGGCCGACCTCGGCTCCACCCAGCAGATCAGCCAGGTCGTCCTGCACTGGGAGGCCGCCTTCGGCCGCTCCTTCGCCATCCAGACCAGCACCAACGGCACGACCTGGACCGACGTCTACACCACCACGACCGGCACGGGCGGCGTCCAGACGCTCGACGTCACCGGTTCCGGGCGCTACGTCCGCCTCTACGGCACCCAGCGTGGCACCGGCTACGGCTACTCCCTCTGGGAGTTCCAGGTCTTCGGGCCGGGCGGCGGGACCGGCAACCCCGGAGGCGCCTGCGGGACCGCCAACGTCGCCCAGGGGAAGACCGCGACGGCCTCCAGCGTCGAGAACGCCGGCACCCCGGCGAGCGCCGCCTTCGACGGCTCGGCGACCACCCGGTGGTCCAGCGCCTACAGCGACCCGCAGTGGGTCCAGGTCGACCTCGGCTCGTCTCTGCCGGTCTGCAAGGTGGTGCTGACCTGGGAGGGGGCGTACGCGACGGCGTACAAGATCCAGTCGAGCGTCAACGGCACGACCTGGACCGACCTGCACAGCACCACGACGGGCGCCGGCGGCACCCAGACGATCGACGTGAGCGGGACCGGCCGCTACATCCGCATGCACGGCACCGCCCGCAACTCCGGCTGGGGCTACAGCCTGTGGGAGATGGCGGTCTACTCGGGCGACGGGGGCACTCAGGAACCGGAACAGCCCGGAGACTGGACCGAGGTCTGGCGTGACGACTTCACCGGTGGCTCCGGCACCTCCCCGTCGGCCGCCAACTGGCTGCTGCGCACCGGCACCTCCTACCCCGGCGGCGCCGCCAACTGGGGCACCGGCGAGGTCGAGACCATGAGCGCCTCCACGGCCAACGTGTCGCTGAACGGCCAGGGCTTCCTGGAGATCAGGGCGCTGCGGGACGGCGCCGGCAACTGGACCTCCGGCCGCGTCGAGACCCAGCGCACCGACTTCGCCCCCCAGCCCGGCCAGATGTTGCGCTTCAGCGCCCGCCTCAAGCAGCCCGACGTCGCCAACCCTCTCGGCTACTGGCCCGGCTTCCGCGCCACGGGAGCCGCCTACCGGGGCAACTACACCAACTGGCCCGGCGTCGGCGAGACCGACATCATGACCAACGTCAACGGCCGCAGCCAGCTCGCCCAGACCCTCCACTGCGGCACCGCGCCCGGCGGCGTCTGCAACGAGTACGACGGCAGGACCAGCGGTTTCGCGTCGTGCACCGGCTGCCAGACCGGCTACCACGAGTACACGCAGATCATCGACCGCACCAAGACCGACGAGGAGATCCGCTTCTACCTCGACGGCCGGCAGACCTGGGTCGTCAGGGAGTCCCAGGTCGGCGTGGCGGCCTGGCAGGCGGCCATTCACCATGGCTTCTACCTGCGCTTCGACCTGGCCATCGGCGGCTCGCTGCCGAACGCGCTGGCCGGTCAGACCACCCCGACGGCCGCGACCACGCCGGGGGGCGTGCTGAGCGTCGACTGGGTCCAGGTCGCCCGCCAGACCGGCGCCACCCCGGCCGCGATGACCGACCCGCCCACCCCCGCCGGGCCGTCGGTCGTGCGGGTGACGGGCACCCAGGGCAACTGGCAGCTCCAGGTGAACGGCCAGCCGTGGGAGGTCAAGGGCCTCACGTACGGCCCGCCGCAGGGCGCCGGCGACGGCTACATGCGCGACCTGAAGAACATGGGCGTCAACACGATCCGCATCTGGGGCGTCGACGACAACACCCCGGCGCTGCTCGACAAGGCCGCCCAGCACGGCATCAAGGTGATCGTCGGCCACTGGCTGAACCAGGGCGCCGACTACGTGAACGACACAGCGTACAAGACCGCCGTGAAGGCCGAGATCGTGGCCCGTGTGAACGCGCTCAAGGGCCGCCAGGGCGTGCTGATGTGGGACGTCGGCAACGAGGTCATCCTGACGATGCAGGACCACGGCCTGCCCGCCGCCACCGTCGAGGCCCGGCGGGTCGCCTACGCCCAGTTCGTCAACGAGGTCGCGGTCGCCATCAAGGCGGCCGACCCCAACCACCCGGTGACCTCGACCGACGCCTACACCTTCGCCTGGACCTACTACAAGGCCCACTCGCCGGCCCTCGACCTGCTGGCGGTCAACTCCTACGGCGCGATCCACACCGTCCGCACCGACTGGATCAACGGCGGCTACACCAAGCCCTACATCGTCACCGAGGCCGGGCCCGACGGCGAGTGGGAGGTGCCCAACGACGTCAACGGGGTGCCGGCCGAGCCGACCGACCTGCAGAAGCGCGACATGTACACCGCCAGCTACAACGCCATCCACAACCACACCGGCGTGGCGCTGGGCGCCACCCAGTTCCACTACGGCCTGGAGAACGACTTCGGCGGTGTGTGGCTCAACACCCTCACGGGCGGCTGGCGGCGGCACGGCTACCACTCGCTGAAGCGGGCGTACACGGGCACGGCCTCGGCCAACACCCCGCCGGAGATCAACTCCATGACGGTCCAGAACCAGACGGCCGTCCCCGCGGGCTCGCAGTTCGTCGTGGAGACCGGCGTCACCGACCCGAACGGCGACCTGATCCGCTACAACCTGATGTTCTCGAACAAGCACGTCAACGGGAACCGCGGCTTCGACCACGTGCGGTTCACCGAGACCGCGCCGGGCCGCTTCTCGGTGACCGCGCCGCAGGCCATGGGCGTTTGGAAGGTGTACGTGTACGCCTACGACGGCCACGGCAACGTCGGCATCGAGACGAAGTCGTTCCGCGTCGTGCCGCCCGTCGCCCCCGGCACCAACGTGGCGGTCGGCAAGACCACGACGGCCTCGACCTTCCAGGCGACCGGCGACGGCGGCCCCTTCAACGCCGCGCGCGCCACCGACGGCAGCTACACCTCCCGCTGGGCCAGCGAGTGGGCCGACCCGCAGTGGATCCAGGTCGACCTGGGCTCCAACCAGGCGGTGAAGCACGTGCAACTGGCCTGGGAGGGCGCGTTCGGCAAGTCCTACCGCGTCCTGACCAGCACCAACGGCACGACATGGACCGAGTCCTACACGACGACGACGGGCGACGGCGGCTTCGACAGCCTGAACCTGACGGCGACGGCCCGATACGTCCGCGTCGAGATGACCCAGCGCGGCACGCCGTGGGGCTATTCGCTCTGGGAGTTCGGCGTCTACGTGTAAGCGGGGGGTTCGCCCGGTCTCGGGGCCGGGCGAACCCGCGATGAAGGAAACCGCCGGTTCGACACCCGGCGGTTTCCGGCGTTCCCGGCCGAGCTCCATCGAAGCCGCGCGTGCGCCGACATGCCGAAATTCCGGGCAGACGCCCGAATGCCGCGTTTCTCTGCGGCCCCGTGCAGCTTCAGATCCCTTTCCGTTACGGCTCCGCCCACCCCCACACCGCCCGCCGCTCCGGGCCGGCCGCCGTGAGCGGCGCCGGCCGGTCGCGCGCCGCACCGCCGCAACGAGTTGTCTCGGGCGTCCCTCTCGGCGCCGGATGTCTCATGCCGTGACCGAAGGGAGCCGCCTCAGGCGCACGGCCACGGCGAGCATGGTCATCCCGTGCCACAACCCGCCCGTGTAGCTCCCGTGCGCGCTCACCGGCACCCAGATCGACAGGGCCACCCCCAGCGTGGTCGTCATGACCTGGCTCGTCGCGATCAGGACCGCCGTCCACCGGGGGAACACCCCCGCCCGCCAGGTGGCGGCGCCGAACACCACCAGCCCGGCGCAGAACACCAGCGGACCGACCGGGAACGACAGGAACGTCAGGGCCTCGGTGCCGAGCACCAGCCCCACGTTCCCCGTGATCGCGACCGCCGCCCCCGCCACGATCAGGGCGAGCCCGGCGAGGCCGCCGCGCCCGGTCCGGTCGCGCTGCGCCATGTGCACCCCCAGCAGCGTCACGGTCAGCAGCGTCCACGGCACGAGGACCAGGGCGTCGCGGAAGTCCGCCGGTTCGGGCCGGACGACCGACTCGGCCCCCAGGCCGAACCAGCCGAGCGCGCTCGCCGCCCCCGCCACGGCGAACGGGGTGAGCTTCTCGGAGGACGACGTCATGCCCCCTGCCTGAGGGAGGGGGCCGGTGATTCGCCGGAGAGGGGTCTCGTCGTCATGGGTCCACCCTGGAGCGCCCCGCCGCGCCCGCGCATGAGTCCCTGATCACGGCTGACCCGGGACTTCTCGTCCCATGACGACGGGACGTCCCGGATGCGACGATGTGCCGGATGAACAGCAGGAACAGACGCATTCTCGGTGATTCCGGATTCGCGGTCGCCGGGCTGATCCTGCTGTTCGTGGCGGGGGCGCTCGCCGTCGAGCCCACGCTGCGGGAGCTGGGGGTGGCGGGGTTCGTCGAGCGGTTCGACGCGTTCCGGGCGGTCACGGCGGTCGCGTTCGGGGTGCCGGGGGCGTTCGTGGTCACCCGCAGGCCGGAGCTGCGGGTCGGGTGGCTGCTGCTGGCGGTCGGGTTCGCGCAGGGGTTCTCGCTGGCCGCCGGCGCCTACGGGCTCGTCGGGATCAACGACCGGCCGCTGCCGTTCGACGACGAGCTCATGTGGGTGTCCGACTGGTTGTGGGTGCCGCCCTACCTGGCCGTGCCGACGTTGTTCCCGCTGTTCCTGCCCGACGGGCGGCTGCCCTCGCGGCGCTGGTGGCCGGTGGCGGCGCTGGCCGTGGCGGCGATGGTCGCAGGCTCGGCCGGCTGGGCGCTGACCCCGGCCCGGGACGTCGACGTGCCGGACCTGTTCCCGCCCGGCTACACCGGGGTGGTGCCGCCGTTCCAGCAGCTCGCGCCGCCGTTGCAGACGGTCGGGCAGGTCCTCGGGCTGGCCGCCGCCGTGGCCGCCATCGGGTCGCTCGTCTGGCGTTACCGGCGGGCGTCGGGGGAGGTCAGGCGGCAGGTGCAGTGGGTGCTGGCAGGGGGTCTGCTCACGCTCGCGGTGGTCGCGGCGGCCGCGCCGCCCGTGCTGGACAGCCCGGAGCTGATCGTGCTGGCGCCGGTCCCGCTGCCGGTGGCGCTCGCCGTCGCGGTCCTGCGGCACCGGTTGTGGGACATCGACCTGCTGCTGGCCCGCACCCTCAGCGTCGCCGCCCTCGTGGTGACCCTCGTCGCCGTGTACGCCGCAGGCGCCCTCCTCCTCGGCAACCTCTCCCCGCTGGCCCTGGCCGCGGCGGCGGTGCTGGCGCATCCGGCGTACACGAGCATCCACCGGCGGGCCAACCAGGTGGTCTTCGGCGAGCGCGACGACCCGGTGGCCGCGCTGCGCCGCCTCGGCGACCGGCTCGCCGGCGCCGGGCACCCCTCCGAACTGCTGGAGCAGGTCACCGAGTCGCTGGGCCGGGCGTTGCGGGTCCGGTACGTCGCCGTCGAGGAGGACGGCGAGGTCGTCGCGGCCTGGGGCGAGCCCGGCGGCCCCCTGGAACGGGTCCCGCTGCGGCACCGGGGCGCGGAGACCGGCACGCTCGTCGTCGGCGAGCCGCTGCGCCGCCGCGACCGCACCGTGCTCACCGAGCTCGCGCCGCACATCGCGGTGACCGTGCGGGCCCACCGCCTGGCCGCCGACCTCGAACGGTCGCACCGGCGGCTGCTGGCGGCCCGCGAGGAGGAGCGTTCCCGCCTCATGCACGAGCTCCACGACGGCGTCGGCCCCACCCTGGCCGCCCTGGCGTTCCAGGCCGACCGGGGCCGCCGCCAGGTCCCGGAGGCGGCGGAGCTGCTGGCCGGGCTGGCGACCCAGATCAGGGCGACCGTGGTGAACGTCCGGGCGATCGTCAACGACCTGCGCCCGCCGCCCCTCGACGACCTCGGGCTGGCCGGCGCGCTGGAGGAACTGGCCGGGCGGTTCGCCGGAGGCCTGGCCGTCGTCGTGCGGACGGGGAGCACGCCGCCGGTGCTGCCGGCCGCCGTCGAACTGGCCGCCTACCGGATCGCCGCGGAGGCGCTGAACAACGCCGCCCGCCATTCGGGCGCGTCGTGCTGCGCCATCGAGCTGGACGTCTGCGAAGGTGGCTTGCGACTCCGGATCGACGACGACGGCTCCGGACTGCCCGAGCCGGTGCGGCCCGGGGTCGGGCTGTCGTCGATGCGCCGCCGCGCCACCGACCTCGGCGGCACGTTCGACCTGGTCACCGAGCCCGGTGGCGGCACGTCCGTCCGCGTCGTCCTGCCCTGGGGGGAGCGATGAAGGTCCTCGTCGTCGAAGACCACCCGATGTTCGCCGACGGCCTGGTCGCCCTGCTCGGCGACCTCGACGGCGTGGAGGTCGCCGGGCACGCCGCGACGGGAGAGCACGCCGTCGAGTTAGCCCGCGAGACCCGGCCCGACGTCGTGCTGATGGACCTGCACCTGCCCGGCATGAGCGGGGTCGAGGCGACCCGCGTCATCGTGGCGGAGCTGCCCGGCGTGGCGGTGCTCGCCCTGACGATGCTCGGCGACGACGCCACCATCCACGACATGGTCCGGGCCGGCGCGCGCGGCTACCTGCTGAAGGAGGCCACCCCCGAGGAGATCGCCCGCTCGGTCGCCGCGGTCGCCGCCGGGCAGGTCGTGTTCGGCCACGGGGCCGGAACCCGCGTGCTGGCCGCGCTTTCGAAGCCATCGAAAAGGTCAAGGCCGTTCCCGGAATTGACCGAACGCGAATCGGAGGTGCTCACCCTCCTCGCGCGCGGGCTGACGAACCACGCCATCGCCAGAAAGCTCGTCCTCAGCGAGAAAACCGTCAGAAATCACGTCTCCAACATCTTCACGAAACTCGGCGTGACCGACCGCGCGGCGGCCGTTGCCCGAGCTAGAGACGCCGGTATGGGGGAATGAGGGTGATTCCTCCGGGTAACGCTCCGAGTATGAACGTTCTCGGCATCGACATCGGCGGCTCCGGAATCAAGGGCGCGCCCGTTGACACGAAAACGGGCGAACTCACGGCGGAGCGCCATCGAATTCCGACCCCGCAGCCGGCAACGCCGAAGGCGATCGCGGAGGTCGTGGCCAAACTCGTCGACCACTTCCAGTGGACCGGTCCGGTCGGCATCACGTTCCCGGGAGTGGTGGTCGACGGAGAGATCCGGACCGCCGCGAACGTCGACAAGTCGTGGATCGGCGTCAACGCCAACAAGCTGTTCGGCAGGAACCTCGACAGCGTCATGGTCATCAACGACGCCGACGCCGCCGGTCTGGCGGAGATGGCCTTCGGCGCGGGCAAGAACAACCAGGGCGTCGTCCTGGTCCTCACCATCGGCACCGGCATCGGCAGCGCCCTCTTCGTGGGCGGCAAGCTGGTGCCCAACACCGAGTTCGGCCATCTCGAGCTCAAAGGTAAGGAAGCCGAGTCGAGGGCGTCCGACGCCGCCCGCGACAAACGCGACATGTCATGGCAGAAATTCGCGAAGCGCATCGGTCAGTACCTGCGCCACATGGAAATGCTCTTCACTCCCGCCCTGATGGTCATCGGGGGCGGCATCAGCAAGAAGAGCGACAAGTACCTGCCCATGGTCGACCTGCGCACCCCGGTCGTCCCGGCCATGCTCCTGAACGAGGCCGGCATCGTCGGCGCGGCCCTGGCCGCCGAGGAGACCATGGCCCCGAAGCCGCGCACCACCACCCGCCGCACCACGTCGCGCCGCACCACCACGACCGCGGCGAAGCCCCGCGTCGCCCGCGCCACCACGGGCGCGACCCGCAGCGCCGCCCGCAGGTCCGCCGCGACCACCCCGAACCGCGGCACGTCGTCCCGGTCCGGCACCACGACGTCCCGCCGAGCCGCCACGTCCGGCACGTCGAGAAGCCGCACGACCGGCACCTCCCGCACGGGCACCTCCCGGACGACGGGCACCTCCCGCACGGGCACTTCCCGGACGACGGGCACTTCTCGCACGGGCACGACCCGAGCGACCGGCGCTTCCCGCACGACGGGCACCTCTCGCACCGGCACCTCCCGTGCGACCGGTACCTCTCGCACCGGAACCTCCCGCACGACCGGCGCCTCTCGCGCGGGCACCTCAGGGACCACCACGTCGCGCGCCACCACCGGCCGTTCGACGACAGGGCGGGCGACCGCGGGCACGGCCAGGACCTCGCGCACTCCCGTCGCGCGTTCGACCGGGAGCTCGCGGACGTCCACGCCGCGTTCCGGCACGACCTCCCGCACCTCCACGACGCGCTCGAACGGCACGTCGTCCGGCCGCTCGAACGGAACCTCGACCAGCCGCTCGACCTCGGGCCGCTCGACCTCGGGCCGCTCGACCTCGGGCCGCTCGACCTCGGGCCGCTCGACCTCGGGCCGCTCGGCCTCGGGCCGCTCGACTCCGGCCGCGCGGACGTCGCGGTCGACCGGCTCCGCCCGGAACTCCACCAGTCGCTCGAACGGCACTCCGGCGACCGGTTCGAAGTCGGCCGCGCGCCGGACCGCGAGTTCCGCCGGGGGCACCACACGCCGGTCGGCGACGCCGAAGCGGGCGTCCGGGTCGCGCCGGACGAGGGGCTGATCCGGGGCCCCGGCCAGATGGAGCCGGCCGGGCCCTTATTACGTGAGGTGACAGCACCGGGGGTGCTGACCTGGAGGCCAGGCAGCACCCCGCAGGGTCGTCACGCGCTCTTCGCGTAGGGCGCCGCCTCCGGCACGCAGAAGGTGATCGCCTTCGGCACGACCTTGACCTTGAGCTTGTCCGCCCGCCCCCGGGCGCCGCCGTCCATCTCGTACGTCGTCGGCTCCGCGAACCGGACCGTCACCTTGCGCGCCCGGGTGATACGCAGGAACGGCGACTCGTCCGACCGTCCGGTCGACATCTGGCCGAGGGTGCGAGCCCACTCGATCGGCCCCTTGGCCGTGGACACGCCGACCTCCAGCCACCCGTCGTCGGGCTTGGCGTCGTCGAACGCCTCGATGCCGCCCCCGACCGTGCCGACGTTCCCGAACAGCACGCAGGACGCGTCGCCCTCGAACCACCGCTCGCCGTCGAGGTCGATGGTCGTGGCGACCACGCTCGACCCGGCGTGCCGCAGGCCCGTCCACCAGTAGGCGAGCTTGCCCATGCGCTCCTTCAGGCCCCGGTCGGCGTCGGCGATCATCTCGGCGTCGAACCCGGCCCCGGCCATCACGGCGAAGTGCTCACCGTTGAGCCGGCCCAGGTCGAGCCGTTCGCGCCGGCCGTGGAACCCGATCCGGACCGCCTCTTCGAGGTCGGCGGGCACGCCCAGGTTGTGGGCCAGGAGGTTGGCGGTGCCGGCGGGCACGACGGCCACCGCGGCCTTCGACCCGGCCAGCACGTCGACACAACGCTGCACGGTCCCGTCGCCGCCCCACACGAAGACCAGCTCGGCGCCCTTCTTGAGGGCGTCCTTGGCGGCCTTCGGGGCCTTCTTGCTCTTCGGCACCTCGTACCAGAGCAGCTCACCGTCATGGTGCTCGGCCAGCAGCGACCGGAGGCGGTCGAGACCCCCGCCGAGCGTCTTCTTCTGATGCGCGACAACAGCGATCGTCTTCACGCGCGCAGTGCTACCCGCCAAAGTGCCGCACATGCCCGGCCATCTAACCCTTAATTCCTACTTGTATAGGTGGTATTGTTCTCGGCAACGACGAGGAAAGGGGACGACCATGACCCATGCGACAGTCATCGATCTCATGGCTCGCCAGCGCGACATCGCCGGAGCCGACCCCGGCGAAGGCGCCGTGCTGGGCGTCATCCCCGTGCCGGAGACGGGCGCCTCCCTGGTCGTCGTCGGCTACCTGGTCGGCGACACGGGCAAGGTCCCCCGTCCCGCGCGCGAGATCGAGATCGACCGCGACAGCCGCACCGTCACCGCCGACGGCGCCGAGATCGACCTGACCTACCGGGAGTTCGAACTGCTCGACTACCTGGCCGCCGCCCCGGGCCGCGTCTACAACCGCCGCCAGCTTCTGGCCGCCGTCTGGGACCGCTACGACGACGCCGGCGCCCGGACGGTCGACGTCCACATCCTGCGCCTGCGCCGCAAGCTGGGACGCCACGCGGGCCGGATCGTCACGGTGCGTAACGTGGGTTACAAGTACGCCGGGTAAAAACCATTGGCTGGAGGGCCGGGCAAGCTGCCTATCCTTGAGGATGGGATGAACACGCTCTCCGATCTCCAGACCCGCCTGTCCGGCCTGATGCTGCGCGACCAGCGGCGGTTGCGCCGCCGCGTCGACGGCGTGCGCAAGGTACGCGACCCCAAGGCCCGCCAGAAGATCCTCACCGAACTGTCCGGCGAGGTCGAGACCGCCGAGGCACGGGTCGCCGCCCGCCGCGAGGCGATGCCGGCGATCGGTTACCCTGCGCAACTGCCGGTCAGCCAGCGCAAAGACGACCTGCTCGACGCCATCCGCGACAACCAGGTCGTGATCGTGGCGGGGGAGACCGGGTCGGGCAAGACCACCCAGCTGCCCAAGATCTGCCTGGAGCTCGGGAGGGGCGTACAGGGGCAGATCGGGCACACCCAGCCACGCCGCCTCGCCGCCCGCACCGTCGCCGAGCGCATCGCCGAAGAGCTGAACATCGAGCTGGGCGGGGCCGTCGGCTACAAGGTCAGGTTCACCGACCAGTCGAGCGACAACACGCTGGTCAAGCTGATGACCGACGGCATCCTGCTGGCCGAGATGCAGACCGACCGCTTCCTCAGCCAGTACGACACCCTCATCATCGACGAGGCCCACGAGCGCAGCCTCAACATCGACTTCATCCTCGGCTACCTGAAGCAGCTGCTCCCCAAGCGCCCCGACCTGAAGGTCGTCATCACCTCGGCGACCATCGACCCCGAACGCTTCTCCCGCCACTTCGACGACGCCCCGATCATCGAGGTCAGCGGCCGAACCTATCCGGTCGAGGTCCGCTACCGCCCGATCGAAGACGAGCAGGACGACCAGACCCAGGCCATCGTCGACGCCGTCGACGAACTGGTCGCCGAGGGGCCGGGCGACATCCTGGTCTTCCTCAGCGGCGAACGCGAGATCCGCGACACCGCGGAGGCGCTGAAGGGCCGCCGCGAGGAGGTCCTGCCGCTCTACGCCCGCCTGTCGGCAGCCGAGCAGCACAAGGTCTTCCAGCGCGGCTCGCGCCGACGGATCGTGCTGGCGACCAACGTCGCCGAGACCTCGCTGACCGTGCCGGGCATCAAATACGTCATCGACCCCGGCACCGCCCGCATCTCCCGCTACAGCCACCGGCTGAAGGTGCAGCGGCTGCCGATCGAGCCGATCTCCCAGGCGTCGGCCAACCAGCGGAAGGGCCGCTGCGGGCGTACCAGCGACGGCATCTGCATCCGCCTCTACGGCGAGGACGACTTCACCGGACGCCCCGAGTTCACCGACCCCGAGATCCTGCGCACCAACCTGGCCAGCGTCATCCTCCAGATGACCAGCCTGGGCCTGGGCGACATCTCGGCGTTCCCGTTCGTCGAGCCGCCCGACCAGCGCCAGGTCAAAGACGGCGTCAACCTGCTCCAGGAGCTCGGCGCCCTCGACGCCAAGGGCCTCACCCCGATGGGCCGCAAGCTCGCCCAGCTCCCGGTCGACCCCCGCCTGGCCCGGATGGTCCTGGAGGCCCAGACCAACGGCTGCGCCCGCGAAGTGATGATCATCACGGCGGCGTTGTCGATCCAGGACCCGCGCGAGCGCCCCGCCGACAAGCAGCAGGCCGCCGACGAGAAGCACCGCCGGTTCGCCGACAAGGAATCCGACTTCCTGACCTACCTGAACCTGTGGCGCTACCTGCGCGAACAGCAGAAGGAACTGTCGTCGAGCGCGTTCCGGCGGCTCTGCAAGGCCGAATACCTCAACTACCTGCGCGTGCGCGAATGGCAGGACATCGACGCCCAGCTCCGCTCGGTCGCCCGTACCCTGGGCGTGGTGCTCAACACGGCCGACGCCGACCCGCAGCGGGTGCACCTGTCGCTGCTCGCCGGACTGCTGTCGCACATCGGCGTGAAGGACGTCGCGAAGAAGGACCAACCGGGCGGCCGCCGCCCGATGACCGAGTACATCGGCGCCCGCAACGCGCGCTTCGCCATCTTCCCCGGCTCGGCGCTGGCCCGGCAGCAGCCCCAGTGGGTCATGTCGGCCGAACTCGTCGAGACGAGCCGCCTGTGGGCGCGGGTGAACGCCAAGATCGAGCCGTCGTGGATCGAACCCCTGGCCCAGCACCTGGTCAAACGCACCTACAGCGAACCGCACTGGGAGAAGGACCAGGCCGCCGTGATGGCCTACGAGAAGGTCACCCTGTACGGCGTCCCGATCGTCACCGAGCGCAAGGTCAACTACGGCCGCATCGACCCCGAGCTGGCCCGCGAGCTGTTCATCCGCAACGCCCTGGTCGAGGGCGACTGGCGCACCCACCACCGCTTCTTCCACGAGAACCGCAAACTGCTCGCCGAGGCCGCCGAACTGGAGGAGAAGGCCCGCCGCCGCGACATCGTCGTCGACGACGAGACCCTCTTCGACTTCTACGACCAGCGCATTCCGAACGACGTGGTCTCCGGCGCCCACTTCGACGCGTGGTGGAAGAAGCAGCCCGACAAGTCGTCGCTGACCTTCACGCCCGAGATGCTGGTCAACGAGAACTCCGGCGTCTCCGCCCAGGACTACCCCGACGCCGTCCGCCAGGGCGGCCACCGGATGCGGCTGACCTACCAGTTCGAACCCGGCACCGAGGCCGACGGCGTGACCGTCCACGTCCCGCTGTCGGTGCTCAACCAGGTGACCGACGCGGGCCTCGACTGGCAGATCCCCGGCCTGCGCGAGGAACTGGTCACCGCCCTGATCCGGTCGCTGCCCAAGCACCTGCGCCGCAACTTCGTGCCGGCCCCCAACTACGCCAAGGCCGTGCTCGCCCAGGTGAAACCCGGCAGTGAGCCCCTGCTCGACGCCCTCGAACGGGAGCTGCTGCGGCAGACCGGCGTCGCCGTGCCCCGCGACGCGTGGAACGTCGAGGCGCTGCCCGACCACCTGCGGGTCACCTACCGGGTCGTCGACGACAACCGCCGCACGGTCGCCGAGGACAAGGACCTCCAGGGCCTGAAACGCCGCCTCGCCCCCAAGATCCGCGAGACCCTGTCGGAGGCCGCCGACACCCTCGAACGGACCGGCCTGACGTCGTGGACCATCGGCACCCTCCCGAAGGTCTTCGAACAGGGCCGCCTCAAGGCCTACCCGGCGCTGACCGACCAGACGACCAGCGTCGCGGTCCGCATGTACGAGACGGCGGCCGAACAGGAGCGCGCCATGTGGGCCGGCACCCGAAGGCTGGTGCTGCTCAACGTGGTGAACCCCGCCAAGCAGATCCTGCGCGGCCTGTCGACGGCCGAGAAGTTGTCGCTCTCCCGCAGCCCCCACGGCGGCGCCCCCGCCCTGTTCGACGACTGCGTCGCGTGCGCCGCCGACAAGCTCATCGCCGACGCCAAGGGCCCGGCCTGGGACGAACTGGCCTTCACCGCCCTGCTCGACCAGGTCCGCGCCGACCTCTACAGCGTGACCTGGGAGACGGTCACGAGGGTGGAGAAGGTGCTCGGCGTCTGGCACGCCGTCCAGAACCGGCTCCAGGGCCCGCCCGACATCGTGGCCGACGTCGACGATCAGCTCTCCTCGCTCGTCTACCCGGGCTTCGTCCTGGAGACCGGCTACCGCCGCCTCCCCGACCTGCACCGCTACCTGCGGGCCGTCGAACGGCGGCTGGAGAAGCTGCCCGACGACGTCCACCGCGACCGCACCCTGATGCACCAGCTCCACGACCTCGAAGACGACTACCGCGACCTGGTCGCGGGCCTGCCCCCGGTCCGCCGCACCGCCCCCGCGGTGGGCGAGATCAGGTGGATGCTGGAGGAACTCAGGGTCAGCTTCTTCGCCCAGCAGTTGGGCACCCCGACCCCCGTGTCGGAGAAACGCATCAGAAAGGCGATGGCCCAGCTATGACGATCCGCTCCGTGGTGCTCGACGTCGGCGAGACCCTGATCGACGAGTCGCGCATCTGGTGGCGCTGGTCCAAGCGTCTCGGCGTGACGCCGCTGACCTTCATGGGCGCCCTGGGCGCGATGGCCGCCACCGGTGGGTCCTACCGCCAGGCGTTCGAACTGGTCGCCCCCGGCCGCGACATCTCCGCCGAACTGGCCGCGTGGAAGAAGGACGACCCCGACGGCCTGCGCGAGAACTTCGACGCCGACGACCTCTACCCCGACGTGCGGTCGTCGCTGGCCGCGATGCGCGACGCCGGCTACCGGGTCGTCATCGCGGGCAACCAGCCCATCCAGGCCTACGACCAGCTCGTGGCCATGGACCTGCCCCACGACGGCATCTACACGAGCGCCGGGTGGGGCGTCTCCAAGCCCGCGCCCGAGTTCTTCGGCAAGGTCCTGGCCGTGACGGGCCACGCGCCGGAGGAGATCCTCTACGTGGGCGACCGGATGGACAACGACGTCCTGCCCGCCCTGGCGGCCGGGATGAAGACGGCGCTGCTGCGGCGCGGGCCGTGGGGATACCTGCACGCCCGCCGCGACGACGCCGCGAAGGCCGACATGATCGTCGACAGCCTGACCGAACTCGCCGAGCGGCTCGGGTAGCTACCTGCGCGTCAGCGTTCCGGTGTAGGAGAGCAGGCCGAGGTCGTCGTTCCAGACGTACTCGGCCTGGTCGCCCTTCAGGGTCAGCACCACGTTCCCCGGCACGCACTGACCGCCCAGCCCGTCGAGCCGGAACTCGGCCGACTCGGCCGACGCCTTCGTGAGCGTCAGGGTGCCCTCGCACGGGTCCTCGGACCACTTGCCGGTGGTCTCGCCCGCGTCGAGGTCGATGGAGATGTCGTGCTCGCTCATGACGGGGTTGGACGGCACGATGTGCCCTTCCCACCTGCCGTCGAAGGCCTCCGGAAGGCCCGAACCCGCCGGCGTCTCGCCGGACTGCGCCTCAGGGGTCAGCGTCGACCTGACCGTGGTCGTCCCCGGTTCCCCCTGCTCGGGCGCGAGCAGCGGCGGGACGACGATGACCGCCACCGCGAACAGCGCCGCCCCGAGCGCGGCGAAGGCGAACGCGAGCGCCTTCCGGTTGCCGGGAGTCGAGGGCCGCTCGGCAGCGCCGGATGGCACGCCTCCCCGCGTCGGGTGTCCCGCCCAGGCGGGCGGCTCGGTGAACCGCCGCCGATCGGGGTCGTCGGCCCAGAGGTGGGGCGCCGGATCACTCGAACCACGGAGGTCGCCCGGCCCGCCCCCGGCCGCCGCCTCGCCCGCGCGTAGCGGGTCGGGGGCCGCGCCCACCAGCGTCAGCAGCAGGTCGCGTGCCGAGGGCCGGACCGTGGGGTCCTTCGCCACGCACCGGGCCACCAGTCCCCGCAGCGGTGCGGGCACCCCCGACACGTCGGGGTCCACGGTCATGATGCGGTGCAGCACCGAGGCCACCGAGTCGGAGCCGAAGGCCGCGCGGCCCGTCGCGGCGTAGACGATCGTCGCCCCCCACGCGAACACGTCGGAGGCCGCCGACGCCGGGTGGCCCGCGATCTGCTCGGGGGCCAGGTAGGCGGGGGTCCCGATGGGGCCGCCGGTGATGGTCTCGCTCTCGCTCGGCCGGGCGATGCCGAAGTCGACCACCCGGGGCCCGTCTGGGCCCAGCAGCACGTTGCCCGGTTTGAAGTCCCGGTGCACCACCCCGGCCGCGTGGATGGCCGCCAGCGCCGTCGCCGTCCCCACGGCGAGCCGGTCGAGCTCCCCGCCCGTCAGGGGCCCGGAGGAGGAGACCCGCTCCTGCAGCGAGGGGCCGGCGACGTACTCCGAAACCACGTAGGGCCGCCGCCCGGCCACGTCGGCGGCCAGCACCCGCGCCGTGCAGAAGGGCGCCACGTCACGCAGGGCGGCCAGTTCGCGGGCAAGCGAATGCCGGACGCCGTCGTCGGCCCCGCGCAGCAGTTTCACCGCCACGTGGGCCCCCGAGGGGGAGACCCCCAGGTAGACGACCCCCTGCCCGCCCTCCCCGAGGCGTCCGGTCAGCCGGTATTCGCCCAGGGAGCGCGGGTCGCCGGGGTCGAGCGGGGTCACCATGCCCCAAACGGTAGACCGTCAGCGGATCTCGTAGATCGCCGTCGTACCGGAAATCTCGTGACCCACCACGAGCAGCGGCTTATGGGTCGGGCTGTCGGAGGCGGGCACGAAGAGCACGCCCTCGGGGCCCGAGTCGCCGCCGGTGCCGGCCTCCACGTCACCCGCGAAGTTCCGGCTGTTCACGTAGTCGGCGATCTCCGGGTGGCGGGGGTCGGTCACGTCGAAGGCGACGATTCCGCCGACGCGCTCCAGGCCGGCGAAGGCGTAGGTGCGGCCCTTGACCTCTCCGACGGCCACGCCCTCGGGCTCGGGGCCCTTGTTGTCGCTGCGGGAGTCGAAGGACGTGTTCTCCTGGTCGGCGTTGAACTCGGCCGGGAGCTCCTTGGCGACGAGCCGCTCGATCTGGTCGCCCGAGTCCCACACGAGGCGGCCCTCGGCGTCGCGGACGGAGACGGAGCGGGCGCCGATGGCGTGCAGTTCGGTGGTGACGCCCTCGGCTTTCTTCGGCGAGGTCGAGGTCACGGTCAGGCGGCCGAGCTCGGCGTCGGCCTTGAGGGCGTCGGGGAGGGTCGTCTTGAGGTCCTTGACGCGGACCTCCTCGGCGAAGCACTCCCAGTCGCGGGCGTCGCCCTCGTTGGCGGTCACGAGGTAGGTGCGGCCGTGCGACTCGTAGGAGGCCAGCGCGTCGGGCTGGTACATGCCCTTGACCGGACGCGGCACGATGTTGATCCTGCCGTCCTTGTCGGAGGCGTCCAGGCCGCCGCCGGGGCGGTTGTGGTCCTTCAGGCCGAGCGGCACGACGTCCTCGACGCGGCCGGAGCGCAGGTCGACGATGGCGAGGGCGTTGTTCTCCTGGAGCGAGACCCAGGCGGTGCGCCCGTGCCTGTCGGTGGTGATGTACTCGGGCTCGAAGTCCTGGGCGGCGTTGGCCCTCGGGCCGTAGATTCGGATGCCCTGGGCGCGGAGCCGGTCCTCCTTGCCGATGTACTTGGTGAAGTCGGCCGTCTTCACCGACCCGCGGCGGACGTCCACGATGCTGATCGAGCCCTCGGGGTCGACGTCGCCGTCGCAGTAGCCGGACGGCTCGCCCTCGTTGGCGACCAGCACCTTCGAGCCGTCGGGGGTGAAGGTCAGCATGTCGGGCAGCGCGCCGACGGTCACCGACCGGAGCTTCTTCAGGGTGGCGGCCGAGAAGAGGCCGACCGTCCCCGGCTTGGTCTTGTCGCCGGCCTGCTGGGCGACGGCGACGAGGCCGTTCTTGACGGCGACGCTGTTGGCGCCGGGGGTCTGCAGGGTGCCGGCCTTCTTGGGGGCCCTCGGGTCGCGGATGTCGAGCACGTCCACGGTGCCGTCCTGGGCGTTGACGACGAAGACCCGGCGGGTCTTCGCGTCGTACGCGGTGATCTCCGACGCGCCGGCGTCGAAGGCGCCGGTGGTGTACCGGCCGAGGAACTGCAGCGTGATGCCCTTGTGGGGGGTCGCCGCCGCGGGGGTGGCGGCGAGCAGCCCCGCGACGAGCGCGCCGGTGAGGAGGGTCCTGTTGTGCATGCGCGAAAGCGTGGCGAAACCCGGTGACGCGGCGCTGAATGCGCGGTGGCCCGAGGGTGAAACGGATGTCTCAGACGATCTGGGACAACCGGATCGAATAGGCCAGTTTCCTCCGGCCCGCGTCGCTCAGGTGGATGTGGTCCCCCGAATCGTAGGAGGCGCGCAGCTGGTCGGGGTACGCAGGGTCGCGCAGCGCCGCGTCGAAGTCCACCACGGCGTCGAACGCCCCGCTGGTGCGGATCCACCGGTTCACCTGCTGCCGCACCGCCTCCCGCTCCTCGGTCCACGCGGGGTAGCCGTAGAAGGGGGTCAGCGTGGCGCCGACGACGCGCACCTTCTGCCGGTGGGCCAGCCGGATCAGGCTCTTGTACGCGTTGATCAGCGGCGCCGCCGAGGTGTAGTCGCCCTTGCAGATGTCGTTGATGCCGGAGAACACCACGACCGTCTTCACCCCCGGCTGGCCGAGGGCGTCGCGGTGGAACCGCTGCACCACACTCGCGCCGGTCACCGGCTGGAGCAGCCGGTTGCCCGAGATGCCCACGTTCAGCACCGAGGCCCGGCCCCCGAGCCGCTTGCTGAGGAAGTCGGTCCAGCGGCGGTTGGAGTCGGTGGGCTGCCCGGCGCCGTCGGTGAGCGAGTCGCCGATGGCCACGATCGCGGGCACCTTCGCGGGCGCGGTGACGGCCACGCGGTCCAGGAAGTACCACTGCGTGCTGGTGTAGCTGAACTTCCACGCGTCGTCCTTGGCGGCGTGGTCGCCCGGGTCGGACAGGAAGGTGGTCGCGTAGGCCCTCTCGTGGCCCGTCACCCGCGTGTGCGTGCCCGGCACGAACACGCTGACGACCAGGTCGCTGCCGGCCGCGTAGCGCTTGGGCAGCGGGTCGCTCCACACCGCCTTGCCGGCCGGGATGCGGACGTAGTTCCGGCGGCCGAAGAGCACCGGCTGGTTGGTGCCGGTCTCGATCTCCGCGCCGTAGGCCTGGAGGCCGGCGTGGATCGACCGCAGGACGACCGGGGCCGAACCGTACAGGTTCGAGAGCCGGATGCGCAGGCCCGAGCCGCCCGCGGAGAGCCGGACGATCATGCGCACGGTCTGCCCGCCGATCGCCGTCGGCAGCCGGTCGGTCGCGGCCGACCAGGTGCCCACCAGGTGGGTCTTCGGCGCGGCCTCGGCCTGCGCGGGGGTGACTAATCCCGCGACCAGCACCGATATCAGAACGATCACCCGGACGACCGGCCGCGACATCCCTCTCCCCTGAACGTTCGATCTCTGAGACGCCATACATTACGGCCATTTGGCCCAGGAGACGGTTGGTTGCGGATGAATGGTGACAGGCGTGCTTGAATCCTGACTAGATCACTTTCGTGAGGGGACCCCCAGGATGTCGGAAGCTCCCCGCGACGACGACGACCGCCTGCCGTCGAAGCGCCGTTCGTCCGTCGCCGCCCCCGCCGCCGTCGGCATCGTGGCCGCCGTCGCCAGCGCCATGGCGGCCGTCACCAACATCTGGGACCTCCCGGTCGCGGCCGGGCTCGGCATCACCGGGGTGGCCGCCGCGCTCGCCGGGGTGCTCGCCTGGGCCACCGCCGACCCGTCCGGCCGCCGCGAGCGCGGGGCCAAAGCGGGCGGCACGCCCGTCCCGGCCGAGCTCCCGCCGGTCATCGCCCACTTCACCGGCCGCGCCGACATCCTGGCCGAGTTGCGCGAGCTGTTCGCCCGGCGCGACGGCGACTCCCCGATCGTGGCGTCCCTCTACGGCCAGGGCGGCGTCGGCAAGTCGGCGCTGGCCTCCCGGTTCGCCCACGAGATGATCGGCCGCTACCCCGACGGCCAGCTCTACTTCGACCTGCGCGGCGCCGACGGCGCGGTGCGGCCGGAGGAGGTGCTGATGGCCTTCCTGCGGGCGCTGGGCGCCCGCCTCACCACCGACGTCGGCAGCCTGCGGGAACTGCAGAAACTCTGGTGGACGTGGACCACCGGCCGGCGCCTGCTGATCTTCCTCGACAACGCCCAGGACGGCGACCAGATCAAGGACCTGATCCCGACCGAGCCGCGCTGCGCCGTCATCGTCACCTCGCGCAAGTCGCTGATGCTGCGCAACACCTACGACGCCCAGCTGCAGGCGTTCACCGAGGCCCAGGGCGTCGAGCTGCTGGCCCGCCTGGCGGGGTCGGAGCGGGTGGCGGCCGACCTCGACGCCGCCCTCGGCATCGTCCGGGCCTGCGACCGGCTGCCCCTGGCCATCAGCATCTGCGGCGGCCGCCTGGCCACCCGGACCCACTGGTCCCTCTCCGACCTGCACGACCGCCTCGACGACGAACGCCGCCGCCTCGACCAGCTCGAAGTGGGCCGCGAGATCGACAAGAGCGTCCGGGCGTCGGTGCAGCTCTCCTACGACGAGTGCACCGGCACCCAGCGCCGCCTGTTACGCCTGCTGGCCCGTTTCCCCGCCCCCGACGTGCCCGGCTGGGTGGCCGGCGACCTGCTCGACGTCTCCGAGACCGACGGCGCCGACCAGATCGAGGCGCTCGTGGCCAGCCATCTGGCCGAGGTGACCGGCCGCGACCTGACCGGCCAGACCCGCTACCGCCTCCACGACCTGGTCCGCCTGTTCGCCCAGGAACAGCGCGCCGACCACGCCCCCGCCCGGCACGCCGCCATGGAACGGGTCCTGTACGGCTACCGCCGCCGCGCCGAGGCCGCCGCCGCCATCCGCTGGCCGCAGGACTGGAGCCCCCGCCCCGGTACGCACCCCACCACCCACCCGGCTGAGGAGATCACCTGGCCCCGCATCGAGGCCTCCGGCTCGGCCATCCGCGTCCTGAAGAGCCCCGAGATCACCTCGGGCACCTGGTTCTCCGCCGAACGCCTGTCGCTGCTGTCGGCCGTGCAGACCGCCCAGGCGGAGGAGATGTGGGACCTGGCCTGGGGCATCGGCCGCGCCTTCTGCTCCCTGTGCCACTCGCTGCGGGCCTACTGGTCGGACTGGCAGGCCGTCGCCGACGTCATCTGCGAGGCCGCCGAACGGATGGACGACCCCCGAGCCCTCGGCATCGCCCTGCTCGAACGCGCGGCCGTCGCCGGGGGAGTGGGGCGCGGGGAGGAGGCGCTGAAGGACGCGCAACGCGCCCTCGACCTGCTGACCGAGCAGAACGAGGCCTGGTGGGCGGCCCGCGCCATGCGCGCGGTCGGCATGACCCTGTTCACCAGCGGCCACCTCGACCGGGGCCAGGAGTACCTGATCGGCGCCATCACCGCCTTCAAGGCCGGGGGAGACGGCTGGTGGACCGCCCGCACCCAGCGCAACCTGGCCGAACTCCGGCTGGCCCAGCGCGGCTACACCGAGGCCCGGGAGTTGCTGGAGGAGGCGCTCGGCACCTTCCAGCGGGCCGGCAACCGCTACTCCGAGGCGCAGACCCAGCGGGCCCTGGGCGAGGTGCTGGGCGCCGAGGCCCGGATGCTGCTGACCCGGGGCGACGCCCACGCGGCCGAACGCAACTTCGTCCTGGCCGCGAACGCCCTCGGGTTCGCCATCCGCTCTTTCCGCGACCGGGGCGAGGAGTGGGAGCAGGCCCGCAGCCTGCGCGCCGCCGGGGAGATCGGCGACCCCTCGAACATGCTCACCGAGCACGCCAACGTGCGCGACGCCAAGGAGATGCTGGCCAAACTGGGCGATTCCTGGGGCGTGGCCCGGTCGGAGGTGAGCGAGGGCCGGGTGCTGGAACGCCTGGGCCGGGTCGACGAGGCGGTGGCGATGCTGCGCGGGGCCGTCCACGACTTCGAGGCCCTGGGCGACCGGTGGTGGCAGGCACGGTGCCTGCGCACCGAGGCGGAGGTGCTGATCAGGGCCAGCCGCCTGACCGAGGCCTACACGCCCGCCCGCCAGGCCCTGGACATCTACCTGCACCTGGGCAACGAGTCGGGCGCCCGCCGCGCCCGGGAGGCACTGGACCAGGCCAGACCGCCCCGCTGAGGGGGTACGGAAGGTTCATATAGGGGCCATGTGACTGACATTAGCTACCAGATAGGCTCATAAGTGATGAATGAGAATGGGCGTTGGATAGTTCTCGAAGGCGCGGTCAACGTCCGGGACCTGGGGGGCCTGCCGACCGTTGACGGCGGCGTCACCCGTTCCGGCCAGGTGCTGCGCGGCGACAACCTGCAGAGCCTCACCCCGGCCGACGTGAACCTGCTGGTGGCGGAGCTGAAGCTGCGCCACGTCATCGACCTGCGGTCGAACACCGAGGTCCGGCTGGAGGGCCCCGGCCCCCTCACCGGCGAAGCGGCCGTGGAGATCCACCACCACACGCTCTTCGCCGAGGGCGGCCTGTTCACCGACGCGGCCAGCGACGACCCCGACGAGGCCGAGATCGCGGAGCTCGACGAACGCGCCCTCCCGTGGGCCGACGCCGAGCGCCTCGACCCCGAACTGCGCGTCACCGGCCACTACTACGGCTACCTGCGCGACCGCCCCGACTCCGTGGTGGCCGCGCTCCGCGTGATGGCCCACGGCGACGGCGCCGCGCTGGTCCACTGCGCGGCCGGCAAGGACCGCACCGGCGTGCTCTGCGCCCTGGCCGAAGAGGTCGCCGGCGTGACCCGCGAGGCCATCGTGGCCGACTACGTGGCGACCGGCGAGCGCATCGCCGCCATCCTGGAGCGGCTCCGCTCCAGCGACACCTACCGCGTCGACCTCGACTCCAAGCCCGCCGACAGCCACATCCCCCGCGCCGAGTACATCGAGCACTTCCTGGAGATCCTCGACACCCGCTACGGCGGCCCGATGGGCTGGCTCGCCGAACACGGCTGGACCGACGACGACACCGCCGCCCTGCGCTCACGCCTGCGCGACTGAAAAGCTCTTCTTCCGTTACGGCTCCGCCTGGCCGGCCACCCGACCAGGCGGGACCACCCGAGTCGCGAAGGCCGGCACGATGACGACTCTCCGAGGGACCGGCCTCCTCGACTTCGCCCGGCACTTCTTCGGCTGGGCGAACGGCTGGGAAGACTGGGCCTCGGCCGGCGTGACCATGGAGCCCGATCCCACCGGGCGCTCCGATGTCGCGAACTGGACGATGCGGGCACCCGGCCACCAGGGGCGGCTGGTGCTGTCGGGCGACGGCCGGGCGGTTCTGGAACTCCTTGAGGTGGCGACGGGCCGATCACACGTCGAACGGCGCGAGGTCGACACGTCGGCGGACTTCGACGAGATCATGATGACCATCGCCGACTGGGTGACTCCACCGGCAGGCGGTTCTCTCCTGGACCTGGCCCGGGAGTACCTCGCCGAAGCGGGTGCTGACGACGTCGACGACGCCCGCCCCTATCTCCGGGCGGCGATGATCCGGTGGCTGCCCGAATTCGAGCTCGACATCAGGCAGACGGAGCGCGAGCACGACTTCATCGAGCCCGACTACCCGCTCTCCTATCGCGAATTCCTGCAGATTCTCTGGGACCGCCTCTGGCCGGCCATCGAGAACAGGGACGCGGCGACGCTCTCCCGGCTCGCCGGGCTCATCCTGGAGATCGCCGCCGAGAACCCAGACCCCGACAGGACGTATCTCCGGGGACTGGCCGAGGAGATGATCCTCGAATCGCTCGGGTTCTACTACGCGGAGATCCGCGACGTACTGCCCGGGGAACTCCGAGACGCGGCCGAGAGGTATCACGGGCCGAACTCCTACTCGCCCGCCGACGACCCCGACGGCCCGCTGTTCCCTAACCGAGAGTGATCACGCGGCCCTCGTCGGCGGAGACCCGCGCCGCCCTGAGCACGGTCAGGGTCTCGGCCGCCGACTCCGGGGTCACGGGCGGCGGGGCCTCGCCCCACAGTGCCCGGACCACGCCCTCGTAGAAGGCGCGGTAGTTCCCCGGCTCGGTCGGCACCCGCTCGTCGCCCACGAAGCCGGGCTCGCCGTCGCCGAATCCCGGCTCGGCCGGGCTGCGGCCGGCCCTCAGGCGTTCCTCCTGCGGGTCCATGCCCCACTTCACGTACGCGGCCTCCGAGCCCAGCACGCGGAACCTCGGTCCCAGGTCGGCGGCGACCGCGCTCACCCACAGGTGGGATCGTGCGCCGTTGGCGTGGGTCAGGGCGATGAAGCTGTCGTCGTCGGCGCGCACGCCCTCGCGCCGGATGTCGGCCTCGGCGTAGACCGAGGTCACCGGGCCCAGCAGCTGGAGGGCCTGGTCGACCAGGTGGCTGCCCAGGTCGTAGAGGAGACCGGCGAGGTCTTCCGGGCCGCCCTGCTCGCGCCAGCCGCCCTTCGGGACCGGACGCCAGCGTTCGAAGCGCGACTCGAAACGGCGGATCTCGCCCAGGCGGGGGCGGAGCCGCTCGATCGTCAGGAAGTCGCCGTCCCAGCGCCGGTTCTGGAAGACCGTCAGCAGCAGGCCCCGCTCGCGGGCCAGCGCGGCCAGCTCCAGGGCCTCCTCGGCGGTCGCGGCCAGCGGCTTGTCGACCACGACCGGCAGGCCGGCGCGCAGCGCCTCCCCGGCGATCGGCACGTGGGTGCGGTTGGGCGAGGCGACTACGACGAGGTCGACCAGGGGATGGAGGTCGGCGGCGTGCCGGACCACGGCCACGCCGGGGCCGATGCGGGCCGCCTTCTCGGGGTCGCCCGTCACCACGGCGGCCAGCCGCAGGCCGGGGGTGGCGGCGATCAGCGGCGCGTGGAAGAACTCGCCGGCCGGGCCGTATCCGACCAGCCCGACCTTGATGTCGTCAGCCATCCCGGTCGTCGCGCTCCGCGAGGAAGGCCTCGAACTGGGCGGCCAGTTCGTCGCCCGTCGGCATGGGGGTCGACTCGGCCAGCAGGTTGTCCTTGCCGGCGGTGAAGGCGTCGTACTGCTGCTCCAGTCCCGCGATGGCGCCCGACAACTCGGCGCTGGCCTGGATCTGCTCCTCGATCTCGGCGGTGGTCTTGTCGGCGGCGTCGCGGAGGGCGTCCATCGGGAAGACCAGGCCGGTGCCCCGCGTGATCGCCTCGAGGGCGGTCACGGCGGCCTGCGGGTATTCCGCCTGGGCCAGGTAGTGGGGGACGTGGATCGAGTAGCCGAGGGCGTCGTGGCCCTTGGAGCCCAGGCGCAGTTCGAGCAGGGCCGCCACGCTGCCGGGGACCTGGACCTTGCCGAACGGGCTCACCTGGCCGTTGATCAGCTCGGGGCGGCTGCCGTGGGCGGTCAGGCCGATCGGGCGGGTGTGCGGGACGCCCATCGGGATGCCGTGGATCGTCACCATCTTGCTGATGTTCAGCCGGGTCGCCAGCATGCCGATGGCCTCGGTGAACAGCTCCCACTCGCGGTCGGGCTCGGGGCCGGTGAGCAGCAGGAACGGGGTGCCGGTCAGGTCGTGGGCCAGGTGGAGCGACAACTCCGGCATGTCGGCCTCGACCCAGCGGTCGGTGTCGAAGACCATGATCGGCCGCCGCGAGCGGTAGTCGATCAGGCGGTCGACGTCGAAGGTGGCCACGACCCGGTGGTCCAGCTCCGCCATCAGGTGCCCCAGAGCCAGCCGTCCGGCCCCGCCCGCGTCGACGAAGCCTTCGAAGTGGTAGAGCATCACCGGATCGGTCAGCTCGGGGACGTCACCGTCGAGCCGGTAGAGATCCGTCGGGTCGTACACGACTGGCAGCCTTTCTCACGGTCTGTCTCATCTACAGAACCTACGGCGAGGTGAATCGATTCCACGCCGTTTCGGGGACCCTACCGTTGGACAATAGGGCGCATGGAGCCGGATCAGGAACTCGTCGACTTCGCCACCCGGCTGTTCGGCTACGCCCGCGCCGGGCAGACCGCCGAACTGGTCGCCTACGTCGACGCCGGGGTGCCGGCCGACCTGCACAACGAGAACGGCGACACCCTGCTCATGCTGGCCGCCTACCACGGCCACGCCGACACGGTGCGGGCCCTGCTCGACCGCGGCGCCGACCCCGGGCGGCCCAACGACAAGGGCCAGTCGCCCATGGCCGGGGCCGTGTTCAAGAAGAACCACGACGTGGTCAGGGCCCTGTTCGAGGCGGGCGCCGACCCCCACGCGGGCCGGCCGTCGGCCGCCGACACCGCGCGGATGTTCGGCGACACGACCGCCCTGGAGATCTTCGGAGAGGCCTAGAGCGACTCCAGCTCGCCGAGGGCCACCGCGATGGTGTCCTCCAGCGACAGGGCCTGCCCGGCGGTGAACAGGCGGTCGAACTCCTCGACGCCCAGGGTCTCGCGGCACTCCTTGATGGTGCGCTTGAAGTCGTCGCTCAGGAAGGGCGAGCCGAGCTGGGCCAGCCCCGAGGCCCGCCAGTTGTGCTCCGAGGCGCCCAGCAGGTAGGCGGCGTGGGCGACCTCGCCCGACGAGGCGGCGTGGCGGGCCATCGTCTCCAGGCACAGCAGCACGCCGGGCACGTCGTGGAAGTGCCGCTTGATCCGCAGCGCCTCGCGGGCGCTGGTCTTGACCTGCTCGGGCCGGCCGGTCTCGATCTCGATCAGGGCCTGTATCCAGACCGCGTAGGAGCGGATCCACAACTCGCCCCGCTCGTTGCAGATCTTCAGGCAGTCCTGGACGAGGGTCTCGGCCTCCATGTAGTCGCCCTGGTAGGTGAGCACCAGCGCGAGCTCCGCCACCGCCGGGAGCAGGCCCGGGTTGAGCTCCCGGCCGCTCTTGTGGAACTCGATCGCCACGCCGAGCAGCGCGGTGGCCCGCTTGAAGTCGCCCTTCAGCATGGCGCTGGTGCCGAGCATCTTGGTCGCGAAGATCACCGCGCCCGAGTCGCCGACCTCCAGCGCCTCCGAGGAGCACTTCTCGGCCGCCTCGGTCGCGCCGTCGTGGTCGCCCTGCATGTTGCAGACGTAGGCGAGCGTCCACAACGCCCGGCAGCGCTCCTTGCTGGCCTGCCGCGCCATGCCCAGGGCACGTTCGAGGTAGTGGCGGCCCTCGCGCATGAAGCCGCAGGCCACCCACATGAACCAGAGCGACGACAGCAGTTCGAGGCCGATGCGGTGCTCACTGTGCGCCGACAGGCAGTAGTCGACGGCCGTGCGGACGTTGTCGTGCTCCTGCCGCATGCGGACGAACCAGTGCACCTGGCGCGGGCCCGACCAGGCGTGCTCGCCGCGTTCGGCGAGCTGGAGGTAGTAGTCGCGGTGGCGGCGGCGCAGGTTGTCGGTCTCGCCGAGCTTGTCGAGCCACTCCTCGCCGTACTGGCGCAGGGTGTCGATCAGGCGGTAGCGCTGGCCCGACACGGTGTTGTAGCTGAGCAGCACCGACTTGTCGACCAGGCCGGTGATGACGTCCATGATGCGGTCGGGCGGCAGCGTGTCGCCGGCGCAGACGTAGCGCGCGGCGTCGAGCTCGAAGTCGCCCGCGAAGACCGACAACCGCGCCCACAGCAGGCGCTCGGCCGGTTCGCACAACTCGTGGCTCCAGCCGATCGCGGCCCGGAGCGTCTGGTGGCGCGGTAACGCGGTGCGGGAGGCGCCCGCCAGCAGCGAGAACCGGTCGGTCAGCAGCCCGAGGATCTGGTCGACCGACAGGGCCCGCAGCCGGACCGCCGCCAGCTCGATCGCCAGCGGGATGCCGTCGAGCCGCACGCACAACTCGGCGACCGACGTGACGTTGTTCTCCTCGACCGTGAAGTCGGGCACCACGGCGGTGGCGCGCTGCCGGAACAGCTCCACGGCGTCGTTGTTGTAGGGCGACTCGGCCGGGTCGTCACCGGGCACCGGCAGCGGCGGGATCGGGATGACCGACTCGCCGGCCGCGTTCAGCGACCGGCGGCTGGTGGCCAGCACCTTGAGGTTGGGGTTGCGGCTCTGCAGGTCTTCGATCAGCTCGGCGCACGCCTCGACCATGTGCTCGCACGTGTCGAGGATGAGCAGCACGGTCCGGTCGCCCAGCCAGTCGGCCAGGGAGTCGCCGCTGGTGCGGCTCGACTGGTCGGCCAGGCCCAGCGCGGTGCGGACCGTGTGGTGGAGCATCGAGGGGTCCTGGAGGCGGGCCAGGTCGACGTACCAGATGCCGTCGTCGAACTGCGGGCGCAGCTGATGGGCGACGCGCAGGGCGGTGCGGGTCTTCCCGACGCCGCCGATCCCGGTCACCGTGACCAGGCGCGACTGCTGGATGCGCTGTCTGATCTGGGTCAGTAGCCGCGACCGCCCGACGAAGCTGGTGAGCTCCGCGGGGAGATTGCCGTCTCTTCGCCAACCTGCTGGGGTCGCCATGCCGCCTCACGGGGGTGTCGCGTTCCGGCTTGCACCTGCTCCGGCATCGTACCTTTAGTAGCTTTTGGCCGTGGGGAGCGTGGTGGAGATACCTCATCCGGCTCCCGCCCTTCGCTAGGCTTGGAGCCATGTCTGAGCCGCAGCCCGATGAACTGCGCCCGGTCGACCTGTCCGACGACGGCCTGCCGGTGCTCCCTGACCAGACCATCGACGACACCGATCACGGATGGGGCGAGTGGCGGGAGTCCGACGACGACGCCCGTCTCCTCGAGGGCCGTCCGCCCCATTGGTGATCATGCAAGCTGGTCCCACCACCACGTTATGGCGGGCAGCGGCAGCGGGTCGAGGCGGTCGTCGCTGGCCCGCTCCTTCCACGTACCCGGCATCGTGACGGGGTCGGCCTCGGCCCGGTCGGTCGGGTTGCGCGGGTCCAGGTAGCGGCCGGTGCTCATCGCCCAGGCCAGGTAGCCCCTGATCCACTCGCCCAGGCCGTAGACGTAACGGTCCAGTTCGGGTGACGCGCCGGCGCGCACCTCGTCGCCGACCTTCAGGAACAGGGTCATCACGCGGTCGCGCATGCGCACCGCCTCGGCCGAGGCCTCCTCGACCGACAGGCCGCCCGAGGTCAGCACGCTGACCAGGTTCTGGATCTGCGGATAGCCGTAACGGTGCTGCCGGTACGACTCCTTGTTGAACGAGATCAGGTCGTTGTCCCACGCGATGATCGCGTTGGCCATCTCGGTGAGCGCCCGCACCCTCGCGTCGGCCATGTCGTCGGCGCTGACCTCGTAGCCGGCGCTGATGTCCACGAACATCACGCTGGCCCCGCACGCGCTGGCGTTCAGCCACATGGTCACGTAGTCGTCGACGGGCGGGATCCGCCCCTCCAGCCGGTTGGCCGTCTCCCAGATCAGCCCGAAGAGGTACTTGCGCTGCTCCTCGACCCAGCGGGCGAGCTGGACCGGGGTGGCGGTCCGCTCCATCCGTAAGCGGATGTCCCGCAGGCCCTCGGCCCACGGGTCGTCGGTGAGGATCCGCGCGGTGGGCGCCTCGACGATGCGGGTCAGTTTGCTGACGAACTGCACGAACGCGTCGAGCGACATCTCATGGACACGTTCGTCGCAGTACATGTCGTCGAAGGTGAACAACCAGAAGACGTAGTCGGCCGCGAGGCGCAGCCCTTCTCCGCGTCCGTGCGGGAGCGCCAGCGCGGCGCAGTGCCCGATGCGCTGGGCGGCGAGGTACTGCCGTTGTTCGGGGGAGCGGAAGAGGCCGAAGTCGTCCATCCATTTCACCGTGGCACGGTCCACATCGTCGGCCTCGGGGGAGATGGCGTACGGGAAGGGGCAGTAGAAGGAGGGGACATCCAACCGGGGCGACGAAACGACACTGGTCACGAGCAGGTCCTTCCGATTTCGTCTGGCCGGGCGCGACAAAAGTGAACCGGCGATGGCACGGTCCCGGGTGCGCAGGAATTTTCGGCCCGGTGCGTTGTGTGGGCTTGATTGCGCTTAATTAAAGCGTCAGAGCTTAATTGAGCTTTTTGTCCCATCGATTCCTACACGAAATCGGAGGCCTGTCAATCAGGAAACGACGTCCTTACGCCGGAACCGGCGGAACGCGAAAGCCAGCAGCACGGCCGCGTACGTGACCGCGATGGCGGTGCCCTTGATCATTCCGCTGTAGTCGGGGACCGGGGCGAGGGCGTCGAGCCAGGCGGTGTTCCAAAAGGTCGGCAGGAATTCGCGCAGGCCGCCGAGGGCCTCCACCGCCTGCAGGATGGTGCTGACGATCACCAGGCCGACCGCGCCGCCGACCGCCCCCAGCGGCGAGTCGGTGCTCACCGACAGCAGGAACGCCAGTGATGCGACGACCAGGTTGGTGACCATGGCGTACAGGATGACGATTCCGAATTTCGGCAGCACGTCCAGGGCCGCGATGACCTCGCCGGTGCCGGGCACCCGCACGTCGTTCCAGCCGAACGCCAGCGTGCCCGCCAGCACCGCCATCACCGGCACGACCGTGACGGCCGCGGCCGAGTAGGTCAGCGCGACGATCAGCTTCTGGCGCAGCAGGCGGTCGCGGGGGATCGGCGCGGCCAGCAGGTAGCGCAGCGACGACCAGTTGGCCTCGCTGGCCACGGTGTCGCCGCAGAACAGCGCCACCGCGACCATCAGCAGGAAGCTCGCCGAGACCGACAGGGCGAACGCGGCGAAGTTGAGGCCGCCCTCCATGGCCAGGTCGGAGATCCGCAGGCCGTTGCCGTTCCGGTTGTTGTTCGGGCCGAACTGGAAGGCGATCACCAGGATCCACGGCAGCGCCGCGAGCAGCCCGAACATGACCATCGTGCGGCGGCGGCGGAACTGGCGGACGAACTCGACCCGCAGCGGGAGGGTGCGCCCGGGCGCGTAGCCGGTCGCGGTCATGCGTTCTCTCCGATCAGGTCGAGGAACACGTCCTCCAGGCGGGTGGAGCCGTTGAGTTCGCCCCGGCGCAGCAACTCGGCGACCGGACCGGCCGAGACCAGGCGGCCCCGGTGCATGACGACGGCGTGGCTGCACGTCTGCTCGACCTCGCCGAGCAGGTGGCTGGACACGATGACGGTCCGGCCCTCGGTGGCGTACGCCTTCAGCACCCGGCGCATCTCGGCGATCTGGGGCGGGTCGAGCCCGTTGGTGGGCTCGTCGAGCACGAGCAGGTCGGGCAGGCCCAGCATGGCCTGGGCGATGGCCAGGCGCTGCCGCATGCCCTGGGAGTAGGTGCGCACGGCGCGTTCGACGGCGGCGCCGAGACCGGCGATCTCCAGCGCCTCCTCCAGGTGGGCGTCGCCCTCGGGACGGCCGGTGGCCTGCCAGTAGAGCTTCAGGTTGTCGCGGCCCGACAGGTGCGGCAGGAAGCCCGCGCCCTCGACGAAGGAGCCCAGCCGCGACAACACCGGCGAGCCCGGCACGACCTTCTCGCCGAAGATGCGGATCTCGCCCCCGTCGGGGTGGATGAGGCCCATCATCATCCGCATCGTGGTCGTCTTGCCCGCGCCGTTGGGCCCGAGCAGGCCCAGGACCTGCCCCTTCTCGACCCGGAACGACAGGTCGTCGACGGCCTTGTGGCCGTTCTTGTAGCGCTTGGCCAGCCCGGTGATCTGCAGCGGCACCTCGGCCAGCGCCGGGTCGGGCGCCACGGCGGCGCGGCGCGGACGGCCGGTCAGCAGGATCACCGCCGCCGCCAGGACCGACGCGAGCGGGAACGCCCACGTCCACCAGGCGGGGCCCTGGGCGGGCGCGGCCAGACCGGCGTCGACCGGCATCGTCAGCGTCGTGGAGGCCAGGCCCACCCTGTGCACGCTGGGCTGCGCCGGGAGCGCGTAGGCCATGTCGGTCGTGGTGATCGCCAGGCGCAGCACGTGGCCCGCCTCGACGCGCCGGTCGATGGCCGGGAGGGTGACCCTGACCGGTGTGCCGGTCGGGGTCGCGGCGACGCGCAGCGGCGCGGCCAGGCCGCCCGGCAGCACCGCGAGCTGGCCGGAGGCGGCGTCGTAGAGCTTGGCGAAGAGGGTGACCTCGCCCTCGCCGTACACCTTGATCTCGGCGGTGGGCGAACCGGTCACCGTGAGCGTGCGGTCGAGCGGGCGGGTCTGGAAGACCGCGACCTGGCCGGGCAGGTCGAGCGAGGCGCCGGCCGACCCGCCGCCTCCCGTGCCGCCGCCGAGCAGGCCGCTCAGGCCGGGCACCGAGGAGATCGCGGCGGGGCTGCCGCCGGGCGGGGTGGCCACCTCCTGGTCGGGGCCGAGCAGGTCCAGGTCGGTCGTCACGGTGCCGCCGAGGCCGGGGTAGGCCGCGCCCTCGGCGTGCAGCAGGACGTTCTGCCGGGTGCCGGGGTCGCGGCCGCCGTCGCGGGAGACGGTGAACCCCTGGCCGGTGGCCGCGCCGTCCTTCTTCAGGTGGGCGTCGAACCAGTTGAGGGTCTGGGCGAGGACGAAGTCGGCCTCGGCGTCGCCGCCGTCGTGGCCCCCGGCGATCCAGGCCACCTCGACCGGGGCGCCGGTCGCGGCGATGGCCTTGGCGTTCAGGTCGGCGTGGCCGAGCGGGAAGAGCGAGTCGCGCTGCCCCTGGATGATCAGCGACGGGACCTTGATCCGGCCCTGGACCGACTCGGGGCTCGACCGGCGCAGCAGGTCGACGGCCTCGGGGGTGGCCTTCCCGGTGGCGGCGATCTGCTGGTAGACCGCGCAGATCGCCGGCAGGAACCGCCCGCACTGCGCCTGCTCGGGGGTGACCCCGCCGGGCGCGGGCTGCCCGGTGGAGCCGTTCAGCAGCCGCGCCAGCCCGTCGGCCTGCGAGGCCGGGTTGAGCCCCGACCCCCCGGCGCTGAAGAAGATCCCGGCCCACATCTTCTTGAACACGCCCGTGGCCGGACCGGCCCCCGACGCCTCGGGGAACAGGGCGTCGGCCAGGTCGTACCAGGTGATCGAGGGCGCGATGGCGTCGACGCGGGCGTCGTAGGCGGCGGTCATCAGCGCGATCGCGCCGCCGTAGGAGCCGCCCGCCATGCCGACGCGCGGGTCGCCGGCCGCGTCGAGCAGCACCTCGGGCTTCTTCGCCAGCCAGTCGATGAGCTGCCGGACGTCCTTGACCTCGTAGTCGGGCGAGTTGAGCGCGATCTCCCCGGTCGAGCGCCCGAACCCGCGCGCCGACCAGGTGAGCACCGCGTACCCCTGCTCGGCGAGCTGCCCGGCCTGCTCGCGGACGCTGGTCTTGCTGCCGCCGAACCCGTGCCCGAGCAGCACCGCGGGCGCCCTGCCCCCGCCCTCGGGCGGGAAGTAGGAGGCGTCGATCAGCACCCTCTGGTCGTCGGCCGGGCCGTCGACGACGGGGATGACCACGTCCTGGCCCTGGGGGAGCCCGTCGGACGGCCAGGCGATCCAGATGATCCCGGCGGCGGCCACGAGCACGGCGGCGAGCACGGCGAGGCCGCGCCGGCCCCCGCGAAACGTCATATCGCGAGAATATCGGCGCTGGCTGAGAGTCCGCTGAGGACACGATACGCCCCGGGAACGGCCCGCCAGCCGTGCTCGGTCCAGACCTCCACCGCCCGCCGGGGGATCTCCACGGTGACCGGCACCGTCTCGCCCGGCCCGGCCTCGCACGTCGTGAACGCCGCCAGCCAGCGGGCCGGGCGGTCGCCCGGGTCCTCGGGGGCCAGGTAGACCTGCACGACCTCGCGTCCGGGCCGGTCGCCCGTGTTGGTCAGGGTGACGGTCACCGTCATGCCGTCGACGGCGATCCCGTCGTACGACCACGTCGTGTAGCCCAGGCCGTGGCCGAACGGGAAGGCCGGGGCGGTGTCGTGACGGTCCCAGGCGCGGTAGCCGATGAAGCGGCCCTCGTCGTAGGTGAGGACTCCGTCGGCCGGTGTGACGTTGGTCACGGGGCAGTCGTCGAGCGTGGCGGGCCAGGTGGTCGGGAGGCGGCCGCCGGGTTCGGCGGCGCCGGTGAGGACGTCGGCCAGGGCGTGGCCGCCCTCCTGGCCCGGGAACCAGGTCAGCAGGATCGCGGCGACCTCGTCGCGCCACGGCATCTCGACCGGTGACCCGGCGTTGACCACGACGACCGTGCGGGGGTTGGCGGCGGCGACCTTCGCGACGAGCTCGTCCTGGCGGCCGGGCAGCCGCAGCGACGTGCGGTCGAAGCCCTCGCTCTCGACCTCTTTCGAGGTGCCGACCACGACCACGGCCACGTCGGCCTCCGCCGCCGCCGCGACGGCCTCGGAGATCATCCGGCCGGTGGTGGGACGGGGGCCGCGGTGGCAGAGGGCGAAGCCCACGAAGGGCGGCGAGACCGGCAGGTGGCGCACCGTGTGGACCAGGCTGACCACGACCGGGCCCGGCAGGTCGGCGAGCACCTCGTGCTGCGGGGGGAGGAAGAACGCGGCCATGGGGTCGCCGTCCGGAGGCCCCACCACCCCGTCGAAGAGGGTCTGGCCGTCGGCCTCCAGGGTGAAGCGGCCGGTGCCCTCGACGGCCAGCGTGTTCCAGCCCGGCGCAGCGTCGAGCACTCCGCTGATCTCGACGGTGTGCAGCTCCTCGTAGGGGACGGGCAGCACGTCCAGCCAGAGGAAGGAGCCGTCGCGGAGCGGGAACTCGCCGAGCACCCGGCCGGCCCTGTCGCGGGCCGTCGCGGTGGCCGCCATCGCGGCCGGGGCCACCCGGACGCTCGCGTCGGCGCCCCGGCTGAAGACGACGTCGACCCCGGCGGCCCTGAGGCCTTCGAGGGGCGAGACGGCGTGTTCGGGGAACACCAAGGTGCTGCCGCCGCCCATGATCCGGGCGTCGGCGGCCAGGCCGCCGATCAGCGCGACCCTGGCGGCGGGCGCGAGCGGCAGCACGCCGTCGTTGGTCAGCAGCGTGAACGACCGGGCCGCGATCTCCCGGGCGAGCGCGGCCCCGTCCTCCGCGTCCCTCTCCGAGAGGTCCACGCGGGCGTGCAGGGCCTTCCGCCGGGCCACTTTCAGATCGACGAGCTCCTCCGGTACGCGTCCCGCCCGCACCGCCGCGGCCAGCGGCTCCCCGTAGACGCTGGCCGGCCCCGGCATGGCCAAGTCGAGCCCGCCCAGCGCGCACCCGGCGGCGTCGCGGGCCGCCGTCCAGTCGGACATCACGACCCCGTCGAACCCCCACTCGCCGCGCAGCACGCCCTCGATCAGCTCGGCGTGCTCGCACATCGGCACCCCGTTCACGCGGTTGTACGCCGCCATCACCCCCCACGGCGCAGCCCTGCGCACCACCAGCTCGAAGGGCGCCAGGTAGAGCTCCCGGAGGGTGCGCTCGTCCACCCGGACGTCCACGGTCATCCGGTCGGTCTCGGAGTCGTTGGCCACGAAGTGCTTCACCGTCACGCCGACCCCGCCCGACTGCACCCCGGTCACGTACGCCGCCCCGATCTCCCCGGTCAGCAGCGGATCCTCGGAGAAGCACTCGAAGTGGCGTCCGCCCAAGGGGGTGCGGTGCAGGTTGACCGCCGGGGCGAGCAGCACGTGCACGCCCTTGCGGCGGCACTCGGCGGCGAGCGCCGCCCCGGCCCGGCGGGCCAGGCCGACGTCCCAGGTGGCCGCGAGCGCGGTGGAGGAGGGCAGCGCCAGGGCGGGGTCGCCCGCCATCCAGGAGGCGCCCCGCACCCCGACGGGGCCGTCGGAGGTCACCAGCGAGGGCAGCCCGATCTCGGGCGCGGCGGGGAGCGTCCACATGTCCTGCCCGCCGATGAGGGCGGCTTTGCGATCGAGGTCCATTGCGATAGCTCATCCTTTGATTGCGCCGCGAGTAAAGAGAACGGCACAATTCGCGCGTGGCGACTGGAACAACGATGCTCACGCGGGTGCCCCGCCAGGTCGTGGCCTGGGGCCTGCCCCTCTGGTCGCGTGGCCTGCCGGGCCGCCCGACCCCGCCCGACCTCTTCCGGGTGCTCTACACGGCCTGGATCGTGGCGTTCTGCCTCAAGGTGCTCGGCGCGTCCTGGGACGTGTCCTGGCACTTCCGCTGGCTGCGCGACGACCTCGCGCCGCCCCATCTGATCAACACGGTCGGCACGATGATCGTGGTCGGCCTGACGATCGTGCACTGGTACACCGGCTACGGCGTCGACAGGGCGGCCCAGCGGCTGATCCTGTGGGGGACCGGCACCTTCCTGGTCGCCATCCCGCTCGACCTGATCAACCACCGGATCAACGGCCTGGACATCACCGCGTGGAGCCCGTCGCACGCGCTGCTGTTCATCGGCACCGCGTTCATGATCGCCGGGGTGATCCGGAGCTGGTACGTCGGCGCGCCCCCGGGCCGGCGGCGGACCGTCGTGCTGGCGGCGCTCTTCGGCTTCTTCCTGGAGAACGCGATCTTCCCGAGCGAGCACCAGGAGTACGGCGTGATCGGCCTGGCCGCCTGGGTGCGCGGCGAGCCGGAGGCCGAGCCGTCGCTGCTGGCCTTCGCCGCCGAGGACCTCGGACGGCCGGTCGACCTGATCGCCGTGCAGAACTTCGCGCTGCCGGTGCCCGACCAGGTCTACTCGCTCTGGGCCGGGATCGTCGGCATGGCGATCCTGGTGGCGGCGCGGGCGGCGACCGGATACCGGTTCACCGCGACGCTGGTCGCGGCCGGTTACGTCGCCTACCGGATGGTGATCTGGCCGCTGCTGGCCGGGGTGGGCTTCCCGACCTCGGCGATCCCGTTCTTCCTGCTGCTGGCCGCGGTCTGCGTCGACCTGGCGTTCCTGATCCCCGTGCTCTACGCGCGGGTGGTCGTCGGGGCCCTGCTGGTCACCGGCGGCGTGTTCGGCGGGCTCTGGCTCCAGGACGCCTACCTCGTCGCGCCGCCCTACGCCCCCTGGGCGTGGCCCTACGCGATCGGCGGGCTGGCGGTGGCGTGGCTCGTCGTGGAACTCGTGGGCCGGCGGCTCAGCCGCCCGTCCGCGTGATGACGACGGCCACGCCGTAGGCGAGGCCCAGCACGGTCAGCTCGACCGCCGCCCAGGCCGCGAACGCGGTCGGGCGGCGGGCGACCACCCCCGGCAGCAGCCGGAACCGGATGTTGGCGCCCAGCAGGGCGATCAGCCCCGCCAGCACGGTCTTGACGACCACCAGCAGGCCGTATTCGGTCGTCACCAGCGAGGCGGGGAACGCCTCGGCGGGGGAGAGCAGCAGCTCCACGATCCCGCTGAACAGGCCGGAGGCGGCGACCACGAGCAGCGCCGTGGTGGCCAGCCGCGAGAACCTCGGCAGGGTGCGGCCCAGCAGCTCGCGGTCGGAGGCCAGCAGCAGCGCCACCGCGAGCAGCCCGCCCGTCCAGAGGGCCGCGCCGATGACGTGCAGCTCCATGGCGACCATGCTCAGGTCGTGCCAGTACCAGTTGGTGGCGTGCCCGGTCACCGGGAGCGGCAGCAGCCCGAACACGGCCGCGCCGACCCGCAGTTCGGCGGGCACCTTCTCGCCGAACCTGACGGCGAACATCCCGATGGCGGCGCTCAGCGTGGCCGCCGCCGCGCTCACCACCAGCCCCTGCCCCGAGCCGATCGCGTCGACGAACAGCGGGACGTCGGGGAACCGGTCGGGCATCACCTCGGCGGCGCTCAGCAGCGTCGCCACCAGCGCCGCGAACGCCCACACGATCGCCGAGTAGACCGCCCAGCGGCGGGCCCGGGACGCGGCCGGTTCGGTGGCCTCCGGGTGGTCGAACCCCAGCAGCTTCGGCAGGAGGCTGAGGCCGACGGTGACGAGCGCGGCGACGTCCAGGACCAAACGGGTCACCGGGAGCCCGAACTCGACCCAGGGGCCCGCTGCGGGCAGCCCGAAGGGCGGTTCGGGGAGGGTGGCCCACGTGGCCACCACGACGGCGGTCAGCCCGGCGCCGGCCAGCCCCGCCAGGGGCAGCGCGCCCAGCCGCCGGTCGACGGCGGCGGGGCGGGAGTCGAGAAGGGTCATGCGAGGGTCCGGTCGTGGGCGGGGGGCGTCGAGCCGGCGCGGCGCGGGCGCGACTCGTGGCGGTGCAGCACCCAGGTCGACAGGGCCAGCATCAGCAGGGCGAAGACCAGCAGGCCCCAGACCCAGCTGCCGCCCGAGGCGGCCGGGATCGGGGCCGACACCGCGCCGGGCGCGGGCGCCAGCGTCGCCGCGGCGCCCGTCGGGGTTCCCCCGCCCGAGGGGGTGTACGTGAACCGGATCGTCCCGGTCACCGGGTGGCCGTCGTTGGAGACGATCTGCCAGCCGATGACGTACACGCCCCCGGAGGGAAGGGGTTTCACCGTCGCGGTCACGATCTCGTCGCGGACCGTCAGGCCGGCCTCGTAGCGCGCACCGTCGGGGCCCGTCAGCGCCAGTTTGGCGAAGTCGGGGCGGACCGGCTGGTCGAAGGTCAGCGTCACCCGGTCGAGCCGGGAGACGGTCGCGCCGTCGGCCGGGTCGCTGCTCTTCAGGACGTTGTGGGCCGACGCCGGGAGCGGCAGCAGCAGGACCGCCAGGAGGACCAGCGGGACGGTGAGAAATCGCACGAATGGCAGGGTAAGCCCGGGCCGCGTGAGCGTCACCTTTCTCACGCGGCCCGGACGCCTCGGCGGGCAGAGTCGTTCCGCCCCGATGACCGTGAACCTAAGCCGCGTGATCAGGTGAGTCAATGTCTTCTTTTAAGAAAGTTTACTGATAGTACTGCTTTAAGCCGCTCTTAAGCCCCGCTTATCCGGGATAGGTGAACAGATGCCCGCACATGCCGTCGCGCGGCTCGCCGGACGCCTCCTGGATGCGCGCCTCGCGCAGGTAGTCGTAGTCGCCCCGGCGCAGGGACGCGAGCTGCTTCTCGGTGTCCTCCACCGCCTTCAGCGGGCCCTCGCGCCACAGGTCCTCGAAGTCGTCGAGCCGGTCGCCGACGAGCCGCACGGCGTGCTCCAGGAACTTCTCGAACCCCGGCCGGCCCGCCTCCTTGAGCTGCCGGAAACCCTCCAGCGCCAGATCGCGCCGCCAGCGCGGGGCCATGCCGGCGGCCCGGTTGTAGTCGCCGCTCAGCACCGCGTTGGGGAAGGTGAACACCGCGTCGCCCGCCTCGGGCAGGCCGCTGTTCTGCATCACCACCACGATCTTCAACCCGCCGTCGTTCACTAACCGGTGGACGGTGCCGGGGGTGAACCACACCACGACCCCCGGCACGAGCGGGGTCTCGTGGTAGCCCTCCCAGGTCAGGGTCTGCACCGACCCGCTGCCCGCCACCACGACGTAGGCCTCCGCGCACAACGTGTGCAGATGCGGCGATCCGCCGCAGCGGCCGTCGGCGCCGGGCCATTCGTAGACACTCAGGGCGGTGACGCCTATGCCGAACATGCGTGCTCCTTCACGTACGCGACCAGCCGGGGCCGGTCCCAGGCCCCCGAGCAGACGACGACGCGGTAGCCAAGCCGCATGCTCTCTCCAGGCGGCAGGTTAACAATCTCGTCGAACGCGATCGAGGGGTTGACCGCCGCGAACGGCGTCGTCCGCACGAACCACGTCACCGGGACCGGGGCCTGGAAGAGCAGCGTCGACGATCGGTCGACGCCGTCGTGGCGGCCGACGTAGGCCAGCCACCGGGAGGTGCGGCCCATCATGTCAGGGCCCTCTCCGGTCTCGGCGATCACCTCGCCGTGCTCGAAGGAGCGCGGGCCGCGCCAGAAGAGGCCGCAGTAGCCCGCCATCGGGCGGCCGTTGGTCGTCGGGCTGCCGAACACCAGGCCGGCCCCCCGGACGTTGCGGAGCGTCGTGGCGAACTCCAGCGCCCACGAGTCGTCCTCGACGTCGGTCACCCGGAACTCGCGCAGCTCGTCGATCCAGTGCTCCCCGTCGCGGGTGTGCCAGCTCAGCCGCTGGACGCCCGGACCCTCGAAGCCGTCGTGCCGGATCGTGCCGGTGTTGGGCAGGTCGACGTAGCCCGCCGCCTCGCGGACGTAGGTGCCGCCGCCCCAGAAGTTCTGGCCCGACAGGTCGGAGACCGTCATCGCCAGGCCCTTGTGCCAGCGGTGGTCGTGCGGCCGGAAGGCGCTTACCAGATCGCCGTCGAGGGTCCTGATCGGGTGGAAGTAGGGCTTGGGCGACTCGAAGACGTCGGTGTCGCGGTCGTCGTAGACGTAGCGCAGGATCTCCACGCCGCGTTCGTCGTAGATCAGCTCGTCCACGCGCCGCCGTCCAGCCGGTGGTAGAAGGGGTCGTCGGGGGTCAGCTCGGCGCGGGTCACGGGGCGTCTGCGGTGGGCCGAGGCGTAGATGCCGGTGGCCAGTTCCAGGGCCTGGCGGCCCTGGCGGGCGCTCATCGGCGGGCGCTCGTCCTTCTGGTAGGCGTCGAGCAGCGCCGCGAGCTGGGCCTCGTGGGAGCTGGGGCGGTCGTCGGGGGGTTGCCACAGGTCGGTCGTGGCGGTCCAGTTCTCGTTGCGGTAGCCGTACAGATGACGGAGTTCCACGGTCGCCTCGGTGAAGTCGAAGCGCAGGTAGCTCTCCTCGCGGCGGGACAGCAGGCTCGTCACGACGGAGGCCAGCGCGCCGGTGGTGAAACGGACCGTGGCCATGGCGACGTCCTCGTACTCGACGTCGCGGTCGAGGGTCGCGGTCGTCGCGCTCACTTCGGCCCAGTCGCCCAGGATCGAGAGCATGACGTCGATCTGATGGATCGCGTGGCCGACCGTCGGGCCCCCGCCCTCGGTCCGGAATCGGCCCCGCCACGGGACCGTGAAGTAGTCGTGGTCGCGGAACCAGGTCGTCACGCACTGGGCGACCAGCGGGCGGCCCAGCAGCGGCGCGATCTCCTTCAGGTGGACGGCGCCGGAGCCGAAGCGGTGCTGCGAGACCACGGAGGCGTAGCCGGGCCCTTCGGCGGCGGTGATGGCGTCCCACTCCGCAAGTGAACGACACGCGGGCTTCTCGATCCACACCCAAGCGCCCGATTTGAGACATTCGATCGCCTGGACGGCGTGCACGCCCGGCGGCGTGCACAGGTGCACCAGGTCCGGGCGCTCGCGCTGGAGCAGCTCCGCCACCGACGAGTAGGCGTGGGGGACGCCGTGCTCACGGGCGAACCGCCAGGCCCGGCCCAGGTCCACGTCGGCGACCGCGACCACCTCGGCCCGGCCGGCCTCCGCCCGGAGCGCCGGCATGTGGCAGACGCCGGCGATCCCGCCGGTCCCGACGACGGCGACCCGGATCATCCGGCCATCCCTTCAGGTTGTGACCCGCGCGGGCGCCCACGCTCCCAGGGGCGCCCGCACGGGCGTCTCACCTCACGACGAACGTCGTGAGCGATCAAGGGCCGGGGTTCCGTCCGGAGGACGTCGTAACATGCGGAAACCCGTTTCCCGAAAGTTTCATAAGATTACCGAGACTTTTCGTTGCGGGTAACGTAAAGGCTGCACACGGGGCGCGTCAACGCCCTGCGGTGGAAACGGTTGCCGGAAAGAGTCAGAGAACCCATCCGACGAGCCAGGCCGTGAAGACGAGCCCGGTCGCCGCGGGGAGGATCAGCACACCCGGCGCCCGCTCGCGGAACGCCGCCACCACCGACAGGGCCGTCGACACGACCGCCAGCGCGCTGGTCCAGAAGATGATCGGCGGGATGCCGACGGCGAAGGCCACCTCGTCGTCCACCGAGAGCACGCTCCAGGCCACGATGGCGCAGAAGACCGCGCCGGTGATCCCGGCCAGCAGGGTCAGCAGGCCGTCGCGGCGCACCGTGAGCGCGCCCCCGGCGATCTGGAAGAGCGACAGCAGCGCGAACGCCCCGAGCGGCGCCAGCACCCACGGCGCCCCCGCGGCCGTGTAGGCGGCCCCGGTGAAGTGGACCGAGGCCGGGTCGATCGTCGCCCGGGGAGGCGTGGCGGCGTCGCAGGGGGCGGGGGCGGCCGGGTCGGCCAGGAACGCGGTGATCGTGCGACGGCCGCACTCGCTGCCCAGGAACACCCCGTGGCCGACGCCCGCGAACTCCTGGAACCGCGCGCCCGGCAGGTTCTCGGTGGCCCGGCTCGCCGCCGCCGACGGGGTGGTGGGGTCGTACTGCCCGGCCAGGATCAGGACCGGGGCCTGGGTGATGGCCCCCTCCTCGCCGGAGGGGGGCAGCCGCCACTCCGCGCACACCGTCGCGTCGTTGTCGGCGGTGAACAGGCGGCGGTCGGCGAAGGTGTTGGCGGGCGCCTCGTCCTGGCACTGCACGGCGTAGTAGAGGCCCCACTCGTGGCTGGTCAGCGCGCCGCCGGCGCCGTCGACCAGCGGCTGGAGCAGGTCGGTGTGGCCGCCGGCCAGGCCGTCGATCAAGGCCGGCAGGATCGGCAGCGCCTCGGGGTCGGCGAACGACTCGGCCAGCAGGGTGGCGACGTCGTCGCCGGTCAGCCGGACCATGACGCGACGGCGGGTGAGCGGGTCGCGGGTGGCGAGGGTGACCGGGTCGGCGTTGAGGTTCCGGACGGCGAGGTCGAACCGGGCGGTCACGCCGAGGCGGTCGAGGGTGCTCCGCAGGGCGGCGGGGGCCTCGTCGTACCACTGGCTGCGCTCGGGCAGATAGGAGTCGAGCACGAGCGACTTGGCACCGTCGGGGTCCATCGCGGCGGCCAGCAGCATCGCGCGGGTGGAGTAGCTGACGCCGAACAGGGTCCACTTGTCGTAGCCGAGCGAGCGGCGCAGCTCGACCACGTCGGCGGCGATCTCCTGGGTGCGGTAGCCCCGCAGGTCGACCGTGAGCCGCGCCTTGCACGTGCGGGCCGCCAGCCCCATCGCCCCGTTGGGCGCGGGCGCGGGGGTGGCCGTGATCGGCATGGGGCTGGGGCTCGGGCTGGCCGTGACGGCGGTGGGCGGCGCGAGGTCCTTCAGGATGCCGTCCACGATCTCGGGGCATTCCAGGCGGGGTTCCGACCACCGCCCGCCGCGCTGCTCGATGACCACGACGTCGCGGTCGGGCGCGATCGAGGTGATCAGCTCGGTCAGCGGGATCGAGGCCGAGCCGGGGCCGCCGCTCATGAAGACCACCGGCTCACCGGCCGGGCTGGCCGCCTTCCTGATCGCGTAGCCCACCTTGATCGTGTCGCTCTGGTAGGCGTCGCGCCGCTCGGGCACCAGGAGGTAGCCGCACGTGGTGCCCTCCGGCACGGCGACCGGGCAGGGCCGCTCCTCCATGTCCGCGCGCGCCCGTGCGGACGCGGGAGCTGAAAGTCCCATGAGCGTGACGGAAGCCGCGATCAGGCTCACCGCCGTCTTCCATCCGGGCACCCGTCAACCTCACTGCCAAATCCGCACTTGATGGGGGATCGCACGCGATTTCACGTGATCTCCGCCCGGACCACGGCAGAACCCTAGCGGCAAGGGCCGAGTAACAGCTCCACAACGGCCGTTGATCCCGTGGAAAACGCGATGTAACCTCCGTGCCATCAAGGGAAACTATCGGAATTTCATCGAAAGTTTCTTGGAGTCCATTCCCAGGACGGAAGGAACCACCGATATGTCGCTGACACGACGCGCAGTGGTGACGGCGGCTGCCGCCGCGCTGCTGCTGGCGGGCTGCTCATCCCCGAGCGAGGAAGCGCCCGCAGCCGGGGGCCAGGCGGCGCAGGAGAAGGTCGTCATCGACTGGTGGCACATCCAGAACATCGAGCCCATGTTGCCGGTGTGGGACGCGATGGCCAAGGAGTACATGGCCGCCCACCCGAACGTGACGATCAACATCAACCCGCTGGAGAACGAGGCCTTCAAGGCCAAGATGACCACGGTTGCGCAGTCGGGCGAAGGCCCCGACATCTACCAGACGTGGGGCGGCGGCGTGCTCCAGCAGCAGGCCGACGGCGGCATCGCCAAGGACATCACCGCCGACATCGCCGACTGGTCGGGCACCTTCAACCCGGCCGCCCTCGCGCCGTACCAGTTAGGCGGCAAGACCTACGGCGTCCCCTACGACATCGGCATGGTCGGCTTCTGGTACAACAAGGACCTCTTCAAGAAGGCCGGCATCGAGCAGCCGCCCGCGACCTGGACCGAGTTCCTCGACGCGGTCAAGAAGCTGAAGGACGCCGGCATCACCCCGATCGCCCTGGCCGGCAAGGCCAAGTGGCCGGGCCACTACTACTGGACCTACCTCGCGATGCGGATCGCCGGTCTGCCCGCCCTTCAGGAGGCGGCGACCTCCAAGTCGTTCGAGAACCCCGACTTCATCGCCGCCGGGCAGAAGCTCAAGGAACTGGCCGACCTCAAGCCGTTCCAGAACGGCTTCCTCGGCGCCCCCTACGACACCCCCGACGGCCAGGCCGCCGCGATGGGCGGCGGCAAGGCCGCCATGGAGCTGATGGGCCAGTGGGCGCCGACCGTCCAGAAGGACACCGCCGGTGACCTCGGCGAGGCGCTCGGCTTCTTCCCCTTCCCCGCGGTCGAGGGCGGCAAGGGCGCGGCCACCGAGGCGCTCGGCGGCGGCGGCGGCTTCGCCGTCGGCGTGGACGCCCCGAAGGAGGCCACCGACTTCCTGAAGTTCATCCTGTCGGCCGAGAACGCCCGCAAGGAGATCGCCACCGGCGCCCTCCTGCCCGTCGTCAAGGGCACCGAGGACGCCGTCACCGACCCGCGCGGCAAGATGGTCGTCGACGTCCTGGCCAAGGCGACCGGCTTCCAGCTCTACCTCGACCAGGCCTACCCGCCGGCCGTCGGCGCGCAGGTCAACGACAGCGTGGCCGAGCTGATCGCCGGGACCAAGTCGCCGGAAGAAGTGGTCAAGGCCATCACCGAGACCGCGCAGGCGGAGTAGTCGCGGCGTGAAGACGACAAAAGGACCGGAGAGCGCCGTCGCGGCCTCTCCGGTCCCGCGACGATTGGTCCCCCCGCCGCAGCCCCGGGCGAGCAAGAACCGGGGCAAGGCGCGGAAGCGGATCACCATCATCCTGTTCCTGCTCCCCGGCGTCATCCTGTTCTCGCTGCTGGTGCTGGCGCCGATCCTGCTGGCGATGTACTCCAGCGTCTTCAAGTGGAACGGCTTCGGCCTGCTGCCGACGAACTTCGTGGGGCTGGACAACTTCACCCGGCTGCTGGACAACGAGATCTTCCTCGGCGACCTGCGGCGCGGCGCGCTCCTGATCGTGTTGTCGCTGGTGGTGCAGCTGCCGCTGGCGCTGGCCATCGCGCTGCTGCTGAACCAGAAGATGCGCCTGCGGGCCCTCTACCGGCTGCTGTTCTTCGCGCCGTACGTGCTCAGCGAGGTCATCGCGGCCGTGCTGTTCAGCATGCTGCTGTCGCCGGAGCGCGGGCTGGCCAACGAGGTCCTCGGCTTCCTCGGACTCGGGACCTCCAGCTTCCTGTCCGAGCCCGAGACGGTCATGTTCTCGTTGTTCATCGTCATCACGTGGAAGTACTTCGGGTTCTACGTGATCCTCTACCTGGCCGGGCGGCAGAGCATCCCCAAGGAGCTCACCGAGGCGGCCCAGATCGACGGCTGCGGCCCCTGGCACGTGTTCCGCTACGTGACGCTGCCGCTGCTCGGCCCGACGATCCGGATCACGATCTTCCTGTCGGTGATCGGCACCATCCAGCTCTTCGACCTGGTGTACGTGCTGACAGGGGGCGGCCCCGTGCACGCGTCGGAGACGCTCGGCGTGACGATGTACGACATCGGCTTCAACCGCTTCCAGGTCGGTTACGCCAGCGCGATCAGCGTGGTGATGTTCCTGCTCAGCCTGGTCTTCGCCATCGGCTACCAGCGGTTCGTGCTCAAGCGCGACCTCGACGGGGCCACCACGACCATGGGAGGTGGCCGCAGATGAGCGTCCACGCGCGGGAACGCCGGACCACGCCGGCCAGGATCGCCCGGCCGATCGCCCTGCACACGATCGTCATCGTCATCGGCGTGTTCGTGCTGGTGCCGATCGTGTACGGCATCCTGGGCGGCTTCAAGGACAACCCGCAGCTCGCCAACAACCCGATCGGCCTGCCGGCACCGTGGGTACCTGAGAACTACACGAACGTGCTGGCGTCGTCGGACTTCTGGCGGCAGGTCTTCAACAGCTCCCTGATCGCGCTCAGCACGGCGCTGGTCACGGTGGCCGTCTCGGCGCTGGCGGCGTTCGTGTTCGCCCGGTTCGCCTTCCGGGGCCGGGAGTTCCTGTTCACCATCTTCGCGGCCGGGCTGATGTTCCCGTTCGCGGTGGCGATCCTGCCGCTGTTCATCATCCTTCGGTTCTTCGGCCTGCTGAACAACCCGCTCGGGGTGATCCTGCCCCAGGCCGCCTTCGGCCTGGCGCTGACGATCATCATCCTGCGCTCGTTCTTCCGGTCGATCCCGCACGAGGTGGAGGAGGCCGCCATCCTCGACGGCTGCTCGCCGTTCGGGTTCTTCTGGCGGATCCTGCTGCCGATGGCCCGCCCCGCGCTGGCCACGGTGTCGGTGCTGGCCGTCGTCAACAGCTGGAACAACTTCTTCCTGCCGCTGGTGGTCTTCAACGACAAGGTGTGGTGGACGCTCCCCGTGGGCGTGCAGCAGTTCAGCGGCCAGTATTCGGCCGACACCGCCAAGATCCTCGCGTACGTGGTCCTGGCGATGATCCCGGCGCTGGCCTTCTACGCGGTCGCCGAGCGGCAGCTCATCGGCGGCCTCACTGCGGGGGCGACGAAAGGGTGATCGGCGTCGTGCTCTCGCGGACCACCAGATCGGTGGCCAGCTCGACCCGGCGGGCCTCGGGGTGTTCCCCGCGGCCCATCGCCAGCACCATCCGGGTGGCCAGCGCGGCCATGTCCTGGAGCGGCTGGCGGACCGTGGTGAGCGGCGGCCACGCCGACTGGGCCAGCGGCAGGTCGTCGAAGCCGACCACGCTGAGGTCCTCGGGCACGCGCAGCCCGCGCTGCCGGGCCGCCTCGAACACCCCGAAGGCCTGCATGTCGCTGCCGGCGAAGATGGCCGTCGGACGGTCGGGCAGCGACAGCAGGGCATGACCGTGGTCGTGCCCGGCGTCGGCCAGGAAGCTGCCGTAGCGGATCAGGCCCGGCTCGACGGGCACCCCGGCGGTCTCCAGGGCGGCGCGGTAGCCGTCTATGCGGGCCCGGCTGCACAACATGTCGGCCGGGCCGCCGATCATCCCGATCCGGCGGTGGCCGAGCTCCAGCAGGTGCCGGGTGGCGGCCAGGCCGCCGTGCCAGTTGGTGGCGCCGACGGAGGCGACGCCACCGGCCGGCTCCCCTTCGGGGTCGACCACCACGAAGGGCATCGACCGGGCCGCGAGCTGGTTCTGGAGACCGGCCGACAGGCGCGAGGCGACGACGACGACGCCGTCGGTGCGGCGGGCGGCGATGCGCTCCAGCCAGTCGCGGCCGGGGCCGGCGTGGGTGTGCAGGACCGAGATGACCACGCTGGCCTCGGCCTCGCGGGCGGCCGTCTCGGCGCCCCGCACGATCTCCATCGCCCAGGGGCTCTCGATCTCGGCGAACACGAGGTCGATCAGCCCCACGGGGCCGTCGCCGGGGCTGACGCGGCGCTGGTAGCCGTGTTTGTGCAGCAGCCGTTCCACCCGCTGCCGGGTCTCCGGCGCGACTTCGGGGCGACCGTTGATGACCTTGGACACCGTGGGGACCGACACACCCGCCTCTTGGGCGATTACGGCGATCGTCACCCGCCTTTTCGCTGGCATGGCCGGAAGTGTATCCGAAAGGTTTCGGGTACGCGTACCTGGGGCGTCATTCCCGGTGGTAGCGCTCCCAGCTCTTTGTTGACGGTGCGCGAGCTGGATATCTATGCTGCGGCTTGCGAAATATTCGGTAACAGTCCGAAACTTTCAAGGGGAAGCGATGCCCGACCTGCGCGTGTCCGGATCTCACCTCGTCGACCCGTCCGGGCGTCCGGTGCGCCTTCGTGGCGTCGGGCTCGGCGGCTGGCTCAACATGGAGAACTTCATCACCGGCTACTCGGCCAACGAGTCGACCATGCGGGCGGCCGTCCGCGAGGTGCTCGGTGAGGAGCGCTCGGAGCTGTTCTTCGACCGCCTGCTGACCTCGTTCTTCGGCCCGGAGGACGCCGACCTCTTACGGGACCTGGGCATGAACTGCGTCCGGATCCCGGTCAACTACCACCACTTCGAGTCGGACGACCGCCCGTTCGAGATCATCGAACACGGCTTCCGCCACCTCGACCGCGTCATCGGCCTGCTGGGCGAGCGCGGCATCTACAGCGTCATCGACCTGCACGCCCTGCCCGGCGCGCAGAACCAGCACTGGCACTCCGACAACCCCACCCACATCGCCTCCTTCTGGCGCTACCGCCAGTTCCAGGACCGCGCGGTGCACCTGTGGGAGGCCATGGCCGACCGCTACAAGGACAACCCGTGGGTGGCCGGCTACAACCCCATCAACGAGCCCGGCGACGTGCACGGCCGGGTCGTCGGCCCCTTCTACGACCGCCTGGTCAAGGCGATCCGCGCGGTCGACCCCGGCCACGTGCTGTTCCTCGACGGCAACACCTACTCGACCGACTTCTCGATCTTCCGCGAGGTGTACGAGAACACGGTCTTCGTCTGCCACGACTACGCCCTGGCCGGCTTCGCGCACGGCGGCCCCTACCCCGGCGAGACGCGCGGCGAATGGGTCGACCGCTCGACCCTGGAGGCCACCTTCGAGAGGCGCACGGTGTTCCAGCGGGAGACCGGCACCCCCATCTGGGTGGGCGAGTTCGGCCCCGTCTACACCGGCAACCCCGAGGTCGACGCGCAGCGCTACCAGATCCTCCGCGACCAGCTCGAGATCTTCGACGCGCATTCGGCGGGGTGGTCGCTCTGGACGTACAAGGACGTCGGTCTCCAGGGACTCGTGACGGCCGGTGAACCTTACATCGGAGTTTTCGGCGACTTCATCGCCAAGAAGGGCCGTCTCGGGGCCGACCGGTGGGGCTCGACGATGGAGGAGATGGCCGGGGAGCTGGCGCCGCTGCACCAGTTCATGGAGGCGGAGTTCCCCTCCTGGGACCCCTACCCCTGGGGCGCGCGCTACCAGATCGACGACCTCATCCGGCACATCATGATCGCCCAGGCGCTCGTCCCCGAGTACGCCGAGGTCTTCCGCGGCCGCTCCGACGAGGAGCTGCTGGCCCTGGCCGACTCCTTCGCGCTCGCCTCCTGCGCCCGGCGTCAGCCCCTGCTCGACCTGCTCCACGAGAACCTGCACTAGGAGACCTCCCTCATGTTCCGAGCCGCGACGGCCATACTGCTCCTCCTGTTATGCCTGGCCGTCCCGGCTAGGGCGGATGTCACCACCATCGCCACCTACGACTTCTCCTCCGGCGCGCAGGGCTGGGGCCCGCGCGGAGACGGGGTCGTGCTCGACACCTCCTCCGGCGCGCTGCGCGTCACCGGGCGGACGCAGAACTGGATGGGCGCCCAGATCACCCCGCCCTTCGAGAAGGGCGTCACCTACACCGTGACCGCCCGCGTCTCCGGGGCGGTCGCGCTGACCGTCGAGCGCACCCCGGCGGGTGGCTCGACCACCTGGGAGCGGGTCGGCGCGGCGACGTCCGCCCCGGGGGAGTTCACCGAGTTGTCCGGGTCGTACAGCTACTCGGCCGACTCGACCCTGAACCTCTACTTCGAGAGCGCCGACGCGACGGCCGAGTTCACGGTCGACGACATCGTCGTCACGTCGGACGGTGACCCCACGCAGTCGGGCCTGTCCACCGACTTCGAGACGGGGACCGCGCAGGGCTGGAACCCGCGCGGCGGGGCGGCGCTCACCGCGTCGGGCGCCGCGGCGCACGCCGGGGCCTTCGGGCTCGCCGTCACGAACCGGCAGGCCTCCTGGGACGGGCCGTCGCTGAACGTGCTCGGCAAGCTGGCCAAGGGCTCCAAGTACACGCTGTCGGTCTGGGTCCGCAGCGCCGAGGCGCAGTCGCTCGGCCTGTCGATCGAGCGGCGGCAGAACGGCACGCCCTCCTACGAACGTGTCGTCGCCCCCGCGTCCGTCACCGGCTGGACCCGGCTGACCGGCACCTACACCCTCGCCCACGACGTCGACTTCCTGAGCGTCTACGTCGAGTCCGCCGAGGGCGTGCTGCCGTTCGAGATGGACGACTTCACGTTGGAGTACGTCGAGCCCAAACCCATCCAGACCGACATCCCCTCGCTCAAGGACACCGTGCCCTTCACACTCGGCGCGGCCTTCCACCGCGGCGCCACTCTCGGGGAGCACGCCAAGCTGATCGACAAGCACTACGGAAGCGTCACCCCCGGCAACGCGCTGAAGTGGGACGCGACCGAGCCGGCCGAAGGTCAGTTCACCTTCGACGAGGGCGACGCCCTGGTCGACTTCGCCACCGGCAACGGCCTGGAGTTCCGCGGCCACACCCTCGTCTGGCACAGCCAGACCCCCGCGTGGGTCTTCGAGGGCGCCACCAAGGAGGTCCTGCTCCAGCGCGTCGAGAACCACATCCGCGCCGTGATGGGCCGCTACAAGGGCCGCATCGGCACCTGGGACGTCGTCAACGAGGTCATCGACGAGAACCAGCCCGACGGCCTGCGCCGCTCGCCGTGGTTCGAGATCACCGGCCTCGACTACATCCGGACCGCGTTCCGGGTCGCCCGCGAGGTCGACCCCGCCGCGACGCTGGTCTTCAACGACTACAACACCGAGTTCCCGCGCAAGCGGGAGGCGATGTACAAGGTCGTCAAGCAGCTCCGCGACGAGGGCGTGCCGATCGACGCCGTCGGCCACCAGCTCCACGTCAACATCGAGCAGCCGCCGGCGTACTTCATCGAGGACACCATCGAACGGTTCGCGACCCTCGGCGTGGAGCAGCAGGTCACCGAGCTCGACGTGTCGGTCTACACCGACTTCGTGTCGACCTACCCGACGGTGCCCGCCGAGGTGCTCGCCCAGCAGGGACGGCGCTACAAGGAGATCTTCGACGTCTTCCGCCGCCAGGCCGCGAAGTTGTCGTCGGTGACGATCTGGGGCGTGGCCGACGACGAGACCTGGTTGTCGACCTTCCCGATCAACCGCGTCAACGCGCCGCTGCCCTTCGACGACGAACTCCAGGCCAAGCCCGCGTTCTGGGGTATCGCCGACCCGTCGAAGCTGCCCGCGTCGCGGCTCGCGCTGGTCGTGCCGGCCGGGACGGTCACCGTCGACGGCAAGCGCGACCCGCAGTGGGACCGGCAGCCGGACCAGCCCGTGGCCCGGGTCGGGGCCGTGTCGGCCTCCTTCCAGCTGCGCAAGGCTCCTTCGGGGGTGTACGTCTTCGCGGACGTCACCGACGCGACCGACGACAGGACCGACTCCCTGACGCTGAAGCTCGGGTCGGGGACGTACAAGATCCAGCGCGGCGGCACCCACGCCCAGGGCTTCAAGGCGCACACCAAGAAGACCGACGGAGGCTGGCAGGCCGAGGCCCTGCTGCCGTCCGGCTCGGCCACCACCCTCGACCTGACCGTCGACGACGCCGCCACCGGCCCCGACGCGGTCTACAGCGGGACCCTGACGTTCGTCCCCGAGGTGAAGGAGTTCACCGCGCCCAAGGAGACCCCGGTGGTCGACGGCGTCGCCGAGGCGGTCTGGAACAAGGCCACCCCGGTCGACACCGGCACCTGGATCCAGGGCACGTCGGGCGCCACGGCCAAGGTCCGGGCGTTGTGGTCGCCCTCGGGTGTCCTGTACGTCCTGGCGAAGGTCACCGACCCCGTCCTCAGCGACGAGTCGCCGAACGTGTGGGAGGAGGACAGCGTCGAGATCTTCGTCGACCCCGGGAACAACAAGACCAAGGGCTATGACGACGACGACGGCCAGTACCGGATCTCCTTCACCGGCGCCGAGTCGATCGGCGGCACCTTCGACGCCTTCGCGATCCGCGGCAACCTGACGAGCGCCGTGTCGCGGACCTCCACCGGTTACGTCGTCGAGGCAGCGATCAAGCTGCCGACGGTGACCCTGTCGCGCGACCGGGTGCTCGGCTTCGACGTGCAGATCAACGACGCCACCGGCGCGGCCCGTACCGCGGCGGTCACCTGGCACGACCCGACCGGACAGAGCTATCTGTCCACGGCGCGATGGGGAGTGCTACGGCTCGGTAAGTAGTGCATGGTCCAATAGGTTCTGGCACCGGGCCCCGCCTTCCGCAGCGTGCGGGGCCCGGCGCCACTCAGCCCGGAGGCTCCCGCCGGTGTCCACCAATCCCGTTCTGCCCGGCTTCCACCCCGACCCCTCGATCTGCCGCGTCGGTGCCGACTACTACCTGGTGACCTCGTCGTTCGAGTGGTTCCCGGGGGTGCCGATCTTCCACAGCAGGGACCTGACGCACTGGCGGCAGCTCGGCCACGTGTGCCACGACCTGGACCTCGACGGCCTCAAGCCGTCGGCGGGCATCTTCGCCCCGACCATCCGCCACCACGACGGCGTCTTCTACATGATCACGACGTTGATGGAGACGGCCGGCAACTTCCTGGTCACCGCCACCTCGCCCGAGGGGCCGTGGACCGAACCCGTCTGGTTCCCCGAGACCCGCGGCTTCGACCCCTCCCTGTTCTTCGACGACGACGGCCGCTGCTGGATGCACGGCACCCGCGAACGCGAGAACAAGGAGTACGACGGCGACACCGAGATCTGGCTCCGCGAACTCGACCTGACATCGCTGAAACTGGTCGGCGACGAACACGTCATCTGGACGCCCCACCTGCGCGGCGCGATCTGGGCCGAGGGCCCCCACATCTACAAGATCGGCGGCTGGTACTACCTGCTGACCTCCGAGGGCGGCACCGCCGAGGAGCACGCGGTCATGGTGGCCCGCTCCCGCACCCTCACCGGCCCCTACGCCGGCAACCCGCGCAACCCCGTGCTGACCCACCGCCACCTCGGCCTGCGCCACCCGATCACCTCGACGGGCCACCCCGACCTGGTCGAGACCCCCGACGGCGAGTGGTGGTCGGTCCTGCTGGCCACCCGCCCCTACGGCGGCACCGACGCCACCCCCCTGGAGATGGCGGCCGTCCGGCGGGAACACGGCTACAACCTGGGCCGCGAGACCTTCCTGACCCGGGTGACCTGGGAAGACGAATGGCCCGTCTTCGACCAGGTGACCCTCGACTTCGCGGGCCCGTCCCTGCCGGTCCACCGGTGGCCGGCCGCCCCGGCGTGCGACCACTTCCACCGGCTCGACCCGGTCTGGCAGTTCCTCCGCACGCCGCGCGAGACGTTCTGGACGGTCGGCGACGGCCTGACCCTGAAGGTGCGCCCGCCCGGCCTGACCGGACACGGCAACCCCAGCCTGGTGGCCCGCCCGCAGGCCCACATCGACTTCGCCGTCCACACCGAACTGACCTTCACCCCAGAGGCGGGGGAGCACGCCGGCCTGGCCCTGATCCAGAACGACGACTTCCACATCCGCCTCTCCCTGCGCCCCGGCGGCCTCGAACTCATCCACCGCGCCGAAGGCGTCGACACCCTCGCCGGGCAGGCCGACGCCGCCGGGGGCCGCGTGTGGCTGAGCTTCGAGGCCCACGGCCAGGACTACCAGGCCCGCTACGCCCTCTCGCCCGGCGAGTGGCGCCCCCTGGGACCGCCGCTCGACGGCCGCATCCTGAGCTCGACGGTGGCGGGCGGCTTCATCGGCACGATGATCGCCCTGTACGCGACCTCGGAGGGACGGGAGAGCTCGAATTCGGCGCGTTTTTCCTGGTTTGACTATCAGGCGCTCTGACATTCGAGCGGGTGTTCTACCGAAACGGGTGCGCGGAAAGTAATCGGTCGGTAACGTCCTGACGTGTGCCGACAACACAACACGATTCACTCAACCAGCTCTTCCGAGAACGGCCTCAGCTCGCCCTCGACCTGGTCAGGCGGGCCAAACTGCTGGAGGTGCCCGACGGTCTCCCCGTCCGGGCACACCAGCTCGAACTGAGCGACCGCGTCTCCAAGGAGCTCCGTCCCGACCTGCTGCTCACCCTCGGTCCCGAGCGTGAGCCCTACGCGGCGCTGATCGTCGAGATGCAGCTGCAGCCCTCCGAGGCCAAGGCCCGCCAACTGCCGCGCTACGCGGCGGCGGTGTGGCTGCATCTCGACTGTCCCGTCCACGTCGTGGTCGTCTGCCCGGACAGACGCACCGCCCGCTGGGCCGCCACCCGCATGCCCACCGAGCTGGAGACCTACTACATCGACCCCTTGGCCGTCGGGCCCGACAACATTCCGGTGGTCGGCCGTGTCCAGGCGGCGGAGAACCCGCATCTCGCGGTGCTCTCCCTGATGGCCCACGGCGCCGACCGCGACGTCGCCGCCGACATCATGCGGGGGTTCAAGGACCTGCCCCCCGGTGACGCTGCGTCGTACTATGAATACACCCACCAACTCGCCGCTCTGGCGGTGAAGGCGAACATGGAGGAGTTCATGCTCACCAACTGGCCCGTCAACAGCCCGACCGGTAAGAAGTACGTCGGCGTGGGCCGGGTCGAACAGGGGGTCGCCGACGTGCTGGCGGTCCTCGAAGCGCGGAAGATCGTGCTGACCGACGAGCAGCGGGCCCGAATCACCGAGTGCGCGGAGCCCGAACACCTCAGTGACCTGGTCGTCCGGGCGGCTCTCGTCGACGACGCGGCCGAACTGTTCGTCTAACGCAGGTGGCGGTTGAGCCAGTGGAGCATTCTCTCTGAGCGGTCGATGCGTCGATCCAGGCGGGCGTCGTGGGTCATCGAGTGGCCTGAGTCCGGATAGAGGACGTACTCCACCTCCCTCCTCAGCCGTCGCAAGGCGACGAACATCTGTTCCGCGTCCGAGGGTGGGCAGCGGTAGTCCTGTTCTCCCTGCAAGAGCAGCAGCGGGGTCGTGATCCTCGCCACGTTGCGCAGCGGACTGATCTTCCAGAGGTGGGCCACCCCCTCTTCCGTCCAGGTGTCGCCCAGGCCCGAGTCCACGTCGTAGACGGCTCCGAGGTCGCAGGCGGCGAAGCCCGACACCTGGTTCGTCACCCCGTTCTGGCTGATGGCCGCCGCGAAGCGGTCGCTCGTGCCGATGAGCCAGTTGACCAGGAAGCCTCCGTAGGAGTTGCCGTAGCAGGCCAGTTCTCCGGCCAGGCCCGACTCCGTCAGGTGGTCGAGGACGGTGTGGCAGTCGGCGGCGTCCGGGCCGCCCCAGTCCGCGCCGAGCGCGTCGCCCCACGCGCGGCCCCGGTGGAAGGAACCCCGGATGTTGGGGCGCACGACCAGATAGCCCGCCGACGCCAGGAGCAGCGCGTCGGAGTCGGGGGCCACCGGCCAGGCCCAGGCGGGGCCGCCGTGCAGGGCCAGGACCGTGGGCAGGCCCCGGGCGGTGTCGAGGTCGGTTCCCGGCGGGGCGGTCAGGAAGACCTGCACGCCGTCGATCTCGATCTCCCGCTGGACGGGGGCCGGGTGCCGCGAGAGCCAGACCGAGCCCGAGGGCATCAGCCGCGTCAGCGGGTCGAGGCGGTAGAGGTCGGGGCGGGCGGCGCCGCCGAACGACACGATGGCGCAGACCACGCCGCCGCCTTCCGCGAGGGCGTGCACCACCGGGTCGAGTTCCCGCGGGGTCAGGTCGCGGCCGGTCCGCAGGTCGTGGGCGTACTCGCGGCCGTCGTCGCAGATCACCGTCAGGCGTTCGTCGGTGGTGGGGGCCTGGCCGGCGAACCGGTCCAGGTGGGCCGTCAGGGGCTCGCTCTCGTGCCAGACGGTCTCCGGGTCCCAGTCGGTGGGACGGCGGACCGGGGGCGCGACCGCGACGACGTCGCCATCCTCGGTGTACGTGAAACGCAGGACCGGGCCGGTCAGCTTCGTCCGCCGGGTGAGTTCGCCGGTCAGGGTGACCTCGTGGACCTGCGGGTGGGGGTCGCGGTCGTCGCCCAGGTCGGCGATGAAGCCGATCTTCTGCCCGTGGACGCGCAGGCACGACGCCCACCAGTCGCCGCTCGTCAGGCGTTTCACCGTGTCGCCCACCACGTGGACGTGGGTCGGGTACAGACGCAGGCCGTGGCCCTCCTCGCGCCAGTCGAGGCGGCGGATCACGCGGGCGACGTCGCCGCGCGCCACGGGTGACTCGTCGTCGGCCGCCAGGACGGCGAAGCGACCCTCGTCGAGCCAGGCGAACTCGGCGACGCCCCGTCTGAACGCCGTCACCGTGCGGGCGGGGCCGCCGTCGAGGGGGCGTACCCAGACCTGGTTCCCGTGCAGGTAGGCGATGGACGTGCCGGACGGAGAGAACGCCGGGGCGGCGGCCTCGGCGGTGAGGACCCTGGGCGGGCCGCCGGCCGTCGGGACGAGCAGGAGGCGGTGGCGTTCGCGGCCCCCGACGACGCGGCGTTCGACGACGGCGACGTGGCGGCCGTCGGGGGAGACGGTCAGTCCGGTGAGCAGACGGTCGGTCGCCAGGTCCTTCGGTCGCATCGGATCTCCCGTTATTGCCAAGGTAAACCCTGCTGTGTTTGAGTAGCGACTCAGTAAAACAGGAGGGGAGGACCGGTGGCCAGAGCGGTGCGGTGCGCGCGGCTCGTCGACGTCGTGGGCGAACGGGTGCTGACCGATCAGCTCGTCGTCGTGGAAGGCGACCGGATCGTCTCGACCGGTCCCGACGCGGGGTTCGACGGGGAGGTCCTCGACCTCGGCGACGTCACCGTGGCACCCGGGCTGATCGACCTGCACACCCATCTCGTCGGGGTGGCGGCGTGCGGCGACTACGCCCAGGAGCTCAAGCACAGCGCGGCCCGGCAGGCCTTCGCCTCCATCCCCAACGCCCGCGACACGCTGCTCGCCGGGTTCACCACCGTCCGCGACGTCGGCACCTTCCGGGCGTTCGTCGACGTCGCGCTGCGCGACGCCGTCGACGCCGGGCACGTGCCCGGGCCGCGCATGGCCGTCGCCGGGGCCTACGTGACCGTGCGCGGCGGCGGCGGGATGCTGACCGGATTCGCCCACGACGTCGAGGTGCCGAAGGAGTTCCGGTTCGGCGAGACGCGGTCGGTCGACGACATCCGGGAGCGGGTCCGGGAGATCGTCTTCCACGGCGCCGACCTGATCAAGCTGATCGCCACGGGCGCGGTGCTCGCCAACGGCACCGTCCCCGGAGCGCCCGAGCTGACCGAGGCGCAGATGCGCGCCGCCGTCGAGGAGGCGTCCTGGTACGGCCGCCACGTCGCCGCGCACGCCCACGGGACCGAGGGCATCAAGCGGGCGGTGCGCGCCGGGGTGCGGTCGATCGAGCACGCCTGCTTCCTCGACGACGAGGCCGCCGAGCTGATGGGCGCCCACGGCACCTACCTGTCGGCCGACATCTGGTGGGCCGACTGGATCCGCGAGACCGGCCCGTCGCAGGGCTACGACGCCGAACAGCTCCGCAAGAACGACGAGACCGCCGAGGCGCAGCGCGAGGGCTTCCGCAGGGCCGTGCGGGCCGGGGTGAAGATCGGGTTCGGCAGCGACGCCGGCGGCTTCCCCCACGGTCTCCAGGGCCGGCAGCTCGCCACCATGGTCGAGCACGGGCTCACGCCGATCCAGGCGCTGAAGGCGGCGACGCTGACCAGCGCCGAGTGCATGGGCTGGGACGACCGGGTCGGCTCCCTCTCGCCCGGCCGGTACGCCGACCTGGTGGCCGTGCCCGGAGACCTCGACATCACGAAGTTCGCCGACGTGGCGTTCGTGATGAAGGGCGGCGAGGTCGTCAAGGACACCCTGCGGACCACCTCATGACCACCGGCGAGCAGCCCGCGGCCCCACCGGTGCCCGATGCCCGGCGCGGCCGTGCGGAGGCGGTCGACGTGGTCGCGACAGGTGGCAGTCTCCCGGCCGCATCGGCGGGGCCGTCCCCGAGACGTCACTATCACCTGGGCGTTCTGGCACTCGTCTCGGTCACCGCCATCTGGGGGTCCACGTTCCCGCTGACCAAGGATCTGGTCGCGCGGCTCCCGATCGCCGACCTCTACGCCGCGAGGTTCGGGATCGCGGTGGTGGTTCTCATCGCCGTCCGGCCGCGCGTGCTCGGGAACCTGAGCCCCCGGCTGTGGGGGACCGGCGCGCTGCTGGGGCTCCTCTACGGCCTCGCGCTGACCCTCCAGACCATCGGGCTGGCCGAGTTGCCGTCGTCGGTCTCCGGTTTCGTCACCGGGTCCTACCTCGTGATGACGCCGCTGATCGCCCTGGTCTGGCTGAAGACGCGGGTCAGCCGGCCGACCTGGGCGGCCGTCGGGCTCGCCACCGTCGGCACCGCCTCGTTCAGCCTGCTCAGCGGGTCGGGCGGCGCGCCCGCGGGCGCCGTGGCGCTGACCGCCGTGTCGGCGCTGCTGTACGCCGTCCATCTGGTCGCGCTCGGGAAGTGGTCGCGGCCGGAGGAGGCGTACGCGCTGTCGGTCGTGCAGATCCTCACGCTGGCCGTCGTCATGACCGTCGCCGCCGCGCCCGGCGGCATCACGCTGCCGGAGGGCGCCGGGGACTGGATCGGCGTGCTCTACCTCGCCACCGTCGCGGGGGCCGGCACGTTCCTCGCCCAGACGTGGGCGCAGGCGCACGTGCCGCCGACCGCCGCCGCCGTCGTCATCGCGGTCGAGCCCGTGTGGGCCACCGCCTTCGCCGCCGTCCTGTACGGCGAGCCGCTCACCTGGACGGTCCTCGTCGGGGGCGGTTGCATGCTGGCCGCCATGGGGATCGTGGCCCGGCCCGTACCCGAGGAGAGACCATGCCCAGAATCCCCCGTCTCGGCCGTGAACTGAGCCCGGAGCAGGCCGACGTCGTCGCGCTGGCGCGGCGGTTCGCCGCCGAGGAGATCAGGCCCCGGGCGCGGGAGGTCGACGAGGGCGACCACGTCTTCCCCCGCGACATCTGGGCGAAGGCGGCGAAGGCCGGGCTGACCTCGTTCATGATCCCCGAGGAGTTCGGCGGGGGCGGGGTCACCGACCTGGTCACCCAGTGCCTCGTCCAGGAGGAGTTGTGCCACGGCGACATCTCCATCGGGAACCTGATCACCTCGGGCGGCTTCTTCGCCTCGCCCGTGCTGGAACTCGGCACCCCCGCCCAGAAGCAGCGCCTGCTCGCGCCGCTGACCGGTGACGACCCGCCCCTGACCGCGCTGGCCACGACCGAGCCCGGCGTCGGCTCCGACGCGGCGTCGATCACCACCCGGGCCGGGCGCGACGGCGACCACTACGTGCTGACCGGCCAGAAGACGTGGATCTCCAACGCGCCCTTCGCCGAGTGGTTCGTGATCTTCGCGACGGTCGCGCCCGGCACCCGCTCCAAGGGGGTGACGGCCTTCGTCGTGCACCGGGACACGCCCGGCTTCACGGTCGGGCCGCCGATGCCGAAGATGGGGCAGCGCGGCATCGCGTGCGCGGAGCTGTTCCTCGACGGGGTCCGCGTCCCGGTGGCCGACCGCCTCGGCGAGGAGGGCCAGGGCTTCCGCGGGCTCATGCGGACCTTCGACGCCTCCCGGGTGCTCATCGCCGCCGCCTGCACCGGTCTGTCGCGGGCCGCTCTGGACGTGTCGCTGGCGTACGCGAAGGAGCGGGAGCAGTTCGGCACGCCCATCATCGGCCACCAGGCGGTGGCGTTCCGGCTCGCCGACATGGCCGCGAAGACCGACGTGTCGGCGCTGCTGACCCGGCGGGCCGCCGACCTGTACGACCTCGGCGAGACCATCACCGAGGAGGCCGCGATCGCCAAGCTGACGGCGTCGGAGAACGCCGTGTGGTGCGCGTGGGCGGCGATGCAGACGTTCGGCGGCTGGGGCTACTCGCGGGAGTTCCCGGTGGAGAAGTGGCTGCGCGACGCCAAGCTGGAGGAGCTCGAAGAGGGCACCTCCGACATCCAGCGGCTGATCATCTCCCGCTCGCTGGCCCGGTCATGACGGGCGCGACGGCGGTCGCGGCCACCCTGGCCGCCTTAGGGGCCGACACGGTGTTCGGCATCCCCGGCACCCACAACCTCGCCCTGTACGACGCCCTCGCCCGCCAGGGCACCCGGCTGGTCACCCCCCGGCACGAGCAGGGGGCCGGGTACGCCGCCGACGGCTACGCCCGGATTTCGGGGCGTCCCGGCGTCGTCCTGACCACGACCGGCCCCGGCATCCTGAACGCCGCGGCGGCGGCCGGGCAGGCCTACTCCGACTCGATCCCGCTGCTGCTCATCTCGCCCGGCGTGCCGACGACGCATCCGCGCCGGAGCACCGGCTACCTGCACGAGACGAAGAACCAGTCGGCGGCCATGGACGCCGTCTGCGCGTGGAGCCACCGCGTGACGACGGTGGCCGAGATCCCGTCGGCGCTCGCGGCGGCGTTCGCCTTCTTCGCGGAGGGCCGGGCGCGACCCGTCCACATCGAGATCCCCGCCGACCTCCTCGACGCCGAGGGCGACTACACCCTTCCGGGTCGTGGCGGCCTCCCCGAAGCCGCTCGGGCCCTGGCCGGAGCCGGACGGGTGGGCATCGTCCTGGGCGGCGGCGCCCGCGAGGCGGGGGCGGCGGCCCTCCGGCTCGCCGACCTCGTGGACGCCCTGGTCGTCACCACCATCAACGGGACGGGCATCCTCCCTCCCACACACCCTCGCAACCTCGGCCCCGCCCTCTTCCTGAAAGCGACCCAGGCGTGGCTGAAGTCCTGCGACGTGGTCGTGGCCGTGGGCACGGAACTGGCCCCCTCGGACCTGTGGACCGACTTCACCTACGAGGGCACCCTCATCCGCATCGACGTCGACCCGGCCCAGACGACGACGGCGACGATCCCGATCACCGCCCGCGCGGAATCGGCCCTCCCCGTTTTGGCCACCCTGGTGGCGAACGCCGTGGAAGCGGATCACGCGCCCCACACCGGTCCAGATTTGCCCGCGATCGTCGGGGACGCCGGTGGCGACTCCAATGAGGTGTCCGGGAACGCGTCTCTCGCCGAGGTGACCCGGCGGATCGCCGAGGAACGTGCTGCCCTGGCCGCACCCTGGCGGGGCGAGCTCGACGCCATCGCCCAGGCCCTTCCCGCCCGCGCCGTGGTCGCCGCCGACAACTCGATGTTCTGCTACTACGGCGCCCTGGCCACCCTCCGGCACCGTTTCCTGTTCCCCACGGGATTCGGCACCCTCGGCTACGCCCTGCCCGCCGCGATCGGCGCCAAGGTCGCCGACCCGGACCTGCCGGTTCTGGTCCTGGCCGGGGACGGCGCGCTTCAGTTCAGCGTCCAGGAGCTGGCCACCGCCGTCGAGCTGGGGCTCAACCTGCCCGTCGTCGTCGCGGTCAACGGCGGCTACGGCGAGATCCGGGCCGAGATGACGGCCCGCCCCATGACCCCGGTGGCGGTCGACCTGCACGGCCCCGACTTCGTCCAGCTCGCCCGGGCCTTCGGCGCCCGCGGCGTCGGCCATCCGGCGGACCTGACGGACGAGATCGGCCGGGCGTTCGCCGCCGACCGTCCCACGGTGATCGTCGTCCAGGAGCACTCATGACCCCGTTCCTCCAGGTCGTCTGGACCGACGACGTCACCGGCCGCCCCGGCTACCTGGTCATCGACCGGCTGGGCCGGGGCGTCAGCAGCGGCGGCCTGCGGATGCGCGCTGGCGTCACCCTCGACGAGGTCGCCGACCTGGCCCGGGGCATGTCCCGCAAGGAGGCCATCGCCTACGAACCGGGCCTGGCCTACCAGCCGCTCGGCGGCGCGAAGGGCGGCATCGACTGCGACCCGCTCGACCCCGAGGCCACCGGCATGCTGCACCGCTACATCGCCGCGATGAAGCCCCTGCTGGCCACCTACTGGGCGACCGGCGAGGACCTGGGCCTGCGCCAGGAGTCGATCGAGGAGGCCTGTCACGCGGCCGGCCTGCGCACCTCGATCGACGCGGTCCTGCCGCTGCTCGACGACCCCGACACGGCCCTCAAACGCCTCGACGCCGCCTTCGCCGTCACGGTCGACGGCATCGGCCTGGGCGACCTGGCGGGCGGTTGCGGCGTGGCCGAGTCGGCGCTGACCGCGCTCGACCGGCTGGGCATCCGGGAGCCGACGGCGGTCGTCCAGGGCTTCGGCTCCATGGGCGGCGCGACGGCGCGGTTCCTGGCGCGGGCGGGGGTGCGCATCGTCGGCGTCGCCGACGCCGACGGGCTCCTGACCGACCCGGGCGGCCTGGACGTGGAGGCGCTGCTGCGCGCCCGCGACCCCTTCGGCCGCGTCCCCGGCGGCAAACGGCCCCGCGAGGAGTGGCTCGACGTCGACTGCGACCTGCTGGTCCCGGCCGCCGTCTCCTACTGCATCGGGGTGGACGAGGCTCCCCGGGTGCGGGCCCGCCTGGTGGTGGAGGCGGCCAACGTCCCGGTCACCCCGGAGGCCGAACACGTGCTGACGAGCAGGGGGGTGGTGGTCGTCCCGGACGTGGTGGCGAACTCGGCGACCAACTCCTGGTGGTGGTGGACCCTGTTCGGCGACATCCCGGCCGACGCCGACGCCGCCTTCGCGAAGATCCGCTCGTGGATGCGCCGGGTGACGACCGAGGTGATGTCCGACCCGGCCCGGACGCCGCGCGAGGCCGCCCACGCCCTGAGCGCCCGCAACCTGGCGGCCCAGCGATGACGGAGGCCCTTTTCGACCCCCGCACGGTCGCCGTGGTCGGCGCCTCCGACGACCCCGCCAAATGGGGCTACTGGCTGGCCAGGGGCGCCCTGAGCGGCGCGTCCCGCCGCCCGGTCCACCTGGTGAACGCCCGGGGCGCCGACGTCCTCGGCCACGCCACCCACCGCTCGCTGCGCGACCTGCCCGAGACCCCCGACCTGGTCGCCATCGCGACCCCGCCGCACACCTACGAGCAGGTCGTCGGCGACGCCCTCGACGCCGGGGCCCGCCACCTCGTCGCGATCACCGCCGGGGTCGTCTACCCGGGCGGCCTGCCCGCGCTGGCCGAGCGGGTGCGCTCGGCGGGCGCCCGTCTCGTGGGCCCGACCAGCATGGGGGTGTACGACTCCGCCGCCGATCTCGCCCTCACCTGGGGCACGCTCACCCCCGGCCCGATCGGCGTCGTCTCCCAGAGCGGCTCGGTCGGCCTGGAGCTCGGCTACCTGGCCGCGAAGGAGGGCCTGGGCCTGTCGCGGTTCGTGTCCGTCGGGGCCGCCGCCGACCTCGGCGTCAGGGAGCTGGCCGAGGCGGTCGTCGCCGCCCCGCACACCCGCGTCGTCGTCCTCTACCTCGAAGACCTGTCGATCGGCCGCGACCTGATCGCCCTGGCGGGCGGCAAGCCCGTCATCCTGCTGACCGTCGGCGGCTCGGCGGCGGGCCGCCGCGCGGTCACCTCCCACACCGGCGCGCTCGCCACCCCCGACGCGGTCGTGGACGCGTTGTGCCGGGCGGCCGGGGTGATGCGCGCCCGCACCCCCCAGGAGGCGATCCACATCGCCCAGGCGTGCCTGGCCGCCTCCACGCCGGTGCGGCGGGTCGCGGTGGTGGCCGACAGCGGCGGCCAGGGCGCGATCGCCGCCGAACTGGCCGAACGCCTCGGCCTGGAGGTCCCGGCGTTCACCCCGGCCACGGTCGAGGCGCTCGCGGCCCTCCTGCCGCCGGACGCGGGCCTGTCGAACCCGGTCGACCTGGCGGGCGCGGGGGAGGCCGACCTGGCGACGTACCCGAAGATCGCGGAGATCGTCGCGCCCGAGGTCGACGCCGTCGTGCTGACCGGATACTTCGCCAGCTACGCCGCCGACAGCCCGGCCCTGGAGGGCGCGGAGCAGGCCGCCGCCGCCCGCCTGGCCCGGACGCTCACCACGAGGCCCTGCCTGATCCACACGATGCGCCCCGAGGGCCCGACCGTGGGCTTCCTGCGGGCGGCCGGCATCCCCGTCCACGGCACGATCGACGCCGTCATGACCGGCCTGAGCGCGCTGACCTCCCCGCGGGAGGTCCGGCGGCCGGTGCCGCGATCCCCGGCGCCGCCGGGCGACGTCTCCGGATTCACCGCCCTTCGCCGCACCCTCATGGCCGCCGGGGTCGCCTTCCCCGACGGCCGGCTCTACGACGGCGGCGACCCCGGTCTGACCTATCCGCTGGTACTCAAGGCCCTGGGACCGGCCCACAAGACCGAGGTCGGCGGCGTCGTGCTCGGCATCGGGACCCCGGAGGGCCTGCACCGGGAGGCGGCCCGGATGCGGGAGAGGCTGGCGGGGCTGCCGCTCTGGGTCGAGGAGCAGCTGACGACGCCCGGAACGGAGCTGATCGTCGGCGCGCACCGCGACCCCCACGCCGGGCCGGTCGTCACCTTCGGCGCCGGGGGAGTGCTCGCCGAGCTCGTCGCCGACACCGTGACGGCCCTCGCCCCGCTCACCCACGAGCAGGCGAAAGAGCTGATCGGCAGGACGCGGGTGGCCCGGCTGCTGAACGGCTGGCGCGGCGCACCGCCCGCCGACGTCGACGCGGTCGCCCACGTGATGGTCGTCCTGGGCGACATCCTCCAAGCCCGTCCCGAGCTCACCGAGATCGAGGTCAACCCGCTCAAGGACGGGGTCGCGCTCGACGCCTACGCGAGCTGATCGGGCTCCAGCCCGAGTTCGACGGCGGCCGCCGTGCGCACCAGCTCGAACAGCCGCGCCCGGGTCAGCATCCTCTTGTGCACGGTCACCTGGACGGTCAGCCCGTCGATCAGCGACATCAGCCGCCAGGCCGCCCCTTCGGGGTCGGGGCACTCGAAGACCCCGTCGTCGGCCCCGGCCGCCAGGATGTCCCGCAGGGCGTCCTTCCATCGCAGGTCGAGCGCGCGGGAGACGTCTTCGAGCGACGGGTTCCGCATCGACTCCGACCAGGCGTCGATCCACAACGCCCACGATTTCGATTTGCCGCTCGGCGAATACAACTTGAGCATCGCGCGCAGTTTGTCGACCGGCCCCCCGGCCGATTCGAGAAGCGCGTCGAGATTGTCGAGATCGCGTTCGGCCGCGTATCCGAAGGCCGCGGCGAACAGTTTCTCCTTCGTCTCGAAATGGTAGAAGAGCAGCGCCTGGCTCACCCCCGCGGCCTGGGCGATGTCGACGGTGCGGGTGTGCCCGAAACCCTGGGCCGCGATGACCTCGCAGGCGACCTTGAGCAGATCCTCCCGGCGCATTCGGCTGATTCCCCGTGCCACATCGGAACCCTAGCGCGACACGGGGATTCGCAGTACGAACCGGGCGCCTTTCACGCTGTCCTCGATGCCGAGGGTGCCGCCGTGGCTTTCGCAGATCTGGCGGGCGATGGCGAGGCCGAGGCCGGTCCCGCCGACGTCGCGGGAGCGGGCGGCGTCGAGGCGGGTGAACCGCTGGAAGACGTGCTCCCACTTGTCGGGCGGGATGCCGGCGCCGTCGTCCACGACCTCCAGGACGCCGCACAGGTCCTCCTCGTAGACCTTGACGATGACGAGCGAGTTGGCGTGGCGCTCGGCGTTGTCGAGGAGGTTGGTCAGCACGCGGGCGAGGCGCAGGCGGTCGCCCATGATGATCACACCCGGCTGCAGGTCGCGGATGATCCTGACCCGGCGCCGGCGGCGGTCGAGCTCGGTCGCGGCGAGCTGGCCGAGGTCGACGGGGTCCATGCGCCCTGGGGCGCCCGAGTCGAGGCGGGCGATCTGGAGGAGGTCGTCCACCAGGGCCTGGAGGCGGTCGATGCTGGCCAGGATGGCCTCGCCGGTCTCGGCCCAGTCGGTCGTCTCGACGTCGAGCAGGGCGCTCTCGACCTCGGCGCGCATGGCGGTGAGGGGACTGCGCAGGTCGTGGGAGGCGTCGGAGGCGAACCGCCGCTGCTGCTCGACGGCCTCCTCCAGGCGGTCGAGGGTGGCGTTGGCGGTCTCGGCCAGGCGGCGGATCTCGTCGTGGTTCTTCGGCACCGGCACCCGGTGGTCCAGCTCGCTGCCGGTGATCGTGGCGAGCTCCTCGCTGATCGCGTCGACCGGCCGCAGCGCCCTGCCCACCAGCCAGTACGTGCCGATGGTCGTCACCGTGATGATGAGCCCGGCCCCGAGGAGCAGCAGCAGGTCGACGCGCGGGTCGACGTACCAGGGCACCACCGGGTCGGCGGCGTAGATCAGGTAGTCGCCCTCCGGGCTGTAGACGCGGATGGCGACGATCACCATGCACTGGTCGGGCCACAACGCGGTGTCGCAGTAGACCATGTCCTGCCGCACGGTCGTGTCCGGCGGCTGGAAGAACGCCATCCGGGGCCGGCCCTGCAACAACACGCTGGACGACTTGACGGACCCGTCGGGCCGGACCACCTGCAGCCCGGCGATGCCCTGGGCCGGCAGCACGGGCGGGATCTGCTCGTTCTTCAGCATGTGGATGGTCTTGAGGGTGACCCGCACGATCCGGTCGACGTTGTACTGGCTCGCCAGCCCCCGCAGGCCGACGAGGGCGGTCGCGACCACGGCCAGGCACAGAAGCGTCATGACCAGACCGGCGACCAACGTCAACCGGCCCCGCATCGACCACCGGCGCCATCCGAACAACCTGTTCCCCCTGATGTCCCAGGTGATCACAGAACGTCGGATCATGGCTACTCAAGGTGGTCAAGGCTGGGCAAACAGGTCGTCTGGCGCAATGCTCGACGTATGGACCCGAGCTTCTACCTGATCGCCCGGACCGACCCCGACCGCCTCGCGGTGATCGACGTCGACGGCACGGAGGTCCGCGCCGGGGAACTGCTCGCCCTCGCCAACCAGGTCTCCCACGGCCTGCGCGACCGGGGCCTGTCCGCCGGCGACGTCGTCGCGGGCACGCTCCGCAACGGCCTGGACGCCCTGGTCATGCTCCTGGCCACCGGCCAGACGGGCCTCTACTACGTGCCGGTCAACTGGCACCTCACCGAGGCCGAGATCGGCTACATCGTCACCGACAGCGACGCGCGACTGGTCGTCCGGACCCCGGAGGACGTCGCCGCCCTGGCCCTCGGCAACCCGGTCACCGACCCGCCCGACCGGACGTACGGCCAGGTCATGTGGTACACGAGCGGCACCACGGGCTTTCCGAAGGGTGTCCAGCGGCCCCGGACGTCCAAGACCCCGGAGGAGATCCTGCCGCTCTACCTGTGGTTCATCGACGAGGTCCTCGACCTGCGGCAGGGCGACGGCGTGCACCTGGTGACCTCGCCGATGTACCACTCGGCCCCCTGCGCGCACGCCCAGTTCGCCCTCCACCTGGGCCACACGGTCGTGATCACCCCGAGGTTCGACCCCGAGCCCGTGCTGGAACTGATCGAACGCCACCGGGTGACCGACACGATGATGGTCCCGACCATGTTCCACCGCATGCTCCGCCTCCCGGCCGAGACCAGGGAGCGCTACGACGTCTCCTCGCTGCGCCAGGTCACCCACACGGCCGCCGCCTGCCCCGTCCCGGTCAAGCAGGCGATGATGGACTGGTTCGGCCCGGTCCTCTACGAGTACTACGGCTCGACCGAGTCGGCCATCGCCTTCGCCGTGAAGCCCGCCGAGTGGCTCGCCCACCCGGGCACGGTCGGCCGCCCGGTCCCCGGCATGGAGGCCCGCATCCTCGACGAGAACGGCGAGGAGCTCCCGCCCGGCGTACCCGGAATGATCTACGTGAAGTCGTCGCTGGGCACCTTCGAATACCGCAAGGACCCGGAGAAGACGGCCGCCTCCAAACGCGGCGACTGGTACGCCCCCGGCGACATCGGCTACCTCGACCCCGAGGGCTACCTCTACCTGCTCGACCGCCGGACCGACCTGATCGTCAGCGGCGGGGTGAACATCTACCCGGCCGAGATCGAGGCCGCCCTGCTGACCCACCCCGGCGTGGTCGAGGCCGCGGTGATCGGGGTGCCCGACGAGGAGTGGGGGCACTCGGTGGTGGCGCTGGTCCAGACGGCGGAGAAGGTGACGGAGGAGGAGCTCAGGGAGCACCTGGAGCCCCGGCTGGCGCGGTTCAAGCATCCCCGCGTGATCGAGTTCCGCGACGAACTGCCCCGGACGCCGACGGGGAAGTTGTCGCGGACGAAGGTCCGGGAGAAATACGTAACGACAGATGCGGACTAAAGCCACATGATGGAATTCTGCCTGTGGACTATGACCTGGCGAGGCTGGGCCCGCGGGAGTTCGAACATCTGACGCAAGCTCTGTGCGTCGCCGCACTTGGAGACAAAGTGCAAATCTATGGCGACGGAGCCGACGGCGGGCGGGACGCTGCTGTTCAGGGACGAATTCACTGGCATCCGGAGATCGACGAGGGTGAGACGGAGACCTGGCACGGTTACACCGTCGTGCAGGCTAAATTCCGCCAGCGTCCGGGAGATCCGGCCGCCAACTTGAAATGGCTGCTCGGCGAAGTACGCCGGGAGATGACCACATGGGTCAACAATCGCCGAGGCCATCCCCTTCCGGACAATCTACTCATAGCGACCAATGTCACGCTTTCGCCGGCGGCCGGAGGCGGCATTGACAACGCACACGAGGAGATTTCGGCGGCTTTGAGATCGTTCGGCATCGATCTGCGTGGATGGCGGATATGGCACTATGACACCTTCCGTGCGCTCTTGGATGTGCATCGGGACGTCCGGGTGCGTTATGGCGGCTTCTTGACCAGTGGTGACGTGCTGGCCCGCCTTCATTCGTGGCTTGACAGGAAGAATGACAAACTCGGCGAGCTGCTGACCGCGCACACGATCAAAGACATGATGGCCCAGCAATACGTCCGGCTTGGTAAGGCGGGCGACAACAGTGACGACAAGCTCGCCCTGGACAGCATCGGCATCGACCTGCCCGCCGTCGCGGGAGGTCACAGCATTCGCGGGCGGGTCGGTCGTGAGGTGATGGCCGCCGAGTACATCCTCTTGCAGGGCAACCGTGTCGTCGACTTCACCGAGGACTCATCGCACATCCTGGTCTTCGGCGGCCCCGGACAGGGGAAGTCGACCCTCACCCAGATGGTCTGCCAGGCATACCGGGTCGCTCTGCTCAAAGACGCCGTGCTTGGTCCAGAACCGCGACGCCTATGCAGCCGACTGGCCGCTCATTTCGACGACTTGGGGTTGCCAACGCCGCGCAACCTGCGCTGGCCCATACGGGTGGTGCTGAGTGACTATGGCGACCAGTTGGCGGTCAACCCGTCTCTCTCGCTGATGCGGTACATCATGGGGAAGGTCTTGTCCGCGGCCTCGTTCGACGTCTCCGGGGTGGGATTGCACGACTGGCTGGGAGCCTGGCCGTGGTTGATCGTGCTCGACGGTATGGATGAGGTCGTTTCGCCAACGATTCGTGAGCGGGCAAGCGCAGGAGTGCGAGACTTCCTGATCGAGGCCGGTGTCGTGAAAGCCGATGTGCTGGTAGTGATCACCACGAGGCCGCAGGGATACCTGGGCGAGTTCAGAAGCGCTGATTACCGGACGGTGCATCTATCTGACCTTGAGCCCGACGAGGCGCTGTCCTATGCCCGCAAGCTCACGGCGCTGCGGCTCGGCGACGATCCGGATCTTCAACAGCAGGTGAACCATCGGCTCGCCGAATCGACGAAAGAGTCTGAGACCTACCGGTTGATGCGCACTCCGCTCCAGGTCACAATCATGACTTTGCTCCTGGAAAGACGGCAGAGAGTGCCCGCCAACCGCTATCAGCTTTTCCATGCCTACTTCGACACCATTTATGCCAGGGAGCTAAACAAGCCGACTACCTTAGGAAGGTTCCTGGAGGACTACCGGTCCGACGTCGAGGCCATCCACGAGTCGGTCGCACTGGAACTCCAGCGGCAGGCGGAACGGGTGGTCGAGCACGAAGGGGCGCTCCCTGCGGCCGACGTACGCCGGCATGCCTTCGAGCGGCTGCGGAGCGAGGGGAACGACGAGGAGCAGGCCCTGAAACTGGCCAAGCTGGTGGAAGTGGCGGCGGTACACCGGCTTGTCATGCTTGTTCCATACGGGGACAACGGGGTCGGATTCGAAATCCGTAGTCTCCGCGAGTACCTGGCGGCCCGAGCACTCACTCGGGGCGAGGGCGCGCAGGTCCTCGAACACTTGCGTCCTCTCGTACCGTCCGCGCACTGGCGCAACACCTGGTTGCTGGCGGCGGGCCGGCTTTTCACCGATCGTGAAGGGTTGCGTGAACAGGTCATCAGTCTGTTGAGGGAGTTTGACAACCGTGACCTGATGTCCTGGCTGATTCGGGCCGGTGCGGAACTGGCGACTGAGTTGCTCGGCGATGATCTAGCGATCAAATCACCGCAGTATCGACGGCTGTTGGCCGATCACGCCCTTGACCGGCTCGTCGGTCTTCCGGATGGCAGCCTGCACTATCTGGGATCGGTGCTGTCGGGCCTGGCGGCGGAAGATCCGCTTGTCCGGCAGAAGATCAAGGAGCGGCTCGCAGGATTGCTTACCGGGGAGGGCGGGTCGCGGGCCTATGCGCTAATGGTGCTCGCTCACATTTCGCACCTGTCCTCAGTACTCGGGGATTGGGCGAGCCGGCTGTTGCGAGATGCCGATGTCGAGGGTGATCGTGGCATCGCGTTCTTCAACGGCGCGAACCCCGCCGCCCTGCCGGAAGTCTCGGAGACCGGCCTGACTCTGCTGAACTATCTCGTCGAGGGTTTGCCCGAGTTGGCGCCGACGGAACGCGAAGCGGCGCTGCGCCTGTTCGCCTCACTTCCTGACAACCAGCTTCACTTGGCTCAGGCAAAGGGCTCGCGGCCCGCCGAGTTACTTCTCGCCCGCACGGATTCCACAACCGACTACAGCCTGCTGGAGGAGACGTTCGGCCGGCCGGCGGTCGCCGAGGCCTTCGCGATGATGGTCACCAACAGTCCACCAGAGCACTGGCAGATCGCCGCCTACCTGCGGGACATAGCCCGAACGTGGTCGGCCCGCCGGGCGACCGGCCCGCCGACTCAAGACCGCAGCACGTAGCCGCCGTCACGGAACCCGGTCACCCGCCACCCGTCCCGGAGCCGTCCGCCGAGCTCCTCCCGGACGGCCATGCGCCACCGCCTCGCCGTGGCCGGGTCATCCCGCCGCAGCTGTTCTATGTCCTCCGGCAACCGGATCAGGACGACGGGCGCGGACACCTCTCGCACGACGGGACCGTCGTCGACGGCGACCGCCGCCTCGGGCGCCTCCTCGGCCGGACGGGGAGCCGTGAGCCGCCACACCGCCAGCGCCCGGTCGGACTCGTCGCCCGCGTTCACCTCGTCGGCCATCTCCCCGTAAAAGTTCTCGTGGTAGCGCTCCGGCCGCGCCCCCAGTTTCACTAGGTTGAAGTAGGCGTTGCGCCGGACGAGGGGATCGAACGTCCACGTGATCGTGGAGATCTCCCGCGCCAGCGCCCACGACCGCTGGTGCCGCTTGAGCGCCAGCCCGGCCCCCGGCGTGACCACCCCGGTCACGTGGGAGTGGAGCGTCGCCTCCCCGGGCGGCGAGCAGAACCCCACCGACCCTCCGGCCAGCCGTCCGTCGACGAAGGCCCCGGCCACGTAGTTGCCCGCGTGGGAGAAGGCCCGCATCAGCTCCACGGTGACCGGAGGGTTCGACGGCTCAGGCCGCCAGATCGAGTCGAACACCCCGGAGAGGGCCTCGAACTCGGCCAGGGTGGTCAGTTCCCGCACGATCACGCCAGCACCGACCGCACCAGCTCCGTCAGCAGCCGGGCCCGGACCGGCATGTGCTCCACCAGGACGTGCTCCTCGGGCGCGTGCGCCCCGCCGCCGAGGGCGCCCAGCCCGTCGAGGGTGGGGGTGCCGACCCCGGCGGTGAAGTTCCCGTCGGAGGCGCCGCCGACCGACACCCCGGTCAGCGGGGGCATGCCGAGCGACGCGGCGATCTCCACGGCCCGCTCGAACAGGGCGGCGGAGGCCGCGCCGTCGAAGGGCGGGCGGTTGGGGCCGCCCAGCAGTTCGAGCCGGGTGCCGTCGAGGACGGGCGTGAGGGCGCGCATCAGCTCGTCGACCCGCTGCTGGGAGGCCACGTCGGGCACCCGCACGTCGATCGCCACCCGCCCGAGGGCGGGGATGGTGTTCGTGGACGTCCCGGCCGACATCAGCGTCGGCGTCACCGACAGGGACCCCGGCTGCGACGACGACGACACGGAGCCGGCGATCCGGGTGATGGCGATGATCTGGTGCGCGAGCTCGATGCCGGCGTTGGCGCCCTTCTCCGGTTCGAGGCCGGCGTGGGCGGCCCGGCCGTGCACCAGGAGTTCGTACCGGGAGATGCCCTTGCGCGCCAGTTTCAGCGCCCCGCCGTCGGCGCTGGCCTCCAGGACGAACGCGGCCGACAGGCCCCGCGCCGCGTCCTCGATCAGCGGCTGCGAGGTGGGGGAGCCGAGCTCCTCGTCACCGACGACCAGCACCGACACCCCGTCGAGGGACGGCAGGCCGGACAGGGCGTGGAAGAGCTGCACCAGGCCGGCCTTCATGTCGAAGACGCCGGGGCCGCGGGCGACGCCGTCGCGGCAGCTCCACGGCATGTCGCGCAGGGTGCCGACCGGCCAGACCGTGTCGTGGTGGCCGAGCAGCAGCACGCGCGGCCGCCCGAACGTCCACCTCAGGTGGGACACGCCCCGGATCGTCACCCGCTCGGGCGCGGCCCCCAGCCGCCGGGCCCCGACCTCGGCGACCACCTCGGCGCTCTTGGCCACCGCCGCGTGGTCGGCGGAGAACGACTCGCAGCCGACCAGTTCCTCCAGGTCGCCGACCATCTCGTCGAGGTTCACCGGCGCACCCCCAGCTCGGCGCGGAACAGGCGCAGCACGTTCTCGCCCAGGATCAGCCGGATCTCCTCGGGGGAGAAGCCGTGCTTCTCCAGCGCCTCGGTCACCAGCGGCAGGCCGCGCGGGCCGTCGAGGTCGGGGATCACCGCGTCGACGTCGAGGCCCGACGGGGCGGCCTCGCAGCAGGGCGGGGTGACGTCGTGGAGCACCTCGCGGATGAAGTCGGGGCCGAGCCCCACGTGCTCGATGCCGGCCACCGAGGCGATGTGGGCGATGTGGTCGACCAGGTCGTCGACCGTGACCTTGCGGGGGTGCTCGGTGAGGAAGGCGGGCAGGAAGTTCACGCAGATCACGCCGCCCGTTGCGGCGACGCCGCGGAGCTGGTCGTCGGTCAGGTTCCGGTGGTGGTCGAGCAGCGCCCGCGCCGAGGAGTGGGTCGCCATCACCGGCCGCCGGGCCAGTTCCAGCACGTGGGCGACGCCGGAGGCGCCCAGGTGGGAGACGTCGAAGACGATCCCCAGGTCCTCCATCGTCGCCAGGGCCTCGACCCCCGCCGCGGTCAGCCGGGAGCCGGTGGCGTCCTCGCCGCTGCCGTCGGCCAGGGGGGTGCGGCCCCAGTGGGCGATCGACGCGACCCGCACGCCGAGCCGGTGGAGCGTCGGGACCAGCTCGACGCTGGAGTCGAGGCCGGGCATGCTCTCCATGGCCAGGACCAGCGCGATCCTGCCGTCGGCCAGGGCGGCGTCGATCTCGCCGCCGTCGAGGCAGAGGCGCACCTCGTCGACATCGGCGGCGATCACGTGGGCGGCCTCGATCATGCGGAGGGTCTGCCGCAGCGCGCCCTCGGGGCGGTACCAGTCGTCGATGAACACCGGCAGCACCTGCAGGTCCACCCCGCCCTCGGTGAGCTGGGGGAGCCAGGTGTCGCGGAAGTACCGGGCCCATTGTTTCGGCGGGCGGGCGGCCACCGCCATCAGGAGGTCGTTGTGGGTGTCGGCCACCACCGCGTCGAAGTGCAGCATGGCGGGGCTCCTTCCGGGGAGGGCGTCTACCGGACGTTACCGCCCCGTCCCGAACTTGTATGCCCCTGGCCTGGGCCGCCGGGTGATCCTGCGGTATTCGCGGGCCGTGCGCGGCCAGTTGGTGGTGATCCTCCCGTCGGCGGTCTTGTACCAGCTCTGGCAGTCGCCGCTCCAGACCGTGGCCGCCAGAGCCCTGTTCAGAGCAGTCCGGTACGCCGCCAGCGCCCCCTCCGTGACCTCCATGGGGCCTCTCCGGGCGATCAGGTCGAGGCAGCCCATGACGTACCTGACCTGGGCCTCCAGCATGTAGACGATCGAGTTGTGGCCGAGGTTGGTGTTGGGGCCGTACAGGAAGAAGAGGTTGGGGAAGCCGGGGGCGGTCAGGCCCAGGTAGGCCTCGGCGCCGTCCTTCCACTGGTCGTGCAGGTCGCGGCCGCCGGCGTTGGTGACGGTCATCGGCATGAGGAACCCGGTGGAGTGGAAGCCGGTGGCGTACACGATCGTGTCGGCTCTTCTGAGCCCGGAGGGCGTCCGCACCCCTTCGGGGGCGATCCGGACGATCGGCTCGGTGACCAGGTCGACGTTCGGCCTGGTCAGTGCCGGATAGAAGAGGCTGTCGAAGACCACCCGCTTGCAGCCCGGCGGATAGTCGGGGGTCAGTTTTCGGCGCAGCTCGGGGTCGGGGACCTGGCGGCGCAGGTGGCTGAGCGCGGTCCGCCGGATCAGGTCGGTGCTCCACCCGCCGATCAGGGCGGGCCAGACCGTCTTCTCGACGTAGTCGAAGAACCATCGCCGGTACGCCCGATGGGCCCCCGGCACCCATCGGAACATCGCCCTGGTCAGCGGCGCGAACTCGGCGTCGGCCTTCGGCAGCACCCAGCTGGGGGTGCGCTGGTAGACGTCCACGTGCTCGGCCGTCGCCGCGACCGGCGGGATGAGCTGGGCGGCGGAGGAGCCCGTGCCGATGACGGCGACCCGCCTGCCCGTCAGGTCGCGGCCCGCCCAGCGGGCCGAGTGGAAGGCGTCGCCCGCGAACGTCCCGGCGCCCGGGATGCCGGGCACGCGGGGCCGGTTGAGCTGCCCGACGGCCGTGACCACCACGTCGAACCGCTCGACCGAGCCGGGCGTGACCACGAGCCAGCCCGCGCCGTCGTGGGCCAGTTCGCTCACCTCGGCGCCGAACCGGGGCCGGATCCCGTGCTTGGCCGCGATCATCTCCAGGTAGGCGAGGATCTCCGGCTGCCCCGGATAGCGCCGCGACCAGTCGCAGTAGGGGTCGAACGAGTAGGAGTACAGGTGGGAGGGGATGTCGCAGCCCGCCCCCGGATAGGTGTTGTCACGCCATGTCCCGCCGACCCCGTCGCCCTTCTCGAAGACGACGTGGGGGATCCCCCTCCGGGCCAGCCGCACGGCCATGCACAGGCCGCCGAACCCGGCTCCGACGATGGCGACGCGCATGAGAACACGCTAACCCGGGGGCCGGTAACCTCCCAGGGTGACTGAGACCACCCTGCAAACGGTCATTCGCACGCTGGAGTCGGCCTACGACCCCGCCACCGCGGAGTCGTGGGACGTCGTCGGCCTCGTCTGCGGCGACCCCGCCCAGCCGGTGCGGAAGGTGCTGTTCGCCGTCGACCCGGTGACCGCCGTCGCCGAGGAGGCCCTCGACTGGGGCGCCGACCTGATCGTCACCCACCACCCCCTCTACCTCAAGGGCGTCACCTCGGTCGCCGCCACCACCGCCAAGGGCCGCATCGTCCACCGTCTGATCAGGGCGAACGTCGGCCTCTACACGGCCCACACCAACGCCGACGTCGCCGACCCCGGCGTCTCCGACGCGCTGGCCCGCGCGGTCGGCCTGAGCGGGTCGTTGCGCCCGCTCGCCCCGCTGCCCGACCGCCCCCGGCTGGGCCTCGGCCGGGTGGGCGAGCTGCCGGTGTCGATGACGCTGGCCAAGTTCGCCGCCCTGGCCGCCCACGGCCTGCCCCGGACGTCCGGCGGCCTGCGCGTCTCCGGCGACCCCGACCGGCTGGTGAAGACCGTCGCCGTCTCCGGCGGCGCCGGAGACTCCCTGCTCGGCGCGGCGAAGCGGGCCCGTGTGGACGTGTTCCTCACCGCCGACCTGCGCCACCACCCGGCGAGCGAGTACGCCGAGGACGACGGCCCCGCCCTGATCGACGCCGCCCACTGGGCGACGGAGTGGCCCTGGCTCACCGACGCCGCCGAACGGCTGACCACGGCCCTCGCGGCGACGGGCAATAATGTGGAGGCGCGCGTCTCCGAGAGGGTCACCGACGCCTGGACCACAACAGCACAGCGAGGATAGGGATGAAAGCAGCACCGGACGCACAGAAGCGCCTCCTTGACCTGGCTGAGCAGGACGCAGCCCTCGACCGGCTCCGCCACCGCCGCCGCACCCTCCCCGAACTGGCCGGCATCGACGACCTGAGCAAACGCCTGGCCCAGATCGCCACCCAGATCATCGCCGCCGAGACCGAGGCCGCCGACCTGGGCCGCGAGCAGTCGAAGGCCGAGTCCGACGTCGACGCCGTCCGCCAGCGGGCCGAGCGCGACCAGAAGCGCCTCGACTCCGGCGCCGTCTCCTCCCCCCGCGACCTGGCCGGCCTCCAGTCCGAGATCGCCTCGCTGCACCGCCGTCAGGGCGACCTGGAAGAGGTCGTCCTGGAGATCATGGAACGCCGCGAGACGGCCGACGCCCGCGTCGACGCCCTGCGCGCCGAACGCGAGACCATCACCGCCGACCTCGTCGGCGCCGAGAGCCGCCGCGACACCGCCTTCGCCGAGATCGACAAGGACGGCTCCGAGGTCACCGCCCGCCGCAAGACGATCGCCGCGGAGATCCCCGCCGACCTGCTGGCCCTGTACGAGAAGCTGCGCGAGTCCAGCGGCGTGGGCGCCGCCCTCCTCCACGGCGGCCGCTGCCTCGGCTGCCGCACGACCATGTCGATCGCCGACCTGAACGCCATCCGGGCCGCCAAACCCGACGAGGTCGTGCGATGTGAGGAGTGCCGCCGGATCCTCGTCCGCACCAACGAGTCGGGCCTGTGACGAGCTACTCCATCGAGGCCGACGGCGGCTCCCGGGGCAACCCGGGCCCGGCCGGCTACGGCGCCGTCGTCTACGCCCCCGACGGCACGGTCGTCGCCGAGGCGGCCGAGTCGATCGGCGTGACCACCAACAACGTGGCCGAATACCGCGGCCTGATCGCCGGCCTCACCGCCCTGTCCGGGCTGGGCCTCGACGGCGTCCCGGTCGAGGTCCGCATGGACTCGAAGCTGGTCATCGAGCAGATGGCCGGCCGCTGGAAGATCAAGAACGAGGGCCTCCGGCCCCTGGCCACCGAGGCGGCCGCCCTGGCGCGCCGCTTCCGCGTGACGTGGACGTGGATCCCCCGCGAGCGGAACACCCACGCCGACGCCCTGGCCAACGAAGCGATGGATGCGGCGGCACGTGGCGAAAAATGGACGAGTACGAGTACGCATACGACGACGCGGCTCTTCGACCCGGATCCGGATCCGGCACGGAAAGACGAGGGTCAGGCTGCGGACGCGCCGCCGGAGCCTGCTGAGAAGGCTGGTGGCCCGCCTGCTGAGACGGATCTTCTAGACGACCTCGGTTCCGTCTCGACGACCACCCGTTCTTCCACGACTGTTTCGCCGGGCAATCCCTGGACCGGCGCGACCCGGGTGGCCACCACGCTGATCCTGCTGCGCCACGGCCAGACCCCGCTGTCGGTGGAGAGGCGCTTCTCCGGCCTGGGCGACCCGGCCCTCACCGAACTGGGCGAGGCACAGGCCGAGAAGGCGGCGGCCCGGCTGGCCGGGGCCAAACTCGACGCCATCGTGAGCTCCCCGCTGGCCCGCGCCCGGCAGACGGCCGAGGCCGTGGCCAAGGCGACCGGCCTGCCCGTCCACGTCGACGACGACCTCCGCGAGACCGACTTCGGCGCGTGGGAGGGCCGCACCTTCGCCGAGATCAGAGACCGCTGGCCCCACGAGATGAACGCCTGGCTGGCCGACCCGGCGGTGGCCCCGCCGGGCGGGGAGAGCTTCCAGGCGGCCGGTCACCGGGTGCAACGGGCGAGGGACCGCATCCTGGCCGGCCACCCGGGGGAGACCGTGCTGGTCGTCTCCCACGTGACCCCGATCAAGCTCCTGGTCCGCTATGCCCTCAACGCGCCCCCCGAAGCGCTCTACCGCATGCACCTCGACCTGGCCTGCCTGTCGGCGATCGACTACTACAGCGACGGCCCGTCGGTGCTGCGCGTTTTCAACGACACCGCCCACCTGACGTTCCCCCGCTGACCCGGGGCGTCTCGCCCGCTCGCGGCGCCCTTCTCCATCACCGCGCCCCCTTCGGCACGACGACGTCGGGCCGTCACCCGCAGGGCGCGATCTCCGCCGTGGAGGAAGAGAGCGGGAGCCGGACGTCGAGGACCATTCCGGTCATCGACGGCTTCTCGGCCCCCGCGCCCTCCAGCAGCGAGAGCATGCGGGTGTTGGTGGCGTAGACACTGGCGGTGACCACCCGCGCCCGGCGAGACGGCGCGAGAGCGAGCGCATGCCGCAGCAGCACCCGCCCGAGCCCCCGCCCCTGCCAGCGGTCCTCGACGAGCAGCGCCACCTCGGCCTCCCCGGGCGCGAGATCCATCAGGTTCGTCATGGCGACGACGTTGCCCGGCTCGCCCGCGACGTGCGTGACCAGCGTGGTCCCGCGCTCCGGGTCGGTGAACAACCGTATGACCGCGTCACTCAGCCGCGGTACCGGCCCGAAGTACCGCAGCCGCAGGGACTCCGGGGAACACCTCTCGTGCATCTCCCGCACGCCCTGCGCGTCGTCCGGCGTCATCGGCCGCGTGACCAGGTCGACCCCGTCGACCCGCAGCCGGGGATGGGCCTGCGGCCCGAACCGGATCGGCCGCGGTCCCCTCGGCGGCCGGTTCGTGGTGTTCATCGTCGACTACCCCCCTGTTCGATGCCTGTTGTAGCCGCACGCGCGACCACGTTCTGTGACATTCGACGCGTTGGCGCTTGCCGCGTGGTTGGGGTGCGCTTGAGAATCGGGCCACTTGGCGGGGGGCCACTACGCGATTGCCCAGGTCCTAGCCCTGTCGGGCGATGGGCCACTTGGAGTGGGCCACAAGGAGGGCGTGGAGAGCCGATAGGGTTGGACGTACGGCGGACGAGCCGGCCGGACGGCCGCGTCGGGACCCTTCGCGGGGTTCCGCCGAGGAAGGTCCGGGCTCCACAGGGCAGGGTGGTCGGTAACGCCGACCCGGGGTGACCCGCGGGACAGTGCCACAGAGAACAGACCGCCTTTCCCATACGGGGGAGGTAAGGGTGAAACGGTGGTGTAAGAGACCACCAGCGCCTCCGGTGACGGGGGTGGCTCGGTAAACCCCACCCGGAGCAAGGTCAAGAAGGAGACCTTCGGGTTTCCGCGCGCGCCGCTTGAGGACGGCCCGTCCGATGGTGCGCGGGTAGACCGCTTGAGACCACGAGCAATCGTGGCCCTAGATGGATGGCCGTCGGTCAGCGATGACCACAGAACCCGGCCTATAGGCCGACTCGTCCGCCTTCAACCCTCGCCGCTCAGCACCTCTAAAGGAAGATCATCGCGTAGCTGTTTGACGACGGTTCGTCGTGATCGTCGCTCGCGTTCCCGACTATTCGCTGACGGACGTCCCCCCACCCGGGCGCGTCTTACCCGGCCGGGCGTTACCGGAACGGGACGACGTACTCAGCCAGTTCGTTTTCAGCGATCGCAAGGAGAACCGTCGAGCCGGTGGCATCCGGCCTCCATCCCTCGCCGACTGCCCGCCGGACGACCGACGCCACCAGTCCCGGCCGTACCGTCACGGCTCTCGCGCCGATCCAGTTGTCCGGCCGTGCCCAGGGCAGGCTGACCTGGAGCACACTCCCGGGACGCACGCCGTGTTCCACCGAGAAGGACAGCGGACTCCAGCCGAGACCCTCGCAATACGTCGGCTTGTGCCGAACCCGCCACCGATAGACCGTGCCGTCCACGATGATGAGCCGGGAGCCTTTGCGAGGTAGGGCCATCGAAGCACTGTAATCGCCCAGGCCTCCACCCCCCTCTCCACCCAAAGCAGGGCCAACTCCACCCCGCCCCGCCCCTACCGTCCACCACATGACAAAACGCTCAGGCATGTGGCTCGACCTGCTGCACCGCCTTCTGGACGCCAACGGGGGAAAGATGAACGGCAAGCTCCTGCTCGCGATCGTCCTCGTCGCCATCCTCGTGGTGGTCGGCTTCGTCGCCTTCCGCCTTATCTTGGTGGACATGATGCTGACCCTGAAGGACGCGCGCTGAGCCGATGAGCGAGGTGCGCGCACGGGTCATGCGCCTGCTGGCGGCCGACGACCCGGAGACGGGTCGCCTGGTCAGGCTGCTGATGACGCTCGTCCTGGCCTGGTCCCTCGCGACCGCCTCGCCCGATCGGGCCCCGGCGTTCGTCTGGTCCGCGCTCGGGGCGTCGATGGTGTGCTGGCTGGCCTTCGTCCTGCTCGACGCGCGCCGTCCCCGGACGGCCGCGGCCCTGCTCGCGGCCGCTTCGGGGGCCGCTGCGGCGGTGTCGGGGTCGGCGGAGGCCGCGCCGACGGTCTTCCTGTTCGCCACGCTGCTGCTGTTCGCGGCGCACCTCACGCCGTCGATGGCGGTGATCGTCGTGGTCACCGCGGCCGATCTGGCGATCATGGCCGTGAGCATGTCGTGGTGGACGCAGCCACGGTCCGCGATCGTCGTCAGCGGGGCCGTCATGACGTGCGCGGTGCTGTTCGCCCTGCACCGCCGCCACTACCGGCGGGCCCAGCACGACCGGATGAGGGCGATGGCCCTGGCCGAGCGGGCCCGCATCGCGCGGGAGCTCCACGACGTCCTCGCGCACTCCCTCGGGGGCCTCGGGGTGCAGTTGGAGGTCGCCGAGGTCCTGCTCACCGAGAAGGGCGACGTCGGCGGGGCGGCGGCGCGCATCCGGCGGTCGAGGGCGCTGGCCAGGGAGGGGCTGCTGGAGGCGCGGTCGGCGGTGGCGGCGCTGCGTGAGGACGTTCCTCCGCTGCCCGACGCGCTGAGCCTGCTCGTGGCCGAGCATCGCCGTGATCACGACGTGGCCGCCGAGCTGCGGACCACCGGCGTGCGGCGGCCGATCACCCCGGCGGCGGAGGTCTGCCTGCTGCGCACCGCGCGTGAGGCGCTGACCAACGCGGCCAAGCACGCCGCGAACGCGCCGGTGACGGTCGAGCTCGGGTACGGAGAGGACGTGGTCCGGCTGGTGGTGCGCAACCCGTGCGCCGACCTTCCCGGCACGAGCGGGCACGGGCTGCGCGGCATGGGGGAGCGGCTGGCCCTGGCCGGCGGCACGCTGACCGCCGGGCCCTCCGGCGGGCATTGGACGGTCCGGGCGGAGGTGCCCGAGTGAAAGTCGTGGTGGTCGACGACCAGCAGGTCATGCGCGAGGGACTGGTGGCGCTGCTCGGACTGGTCGACGGGGTCGAGGTCGTGGGCGACGCCGGGAACGGGGAGGAGGCCCTGCGCCTGGTGGCGCGGGCGCGTCCTGAGGTCGTGCTGATGGATCTGCGCATGCCCGTCATGGACGGCGTCGAGGCCACCCGGCGGATCTGCCGCCAGTATCCGGAGACGGCGGTCGTCGTGCTGACCACCTACGACGACGACCGGTCCGTCGACTCGGCGCTGCTGGCCGGGGCGCGCGGCTATCTCACCAAGGACGCCGGGCGGGCCGAGATCGCCGCCGCCCTCCGGTCGGCCGCGGCCGGGCAGTCGACGTTCACGGCCGCGGTGTCGCGGCGGCTGGTCGAGGCGCTGACCCGCGCGGCGCCGCCGCCACCGGCGGCCCTTCCCGACGGGCTGACCGCGCGGGAGGCCGAAGTGTTGCGGCTGGTGGCGCGGGGGCTCAGCAACACGGAGATCGGCGCGGCCCTGTTCATCGCGGAGACGACCGTCAAGACGCACATCAACAACGCCTTCGCCAAGATCGGAGTCCGGAACCGGACGGAGGCCGCCGGGTACGCGCGCGACAAACTGTGAACACCCGTCGCCGCCATGTTCAGCAGGAAGCGCCTTCCACTGGACGACGGCTCGTTTCCGCAGTCCCAGCGCCGTCTTTGGGCCGGTATAAGGCGGTCAAGAGCCGGATACGACTCGGTGAGAAGGCTTCCGGGGGTTTCGGGCGACGGCCCGTGGCCGGGTGCCGGTTTTCGGTGAGGCGACCACCGCGGACTTCGCGACCGCGTTCTCGGCGGCCACTCGATCGCCACAACGACCGCCTCCTCTTCGACGTACACCGGAAGTCGAAGCCGAAATCGTGCCGTTCCCGAAAGGGGCCGGTCTGTGACGACGCGTTCTCGCAGCGACCTCGTCATAGCCAGGTGCCTTCTTGGGTGCCATCATGCGCGAGTGATCGAAATTGACGCTTCTTTATCGCGGGCCAAGCCCGTCTGGCGAATCGCCATGGCAGTCGTGGTGGGCGTCGTCCTGCCCGTGGCGCTCCTGGCAGGGGTGGCCGCGCTGACCCGGCTCTACCCCGCGTCGCAATATTGCGGTGAGTACACCGGCTGTTTCGGCTACCTGGTCCTGGCGTGGGAGGTCGGGCGCTGGGCCGCGATCGTGCTCGCCTGGCCGCTGCTGCATCTGCTCCGGGTCCGGCCCGCCCTGCCCGTGGCGGTCCTCGCCGGCCTCTTCCTGACCGTCGTCTGGCAGGTCGCGCAGGCGATGCCGTTCTCTCTGTTCTTGGAGTCCCTCGTCCTCATCGTCGCCAGCGGAGTGATCGCGTATCCGGCGGCGGCATGGTTCACCATGCCGCACATCACCCGGAGAACGCTCGTCATCGCCGTCGTCGTGGCTTTCGCGATCTACGCCTGCGCGTCCGCATACATCTTCCTCTTCGCCGGCTGATCCCGGCCTTCTGGAACGGTCCGCCCGCCCTTATGGTGGAATTCCAGATCATCATGCGACCCGAACCTCACGTCCCCGGAATCCGTCTCTTCGGTTGGGAACCCGAAACGGGAGGCGTCATGCGCAGGTTCCTGGTGCTCCTCGCCGTCGTCCTCGCCGTCGCCGCGTGCACCCCCGACCCGGCGGCGCCGCCGAAGGCCCCCGGCCCGAAGGTCGCCGACCTCTGGCGCGACTTCCCCGTCACCTCGGCGCTCGACCGCCCGCTCATCGTGCTCGACCCGCTGCCGCTCGCCGATGAGGCGGCCCGGGGGCGGGTGCCCGCCTCGGCCGCGCTGTCCGCGGTCGCGCCGCCGTCGAGGCAGCTCACCGTGCAGGGCCTGTCCCGGTACGTCACCCTCACCAGCGCCCGCGACGCCCTGGCGGCCATCCGTTCCCAGACCGCGCACGCGGCCCTGCCGGAGGCCCGCGTCACGGGGACGGAGCTCACCGTGTCCGCGTTCAGCACCGACCGGGGGCCGGTCGAGCTGCCGGCCTGGGAGTTCCGCCTGGCCGAGGGCGGCACGATCTGGTGGCCGGCCCTCACGGCGAGCCACTTTTGGCGGCTGGGCTCGATCGTGCCGTCCACGCTGGTCAGCGACCTGTCCGTCGACGGCCGGACGGTGTCGGCGACGTTCACGGTCAGCTGGGGCATGCCCTGCCCGGGCACGGCGGCACCGCGGATCGTGCCAACGGCCGTCGAGCATCCGTCGTTCGTCTCGATCGGGCTCAAGGCGTTGAGCAGCGACATGGGCGACTGCGACCAGCGGGTGGCCGCGCCGCTCACGAAGGCGACGCTCACCCTGAAGGAACCGCTCGGCAACCGGGTCGTGGTCGACTTCGCGGGCCGGGTCGTGCCGGGTCACTGACCGGTCAGCACGAACGGCAACTCCGCCCGGGTCTCCCCGTTCACCATGATCTCCAGCCGGCGGTCTCCCACGGGTTCGCTGCGGGTGGTGACCGGGCGGAACGAATGGGCCTTGATCAGCGTGAACGTCTGCCCGGCGGCCGTCGCGACCCGTTCGCCCAGGTGGAAGACGCGCCGCGAGCGCTCCCTGGTGACGGCGTAGCGCAGCACGAGCGGGCCGGGGGCGTCGGCCCGGACGGTCACCGTGAACCGCAGGTGCCCGCCGATCTGGACGGTCGCCGACTCGGCGGCCAGGGCGTCGACGGAGCCGCCGCCCGGGGTGGCCCCCACCAGCGTCAGCGCCCGCGGATGACCGGCGCGCAACAACCCGCGCAGGGCGTGGCGCAGCACGGCCCTGGTGTGTTCGCCCGGCTCGGACCCCCAGCGGTCGAGCAGGTCGAGCGCCAGGTCGGGATGGTCTTTGGTCAGGTCGTTGACGTGGTTGGCGACCGACCGGCGCACGTATTCGCTCGGGTCGTCGCGCAGCGCGTCGAGGATCGGCACGGTCACGCCGTCGTTCAGCCACGGCACCCGCGACCCCCACGGCAGGCGGGGACGGGAGCCCTCGGACGCCAGCCGCCGCAGGTGCTCGTCGTCGGCGTCGGCCCAGGCGCGCATCACCGCGAGGGCCTCGGCCCGGTGGCGGGCCAGGAAGGGCCGTACGGCGAACTCCCCGGTCGCGTACGGGGTCAGCACGCCCAGCGTCGTCATCGCGTCGGCCAGGTGGCCGAGCCCGGCGAGCGCGACCCATTCGGTCGCGGGCCAGCCGCTCCACATGTCGAGCCGCACCCGGGTGGTGGCCTCGCGGAGCAGCGCGGCGGCTGCGGGGAAGTCGGGCGGCATCGCCGTGGCGAGCGCGGCGGCGACGGACCGGACCCGGTCCTTGAGTTCGAGGCCGTCGAGCCCCGACAGGGCGGCGGCGACGAAACGGTCGCGGGGGAAGGCGGGGGAGCAGCCGGCGAGGCCGTCGGCGAGCAGGGTCACCGAGGCGGCGTTGATCTGGTCTTTCAGCGGTTCAGCCATAACCCGCCCATGCTGCCAGCCGCCACCGACAGAATCTCAGTCCAGCAGCGCGCATCCGTCGAACGACAGGCATCCGCATCCGGCGCACCGCGTGAACCGGTCGCGCATGCGTTCCAGCCGGTCGATGCGCGAATCGATGTCGGCGCTCCAGCATTGCGAGGCGCGCTCCCAGAACTCCCGGGTGGGCGCCCCGTCGGACGGCAGCAGGGCCAGCACCTCGCCCACCCGCGAGAGCGGGATGCCGAGGTGGTGGGCGGCGCGGATGAACGCCACCCGCCGTAGGGTGGCGCGGACGTAGCGGCGCTGGTTGCCGGCTGTCCGGCGGCTGTGGATGAGGCCCTGGCTCTCGTAGAAGCGCAGCGCGGAGTGGGGCACGCCGCTGCGGTCGGCCAGTTCGCCGATCGTGATGTCCGGGGTCATGCCCGGCACCCTAGCTTGACCTCAAGCGCGGTTGAGGTTCCAGGGTGGAGCCATGAACCTTGTCGTGATCGTCGGCAGTACCCGCCAGGGCCGGTTCGGGCCCGTCGTGGCCGAGTGGTTCACCGGCCACGCCCGGCAGCGGGCCGGCCTGACCGTGGAGGTCGTGGACCTGGTCCACGGGGAGCCCGGGGGCGAGGCGTTGCGGGCGGCGGACATGTTCGTCGTGGTCACGCCCGAGTACAACCACAGTTTCCCCGGCCCGCTGAAGACCGCCATCGACCGGCATGTGACGCCGTGGCAGGCCAAACCCGTGGGGTTCGTCTCGTACGGCGGCATCTCGGGCGGCCTGCGGGCCGTCGAGCACCTGCGGCAGGTCTTCGCCGAGCTGCACGCGGTGACGGTCCGGGAGACGGTCTCGTTCGTCTGGGCGCAGGGCCAGTTCGGCGACGACGGCCGTCCGCTCGATCCCGGCCCGTGCGGCGCCGCCGCCGACCGGCTGCTCGACCAGCTCACCTGGTGGGGGCGCGCCCTCGCGTCGGCCCGCCGGGCCCATCCCTACGGAGTCCCCGTTGCCTGACCTGTTCTTCACCACCGAGTCGAACGCCGCCGACGGCTGGTCTCCCGCGCCGTGGCCGGAGGGGCTCGTCTCCTTCGAGGTGTACGAGAGCCTCGACGCGGCCACCGTCATGACGTACAGCCGATGGACCACGGACGGCGCGGCCTTCCTGAGGGACCTCACCGGAGCCGAACCCACCGCCTACCACCTCTACCGGCACGGAACCGACGGACGCGAGCCCGGCTGCGTGGTCGCGGTCGAGGCCGAGTTCGACGGCCCCGACCCCGACCGGCTGCGCCGCTGGATCGACACCGTCTTCGACGCCATGGCCACCGAGGACCCCCACCCGGGCGGCATCTCGGGCCGCTTCCACACCAGCCTCGACGGCACCCGCATGCTCAACCTGGCCGGCTGGACCGGCGCCGAGGCCCACGAGGAGGCGCTCACCCTCCGCAGCCCGGCCTGGCAGCGGGTCTACGACTTCCCCGGGATGACCAGCGGTGGTTTCCGCCGGTACGCCCCCATCAGGCCGCGCGCCGACATCGACCCCAGCCCGACCGGCTGGGTCGCGAGCCACGTGGCGGCCTACGTCGAGTCGGGCGGCCGGAAAGGCGGCACCTACCAGGGGAAACCGGCCCTCCTGCTCACCACGACCGGCCGCAGATCGGGCCGCCCCCGCCGCACCGCCCTCTTCTACGGCACCGACGGTCCCCGCCACCTGCTGGTCGCCTCGAACGCCGGCTCCCCGGCCCACCCCGCCTGGTATCTCAACCTGGCCGCCGACCCCCACGTGACGGTCCAGGTCGGCGCGGAGGTCTTCACCGCCCACGCCCGCACCGCGACACCGGAGGAGAAGGGGCGGCTCTGGCCGACGATGACCGGCATCTTCCCCCTGTACGCCACCTACGAGGCCGCCTCCCCCCGCGACCTGCCCCTGGTGATCCTGGAGAGGACGGTCCCCGGCTGGGGGAGTTAGCCGAACCACCCCGGCACGTCGAGCCGGAACAGGTCGCCCGGGGTCATCCGCCGCAGCGCGTCCTCCAGGTCGTCGAGCCGGGCGGCCCCGAGTTCGGCGGCCCAGCGGGCCCGCAGTTCGTCGAACACCTCGGCCGACCGCCGCAGGGCGTCCACCCCGTGTTCGGTCAGCACGACCGTCTTGCGGCGGGAGTCGGCCGGGTCGGGGACGCGGGTGACGTAGCCGAGCCCCTCCAGCGTCTCGATGGTCTTGCCCGCCGCCTGTTTCGAGACGCCCAGGGTGCGGCCCAGCGACGCGGCCGAGTCGGCCCCCCGGGAGACCGCCTGCAGCACGAACCCGTGCATGGGCCGCATGCCGGGGTGGCCCCGCGCGGCGAGCTCCTCGTGGAGGGCGTCGATGAGCACGCGGAAGGCCATCAGCAGCCGCAGCGGCAGCTCGAACCCGTTTGACATGAAAGACAACCTGATTGACTATATGGACAACGACATTGTCTATCTTAGGGGATCCGCCATGACCGTCATCCGCGCCGCCGCCGCCCGCCGCTCCGAGACCCCGGCCGGGGTCATGACCACCTTCGCCTCACCCGGCCAGGGCGGGTCGCGGCAGTCCGTCTGGCAGGTGGACGCCCGGCCCGGAACCGCCGGGCCGAGGCACGACTTCGACTGCGAGCAGATCTGGGCGTTCGTCACCGGCGCCGCCACCGTCGAACTCGGCGACGCGACCTTCGAGGTCGCCGGGGGCGACACCGTGATCATGCCGCCGCACACCGCGCGCCGGGTCACCGCCGCGGCCGAGGGCTTCACCGCCGTCGTGACGGCCGCCGGCGACGCGAAGGCGATCCTGCCCGACGGGACCGTCCACGGCACCCCGCCCTGGATCGCCTAGAGCACCGGCCGGGCCCGCGCCAGCCACGCGTGCGGGTCGTCGGTGTCGACCGGGTAGACGAAGAACAGGTCGGCGTGGCCCGACGTCATGCTGTCCTCGGCCCAGTAGCGGCCGCACGACCCGCAACGAAGGATGCCGAGCCACCGCGAGTCGTCGCGCTCGACCACGTCGAGCAGGTGTTCCACGTCTCGCAGGTGCCGGGCCAGCACCAGGCCCTCGGTCTTGTCCCTCGGCGCCCGATGCCGGTCGTGCCCGCACGCGCATTCGTCCACGGGGTCACGATAGTGAGGGGGCGGTCTCGCGCAGCACGGTCGTCGTGCCCGCCGTCACCGTGACCTCTCCGGCCGGGTGCGTGCCGCCGTTCGGTCCCAGGGTGGCGATCAGGCCGCGCCCGGCCAGGACGTCTTTCACGGTCGGGCCGGTCACCGTGATGCGGGCGACGTCGCGGCTGCCCGCGACCAGGTAGTACCACTGGCCCGACGGCGCCTGCCACCAGGTCGCCGCCACCACGTGGCGCTTCAGGCGGCTGCAGTCCCAGGTGTTCGGGCGGGAGCCGGTCGGGATGGTCACCGTCCGGCCGGGGGTGGCGACGGCGAGCACCGCCCTGACCGAGCTCGTCCCGTCGGCGTTGGAGAACCGGGCGCACATCCAGCGGGCCCGCGCCGACTCCGGCAGCTCACCCGACCAGAACTCCCAGGCCGTCGCCGCCTCGGCCTCGACCGGGGGGAACGGCAGCGCGCACGACAGGTGCGCCCACGCGCTGAACCCGCCCGGCGACACGTCGATCTCCTCGGGTCCCATCCGGTTGATCTCGGCGGGCGGCGGCGCCTGGTGGGTCACGTTCGCCAGCGCGAGCCGTCCCAGGTCGAGCATCGTGTACGCCATCCCGTGGGCCACCCCCGGCGCGCGCAGCCGCAGCACCGGGCCGCGCCAGCACGGACCGGCCGTGACCTGCGGCACCGGGCCGGTCACCCCGCCGGCCAGGGCGACCGGCCGCCACTTCGCGCCCAGCCGGCTCAGGGTGGCCGCCGACACCTCGGTCACCCACGGCGGCACCAGGTAACGGCCCCCCGACAACTTCAGCGGGGTCGACCCGTCGGCCTTCAGCCGGGGCTCGGGAAACACCTCCAGCGAGCGCGACCGCCCGGTCTCGGCGTAGCGGGCGACCCGGCCGGAGTCGCGGAGCAGCACGACCGTGGTGCCGTCGAGGCGGCCCGCGTAGAGGAGCTGGGGCGCGACCGGCGGGCTGGGCAGCGCGCCCGACACCGGTTGCGCGGTCACCTCGCCCTGCCAGGCCCGGACCGCGCGGGTCACCAGCCCGTCGTCGTCGGTCAGGTCGCCCCGGGGCTCCCAGGTGTGCAGGTCGAGGGTGGTGGTGGTCCGCCAGGTGCCGGGGGAGACCCGGCTGACCTCGGGTAACGCAGGGGCGGCGGTGGCGGCGCGGACGTCGTGCAGACCCAGCAGGTGGGGCACGCCCGCGACGGCGAGCAGGCCCGCGGCGGCGGCCAGCGTGATCAGGACCTTGGACGGGCCCCGGCCGTAGATGCGGGCCAGCGTCGGGTCGGCGGCCGGGCGGTGGTCCTCCAGGCGGCCGTGTTCGTCGTCGAGCGCGTCGATCAGCGCCAGCGCGATCGTCGGCTCGGCCACCCCGGCCGCCCCCAGCAGACGCCGGGCCTCACCCGCGTCGAGGCCCTCGATGCGGGTGAGCGCGTAGGCGGCGCGGGCGGCCGGCGGGAGCTCCTCCAGCGCGGTGGTGAACGCGCGCTCGTCGCTGCGGACGACCGCGGGCACCACCTCAAGCCGGCGCCCGAACCCGATCAGCGGATAGGGCCGCCGCTTCAGCACCCGTTTCAGCACGTCGAGGCGGGCCTGCTCCGGGTCGCCCGGACGCCGCAGCAGCGCCCGCGCGGCGAGACGGTGGGCGAGCAGCACCCGCCGCTCGCCGCTGTCGGGCGGCAACGTCAGATAGGCCAGCCACACGAGGTCGCGGTAGGGCCGGGCAAGGGCGGAGTTCCCCTTGATGGACCTTGCCATGGAAACGCTTCTCCCGAGTCATCACGTGGCGTAGCCGACTGAACGCGGCTCGTGAATCCTAGGGGCAGCGTTCCGCTCTCGGTGGGGATGCCGGGAAAGTCGTCAGCGCCGGCTGTCCCAGTCGGCCAGGATCGCGGCCTCCTTGTCCGGATCGATCCCATGGGTGAACCGCGCTCCGAACACCCGCTCCCCGACCGGTATCTCCCGCAGCCACTCCCACGTGTCGCGCACCGTCTCGCTGACCGGACGGCACGTCAGCCCCGCCGCACGGGCCTTCGACGAGTCGGTCAGCCACACCCCCGGCATGCTGTCGTCGGCCCACAGCGGGAGCTCCGTCCACATCTGCACGCCGTGCTCGTGCAGCACCGCGTCGTCGACCCAGACCAGTTCGGCGTCCGACCGGGTCACCTCGACGCAGTCGCGCAGCCACTGGCCGTAGGTGGTGTTGGCCGGGACGCCGCCGGTCAGGAACTTGCCCGTGGTGCCCTTCTCGGCCTGCGCGATCGTGAACGCGGCGATGTCGCGGGCGTCGATGAGCTGCATCTCCCGGTCGGGGTTCCCCGGCGCGACCACCCGGCCGCCGCGCTCGATGCGGGTCAGCCACCACGGCAGCCGGCCGACGTTCTCGTGGGGGCCGAGGATCAGGCCCGGCTGGACGATGAGCGTGCCGCCCTCGAAGTTCTCGCTGACGGCCAGCTCGCAGCCCGACTTGAGCGGGCCGTAGTCGCCCTCGGTCGCCTCGGGGTCGCCGGGGAACTGCTCCGACTCCTCGTTGACGCCGATCTCGCCGGGAAAGCCCTGGTAGGCACTGATGCTGGAGATGAACGTGTAGTGGGCGGCGTGCCCGTTCAGCACGCGCACCCCGTCGAGCACCTTGGCCGGGGTGTAGCCGCACACGTCGACGACGGCGTCCCACTCGCGGCCGTCGACCAGGCGCAGCAGGTCGTCGTGGTTCTCGCGGTCGCCGTGCACCGTCTCGACGCCGGGACGGTCGGCCCGGCTCACCCCCCGGTTGAACATGGTCACGTCGTGCCCTCGCGCCAGGGCCTCCTCGACGACGGCCCGGCCGAGGAACACCGAGCCGCCGATCACCAGAATTCTCATGACCCCATCCTGGGTGCCCGATGTCGGGTGGTCCGCCCTGTTTCACGGCGGGCCGATTTCACCCTGTGCGAAGTCAGAGCCCCCGCAGCTCCGGCACGGGGCGGAAGCCCTCTTCGTCGAGCACGTGCACCCGGGCGGTCGGGATGTCGAAGTAGAGCCCCGACAGCTCCAGCTTCCCGGAACGTTCCAGCCGCTCCACCATCGGGTGGGTGCGCAGGTTGTCGAGCTGCTGGATCACGTTGACCCGGCACAGGTGGTCGAGCGGCGCCTGCTCGGGCCCGTGGGGGGTGTTCTCGAACCGCTCGACCGAGTGGTGCCCGTGGCGCAGCCAGTTGCCGACCGCCGTCAGGCCCGTGGGCGCGTCGCCGAGCAGCGCCGCCATCGCGCCGCAGCCCGAGTGGCCGCACACGGTGATCGTGCTGACACCGAGGACGCCGACGGCATACTCGATCGACGCCGCCACCGAGTCGTCGGCCGGCACCGACTCGAACCGCGGCACCAGGTTGCCGACGTTGCGGACCATGAACAGGTCGCCCGGCCCGCTCGCGGTGATCAGCGAGGGCATCACCCGCGAGTCGGCGCAGGTGATGAACAGGTGGGACGGCGACTGCTTGCGCGCCATGCGGGTCAGCACCGGCCGGATCAGCGGCGCGGTCCGGCGCTGATATTCGCGGGTGCCCTCCAGCAGGTCGCCCGGCTCGGCCGCCGGAGGGCGCCGGTCGGCCCACGGCAACCACGACCAGTCGAGCTTGGGCGGCGTCTTGGCCGGGAACACCCGCGTGCCGCTGGCGGCGGCCGTGTACCAGTCGTCGTGGAGCTCGTCGATGTCGACGGTGCCGCCGCCCCGTTCGTGCTCCAGCCGCCAGTTGTGCAGCGCCTCGAACGCCGCGTTGTCCATGAAGTCGACGTTGAGCAGCATGTCGACGTTGGCGCCGCGCGGGATCGTGCGCAGCGAGTCGGTCAGCCGGGGCACCCCGATGAAGATCAGCGACCCGGTCACCACCACACGCCAGCGCCCGCCCGACGGGGTCACCTCGACCGACACCCAGGTCAGCCGCCGCAGCGCCAGCAGCGCGGCCAGGCCGAGCCCGATGACGATGCCCTCGGCCAGCCCGACCAGCACCACCGCGCCCATGGTCAGGAAGTAGATCGGCATCTCGCCGTGGCCGCGCAGCCCGCGCGCGGTGCCCAGGTTGACCATCTTCACGCCGATGAACAGCAGCAGCGCGGCCAGCGCCTCCATCGGGATCAGCCCGAGCGCCGAGGCGAACGCGATCGTGGCGATCAGTACCCACACGCCGTGAAGCACCGTCGACCAGCGCGACCGCGCGCCCGCCCGGACGTTGGTGGTCGTCCGGACCACCACGCCCGACACCGGCAGGCCGCCCAGACCACCCGACACCACGTTGGCGACACCCTGCGCGCACAACTCCCGGTCGAGGTCGGCACGCGGCCCGTCGTGCATACGGTCGGCGGCCACGCACGTCAGCAGCGACTCGACCCCGGCGAGCACCGCCACCAGCAGGATCGAGGCGGCGATCGCGTGCCAGTCGCCCGTGGGCAGGATCGGCCCGGCGAGCTGGCTCAGCCCGTTGGCCAGGTCGACCTCGGTGAACTTCCAGCCCGCCAGCGCCGCCGTCACCGTCGCGATGGCGAGCGCCGCCAGCGGGGCGGGCACCAGCCGGACCTTGGGGATGCGGTCCCAGACCAGCAGCACGCCGATCGTCAGCAGGCCGATCATCACCGCGTCGCCGTGGAGGGTGGCCACCTGGGCCGGCACCTCCAGCAGGTTGTCGAGCGCCGACCGCTGCGGGCTGCCGCCCAGCACGATGTGGAGCTGCGACAGCGCGATGACGACGCCCACCCCGGCCAGCATGCCGTGGATGACGGCGGGGGAGACCCCCAGGGCGGCCCTGGCCACCCGGAACGCGCCGAGCACGATCTGCAGCAACCCGGCCGCGAGTGTGATGGCGCAGGTCGCGCGCCAGCCGTACACCTGGACGAGATCGGCCACCACCAGCGACAACCCGGCCGCCGGACCGCTCACCTGGACGACGGACCCGCCCAGCGCGCCCGCCACGATGCCGCCGACGATCGCCGCGACCAGCCCGGCCGCGATCGGCGCCCCGGACGCCACCGCGATGCCCAGTGACAGCGGGACCGCCACCAGGAACACCACGAGTGAGGCCGGAACGTCATGCCGCAACACCGATTGGACACGCTGCGTTGTCGAACTGTTACCCCCGGTCATGGGGCGACCTTATGCCAAGGTCAGCCGAGGGTCCTACTTGAGACGGGGAAATCAGCGGTAATAGTCGGGTTGGTCGGTCTCGGGGGCGCCCCGGTGGGTGCCCCGGCGGCCGCCGCCGCTGCGGGTGGTCTGCTCGCCGTAGAGCTCGTCGTAGGAGGGCCAGCTGCCGCCGTTGTTCTGCGGCGGGGCGGGCGGGACGGCCCCGGGGTAGCCCTGCTGGTCGTAGCCGTAGGAGCCGGCCACCGAGTCGGAGTCGTCGATCGTCGCCCAGCCGGCGCTGACCTCGTAGGAGCCGGGCGCCGGGGTCGGCAGGTTGCCGGTCTGGTAGGCGCCGGTCGAGAAGTCGTTGTAGGACGGCGCCGGCATCTGGTAGCCCGCCGCCTCGCCGGTCGACCAGGTCGACCCGCTGCCCGGACGGGGCGGCTCGGGGTCGTCGAACACGTCGCCGCTGGTGCCGGCCCACGACGCGGGGGTGGCGGCCGGCGGCTGGTAGCCCGCGCCGCCCGCGGGCGGCGCGGGCCAGCCGGTGGGCTCGGGGTAGGCCGGCGGGATCGGTTCAGGCTGCGGCGCCGCGGGGACCGGGAAGTTCCCGCTGGTGTAGCCGGTGTCGTAACCGCCGTCGTAGGCCGGGCGGCTGGGGAACGGTCCGGTCGGGGGCTGGTCGTAGGAGCCCGGCCGATCGAACATGCCGGTCGAGGGGCCCGAGGAGAAGGGGCCGGTCGCGGGGCCGCTCGGTTCGGGGGTGGGCGCGGAGAAGGTGACGGTCTTCTGCTCGGCGAGCTGCGAGGAGGGGGTGGCGCGCAGCCCGTCGACCATGCCGGTGTCGGGGGACAGGAAGCCGTTGGACGGGGTTCCGGTGTTCAGGGGGCCGGTGTTCAGGGGGCCGGTGCTGAGACCGGCGATCGGGGTGACCACCCCGGGGGTGAGCACGGCGGCGATCGGGGTCACGACACCCGGCGTCGGCGCGGGCTGGGCGGGCGGCTGCGCGGCGGCCGGGCGCTGAGGGAGGACGCCCTGGACGGTCGCGGCGTTGGGGTCGACGGAGCTGATGGGGGTCACCGACGCCACGGGGGCGGGGCCGGCCGCGGCGGGCTCGGGCTCGACCGGGCGGGGGGTGGCCATGCGCTGCTTGATGGTGCCGCCGAACGCCCCGTCGTCGGCGCGGACCCGCGACCAGTAGTCGTCGTCGTAGTCGTCGTCGGCGCCCCACTCGTCGACCCCGCGTTTGCCGCGGGGAGCGCCGGCGGGCTGCTGCTTGGCGCCCTGGCGGCTGCCGGGACGTGGGGGCGCGCCGGGGGCCTTGGCGGCCGGTTTCGGCGGCGCCTTCTTCGGCTCCTCGAAGGCGTCGAAGCCCTCGGGGAAGCTCTCGAAAAAGGTCTCCTCGGCGGGCCGGCTGCCCTTCTTCTTCGCGGCGCCCTCGGCCATCGCCTTGATGCGCTCGGAGGAGAGCGCGCTCTCTCTCCGGTTCATCGACCGCATGCCGAGTGCCACGACGATCAGCACCAACAGCACAACGGCGACAAGGCCCAAAATGACCGCGGTCATAGCACCACCCTCAAGGCCATGGCCTTCCAGCGGCGCCGGTGAGATCGCGCGGCCATCGACGCGACCTGCCCCCTGTGATCACCTGCGCTCAGCAATTCAGGATCCGATTCTGCTCGACCACAATGACCGTTGTCACACCCTAGGCGAAGATTGGTCCACCACTACTACCTGCGGTCATCAGCATGTCACTCGATGTCAGCCGCAGTGAGGCGACCTCGGGCGATCGTGTGTGACGCGATGGTGGCCAGACTCTCCGAGAGGGGGGCACCCTGCGGGAGGTCCAGTTCTTCGTTCAGGGCGTAGACGGTGAAACGGTAGCTGTCATTGGGCTGGCAGGGGGGCACATATCCGACTTTTCCACTAGTCGTCTGCCCCTGCCGTGCACCCCGGGGGGTGCCGTTCTCCGCGAGCTCGGTGGTGTTGGGGTCGATGTTGAAGACCACCCAGTGCACCATCGCCTTGTCTCCCGCGGCGTTGTCGTCGACCACGAGGGCCACCGACTTGGCGCCCGACGTACCCGACCAGCGGAGGGGCGGATTGCCCAAATCCCCCTTGCACGAGTAGCCCGACGGCAGCGGGTCGCCGTCACGGAACTGCGGGCTCGACACACTGATCACGTCGAGGTCGGCGGGCGATCCTCCGCCCACGATCCCGCAGCCCGAGGCCGATGCCGTCAGCGCCGCGACGGCCGCCGGAATGAGAGCGGCTCGGCGCGTGCGAACGGACTTCGTCAGCGACCCCATGCCCGATGATGCTACGCGGATCCCGCAGGTGCGCCGACCCGATCGCGATGATCCGCAGCGAGAAGAACCTCCGCAAACGCCGGGTTCGTGCGGTGGTCCACCCCGGTCGGATGGGTGTGACCTGGGATTCCTATGATTCTGGTGGGGAAGTGGTACTCGCCGGTAGAAATCTTCAAGGGCGGGTTGGGGGGTGACCAACGGCACATCCCGACGATTTAGGGTGGGATCGTGATGCCAGATGCGTGACGCGCTGCGTGACCCTGCCAACCAGGTCTCGCCGAGGGCCAGGTCGCTCTGGTTCGCGGAGGCCGTCATCGTGACGGTGCTGCTGGTGGTCGGGCTGGTGCTGCTGTCGATGTGGATGACGGGGTGGGACTTCCTGCCCCAGTGGCTGCTCGACCGCACCTGGGTGGCCGCGCTCGCCATCGGGCTGGTGCTCGTGCCGTTCGTGCTCGCCGAGCCGGTCGTCCGGTTCGCGGTGCACCGCTGGGAGCTGGCCGCCGACGTCGTCTACGCCCGCTCCGGCTGGTTGTCGCGCAAGTGGGTGTTCGTGCCGGTGTCCCGCATCCAGACCGTCGACAAGGCGCAGGGCTGGCTGGAGCGCTTCTTCGGGCTCGCGACGGTCGAGATCCGGACCGCCTCCTACGCGGGGTCGTCCACGATCAGGGGGCTCGACTACGAGGTGGCCGCGCGGCTGGCCGAGGAGCTGTCGCGCCGGGCCCAGGAACTCCGGGACGACGCGACGTGAGCCTCCCCTTCCAGGAGCCGGTGCCTGAGGCCGCCCGGCTCAGCCCGCGCCTGCTGCTCATCGACCCGATCAGGGTGCTGCCCTCGCTGCTCGTGCCGCTCGCGGGGGTGCTGGTGGCCGGCGGGTTCTCGCCGCGCTCGTTCATCTGGGCCGCGCTCGGCGTCGCCGGTTCGGTCCTGTACGCCGTCGTGCGCTGGGCCACCTTCTCCTACACCATCACCGGCGGCCGTCTCGAACTGTCCCGCGCCTTCATCGGCCGCTCCACCCGCGTCATCCCGCTGGAGCGCATCCGCGGCGTCGACGTCACCACGCCCTTCCTCCACCGGCTGCTCGGGCTGGCCGTGCTCAAGCTCGACACCGGCGCCGGAGGCGACAAGCAGGAGGGCGAGCTCGACGGCATCACCGTCGAGGAGGCCGAACGGCTGCGCGCCGTGCTGCTGTCCCGCCACCAGGCCGCCGCCCCCGAACTCCAGGAGCGGCCCGCCGCGCCGCGCGACCACGTGTTCCTGAAGGTCCCGCGCGCCTGGTTGCGTTACGGCCCGCTGTCCGGCGCCTACCTGTTCACCCCGTTCGCGCTGGTCGCGGGCGCGGTCGGCCTGGCCTTCCAGTGGGGCGGCGAGCTCGGCCTCGACGAAGACGACGCGGTGGCCGCCGGCGAGTGGCTCTGGGGCCACCCGCTGCTCCTCATCGGCGCGGCGGTCGTGCTGGTCGTGCTGATGCCGTTCCTCGGCGCGGCCATGTACGCCTTCTTCAACTGGAACTTCGTGCTGTTCGGCCGGGGCGACCACCTCGTGGCCGAGCGCGGCCTGATCAACCGGCGCGTGGTCTCCCTCGAACGCCGCCGCATCCGCGGCTACGAGATCGCCGAGAGCCCGCTGGAGCGCCGCGCCCGGGTGGCCCGCCTGTGGGCGGTGGTGACCGGCCTCGGCGACTCCCAGACCCGCGGCCAGCTGCTCCCGGTGGCCCCCCGCGCCGCCGTCGGCGACATCGCCGCCGAGGCCGTCGGCCCGTTCAGCGAGGCGCTGCGCCCCCACCCGCCCGCCGCGCGCCGCCGCCGCCTGTTCCGGGCGATCGCGCCGTGGGTGGCCGTGGCCCTGGTCATGTACGCCCTGGGCTACGCCCTCATCGGAGTCGCCGCCACGGTCCTGGCCGTGGCCGGAATCGCCCTCGGCCTCGACCGTTACCGGTCACTGGGTCACACCTACGACGGCACCCGGTTGTCGGTCCGCTCCGGGTCGCTGCGCCGGGCCCAGGCGGTCGTCGAACGCCGGGCGGTCGTCGGCTGGACCATCGAGCAGTCGTGGTTCCAGCGCCGAGCCGGGCTGGTGACCGTGATCGCCGGGGTCGGCGCGGGCAGCGGCGGCTACAAGGCGATCGACGCCGGAGAGACCCAGGCGGCCGCGTTCGCCGCCGAGGTCACCCCCGACTGGATGGCGCCCTTCCTCAAGCGCTAGTCCTGCTTGGGCGCCCCGAACATGATCTCGTCCCACGACGGCACCGAGGCGCGGCGGGCCCGCGACTTGCGGCGCGGAGCCGGCTTGGGCGCCGGGGCGGGCGCGGCGCCGGCGGGCACCGGCTCGGCCGGCTTCTCCTCCTTCGGCGCCGGCCGCTGCGCGGGCGGCTTCGGCTGCGGCGGCGCGGGCCGGGGCTTGACCGCCTTCGGCATGACCGCCGGGGTCGGCGGCTCCTCGACCTTGACGGGCTCCTCGGCGACCGGCTCGGGCGCGGCCTGCGGCGGCACCACGGCGGGCGCCTCCGGCGCGACGAACGCGGGCCCCTCCTCGGCGGCACGCTCCACGCCCGCGGCGACGGCCCCCGCGTCGGCGGCCAGGGGTCCGGGCCCGGCCTCCGGGGCGGCCTTCGCCTCGTCGACCGCCGAAACGGCCTGCGGGCCGGGCGTCGCGGCGGCGGCCTGAGAAGGGGTCGCCGGGGCGGTGACCTGCGGCGCGGCCGAAGGAGCCGGAGCGGCGTCCCCGGTCTGGGAAGCCGTGTCGGCCTGGGCGGGGGCCTGCGGCGCGGCCGAAGAGGCCTGAGCGGTGTCGCCCGCCTGTGGAGCCGTGCCGGCCTGGGCAGCGGCGGCGGGGGCCTGCGCCTCGGGCGCGACCGGCCGGTCTTCGGGCGCGGCCGACTGGTCGCCGGACACGGTCGTGGCGGTGCCCGGCTGGTCGGACGCGCCGGGGCGCGCCTCTGAGACGGGCGCGCTCGGCTGCGCGTTGGGCACGGCGGGCGTGCTCGGCTGCGCCTGCGGCACAGCGGGCGTGCTCGTGTGTGATTCCGGCGCGGCCGGCGTGCTCGCGTGTGTGTCCGGCGTGGCGGGCGCGCCTGTGCGCGGCTCCGGCGTGGCGGGTGCGCCCGGCTGCGCGCTCGGCGCGGTTGTGGCGCCGGCCTCCGGCCCCGCCGATGCGACGGCATCGGCCGTCGGCTCAGGCGTGCTCGGCGCTTCGGGAGCGGCGGTGGGCGAGGGTGCCTGCCCGACCTGCGCGGCCTGGGCTTCCGGGGCGGCGGGCGGCTCGGGTGCGCGCTGCGGCGTGGGCGCACCGGCCTGCGGCTCGGCCGCCGTGTGGTGCGGCTGCTGCGGCGCCGGCGCGTAGCGCGGCTCGGGGGATGTCGGCTCGGGCGTCGCGTAGCTGGTGGGCGCGCTCACCTGCGGCTCCGCGTAGCGCGGCTCCTGGTAGGAGGGCGCCGGGGCGGGCACGCGGGGCGGCTCGGGCTCGTGGAAGGCGGCGGGGGCGGCTTCGGGGGTGAAGCGGGGGGAGAAGTGGTCGGGCAGGTTGCCGGTCGGGGCGACCCTTAACGGCGGCGGCTCGGCCAGGTCGTAGTCGTAGTCGCGCGGCGGCACCGGGGCGAGCTTGCCCGCTATCCGGGGCACGAACGGCCGGACCGTCGCCTCTTCGGCCTGCGGCTCGACGTAGTCGTCGGCCGACAGACGCATCGCCTCGTCGTCGTAGGGGGAGACGTGGCGGCGGCGCGGGTCGAAGAGCCACTCGGCGTGGCGGGTGTGGCCGTTCCAGACGTACCCGAGCTTGATGCGCCACAGGTTGTCGTCGCGCTTGCAGGAGTCCCAGTCGATCTCGTCGGTGGGCACGCCGCGCCGGGTGAGGCGCTCGGCGACGAGCTCGCCGAGCGTGGGGCGGGCGGCCGCCTCGCCGGGGAGGCGGACGGCGCAGCGCTGGGCCTGCTGGGCCATGTATTCGCGTTCCTGGAGCACCGGCCCCTCGAACCAGCGGACGCGCTCGACCGGGATGCCCGCCGTGGCGGCGATCTCCTCGGCGGTCTCACCGGCGCGGATCCTGGCCTGGATCTCCTTGGGACGCAACGGGCTCTCCACTTCGATCTCATATTGACCGAGACGGGAGAAGTTGCCGCGGACGGCAGCACGGAGCCGGTCGTCGACGGGCAGCGTGAAGCGGGTACCTCTCCCGGCCGTGGCCAGGACGAGATAGGTGCCGTCCTCACTCACCGCGACGAGACGGAGCTCCTGCATGCGAGTCCCTTCGTCGTGCGAAATCTTCCCCCGGACCCTTGAGTCTCTCGCGTGAGCCGGTTGCCTTCCAAGCACCGTACCCGGCATGTCCGAACATCGCCTTCTCCAGGGGCTGCGGAGGCGACATGAAGCCGGTCACATTCTTAGGCAGAGTAATGGCGCGAGCCACGGCCGGCCCTCGGCCGTCCGCGTCTCGCCTCGTCGCGTTCACCCTGCTATAGACGGGCTGGTTGAGCAAGCGATTCAGGGTCCTCCCCGGATTCTCGCGTGAGACGTGGCGGATGGAGGTGAACTTGGGTCAACTGCACGGAGAACTAGGCGCCCAGGACACGGTCCAGGTAGGCGTTGGCGAAGAGGCGGTCCGGGTCGACCCGGTCACGTAGCGCGACGAAATCCCTGAAACGCGGATATACCTGGGAAAGATAGGTGGCATCCGTGTTGTGCATCTTGCCCCAGTGGGGCCGTCCGTCCAGGCCGGTCATGATCTCCTCGACGGCGGCGAAGTAGCCGGGGTTCGGCGTACGCCGGTAGACGTGGCAGGCGATGTACGCCGAGTCGCGGTCGTAGGCGGTCGAGAGCCAGGCCGTCGAGGGCGGGGTGACCCGCACCTCCACCGGGAACGAGATCCGCCACGGCGACCGCTCCACCAGGGCGCGCACCTCACGGAGGGCGTCGGCCAGATGGCGGCGCGGGATCGCCCACTCGGTCTCCAGGAACCGCACCTCGCGCACGCTGGTGAACACCTTGTACGCCGTGTCGCAGGTCTCCGACGTGCCGAGCACCGTCCCGGAGAGCCGGTTGACCGGCGGGATGATCGACGGGAACCGCGCCCCCACCCGGTTGGCCACCCCGAACAGGGTGTTCTCCACGAAGACGTCGTCGAGCCAGGTGCGGAACCGGCCCGGCGCGAGCTGCCCGCCGACCGCGCGGTTGTTCCGCTTCACCAGGCACAGGTCGGTGTGGGGCAACCAGAAGAAGTCGAGGTGCTCGTTCTCCAGCGTGATCGTGTCGAGGGCGTCGAGGATCTCGTCGAACCGCATCGGCGAGCGCTGGTTGCGCAGCAGGAACGCCGGCTCGACCCGGAACGTCACCGCCGTCACGACGCCCAGCGCCCCCAGCCCGACCCGGGCCGCGTCGAACAGGTCGCCCTCGGAGACCGTCACGGCCGAGCCGTCGGCCAGCACGAGGTCGAGCGCGGTCACCTGGTCGGCCAGCCCGCCGACCGACCGGCCGCTGCCGTGGGTGCCGGTCTGGACGGCGCCCGCCACCGTCTGGAGCGTGATGTCGCCCATGTTGGCCAGCGCCAGCCCGCGCCGGTCGAGCTCGACGTTCAGCACGTGGATCGGGGTGCCGGCGGCCACGGTGACGGTGCCGTCGCCGAACGACAGGATCCCGGTCAGGCCCTCGGGCCGGAGCATGATCCCGTCGGTGAGGGCCACGCCCGTGAAGGAGTGGCCCGTGCCGATCATGCGGACCGTGCGGCCCTGGCGCTTGGCGTCGGTCACCGCCTCGGCGACCTCGGCGGGTGAACGGGGCGTGCGCGTCTCAGCCGGAGTGATCGACTGGTTGCCCGCCCAGTTCGTGAACGTCATGAATGTGAACGATACTCAGAAACGACCGGCGTGCGTAGCCATCCCGAGCCCAGCAGGCCCACGAGCGCGGCCAGCAGGGCGCAGCCGAAGGCGAAGCCGTAGGCGTTGGAGGCGCCGAAGGTCTCCGCCAGGTGGCCGCCCGCCCAGGCGCCGATGGCCACGCCGAACCCGATCGACGTCGACAACCACGACATGCCCTCGTTGAGCTGCGGCGCCGGGACCAGCCGCTCGATCAGGGAGAAGCCGGTGATCAGGGTGGGCGAGATGGCCAGGCCGGCGAAGAACAGCGCGACCGCCATCGGGGCCAGCTCGCCGATCAGCACGATCGGGGTCAGGCCGACGGCGAAGACGCCCAGGCCGCGCACGAACCGGCTGCGGAGGGTGATCTTCCAGGCGCGGGAGCCGTACCAGAGACCCGAGACCATCGACCCGGCGCTGAACGAGGCCAGCAGCAGCCCGGCCACGCCCTTGTGGCCGTGCTCCTCGGCGAAGGCCACGGTGACGATGTCGACCGTGCCGAACACGGCGCCCATGCCGAGCAGGACGACCGACAGCAGCGCCACACCCGGGATCGCGATCGGCGAGCCCCGGTGCTCCCGGTGCCGCACGACCGGCGGCTGGCTCGACTTGAGCAGCGAGAACGCCAGGGTGCCCGACACCGCCAGGACGACGGCGACGATCAGACCGGCGTACACGTTCAGCGACGTGGCCACCAGCGCGGTGAAGGCCGGTCCGGTGACGAAGATGACCTCGTCGGCGACCGACTCGAACGAGAAGGCGGTGTGCAGCTTCGCCGGGTCGTCGAGCAGGTGCGACCAGCGCGCCCGCACCATCGACCCCAGCTGGACCGCCGTCGCGCCCGCCAGGGCGGCGGCGGCGAACAGCGCCCAGACCGGCGCCTCGGCCTGGGCCAGCAGCATCAGCGCCACCAGCGCGCCGCCGTGGGCCAGCACCGCTGGCACGACGATCCGCGCCTGCCCGAAACGGTCGCTCAGCCGCCCCATGACGGGCGCGCCGACGGCGGTGGCGAGAGCGAAGGCGGCCGCGACGGCGCCCGCCGTGGCGATGGATCCGGTGACCGCCGAGACGAGCAGGGTGATCCCGATGCCCAGCATGGACATGGGGATGCGCCCGACGAAACCGGAGATGACGAAGCCCTTCGCACCTGGCGTGCGGAACAGACCTCGATACGTACGCATGAGAGCAGTCCTCTACCCGTTCCCAAGCGTCCGGGCGAACCGAAATGACGGCTGCGGCCATGGGGGAATGGGATGGCACGCGGACGACTACTGCTTACTCCCCTTGAAACTCTCCTGACCATGGCTCACAGCCGATATGGATGGCAAGTGAGTTTCCGGTCGATAAGGTACCAACGTGAACCAGGCTCCCCGTCATCCCCGGTTCACGCCGCTCCGCGCCCTCGTGACCGGGCTCGCCGCGACCATCGTGGTGACGGTCGCCGCCGGCGGTGTGTTCCTCCTCAACGACACCGGCCGTCCCGTCGCCGGTGAAGCCGCACCGCCCCCGCCTTCGCCGACCGTTCTGCCCGGCCCCCTCGCGCCGTCGGCGCCGCCCCGGCAGATCGGCGGGCCCGGCGTGCCGGTCACCCCGCCGCAACTGCTCGGCATCGCGCCCCGGCCGGTGCCCCAGGAGACGGTGCTGCGCATCGCCAAGGTGAAACACGTCGAGAAGGTCGCCCTGGTGGGCGGCGGCGGGGTCCGGCTGTCGGGCCACCCGCTGCAGCTGCTCGCCGTCGAACCGGCCCAGTTCCGGTCCTGGACGCCCGAACCGGTCGCCCAGCATCCGGAGGTGTGGAGCGCCATCGCGCGCGGCGAGGTGGTCGCCGACCCGGCCGTCATGAAGCGGCTCGGCATGGTGCTCGGCAAGGAGTACCAGGTCGACAACGGTCCCCGCCTGCGCATCGCCGCCTCGGCCCACCTCGGCTTCCCCAACATCGACGGCCTGATCTCCAAGGACCTCGGCGCGCGGCTCGGCTTCTCCGAGGGCGTGGTCGTGCTCGTGCACGGCGACAACGTCAGCGGGACGCGGGTGCGCAAGCTGATGGGCGACGGCTCCAGCGTCGTGCCCATCGGGAAGGTCAAGGAGGAGGCGGCGCGGCAGCCCGCCGCCCGGACCACCCTCGTCGGCCGCCCGGCCAGCTACCTGGAGCTCTACCGGAAGGCGGCCGCCGTCTGCCCGGGGTTGTCGTGGACGGTCCTGGCCGCGATCGGCCAGGTCGAGAGCAGCCACGGGCGCAACAACGGCCCCTCGTCGGCCGGGGCCCTCGGGCCGATGCAGTTCATGCCGGCCACCTGGCGGGCCTACGGCGTCGACGGCGACGGCGACGGGGTGGCCGACATCTGGAACGCCTACGACGCCGTGCCCGGCGCGGCCAACTACCTCTGCGCCACCGGGGCAGCCGGTGGCGGCGAGAGCCTCAGGAAGGCCGTGTGGGCCTACAACCACTCGTGGGACTACGTGAACAAGGTGCTCGGACTGGCCGGCGCCTACGCCCGCGCCTATCCCTGAGGCCGGGGGCGCGAGGGAGCCGGGCAGCAGGTGACCGGGCAGGCCGTCGGCTCGGGCTCGTCCACCAGGTCGCGGATCATCTCGACGAACCTCGGATGGGTGCCGGCCGTGCCCGCGCGGGCCAGCCGCAGGCCCAGCTCGCCGGCCCGGTCGCGGGCCTCCACGTCGAGGTCGTAGAGCACCTCCATGTGGTCGGAGACGAACCCGATCGGCACCAGCACGACCGACTCGACCCCCTTGGCGTGGAGGGTCTCCAGGTGGTCGCACACGTCGGGCTCCAGCCACGGGATGTGCGGCGGCCCGCTGCGGCTCTGCCAGACCAGGTCGAAGTCGCCGGCCCCGACCTCGGCGGCGACCAGCGCGGAGGCCTCCCGGAGCTGACGCTCGTAGGCGTTGCCCTGCGGCCCGGCCGAGACGGCCATCGACACCGGGATCGAGTGGGCCGTGAACACCAGCCGCGCGTCGCCGCCGACCTCGGCCAGGGCCGCGCGGGTGCGGTCGGCCATCGCGGCCACGAACCCCGGATGGTCGTAGAAGTGGCGCATCTTGACCAGCTCGGGCCCATCGGGCACCGCCGCGGCGGCCCGCGCGATGTCCTCGCGGTACTGGCGGCAGCTCGAATAGGACGCCGTGGCCGCCGTCGCGAACGCCGCCGCCTTCCTGATCCCGTCGGCCTTCATCTGGGCGACGGTCTCCTCCAGGAAGGGGTGCCAGTTGCGGTTGCCCCAGTAGACCGGCAGGTCGACGATCTTCTGCAGCTCCTCGACCAGCGCCCGGTTCTGCGCGTTGATCGGGCTGGCCCCGCCCATCGACTGGTAGTGGGCCTCCACCTCCAGCAGCCGCTCGCGCGGCACACCCCGTCCGCGCACCACGTTCTCCAGGAACGGGAGCACGTCTTCCGGACGCTCGGGCCCGCCGAACGACAGCACGACGATCGCGTCGTAGTTCCCCATGTGCCCAGCTTAGGGGGGTAGGTTCGACGGATGAGCTCGATCTTCCAGGATGTGCGTGACTACGTCGCCGTCCCGCGGACGGCGTCGCTGCGACTCGCCCCCGACGGCTCCCGGCTGGTGGCCGTCACGCAGTCCCTGAACCCCGACCGCAAGAGCTACGGCACGGCGATCTACGACATCCCCCTCGACCCCTCCGGCGAGCCCACCCGGCTGACCCGGTCGGCGAAGGGAGAGAGCGGCGCCGTCTTCACCCCCGACGGCGACCTGCTCTTCGTGTCCGCCCGCCCCGACCCCGCCGAGAAGGACGCGGACGACCGGCCCGCCCTGTGGCTCCTGCCGAAGACCGGCGAGGCCCGCCGCCTGGCCACCCGCCCGGGAGGCGTCTCCGGCGTGCGGGCCGGCGGCTCCTCGATCGTGTACGTCGCCGACGTCTACCCCGGCGACCCCGAGTCCGAGCGCGACCGCCGCAAGGAACGCGAGGAGGCCGGCATCACCGCGATCCTCCACGAGGGCTACCCGGTCCGCTTCTGGGACCACGACCTCGGCCCCGGCAACCCCCGGCTGTTCTCGCTGGAGCACGGCGACCTGACCCCCGACGCGGGCGCCGCCCTGCAGCGCACCTCCTTCGACGTCACCCCCGACGGCACGACCGTCGTGGCGTTGTGGCGCGACGACCTGCCGGGCGGCGACCACCGCGTCCGCGTGGTCGGGCTGACCGGCGGCGAGCGCCGGGTCCTGGCGAGCGACGACGACCACAACTTCGAGGGCCCCGTCGTGATCTCGCCCGACGGCCGCTACATCGCCTGCCACCGCGAGCGCCTCACCTCCGAGACGGTGTCGGCCAGGGGTGAGCTCTGGCTGATCGACCTGGAGACCGGCGACCAGCGCGCCCTGGGCGACTCCGGCTACTCGATCGCCTGGGCCCCCGACTCCTCGTTCCTGTACGCCGCCTGCGACGACCGCGGCCGCCGCCCGATCTTCGCGGTGTCCCTCGACGGCGAGCGCCGCAGGGTCACCCCCGACCACGGCGCGTACACCGAGATCAACGTGGCCCCCGACGGCACGGTCTACGCCCTGCGCGGCGCCGTCGACCACCCGCCGGTGCCGGTCAAGCTCGCCGACGGCCGCTACGTCGTCCTGCCGTCGCCGACCCCGGTCCCCGACCTGCCCGGCACGCTCACCGAGATCACCGCCACCGCCGAAGACGGCACCGAGATCCACGCCTGGCTGGTGCTGCCCGCCTCCGACGAGCCCGCCCCGCTGCTCCTGTGGATCCACGGCGGCCCGCTCGGCAGCTGGAACGACTGGTCGTGGCGCTGGAACCCGTGGATCATGGCCGCGCGGGGCTACGCCGTCCTGCTGCCCGACCCCGCCATGTCGACCGGCTACGGCCAGGAGATGATCGACCGGGGCTGGGGCGAGTGGGGCCCGGTCACCCACGGCGACCTGATGGCCATCACCGACGCGGCGTGCAAGCTCCCCGAGATCGACGAGACCCGCACGGCCGCCATGGGCGGCTCCTTCGGCGGCTACATGGCCAACTGGGTGGCCGGCCACACCACGCGCTTCAAGGCGATCGTCACCCACGCCTCCCTGTGGAACCTCGACCAGTTCGCCGGCACGACCGACGTCTCCTCCTACTGGCAGCGCGAGTTCGGCCTGCCCGGCTCGCCCCGCTACGAGCGCCTGTCGCCCCACCACCGGCTCGACCAGATCGCCACCCCGATGCTGGTCATCCACGGGGACAAGGACTACCGCGTCCCGATCGGCGAGGCCCTGCGGTTGTGGTGGGACCTCCAGCGCACGGGTGCCGAGGCCAAGTTCCTGTACTTCCCGGACGAGAACCACTGGATCCTCAAGCCCGGCAACACGATCGCCTGGTACGAGACGATCTTCGCCTTCCTGGCCCACCACGTGCTTGGAGAGGAGTGGCACCGGCCCGGCTCGGTGGCCTGACCGCCGTTGGGCGGGCCTCGATAGCCTTGGCGCATGCCGCTCAACCCGGACAAGTTCCTCGATCTCGCCCGGAGCATCGCGATCGAGGCGGGCGACCTGCTCCTCGCCGAACGCGCCGCGCTCTCGGCCCGCCCCGAAGTGGTGGAGACCAAGTCCAGCCCCACCGACGTCGTGACCGCCCTCGACCGCGCCGCCGAGGACCTGATCCGGGCCCGGATCACCGAGAACCGCCCCGACGACGCGATCCTCGGGGAGGAGGGCGGCGACACCCCCGGAGCGGGCGACGCCCGCTGGGTCGTCGACCCCATCGACGGGACGGTCAACTTCCTCTACGGGCTGCCCGCCTGGGCGGTGTCGATCGCCGTCGAGGTCGACGGGGAGATCGTGGCCGGGGTGGTCAACGTGCCGCCGATGGGTGAGGTCTTCACCGCCGTGCGCGGCGGTGGGGCCTTCCTCAACGACCGGCCGATCACCTGCTCGACCGGGGTGCCGCTCGACCGGGCGCTGGTCGCGACCGGGTTCGGGTACGCCGCCGGGCGGCGGGCCGTCCAGGCCCAGGTGCTGGCCGAGGTGCTGCCGCGGGTGCGGGACATCCGCCGGGGCGGTTCGTGCGCGGTCGACCTGTGCTCGGTGGCGGCCGGGCGGGTGGACGCCTATTACGAGCGCGGCACCAACTACTGGGACCACGCCGCCGGCGGGCTGATCGCCCAGGAGGCGGGCGCGAAGGTCGGCGGGCTGCGCGGGACGGCGTACAACATCGAACTGGGCCTGGCCGCCGCGCCCGAGCTCTTCAGTCAGCTCCACGACCTGCTGCTGACGCTCGACCCGGAACGAGACCTCTGAGAAAGACGGACCCCGCCCGGCCGGTTGGCCGGGCGGGGTCCGCTGCTGCTCGGAGTTCAGCCTGGGTCAGTCAGCGCTGAAGAGGGATGCCGTGGTCGTCGGCCAGCCTCCGAAGATCTTCGATCTCGGCGGTGAGGGTGTCGGCGAGGAAATCGTCACCGGACGACTCGGCCTCCTGGAGTCCCTTGTAGGCCTGGTCGAGCCGGGTTTCGATCGTGGTCGTGAACTCGCCCATCTCACCTTCTTTCCTAAGGGGGTTTCATCGAGCCGACGCGGAAGCGGACGCGCAGGCTCGGGGGTATGACCACCTCTACCCACCCCGCTTAAACGCCTAAACATGGAAATTTCTCCATCTCGGGATGAGGCTTACCGTGCACTTACGGTCACTGCCGCGAGAATGAACCCACCTGATGAAGGAGGAAGCCCGATGCGGGTGCTTGTGGTGGAGGACGAGCGCGTGCTCGCCGACGCGATCGCGACCGGTCTGCGCCGGGAGGCGATGGCCGTCGACGTGGCCTATGACGGCGCCGCGGCCCTGGAGAAGACGGGCTACATCGACTATGACGTGATCGTGCTCGACCGTGACCTGCCGAAGGTCCACGGCGACGAGGTGGCCCGGCGCCTGGTGGCGCAGCGCAGCGCCTCGCGGATCATCATGCTGACCGCCAGTGGCGACGTCGACGACAAGGTCGAGGGGCTGGAGCTGGGGGCCGACGACTACCTCGCCAAGCCGTTCGTGTTCATGGAGCTGGTGGCGCGGGTGCGAGCACTCGGACGCCGGTCGGCCTCCGCCCTGCCGCCGGTGCTGGAGCGCTCGGGCATCCGGCTCGACCCCGGCAAGCGCCTGGTCACCCGTGACGGCAGTGAGATCACGTTGACCAAGAAGGAGTTCGCCGTCCTGGAGGAGCTGCTGCGCGCCGAGGGGGCCGTGGTCAGCCAGGAGGACCTGCTCGACAAGGCGTGGGACGAGAACATCGACCCGTTCACCAACGTGGTCCGGGTGACGATGATGACGCTGCGGAAGAAGCTGGGCGAGCCCCAGGTGATCGAGACGGTGCCTGGAGTGGGGTACAAGCTGTGACCGACTGGACCGAACGCAAAGAAGAGGTGACCGCGGAGCGTCCCAAGCCAGGAAACCGGATGACGTCGCCGGTGGGCACCGGGCCCTACCGGAGCCAGCCGCCGCCGCCGAGCGGCCCGCCCGCCTGGGACGGGCCGCCGCCCGGCGAGGCCCGGCCGGTCAGGCCGCCGCTCGCCGAGCAGGTCAAGGAGCTGGCCGGCCGCCTCAGCATCCGCTGGCGGCTGACCATCACCTACGGCGCCATGTTCTTCGCCGCCGGGGCGCTCCTGGTGTTCGTCATGTACTCGCTGGTCGGCTGGGCCATCAAGGACGCCTGGACGCCGGTGCCGCTGGGCGGCGACGTGCCGGCGGAGATCTCCCAGATCTGGGACGACTACTGGCTCGGCCAGCGCAGCGCGACCATCGAGGCGGCCCAGACCTACGTGCTCCAGCGGTCGCTGATGGCCCTGCTCGGGGTGGGCATCCTGGCCCTCATCCTCGGCTACGTCGTGGCCGACCGGGCGCTGAAGCCGGTCATGCAGATGACCGCGACCGCCCGCAAGCTCTCGGAGACCTCGCTGGCCCACGAGCGCATCGACCTCCAGGGCCCCGACGACGAGCTGAAGGAGCTGGCCGACACCTTCGACGCCATGCTCACCCGGCTCAACAGCGCCTTCGACGCCCAAAGACGGTTCGTCGGCAACGCCTCCCACGAGCTGCGCACGCCCCTGGCGATCAACCGGACCGTCCTGGAGGTGGCCCTCTCCGACCCGGAGGCCTCCGAGGACCTGAAGGTGCTCGGCCGGACCCTGCTCGGCACCAATGCCCGGCACGAACGTCTCATCGAGGGCCTGCTGCTGCTCGCCCGCAGCGAACGCGATCTGTCGGTGCGCAAGGCCGTCGACGTCCAGGACGTCGTGAAGACCGCCGTCGACCAGCTCGCGCCCTTCGCCGCCGAGGAGGGCGTCGACGTCGAGTACGACCTCCACCCCGCCCAGGCCACCGGTGACCCGGTGCTGCTCGAACGGTGCGTCAGCAACCTGGTCGAGAACGCGGTCAAGTACAACAACGGGTCCGGCGGAAAAGTCTGGGTGCGATCGGGAATCGTCGACGGGGCCTCCGTTGTTCAGGTCGCCAACACCGGCATTCTGGTCCCTGCCTACGAGGTCGACGCGCTCTTCGAGCCCTTCCGGCGGCTGCACGCCGACCGGATCGAGTCGGCCAAGGGGGCGGGACTGGGACTGTCCATCGTGCGCGCCATCGTGCGCGCCCACGGGGGGACGGTCACGGCGGTCCCGCGTGACGGCGGCGGCCTCGTGGTGACGGTGCGACTGCCGGGCTCGGCTCCCGCGACGACTCCCTCGGCGCGGTGATCGTGCCCTGCTGCACATCCACTCGCGCAATGTGGTTGGATGTGCCGTCGAACGCGGTGGGTCATCCCGCCAATGCTGTGGTTTCGCCATATTTGGCTAACCGGAGCCGAGGTGGGGAACACCCTCGCGAGTCGGGAGGTTCAGCGTCCATTCATCCGGGGTACCGAATGCCCGGTATGGGCGCCACCCTCCCGAAGCGTCAGAGATATAGATGAGGGGGATGGAGTACGCAAATGGCTACCGACTACGACAGCCCGCGCAAGACTGACGACGACCTGAGCGAAGACAGCCTTCAGGAACTCCAGGCGCGGCGCAGCGACAAGTCGTCGGGCAGCATCGACATCGACGAGACCGATCTGGCCGAGTCGCTCGAGCTGCCGGGGGCTGACCTGTCGAACGAGGAGCTCTCGCTCCGAGTGATCCCTCGGCAGGCCGACGAGTTCACCTGTTCACGGTGCTTCCTGGTGCACCACCGCAGCCAGCTCGCCTCCGAGAGGAACGGACAGCAGGTCTGCCGCGAGTGCGCGGCCTGATTCCGGGAAGGGTCCGTTGATGTCTTCAGAAGCGGATCAGACCAGAGATCAGAGTAGAGATCGCGAAGGCGACGACGAAGTCGCCGAGATCATCGGCAAGCTTGTCAGCCAGGATGCACCGGGGGAAACTGACGGCGCCGAGCGGCGCAGGCTGCTCGGCCGCCTCAGCGGCGCACTGGCCACGTCCGCCCGCAAGGCGGGCGCCAGCGGGGTCGGCCGCGGCCGCTGGCTGGCCGACCTGTTCATGAACGTCGCCATGCGGTTGCCGATCCGCGACCTGGCGACCCTGCAGGAACACCACTACGGTCTCACCGGCGAGCAGCTGGCCGACGACCTCGTCCGCACCGCGACGAAGGCCACGATGGCCGTCGGCGCCGTGGGCGGCGCCCTTGCCGCGGCGGAGTTCGCCGCGCCCCCTCTCCTCCTCTCCGCTCCGGCGCAACTCGTCGCCGAGACCGTCGTCGTGGCCGCCATCGAGGTCAAGCTGCTGGCCGAGCTCCACGAGGTCTACGGCGTGCAGGTGCCCGGCACCCGGCCCGCGCAGGCGGCGCAGTTCGCCATCGCCTGGTCCAAGCAGCGCGGGGTCGACCCCCTGAAGCCCGCCTCGGTCACGCTCGCCCTCGGGGCGGCGGCCAAGACCTCCCTGCGCAACCGGCTCATGCGGACCCTCGGCCGCCACCTCACCACCCTCGGCCCCTTCCTCACCGGCGCCGTCGCCGGAGGGGCGCTCAACCGGCTCGCCACCAAGCGGCTGGCCCAGGCGGTGCGCACCGATCTGCGCCGTCAGCGTGGTCTTCCCCCTGCTCCGCAGAGCTGATATCAAACCGTTACCCCCTGGTCTAAACCATTCGGTAACAGGTCACGACCTGCGGGAGATCATTCTCACACTTGACGTAATGAATTGTGCACGTCGTTGGGGGTATGGGCGGTTCCGGGGACCTTACGTATGGTTGTTCGTAAGGCGATAACTGGAGGGCTCATGCGTGGCACCAGCTCGTTCCTGATCGTCGCGAACCGGTTGCCGGTCGACCGTGTGGGCGAAAAACAATGGCGTCGCAGTCCCGGCGGCCTCGTGACCGCGATCGCTCCGGTGATGCAGCGGAGAGACGGGGCGTGGCTGGGCTGGCACGGCGCGGCCGGAGAGGAACTCAAGCCGTTCGACCACGACGGGATGCACCTCATTCCCGTGCCGTTGTCGCAGCTCGAGGTCGAGTTCTACTACGAGGGATTCTCCAACGCCACGCTGTGGCCCCTCTATCACGACGTCGTCGCCACCCCCGTCTACTCGCGGGTGCTCTGGGACGCCTACCGGGCGGTGAACGACCGGTTCGCGCGGGCGGCGGCCGACGCGGCGGCCCCCGGGGCGGTCGTGTGGATCCAGGACTACCAGCTCCAGCTCGTGCCGGCGATGTTGCGCAAGCTGCGACCCGACCTGAAGATCGGTTTCTTCCTGCACATCCCCTTCCCGCCCGCCGAACTGTTCTGGCAGCTTCCCTGGCGCAAGGAGATCCTCGAAGGCCTGCTCGGCGCCGACCTCGTCGGCTTCCAGCGCCCCGGCGGCGCCTCCAACTTCGTCCGGCTCGCCCGGCGGGTGCTCAACCTGCCGGCCAGCCGCAACGAGATCCAGGTCGACGACCGGATCGTGCGCGCCGAGGCCTACCCGATATCGGTGGACTTCGGGTCTCTCGACCAGCTCGTCCGCGAACCCCACATCATGACGCGGGCCAAGGAGATCCGGGCCGAGCTCGGCAACCCCGACCACGTGCTGCTGGGCGTCGACCGGCTCGACTACACCAAGGGCATCGGCCAGCGCCTCAAGGCCTACGGCGAGCTGCTGGCCGAGGGCCGGATCGAGCCGGGCGAGGCGGTGTTCGTGCAGATCGCCACGCCCACCCGGGAACGGGTCGAGGAGTACATCCGGCTGCGCAACGACATCGAGCTCCAGGTCGGCCGCCTCAACGGGGAGTACGGCCTGTTCGGCTGGTCGCCGATCAACTACATGCACCAGTCGTACAACAGGGAGGAACTGGCGGCTCTGTACTGCGCGGCCGACGTGATGGTCGTGACGCCGCTGCGCGACGGCATGAACCTGGTCGCCAAGGAGTACGTCGCCTGCCGCCACGACCTGCGCGGCGCCCTAGTGCTCAGCGAGTTCGCCGGGGCCGCCGACGAGCTCAAGCACGCCTACATGGTCAACCCCTACGACATCGACGGCATGAAGCGGGCCATGATGACCGCCATGCACGAACCGCCCCACGAGCTGGGCCGGCGGATGCGCTCCCTCCGCCGCCGCGTCGCCACCCACGACGTCGACCGCTGGGCCAGCGACTTCCTCAAGGACCTGGAGGCGTGAGCGAACCCTGGCCGGCCGGCGACCGACCAGGGTGAGCCTCAGTCCTTGATCTCCTCCGCGACGTCGCGGGCCATGTCCTTCCAGTTCTTCCAGCGCTTCGCCGCGGCCCTGGTGGCGACGATGCGGGTGACCTCCATGCCCAGGCCCATCACGACCGCGTAGGCGATGGCCTCGCCGAGGCTCACGTCGGGGGAGTCGACGCTGGCCGGGGGCTTCCTGCCGGTGGCCTTCTCCCAGGCGAAGGACAGGGCCTTCTTGGCGACGAAACCGACGGCCAGCCCCACCAGGCCGCCGACGATGCGCCACTGCATGTCCGGTTTCTCTTCCTTACCCGCCATGATCCCTCCTCGGTATCGACCTTATTCTGGTGCGTCCGCCAGGCCCGTACGCCATAACATCTGGTGGCATGACGACTCAGCGACCACTGCCCCCCGACAGGCCCTCCCTCGACGGCTTGGAGCAGGCGTGGGTAGACCGCTGGGCCGCCGACGACCTCTATCGGTTCGACCGGTCGCGTCCGCGTGAGCAGATCTTCTCGATCGACACGCCGCCTCCCACCGTCTCCGGATCACTCCACGTCGGCCACGTCTTCTCCTATACCCACACCGACACGATCGCGCGGTTCCAGCGGATGCGCGGCAAGGCCGTCTTCTACCCCATGGGGTGGGACGACAACGGCCTGCCGACCGAGCGCCGGGTCCAGATCGTCTTCGGCGTGCGATGTGACCCCTCGGTGCCCTACGACCCGGACTTCCAGCCGCCGGAGAAGCCGGGCAAGCAGCAGGTGCCGATCTCCCGGCGCAACTTCATCGAGCTGTGCGAGCGGCTGACGGCCGACGACGAGAAGGCGTTCGAGGAGCTGTGGCGGCGCCTCGGCCTGTCGGTCGACTGGTCGATGACCTACCAGACGATCGACGCGAACGCGCGGGCGGCGTCCCAGCGGGCGTTCCTGCGGAACCTGGAGCGCGGGCAGGCCTACCTCGCCGAGGCCCCCACGCTCTGGGACGTCACCTTCCGGACCGCCGTCGCCCAGGCCGAGCTCGAAGACCGCGAGTGGCCGGGCGCCTTCCACCGCATCGCCTTCCACCTGTCGCCCGAGCAGCAGGCGCAGGGGTTCGCCGGCCGGGTCTGGATCGAGACGACCCGGCCCGAGCTGATCCCCGCCTGCGTGGCGCTGGTCGCCCACCCCGACGACGAGCGTTACCGGCCGTTGTTCGGGTCGACCGTGCGCACCCCTCTCTTCGGGGCCGAGGTGCCGGTCCTGGCCCATCACCTGGCCGAACCCGACAAGGGCTCGGGCATCGCGATGATCTGCACCTTCGGCGACGTCACCGACGTCACCTGGTGGCGCGAGCTCGAACTGCCCACCCGCGCCGTCGTCGGCTGGGACGGCCGGATGCTGCCCGACGCCCCGGAGGGCGTGAACGCGGAGCCGTACCGGGAACTGGCCGGGAAGACCGTGCACAGCGCCCGCGAGCGCATCGTCGAGATGCTCGCCGCGAGCGGCGAGCTCGAAGGGCAGCCGCGGCCGGTGAAGCGGCCGGTCAAGTTCTACGAGAAGGGCGACAGGCCCCTTGAGATCGTGACCACCCGGCAGTGGTACATCCGCAACGGCGGGCGCGACGCCAAGCTGCGCTGGGAGATGCTCGACCGGGGCCGCGAGCTCATCTGGCACCCCGCCCACATGCGGGTCCGTTACGACAACTGGGTCGAGGGGCTGGCCGGCGACTGGCTGATCTCCCGGCAGCGGTTCTTCGGCGTGCCCATCCCGGTGTGGTACCAGCTCGACAGCGAGGGCGAGGTCGTCTACGAGGCGCCGATCGTGCCGCCCGAGAGCATGTTGCCGATCGACCCCTCCAGCGACGTGCCGCCCGGTTTCACCGAAGACCTGCGCGGCAAGCCCTTCGGCTTCGCCGGCGACCCCGACGTCATGGACACCTGGGCGACCTCCTCGCTGACGCCGCAGATCGCGGGCGGCTGGGAGCGCGACGCCGACCTGTTCCGGCGGGTCTTCCCGATGGACCTGCGGCCCCAGGCCCACGAGATCATCCGCACCTGGTTGTTCTCGACGATGGTCCGGGCCCACCAGGAGGAGGGCGTGCTGCCGTGGAAGCACGCCGCCATCTCGGGCTGGATCCTCGACCCCGACCGCAAGAAGATGTCGAAGTCCAAGGGCAACGTGGTCACGCCCATGGGTCTTCTCGAGCAGTACGGGTCCGACGCGGTCCGCTACTGGGCCGCGAACGGCCGTCCGGGCACCGACACCACCTTCGACACCGGGATGATCAAGATCGGCCGCCGTCTGGCCATCAAGATCCTCAACGCGTCGAAGTTCGTGCTCTCCTTCGACGACAACCCCGGCGAGATCACCGCGCCGCTCGACCTGTCGATGCTGGCCGCCCTCGACGAGGTGGTCCGCGACGCCACCCGCGCCTTCGAGGCCTACGACTACACCAAGGCCCTCGAACGGACCGAGCGGTTCTTCTGGGCGTTCTGCGACGACCACCTCGAACTGGTCAAGGCGCGCGCCTACGACGGCGACGCCTCGGCGGTGGCCGCGCTGCGGGCCGCGCTCGACACGCTGCTGCGGCTGTTCGCGCCGTTCCTGCCGTTCGTGACCGAAGAGGTCTGGTCGTGGTGGCGGGACGGCTCGGTCCACACCGCCGCCTGGCCTGCCGTCGCCGGTCGCGGCGGCGACCCCGAGGTGCTCGAGGCGGTGGCCGACGTGCTGGCGCGGGTGCGCAAGGCCAAGTCGGCGGCCAAGGTGTCGATGCGGGCCGAGGTGACCCGGCTCGACGTGCGCGGGGAGAAGGCCGAGTTGGTCAGGCTCGCCCAGGACGACCTGTGCGCGGCGGGCAACGTCGAGGAGTTCGTGCTGGAGAGGGCCGAGGGCCCGCTCGTGGTCAACACCGTCCTCGAAGAAGGCTAATCCGGTTGCGCGCCCGGCCGGTTCCCGTGCCAGGCTGGACGCGTGATCGCAGAACGTGAGCATGCCCATCCGGGGAAGGGCCGGCGGGCGAGCGTACCGCCCACACTGAACATCGTCGCGGCCTGGTCGTGGCGGGTCATCGTCATCGGCGTGGTCGTCTACTTCTTCGCCATGATCCTGGCCAGGCTGAGCTTCGTGACCCTCCCGGTCGCGATCGCGTTCCTGCTCACGGCGCTGCTCTACCCGATCACCAGCCGGCTGCGCCGGGCCGGGTTCCGGCCGATATACGCCACCTGGACGACCATGCTCGTCGCCCTGGCGTTCATCGGCGGCCTCGGCTTCCTGATCGGCAACCGGGCCAACGACGAGTTCCCCGGCCTGGTGGCGCAGATCCAGCAGACCGCGCGCGACGTGCAGGCCTGGCTGCTCACCGGGCCGCTCCACCTGCGCGAGGCGCAGATCGCCGACTTCGTCGAGGAACTGACGCGGCAGATCAACGAGCAGCGCAGCCAGATCACCGACACCGTGCTGACCGGCGCGACCGCCCTCGTCGAGGCGCTGGCCGCGATCGTGCTGCTGCTGTTCGTGACGTTCTTCCTGCTCAAGGACGGCGACCGGATCTGGGCCTGGTTCCTGCGGGCCTTCGGCGGCGTGTCCGACCGGGTCGACCGGGCCGGCCGGGCCGCCTGGCGCACCCTGTCCCACTACGTGCTGGGCACCGTCGCGGTCGCGGCCGTCCACGCCCTGGTCATCGGCATCGTGCTGGCCGGGATGCGGGTGCCGCTGTGGGCGCCGCTCGCGGTGCTGATCTTCTTCGCGTCGTTCATCCCGATCGTCGGCATCTTCTTCGCCGGCGGTGTGGCCACCCTCGTCGTCTTCGGCTCCCAGGGCTGGGTGTACGCCCTGATCTTCGTGGGCGTCCTGGTGGTCGAGCAGCAGCTGGAGAACCACGTGCTCCAGCCCCTGATCGTCGGCCGGGCGCTGGAGTTCCACCCGCTGGCCATCATCATCGTGCTGGCGGTCGGCGGCATCATCGGCGGCATCGCGGGGGCGGTGGTCGCCGTCCCGGTCACGGCGGTGATCTACCGGGCGCTGCCCGAGCTGCGCCGCGACCGGCCCGTGGAACCGCCCAAGCCGGTCGAACCCGACCCGCCCGAACCAGAGCCCTCACCAGGCGCGGGAGACGCCGTCCCGGGCGGCCCCAACCGGTAGGGTTGCGATCCATGAGTGTCGAGGTGCTGATCCACCGGCTCGACCCTGAGCTGCCGCTACCCGCATACGCCCATCCGGGCGACGCGGGTGCCGATCTCTACGCGGCGGAAGACGTCGAGCTGCTCCCGGGCGAGCGGGCCATGGTCGGCACGGGCGTGGCGATCGCGCTGCCCGACGGCTACGCCGCGTTCGTCCACCCACGTTCCGGGCTGGCCGCCAAGCACGGCGTGACCCTGGTCAACGCGCCTGGAACGGTCGATGCCGGATATCGAGGCGAGATCAAGGTGACGCTGCTCAACACCGACCTCAAGGAGGCCGTCCGGCTGCGGCGCGGTGACCGCGTCGCCCAGCTGGTCATCCAGCGGGTCGAGAAGGCGGCGTTCTACGAGGTGGAGCGGCTCCCCGGATCGGCGCGCGGCGCCGGCGGCTTCGGCTCCACCGGCAGATAGGAAAGGTGACCATCGTGTTCCGACGCCGACGCGGCGCGGCCGAGACCCCGTCCGAGCCCACTCCAGACCGGCAGCCGGCCTCCGCGCCCGAGGGCCCGGCCCGCGAGTCCGGCCCCTGGGACGCCGCCGACAGTTACCCCGAGGCCGACCGGGTCGACCTGGGCGGGCTCCACCTGCCCATCGGGCCCGACTTCGAGGTCCAGCTCCAGGTGGCCGGCGACCAGATCGTCGGCGCGCTGGTGCTGGCCCACGAGAGCGCCCTGCAGCTGCACGCCTTCGCCGCCCCGAAGAAGTCGGGCCTGTGGGACGACCTGCGGGTCGAGCTCACCCGCGACGTCGAGTCGGCCAAGGGCACCGTCAAGGAGGCCGAGGGCCCCTTCGGCACCGAGCTCCACGCGGTCGTGCCGCAGCAGAACGGCCCCGAGGCGTCCATCCGCTACATCGGCGTCGACGGCCCGCGCTGGTTCCTGCGCGCCGTGATCACCGGCCGCGCCGCCGTCGACCCGGCCGCCGCCGCGGTGCTCGAAGGCGTGGTGCGCGAGGTCGTGGTCGTCCGGGGCGACGAGCCGATGGCGCCCCGCGAGGGCATCCCGCTCCAGCTTCCGCCCGAGGCCCGCCAGGCCCTGGAGGAGCAGTCGGAGGACAAGGGCTACGACCCCTACGAACGAGGCCCGGAGATCACCGAGACCCGGTGAATTCCCGCTTTTGCCCGGTCGATATGGGACCGTTATGCACCTGGACGCCCATCGCCTAGGCTGAAGCATCATGAGCACACAGGAGCCCGTCAAAAAGGGCGGACTACGCGGCTTCTTTCGCCGGCTGGCCACCAGCCAGGCCGAGCTGGAGGCGGCTGAACTACGGGAAGACCTCGAAAGCCACGGGGCCACTCCCATCGCGGCGTGTGGCGAACGCCAGCGTTTCTGCGTGGCCGGTACCCTTCGTACGGTGACCCTCCGGCCACGAGGCGGCGCCCCGGCACTCGAAGCCGAGCTGTACGACGGCTCCGACGTCATCGACCTGGTCTGGCTGGGCCGACGCAAGATCGTCGGCATCGAGCCGGGCCGGGTGGTCCGGGCCGAGGGACTCGTGAGCCTGCAAGACGGTCGCAAGGTCATGTTCAACCCGCGGTACGAACTTCGCCCAACCGGGTGACGAGGAACGGTGAACCACACGTGAGCACTGCCGAAGAGGCCGCCCCCCCACCGCCGGTGAGCGCCCACGAGAGCGTCGAGGCCGTGGTGCGGGCCCAGATCGCCAAGGCGTTCGGTGGCAGGCGGGGCACCGTCGAGGCGGCCGTGCCGACGATCGCCTTCACGCTGACCTGGATCTTCACCGAAGACCTGAAGTTCTCCGTGATCCTCTCGGTCGCCCTGTCGGTGGTGCTGCTGCTGGTCCGCATCGTGCAGCGGTCGACGCCGCAGTTCGTGCTCAACAGCCTCTTCGGCATCGGCATCGGCGCGTTCTTCGCGCTGCGCAGCGGCAACGCGGAGGACGCGTTCCTGCCCGGCATGCTCTGGATCGCCGTCGTCGAGGCGCTGATGATCCTGTCGATCCTGGTGCGCTGGCCGTTCCTGGGCTTCCTGCTGGGGGCCACCAACCCCGACGATCCGATCGCCTGGCACCGCGACAAGGGCATCGTCGACCTGTGCGTGAAGCTGTCGTGGATCATGGCCCTGCCGGGCCTGATCAAGCTGGGCGTGCAGATCCCGCTCTACCTGGCGGGCAACGTCTTCTGGCTCGGCATCGCCAAGGTCGCCCTCGGCTGGCCGGTCTACCTGGCCGCGCTGGCCACGGTGGGCTGGATGCTGGCCCGCGGCCGGACCACCCAGCCCACCACCTGACCCGTCAGTGGGGAGCGAGGAGCTGGCTCAGCTCCTCCTCGACCTCCTGGCTGGCCACGAACAGCAGTTCGTCGCCGGCCTCGAGCGGGTCGTCGGCCGAGGGCACCAGCACCCGGCCCTCGCGCAGGATCGCCACCAGCGCCGAATCGGTCGGCCACGGCACCGAACCGGCCCGCTGGCCCACCACGGGCGCGTCTTCCGGCAGGGTCAGCTCGACCAGGTTGGCCTGACCCTGGCGGAACGTCATCAGCCGCACCAGGTCGCCGACGCTGACCGCCTCTTCGACGAGCGCGCTGATCAGGCGCGGCGTGGAGACCGCGACGTCGACGCCCCACGACTCGTTGAACAACCACTCGTTCTTCGGGTGGTTGATGCGGGCGACCACACGCGGCACGCCGTATTCGGTCTTGGCCAGCAGCGAGACCACCAAATTGACCTTGTCGTCGCCGGAGGCGGCGATCACGACGTGGCAGGCGTTCAGCCCGGCCTCGTCGAGCGCGGAGATCTCACACGCGTCGGCGAGCAGCCATTCGGCCCTCGGCACACTGTCGATCTTGATGGCCTTGGGGTCGATGTCGATCAGCAGCACCTCGTGGCCGTTCTCGAGGAGCTCGGCCGCGATCGAGCGGCCGACGGCGCCCGCCCCGGCGATCGTGACGCGCATCAGTTCTCCTCGGTCTCGGCCGGAGTGCCGGACAGCACCTTGTTGATGTGGTCCATGTGGGTGCCCGCGGCGACGACGTGGAGCACGTCGCCCTCCTGGAGCACGGTGTCCTGGGCCGGTACGACCGCCTCGCCCATCCGGTTGAAGAACGCGACCCGGCCGCCGACGGCGGTCTCCAGGTCGACGGCGCGGGTGCCGATCCAGGCCGGGTTGTAGGTGACCTCGGCCAGCACGACGGTGCCCGTCGGGTCGCGCCACAGCGGCTCGGCGCCCTCGGGCAGCACGCGGCGCAGGATCTGGTCGGCCGTCCACCGCACGGTGGCCACGGTCGGGATGCCCAGCCGCTGGTAGACCTCGGCACGGCGGGGGTCGTAGATGCGGGCCACGACGTTGTCGACGCCGAAGGTCTCGCGCGCCACGCGGGCGCTGATGATGTTGGAGTTGTCGCCGCTCGACACGGCGACGTAGGCCTGGGCCGACTCGATGCCCGCCTCTTCCAGGACGTCTCGGTCGAAGCCGATCCCGGTGACCCGGCGCCCCCGGAACCCCGCGCGCAGGCGCCGGAACGCCTGGGGATCACGATCGATGATCGCGACCGAATGGCCGTTGTCCTCCAGGATGTGGGCGAGCGTGGATCCCACGCGCCCGCACCCCATGATCACGATGTGCATGCTCCCCGCCGGTGTCGAGACGTCGATGGGGACAGTATCCCGTCTACGGGCACCGCCGCGTGCCGTGTCCCTGGTCAGGGCGGCTAGGCTTCTCAGTCGTGCCAAAGGTGACGGATCTCGTCAAGCGCCTTGTGGTCGGGCGCGCCTTGCGCAGCACCGAACTGCACGGGCAGCTTCTGCCCAAGCGCGTCGCCCTGCCGGTCTTCGCCAGCGACGCGCTCTCCTCTGTGGCCTACGCGCCGCAGGAGATCCTCGTCATCCTCTCGATCGCCGGTGTCGCCGCCTACAACTTCAGCCCGTGGGTCGCCGTGGGCGTCGTCGTGATCATGCTGACGGTGGTGGCGTCGTACCGGCAGAACGTGCACGCCTACCCCTCCGGGGGCGGCGACTACGAGGTCGCCACGGTCAACCTCGGGCCCAACGCCGGGCTCACGGTGGCCAGCGCGCTGCTGGTCGACTACGTGCTCACGGTGGCCGTGTCGGTCGCCAACGGCGTCGACTACGTCGGCGCCACGATCCCGTTCGTGGCCACCCACAAGCCGCTCGTGGCGATCCTCATCGTGGTGGTCCTGACGCTGATGAACCTGCGGGGCATCCGCGAGTCGGGCATCGCGTTCGCGGTCCCCACCTATCTCTTCATGGCGTCGGTCATCGGGATGATCCTGTGGGGACTGTTCCGGCTGATCGTCCTGGGCGACCAGCTGCGCGCCCCGACGGCCGGGTTCGACGTGGTGCCCGAGGAGGTGGACCTGGCCGGGTTCGCCCTGGCCTTCCTGGTGCTGCGGGCCTTCGCGTCGGGCTGCGCCGCCCTGACCGGGGTCGAGGCGATCAGCAACGGCGTGCCGGCCTTCCGCAAGCCCAAGAGCCGTAACGCCGCCACCACGCTGCTGCTGATGGGCACGGTCGCCGTCAGCATGTTCGGCGGCATCATCTTCCTGGGCCTGAAGGCGGGCGTGACGGTCGCCGAGCCGGCCCACGTCGCGGGCGGCCTGCTGCGGCCCGACGGCACGGCGGTCGGCCCGAACTACTACCAGGAGCCGATCATCTCGCAGGTCGCCTCGGCCGTCTTCGGGCCGGGAACGCTCCTGTTCATCCTGGTCTCGGCGGTGACGGCGCTGATCCTGTTCCTGGCGGCCAACACGGCGTTCAACGGCTTCCCGGTGCTCGGCTCGATCCTGGCGCAGGACCGCTACCTGCCCCGCCAGCTCCACACCCGGGGCGACCGGCTGGCCTTCAGCAACGGCATCATCATCCTGGCCGCCGGGGCGGGCCTGCTGATCTGGGCGTTCGACGCCGACGTCAGCAAGCTGCTGAACCTCTACATCGTGGGCGTGTTCGTGTCGTTCACGCTCAGCCAGACGGGCATGGTCCGCCACTGGACCCGGATGTTGCGCACCGAGACCGACGCCAAGGTCCGGTTCCAGATGATGCGCGCCCGGGTGATCAACGGGTTCGGCGGCGTGATGACCGGGATCGTGCTCGTGGTCGTGCTGATCACGAAGTTCACCCACGGCGCCTACATCGTCTGCATCGCCATGCCGGTGCTGTTCCTGATGATGAAGGGCATCCGGCACCACTACGACGCGGTCGCGACCGAGTTGTCCGCGCCCGAGGACGACATCGACGCCTCGATGCTCCCGGCCCGCAACCACGCGATCGTGCTGGTCTCCAAGATCCACAAGCCCACGCTGCGGGCGCTGGCCTACGCCCGCGCCACCCGCCCCTCCACCCTGGAGGCCGTCTCGGTGGGCGTCGACCCGGCCGAGTCGCAGCGCCTCCAGGAGGAGTGGGACCGGCGCGGCATCCCCGTGACGCTGAAGATCCTCGACTCGCCCTACCGCGAGATCACCCGGCCCATCCTCGAGTACGTCAAGTCGCTGCGCCGCCGCTCCCCGCGCGACGTGGTGACCGTCTACATCCCCGAGTACGTCGTCGGCCGCTGGTGGGAGCACCTGCTGCACAACCAGAGCGCGCTGCGGCTGAAGGCCAAACTGTTGTTCAAGCCCGGGGTCATGGTCACCAGCGTGCCGTGGCAGCTCCAGTCGGCCGACCGGGTCATCGGCCGGATCGAACCGGCCGCCCCGGGATCCGTGCGACGGCCCTATGGATCTTCGTCCGGTCGGTCCGACGGCCAGTCCAAGGCATGATGGAGGGATGCTTGAACTGACGGTGGGCCAGGTGGCCAATGGCGGATGGTGCGTCGCCCGGCACGACGGGCGGGTGGTGTTCGTCCGGCACGCGCTTCCCGGAGAGCGGGTGCGGGCCCGCGTCACCGAGGAGACGGCCCGCTTCCTCCGCGCCGACGCGGTGGAGATCCTGGAACCCTCGCCCGACCGGGTGACCCCGCCCTGCCCCTTCAGCGGGCCGGGCCGGTGCGGCGGCTGCGACTGGCAGCACGCCTCCCTGGAGGCGCAGCGGCGCCTGAAGGCCGACGTGGTGGCCGAACAGTTGTCCCGCCTCGCGGGCATCGACCGGAAGATCACGGTCGAGGAGGTGCCCGGCGCGCCCGACGGCCTCGGCTGGCGCACCCGCGTCCAGTACGCCACCGGCCGCGACGGCCTCCTGGGCCTGCGCCGCCACCGGTCCCACGACGTCGAGCCGGTGACCGACTGCCTGATCGCCGACCCCACGATCGAGGAACTGCGCGTCGCCACCGAGGGCTGGCGCGGCGCCTCCTCGGTGGAGTTCATCGCCTCGACCGGCGGCGACCGCGCGGTCGTGGTCACCCCCAAACCCCACCGCGACGTGCGGATCCCCGACATCGACGCCAGCGTCATGCTCGACGAGGGCCGGCGCGGCACCCGCGTCCTCCAGGGCCACGGCACCCTCACCGAACGGGTGGGCGAGCGCGACTTCCGCGTCTCGGCCAGCGGCTTCTGGCAGGTCCACCCGGGCGCGGCGGCGGCCCTGCTCGACGCCGTCCTCGACTTCGCCCGGCCCAAGCCCGGCGAGTGGGCCCTCGACCTCTACTGCGGCGCCGGCCTGTTCGCCGCCGGCCTGGCCGAGGCGGTCGGCCCGTCGGGAGCCGTCCTGGGCATCGAGAGTGAGGCCCAGGCGGTGCAGGACGCCCGCTGGAACCTGCGCGGCGTCGCCCAGGTCTCCTTCGAGCGCGGCCGCGTGGAGGAGGCCCTCGACCGGCTGGAGATCGAACGCGCCGACCTGGTGGTGACCGACCCGCCTCGGGCGGGGCTGGGACGCGAGGTCGTGGACCGGGTGGCGGGGCTGCGGGCCTCGCGGGTCGTGTACGTGTCGTGCGACCCGGCGACGCTGGCGCGGGACATCAAGTGGTTCGGGGAGCTCGGGTACGAACTGGCGGACATCCGCGCTTTTGACCAATATCCGATGACGCACCACGTGGAGTGTGTCGCGCTGCTGGTCAGGGCCTAGTGTCCTAAGGCCGCGCCGCCGTCCGGTCGTCCGGCACCCAGCCCTGGCGCAGGAACAGCGTGTAGCCGATCACCGCGGGGACCGTCACGTTGAGCTTCCCCGGATCCGTCGTCAGGATCTCCTCGCAGGAGTTGAGGCGCCCTGACGTCGGATCGATGATGAGCACCCATCTCCTGGGGAGCCCGACCGTGGCCTCGAAGGCGATCGCCTCACCGGCGCGCCCCGCCCGGTCGACGGTCGTCCCCAGGTAGGCCAAGGGCTGGCCGGCCAGCATCCGCCACAGCGCGGCCGACAGCCGCGGCGAGACGATCTGCTCGCTGTGCAGGTCGATGACGGCTCGGACAAGCCGGTACCCGTCGGGGACGTCCGCGGGAACCGGTCCCGTTCCGAGCAGGGCCCGGCGGAGGTGCCCGGCCTCCAGGGGCAGGCTCTCCGCGGCCGGCCCGGCCAGGGAGCCGGCGGGGAAGACCTCGTCGGACACGGGGGAGCCGCCGGTCACCGCGGCCGCCGTCTCGGGGTTTCCGTATCCGATGACGACCGGCTCGGCTCGGTGTTCGCGGCGTCGTGCCGTGCCGGAGCGCGAGAGCGGCGTCCACTGCTCCACGACGGTGGGAACCACCGCGGTGCCGGCCTGCCCCTGAGCCACCGCCACGTTGAGGTACCACGCGTTGAACTGCACGTATGCGAACGCGGCGTGGGCCGGCACGGACGTGACAGGCTGGCGGTCGGCCGTATCGGCCAGCTTCAGCAGAACCGCGTCAGCGGCGGGCGGTGTGCCGTTCAACTCAGCCCTCCCGTTCACCAGGTCGTAGTGCAACATCGCCACGGTGGGCGGCCGGGAGACGTCCACCCCGTCGAGGGACCTGAACGTGACGAGGCCCGCGACCGACGCCAGCGCCGCGGCTCCCGCCAGGCCGAGTGCCCGGCGTCGGGTGGGCAGGGAGGCCGCCGCCGGTTCGGATGCGGGAGCGAGGATCCGGGCCAGGAGCGCGCGCGACCGAGGGTGCCGCGCGACGCCGTCGAACATCGTGGCCGGCACCGGATCCAGCTGTGCCATGAGGCGTTTCACGTCGTCGAACTCCGTCGTCATGTCCTTCTCTCCTTCGCGGCGGCCTCCGGCCGCACCTGGAGATCGTCGAGGGCGGCCAGGAACCGTCGTCGCGCTCGCTGCGCGCGGACCGCCATGGTCGCGGGTGTGCAGCCCAGGACCAGAGCGGCGTGGGAGATCGACAGATCCTCCCAGCCGATGAGCCGCAGGACTTCCTGATCTTGCGGCGACAGCCGTCGTAAGGCCTGCTCCAGGCCCGACGCGGCGACGGCGTCGTCGGCGTGATCCCCGGCCGTGTCCCTCCCCGCCCACGAAACGCTCATCAGGCGTGCCACCAGCCTTCGGCTGCGCCGCTCCCGGCGCTGCTCGTTGGCCACGAGGTTGCGGGCGATGCCGTAGAGCCACGGCAACGCCTCGTCGTCGCGGACGGGGAGATCTGCGATCTTGCGCCAGGCCACCACGAACGTCTCCGCCGCGACGTCGCCCGCGGAGTCGCCGCCGACGCGGCGCGCCGCGTACCGCAGCACAGGCTCGTAGCAGGCGTCGAAAAGCCGGGTGAACCTCGCCACGTGCTCCGGCATCCCGCCTCCCTCTCGGCCTGACACCCACCTATGTCCGGGACGTGGATTCGGATAACAGTCAAGCCCTCCGGATGCCTGTGCGCCTGGTGCGCCAACCAATCCGGTCAGTAACGGCGGTCGGCTCCCCGCGTGGGACAACCCTGAGCCTCATGAGGAGCACCGCCTTACTGGGCCTCGTCCTGGCCCTGACCGCATGTGGCACCGCCACCGGTGAGGCCCCCGGCGGCCGGCCGCATGATCAGGTCAACGCGGCCGCCTGCCTGGAGTTCGCCCTGGCCGCCGACGACCTCCGCGCGGCCGCCCGGGTCACGAGCGGCGAACTCCGCGCCGCGCTCACCCCGGCCCTGCGCCACATGGACCGCGCCGTCCAGGCCGCCAACGGCGACGTGGCCCCCGTGATGGACGACGCCGTGCTGGCCGCCGAAGCGGGCGACACCACCGCACTGGCGGCGGCGCTGGTGGCGGTCGAGGGGGCGTGCCGGAGGGCGGGCACCCCGATCGAGGTGCCCTTCCGCTACTGACGCGGGGCGGTCAGGATCTGGGCGACCGCTTCGGCCGGGGTCGCGCCCCTGACCGACAGTTCGCCCAGGCTGTTCTTGGTCTGGAAGGCGACCAGGGTCTTCGCGTCGGCGACCGTCAGGTCGTCGGCGCTGGCCAGGACCGGGGTCAGGCCCAGGTGGGGCCAGGCCGGACGGTTCAGCAGGCGGGTGAGCTGGCGGTTGGTCGCGTGGGCGGCGTCGGCCAGGGCGCGGAGGTTGTCGCGGGCGCCGGGGCTGAACGGCACCAGCACGTTCACCCTGCCGATCTCGGCGCCCGCCGCGCGGGTGGCCCTGAGCATCGCCCGGTCGGCGATCGACAGGCCCGACCTGGTCGCGGGGAGGGTCATCGTCACCATCAGCTCGGAGCCGACGCGGCGGGCCTCCTCCTGGAGGCGCTGGATCGCGGCGGCGCGGCGGCCCGTCGTGGCGAGGTCGGCCGAGTCGGTGACCTCGAAGTCGATCAGCTCGGGGCGGTAGGCCTTCAGGACCGACCGGTAGGCGCGCAGCAGCCGGGCCGGGCCCGCGCAGGTCGCGGCCAGTTCGGCGCCCCGGGGGCCGCCGAACGACAGGCCCACGGGACGGCCGGTCTTGTGCAGGGTCGAGACCAGGGGTTTCTTCGCCGAGGCGGGCAGGCCGCTCCACGTGGGGAGGCAGCCGGTGGCGTTGACGTGGCCGACCAGGTAGGACGGCGCCCGGGAGATCCCGCCCTCGGCGCGGATGGCGTCGACGAACGTCACATAGGGGACGGTCCGTTCGGGTTTGGGGGCCACCGCGACGGCTGGGGCGGCGGCCACGGGCGGGGTGACCGGCGCGGCCCATTCGGGCAGCGGCTCGGCGGGGAGCAGCACCAGGGCGGCGGCCGTGGCCCCGACGAGCGCGGTCGCCGCGGCCAGGACGAGGGCGCGCGGAGGCGTGCCCACGGGGCGGGGCCGAGGAGCGGAGTCCACCTGATTCACCACCGAGCGTCGCGCGACGACTACTATCCGCAAGGGACCCTAGCAAGGGCCGGACGGCGATAATGGCCGAATGAAGTTGAGGATCTTCACCGAGCCCCAGGAGGGCGCGACCTACGACGATCTGCTCGCGGTCGCGCAGGCGACCGAGCGGCTGGGGTTCGACGCGTTCTTCCGATCCGACCACTATCAGGCCATCGGCTCCGGAGACCCCGGGCCGGGATCCACCGACGCCTGGCTGACCCTCGCCGGGCTGGCCCGCGAGACCGCGACGATCCGGCTCGGCACCCTCGTCACGCCCGCGACCTTCCGCCTCCCCGGCCCGCTGGCGATCAGCGTCGCCCAGGCCGACCAGATGAGCGGCGGCCGCATCGAGCTCGGTCTGGGCACCGGCTGGTACGACGCCGAGCACCACTCCTACGGCATCCCCTTCCCGCCGGTGAAGGAGCGCTTCGACCGCCTGGAGGAACAGCTCGCGATCATCACCGGCCTGTGGGCGGCCGAGAAGCCGTTCTCGTACGCCGGAACGCACTACCGGCTCACCGACTCCCCGGCCCTGCCGAAGCCGGTGCAGAACCCCCTGCCGATCATCATCGGCGGCTTCGGCGCCACCCGGACCCCCAGGCTGGCGGCCACCTACGCGGCCGAGTACAACATTCCGTTCCGCTCCCTCGACGACGTCGCCGAGGGCTTCGCCCGGGTGCGGGCGGCCAGCGCGGAGACCGGCCGCTCGCTGATCTACTCCGTCGCCCAGACCGTCTGCGTCGGCGCCGACGAGGCCGAGGTGGCCCGCCGCGCCGCCGCGATCGGGGAGAGCCCGGAGCAACTGCGGTCGGGCGGGCTCGCGGGCACGCCGGAGGAGGTGGTCGACAAGATCGGCCGATTCGGCGAACTGGGCGCCGAGCGCGTCTACCTGCAGGTCATGGACCTGTCCGACCTCGACCACCTCGACCTGATCGCCCGCGAGGTCATGCCCCACGTCTGACCGTCCAGCCGCGTGGAGCTGCATATACCGAAATTTCGGGCGGCGTAAGCCGCCCGACCCTGCACTTGGCGCACGTGGGATCCGCGAGTCGTGACCTCTGCCTGTCCGGATGGTCGGAGACCAGGTCCCCGTCCGGCTCGGCATCCGAGGCTCGACTCCTACCGGCAAAGCGGGAGCGGTCAGGGGAAACCCGGTCGCTCCCGCGTATTTCGGCAAGGCACACTTCTCCCTGTGCTGCTGACCATCTCCACCACCCGTGAACCGGCGACCGATCTCGGCTACCTCCTGCACAAGCATCCAGATCGAGTCCAGCGGTTCCCACGGGCGTTCGGGGTCGCGCACGTCTTCTATCCCGAGGCCACCGACCAGCGTTGCACCGCCGCGCTGCTGCTCGACGTCGATCCGGTGCGGCTCGCGCGCACCCGCGGCAAGAGCACCCCCGACTTCAGTCTCGGCCAGTACGTCAACGACCGTCCCTACGCCGCCTCCTCCCTGCTGTCGACCGCCATGGCCGAGGTGTTCCGGACCGCCAGGGCGGGGCGGTGCGACGCCCGGCCGGAGCTGGCCCAGGCCGCCATCCCGCTGGAGATCGTCCTGCCGGCGCTGCCGTGCCGGGGCGGCCCCACGCTGGCGCGGCGGTTGTTCGAGCCCATGGGCTGGGACGTCACCGCCGATCCCATCCCGCTCGACCCGGCCTTCCCCGAATGGGGCGACTCCCGCTACGTCACCCTCACGCTGAAGGGCGAGCTCCGGCTCGCGGACGCGCTCAACCACCTCTACGTCCTGCTGCCGGTCCTCGACGACGCCAAGCACTACTGGATCGCCGAGGACGAGGTCGACAAGCTGATCCGCGCGGGCGAGGGCTGGCTGGCGGCCCATCCCGACCTCACCCTCATCACCCGGCGGTTCCTCAACCGCCGGACCGCGCTGACCAGGGCCGCCTTCGCGCGGCTGGCCGAGGTGGGCGACGACGAGGAGGAGACGCTGGAGCCGCCGGCCGAGGAGGAGGTGCGCATCCCGCTCAACACCCTCCGCCGCGACGCCGTGGTGTCCACGCTCGCCGAGCTCCAGGCGCGGAGCGTCATCGACCTCGGCTGCGGGTCGGGGCAGCTCATCTCGGCCCTGCTCGACCAGGGCGTACCGAAGATCACCGGGGTGGACGTCTCCGCCCACACGCTCATGATCGCCGCGCGCAGGCTCAGGCTCGACCGAATGGGGAGCCGGACCCGCGAGCGGGTGGACCTGTTCCAGGGGTCGGTCACCTACACCGACGCCCGGTTCGCCGGATATGACGCCGCCGTCCTGATGGAGGTCGTCGAGCACCTCGACCCGCCCCGGCTGCCGGCCATGGAGCGGGTGGTGTTCGGCACGGCCAAGCCCACGTACGTGCTGGTCACCACGCCCAACGCCGAATACAACCCGCGTTATGAGAACCTGACCGGCCTGCGCCACCCCGACCACCGCTTCGAGTGGACCCGCGCCGAGTTCCGCGACTGGGCGGGCGGCGTCGCCGGACGGTACGGCTACCAGGTCGAACACCGCCCCGTCGGCGACGACGACCCCGAGGTCGGCTCGCCCACCCAGATGGCCGTGTTCACGAAGGAGGCCCAGGCATGACCGAGATCCGTGTCCCGGCGATGTCGCTGGTCGTGCTGGTCGGGGTGTCCGGGAGCGGCAAGTCCACCTTCGCGCGCCGGCACTTCACACCCACCCAGGTCATCTCCTCCGACTTCTGCCGGGGGCTGGTCGCCGACGACGAGAACGACCAGGCCGCCACGCCCGAGGCGTTCGACCTGCTGCACCACATCGTCGGCGTGCGGCTGCGGCGCGGGCTGCTGACCGTGGTCGACGCGACCAACGTCCAGTGGAAGGCACGGCAGGCGCTGGTCGCGCTGGCCAAGAGCCACGACGTGCTCTGCGACGCGATCGTGCTCGACGTGCCCGAGGAGGTCGCGGTGGCCCGCAACGCCGTCCGGCCCGACCGCGACTTCGGCGCCCACGTCATCCGCAGGCAGCGCAACGACCTGCGCAAGTCGCTGTCGAAGATCTCGCGCGACGGGTTCCGCCGCGTCCACGTGCTGCGCGGCGACGAGATCGACGACGCGGTGATCGCCTACGAGAAGGCGTGGACCGACAAGACCGAACTGACCGGGCCGTTCGACATCATCGGCGACGTGCACGGGTGCGCCTCGGAGCTGGAGACCCTGCTCGCCACCCTCGGCTACGAGGACGGCGTCCACCCCGGCGGCCGGACGGCCGTGTTCGTCGGCGACCTCGTCGACCGGGGGCCCGACAGCCCGGGGGTGCTGCGCCGGGTCATGGGCATGGTCGAGCGCGGCGCCGCGCTCTGCGTCTCGGGCAACCACGAGCAGAAGCTGGTACGCGCCCTCAACGGCCGCAAGGTCCGGGTCGCCCACGGCCTGGAGACGTCGCTGGAGCAGTTCGCCCGCGAAGACGACGCCTTCACCAGCCGGGCCAAGGCCTTCATGGAGGGCCTGATCAGCCACTACGTCCTCGACGGCGGACGGCTCGTGGTCGCGCACGCCGGGCTCAAGGAGGCCTACCACGGCCGCGCCTCGGGCCGGGTGCGCTCGTTCGCCCTCTACGGCGACACCACCGGCGAGACCGACGAGTACGGCCTGGCGGTCCGCTACCCGTGGGCCGAGCAGTACCGGGGCCGGGCCATGGTCGTCTACGGCCACACCCCGACCACGCACGCCGAGTGGGTCAACAACACCATCTGCCTCGACACCGGCGCCGTCTTCGGCGGACGGCTCACCGCCCTGCGCTATCCGGAGAAGGAACTCGTCTCCGTCCCGGCCGAGCGGGTTTGGTACGAACCGGCCCGCCCGCTCACCTCGCGGGGCCGCGAGCCCGACGTGCTCGACATCGGCGACGTCACCGGCGACCGCTACGTCGAGACCTCGACCGGCACGATCAAGATCAGGGAGGAGAACGCCACCGCCGCCCTGGAGATCATGAGCCGGTTCGCGGTCGACCCCCGCTGGCTGGTCTACCTGCCGCCGACGATGGCCCCGCCGGAGACCTCGAAGAAGGACGGCTACCTCGAACACCCCGACGAGGCCTTCGCGGAGTTCGCCGCCGCCGGGGTGACCCGGGTGGTGTGCGAGGAGAAGCACATGGGCTCCCGGGCCATCGTCGTGCTGGCCCGCACGCCGCAGGACGCCCAGGCGAAGTTCGGCGTCGAGGGCGCCGGCACGATCTTCACCAGGACCGGCCGCCCCTTCTTCGGCGACCTCCAGGAGGAGTTCGTGGCCGGGCTGCGCGAGGCCTTCACGCCCCTGCTGGAGGACTCCCCGTGGCTGGTGCTCGACGGCGAGCTGCTGCCCTGGTCGGCCAAGGCCGGCGAGCTGATCCGCAGCCAGTACGCCTCGGTCGGCGCCGCCGCCGGGGCCGCGCTGCCGGTCGCGGTGGCGGCGCTGGAGGCGGCGGCCGGGCGTGGCCTGGATGTGGGATCGATACTGGACCGCACCCGGCGCCGCGAGATCAACGCTGCCCGGTTCCGCGAGGCCTATGCCCGTTACTGCGAGCCCGTCTCGGGGGTTTCGGGCCTGCGGTTCGCGCCCTTCCAGATCCTCGCCTGCGCCGAGGGCGCCACCGCCGTGACCCGGCCGCACGACTGGCACCTCGACCGGCTCGCCGCCGTCTCCCATCCGCTGGTGACCGCGACGCGGCACACGTACGTGGACCTGGAGAAGGAAGACCAGCGCGAGGCGGCGGTCGAGTGGTGGACGGCGCTCACCGGCGACGGCGGAGAGGGCATGGTGGTCAAGCCGGTCGCCCACCCCGGCGGGCGGGTGCAGCCGGGGATCAAGGTGCGCGGGCCCGAGTACCTGCGCATCATCTACGGCCCCGACTACCTGGAGTCGCTCGACGAGCTGCGCAGGCGCTTCCTCGGCCGGAAGCGGTCGCTGGCGCTGCGGGAACATAGCCTGGGCATTGAGGCACTGTCGCGACTGGCGGCCGGTGAGCCGCTTCACCGCGTTCACGAGGCGGTCTTCTCCGTGCTCGCCCTGGAGTGTGAGCCCGTCGATCCCCGGTTGTGATCGGGGCTTCACGGGAGCGACACGTTCGTCACCCCCAGGGTCCTCTAGGAGGCCCTACGATCGGGGCAGACGACAGAGCGTGAACTTGCGATCACTCATGAATGAACGTCAAGCGAGACGGCCATGGTTCCACCTGCGTCATGACTGGCAGGACACCGAGCGCATCGGCAATGTCGTGGTGCAGCACTGCACTGTGTGCCTGAAAAGCAGAGTACGAATCCGGTAATGGCCCCTTAGTGTAGCCATTGCGCTACTTGCCGTAATTGTGGGGCAAGTAGGCTGCATGGGGGGTCCACCGGTAGCCGCGCGAGGGCAGGAGCGTCTCGGCTACGTCACGTTCATCGCGGCGGCCGGTGCCATCGGCGGATTCCTGTTCGGCTACGACAGCGCGGTGATCAACGGCGCCGTCGTGGGCATCCAGCGTTATTTCAACGTCGGCCCGGTCACCATCGGCGTGGTGGTGGCCATCGCCCTGCTCGGCTCGGCCGTCGGGGCCTGGTTCGCCGGGAGCCTCGCCGACCGGTGGGGACGCACCAAGACCATGCGGCTGGCCGCGATCCTCTTCGCCGTCAGCTCCGTCGGGCAGGCGCTGCCCTTCGCGATCTGGGATCTGGCCTTCTGGCGGGTGCTGGCCGGCGCCGCGATCGGCATGGCCTCGGTCCTCGGGCCCGCCTACATCGCCGAGGTCGCCCCGCCCGCCTACCGGGGGCGGCTCGGGTCGTTCCAGCAGCTCGCGATCGTGCTCGGCATCGCCGTCTCGCAGCTGGTGAACTTCGCCGTCAACCTGTGGGCCGGGGGAGAGGTCAACAACGCCCTGGGCCCCCTGCAGGCGTGGCAGTGGATGCTCGGCGCCTGCCTGGTGCCCGCACTGGTCTTCCTCGTCTTCGCCAGCGTCATCCCCGAATCGCCCCGCTACCTGGTCGCGGCCGGGCGCGAAGGGCAGGCCCGCGAGGTGCTGCGCGACATCGAGGGCGACCACGTCGACCTCGACGAACGGGTGACCGAGATCAGGAGCGTGCTGCGCACCCGGCGGCGCCCCCGGCTCGGCGACCTGCGCGGACCCCGTTTCGGGCTGCTGCCCATCGTCTGGACCGGCATCGTCCTGTCGGTCTTCCAGCAGTTCGTCGGCATCAACGTGATCTTCTACTACTCGTCGGTGCTCTGGCAGTCGGTCGGCATCACCCAGTCGGACTCGCTGCTGATCAGCTTCTCCAGCTCGATCATCAACATCGTCGGCACGTTCATCGCCATGGCCCTGGTCGACCAGGTCGGCCGCCGCCCGCTGCTGCTGGTCGGGTCGGCCGGCATGGCGATCGCGCTGGCCGTGGCGTCGTGGTCGTTCAGCTACAGCTTCAGCGTCGACGGGGTCGTGCAGCTCCCCGCCGCGCAGGGCGCCGCCGCCCTGATCGCGGCCAACGCGTTCGTGTTGTTCTTCGCGTTGTCGTGGGGGGTCATCGTGTGGGTGCTGCTGGGCGAGATGTTCCCCGGCCGGATCAGGGCGGCGGCGCTGTCGGTCGCGGCGGCGGCCCAGTGGCTGGCCAACTGGGTGATCACCGTGACGTTCCCGCCGCTGGCGAACTGGAACCTGGCGCTGACCTACCTCTTCTACGCCGTGTTCGCCGCGTTGTCCTACCTGTTCGTCGTCTTCATCGTGAAGGAGACGAAGGGTCGAAAACTGGAGGAGATGGGGTAGCGTCCGCCAGCCAGGGGTCGAGGTCGCCCGCCTGCCCGTAGAGGGTCTCCAGCTCCGCCAGGCAGGCCGCGATCACGTCGCGCTCGACGATCCGCCGCCCGCCGACATGGGCCCCGATGTCGTCGTAGCGGACCTCGTACATGAGGTCGCGGGACAGGATCAGGATCTCCGGGAGCGGCCCCGCCCGCTCCAGGTGCCGCACCGCTCCGGCGTCGAGCACGCGGGTGCGTTCACCCGCCCTGGCCCGGGCCTTCAGCACCTGCAGCTCCCATCGCAGGTACGCCGTCAGCGGCCGTTCGGCGATCCGCAACCGCCGCAGCTCCACCGAATCGGGCACGTCGGCGGCGAACTCCCCGGCCGACTCCTCGATCAGCTCCATCGCCCGGTCCCAGTCGCCCTCGGACCAGGCCACCCAGCTCGGGCTGTAGGGCTCGTGGAAGTGCTGGGCCCGCTCCAGCTTCCAGAGCACCCCCTCCATCTCGCGGTAGAGGCCGTAGAACTCGGTCGTGTACGCCGTCCGGTCGAGTGTGACCCCGGGTGCGCCTTGCACGATCTCCCGCACACATCCTCCTGACGGTCCGGCGACCCGCGCCGCTCGCCGGCCCGAAGTGGTGGTCAGTTCCCGTACGAGTTGCTGCAGATGGCTGTTTCGTTACGCTCCAGGCGGCGAATGGTGATCTGCCGTCTGACGGGCGTACTGGGCGTGGCGTCGTTTTGCGACTGTTTCATCCCGTTACCTTCCGTCCCGGTTCCCCGACACGAGGTGATCGTAAAGCGGCCGTCGCAGCCGTCAAGGCCCAAAGCACGTCGGGCATCCCGCGCGGGCGGGGTGGCGGGCGTAGACGTGGTGGTCGGGCGAGAGCAGATTGATCCCGTGGACGTAGCCCGGCGCCACCTCGGGCACGCCCGTGACCAGGGAGATGATCGCCTGCGCGACGAGATGGCCGGAGATGCCGGCCGACGTGCCGGTCACGCCGGGGCCGCCCAGATCGGGGATGCCGCCCTCGGGCCGGTGGGCCTGCTCGGCCGCGGCGACGCACTCGTAGCAGGCGCCCTTGGGCGGGTCGAAGACGCCGACGGTGACGAGCGGCCCGTTGTAGCCGCCGCCAGCCCACGGCACCCGGGCCGCCGCGCACGCCCGGCTGGCCCAGACGCGGATGCCCTCGCCCCTGGGCTCGTCGGCGCAGAGGGCGAGGGCGTCGTAGCCGTCGACCAGTGATCGCAGGTCGGCCTCGCCGGTGACGCGGTGACGGGCCGAGGTGACCACGATGTCGCTGTTGGCCTCGCCCAGCCGGTCGCGGGCCAGGTCGGCCTTCGGCAGCCCGACGTCGGCCTCGGTGTAGAGCAGCTGCCGGTTCAAATTGGACAACTCGACCAGGTCAGGGTCGACGCAGTGGAGCCGTCCGACGCCGATCGCGGCCAGCGCCCAGGCGGCGTGACTGCCGGTGCCGCCGAGCCCCACCACGACCACCCGCGCCCGCTTCAGGGCGAGCTGGGTCTCCCACGCGCTGTGGCCGGGCACCAGGTCGACGCCCCGGAAGAAGGCCTGGTTGCGGCTGTAGCGGTCGACCTCACGCGGGGTGAGCCCGCGCGGCGGGGGAGCGGTGGCCTCCTCCAGATAGCCGGAGCCGACCAGGTCGTCGACCACGCCGCGCGCCTCGTCGGGACTGAGCTCGGGGAACATCACGATCAGCCGGGCGGCCACCGCCTCGGGCCCGCGCCGCCCGTCGAGCAGCGACAGCGCCGCCCAGACCCAGCCCCCGGGGTCGTCGATCTCGGCGGCGAGGCCGTAGATCTCGCCGCCGATCCGGACGGTCCCCCCGGCGGTGCGGAACGGGCGGTGCTCCGCTTTGACCCGCGGGAACCGCAATCTCGATCTCCCCCGTGCGACGCCTTATCTGAACCGCGTGGGTGCCCGGCGCCCGTGATGACGCCGTGTGGCCGCCCCCACGACCAGCGAGACGATCCACAGGAAGAACAGGACCTTGAACACCGTGAACACGCCACCCACAAGGATCATCGCGATCAGCGCCCCGACGATCAAGGGCACGAACGGTCCGATCCCCGGCCCGCGCCGCATCCGGGCGTGCGGAGGACGGGCCAGGTGGTATCCCCAGTTGCCCATGTCGATCCCCGGAGGCGTCTGCGCCCTGGGCGCCGGGGGCGCGCCGACGCCCTGCCCGCCGGGCAGGTCGGCCAGGACGGCGCCCAGGTCGCCGGCGGTCTTGGCGGCGAGCGTGACGTCGAGGCGCTCGTCGAGCTCCTCGCGGGTGAGCCGCCCCTGCGCGAACGCGTCGTGCAGGAAGACGGTCACCTCGTCGCGCTCCTTGTCGCCGATCCGCATCGCGGCGGCCGGAACGATGGGCGGGAGACGGTCAGCGGTCATGACGGGTCACTACTCCTCGTCGGTGTCGCCGTCGGCCAGGACCTGGTAGAGCTTGCGCCGGGTCTCGGCCAGGATCTTCTTGGCCTGACGCACCTGGCTCTCACTCCCAGTCTGTGCGATCTGGAACAAAGCGGACGCGGCCTGGCGTGACAAATCAAACAATTCGTGGACGTTGTCTCCGATGTCGGGAGTCATCTCCTCCCACGGGGCGCGGACCTCGTCCTGGTGCTCGGTGACGTAGGCGCGGCCGGCGTCGGTGAGCGTGAAGGTCTTGCGGCCGTCGGCCTCCTCCGAGCGCACCAGCCCCTCGTCGGTGAGCTGCTGGAGCGCCGGGTAGACCGCGCCGGGGCTGGGCTTCCAGCCGCCCTGCGACCGCTCGGCGATCTCCTGGATGATCTGGTAGCCGTTGCGCGGCTCCTCCGACAGCAGGGCCAGGATGGCGGCGCGCACGTCGCCGCGCTTGGCCTTGCGCCCCCGCCCGAAGCCGCGCGGCCCGAACGGGAAGCCCGGTCCGAAGGGCCCGCCGGGCCCGAACCCCGGGCCGCCGCCCCAGGGACCGCCCCGGCCTCGGTGGCCTCGATGGCGGTGGTCGTGGGGGCCGCCGCCGGGCGTCTCCCAGGTGGCGGCGAAGCCGCGCAGGTTCTCCTTGAGCGCGGCCTTGAGGTTGCGGATCTCCCGGTGGAACTCGTGAGGGTGGGCCCAGGGGCCACCCGCGGCGTGTGCGTTGCTCATGTCATCCTCCAGAGTGTTACGCGATGCCTCAACGATATATCGAGAACATGTCGGTGCCAAGCAAAAGCCGCAAGTGACTCAAGTCACGAAAAAAGATGGGATCTGAGGGAACAGGTGCTGAGACCGCTCCGTTACATTGGGCAGAGACGGGATTGTTCCGCGCTGAGAGGGCTGGGGGGTGCTCTTGGAGCGGAGCGATCCCGTCTTGTTTTGTCGAGGTAGACCGGCACATTCACCTTCACCGCACGAGCCACCCCCGGCCTGCGGGCGTCGGCCCCGTCTCAATAGAGCCCGAGCCGCCATCGGCCCTCGGGGTCTCGCGCCACAGGCCCGTCCGCCCTCCGGCGGCCGCACCTGTCGCAAAAACTCAAGCCACTTGCTGCCCTTTGGGGTCTCGCGCCCGAGGTCTGTCCGCCCCGATGGCTGTCCAGAGGGTCCTCGGGCGCGCGAGACCCTGAGGGTCGGCGCTGGCTTGAACTCTTGGGGGGCGGCTGTGCCCAGTCCGAGCCTGCCTGGCTAAAGGTGTCTGGTTCCCCCTGGAACGGGGCAAAGCGGTCCTGCGAGCCGCACTGAATTTGTCGGTGCTTTGCCGTACGCTGCCGTGTCGTGATCTCGACATGATGGGCCATTCCCACGCGCTGACCGGGGCGATCGTCTGGCTGGGCATCGCGCCCGGGTTGTCCGCGCTCCCCTCGGTGTTCGACTTCCAGCCCTCGCTGGCGTTCGCCACCGCGATGTCGCCGGCCGAGCTGATCGCCGGGGCGATCATCTGCGCGGGGGCGGCCATGCTGCCCGACCTCGATCACCCCAGCGCCACGATCGCGCAGACGTTCGGCCCGGTCACGTGGCTGCTCAGCAAGGGTGTGAACTTCATCAGCGGGGGGCATCGCAAGGCGACCCACTCGCTGCTGTTCGCGATCCTCATGGGGGTGGGGGCCCACCTGCTGGCCGAGCGGTTCACCGTGGGGCAGGACATCCTCGTCGTGTTGTCGATCGGGCTGGCCTTACGCGCGGTCGGCATCGGCGTGCCGGGGAACAAGATCGCTTCGGCGGTGGTCAACATCGTGCTGACCGGGGGCATCTTCGCGGCCTTCTGGGGGCTGGGGGTGACCTACGCCTGGCTGGGGTTCGCGATCGGCATCGGCTGTTTCGTCCACGTCCTCGGCGACTGCCTGACCGAGCGGGGGTGTCCGGTGTTGTGGCCGCTCAAGCACAAGTGGCTGCTGCCGTGGGACTGGGGGCTGAAGACCGGGCGGAAGTTCGAGACCAAGATCCTCGCGCCGACGTTGTCGGTCGCCGTGTTCGCGCTGCTGTTCCTGCGGCTCATGCCGATGTGAGATCCCGCGCGAGAATGCGATATCTTGACATCAAGAGATATTCGCCCAAGGTTAGGCGAGCCTGACCGATCAACCCCTCCCGTGCGTACGGGAGGATGGCCGGGCGAGTTGTCAACAGAGAACCTTTGGGGAGGCGAGACTTCGTGTCCGCGAACAGCTTCGGCGCCCGTGACACACTGCGCGTGGGTGACGCGTCGTACGAGATCTACCGGCTGGACAGGGTCGAAGGGTCGGCGCGCCTCCCGTACAGCCTGAAGATCCTGCTGGAGAACCTGCTGCGCACCGAAGACGGCGCGAACATCACCGAGGCCCACATCAACGCCCTCGGCCAGTGGGACCCGTCGGCCGCGCCGAGCGTGGAGATCCAGTTCACCCCCGCCCGCGTGATCATGCAGGACTTCACCGGCGTCCCCTGCGTGGTCGACCTGGCCACCATGCGCGAGGCCGTGCGCGACCTCGGCGGCGACCCGGCCCGCATCAACCCGCTCGCCCCGGCCGAGATGGTCATCGACCACTCGGTCATCGTCGACTTCTTCGGCGGCCCCGACTCCTTCCAGCGCAACGTCGAGAAGGAGTACGAGCGCAACCACGAGCGCTACCAGTTCCTGCGCTGGGGCCAGACCGCCTTCGACGAGTTCAAGGTCGTGCCCCCGGGCACCGGCATCGTCCACCAGGTCAACATCGAGCACCTCGCCCGCGTGGTCATGATCCGCGACGGCAAGGCCTACCCCGACACCTGCGTCGGCACCGACTCCCACACCACGATGGAGAACGGCATCGGCGTCCTCGGCTGGGGCGTCGGCGGCATCGAGGCCGAGGCCGCGATGCTCGGCCAGCCGATCTCCATGCTCATCCCGCGGGTGGTCGGCTTCAAGCTCACCGGCAAGCTCCCGGCCGGCGCGACCGCCACCGACCTGGTGCTCGTCATCACCGAGATGCTGCGCAAGCACGGCGTCGTCGGCAAGTTCGTCGAGTTCTACGGCGAGGGCGTCTCCTCGGTGCCGCTGGCCAACCGGGCCACGATCGGCAACATGAGCCCCGAGTTCGGCTCCACCTGCGCGATCTTCCCGATCGACCAGGAGACGATCAACTACCTGACCCTGACCGGCCGCAGCGAGGAGCAGACCGCCCTCGTCGAGGCCTACGCCAAGGCGCAGGGCCTCTGGCTCGACCCGAACGCCGAGCCCGAGTTCTCCGAGTACATCGAGCTCGACCTGTCCACCGTGGTGCCGTCGATCGCCGGGCCCAAGCGCCCGCAGGACCGCATCTCGCTGAGCGAGTCGAAGGAGATCTGGCGCCGCGACGTGCGCAACTACGTCACCGACTTCGACGGCGACGGCGTCGACGAGGCCGTCGAGGAGTCGTTCCCCGCCTCCGACGCGCCCGCCTCCAACGCCCGCGCCGGCGCGCCCCGCCCTCACAAGGCGGTGCCGGTCACCCTGGCCGACGGCACCAGCTTCGAGATCGACCACGGCGTCGTCACCATCGCCGCGATCACCTCGTGCACCAACACCTCCAACCCCTACGTGATGCTCGGCGCGGCCCTGCTCGCCCGCAACGCGGTCGAGAAGGGCCTGACCCGCAAGCCGTGGGTGAAGACCTCGCTGGCCCCCGGCTCCCAGGTCGTCACCGGCTACTTTGAGCGGTCGGGCCTCCAGCCCTACCTCGACAAGATCGGCTTCAACCTGGTCGGCTACGGCTGCACCACCTGCATCGGCAACTCGGGCCCGCTGCCCGAGGAGATCTCGGCCGCGATCCAGGCCAACGACCTCGCCGTCACCGCCGTGCTCTCGGGCAACCGCAACTTCGAGGGCCGCATCAACCCCGACGTGAAGATGAACTACCTGGCCTCGCCGCCGCTGGTGGTCGCCTACGCGCTCGCGGGCACCATGGACCTCGACCTCAACAACGAGCCGCTCGGCACCGGCGCCGACGGGCAGCCCGTCTTCCTGAAGGACATCTGGCCCGAGCCCGAAGAGGTCTCGCGGGTCGTCGCCGACTCGATCGGCCAGGACATGTTCCTGCGCGACTACGCCGACGTCTTCAAGGGCGACGAGCACTGGCAGTCGCTGCCGATCCCGACCGGCGACACCTTCGAGTGGGACCCGGCCTCGACCTACGTGCGCAAGGCCCCCTACTTCGAGGGCATGCCCGCCAAGCCCGAGCCGGTCACCGACATCACCGGCGCCCGCGTGCTGGCGGTGCTCGGCGACTCGGTCACCACCGACCACATCTCGCCCGCGGGCTCGATCAAGCCGGGCACCCCGGCGGCCGACTACCTCAAGGAGAACGGCGTCGAGGTCAAGGACTTCAACAGCTACGGCTCCCGCCGCGGCAACCACGAGGTCATGATCCGCGGCACCTTCGCCAACATCCGGCTGAAGAACCTCCTGCTCGACGGCGTCGAGGGCGGCTACACCCGCGACTTCACCCAGGAGGGCGGCCCGCAGTCGTTCATCTACGACGCCTCGGTCAACTACCAGGCGGCGGGCACCCCGCTCGTCGTCCTGGCGGGCAAGGAATACGGTTCGGGCTCCTCGCGCGACTGGGCGGCCAAGGGCACCGCGCTCCTGGGCGTGCGCGCCGTCATCGCCGAGTCCTACGAGCGCATCCACCGCTCCAACCTGATCGGCATGGGCGTGCTCCCGCTCCAGTTCCCCGAGGGTGAGACCGCCACGTCCCTCGGCCTGACGGGCGAGGAGACCTTCGAGATCACCGGCGTCGAGGAACTCAACCAGGGCCACACCCCGGCGACCGTGACCGTCCGCGCGGGCGACAAGCAGTTCGAGGCGATCGTCCGCATCGACACCCCCGGCGAGGCCGACTACTACCGCCACGGGGGCATCATGCAGTACGTCCTCCGCTCCCTCCTGGCGAAGTAGCGCCGACGACGAAGCCGCCCGGTCCGTCCGGGCGGCCCACGTCTCACCCAGGAAGCCGCCCGGTCCGATCCGGGCGGTTTCCGCTGTTCAAGGCCTTCTTTCCGTTACGGCTCCGCCCGCCCGGCCCCTCCCGCCGCTCCCGCATCCCGCCGTCCGGGGCGCCGACCACCCGCTCCCGCCTCGCGCCGCGACGCCGGGGGAGCTCTGGCGAACACCCGGACTCGCCGTCCGACCGCTGACCGTGGCCGCCTGCCCGGTCCGGATGGGTTCGCATTTCTGTGGCCCAGAACTCCTTGCCCGCCCTGGCCGTCGAAATGGCGGCCTCCTTATTCGCCTGGCTCCGGAATGAGCTGGTGAAGAGTGCTGCCGTCATATTTCGGTGAGCGGCGGAATTGTGCCCTGACGCCCTTCTTCGTGGCGTGCCGAAGCAATTCAGCCGACCCTGTTTCGGTGTTCACCGAATTGACCGGCCGGGTGCTCCGGGTCTTCCGGTACGGATCAAGACTTCACCGGCAGGTGTAACTCTCCATTCGCCGAATTTGACGACTCTACCTGCGGCTCTGGCCTGTCGCGACAGATTTCTGTAACCTGCGGTGGCTTACGACCGGCATAACCGAGCGCGCACAGGCGATTCCCGAGCCCACTCGCCCCGGCGGCCTCATCAGGTGCCAGAGAATATGAATGACACGTACCGTAATCGGACATTCTTAAACCGGCGAGTACCGTCTTGATCAGTTCCTCCGAAGCTCCGGTAAACGGTCCCAGGACGGCACGCATGAAATTTTGCCGATCGCCTCTTCTGTGATTAGTCCCACACCTGGGCTCGACGCAGGCGGATTATCGGCAGTCCGAGGAGGCGGCCCCCAACGGCTGGGTGACCCGGGTGCAAGGGCCCTGCGGGAAACTCACCCAGGGCCCGATCTGAGCCAGAGGCATGACGTCCGGCATGGGCGGAGCATAACGGCGCTCGGTGGAGGGGCACAGGTGTTCGGAGTGCCTATTTGTGACTGGCCAGTGACAATGACGCTCGTCATGGTCGACGACGTGACCCGCACATGTCCCGGGCCGGATGTGCCCCACCCGACCCTCCCTTGAGTCGTGATCAGTTTCCGGCAGATCGGGGAGCCGCACATGGTCCCCGGCCGCACGTTCGAGGCACTCGCGCACACCCGTCGCCCCGAGGTCCTCCGGATCCTGCGCGAACACGACCAGCTGTCGGCCGGCGCAATCGCCGACCAGCTGACCATCGCCCGGCCCAATCGTCGGCGAACGCGACGGCACCACGATCTGGTACCGGCTCAACACCTCCGTCATGGAGGACGTGCTCTGCCTGGTCTTCGGCCTGATGAGCCGGGAGCACGCCACCGTCGCCCGGCTGGGCGCCCTGCGGCCCATGAAGGAGGCGGTATGAACCATCGGCCGTGGACGGGGAGCGCGGTGTCCGCCCTGAGCGTGGTCGTGATAGCCGGCGTGCCCTGTGGGACTCCCTTCCCGACCTCGTCGTGACCCGCGACCCCACCCCGCGGCGGGCGGGCTCGGCGGTGCCCAAATTCGTCGCGGTGGCCGCGACGCCGGGGGTGCCGCTGGTCATCGCGGCGGTGATGGTCGCGTCCACGAAGCTCGGCAACCGACTCAAGCCACACGTCTACCCGCGCCTGCGCAGTGCTGGGGCGCGGTGGCGGCGTTCTGGTGCCGCCCATGTCGGCCCGGTGGGATCGGCGGCGCTCATCGCCGTCGTCTTCGGGGTGATGCTGCCGCGTGCGGCGGCCCGGATGCGCTGACGCGCCGGGCGTGACCAGCTCACCGGACGCCGTTCAGGTCTGTGACCTGGGCGGCTTTCCGGTTTTTACCCGGCCTTGGTGGGGAGGTCGGCTTCTTTGCGGGTACGTTTCTCCATTGTTACCCCGGGCAACAAACGTTACCGTCCCGTGTCTTTCCCCCAAGTTCCCTTGGGCTTACGTTGTCTCAAACAACATTCACCCATTAGGTGAGTCACACCCCCCGATAGACCCCCGGCCAGAAAGGACCCACGCATCATGCGCAAGGGGATCCTCAGCATCGGCGCCGCCTTCGCGGCCCTTTCCCTCGGTCTCACCGCGTGTGGCGGGGGTGACGAGGGCACCGGCGCAGCTCCCGAGACGACCGGCGCCGCCCCCGCGACGTCCGCCGCCGCCCCCGCTGGCAAGATCGGCGTCATCCTCCCCGACAGCAAGTCCTCCGCCCGGTGGGAGACCGCCGACCGCAAGTACCTCGAAGAGGCGTTCAAGGCCGCGGGTGTCGCCTACGACATCCAGAACGCCCAGGGTGACAAGACCCAGTTCCAGACCATCGCCGACCAGATGATCACCGGCGGCGTGACCGTGCTCGCGATCGTCAACCTCGACTCGGGCACCGGCAAGGCCGTCCTCGACAAGGCGAAGGCCCAGGGCATCGCCACCATCGACTACGACCGCCTCACCCTCGGCGGCAACGCCGACTACTACGTCTCCTTCGACAACACCGCCGTGGGCAAGCTCCAGGGCGAGGGCCTGTCGAAGTGCCTCGACGACGCCAAGGCCGAGAAGCCGATCATCTCCTACCTGAACGGCTCGCCGACCGACAACAACGCCACCCTCTTCAAGGAGGGTTACGACAGCGTCCTCAAGCCGAAGTTCGACTCGGGCGACTACGTCAAGGGCCCGGAGGACTCGGTTCCCGACTGGGACAACGCCCAGGCCGGCACCCTCTTCGAGCAGCAGCTCACCAAGGAGCCGAAGATCGCCGGCGTGCTCGCCGCGAACGACGGCCTCGGCAACGCCGCCATCGCGGTGCTGAAGAAGAACAACCTCAACGGCAAGGTCCCGGTCACCGGCCAGGACGCCACCGCGCAGGGCCTGCAGAACATCCTCGCCGGCGACCAGTGCATGACCGTCTACAAGGCCGTCAAGCAGGAGGCCGACGCCACCGCGCAGCTGGCCATCGCGCTGGCCAAGGGTGAGAAGCCCGCCGCCACCGGCACCGTCAAGGACAGCGAGACCGGCGCCGACGTGCCGGCCGTCCTGCTGACCCCGGTCGCCATCTACAAGGACAACGTGAAGGACGTCGTCGCCGACGGCTACGTCACGAAGGAAGAGCTCTGCACGGGCGACTTCGCCGCCCTGTGCACCGAGGCCGGCATCAGCTAAGTCACTCCGCGGGTACGGCCCACGCACGCTCCCCCCGGCACAGGGCGTGGGCCGTACCCCTTTCTGGAACCAGGAGTAGCCCATCGTGTCCACGGCACCCGTTCTGGAACTGCGCGGAATCGACAAGAGCTTCGGCCCCGTGCAGGTCCTCCACGATGTCGCCTTTTCCGTTTACCCCGGAGAGGTGACCGCCCTTGTCGGCGACAACGGCGCCGGTAAGTCCACCCTCGTCAAGTGCATCGGGGGCATCCACCCGTTCGACTCGGGCGAGTACTACTTCGAGGGCAGGCAGGTCCACGTCAGCGGTCCCCGCGACGCGGCCGCGCTCGGCGTCGAGATCGTCTACCAGGACCTCGCGCTCTGCGACAACCTCGACATCGTCCAGAACATGTTCCTCGGCCGGGAGCGCAAGCGCGGCCTGGTCCTCGACGAGGACACGATGGAGGAGATGGCGGCCAAGACCCTCGTGGGCCTCTCGGTCCGGACGGTCAAGTCCCTCCGCCAGCACGTCTCCAGCCTGTCGGGCGGACAGCGGCAGACCGTCGCCATCGCCAAGGCCGTCCTGTGGAACAGCAAGGTCGTCATCCTCGACGAACCGACCGCCGCTCTGGGCGTCGCGCAGACCGCGCAGGTCCTCGAGCTGGTCCGTCGCCTGGCCGACAAAGGCCTGGCGGTCGTGCTCATCTCCCACAACATGAACGACGTCTTCGCGGTCTCCGACCGGATCGCCGCGTTGTACCTCGGCCGCATGGCCGCCCAGGTGAAGACCTCCGACGTCACCCACTCCCAGATCGTGGAGCTCATCACGGCCGGGCGCAGCGGGGAGCTCGGCCTGCAGAACGGCAAGGAAGCGACCGCATGACCACCACAACCGCCCCGGAGGAGAAGGCCGTCGCGCCATCCGCCGGGCTGAACCAGCAGGTCCGCGACTACGTGGAGCGGGTGCGCGGAGGTGAACTCGGCGCCCTCCCGGCGGTCATCGGCCTCATCGTGCTGTGCACGGTCTTCGCGATCCTGTCGCCGGTCTTCCTGTCGCCGGTCAACTTCGCCAACCTGTTCACCCAGGGCGCGGGCGTCACCGTCATCGCGATGGGCCTGGTCTTCGTCCTGCTGCTGGGCGAGATCGACCTGTCGGCGGGTTTCGCCTCGGGCGTCTGCGCGGCCTTCCTCGGCGTGCTCCTCACCAACGAGGGCTGGCCCTGGTACGCCGCCGTGCTGGCCGCGATGGTGGTCGGCGTCGTGATCGGCCTGATCATCGGCTGGCTGGTGGCCAAGCTCGGCATCCCGTCGTTCGTCGTGACGCTGGCGGCGTTCCTGGCCTTCCAGGGCGTCGTGCTGATCCTGCTCGACGAGGGCACCAACATCTCGATCCGCGACTCGGTCATCCTGGCCATCGCCAACGAGAACATGTACCCGTGGCTCGGCTGGGCGCTCGTGGTCGTCGGCGTGGTCGCCTACGCCGGTCTACAGCTCGTCAACAACCGCCGCAGGTCGGCCCGGGGCCTGGTCGCCGACCCGCTGTCGCTGATCGCCGTCCGCGTCGGCGCCCTCGCCGTCGCATCGGGTTTCGCGGTGTACGTGCTGAACCTGGAGCGCAGCCGCAACCCGGGCGTCATCTCCCTGACGGGCGTGCCGGTCGTGGTGCCGATCATCCTGGTGCTGCTGCTGGTGTGGACGTTCGTGCTGCGCCGCACCCGTTTCGGCCGGCACATCTACGCCGTCGGCGGCAACGCCGAGGCGGCCCGCCGGGCCGGTATCAACGTCGACCGCATCAAGATCTCCGCGTTCGTCATCTGTTCCTTCATGGCCTCCGTCGGCGGCATCATCGCGGCCTCCCGGGCCAACTCCGTCGACCCCAACACGGGCGGCAGCAACGTGCTGCTGTTCGCCGTCGGCGCCGCGGTCATCGGCGGCACGTCGCTGTTCGGCGGCAAGGGCCGGGCCCTCGACGCCATCCTCGGCGGCGCGGTCGTCGCGGTCGTCATCAACGGCATGGGCCTGATGGGCTACAGCTCCAGCGTGAAGTACGTGGTCACCGGCGCGGTGCTGCTGCTCGCGGCGGGTGTGGACGCCCTCTCCCGTAAGCGGGCGTCGGCATCCGGCCGCCGATAGGGTGGGCGCGAACGACGACCCCCCGGCACCAGAGGCAGGACGCATGTTGCGCGCAGGTCCCTCTCAGGAGGAGATCCGCCGTCACAACCTCGGAACCCTCCTGCGCCACGTCCACCTCGGCGGCCCGACCTCGCGTGCCGAACTGACCAGCCGCATGGGGCTGAACCGCAGCACCATCATGGCGCTGACGGCCGACCTCACCGCGGCCGGTCTGGTGCGCGAGGAACTGCCGAAGGAGACCGGCCGGGCCGGCCGCCCCTCACTGGTGGTCCGGCCCGAGTCCTCGCGGGTCTACGTCCTCGCCTTCGACGTGGGCGTCGACCGGCTGGTCGCCGCCCGCGTCGGGCTGGGCGGGGTCATCCTCGACCGCCGATGGGCGGTGCGCCCGCGCGGCGCCTTCGACCTCAACGAGTCGGTCGCCACGCTGGCCGGGTTCGCCCGCCAGATGCACCGCAAGACCAGGGCCGACACCGTCTGCGTCGGCGCGGCGGCGGCGTTCTGCGGCGCGGTGCGCAAGAGCGACGGCCTGGTCCGCTTCAGCCCCAACCTGGAGATGGAGGACGGCCCGTTCGGCGAGGAGCTGTCCAAGCGCCTGGCCATGGGCCTGCCGGTGACCGTCGGCAACGACGCCAACCTGGGCGCGCTCGCCGAGCACACCCGGGGCACCGGGGCGGGCTGCCGCGACCTCGTCTACCTGCACGGCGACGTCGGCATCGGCGGCGGCATCGTGGTCAACGGACAGTTGCTCGGCGGCGCGGCCGGCTACGGCGGCGAGGTCGGCCACATGGTGGTCAACCCCGGCGGCCGGGCCTGCGGCTGCGGCTCCCACGGCTGCCTGGAGGCCGAGGTGGGGGAGCGGGCGCTGCTCGAACACGCCGGCAGCTCCGGCATCCACCGCCTGGCGGCGGGCCGGGGCCGCGACGGCATCCACGCGGTCGTCGAGGCGGCCGACCGCGGCGACATAATCGCTCAGGACGCGCTCCACCGGGTGGGCGACTGGCTCGGCATCGGCGTCGCCAACCTGGTGAACGTCTTCAACCCCGAGGTCGTCATCTTCGGCGGCACCCTGCGCGAGATCTATCTCGGCTCTGCCGCGCAGGTCCGCAGCCGCCTCAACCTGGCGACCCATCCCGCGCTGCGGGAGACGCTGCGGCTGCGCACCTCGGAGCTCGGCGACGACGCGACGCTGGTGGGGGCCGCCGAGCTGGCCTTCACGAGGGTACTCGCCGACCCGCTCGAGGTGCTCGCGCGGATGAGCGTCTGACCGGGCGGAGCACCGCCAGGGCCACCGCGAACGCGACCGCGAGCAGCCCCGCCGACACGGTGAACGCCAGCCGGTAGCCCTCGGTCAGCGCGACCGCCGCCGGCGCGCCCTCGTCCAGCAGGCTCTCGGTGCGGCCCGCCGCCAGCGTCGACAGCACCGCCACGCCGAGCGCCATGCCGATCTGCTGGGTGGTGTTGAACAGGCCCGAGGCCAGCCCGGCGTCGTCGTCGCGGGCGTCCGACATGCCGAGGTTCGTCAGGGCGGGCAGCACCAGCCCGCCTCCGGCGATCAGCAGCATCACCGGCAGCAGGTCGGTGACGTAGACGGCGTCCACCGGCACGCGGGTCAGCCAGCCCATCGCGGCCACCAGCAGCACCAGTCCCGCGAGCAGCACCGTGCGCGCGCCGTAGCGATCGTTGAGCCGGGCCGAGACGAACAGCGACACCCCGCCGATGGCCGCGGCGGCGGGCAGCATGGCCAGGCCCGTCGCCAGGGCGCCGTAGCCGAGGACCCGCTGCATGAACAGGGCGACCAGGATCTGGAACGAGAACATGGCCGACAACGCCAGGATCTGCACCGCGTTGGCGCCCGACACGTTCCTCGACCGGAACACCCGCAGCGGCATCAGCGGGGTGCGCGCGGTCGCCTGGCGCACGAAGAACCCGGCCAGCAGCACGACCGACAACCCGCCGTAGGCGAGGCTCTGCCCGGCGCCGTGCTGCTCGATCCCGACCACGGTGTAGACGCCCAGCATCAGCCCGGCGGTGACCAGCGCCGCGCCGGCGACGTCGGCCCCGGCCGACAGGCCCGTGCCGCGCTCGGCGGGCAGCGCCCGGACCGCGAGCAGGATCGTGGCCAGCCCGATCGGCACGTTGACGAAGAAGATCCAGTGCCAGTCGAGGGCGTCGGTGAGCACGCCGCCGAGCACCTGGCCGATCGAGGCGCCGGCCGCGCCGGTGAAGCTGAACACCCCGATCGCCCTCGCCCGTTCGGCGGGCTCGGTGAACAGCGTCACCAGGATGCCGAGCACGACCGAGGAGGCCAGCGCGCTGCCCACGCCCTGCAGGAACCGGGCGGCGACCAGCAGTTCGGGGGTGCCGGCCAGCCCGGCCAGCAGCGAGGCCGCGACGAAGACGGCGTTCCCGGCGAGGAACACGCGTTTGCGGCCGATGAGGTCGCCGAGCCGTCCGGACAGCAGCAGCAGGCCGCCGAAGGGGATCAGGTAGGCGTTGACCGTCCAGCTCAGGGCGGCCGAGGTGAAGCCGAGGTCGTGCTGGATGGCGGGCAGCGCCACGGTCACGATGCTGCCGTCGAGGATGGTCATCAGCATGGCGGTCGACAGGACCGCCAACGCGGGCCAACGGGACATGGTCGTCTCCTGTTCGGGGGGAACAGAAGCGACCGTAGCAGATAGTTTTGTTGTAGACGATTATCGGACGCGCTGCCGGGCCCGCCGGGCGCCCTGCGGCGCTTCGACGGGGGTGGCCAGATGTCCTTCGGTCAGCCGGGTCAGCAGCTCGACGAGGGTCTTCCCCTCCTCCGCGGAGAGGGCGTCGAGGGCCTCGCGGTGGACGCGGTCGGCGATGCGCTGGCTTCGGGCGGCGACCTCGGCGCCCTTCTCGGTGACCGCGATGATCCGGGCCCGGCGGTCGGTGCTCGACGGGCGACGCTCGGCCAGGCCCGCCTGCTCCAGGGCGTCGACGGTGACCACCATCGTGGTCTTGTCCATGTCGCCGATCTCGGCGAGCTGGATCTGGGTGCGCTCCTCTTCGAGGGCGTGCACCAGCACGCAGTGCATGCGGGCGGTCAGCCCGATCTCGGCCAGCGCCGCCGCCATCCGGGTCCGCAGCACGTGGCTGGTGTGGTCGAGCAGGAAGGACAGGTCCGGTTCGGTACGGGAGGGCGCCATCGCGGTCATCTCCCCAGGATAGACAACCACTCCCGTACCAGATTTTCCGTAACGGGAGGACTATGCGACCCGCGCGTTGGGCGCGGTCCAGGTGTTGCACGACAGGAACGACTGCGAGTCGTAGCCCCGCTCCAGCCAGAAGGCCTGGTTGCGGCCCTTGCCGTGGACGGTGTCGGAGGCGTGCTTGGCGGCCCAGTCGACGACCTGGTCCCACTCCTCGAAGACGACCGGCAGGCTCTCCTGCACCGATCCGAGGAACACCCCGGCCATGCACTCGGCCTGCTGCTCGACCCGGTGGCTCAGGTAGTTGCGGGCGGTCTTGGTGCGCGCCTGCGCGTAGAGCCGGTTGAACGCCGGCACGATGCCCGCGCGCTGCTGGGCGTGGTGGCCGATCTCGTGGGCCATGGTCTTGGCCAGCGTCAGGCCCCACGGGTTGCGGATCGTGGCCTTCGGGAGGAACTGGTAGATGGTCTGCGACGACGGGCAGTAGTGGGCGGTGTAGGTGTTGCTGAGCTTGCCGCACGGCGTCTTGGTGCCGCTGGCCCGGATGATGATCTTCGGTACCCGGTAGGCGCCCAGTCCGGCCGCCCTGAACTGGCGGGCGTACATGCCGTTGACGCAGCGGGCGACCTTGAGCAGGTAGGCCTTGAGCGAGTTGGCGCTGCCCGCGCGTGGTTCGCCCGGCGAGCAGGTGAACGAGTCGACGGCGCCCGACCGGTAGAGCCGGTTCTTCGTCAGCACCGTGGGGAACACGCGCTTCGCGGCGGCCGGCGCGGCCATCGGCGCCGGTGCGGTCGCGGCCGGATCCGCGGCCGACGGGGCGGCGGCGAGGGGCGGGGGAGAGAGGGTGGCCTGGGCGGCGGAGCCCGTCACGACGAGGACGGAGAGAGCGCCGGAGGCCAGTGCGATCAGGGGAATTCGCATGGTGGGGAAGACCATATTGCAGGTCTTATTGGCGAGTAAAGTCGGGTAAATACGGATATTTACGGCGGCCACCCCCCGTGGATGACCGCCGCACCGCAGGTCAGGCCACCTGTGAGGCGGGAGCCTTGTAGGTGTTGCACACGCTCGGCGAGCCCGCCTTGAAGCCGCGGTCGGTCCACGCCGCCCGGCTCTTGCCGCCGCCGTGGGTCGGGTCGCCCATGTCCTCCTTGATGTACGTCAGGAGCTGCTGCCAGTCATGGGAGTCGCGCCCCGTGGAGGCCCAGATGCTGCGCAGGAACGCCCCGGAGAGGCAGTCGGCCTGCAGCTCCAGGCGGGCGTGCCACTTGTAGGCCGCCTTGGTGCTCTTCGGCATCAGCTTGTAGTGGGCCTTGATGATGCCCGCCCGCTGCTGGACGTGGTGGCCGTACTCGTGCGCCAGCACATAGAAGAGGAAGGGCGTGCCCTCGTACTCGAGCATCCAGCCGTCGACCAGGACGACCAGGCCCTGCGTGTCGTGGCAGTAGGCGCCGCCCCAGAAGCCGTCCATGTTCCCGCACGCGCGGGTCTTGGTCGGCTTGCTGATGAACTCCATGCCCGGCTTGCGGAACGGGAGCTTCGCCTTCTTGAAGAAGGACGTCCAGGTGGCGTCGAGGCACTCCGCGCCCTCACGCAGGTAGTTCTGCGCGGTCAGGAAGTCCTCGATCGTCACGGAGTATTCGGGACACGACCGGACCGGCAGCTTGCCGGAGGTGTAGATAGGGTTCTTCGTGAGAGCGGACAGACCGGTCGGAACAGGCCGTGCGTGGACCGTTCCGGGCGCCAGTAGGGGCGCCACCAGACCTGCCACCAGTAAGGGGATGATTTTTCGCACGAATCCAGGAGAGTAGGGGACAAGTCAACCACCCGTAAAGGGATTCCCCAGGCCTCGGAGCCGGAAGCCGGGCATTGTCGAACTACACTCCTACTGTTCGACGGCGAACGGGAAAGGAATCGCAGTGGGCCTTCTGGAGTCCCTGAGCGGACCGACCGACCTCAAAGCACTCGACGCGAGCGAGCTGCCCCGGCTCGCCGAGGAGATCCGTGACCTTCTGGTCCGCTCCGTCGCGAACTCGAAGGCGGGTGGTCACCTGGGTCCGAACCTCGGGGTGGTCGAGCTGACCATCGCGATCCATCGGGTCTTCGACTCCCCCCACGACCGCATCGTCTGGGACACCGGCCACCAGTCCTACGTCCACAAGATGCTGACCGGCCGCGCCGACCAGTTCGACGGCCTGCGCCAGGAGGGCGGCCTGTCGGGCTACCCGAGCCAGGCCGAGTCGCCCCACGACGTCGTCGAGAACTCCCACGCCTCCACCGCCCTCTCCTGGGGCGACGGCATCGCCAAGGGCTTCCGCCTGACCGGCAGCGGCCGCCACGTCGTGGCGGTCATCGGCGACGGCGCGCTCACCGGCGGCATGGCCTGGGAGGCGCTCAACAACATCGCGCTGACCAAAGACCTGCCGCTGGTCATCGTGGTCAACGACAACGGCCGCTCCTACTCCCCGACGATCGGCGGCCTGGCCACCCACCTGGCCAAGCTGCGCGTCACCCAGAGCTACGAGCAGGTCCTGGAGTTCGTCAAGGACAAGTTCGGCAACGTGCCGGTCCTCTACGACACCCTCCACGGCATCAAGAAGGGCCTCAAAGACGTCCTGGCCCCGCAGGTCATGTTCGAGGACCTCGGCATCAAATACGTCGGCCCGATCGACGGCCACGACGAGCCCGCGATGGAGACCGCGCTCCGCAAGGCCAAGTCCTACGGCGGCCCGGTCATCGTCCACGTCGTGACGAAGAAGGGCCAGGGCTACGAACCGGCCGAGAACCACGACGAAGACTGTTTCCACGCGCCGCAGCCCTTCGACATCGTCACTGGCGAGGAACGGCCCAAGCAGCTCGGCTGGACCGACGTGTTCAGCGAGGAGATGGTGCGCGTCGGCGCCGAGCGTCCCGACGTGGTCGCCATCACCGCCGCGATGCTCCACCCGACCGGCCTGGCCGACTTCGCCGCCCTCTACCCCGACCGCATCTTCGACGTCGGCATCGCCGAGCAACACGCGCTGACCAGCGCGGCCGGCCTGTGCGTCGGCGGCCTGAAGCCGGTCGTCGCGGTCTACGCGACCTTCCTCAACCGCGCCTTCGACCAACTGCTCATGGACGTCGCCCTCCACCGGCTCCCGGTGACCGTGGTGCTCGACCGGGCCGGCGTGACCGGCGACGACGGCGCCAGCCACAACGGCATGTGGGACCTGTCGATCCTCCAGGTCGTGCCCGGCCTCCAGGTCGCGGTGCCGCGCGACGCCACCCGGCTGCGCGAGCTGCTCGGCGAGGCGCTGCGGGTCACCGACGGCCCGACTGTGGTGCGTTTCCCCAAGGGCGCCCTGGTCAAAGAGGTCGAGGCGATCGGCGAGATCGGCTCGATGGAGCTGCTGCGCGAGGGTGAGGGCGAGCCCGACGTGCTCATCGTGGCGGTGGGCCCGATGGCCGAGGTCAGCCTCGACGCCGCCGGGCTGCTCGCCGCGCAGGGCATCTCCGTCACGGTCGTCGACCCGCGCTGGGTCAAGCCGCTCGACGAGTCGCTGACGCTGCTGGCCGCCGCCCACAAGCTGGTCGCGGTGGTCGAGGACAACGGCCGCGTGGGCGCGGTCGGCGACGCCGTGTCGCGGCTGCTGCGTGACCACGACATCGACGTGCCGGTCCGCAACTTCGGGCTGGCCCAGGAGTTCCTCGACCACGCCAAGCGGCCGAAGATCCTGGCCGACGCCGGGCTGACCGCGATCGACCTGGCGGGCGAGCTCGCCGACACGCTGCGCCGCCGCGCCGCCGTCGAGTTCTAACGCCGCTCGACGATCCGTCTGACGACGAAGCCGATCGTGGCCGCGACCACCGCGACCCCGGCCGCGATCGGCATGATCAGCCCCTCGTTCCGGCGGGCCGCCTCACCGGCGAGCGCGCCGAGGGTGACGTAGCCGACGACCCAGATCGCGCCGCCGATCAGGGCCCAGAAGCCGAACCGGCGGCGCGGCATGTCCAGGATCCCGGCCAAGACCGGGGTCAGGGCGTTCAGCCCCGGCACGAAATAGGTCAGCGCGATCAGCCAGCCGCTGCCGTGCAGCACCTCTCCGGCCTGTTTCCACTTCTCGTCGCCGACCCACCGGCCCAGCCGGCTCGCCCGCACACGCGGGCCGAAACGAGCGCCGATCCAGTGGCCCGAGAACGCGCTCACCGCGACCCCGCCCAGGCCGCCCGCGACCACCAGCGGGCCCTCGGCGACGCCGTCGACGGTGGTGCCCGCGATGATCAACGACAGGTCGCCGGGCACGATGACGCCGATGAGCAGCATGCCTTCGAGGGCGACGTACAGCAGGGTGACGGTGGCGACGAGGATCGGGCTCTGGTCGGTCAGCCATTCGAGGAGCTGGTCCACGGCATCGAACATCGTCGTCCTCTGCCCAGCGGCTACCCGGTCACGCCTTGGACCACCAGCCACAGCCCGGCCCCGGCCAGCAGCAGCCCGCTCGCGGCCAGGGTCGCGCGGTAGGCGCGCGGGCCGAGCCGGTGCCGCCCGGCCGCGACGAGCCCGGCCAGGACGACCTTCGCGCCGACGAGGAGCGTGTAGAAACCGATCATGAAGGCCGCCGCCTGCGCGAACCCGTCGGACCAGGCGGCCACGACGAGCGGCCCGCCCACGGTGATCCAGAACAACCACGGGTGCGGGTTCGTCAGGTTGACCAGCACACCCTTGCCGACCTGCGAGGGCACCCTCTCGCCGGGCGCCGGGAGGACGGCCGTACGGGCCGCCATGACGGCCTCGGCGCCGAGGTGGACGACGTACAGGCCCCCGGCGATCGACAGACCCCGCAGCAGACCGGACGGGAGCGCGCCCGCGAGCACGATCGAGAGCACCACGACGGGCAGGTCGGACAGCAGCGGCACGCACGCCATGCGCAGCCCGGCCGGGAAACCCCCGCGAAGGCTCGCGGTGATGACCAGGCCGAGCAGCGCGCCCGGAGCGACCCCGGCGCCGAGGCCGAGGCCGATTCCGAGCATCAGTTCCCGCACATCACGGGAGCCTAGGGGAGGAACCGGGCTCCGTTGACCGCCTCGGAGACGCCCGTCCGGTCGAGGTAGGGCGTGATGCCCCCCAGGTGGAACGGCCAGCCCGCGCCCAGGATCAGGCACAGGTCGATGTCCTGGGGCGCGGAGACCACACCTTCGTCGAGCATGATGCGGATCTCCTCCGCCAGCCCGCGCAGCGCGCGCTCCCGCACCTCCTGCTCGTTCGAGACGAACCCGCGGCCCGGGTGGAGCGTGTCGCCGCCGGTGGACACCATCGTGGCCAGCGCGGCCGAGACCGGGAACCGGTCGGGATAGGCGGTGTTCATCGTCTCGGCGACGTGCAGCGCGACCGCCGGGCCGACCAGCTTGAGCAGCGTGAACGGCGTCATCGGCAGGCCGAGCCCGTCGAGCGCGTGGTCGGCGACGTCGGCGGAGGTGCCGGAGTCGACCGAGGCCAGCACCTCGCCCATGAAGCGGGTGAGCAGCCGGTTGACCACGAACGCGGGCGCGTCCTTGACCAGCACCGCCGACTTGCGCAGCTGCTTGGCCGCGGCGAACGCGGTCGCGACGGTCACGTCGTCGGTCCGGTCGCCGCGCACGATCTCCAGCAGCGGCATGACCGCGACCGGGTTGAAGAAGTGGAAGCCGACGAGCCGCTCGGGGTGCCGGAGCTGGGAGGCCATCTCGGTGACCGACAGGGAAGAGGTGTTGGTCGCCAGCACGCAGGTGTCGGAGACGACCTCCTCGACCTCGGCGAACACCTTCTGCTTGACGGCCAGGTCCTCGAACACCGCCTCGATGACGAAGTCGGCGTCGGCGAACGCCTCCTTGGTCAGCGAACCGGTGACCAGCTTCTTCAGCCGGGTGGCCTGGTCGGCGGTGACGCGGCCCTTGGCCAGGAGCGTGTCGATCTCCTGGTGGACGTGGCCGACGCCCTTGTCGACGCGTTCCTGGTCGAGGTCGGTCAGCACGACCGGCACCTGCAGCCGCCGCGCGAACAGCAGCGCGAACTGCGAGGCCATCAGCCCCGCGCCGACCACGCCGATCTTGGTGATGGCGCGGCCCGGCACCTCGGGCACCCCGGCCGGCTTCTTGGCCCGCCGCTGCGTCAGGTCGAAGGCGTAGAGCCCGGCGCGCAGCTCGTCGCTCATGATGAGGTCGGCCAGCACGTCGTCCTCGGCCGCGAATCCGGTGTCGCGGTCGCTCGTGCGGGCCTTCTCGATGAGCTCCAGGGCCCGGTACGGAGCCGGCGCCGCCCCATGGACCTTCAGGTCGACCAGCTGACGGGCCTGCTCGACGACGGGCGCCCAGTCGACGGACTCGTGCCCCGGCCGCTCGACCACGACGTCGCCGTTGACCACCCGGGCGGCCCAGCGCAGCGACTCCTCCAGGAAGTCGGCCGGTTCGAACAGCGCGTCGGCGAGCCCCAGCCCGTAGGCCTCCGGCCCCTTGACCATGCGGTTCTGCGACAGCGGGTTCTCGACGATCAGCTTGATCGCCTTCTCCGGCCCGATCAGCCGGGGCGTCAGGTAGGTCCCGCCCCAGCCCGGCACCAGCCCGAGGAAACACTCGGGGAAGGCGACCGCCGGGACGCCGGCGGAGATCGTCCGGTACGTGCAGTGCAGCGCCAGCTCCAGGCCGCCGCCCATCGCGGCGCCGTTCACGAACGCGAACGAGGGGATCGCCAGCTCGCCGAGCCGCCGGAACACGGCGTGGCCGAGCCGGCCGACGAGGTGGGCCTGTTCCCGGCTGGAGATGGTGGCGGCCTCCTTGAGGTCGGCCCCCACCGCGAAGATGAACGGCTTGCCGGTGACGCCGACGGCCGTCAGGTCGGTGCGCTTCTCGATCGCGTCGAGGGCGTTCTTCAGCTCGTTGAGCCCGCCCTCGCCGAAGGTGTTCGGCTTGGTGTGGTCTTCGCCGTTGTCCAGGGTGATCAGCGCCATGGTGCCCGCGCCGTAGGGCAGTTCGACGTCGCGGACGAGGGCGTGCGTTACCAGCTCGCTCATGCCAGGTTCTCCCAGATGACGGTGCCGCCCATGCCGAGGCCGACGCACATGGTGGTGATGCCGTAACGCACCTCGGGGTGCTCGGCCATGCTGCGCGACAGCTGCGTCATCAGCCGCACGCCGCTGGAGGCCAGCGGGTGGCCGTAGGCGATGGCGCCGCCGTAGGGGTTCACCCGGGGGTCGTCGTCGGCGATGCCGAAGTGGTCGAGGAAGGCCAGCACCTGGACCGCGAACGCCTCGTTGATCTCGAACAGCCCGATGTCGCCGATGGACAGCCCCGCCAGCCGCAGCGCCCGCTCGGTCGAGGGGATCGGCCCGACCCCCATCAGCTCGGGGTCGACGCCCGCGAAGGCGTAGGAGACCAGCCGCATCCGCCCGGTCAGCCCGAGTTCGGCCGCGACGTCCTCGGCGGCGACGATGCAGCCGGTGGCGCCGTCGTTGATGCCGGAGGCGTTGCCCGCCGTCACGTTGCCGTGCGGCCGGAAGGGCGTCTTGAGGTTGCGCAGCCCCTCCATGGAGGTGCCGGGCCGCATGGCCTCGTCGGCCGTGGCCAGCCCCCAGCCCTCGGCGGCCTTGCGGGTGGCCATCGGCACCAGGTCGGGCTGGATCACCCCGTCGGCGTAGGCCTTGGCGGCGCGCTCCTGCGAGAGCACGGCGTAGGCGTCGGCCCGCTCCTTGGTGATCGCGGGGTAGCGGTCGTGCAGATTCTCCGCCGTCATGCCCATGACCAGGGCGGAGCCGTCGACCAGCTTCTCGGACAGGAAACGCGGGTTGGGGTCGACCCCCTCGCCCATCGGGTGGCGGCCCATGTGCTCGACCCCGCCGGCGATGGCGACGTCGTAGGCGCCGAAGGAGATCCCGCCCGCCACGGTGGTCACGGCGGTCATCGCGCCCGCGCACATGCGGTCGATGGCGTAACCGGGCACGGTCTTGGGCAGGCCCGCCAGGATCGCGGCCGACCGCCCGATCGTGAGCCCCTGGTCGCCGATCTGGGTGGTGGCCGCGACGGCGACCTCGTCGACCCGCTCGGGCGGCAACGACGGGTTGCGGCGCAGCAGCTCGCGGATGACGCGGACGACCAGATCGTCCGCCCTGGTCTCGGCGTAGAGGCCCTTGGGCCCCGACTTGCCGAACGGCGTGCGAACGCCGTCGACGAAGACGACTTCACGTGACGCGGGCACGGTATCTCCCTATCTGCGTGGGCTGACACCCTAATGCTACTCGCGAGTAACCATGGCGTTCACGGGGGTGCTCCGGGACGCGGACCCTGTTGGACGGGGGCGGTCTCAGGCAGTATGCGCGTAGACGATCGGAGGGCTGGGTCGATGTGGCGGCTGCGCGGCTGGTGGCTCCTGATGATCGCGGCGTCGGTGGGCGCGGTGGTCTCGCTGCTCGCCTCCTCCCTTCCCGTTCTCGTGGGCTCCGTCCTGGTCGGCACGGCGAGCGCGGTCGCCGGCGCGATCGCGGTCAGAGCGGAGAAGATGATCGAGGACGAGGGAGCCGCCCCCAAGAGGTTGGGGCCCCGGAACGTGCGGGTGAGGGACCTCGACGACCCCTTGGCCCTCGGGGTGCACCTCGCCCCGCCGGTGACCCTGCCGGACGGGACCGTGGACCTGGTGCCCGGCTTCGTCCGGCGTGACGCCAGCGCGGAACTGGAGGACGCGCTGCGGACCAGCCGGTTCGTGCTGGTGGTCGGGGAATCCACGGCGGGCAAGTCACGAGCGGCCTACGAGGCGATGCGGGCATGTCTGCCCGCCCACGTATTCATCCGGCCGACGGGCAGAGAGGACCTTCCCGAGGCACTCGCCCGAGCGGAGCGGCAGCGGCGCTGCGTGGTGTGGCTGGACGAACTAGACCTCTATCTCGGCGTCAACGGGTTGACCGCGCCCGCACTCAGCCCCCTGTTCGCCGATCCCGGCCGCCATCGGGTCGTGCTGGCCACGATGCGGTCGCACGAACGCGCCCGCTACAGCCCCACGAAGGCGCGTCGCCCGATTCGGGGGAGGCCCAGCACCACCGGCTGGCGGGTGACGTGCTCCGGCTGGCCACGGAGATCAGGATCGAGCGTCTGTGGTCGGCCGGGGAGCGCGCGCGGGCGGCGGACGAGAGTGACGACCGGCGGGTGCTCCGCGCGCTCGACCACGCCGACCGTTACGGCGTCGGCCAGTTTCTGGCGGCCGGTCCGCAGCTCTTCCAGGACTGGCGGGACGCCTGGGGATCATGGCCTGAAGGACGGCCTCGGGGCGCCGCCCTGGTGAGCGCCGCCGTCGACCTGCGCCGGGCGGGACTTCAGCAGGCCGTGCCGATCGACCTTCTCAGGGAACTGCACGAGCACTACCTGCCGGCGGCGGTCCGGTCCGAGCCCTGGGAGGAGGCGCTCCGCTGGGCGACCCAGCCGCTCCATTCGACGAGCAGTCTGCTGGTGCCCGTCGGGGACGACCACTATCAGGCCTTCGACTACCTCCCGGACGCCTACGACGACGCCCTCGGCTGGCCCGCCGTCCGTGATGAGATCTGGCAGGCGCTGACGTCGTTCGTCCCGCCCCCGGACGCGATCACGATCGCCTGGGCGGCCTTCCACCGTCACGAGCTGGGCGTGGCCGAGGCGGCGCTCGGCCGGGCGCTGGAGGCGGGCCACATCGAAGCCGCCCTCGACTTCGCCTTCATGATGCGGGACATGGGCCGGTCCGAGGAGGTGACCGGCTGGCTCTCGCGGGCCGTCTCCGGAGCCCGGGAGGCCGGGGCGACCGCGGAGGTGACCGTGGGGCTGAAGTACCGCCTCGCCTGGTGGGCGGGGGAGCGGGTGCGCGGAGCGGGGGATCCGGCCCGGGCACTGGAACTCGCCCGCGAGGCCGAGGCCGAGAGCGTGCGGCTGCTCGGCCCCGAACACGTGCTGACTCTGTGGTGCAGGCTGACCGCGGTCCGGCAGGTGGGCGCTCTCGGCCGTGCCGAGGAGGCCCGCCGTCTCGCCGAAGAGATCGTCGACATGGGCACCCGGTTGTTCGGCCACGACCACGAGGTCGTCTCGTCGGCCCGTTTCGAGGTGGCCGTCTGGACCGTTGACGGAGGCGACCCCCGGCGGGGCATCGCCCTCTGGCAGGAGCTTGTGGTCGACGACCTGCTGGTGGCGGGTGAGCTGGGAGACTCCCTGGCGAACATCGAAGGGGTCATGGACGATGTCGCGGATCCCGCACTGACCGCCGAGCTCACCGGCTGGCTGGCCGCCCTGGCCGGTCGCGACGACATCACGGGCACGATCGACGACGTCACGGCGATGCGGCTGCACGGCACGGTGGCCTGGTGGACCGGCGGGCGCGAGCAGGGTCTGGGAGACCACCGGCTGGCCCGAGACATGGCCGAGCAGCTGGTGGAGGCGGGGCGCGGGATCCTGAGCGCGGGTGACAAGGAGGTGCTGCGGGTCGAGGCCGTGCTGGGACATCAGCTCGGCCGTATGGGTGACCCGGTCGCGGCCCGCCGGTTGTGCGCCCGGGTGCACGAAGACGCCGTCCGCATATACGGAGAGCGGAGTACGATCGCCGACTTCACCGGGAACCTGGCCGAGATCTGGACCCTTGCCGACTGAGGCATACTTGGAAATCGCTTTCCTGGAGGATGTCGTGGTCACGCTCGAAGACGTCGCACGCCATGCCGGGGTGTCCCTCGCGACCGCCTCACGGGTGCTGAACGGCAGCGCCCGCCAGGTCGGTGCGGGCCTCCGGGCCAAGGTCGAACAGGCCGCGGCCGAGCTCGGCTACCGCACCAACGTGGCCGCCCAGACCCTCGCCCGGGGGGCCGGGAACGTGATCGGCCTGGTCGTCCACGACCTGGTCGACCCCTACTTCGCCGCCATCGCCGACGGCGCCGTGCGGGCGGCCGAGGCCCACGGGATGGTCGTCATGGTCGGCACCACCCACCGCGACCCCGCCAAGGAGATCGCCTACGTCTCCTCCCTGGGGGCGCAGCGGGCCCGCGCGGTGATCCTGGCCGGGTCGCGGACCGACGACCCCTCGGCCGCGGCGCTGCGGGCCGAGCTCGACCGCTACCGGAACGGCGGCGGGCGGGTCGCGGTCATCGGCCAGGATCTTCTCGGCACCGACACCGTCGCCGTCGCCAACCGCTCGGGGGCGGCCGCGCTGGCGGAGGCGCTGACGGCCATGGGGCACCGCGACTTCGCCATTCTCGCCGGGCCGCCCGGGCTGATCACGGCCGTCGACCGGTGCGAGGGGTTCGTGGGGGCGCTTCCCGGGCCGGCCCCGCAGATCGTCCACGGGCCGTTCGACCGCGACGGCGGTTACGCCGCCGCCCGATCGATCGGGCCCGGCGTGACGTGTGTGTTCGCGGTCAACGACGTGATGGCGGTGGGGGCGCTGGCGGCCTTCCGGGAGCGCGGCATCCGGGTGCCCGACGACGTCTCGCTCGCGGGCTTCGACGACATCGCGACCCTGCGCGACCTCGTCCCGGCCCTGACCACGGTCCGGCTGCCGCTGGCCGAGCTGGGAGCGCGGGCGGTGGAGCTGGCCCTGGGCGACGGCGAGGAACCCTCGGTGATGCACGTCGAGGGCGAGGTCGTGATCAGGGAGAGTGTGCGGGCCCGATGAGATTCGCGTTCAGCACGCTCGGGCTGCCGGGCGCGTCCCTCGCCGAGGCCGTCGAGCTGGCGGTCCGGCACGGGGTCGAGGGCCTGGAGGTGCGGCTCCATGAGGACATGCCGCTGGACGTCGATCCGCGTGACGCCGGGCTGGAGGTCGTCTCGATGTGCGGATACGTCCGCATCGCCGAGACCGGTCCCGACGAGCCGGTGATCGCCGCGCTGAGAGGACAACTCGCCCTGGCCGACCGGTTCGGGGCGCTCGGCGTCCGGGTGTTCCCCGGCGGGAACGACGTCGAGGCCGCGCTCAGACGAATGGAGGCGGTCGCGGGGGAGACCCGCGCGCGGGTGCTGGTCGAGACGCACGACCACATGGCGACCGGGGCCGCCGTGGGGGCGCTGCTCGACCGGTTCGGGCGGCCCGAGGCGGCCGGGGCGATCTGGGACGTCCTGCACCCCTGGCGGAACGGCGAGGACCCCGCCGCCACGTTGGAGGCGCTCGCGCCGCATCTCGCCTACGTCCAGGTCAAAGACGCCACCGGCACCACGCCCCGGCCGATGGGGCACGGGGAGGTGCCGCTGGACGTCTTCGCCGACCTGCTCCGGGGCTATCCCGGGTGGTTCTCCCTGGAGTGGGAGAAGGCCTGGCACCCCGAGGTCGAGCCCCTCGGCGAGGTCATCCCCGGGGCCCGGGAGTGGGTGCGATCAGTCGTTCGTAGCGGGTGATCATCTCGGCCACCACCTCGTCGGGATCCCGCGCCCAGACCTCGGCGTTGAAGATCTCGACCTCGACGTCGCCGTCGTAACCGGCCTTGCGGACCGCCTCGGTCAGGGGCCCGAAGTCGATCACGCCGTCGCCCATCATGCCCCGGCCCAGCAGCACGTCGGCGGGGAGCGGGACCAGGAAGTCGCACACCTGGTAGCTGAAGATCCTGGCGCGGGCGATCTCGGTGAAGACCTCCGGGTCCCACCACACGTGGAAGGTGTCGACCACCACCCCCACGTTCTCGTAGGGCTCGGCCAGGTCGTTGGCCTGCTTCAGGGTCGACAACACGGCCCGGTCGGCGCAGTACACCGGATGGAGGGGTTCGAGCGCCAGGCGTACCCCCGCCTGGGCCGCGTAGGGGGCGAGCACCCCCAGCGACTCCGCGACCCTCGCCCGGGCGGCGGGCAGGTCGCGGGAGATACGGCCCAGGGGTTCGCCGGGGACCACGCCCGGGAGGCCGCCGACCACCATGACCAGGCACGACGCGTTCAGGGCCGCCGCCTCGTCGATGGCGCGGCGGTTGTCGTCGAGGGCGTCGTCGCCGGTCAGGAAACCGCCCCGGCACAGGGACGAGACCCGCAGGCCCGCGTCGCGGACCAGCTTGGCCGACTCGGCCAGGCCCTGGTCGGCGACGTTCTGCCGCCACAGGCCGACGGCCTCGAGGCCGTGCCGGGCGCAGCCCTCGACGGCCTCCCGCACGGTCCAGCGTCTGGTCGTCCACTGGTTGAGGGACAGGCTCATCGGCCGTACACCGCCTCCAGGGAGCGCATGCGGGCGGCGGCCAGGTCGGGGTCGGCGATCAGCCCGGCCACGGCGGCCAGGCGGTACACCTCGCGCAGGTGCGGGAGCGAGCGGGCCGACTGGGCGCCGTTGACCATGACGAAGGCGTCCTGGTGGCCGTTGAGCCAGGCCAGGAAGACGATGCCCGTCTTGTAGTGGAAGGTGGGCGCCTCGAAGATCTTCCGCGACAGGTCGACCGTGGGGGCCAGGACGCGGTCGTACTCGTCGAGGTCGCCCGCGTCCAGGGCGGTCAGCGCGGCCGAGGCCACGGGGGCGATGGCGTCGAAGATGCCGAGCAGGGCGTGGGAGCCCGACTTGATCAGGGACGGGTAGTTGAAGTCGTCGCCCGTGTAGAGGCGGACCCCCTGCGGCAGCGCCGCGCGCAGGGCCACCTCGTGGGCCTCGTCGAGCAGCGAGACCTTCACGCCCTCGATCTTCGCGGCGTTCTCCCGGACCAGGGTCAGGAACTCGGCCGTCGCCTTCTCGACGTCCCGGGAGCCCCAGTAGCCCGCCAGGTTGGGGTCGAACATCTCGCCGAGCCAGTGCAGGATCGCCGGCCGCTCGACCTCGGCCAGCAGGCGGCCGTAGATGTCGTGGTAGTCCTCCGGGTGCCGGGCCGCCGCCGCCAGCTGCCGCGACGCCATGATGATCACGCCCGCCCCGGCCTCCTGGACGGTGGCGATCTGCTCCAGGTAGGCGTCGAGCACGTCCTTCAGGTCGGCCGGGCCGGTGAGCTGGTCGGTGCCCGCGCCGCAGGCCACCAGGTCGGGGGCCTCGGCCGCGCTCAGCCGGATCAGCTCCTTCGTCGCCGCCCAGTCGAGGCCGGCGTTGCGCTGGGCGGTGTCCATGGCGTCGGCGACCCGGAAGCCGTGGGACCACAGGTGCCGCCGGTAGCGGAGGGTGGCCTCCCAGTCGACGACGGCCGCGCGGCCCGGCGTGTTGTCGGCGAGGGGATCGGCCACGACGTGCGCGGCGGCGTACACGACCCGGCTCTTGAAGCTTTTCACGACGTCACCGCCATGCGGCGGCCCTCGGCCGCCGACTTCAGGCCCAGTTCGGCCAGCAGCACCCCGCGCGCCCCGGAGCGCAGCGTGTAGGGGAACGGCGTGTCGTCGACGACGTGGCGGACGAACTGCTCCCACTGGACCTTGAAGCCGTTGTCGAACTCGGCGTTGTCGGGTACCTCCTGCCAGTCGTCGCGGAACCTGGCCGTGGCGGGCAGGTCGGGGTTCCAGACCGGCTTGGGCGTGGCGCTGCGGTGCTGGACGCGGCAGTTGCGCAGCCCGGCGACCGCGCTGCCGTGGGTGCCGTCTACCTGGAACTCCACCAGTTCGTCGCGGTTCACCCGGACCGCCCACGACGAGTTGATCTGCGCGACCGCGCCGCCGTCGAGCTCGAACACCGCGTACGCGGCGTCGTCGGCGGTCGCCGGGTAGGCCTGCCCGCGCTCGTCCCACCGCTCGGGGATGTGGGTCGTGACGTGGGCGTAGACCGAGGTCACCGAGCCGAACAGGTTCTCCAGCACGTAGGCCCAGTGGGGGAACATGTCCAGCACGATGCCGCCGCCGTCCTCGGCGCGGTAGTTCCACGACGGGCGCTGCGCGGCCTGCCAGTCGCCCTCGAACACCCAGTAGCCGAATTCGCCCCGGATCGACAGGATGCGCCCGAAGAAGCCGCCGTCGATCAGCCGCTTCAGCTTCAGCAGGCCCGGCAGGAACAGCTTGTCCTGGACGACGCCGTTCTTCACCCCGGCGGTCTCGGCCGTGGCGGCCAGCTCCAGCGCCTCGGCCGAGGTCTCGGCGGTCGGCTTCTCGCAGTAGACGTGTTTGCCGGCCGCGATGGCCTTCTTCGTCGCCTCGACCCGGGCCTGGGTGATCTGGGCGTCGAAGTAGATCGTGTTCGCGGGGTCGGCCAGTGCGGCGTCGAGGTCGGTGGTGTAGTCGGCGACGTCGTGCCTGGCGGCCAGCTCCTTGAGCTTGGCCTCACTCCGCCCGACCAGCACCGGCCGCAGCCTGACCTTCGAGCCGTCGGCCAGCACGACCCCGCCCTCGGCGTTGATCGCCAAGACCGATCGCACCAGGTGCTGCCGGTATCCCATCCGCCCGGTGACCCCGTTCATCACCACGCCGAGCTCGGCCATACGGTCCTCCTTAGGTGGAAAGCGCTTTCCGCACGGTACGTCGGCTCTCTCCCGAAGCGCAAGGGGTCTGGTTAACTAGGCAAACGACCAGCAAAAAGGGAGTGTGTGTTGAGTCAGTGGTGGCGTGACGCCGTCGTCTACCAGGTCTACCCCCGCAGCTTCGCCGACGGCAGCGGCGACGGCACCGGCGACTTCGCCGGAGCGCTGGCCCGGCTGCCCTATCTGGCCGATCTGGGCGTCGAGGCCGTCTGGTTCTCGCCCTTCTACCCCTCGCCGCTGGCCGACGGCGGCTACGACGTGGCCGACTACTGCGACGTCGACCCCCGCTTCGGCACCCTCGCCGACTTCGACGCCTTCGTCGCGGCGGCGGCCGAGCACGGCATCCGGGTGATCGTCGACATCGTGCCCAACCACTGCTCGTCGGCCCACCCGGCGTTCCAGGCGGCCCTGGAGGCCGGTCCCGGCAGCCCCGAACGCGACCTGTTCATGTTCCGCGACGAGCCCAACAACTGGCAGTCGATCTTCGGCGGCCCGGCCTGGACGCAGGTCGCCGACGGCCAGTGGTACCTGCACCTGTTCGACTCCTCCCAGCCCGACTGGAACTGGCGCAACCCGGCCGTCCCGGCGATGTTCGAGAAGGTCATCCGCTTCTGGCTCGACCGGGGCGTGGCCGGCCTGCGCGTCGACGTGGCCCACGGCCTGTTCAAGGACCCCGGCCTGCCGGACGTGCCCGACCCGGCGCCCTCCGACCGCCCCTCGCCGTGGTTCCACCGCCCCGAGCTCATCGGCCACTACGCGTCGTGGCGGGCCATCCTCGACTCCTACTCACCCGACGTCTTCCCGGGTGAGCGCACGGCCGTCGGCGAGTTCTGGGGCACCGAGATCACCCACCTGGAGCCCTACTTCCGTCCCGGCGGCATGCCCCAGGCCTTCAACTTCTTCCTGTTCCAGACCGCCTGGGACGCCGCCGCCCTCAAGCACACCATCACCACCTCGATCGGCCTGGCCGCCGAGTCAGACGTGGTCGCGCCGTGGGTGATCAGCAACCACGACGTCGTGCGCCCGGTCACGCGCTACGGCGGCGGCCCGCTGGCCACGCGCGATCTCGACGTGGACGTCGCCCTCGGCACCCGCCGCGCCCGCGCAGCCGCCCTGCTGCTGCTCGCGCTGCCCGGCTCGGCCTACGTCTACCAGGGCGAGGAACTCGGCCTCCCCGAGGTCATCGACATCCCCGACGCCTTCCGCGACGACCCGGTCTTCCACCGCACGGCCGGCGCCCGCCTGGGCCGCGACGGCTGCCGCGTGCCCATCCCGTGGTCCGGCACGTCCAAGCCCTACGGCTTCACCGAAGCGGAGTCGACCTGGTTGCCCCAGCCCGCGAACTGGGCCCCGCTGACCGTCGAGGCCCAGCAGGCCGACCCCGGCTCGACGCTCAACCTCTACAAGCGCGCCATCGCGGCCCGTCCGCGCGGCGGCGGCTTCGCCTGGCTCGACAGGGGCGACGACGTGATCGCCTTCACGCGGGGCGACGGATTCACCTGCATGGTCAACCTGTCGGCCGAGACGCTGCCGATCGAGGGCGAGGTCGTCCTGGCGAGCGGCCCGCTGGAGGGCGGCCTGCCGCAGGACACGGCGGTCTGGTTGCGGTCGTAGGTCGTCAGGGACGCCAGCTCCGTCTGGTGGCCCATTCGCTGAGCGTCGTCGTCCCGGTCGTGATCACGGCCGGGTCCGGCGCCGCGGGCGGCGGTGATCCGGGCGGGGGAGGGGCGTAGGCGGCGGCGATGCCCGCGGCGATCGCGGCGCCGGTGAACGGGGCCAGCATCCGTTCGTACTCCTCCGGCTCGACCGTCCGCCACCGCACCTCGCGGCCCAGCGCGGCGGTCAGCTCCGCGGCGACCTGGTGACCGGTCAGGGACTGAGGGCCGGCCACGATCCGTGCCGGTGGCGGAGCGGGGTCGGTGACGAGGTCGGCGACGACGCCGCCGAGATCGTCGAGCGCCAGCCAGGGAACCGGGAGGCCGGCCGGCAGCGGATAGGCGGCCTCCCCCTCGCCCACCCGGGGAAGCGACCAGGGGGCCGCGAGATTCTCCATGTACGTGAACGCCGGCGCCACGACGGTCGCGGCGTCCACCACGCCCGGCAGTTCGGCGGCCAGCAGCACCCGGGCGTCCACGAAGGGCACGCCGACGGGCCCGCCGGGCGTCGGGCCGCCGGTGTTGAACACCACTCGGGGCACCGCGCCGCCCTTGAGCGCGGCCAGCACCGCCTCGGCCTGCGGCACGGCCGCATCGGCGGCGAAGACGAGCGGCAGGTGCACGATGACCGCATCGGCCCCGGCGTAGGCGTGCGTCAGGGACTCGGGTACGGACAGGTCGGCGTAGACGGGTTCGGCGCCCGCGGGCACGGGCGTGGAGAGGTCGCGTACGGCCGCGCGGACGCGGTGGCCGGCGGCGAGCAGCCGCCGCACGACGGGGGCTCCCTGGACGCCGGTCGCTCCGTGGACGACCACGATCGATGTGTTCATGGACCGGCACGTTAGTTTCCGCCGGGAAGCAGTCCCTAGAACGGAATATAGTTTCCCAATGGGAACTGACGGGGCGGACGACATCGCCCGCCTGACCGCGGCCCCCACGAGTGAGTGCGGTGTCGAGCGCACGCTCCGGGTCCTCGACGGCAAGTGGTCGACCCTGGTCATCCGTGAACTGCTGAGCGGCCCCCGGCGATTCGGCGAACTGCGCTCGGCCTTGGGCGACCCCAGCCCCAAGACGCTCACCGAACGGCTCCGCATGCTGGAGAACCAGCAGATCCTCACCCGCACGGTGCACGCCGAAGTGCCGCCCCGGGTGGTCTACGAACTCACCGAACAGGGCCGGAGCCTCAGCGGCATCCTGCACGCCATGCTGGTGTGGGGCCAGGAGCACCCCCTCGTCGAGGAGTCCCCGGCCGCGCCGGTCAGATCTCGCCCTTGATCTCCAGGCGCTGGAGCGCCCGTGACATCGGATGGGCCGTCAGGCCGATCTGCCACTCGCGGGCGCCCAGCGCCCGCAGCCGTTCCGCGATGGCCTCTTCGTCGAGATCGGCCGGGGGCTCCCAGGTCAGCCGCCGCACCGCGTCGGGCTGGAGGAGGTTCTCGGTCGGCATGCGGTGTTCGTCGGCCAGGGCGGCGACCACCGCGCGGGCGGCGGCGAGGCGTTTGGCGGCGGCGGGGTCGCGGTCGGCCCAGCGGTTGGCCGGGGGAGGGCCGTCGCCGGGGCCGAGGGGCTGGGGCAGCTCCGACTCGGGCATGGTGCGGCCGCGGGTGATGGCGGCCAGCCATTCGCGCAGGTGGCGGCGGGCGCTGCGGCCGGTGAAGGGGGCGATCTCGGTCAGCGCCTTGGTGGTTCGGGGCAGGTCGAGGGCGGCCTGGACGATCGCCGAGTCGGGCAGGACCCGGCCCGGGGCCAGGTCGGTCTCGCGGGCCAGGGCGTCGCGGATGGTCCACAACTCGCGGACGACCGCGAGGCCGCGCAGGGCGCGGACCCGGTGGATGCCGCTGGTGCGGCGCCACGGGTCGGTGCGCGGGGGAGCCGTGGGGGCGGCGAGGATGGCCGCGAACTCCTCCATCGCCCAGTCGAGTTTGCCCGACTCGGTCAGCTCGGCGTGGAGGGCGTCACGCAGCTCGATCAGGACCTCGACGTCGAGGGCGGCGTAGCGGAGCCAGTCTTCGGGCAGGGGGCGGGTCGACCAGTCGGCGGCCGAGTGGCCCTTCACCAGGCCGAAGCCCAGGACGACCTCGACCATGGTGCCGAGACCGACGCGTTCGTAGCCGAGCAGCCGGCCGGCCAGCTCGGTGTCGAACAAGCGCCGCGGCCGGAAGCCGATCTCGGCCAGGCACGGCAGGTCCTGCGTCGCGGCGTGGAGCACGACCTCGGCGCCGGACAGGGCGGCGTCGAGCTGCGACAGGTCGGGGCAGGCGATCGGGTCGATGAGCGCGCTCCCACTGCCCGCCCGCCGGAGTTGCACGAGGTAGGCCCGGCCGCTGTAGCGGTAGCCGGAGGCCCGCTCGGCGTCGACGGCCACGGGGCCGGTCCCGCCCGCGAAAGCGTTCACCGCCGCCGCGAGGTCGGCGGCCTCCGCTATGACGGGCGGGATCCCTTCGCGAGGTTCCAGCAGAGGCTGAACGGTTGTCTCATCGGTCACGTACTGGTCTTCCGGTCTGTCTCTTCATCGGTGCGTCTCGGCCGCAGGGCCGTGACATCGGGCGGCAGGGGAGGTATCCCGGCGGCGATGCACATCAGGTCGCACCAGGCGGCGACGTGCGCGGAAAGATCCTCGTCGAGAGGGGACCATGACGCGCGCAGTTCCAGCTCGGTCGTGACGGGATCGTTGTCCTTGTTCCCGAAACCCTCGGACACCGCTCTGGTAACCGTACCTCCCGCGGCGGCGAACCCGGCGCCGTGGGTCTCCAGCGCGTCGGTGAGCCAGCTCCACGCCACCGGGCCGAGCAGGGGGTCGGAGGTGATCTCGGGCTCCATGTCGGCGCGCACGTAGGCGACCAGCCGGAAGGGGCCCTCCCAGCCGCGCTGGCCGTCGGGGTCGAACAGGACGATGAGCCGGCCCACGGCCAGTTCGTCGTCGTCGCGGTAGACCGACGCGCCCACGGCGCCCGAATAGGGGGCCAGCCGCTGCGGCGCCGGGATGTCTTCGAGCTCGATCTCGGGGCGCACGGTCGCCGGGCGCAGCGTCGCCATGGCACGGACGAACGCCTCCGGCGGCCCCGGGCGGTCACCGATCGACATGACGGGCGCGGAGGCGGGTCGCGGGACGAGACGGAGCAGGGGGGTGGTCGTCGCGGTCATCGGTGGTGATCAAGCCGCCGCCAGGAACAGGAACAGGGCGCTCCCGCAGATCACGCACGACCACTCGGGGCACACCTCGTGACCCTCCTCGCAGGGCGGCTGCGTGAACTCTCGCTCGGTGTCGCAGGAGGCACAGCGCTCAGTGCGGTGTTCGGGGGAACTCCACATCGAAGTCATCGCCCTTTCATCGGAACCGGTCCGTCCGACGGTGGCACGTCGCGCCGACAAAACCCCGCATCGCGCTCGGCGTGTCTCGAAAGTGGTATTGGAATCGATGCCGGAGCACCATTTGGCGAACACTTTGCCTAGAGCGGCGCTCACGAGGCGTTTGACCGGGGTGTCGCGAGGGCCCAACGATACCGATCATTGGGTGGTCCTGTACCCGGGGTCCTGGCACGGACCGGCGCCCGGGCGTGGGACTCTGGTGGGGTGAATCCCCAGCTGGCCGAGTCGCCCTTCCTGCTGGCCTGCCGCCGCCGGCCCGTGCCCCACACGCCCGTCTGGTTCATGCGTCAGGCGGGGCGTTCGCTGCCCGAATACCGCAAGGTCCGCGAGGGCACCGAGATGCTGGCCGCGTGCGCGACCCCCGACCTGGTCGTGGAGATCACGATGCAGCCGGTCCGCCGCTACGGCGTCGACGCGGCCATCTTCTTCAGCGACATCGTGGTGCCGCTCAAGGCCATCGGGATCGACATCGACATCAAGCCCGGCGTGGGCCCGGTCGTCGCCGACCCGATCCGCGACCCGGCCGGGATCGAGCGGCTGCGCCCGCTCGCGCCCGACGACGTCCCCTACATCACCGAGGCCGTGACCGAACTGGTCAGGGAGCTCGGCGCGACCCCGCTGATCGGGTTCGCCGGCGGGCCGTTCACCCTCGCGTCCTACCTGATCGAGGGCGGGCCCTCCAAGAACCACGACCACACCAAGGCCATGATGTACGGCGCCCCCGCGCTCTGGCACGCGCTCATGGACCGGCTGACGACCATCACGCTGGCCTGGCTGAAGGTCCAGGCCGACGCGGGCGCCTCGGCGCTGCAGCTGTTCGACTCGTGGGTCGGGGCGGTCGCGCCGCGCGACTACCGGGAGTTCGTGCTTCCGTACACCTCGAAGATCTTCGCCGGGCTCGAAGAGCTCGGCGTCCCGCGCATCCACTTCGGGGTCGGCACCGGCGAGCTGCTGCCCGTCATGGGCGAGGCCGGGGCCGACGTCGTCGGGGTCGACTGGCGGGTGCCGCTCGACGAGGCGGCCACCCGCGTCGGGGCGGGCAAGGCGCTGCAGGGCAACCTCGACCCGGCGATCCTGCTGGCGCCGTGGGAGGTCGTCGAGCAGCGGGCCCGCGCGGTGATCGAGGCCGGGCGGGTGGCCGAGGGCCACGTGTTCAACCTCGGCCACGGCGTGCTCCCCTCGACCGACCCCAACCAGGTGGCCCGGCTGACCGACTTCGTCCACGAGTTCAGCGCCCGCTGATGGAGATCGTGGTCGACGACCTCTCGGGACCGGAGATCGCGGCCTTCCTGGAGGAGCACATCCGGGAGATGCGCGCCACCACCCCGCCCGAGAGCAAGCACGCCCTCGACCTCGACGGCCTGCGCCGCCCCGAGGTGACCTTCTGGTCGGTCCGCGACCAGGGCGTGATCGTCGGATGCGGCGCGATCAAGGCGCTCGACGACGTCCACGCCGAGGTGAAGTCGATGCGGACCGCCGCGGCGCGCAAGCGCAGCGGGGTCGCGTCGCTGCTCCTCGGCCACCTCATCACCGAGGCGGCGCGCATGGGCTTCACCCGGCTGAGCCTGGAGACCGGTTCGGCCGCGTTCTTCGCCCCGGCGAGGTCCCTGTACGAGAAGTTCGGCTTCACCTACTGCGAGCCGTTCGCCGACTACCGGCCCGACCCGCTGAGCGTCTTCATGACGAGGACGCTGACCTGACAGGCTGACGCCATGCGGGTCGTCTTGCTCTCGGCGTTACTGCTCCTGCTCATCGCCTCGCCCTTCCTGCCCGGCGGCCACGACCCCCTGGCGCTGCCCCTCTCGACGCTGGTGCAGATCTTCGGGGCGGTGGGCCTGCTCACCGTGGTCACCTCGGCGCCGCTGCTGGTCTGGCCGCGCAACCGGTTCTGGCGGGTCGCCCAGACCGTCACCCTGACGGTCACCGCCCTGGCGGTCTCGGCCGCCGCGGCGGCCGAGTCGGGCCCGCTCCTGGGGCTGGCGGCGCTCGCCTTGTGGGTGGTGGTGCTCGCGCGGCGGCCCTCGCCCGTCTGTTTCGTGGTGCTGCCGCTCGTCGCGCTGGCCGGGCAGGCCGTGCTCAACCGCCCGCTGACGGCCTACGCCCGCGACACCGCGATCGCCGACGCCGCCGAGCTGATCGCGGCCGTCGAGAAGCGGCACGCCGACCACGGCGGCTACCCCGACGCGCTCACCGCCGTCTGGCCCGACTACCGGCCGGGGGTGCGGGGGGTCCGGCAGTATCACTACGCCCGGAACGGGGAGTCTTACGACGTCTCCTTCGAACTCCCCAGGTTCTTCTTCGACGCGTTCGGGACCAGGGAGTTCGTCGTCTACAACCCCAGCGACCGGCACCTGATGCCGAGCCATGCCTCCTGGGTGCTGCTGTGGTCCGACGCCCGGATCCGCAACCAGCAGGGCTGGTACGAGTCCCGCGACGCCGGACCACCGCACTGGAGGTCATTCCTTTTCGACTAGCTCCTCTTCCCGCGCCTCCGCGGCCGGGACGGGAGCCGGGACGGGAGCCGGGAGCGGCTGGCGGCGCCGCATCCGCCGCCACCACGGCAGCGCGAGCAGGGCCAGCACCGCCAGCACGACCAGCCACGGCAGCAGCGCGCCCACGATCGTCGACAGTGCCTCGGCGAAGTTCTTCAGGCCGGTCCAGCCCGCCTTCAGGCCGGCCAGGAAGCCCGTCTCCTCCACCACCGGCTTGACCGGTGGCGCCGACGGGCCGACGAAGGTGATCGTCACCGTCGCCATGCCGGTCTGCTCGGCCAGCGACTTCTGCCGGGCCTGGAGGGCCTCCAGGTCGGCGGTGCGGGACTGGATCTCCCGCTCGATGTCCATGATCTCGCCGATCTTCTCGGCCTTGGTGAGCAGCGTGCGGAACTGCGCCACCGCGGCCTCGGCCGACTTCACCCGGGCCGCGACGTCGGCGACCTCGCCGGTGACGTCCTGGGTGCCCTGGTGCAGCTGCTCGGTCTCGCCGAGTTCTCTGCCCAGGCGGCTCAGCGTCCCCGGGTACTGGCCCGGCGGGATCTTGAACGTGATCGTCGACTCCTGGCGGGAGGCGAAGGAGTTGGAACGCTCCTCCGCGACGTAGCCGCCGGCCTCGGTGACCATGCGCTTGGCCGATTCGGTGGCGGCGGCCACGTCCTTGGCCCGGACCGTCATCTCGGCCTTGTAGATGATCGCCCGGTCGACGGGGGCGACCGTCACGTTGGAGCCGGTGTCGGCCGCCTTGGCCTCCTCGCCGGCCGCGTCTTCGGCTTGGGGCTCGGCGGCGGGAGCGGCCGCCTCCCTGCTGAGTGAGGGCGCGTCGGCCGCGCCGCCCACCGCGGGGGCGCTCGTCGACTCGACGCCGCCGCCCGCACACGCCGTCAGGAGGAACGCCGCCACCACAAGCGGCAGTACCGCGCGTGAGCGCAAAGTGTTCATGACCCATTGACGTTCTCCGAGCGTGAACGGTTTTGGGCGGCGCGTCACGACTCAGTCACGGCCTTAGGGTGATGGTCATGGAGCGTTTTCACGTCGTCGTCGTGGGCGGCGGCATCGCCGGGCTCGCCGCCGCATGGCACCTGAGGAACGACCGCATCAGGGTGACCGTGCTCGACGGCGCGGGCCGCGTCGGGGGCAAGCTGGTCGCCACCGAGGTGGCCGGGGTGCCGGTCGACGCGGGCGCCGAGGCGCTGCTGGCCCGCCGTCCCGAGGGCGTCGAGCTCGCCCGCCTGGCCGGGCTGGGCGGCGACCTGGTCGACCCCGGCACGACCAGCGCCTCCGTCCTGTCCAGGGGCGAGCTGCGGCCGATGCCGAAGGGCCAGGTCATGGGCGTGCCGTCCGATCTGGTGGCGCTGGCCCGCTCGGGCGTGTTGTCGGCCGCCGGGCTGGCGCGGGTGCCGCTCGACCAGGTGCTGCCCGCGACCCTCGTGACGACCGACGTGTCGGTCGGCTCCTACGTCCGGGCCCGGATGGGCGACGAGGTGGTCGACCGGCTGGTCGAGCCGCTGCTCGGCGGCGTCTACGCCGGGTTCGCCGACCGGCTCTCGCTGGAGGCGACCATGCCGGCGGTGGCCGCGGCGGCCCGGTCCGAGGCGTCGCTGCTGCGGGCCGTGCGGGAGATCGCCGGCGCCGCGCCCGCCAACGCCGGTCCCGTGTTCACGTCGCTGAAGAACGGGATGGGCAGCCTGCCGCCCGCGCTGGCCGCCGCGTCCGGCGCCGAGGTCCGCACCGGGGTGATGGTGCGCGAGCTGGCCCGTACGCCCACCGGCTGGCGGCTGACCACCGGCCCCACCCGCGACGAGCACACCCTCGACGCCGACGCGGTCGTGGTGGCCGTGCCGGCGACCCCGGCCGCCCGCCTCCTCGAACGTGAGGTGCCCAAGGCCGCCGCCGAACTGGCCCGCATCGAGTACGCCAGCATGGCGATCGTCACCCTCGCCTACCCGATCGAGGCCTTCCCGCAGCTGCCGAGCGGCAGCGGCTACCTGACCCCGCCCGTCGAGGGCCGCGCGGTCAAGGCGGTCACCTTCTCCAGCGTGAAGTGGCCCCACCTGGCCGGTCACGGCTACGTCTTCGCCCGTTGCTCGCTCGGCCGCCTGGGCGAGGAGCGCCTGCTCCAGCGCGACGACACCGAGCTGGTCGCCCTGGCCATGAACGAGATGACCGAGATCATGGGGGTACGCGGCCTCCCGGCCGACACCCGGGTCACCCGCTGGGGCGGCGCCCTGCCGCAGTACGACGTCGGCCACAACGACCGGGTCGCCCGCGTCCGCGCGGCCGTGGCCGCGGTCCCCGGCCTGGCCGTCTGCGGGGCGGCCTACGACGGCGTCGGCATCCCCGCCACGGCCGCGACCGCCCGCGCGGCGGCCGCCCGGATTCTCGACCACCTGGATCCCCGGGCAGAATGGCGGCATGACGGACGGCACCCCGCGGCTCAAGGCGCGTGACCTCAACAATGTGATCCGCTACACCATGTGGTCGGTCTTCCGGCTGCGCGAGGGCCTCCCGGCCGAACGCGACGCCGTGGCCGAAGAGGTGGCCGAGCTGCTCGACCAGCTCGGGCAGAAAGACGTGGTGACCCGCGGCGCCTACGACGTGGCCGGGTTCCGCGCCGACGCCGACTACATGTTCTGGTGGCACGCCCCGACCCCCGAAGACCTCCAGGAGGTCTACGCCCGGTTCCGCCGCACCGCCCTCGGGCGGGCCAGCGAGCCGGTCTGGTCGGCGATGGCGCTGCACCGCCCGGCCGAGTTCAACAAGTCCCACATCCCGGCGTTCCTGGCCGAGGAGGAGCCGCGCGGCTTCGTGTGCGTCTACCCGTTCGTGCGGTCGCTGGAGTGGTATCTGCTCGACGACTCCGAGCGCCGGGCGATGCTGGCCGAGCACGGCCAGATGGCCCGCGACTACCCCGACGTGCGCGCCAACACGGTCGCCTGCTTCGCGCTGAACGACTACGAGTGGATGCTCGCCTTCGAGGCCGACGAGCTGCACCGCATCGTCGACCTGATGCGTCACCTGCGGGGCGCGAAGGCCCGTGAGCACACCCGGGTGGAGATCCCCTTCTACACGGGATCACGCAAACCCGTCACCGAACTGGTCAACGCCCTGCCTTAACCAGGCAGTTGTTGGCATACTCGTGGGCAAATGATGAAAATGGCACGATCCACCGGGAAACGTCGTAGGTCGCGATCGCGCACGGCCGAAGTGGTCGTCGGCGTCTCGTGCCTGGGGCTCGGAGTGACGGCCGTCGTGGTGCCGCTCCTGGCGGCGCGAGGGGAACAGGCCCCCGTACGCACCGCCTCGATCGAGGAGCCCACGGCGGCGGCGCTCGCCCCGGCGGCGCAGGCCCCGCCGCCTGCGGAGAAAACGGAGAAGAAGGCGAAGCGCAAGGAGTCGAAGTACTCCGACAAGGAGGCGCTGGCCTACTTCGACGAACGCTGGGACGACGCGACCCACCGCCACATCACCGACATCCGCACCACCGGCACCTACCTGCGCATCTACACCGACTTACCGGAGACGTCCGACAACTCCCCGGCCTCGCTGCGCCTGTGCGAGCGCGGGATGCGCTATCTGGCGGAGCTCGGCGTCAAGAAGCGGGTGGTGTTCGTGCAGGCCCGCACCGGGGGCAACGGCAACCCGGTGCTGGCCAACGTGCTCGGCCCGAAGGACGACGACTGCCGGGTCACTTATCCGAAGCCGAAGTCCTGAGCGTGAGCGCGACGGAGTTGATGCAGTAGCGGTCGTCGGTGGGCGTCGGGTAGCCCTCGCCGTGGAAGACGTGGCCCAGGTGGGAGTCGCAGGAGGCGCAGCGCACCTCGACCCGCACCATGCCGAGGCTGCGGTCCTCGATCAGGGTCACGTGGTCGCCCGCGCTGGGCTCGTAGAACGAGGGCCAGCCGCAGTGCGACTCGAACTTGGCGTCCGAGGTGAACAACTCCGCGCCGCAGGCGCGGCAGGAGTAGACGCCCTCGGTCTTGGTGTCGACGTACTCCCCGGTGAAGGGCCGCTCGGTGCCGGCCTGGCGCAGCACCCGATACTCCTCGGGGCTGAGCTGGGCGCGCCACTCGGCGTCCGTCTTCATGACCTTGTTCATCAGCCACCAGCCTTCTCTGGACGGGATTCCACCTGATCCAACCCACAGGAGAGGTGGAAGCTTCCCGATGGGTAGGGTTCGAACATGCCTTCGCCGTTCATCGAAATCGAGGCCGGGGGACGGACCGTCAAGGTCACCAACCCCGACAAGGTCTACTTCCCGGGCATCGGCGCCACCAAGCGCGACCTCGTCGAGTACTACCTGAGCGTCGGCGACGGCATCATGCGCGCGGTCCGCGACCGGCCGACGTACATCAAGCGGCATCCCGACGGGGTGCAGACCGACGCGATCTACCAGAAGCGCATGCCCAAGCACCCCGACTGGCTGGAGACCGCCGAGGTCCACTTCCCCAGCGGGCGCACCGCCGACGCGTTCCGCCCGACCGAGGTGGCCGGCATCGCCTGGTGCGCCAATCTGGGCACGATCGACTTCCACCCGTGGGCGGCCCGCGTCCCCGACCTCCACCACCCCGACGAGCTGCGCATCGACATCGACCCGCAGCCCGGCACCGGCTTCGACGAGGCCAGGAAGGTCGCCTTCACGGCCCGCGAGGTGCTGGCCGACCTGGGGCTGACCGGCTTCCCGAAGACGTCGGGCAACCGGGGCGTGCACATCTCGGTGCGGATCCAGCCACGCTGGACGTTCACCGAGGTCAGATATGCCGGAATCGGGTTCGCCCGCGAGGTCGAGAAGCGCGTCCCCGCCCTCGCCACCACGGCGTGGTGGAAGGAGGAGCGCGGCGAGCGCGTCTTCATCGACTTCAACCAGAACGCCCTCGACCGGACCGTCGTGGCGGCATACTCGGTGCGGGCCCGGCCCGACGGGCAGGTCTCGGCCCCGGTGACGTGGGAGGAACTGGAGTCGTGCGACCCCGCCGACTTCACGCTCCGCACCTTGCCCGCGCGGTTCGCCGAGATCGGCGACCCCCACGAGGCGATCGACGAGGTGGCCTGCGACCTGACGGGCCTCCTGGAGCTCTACGAGAAGGACGGCCGGGGCGACCTGCCCTATCCGCCCAACTACCCGAAGATGCCGGGCGAGCCCAAACGGGTGCAGCCGTCGAAGGACCGCGACCGATGATCCGCTCTTGTGACCTTCCCGGCTCCTTTTGGGCTGGGCTCCCACCTGTGTTAAATCGGATGAACGGGTAGGGAAAATCCCGGGAAGCGAGAATGGGACCTGCATGCGCGACGTCTGGCCAGGAGAGCCTTATCCGCTCGGCGCCACCTGGGATGGTGTGGGCACCAATTTCTCGGTGTTCAGCGAAGTGGCCGAGCGGGTCGAGCTGTGCCTCTTCGACGACGCGGGCGAGGAGTCCCGTGTCGACCTCTCCGAGATGGACGGCTTCGTCTGGCACGGCTACCTGCCCGGAGTCACCCCAGGCCAGCGCTACGGCTACCGGGTCCACGGCCCCTACAGCCCGCGCCAGGGCCACCGGAGCAACGCCGCCAAACTCCTCCTCGACCCCTACGCCAAGGCGATCGAGGGCGAGGTCAAATGGAACGAGGCGCTTTTCTCTTACGACTTCGCCGACCCCCGCCGGCTGAATCTCGGCGATTCGGCGCCCTACATGCCGAAGAACGTCGTCGTGTCGCCCTTCTTCGACTGGGGCAACGACCGGCCGCCGCGTATTCCCTACCACCAGACGGTCATCTACGAGGCCCACGTGAAGGGGCTGACCCGGCTCCACCCTGACGTGCCCGAAGACCAGCGGGGCACCTACGCGGGGCTGGCCCATCCGGCCGTCGTCGACCACCTGAAGTCGATCGGGGTCACCGCGGTCGAGCTGCTGCCGATCCACCAGTACGTGCCGGAGCACTTCCTGGTCGCCCGGGGGCTGACCAACTACTGGGGCTACAACACGATGGCCTACCTGGCCCCCCACAACACCTACTCCTCCTCCGGGCAGCGCGGGGAGCAGGTGCTGGAGTTCAAGGCGATGGTCAAGTCGCTCCACGAGGCGGGCATCGAGGTGATCCTCGACGTGGTCTACAACCACACCGCCGAGGGCGACCACATGGGCCCGACGCTGGGCTTCCGCGGCATCGACAACAGCTCCTACTACCGGCTGCAGGACGCCGACCGCCGCTACCACCTCGACTACACCGGCTGCGGCAACTCGCTCAACGTCCGAAGCCCCCACGCGCTCCAGCTGATCATGGACTCGCTGCGTTACTGGGTGCTGGAGATGCACGTCGACGGCTTCCGCTTCGACCTGGCCGCCGCGCTGGCCCGCGAGCTCCACGACGTCGACCGGCTCTCGGCCTTCTTCGACCTGATCCAGCAGGACCCGGTGATCTCCCAGGTCAAGCTGATCGCCGAGCCGTGGGACGTCGGCCCCGGCGGCTACCAGGTCGGCAACTTCCCGCCCCTGTGGACCGAGTGGAACGGCAAGTACCGCGACACGGTCCGCGACTTCTGGCGCGGCTCCTCCGCCACGCTGCCCGACTTCGCCTCCCGGCTGACCGGCTCCTCCGACCTGTACGCCACCTCCGGCCGCCGCCCCATCGCCAGCATCAACTTCGTGACCGCCCACGACGGCTTCACCCTCACCGACCTGGTCTCCTACGACCGCAAGCACAACGACGACAACCTCGAGGGCAACCGCGACGGCTCCGACGACAACCGCTCCTGGAACTGCGGGGTCGAGGGGCCGACCGACGACCCCGACATCACCGCGTTGCGCCACCGCCAGCGCCGCAACTTCCTGGCCACCCTGTTCCTGTCGCAGGGCGTGCCGATGCTGACCGCCGGCGACGAGTTCGGCCGCACCCAGGGCGGCAACAACAACGCCTACTGCCAGGACAACGAGGTCTCCTGGATCGACTGGTCGCTGGCCGAGACCGAGTCGGAGCTGCTGGGGTTCGTGCGGGAGATCGCCGCCTTCCGGCGCGACCACCCGGTGTTCCGGCGCCGCCGCTTCTTCTCGGGGCGGGAGCAGTCCGACGGGGTGCGCGACATCGTCTGGCTCACCCCGGCGGGCAAGGAGATGGACGACTCCGACTGGCACGCCGGCTACTCCAAGGCCGTGGCGGTGTTCGTCAACGGCGACGCGATCAGCGAGCCCGGCCCGCGCGGCGAGCGCATCACCGACGACTCGTTCCTGCTGCTGATCAACGCCCACCACGAGAGCCTGACGTTCACCCTCCCGGGGCGCGACTTCGCGGTGAGCTGGAAGTCCCTGTTCGACACCGCCGTGCCCTCGGGCGGCACCGCGCAGCCCCCCGCCGACGTCCGGCACACGGGGGCCGACATCGAGGTCGCGGCGCGGTCGTTCCGGGTGCTGCGGGCGGTCCGCCGCTAGCGGGTCAGCTCGGCCGCGGTCAGCAGGGCCAGCACGAAGGTGCAGACCCCCGCCAGGCCGTGCAGCCCCACCGCGACGGCCGGGAAGTGGGTCTCGGCGCCGCGGGCGTGCCGTCCGCCCCCGAGCCAGCGGGTGAACATCACGAACCCCAGGAACGCCACCAGGCAGAGCGCGCCGAACGATCCCCAGGCGTACGCGCCGGCGCCCGTGACCATGAAGGCGGCCCACAAGCCCAGCCCGGTCACCGCCAGGAGCGGATGGCTGAAGATCAGCGCCTTGGGGAAGCGGGTCACCTTGGTGGCCTGCTGGCGCAGCCCCCCGCCGCGTAACCACAGGTAGAGCAGGTAGACCCCGACGGATGCGGCGATCAACCACACGATCAACACGACAAGCGGCACGAAAACCCCCTCCGACCACATCTGGTTCGATCCAACACCGAACCTGACAATCGGCGACCGCTTGACATCAAACCGTTACCCCCCGGGAGGCTCTCCTCGGTTGTCGGACCGCTGTGACAGGGTGGGGTCGTGCGCCAGATACATCCCGAGCCGGCCGACGACCCCGACCTCCCGTCGGTCTACGCCTATCCTCAGGCCGAGTGGCTGCGCCTCAACATGGTGGCCAGCGCCGACGGCGGGGCCTGGCTGAAGGGCCTGTCCAAGGGGTTGTCCTCGCCGGGCGACCGGCGGATCTTCATGGTCCTGCGCGGGCTCGCCGACGTCGTGGTGGCGGGCGGCGCGACCGTCCGGATCGAGGGCTACGGCCCCTCCAAGCCCCGCGACACCTGGCGTCCGCTGCGCGAGGGCCGATCGGCCGCCCCACCCGTGGCCGTGATCACCCGCAAGATCGACCTCGACCTCGGCGGCGCCCTGTTCACCGAGTGCGCCCCCGAGTCCCGCACCATCGTGATCACCACCGAGTCGGCCCCCGCCGACCGCAGGGCCGAGGCGGCCCGCCGCGCCGACGTGATCGTGGCCGGTGAGCAGCGGGTCGACCTGGCCGAGGCGGTCGCCCAGCTGCGCGCCCGAGGGCTCGGCCGCATCCTCTGCGAGGGCGGCCCGCGCCTCAACGCCCACCTCGCGGCGGCCTCCCTGGTCGACGAGCTCTGCCTGACCGTCTCCCCCCTGATGATCGGCGGCGACGCCGCCCGCGTGCTCAACGGCACCGCCTCCCACACCCGGTTCACGCTGGCCGGGGTGCTGGAAGAGGAGGGCTCGCTGTTCTGCCGCTATGTCCGCGACCCACACCAGGAGGAGGCTCGATGACCACGCGCGAGCCCAAAGAAGCCAAGGCGGCCGAGCCCGATCCCGCCGCGCTCGACCTGCCCGTCCGGCCGCCCGTCTCGCCCATGCTGGCCAAGGCGGTCAAGAAGATGCCGGAGCAGGACGGCACCCTGTTCTACGAGCCCAAATGGGACGGCTTCCGGTGCATCGTGTTCCGCGACGGCGACAAGGTGTTCCTCGGCAGCCGCAACGAGCGCCCGTTCACCCGCTACTTCCCCGAGGTCATCGAGGCGGTCAGGCGCGAGCTGCCCGAGCGGTGCGTGCTCGACGGCGAGATCGTGGTCATGCGCGGCCCCGCCCTCGACTTCGACCAGCTCCAGCAGCGCATCCACCCCGCCGCCTCCCGGGTGAAGCTGCTGTCGGAGACCACGCCCGCCTCGTTCATCGCCTTCGACCTGCTCGCCCTGGGCGACGAGAGCCTGATCGACCGGCCGTTCGCCGAACGGCGGCGGCTGCTCGTCGAGGCGACCGCCAAGGCGGGCGACTCGATCCGGCTCACCCCGATCACGACCAACCACGAGCAGGCGCTCGAATGGTTCGAGATGTTCGAGGGCGCCGGGCTCGACGGCATCATCGTCAAACCCGGCGGGCTGCCCTATGAGCAGGACAAACGTGTCATGTTCAAGGTCAAGCACGAACGCACCTGCGACGTGGTGGTGGCCGGCTACCGCGAGCACAAGTCCGGGCCGATCGTCGGCTCCCTCCTGCTGGGCCTCTACGGCGACGACGGCAAGCTCCACCACGTGGGGGTCTCGGCGTCGTTCCCGATGAAGCGGCGCGAGGAACTGGTGGCCGAACTGGCCCCCTACCGGGTGACCGACCCCGCCGACCACCCGTGGGGCGAGTGGGCGTCGTGGGCTTCGGCCGGGGTCGGCGGCGGCCCCGAGGGGCAGCGGCTGCCCGGGGCGATCTCCCGGTGGAACGCGAAGAAGGACCTGTCGTTCATCCCGCTGCGGCCCGAGCTGGTGATCGAGGTGGCCTACGACCACATGGAGGGCGTGCGCTTCCGGCACACCGCGCAGTTCCGCCGCTGGCGGCCCGACCGCACCCCCGAGTCGTGCACGTATGAGCAGCTCGACGTGCCGGTGGCCTACAACCTCGACGACATCCTGGCCCGATGAGGCTGATCGCCGCGTGGAGTTCGCCGTGCACCCGGTGGAAGGCCAGATCTTGCGCTTCCGGTTCTGGTGATCCGGCGTCGCGGCGAGGAGCTGGAGCGGGTGCTCGGCGCCGGATGCGGCGCGGTGGGGAGACGGCGGGCAGGGCCGGGGTGGGCGGAGCCGTAACGGAGCAGAAAAAAGGCCTCCGCCTGGTGGGGGAGGCCTTCGTTCTCGAACGGTCTAGCTGAGGAGCTCGGCGTTCAGGGTGATCTCGGTGCCGGTGAGGGCCTTGCTGACCGGGCAGTTGGCCTTGGCGTTCTCGGCGGCGGCCTGGAACTCCTCGGCGGTGATGCCGGGGACCTGGGCCTTGACCGACAGGACGATGCCGGTGATGCCCTGGCCGGGCTGGAAGGTCACGTCGGCCTTGGTCTCGACCGTCTGCGGCGGGGTGCCCGCCTGGGCGAGGCCGTGCGAGAGGGCCATCGAGAAGCACGAGGAGTGCGCGGCCGCGATGAGCTCTTCGGGGCTGGTCTTACCGTTGGCCGCCTCGGCGCGCGACGGCCAGCTGACGTCGAACGTGCCGACGCCGGACGTGTCCAGCGACACCGAGCCGGAGCCGTCGAGGAGCGCGCCCTTCCACTGGGTCGTCGCGGTACGAGTGGTCGCCATAGCGATATCCCTTCGATAACGGTGATGCCACCGACGAACATAACGCCTCAGGCGCGCGCGGCTGCCAGGTGGGCACGGTGTTCGCGCCGGACCAGGTCTTCGACCTGCGCCCGGACCGCCAGGAACTCGGGGGTGCGCTTCACCTCCAGGCCGTCGCCGAGCGGCTCGACCCGCAGGTCACGGGCCACCCGGCCGGGGTCGCTGGCCAGCACCAGCACCCGCCGCCCCAGGAACACCGCCTCCTCGACGTCGTGGGTGACCATGACGACCGTGGTGCCGAGATCCTGCCAGACCTGGCGGATGAACAGCTGCATGTCCTCCTTCGTCTGGACGTCCAGGGCCCCGAACGGCTCGTCGAGGAGCAGGACCTTGGGGGAGCGGGCCAGCGCCCGCGCGATCGAGACCCGCTGCTGCTGGCCGCCGGACAGGCTGCCGGGCAGTTTCGCGGCGTGCTCGGTGAGGCCGACCTCCTCCAGCAGCCAGGCGACGCGCTCCTGCCTGGCCTGGCGGGAGAAACCCCGCGTCTCCAGGGCGAACGCGACGTTCCGCGCCACCGTGCGCCACGGGTAGAGGCTGGGCGTCTGGAAGGCCATGCCCCGGTCGGGGCCCGGCCCCTCGACGGTCCGGCCGTCGAGGACGATCCGGCCCTTCGTGGCTCTGGTCAGGCCCGCGACCAGCGACAACAGGGTCGACTTGCCCGAGCCGCTGGCTCCGACGATCGTGACGAACTCGCCGGGCGGGATCTCCAGGTCGATGTCCTCCAGGACGGGGGTGCCGGGCGTGTAGGCCATCGACACGCCCTCGAAGCGCAGGCTCACACCGACCACCTGCCGACCCGGGCCCGGACGACTCTGAGCGTGACGTCGATGGTCAGGCCGATGAGGCCGATGACGATGAGGATGGCGAAGATCTTGTCGGTCTGGAGGAACCGCTGGGCCCGGGTGATCCGGTAGCCCAGGCCGGAGGTCGCCGCGATCAGCTCGGCCACGACGACGAGGTTGTAGGCCACGGCGGCGTTGACGCGGAGGGCGTCCAGGATGCCGGGGAGCGAGTGCGGGAACACCACCCGCGCGGCGACGCGCGCCCGCCCGGCCCCGAGCGTCGCCGAGACGTCGAGCAGCCTTCTCGGGACCTGCCGGACGACGTCGGCCGTCATGAGCGTGTTGAAGAACACCACGCCCAGCACCAGCAGCGCGATCTTGGACGTCTCCCCGATGCCGAGCCAGATGATCAGCAACGGGATGAACGCCGAGGCCGGCAGGTAGCGCAGGATCCCGATGATCGGCTCGAACAGGGGTTGCGCCCAGCTGACCGTGCCCATCAGGAACCCCAGCGGGACGGAGATCAGGATCGCCAGCCCGAACCCGGCCCCGATCCGGCCGAGGCTGGCCAGGAGGTCGTTCTGCAGGTCGCCGCTGGCGACCATGTCCGTGAACGCGGCCCAGACCTGCGGCGGCGCGGGCAGGAACCGGTCGGGCACGATCCCCGAGCCGCTGACCGCCCACCAGATCGCGAACGGCACCGCGACCGAGGCGACCCGCAGGATCCAGGCGGTCCGGCGCGAGACCTCGGTCTTGAGCAGCTTCACACGGGGGGCGGGAGCGGCGGCCCGCTCGACCGGAGGCGACTCCACGCTCACCATGACCTACCTCCTGCGGGAACAGCTGGTTCAGCCATCGTTCACCCCGCCCGACGGCTCGACCTGCCACGATCCGTCGGTCACGGCCACGACCACCCGGCGGGCCGCGTTGGCGACCGGGCCCGCGGGCAGGGCGTCGGCGAACTCGTGGACGACGGCCGGAGCCTCGGCCGGGGTGGTCAACCGGCTGCGGTCCCGGCCCGCGAGGGCGGTCGTGCCGTGGTTCCGGTCGGCCTCGGGGGCTTCACCGCGGGTGCGGGCGGTCGTCCCGGACGAGGTCACGCGGACGCGGTGGCGGTTGGCGAGGGTCATGGCTGGACGGCCTCCACGAATTTGGATATGAACAGGCCCTCGAGCGGCGGGGCCGCGTCGACGAGTTCGGTCGAGACCAGGAAGTCGGAGATGCGCTTGGCCTGCTGGTCGAGCGCGCCGGTGAAGGCGGTCCGGTTCTGGTCGAGGGTGAAGATCGTGGTGCCCTTGTCGTACGTCTCGTACTCCGCCGGCGTCACCCCGCCCCGCTTGGCCATGATCTCCACGGCCTTCGCGCGGTTGGCCCCGATCCACTCGATCGTGTCGAACCACGTGTTCACCAGGCCCTGGACGGCCTTCTCGTCGCGCGACAGCAGGTCGCGGGTGACCACCAGGTGGTCGGGGATCGCGCCGGGGAAGTCGGCCGAGGTCGCGATGGCCGTGCTGCCCTCGCGCTCCAGCGCCGTCGAGGTGAAGGGCGCGAACGCGCCGACCGCGTCGACCTGGCCCGCGACGAAGGCCGCGGCGGCGGCGTCGGTCAGCATCGGGGTGAACTGCACGTCGGCCTCCGACAGGCCGGCCTTCTCCAGGGCGAGCAGCAGCAGGTAGTGGTCGACCGTGCCCTGCTCGGCGGCCACCGTCCTGCCCTTGAGGTCGGCCAGGGTCTTTATCCCGGGAGCGGCGATGATCTGGTCGTTGCCGGTCGAGTTGTCGTTGACCAGGACGATGCTCTGCTGCGCGCCGCCCGCCACCGAGGCCAGCGTGTCGTTGAGGGTCTGGCTGTTGGCGTCGATCGTGCCGGTGGCCAGAGCGTTCAGGGAGTCGGTGTAGCTGTCGAAGTACTTCAGCTCGACCGTCACCCCGTTCTTCTCGAACAGGCCCTGCTCCTGGGCCACCTGCCAGGGGAACCAGCCGGGCCAGGCGCTGAAACCGAGGGTGATGGGCGCGGCCGTCGGGGCGGCCGGTTCTCCGGCCGGGGCGGCGGCGCAGGCCGTACAGAGCAGTAAGACCAAGAGCACGCGACGGAACATCACGCCGCTCCCTTCTTCTTGGGGAGGTGACCCGCGCGGACCAGGCACCCGAGGGTGTCGCAGATCACGCGGGTGGCGATGAGGGAGGTGATCTCGGCGTTGTCGTAGGGCGGCGCGCACTCGACCACCTCGATGCCGGCCAGCGGCCGGGCGTCGGCGATGAGCTGGATGAACTTCAGCACCTCACGCGGCAGGAAACCGCCCGGCTCGGGCCAGCCGGTGCCGGGCACGAACGCGGCGTCCAGGCAGTCGACGTCGAACGACAACCACACGGCCTCGGCCCCGTCCCAGGCCACCTCCAGGGCCCGCTCGGCCGCCGCCTCGATGCCCATCTCCACGCAGTCGGTGACGGTCATGATCGTGGTGCCGCGCTCGCGGCCGACCTTCACACCCGGCCTCGGCGCCTGCCAGCCGCCGATCCCGATCTGGACGAGGTTCTTCGGCGGCACGTTCGGCAGATCGGTGGCGTGGAACCAGGGTGTGGTGTGCATGCGCTCGTCGAGGTCGGTCTCCTGGGTGTCGACGTGGCGGTCGAAGTGGATGATCCCGACGTTCCCCGTGTGGTGCTCGGCCACCGCCCGGACGGTCGGGTAGCCGATCGAGTGGTCCCCGCCCAGCACGACCGGGAACGCCCCCGACGCGTAGACGTGGGAGACGCCCTTGCTGATCTGGTCGAAGGTCTTCTCGATGTTGGCCGGGATGGTGAAGATGTCGCCCAGGTCGCAGATCGTGATCGACTCGCGCAGGTCGACGCCCAGCTCGAAGCTGTAGGGGCCGTAGAGGGCGCTGATCTTGCGGATGCCCTGGGGGCCGAACCGGGTCCCCGACCGGTAGGTGGTGCCGCCGTCGAAGGGCGCGCCGATCACCGCCACGTCGTAGTCGCCGCAGGTGCGCACGTCCTCGACGTAGGGGGCCTTGAGGAAGGTGTTGATCCCGGCGAAGTGCGGCAGCTCGCCGCGGGAGAAGGTGGGGATGGTCCGGTCGACGATCGAGTCGGCGCCCGGCAACCCGAGTTCCAGGCCGCGCGCGATCTCGCGCTGGTGCATGGTCGTGGGCAGCGCGGCCTCGCGTTCCACGGCCGACCGGGCCTCGGGGCCGTAGTTGTTGTGGAGGTGTCCCACGGGCACTCCTTTTCGGGGAAAAGCCTCAGGTGGAGAGGCAGCCGTCGTGACTGTCTCCCGGGCTTTTCCCCCGCCGTGGAACGGCCTTTCGGCCGTCTGCACCTCTCGGACCAGGCCTCACGACGAGCGGAACCCTAGGTGCGCCTCACCCTCCGGTGAGTCCCCTTCATGAGAGCGCCGGGCCGTTTCCTCCGTGTTTCCGGCCGGTAGCGGTCCGGTGACTCAGATCCGGGCCAGGATGCCGTCGAGGTCCGGGCCGGGCCCCAGGGCGCCGTAGGCGCGGCCCGAGCCGCCGCCGAGCCGGGAGGCGCAGAACGCGTCGGACACGCTCGCCGGGGCGAACCTGATCAGCAGCGAGGCCTGCAGCACCAGCGCCATCTCCTCGGCGAGCCGCCGCGCGTCGGCCTCGGTGGCGTGGGCGAGCGTCTTGCGCACCCGGCTCACCGACTCGGAGATCCTCGGGTCGGTGGCGAGCTCGACCTCGGTGAAGTAGGCCTCCGCCGCCTCGGGCTCGCGGGTGAGGGCCCGCATCAGGTCGAGGGCGGCGACGTTGCCCGACCCCTCCCAGATGCCGTTCAGCGGCGACTCGCGGAACAGCCGCGGCAGGCCCGACTCCTCGACGTAGCCGTTGCCGCCCAGGCATTCGAGCGCCTCGGCGGCGTGCCCGGCGGCGCGCTTGCAGACCCAGTACTTCCCGGCCGCCAGCGCCACCCGCCGGAACAGCCCCTCCTGCGCCTGGCCGGTGACGGCCCGGTCGGTGGCGCCGGCGAGGCGCATCATCAGCACCGTCGCCGCCTCGGACTCCAGGGCCAGGTCGGCCAGCACGTTCCGCATCAGCGGCTGGTCGAAGAGCGCTCTGCCGAAGGCCCTGCGGTGCCGGGTGTGGTGGACGGCCTGGGTCAGCCCCAGCCGCATGCCCGCCGCCGACCCGATCACGCAGTCGAGCCGGGTCATGTTGACCATCTCGATGATCGTCCGGACGCCGCGCCCCTCCTCGCCGACCAGCCAGGCGACCGCGTTGTCGTACTCGACCTCGGCCGAGGCGTTCGACCGGTTGCCGAGCTTGTCCTTCAGCCGCATGAGCCGGACGGCGTTGCGGGTCCCGTCGGGGAGCACCCGGGGGAGCAGGAAGCAGGAGAGCCCGCCCGGCGCCTGGGCCAGCACCAGGAACACGTCGCACATCGGCGCGGAGTTGAACCACTTGTGGCCGTTCAGGGCATAGGTCCCGTCGCCGAGCGGCTCGGCGGTCGTCGCGTTGGCCCGGACGTCGCTCCCGCCCTGCTTCTCGGTCATGGCCATCCCGGCGAGCACCCCGCGCTTGTCGGCCAGGGGACGCAGGCCGGGGTCATAGGTGCGGGAGGCGAGCGCCGGCTCCCACTCGGCCGCGAGCGCGGGGGCGTGCCGCAGCGCCGCCACCGAGGCGTAGGTCATAGAGATCGGGCACCCGTGCCCCGCCTCGACCTGCGACCACACGTAGAACTTGGCCGCCCGCGCGACGTGGGCGCCCGGCCGGGCCTGCGTCCAGGGCGCGGCGTGCAGGCCGTGCTCCACGGCGACGGTCATCAGCTCGTGCCACGCCGGGTGGAACTCGACCTCGTCGATCCGGTGGCCGTAGCGGTCGTGCGTCCGCAGGACCGGCTCGTGCTCGTTGGCCAGCCGCCCCCACTCCTGCGCCTTCGCGGTGCCCGCCAGCGTGCCGAGCTGCCGCAACTCGCCCTCGGCCCAGTCGGCGCCCTCCCGCGTCAGCGCCGCCGCCAGCGCAGGGTCGGCCGCCACGTCGTGACCGGACAGCGGCGGCACCTGGTTCATCACTTCATGGCTCATGTCATCCATCTGACCATCCCGGGCGAATAATGCGATGCTCGGGTCGACGAGTGGGGAGCCGCCGTGGACGACCACCTGTTCCACCGCCGGGTCGTGAGCGGCGACGAGTCGGCGCTGGGGGAGCTGTACGACCGCTTCTCCGCCCTCCTCTACGGTCTGGCGCTCAAGGTGACCCGCGACCGGGTCGCCGCCGAGGACATCACCCAGGAGGTCTTCGCCACCTTCTGGGAGCGTCCGCTGGGCTTCGACCCGTCCCGGGGCAGCCTGCGCACCTTCCTGGCGACCGTCGCCCACCGCCGCTCGGTCGACCACGTCAGGTCGGAGGAGCGCCGCCGCGTCGGCGCCCTCGCCCCCCGCCTGTTCGAACGCCCCCACGACCTCGAAGAGGGCGTCGTCGCCGCCGACGAGGTCGAACGGGTCAGGGAGGCCGTCGTGGGATTGCCCGAGTCGCTGCGCCAGGTGATCGAGCTGGCCTACTACGGGGGCCGCACCTACCGCGAGGTGGCGGTGGAGATCGGCGTACCGGAGGGCACCGCCAAGTCCCGCATCCGGCTGGCCCTGCGCCGCCTGGCCGAGACGCTGAACGAGGAGGCGCCGTGAGCCTCGACCGCCTCTACCTCGACCTGCTCGACGAGGCCCCCGTCGCCCCGCCCCCAGGCGGGCGGGCCCGCCTGCTCGCCACGGCCGCCGCCCGCCGCCGTCCAGCCGTCGACTGCGTCTCCTGGGCCCGCCCCTACGCCGGCCGGGTCGCCGCCATGGACGCCGTCCTCGCCTCGGCGACCGCGTGGGACGTGGAGATCGTCGAAGGCTGGCACCTGCAAGAGCTGCTGGGCCATCTGACGGCCAAGGACGGCCTGGTCGCGGCGGCGGTCGGCGCCCCCGTCCACGGCCCCCCGATCACCGACGACGAGCCCATGGCCCGCACCGCCGCCCTGCACGCCCACGAACGCTCCCGCTCCCTGCTGGAGACCCGCCGGTCGTGGCGCGACCAGGCCGACGCGCTCTGCCACGCCCTGGCGGGCGCGGACCCCGCCCGGGTGATCACCGCCGGCGACCTCCGCCTGCCCGTCGGCGACCAGGTCCTCGGCCGCGCGCTGGAGACGTGGATCCACACCCACGACGCCGCCGTGTCCGAGGGCCTGAACCTGCCGAGGCCGACGGCGGCGGAACTCCACCCGATGGCCGACCTGTGCGCCCGGCTGCTGCCGGTGACGGCCCTGCTGAGCGGCCTCGACGCGGGCGACCGGTCCGTCCGCCTGACGCTGACCGGCGACGGGGGAGGGGACTGGCACATCCCCCTGCTCCCCACGAGGCGCGCCGCCGGGTACGAGGGCCAGGAGGTCGCCCTGTCCGTCCGCGCCGACGCGGCCGAGTACTGCTTCGTGCTCGGCGGCCGGGGAGCCGGCCACGAGTGGGAGGCCGAAGGCGACCTGGCCCTGGCGGCCGACCTGAGGGCGGCGGCCCCGGTGTTGTCCGGGCCCTGAGCTATAGGTCCAGGCCGAGCGTGCCCGCCGCCTGCAGCGCCAGGTCGCGCGCGTAGGGGTCGGCGCTCTCCGACAACACCCTGTGCACCCCCCGCATCGCCCGGTCGTCGCCCCGGATCGCCAGCCCGCGGGTCGCCTCGGCCGCCGTGACCAGGTCGGGGTCGGTCAGCCGGTCGAGCAGGGCGGCGCGGAGGTCGTCGTTGTCCGCGTCGAGGGCCGCCAGGCCGAACGTCGCGTAGTCGCGCACGTCGGCCGAGGGGTCGCGCGACAGCGTGATCAGCGTGGCCAGGCCGTCCTTGTCCTCGCCGGGCAGCACCGCCGACAAGGCGACCGGGTCGCGCATCGTGTGCACCCGTCCCGGCCGCTCGATCAGGGCCAGCACGTCGGGCAGCGCCCGGGGGTCGCCCTGCTGCCCGAGGGCACGCAGGATCGAGTCGATCACCCGGGGGTCCTCCTCCCGTTCGGCCAGGTCGCGCAGGACGGGCAGGGTCCGGTCGAGGTAGGGGCGGGCGCCCGCGGTGAAGCCGAACTGGGACAGGACGTCCACGCCGAAGTCGCGCTCCATCGGGTCGTCGTGTTCGACCAGGGCGACCGCCGAGGCGAAGGTCTCGTCGTCGGCGCGGCGCTGGATGGCGTGCACGGCCGCCCACCAGGTCTCCCCGTCCTCGTCCACGTCGCGGTAGGGCACCGCGCGCCGCATCAGCTCCTCGACCGGGGGGCGCTCGCCGAGGGCGTCCTCCAGGAGGGTCGCGATGGCGGCGTGGCCGCGCTGCGAGACCTCCCGGCCCTCGGGGGAGGGTGTGCACACCAGGGTCGTGCCGTCGGCCGCGAGCGACACCTCGGCCGGGGGGTCGCAGCCCTCGGCCAGTTCGGCCAGGTCCCGGGCCGCGAGGGTGCGGGCGACCTCCAGGGCCTCGTACAGGGGGGTGGCGCCGTGTTCCAGCAGGCTCCAGACCACTCCGTAGGCCCCGAACCGGGCGGCGGCGACCAGGGGGGAGCACAGGTCGGGGTCGGCGCCGAAGTCGAGCAGCAGGTCGGCGGTCTCCAAGTGGCCGAGGGTGGCGGCCCACATCAGCGGGGTCCACTCGTCGCACTCGATCAGGTCGGGATCGGCGCCGCCCTCCAGCAGGGCGCGGAGCGCCTCCTCGTGGTTCCAGCAGGCCGCCGCGCACAGCGGGAGGCCCTCCTCCTCGCCGTGGGAGGCCTGGTTCGGGTCGGCGCCGTGTTCGAGCAGCAGCGTCACCATGGCGGCGTTGCCCTTCTGGGCCGCGCGGTAGAGCGGCAGGGTGCCCCGGCCGCGGTTCAGGTCGGGCCCGTGCCGCAGGGCCGCGCGGGCGCGCTCCAGGTCGTCGTGCGCCACGGCGAGCATCAGCTCACTGATCGTCACCTCTCCAGGGTACTTTATGGTGATATGTCCAGAATGTGGGCTGGCGGGATGGGGCTGTCCCCCGGTCGAAACGGTGGCTTTCCGGCTCAATCGGGCGAACGGATCTCCCTACGGTGATCGCCATGGACAAACTTGACGGAATCGCCGGTTGGGTCGTCGGTCTGATGGAGACCCTGGGCGCGCCCGGCGCGGGCCTGGCCACCGCGATCGAGAACCTGGCGCCGCCGATCCCCAGCGAGCTCATCCTGCCGCTGGCCGGGTTCACCGCCAGCCAGGGCGACATGAGCCTGGTCGCCGCCATCGCCTGGACCACGGCCGGATCGGTGGCGGGGGCTCTGGTCCTGTACGGCCTGGGCGCCCTCCTCGGCCGGAACCGCACCGTCGCCCTGCTGGGCAGAGTCCCGTTCGTCACGGCCGACGACGTCGAGAGGACCGAGGCCTGGTTCGCCCGCCACGGGCGCAAGACCGTCTTCTTCGGCCGGATGGTCCCGGTCTTCCGCAGCCTCATCTCCATCCCGGCCGGGGTCGAGCGCATGCCGATCGGGACGTTCACCCTGCTCACCGCACTCGGCAGCCTCATCTGGAACTCCCTATTCGTGCTGGCGGGCTATGCCCTCGGGGAGAACTGGGAGATCGTCCAGCGCTACTCCGGCTGGTTCACGAACGGGGTGATCGTGCTCTGCGCCGTCGCCGTGGTGGTCTTCGTGGCCAGGAGGATGAGGGCCAGGGTGAGGTAGGAATCGTCCCCAGGGAGGATCGAGCGGGAGCTCCCGGAGCGTTAGATTCGTAGCCATGACCGAACCAGCCGGCATGCGCGCGTCCGACAGCGAGCGCGAGGCCGTCGTCGAGCGCCTGCGGGTCGCCTCCACCGAAGGCCGGCTGACGCTCGCCGAACTGACCGACCGCACCGAGGCCGCCTACCTGGCCCAGACGCAGGGCGAGCTGGCCCAGCTGACGGCCGACCTCCCCGGCGGCGCCGCCGCCCCCTCCTACGCCCCCGCCAAGCCGCCGGGCAAGGCCCGGCAGTGGTTCGTCGCCGTGATGGGCGACACCAAGCGCAAGGGCAAGTGGCGCGTCGACACCGAGATCGGCGCGGTGGCCGTCATGGGCGACGTGACCATCGACCTGCGCGAGGCCGAGGTGCGCTCCAACGAGATCGACATCGTGGCGACCTGCGTGATGGGCGACATCAAGATCATCGTCCCCGACGGCGTCGACGTGCAGCTCAGCGGTGTGACGATCATGGGCGACAAGAAGGTCAAGGTGGTCGAGGCGCCGGTCGGCCAGCACGCCCCGATCGTCCGCGTGCGCGGCTACGTCGTCATGGGCGACATCAAGATCCTCGGCGACTCCCACGCCGCGCCCATCCGGCGCAACGCCCTGGCCTGGACCGAATGGTGGCTCCACCGCCGCGGCCTCGGCCACGGCTCCGTGCACCGGGCCGTCAACCAGGCGGTCAACGACTCGATCCGGGAGACGAACCGGATGGTCAACGAGTCGATCCGCGAGGCCGTCCACGAGTCCAAGAGGGCCTGGAAGCACAGAGACCGCTGAGATCCGGTGCAACGGATCGGCGCTGCCGTCGCGTCATCGTCGGTGACATGATTTCTCCGACGGTGAGGACCCCGACATGCGCGACCGGGCCGACTTCGAGCGGTACGTCGAGCAGCGGTCGGCCCGGTTGCTGCGCACGGCCTACCTGCTGTGCCGCGACTGGGCCACGGCCGAGGACCTGACGCAGACCGCCCTGGCCAAGGCCTGGCTCGCCTGGCGACGGGTCGGCGACAACCCCGACGCGTACGTCTACCGCATCCTCGTCAACACCCACAACTCCTGGTGGCGCCGCATGTGGCGGCGCGAGGTCGCCACGGGTGAGCTGCCCGACGTGGCGGCCCCCGACGGCCACGGGTCGTGCGACGACCGCGACCTGCTGCGGGCCGCGCTGGCGGGCCTGCCGCCGGGCATGCGGGCGGTGCTGGTGCTGCGGTACTTCGAGGACCTCTCCGACGCCGAGATCGCCGCGATCCTCGGCTGCTCGGAGGTCACCGTCCGGAGCCAGGCCAGTCGCGCCCTGGCGAAACTGCGCGTCGACTCCGCCATGGACTGGAGCAGGCGATGATCCGTGAGCTTTTCGAGGACGACACCTTCAATGCCCCCACCCACCGGATCTCCCTGAAGGAGATCGACCGGCGGGCCGGCCGGATCAGGCGGCGCCGCACCGCCCTGGCCACCGCCGCCGCGACCGCCGTGGTGGCCGCCGGGTTCGTGCTGTTGCCGATGGAGAGCCCCGGTGGCTCGGACGTCACCATGGCCCAGCAGGCCCCGGCCCCGCAGACCGTCTACATGCTGGCCGAACGGTCGGTGGCCACGCCGGGCCACCTGCAGGGCCTGTTCTATCCGGGCAGCGAGGGCCCGGTGCAGATCTACGTGAACTGCCCCGGCTTCACCGCCCACGCCGGAGTGTGGATGAACGACAAGCTGGTCGCCCAGGGCCCGTGCGGACCCGTCACCGCGCTGACCTACGACGACCACGCCGACCCCGACCGGCCCATCGGTGACGACGGCATGGTCCACGTTCAGGTCCGCGCCTTCCCCTACGAGGAGGGGGGCCTGCTCACTGAGGCGGAGCTGCTGGCGCGGGCGGAGGAGGCGAAGGACTACCGGATGGGCGTCCTGGTGCACGTCTACCGCTACCCCGGCCTCTTCAACCCGCCCGCCGACTGCGCGGAGCCCCTCGTGCTTCAGCGCCCCGACGGGACGCAGGAGACGCTCAAGCCGGTCCGCTGCGACATCGACTGAGCCGCCGCCGCGGCCGCGTCGTAGCGGTCGAGCACGATCCGGACCAGTTCCGGCGCCGGTCCGAGGCTGTCGGCCACCAGGTCGGCGCCGGCCGCCAGGGCCTCGCGGGCCACCTTGTCGGCGAAGAAGCCGGGCGCCAGCAGGTAGGGCGCGACCACCACCCGGGGCGCCCCGGCCGCGCGGAGCATCGCCACCGCCTCCGCCGGACGGGGGCCCGAGGCGCTGGCGAACGCCGTCGTGACCGCCCACCACGGCCGGGCGCGCGCCCAGTCGCGGGCGATCCTGCGGACCGTCGTGTTGGCGGTCGGGTCGCTCGACCCGGCCGACACCAGCACCACGGCCGTGCCCGGGTCGCCGACGGCGGTCCCGGCCTCGGCCAGGCGGCGTTCCAGGGCGGCCGTCAGCAGCGGGTCGGGGCCCAGCGTCGGGCTGACCTCGACCCGGGCGCCGATCCCGGCCAGCGCGCCCGGGATGTCGACCTTGCTGTGGTAGGCCGCCGTCAGCAGCAGCGGCACCACGACCGCCTCGGCGAGCGGGGCCAGGGCCTCGGTCAGCGCGGGTCTCACGTGGTCGAGATAGCTGACCCGGACGTCCAGGCCGGGACGCGCCAGGCGTACCCGATGGAGCAGGGCCTCGGCCACGGCGGCGGCGCGCGGGTCGCGGGACCCGTGCGCCACGGCCACCAGAGGCGTCAAAGGTGGATACCGCACTCGATCTTGCCCAGTCCGGCCCAGCGGCCCGACCGCGCGTCTTCGCCGTCGGCGACCCTGCGGGTGCAGGGGGCGCAGCCGATCGAGGGGTAGTTGTCGTAGTGAAGCGGGTTGATCAGCACGCCGTTGTCGGCGATGTAGTTGTCGACGTCCTCCTGGGTCCACCGCGCGATCGGGTTGACCTTGACCATCTGGCGCTTGGCGTCCCACTCGACGACCTTCGTGCCGGTCCGGGTCGGCGACTCGTCGCGGCGGATGCCGGAGATCCACGCCAGGTAGGGCTCCAGCGCCCGGTTCAGCGGCTCGACCTTGCGCAGGAAGCAGCACAGGTCGGGGTTGCGGCCGTGCAGGCGCGGCCCGAGGTCGCGGTCCTGCTCGGCGACGGTCCGCGACGGGGTGATGTTGATCAGGTTGACGTCGTAGACGGCCTCGACCGCGTCGCGGGTGCCGATCGTCTCGGCGAAGTGGTAGCCGGTGTCGATGAACAGCACGTCGACGCCCGGCTTGACCCGGCTCACCAGGTCGATCAGCAGCGCGTCGGACATCGAGGAGGTGAGACACATACGGTCGCCGAAGGTCGCCGCCGCCCAGCGGATGATCTCTCGGGCGGGGGCGTCCTCAAGGAACTCGGCCGCCGACTCGACGATGCTCTGGAGGTCGAGCACGCCGCGTCGGCGCTCTAGCTCAACCTCGATGTCCACCAGGGTCATCACGCTCTCCTCACGGGGGGTCACGATCGAACGCCTATCCCCAGGAACTTCACCCGGAAGGCCCGGGCGCAGCTCCGGCAGTACCATCCGTACGGCTCCTCTTCGGAGACGTACGGCTCAAGATCTTCTTCACCGCAGTACGGGCAGTAGTACGGAGCGGCGCGTTCTGTCATGGCCGTGCTCCGCACGGCTGCGAAAGCCGCTGGGATCCGGTGTCTTCCCTCGTCGCTCCGGGTCGCTTCGCTCCCCTGCGCTCCTCAGTCCAGACACCGGCGCGGCTTTCGCGTTGTGGCTCAGGTCCGTAAAGCATCACTTCAGGTCCGCCTCGTCGGCTCGTTGCACCCAGGCGGCGAAGGACTCGTCGTCGCTGCGCTGCTTGGCGTAGTTGGAGGCGACGCGCTCGACGTAGTCGGGCAGGTCTTCGGCGGTGGTCTTCAGGCCGCGGACCTTGCGGCCGAAGCCGGGGGTCGCGCCCAGGGAGCCGCCCAGGTGGATCTGGAAGCCCTCGACCTGCTCGCCCTTCTCGTTGACGACGAGCTGGCCCTTGAGGCCGATGTCGGCCACCTGGATGCGGGCGCACGAGTTCGGGCAGCCGTTCACGTTGATCGTGAGGGGGTGCTCGAAGTCGGGGAGGCGGTTCTCCAGCTCGTGGATCAGCGTCGTCGCGGTCGCCTTGGTCTCGACGATCGCGAGCTTGCAGTACTCGATGCCGGTGCAGGCCATCGTCTGCCGCCGGAACGTCGAGGGGCGCACCTTCAGGCCGATCGCGTCGAGGCCGTCGATCAGCGACTCGACCCGGTCCTCCGGCACGTCGAGGATGACCATCTTCTGCTCGACCGTCATCGCGATCCGGTTGGACCCGTGGGCCTCGGCCAGGTCGGCGATCTTGGCGAGGGTGTCGCCGTCGACCCGGCCGACCTTCGGCGCGAAGCCGACGTAGAACTTCCCGTCGCGCTGGCGGCGCACGCCCACGTGGTCGCGGCGGGTGCCGTCGGCCAGCGCGGGGGCGGGGCCGTCGGGCAGCGCGTAGCCCAGGTATTCGTCCTGGAGGACCTGCCGGAACTTCTCCGCGCCCCAGTCGTTCACCAGGAACTTGATGCGGGCCCGGTGGCGCAGCCGCCGGTAGCCGTAGTCGCGGAAGATGCCGATGACGCCGCCGTAGACGTCGCCGACCTGGTCGGGCCGGACGAACGCGCCGAGCCGCTTGCCGATCATCGGGTTGGTCGACAGGCCGCCGCCCACCCAGACGTCGAACCCGGCCTCGCCGGCCTCGTTGACCACACCTACGAACGCCACGTCGTTGATCTCGTGGACGGTGCAGTGGGCGGCGCAGCCGCTGATGGCCGACTTGAACTTGCGGGGCAGGTTCGAGAACGCCTTGTCGCCGATGAACCGGTCGTACACCTCGCGGATCTGCTCGCGGCCGTCGATGACCTCGTCGGCGTCGACGCCCGCCAGGGGGCAGCCCAGGATCACGCGCGGGGTGTCGCCGCAGGCCTCGGTCGTGGACAGGCCGACCGCCTCAAGGCGCTCCCAGATCTCCGGGACCGACTCGATCTCGACCCAGTGGAGCTGGACGTTCTGCCGGTCGGTGATGTCGGCGGTGCCCCGGCCGAAGTCGTTGGAGATGCCCGCGATCACCCGGAGCTGCTCCAGGTCGAGCTGGCCGCCGTCGATGCGGATGCGGAGCATGAAGTAGCGGTCGTCGAGCTCCTCGGGCTCCAGGATCGCGGTCTTGCCGCCGTCGATCCCGGGCTTGCGCTGGGTGTAGAGGCCGTACCAGCGCATGCGTCCGCGCAGGTCGGCGGGGTCGATCGAGTCGAAGCCGCGCTTGGAGTAGATGTCGATGATCCGCTGACGGACGTTGAGCCCGTCGTCGTTCTTCTTGTTCTCCTCGTTCTTGTTCAGGGGCTCGCGATAGCCGAGAGCCCACTGACCTTCGCCGCGAGGGCGCTTGTGGTGGCGGTTCGCCGGGCGGGCCGGGGTGCTCATGCGGGACCTTTCCAGTGGTGGTCGCGCGCTTCCAGGCTTTCCCCTCCCGCCTCGGCGCTGAGTGCGGGGGCATGAAAAAAGACGCCTGTCACGCGCCCTTAACAGAAAGAAGGGGCGGCGATCAACGGGCGTCGATACAGATGGCGCTGCGGACGCGCTGAAGGTCGACGTGACGGCGCACGACGAGCATCGGGTCCACTGGCATGTCCGTAACAATACCTTGCGGGTACTTGATGTCCAAGTTTGCGTCCACAGTGTGGACCCCTTCGCGAGACACGTAATGTTAACGCCGATGACCTCAGCGAACGCGCCCCGGCGCCGGTCCCGCCGCCACTGGTTCGGGCATCACTCCCGCGCCGGCATGGCGCGCGCCCGCGTGGGGATGGAGCGACTGGCCGGAAGCGGCTTCTGGGCGCTGGTCAAGGCCACGACGATGGCCGGGGTCAACTACCGGGTCACCGGCCTGGCCGGGGAGGCGGCGTTCTTCGCCCTGCTGTCGCTGCCGCCGTTCGTGCTCGGGCTCCTGGGTGTCCTCGGTCACCTCTCCAGCCTGCTGGGCCCCTCGACCATCACCGAGATCAAGGCCTCGGTGATCGAGCACGCCGACCTGCTGTTCACCCCCGACGCCGTCCAGCGTGTGGTCGAGCCGCTGATCGACAACGTCTTCAACGGCGGCGAGGTCTCGCTGATCTCGGTCGGCTTCCTGCTCTCGTTGTGGTCGGGGTCCCGGGCCCTGTTCGTGTACGTCGACCTGATCTCGATCGCCTACGGCATGGGCGAGACCCGCGGCATCATCCGCACCCGGATCTTCAGCTTCGGCCTCTACCTCGCGGCCCTGCTGATCGGCCTGGTCGTCATGCCGATCCTGGTGGTCGGACCGACCCTGCTGGCCACCGCCCTGCCCGACTACGAACCGCTCATCTCGATCTTCTACTGGCCCGTGGTGGTGGCCGGCTCGGTGCTCATGCTCACGCTGCTCTACCACGTGAGCGTGCCGATGCGGACGAGATGGTGGCGCGAGGTGCCCGGCGCGCTGCTGGCCCTGGTGATCTGGATCATCTGCGCGGCCGTGCTGCGCGAGGTGCTGGCCGCCTGGTTCGACCCGCTGTCGATCTACGGCTCGCTGGCCGCGCCGATCGCGGTGCTGCTCTGGCTCTACATCACCGCCCTCGCGGTGCTCATCGGGGCCACCCTCAACGCCGAAGTCGACCGCCTGTGGCCGCTGGCGGGTAACACCCGGCAGCACTGACAGCCGATAAGGTGGGGTTCTCGCTACTGGCGCTATGAGGTGGGTCACCACCGGGGAGCGGAAACCGCGTCGGCCGTGCGCCTGGGTCGACGCAGTCGTCGAGTTCCGAGGAAGGCGCTCAATGTCTGAGAAAACGCTCAACGCCGTCGACCCAGAGATCGCCGAACTGATCACGGCCGAAGAACGCCGCCAGACCGACACCATCAAGCTCATCGCCTCGGAGAACTACGTCTCCAAGGCGGTCCTCCAGGCCACCGGCACCGTCCTCACCAACAAGTACTCCGAGGGCTACCCCGGCAAGCGCTACTACGAGGGCCAGCAGGTCATCGACCAGATCGAGACCCTGGCGATCGAGCGGGCCAAGTCGCTGTTCGGCGTCAACCACGCCAACGTCCAGCCCTACTCGGGCTCGCCCGCCAACCTGGCGGTCTACCTGGCGTTCGTGCAGCCCGGCGACACCGTCATGGGCATGGGCCTGCCGTTCGGCGGCCACCTCACCCACGGCTGGTCGGTCAGCGCGACCGGCAAGTGGTTCAACCCGGTCCGCTACGGCGTGCGCCGCGACACCGGCATGGTCGACATGGACGAGGTCCGTGAGATCGCCCTCAAGGAGCGCCCCAAGCTGATCTTCTGCGGCGGCACCGCCATCCCCCGCACGATCGACTTCCCGGCCTTCGCCGAGATCGCCAAGGAGGTCGGCGCGGTCCTGGCCGCCGACATCGCCCACATCGCGGGCCTCGTGGCCGGCGGCGCCCACCCCTCGCCGGTCGGCCACGCCGACGTGATCTCCACCACGACCCACAAGACCCTGCGCGGCCCGCGCGGCGCGATGCTCATGGCGACCTCCGACGAGCACGCCACCGCGCTCAACAAGGCCGTCTTCCCGGGTCTGCAGGGCGGCCCCCACAACCACACCACCGCCGCCATCGCCGTGGCGCTGCGCGAGGCCGCGACCGACGACTTCAAGGACTACGCGCGCCAGGTCGTCGTCAACAGCCGGGCCCTCGCCGAGGAACTGCTCGGCCGGGGCTTCGACCTCGTCTCGGGCGGCACCGACAACCACCTGATCCTGATGGACCTCACGCCCAAGGGCGTCGGCGGCAAGCCGGCCGCCCAGGCGCTCGACAAGGCCGGCCTGGAGACCAACTACAACTCCGTGCCGTTCGACACCCGCAAGCCGTTCGACCCGTCGGGCATCCGCATCGGCACCGCCGGCGTCACCAGCCGGGGCATGGGCGTCGCCGAGATGCGCCAGATCGGCGCCTGGATCGACCAGGTCGTCAGCGCCCTGGCCAAGGGCGAAGACGAGGCCAAGCACACGATCGTGCGCGTCCACGCCGAGGTCCGCGAACTGACCACCCACTTCCCGGCCCCCGGCCTGAGCTAGTCCCACCGAAACGAAAGCCCCGGCCCACCCAGATGTGGGACCGGGGCTTTCGCATGCCGGCCCCGCATCCGGGGCGAGGCACTGGCGCGAGCTTTGGGCGGCCCGGAACGGAAGCGGGGCGTTGGAGCGGCGAAGGCCGGAAGAGCGGACGGGGAGAAGGGCGGCCACAAGGCTGCGGCGGGCAGAGGGCGGGCAAGTCGAGGCGTGGCGCGTGGCGTGGCGGGGGGCATGGCGGGGGGCGCGGCGCGGGGCGTGGCGCGGGGCGTGGCGTGGCGCGTGGCGTGGCGCGGGGCGTGGCGTGGCGCGTGGCGTGGCGCTGGGCGTGGCGTGGCGCTGGGCGTGGCGCGGGACGGGCAAGTTGGTGGCGGGGCGGGCGACGTAAATGCGTTGCGGGGTTCTTCGCGGCTGTCCTATGGTTCTGCGTGGCCGGAACGAGCCGGTCCTTTTCCTTCAGGGAGGTGGCGACACATGCGGGTCTTTCTGCTGACCCTGCCGTCCATCCACCTCCGGGCCGCCCGCTGACCGACGCGGGGCCTGTTTCATCCTGAAGGGTTCCACCCCAGTGTTCTTCAACCCGCTGGTTTTCGATCTTTCTCTCCTCGGCTGGGACGACACGCGCCCGCTCCCCGCGGACACCATCCCGGGCCGGGTCTCCCGCGTGCACCGCGGGGCCGCCGAGGTCATCACCGAACAGGGCCAGATCCAGGCCCACTACGGCGCCCGGGTGCGCCGTGAGTCCGTCGCCGACCCGACCAGGCTCCCGTGCGTGGGCGACTGGGTGGCGCTGCGGCTGCTCGCCGAGGGCCGGTACGAGCTCGACGAGGTGCTGCCCAGGGCGACCGCGTTCGTCCGGGGCGGGGTGTCCCGCGACTCGCGCGGGGGCCTGTCGGGCGACGGGCAGGGCCAGGTGCTGGCCGCCAACGTCGACATCGTGTTCGTGGCCGAACCGGCCATGCACGCGACCGACTTCGCCGACCTCGGCCGCATCGAGCGGCTGACCGCGCTGGCCTGGGAGAGCGGCGGCACGCCCGTCGTCGTCGTCACCAAGGCCGACCTCTTCGAGCAGGGCCTCGACGACCTCCTGAACGACGTCAGGGCCGCCGCGCCGGGCGTCGACGTGCACGCCGTCTCGTCGTTCACCGGCGACGGGGTGGACGTCGTCCGCTCCTACCTGATGGGCTCCCGGACCGCCGTGATCCTGGGCGCCTCCGGCGCGGGCAAGTCGAGCCTCGTCAACGCTCTGGCGGGCGGCGAGGTCATGGAGACCCAGCAGGTCCGGGCCGGCGACGGCCGGGGCCGACACACCACCGTCCACCGGGAGCTGATCCCGCTGCCCGGCGGCGGCATCGTGATCGACACCCCGGGCATCCGGCGGGTCGGCCTGTACGACATGTCCGACGGCGTCGACCGGGTCTTCTCCGAAATCGAGGACCTGGCCGAACAGTGCCGTTTCGGCGACTGCTCCCACGAGTCGGAGCCGGGCTGCGCGGTGCTGGCGGCGCTGGAGAGCGGCGAACTGCCGGAACGGCGGCTGGAGAGCTGGCGCAAGCTCCAGCGGGAGGCGGCCTGGATGGCGCGGCGCAGCGACGCCCGGCTCCAGGCCGAGGAGACCCGGAAGTGGAAAATCATCCACAAGGGCATGAGGGGCCGTAACCGTCCCTGACCGGGTGGGTAGGACCGGAAAGGTGCACAGCTTTCCGGACCGGGCGACCGCCGGCGCGCTCCTCGCGGAGGCGCTGGCGGGCACGCCCGCCGACATCGTGCTCGCCCTGCCGCGCGGCGGGGTGGCCGTCGGCGCCGTGGTCGCCCAGGCGCTCGGCGTGCCGCTCGACGTCCTGGTGACCCGCAAGCTCGGCCACCCCCTCCAGCCCGAGCTGGGCCTGGGCGCCATCGCCGAGGGCGGCGAACCGGTCTTCGACCACACGATGTTGCGCCGGACCGGCTACGACGAGCACGACCTGGCCGGCGTCGTGGCGGCCGAACGCGCCGAACTGGCCCGCCGGGTCGGCGTCTACCGTGAGGGCCGTCCACCCCCCGACCTGCGCGGCCGCGACGTGATCGTGGTCGACGACGGCCTGGCCACCGGCGGCACGGCCCGTGCGGCCCTGCGGGCGGTGCGGGCGAAGCGCCCGCGCCACGTCACCCTGGCCGTGCCGGTCGGCGCCGCCGCCGCGGTCAGATCGCTCGAAAGCGAGGCCGACGAGGTCGTCGCGGTCATGGCGCCCGAGGCGTTCGGTTCCGTCGGAGGCTGGTACGAACGGTTCGAGCAGCTCACCGACGACGAAACCCGGGCGTGCCTCCGCTCCGTGTGACCAAAGGTCACTTACGGTGACGGTGTGGACGTCGTGGACCTGGCTCGGTGGCAGTTCGCCGTCACCACCCTCTCCCACTTCCCGGTCGCCGTCCTGGAGAAGGCCTGGGTCCGGACCCTGCCGCTGCTGATCCTGCCGGCGCTGGTCGTGCGCGGGGTGGCCTTCGTATACCGGGGCAAACGCCACGGCAGGCGGTGGCGGCGCAACGGGGACCGCTGCCTTTCCTGGGGTTCGCTGGTGCCCGCTTTCCTGTGGGGCGTGGTTTTCGGCGCCATCGTGCGCGGAATCGCCCTGGTTGAGAATCGCGAATTCGCCGGCACGTTCTGGGATCTGCTGAACCCGTTCGCACTACTCGGCGGATTGACGACGCTGGCCCTTTTCGTCACGCACGGCGCGGTATTCCCGGCGCTGAAAACGCGGGGGAGGATCCGCCGGAAGGCGAAGGGCGCGGCGGAGAAAAGCGGGGTGGTCGCGGCGGTTCTGGTCGTCGCCTTCCTGACCTGGGCACAGGCCGCGGAAGGGCCGATCGCCGGCGTTCTGCTCGCGGCGGTCGCGATCGGCGCGTGGGGCGCGGGGATGGTGGCCGACTTCTTCGGCCGGGAGGGCTGGGCGTTCCTCGGGTCGGCCGCCGCGATCGGGGCGGCCGTGATCAGCCTGTTCGCGGCGCTCCATCCCGAGGTGCCGCCGTCGACGGCCGGTTCGGAGAACGGTCTGAACATAGAAAACGCCGCGTCCACGTCGAAGATCGTGCAGATCATGACATGGGCCGCGGTCGTGTTCCTGCCGCTGGTGCTGGTGTACCAGTCGTGGACCTACTGGGTGTTCCGCCGCCGCATCGGTGTGCGGAACATCCCAGCGGGTCACAACTAGGGAGATCTGGCGAATGCCTAAGGCAGGTTCACCGCACGAGCCGCGGACGGCTTGGGGCCGTCCGTGTCTCGCTTCGCCGGGGAGGGTGGTGCTAGGCGACGGCGCTGATGCCGGCGCTCGCGGCGCGCCGCATCCGACGGCGACGCTCGGAGGCGCGCTCGTCCTCGTTCAGGCCACCCCAGGTGCCGTACTTCTCAGGGCGGGAAAGCGCGTAGTCAAGACACTCCGCGCGGACCGGGCAACCGGCGCAGATCGCCTTCGCCTTCCGCTCGCGGATGTCGCGCTCAGGCTGGCGCTCCCCGTCAGGGCCGAAGAACAGCACAAGGTCCTCTCCCCGGCACGCGGCATCATCCTGCCAACCCCAACTGGGGCGGGGGCGGGCGAGCTGCCGACGTACCTGAGACATGAGAAACCACCTTTGGTGAGAAGAGGTATTTCAGTGTTTGTGCCGCATTGGACGCTTATGGTGTCCTCTTTTGCAACGCGAGGAGCGTCCGTGGTGTTCCCGGCTTCTTGCGAAGCCTCAGGTCAAAGCCGGGGTGAGCTGCGTGAGCTCGGCCAACCTGTAGGTCGTGATCTCTTCGGCGCAGGCGAGACCGCACGGTGCCGCGAACACCGAAGGCTCGACCACTACCCGAAAACGGGACGTTCCACCACGCGCGTTGGTTTGCACAACGCACACGGTGGAGTCACCTTCCGACCGGGAGGATTCCACGGCCACTCCGCCGACCGAGAGCTCGCCCGTGTGTGACCGGACAAAATGCTCGGCGGCTTGCGATGGCTCAGGGAGACCCGCGCGCCCCCGGAAACGGTCAAGAACGATCTTGCCGTCACGGTAGGCGTGTGCCGCCGCGATCGCGGCAGCCTCAGACATGCTGCCGTAGTAAAGCCCGTGTGGCAAGCACACGAGGTTGGCGGCGTATCGATCGCCGCCGACATGTGTGGTTTCCCACACATTCCCGGGGTGGTTCCGGGATAGTGATCTCGCGATCGGGAGACCAAAGCGGGCGCAGCACGCGTTGCGCTTGGCGTGCGTGCAGACCAGAAATACCGGCTCACTGACAAGTATGCAGGACTCCGGAAGCGCTCCGTCCACAAGTGCGCCCAGGTCAAGATCGTCGGGGTGGTCGAGCCAGGCCTCTGCCAGCCAGGGGTCGTTCCCGGTGGACGATCCGACGAAAACGTGCAGCGCACGCGGCCCCGGAGTGGTCTCACGGTCGGGACGGCGGATCAGCTGCGAACGGATGCCGAGGGCGGTGGCGCGATCGATGAGGGCCAGCACGCTCTCGGGCAGGCGGCATTCGGGCAGGTACGCGGCCCATGGGCCGTTGTGCTCGATGAGCAGCCAGCGGCGGGCGCCGACCGTGGCGCTGGCGAGCACCGGCGCGTCGCCGGTGTGCAGGCCCGCGGCGTGGTCGCAACCCTTGCTCATGTGCCCGATCCGTCCTCGTGATCAGCTCCGGTTAGGTAATCCTAACCTTAGACGATGGTGTCAAACGCTCAGGGCTGAAGTGACAGAACGTGCCTCGCGACCGTGAGCGCCGCCTCGCGGTCTTCCGGCACCAGCCCGATCCTGGTACGGCGGTCGAGCAGGTCGTCCGCGTCGAGCGCGCCCTCGTGGCGGACCGCCCAGACCAGCTCGGCCCAGGTGGTCGGCTGGCCCGGGAGCACCTTCGCGCCGAGCGCCCGGTTCGAGGCGATGAGGGCGGCGATGTCCTCGGCCTCCGAGCCGTAGCGCTCGATCAGCCGCCACGGCGCCCTGACCCCGCGCGTCGTGGCGCCGACCAGCGGCAGCCGCGCGGTCGTGCTGCGCCGGGCCTGCGGGCAGGCGGCGTCGACCGCGTCCTCGGCCATGCGGCGGTAGGTGGTGAGCTTGCCGCCGACGACGGTCACGACCCCGTCCTTCCCCCTCAGCACCGCGTGGCGGCGCGACAGGTCGGCGGTGCGGCCGGTCCCGGTGTCGAGGAGCGGGCGCAGCCCGGCGTAGGCGCCGGCGACCTGGTCACGGGTGACCGGCACGTCCAGCACGCCGTTGAGCGTGGCCAGCAGGAACTCCACGTCGCCCTCCGGCACGTCGGGCACGTCGGGCACCGGCCCCTCGACCGGCTCGTCGGTCAGCCCCACCAGGACGTGGCCGTCGCTCTGCGGCAGCACCAGCAGGAACCGGCTCAACTCACCCGGCATCGGCACGTGCAGCCCCGCCTGCAGCGGCCCCAGCACCCCCTCCCGGAGCACCAGGTGGGTGCCGCGCGAGGGCCGCAGCGTGATCTCCGGAGCGAGCCCGCCCGCCCACACCCCCGTGGCGTTCACGACCGCTTCGGCCCTGATCGTGAACGTGTCACCCGACAACTCGTCGCGCACCTCGGCGCCGTCGCCGGCCAGGCCGAGCGCCCGGCAGCGGGTCAGCACCCGCGCGCCGTGCCCGGCGGCCGTCCGGGCCAGCGCCACCACGAGGCGCGCGTCGTCGACCACCCGGCCGTCGTAGGACCGCAGCGCGCCCCGCAGCCCGTCGGCGGCCAGCGCCGGGACCAGGTCGAGCGCCTCGGCCGCGCCCAGCCGCGCCGGGCCCGGGATCAGCTTCCGCGGCGTGCCCGCGGCGGCCCGCAGCACGTCGCCGAGCCGGTAGCCGGTCATCAGCTTGCGGGCCGTGGCCGCCGGCACGGCCGGGGTCAGCGGCAGCAGGTAGGGCTGCGCCTTGACCAGGTGGGGCGCGGTGTGCCGGATCAGCACGTGGCGTTCGGCGGCGCTCTCCCTGGCCAGCCCGATCTGGCCGGACGCGAGGTAGCGCAGCCCCCCGTGGATGAGCTTGGAACTCCAGCGAGAGGTCCCGAAGGCCAGGTCGTGAGCGTCGATCGCGACCACCGACAACCCGCGGGCGGCGGCGTCGAGCGCCACGCCCGCTCCGGTGGCGCCCAGGCCCACGACGAGGAGGTCGGCGACCTCGTCGCGGGCGTCGTCGAGATCGCGGGCGCGGCGGGCCGCGTTGAGGGAAGACTCCATGCGGTTCCTTGATCGGGACGGGCATTACCCTTGGGTAACCTATCGAGAGGCCGGCATCCTGTGGAGACTCCGCGTACCCCCGTGCAGCCCATGCTCTGGTCGGGCTGGGGTGACCCCGGCAGGGCGACCAAGCTCGCTCCTGACGTGCTGGAGCTGCTCGCGGAGGCGCTGGGCGTCACGCCGCCCACCGGCGAACCGGCGGGGTTCGGCGACGTCCGGCTCCCCGAAGCCGATCTGTCACCCTTCGTGCTTGCCTCGCTGCGGTCCATCGTAGGCGCGCAGAGCGTGCGTACCGATGCCGATGCCCGCATTCGCCACACGAGGGGCAAATCCACGCCCGACCTGCTGAGGATGCGGATGGGGGACGGGTCCGACGCCCCCGACGCCGTCGTGCTGCCGGGCTCCCACCACGAGGTCTCCGAGGTGCTGCGGGTCTGCTCCGCCGAGAGGGTCGCGGTGGTGCCGTTCGGCGGCGGGACGTCCGTCGTCGGCGGCGTCACCCCGCTCCGCGAGGGCTTCGCCGGGGTGGTCGCGCTCGACGTGCGGCGGCTCGACCGGCTGGTGTCGGTCGACGAGGAGTCGATGCTGGCCGAGCTCCAGCCGGGGCTGCGCGGGCCGCAGGCCGAGGAGCTGCTCAACGCGCGCGGGCTGACCCTGGGGCACTTCCCGCAGTCGTGGGAGTACGCCACCCTCGGCGGGTTCGCCGCCGCCCGCTCGTCGGGGCAGGCCTCGGCCGGTTACGGGCGGTTCGACGACATGGTCGAGGGGCTGACCGTGGCCACGCCGGTGGGCGACTGGGAACTCGGCCGGGCGCCGCGCTCGGCCGCCGGGCCCGACCTGCGGCACGTCGTCCTGGGCTCCGAGGGCGCGTTCGGGGTGATCACCTCGATGCGGCTGCGGGTGCGCCGGCTGCCCGCGCGGCGGAACTGGGACGCCTGGCGGTTCCCGTCGTTCGCGGCGGGCCGCGACGCGATGCGCGTGCTGGCCCAGGAGCGCCGGCTCCCGGCGGTGCTCCGCCTGTCCGACGAGACCGAGACCATGATCGGCGGAGGTTCGGGCTGCCTGATGGTCGTCGGCTGGGAAGGGGGCGAGCCGCCGACGTTCCCCGGCGCCGGCCACCTGGGTTCCGAGCCCGCCGAACGCTGGGCCGAGGGCCGGTTCGGCGGCCCCTACCTGCGCGACGCGCTCATCGCCGCCGGGGCGACCGTGGAGACCTTGGAGACCGCCGCCCACTGGTCGGGCCTGCCCCGGCTCTACGAGGCCGTGAGGCTCGCCCTGGAGGCCGCGCTCGGCCGGGTGATCGTGATGTGCCACGTCTCCCACCTCTACGAGACCGGCGCGTCGCTCTACTTCACCGTCGTCACCGCCGCCGGGGACGACCCGCTGGCCCGCTGGGAGGCCGCCAAGGCCAAGGCCAGCGAGGCGATCGGGCTGGCCGGGGGCACCATCTCGCACCACCACGGCGTCGGCCGCGACCACCGCGCCGCCTACGCCGCCGAGATCGGTCCCGTGGGCGTCGGCGTCATGCGGGCGATCAAGAAAAGTCTCGATCCGATGGGGATTCTCAACCCCGGTGTCCTCGTCCCCTGAAACCGAGCAAGATTGACCGTATGGCGGACATCGGCGTCGAGGCTGCGGCCGCGCGCGGGAAGCTGGTCTCCTCCCGGGTCTCCGAACACGGCGCCGGGTGGCACTGTCAGGAGATCGGGACCTTCCAGGCGCTGCGCCCCAACAAGACCACCTTCACGTGGTTACATCCGAAGACCCTGTGGCGGTCGCGCAACGAGATCCTCGCCGGGTTGTTCGGCGACCCGTCCGCGGAGGTCCGCCGCCGCTGGGTGGCCTCCATGCGGGAGAACGGCGCCGACCCCGACTTCCGGATGACCCGCCCGACGGGCCCCGAGTACTCGTTCCTCGTCATCGGCGACACCGGCGAGGGCGACGCGTCCCAGTACGCCGTGATCCCCGGCCTGCTGAAAGTGGGCGGCAAGACCGACTTCGCGATCATCGCCAGCGACGTGATCTACCCCACGGGCGCCGCGAGCGACTACTGCGACAAGTTCTTCCGCCCGTTCAAGGACTACGACGCCCCCATCTACGCCATCCCCGGCAACCACGACTGGTACGACGGCCTCGGCGGCTTCATGCGGGTGTTCTGCGGCGCCAAGCCGCTCAAGGTCGAGAAGGAGGGCTTCCGGCTCTCCCCGGCCGGGCTGCGCGGCCTGCTCTGGAAGAAACCCGAGGCGATCGACGAGACCGCGCTCGCCGAGGCCTGGAAGCTGCGCGGCGGACCGGCGCAGCAGGCCCGCCAGCCGGCCCCCTACTGGGTACTCGACCTGGGCGAACTCGTCGTGGTCGGCATCGACACCGGCATCACCGGCTCGCTCGACCGCGAACAGGGCGAGTGGCTGCGCCACGTGTCGTCGGCCGACGCCCGGCCCAAGGTGCTCATCACCGGCAAGCCGATCTACGTGCGCAACGACTACAAACCCTGCCCGATCGAGGGCGGCGGCACGGTCGACGAGATCGTGCGCGACCCCGCCTGCAACTACGTCGCGGCGATCGGCGGCGACGTGCACAACTACCAGCGTTTCCCGGTCGACGTCGACGGGCGGGTGATCCAGTACCTCGTGTCGGGCGGCGGCGGCGCGTTCATGCACGCCACCCACACCATCCCGCGCGTCGACAAGGTCCACGAGGACGACTTCCGCTGCTACCCGCTGCGCGGCGACTCGCTCTCGTTCTACAGCCTGCTCTACTCGCGCAAGCTGCGGATGAAGTGGCTCTACCTGACGCCCGAGGAGGCCGTGGCGCTGATGTCGCGGCGGATCGGCAACGAGCCGGTCCGCGACACCCCACCCGTGCGGATCACCACCCGGATGAAGTGGGCGGCCCGCTTCCTCGGCGGCTGGCCGATGCCGTTCCACCTGCCGGTGGGCCGCTTCTTCCACCGCTGGATCTCCGAGCTGACCGACTGGGACACCCCGCCGTTCTTCAAGAGCTTCCTGCACGTCTCGGTCTCCCCGGGCGAACTGCGCATCCGCTGCTTCGCCGCGACCGGGTGCCTGGCCCAGGAGCTCGAACCGCCCGTCGAGGACGAGGTGGTCATCCCGCTGGCCTGAGCGCGGTGACGGCGCGGGTCCGCACGGCCGCCGAGGTCCCGCTCCTGCCGGTTTTCTTTACGGCTCCCGCCTGCCCTCCGGCGCCACGACGGAACTGTCGGTGCGGCCTGGCAGGCTGGAACCGTGCAGGTTGCGGTTTCCGGGGCGAAGGACGGCAGCGGTGAGCTGCGGCCCGGCGGCCCGGTGGCCGACCTCGCCGCGGCGGTGGGCCAGGCCGAGGCGCGTGAGGCGCCCCGCTGGGTGTGGGCCGACACGCGGCGGATCTACCCCGGGTTGCTGGCCCGGGGCGTGCGGGTGGCGCGCTGCCACGACGTCGCGCTGACCGAGAACCTGCTGCTGGCCGCCGAGGGCCGCTACGGCGAGCCACGGTCGGCCGAGGCCGCTCACGCTCGTCTCCACGGCCTGCCGGTGCCCGACGACCGCCACGAGACCTCCGAGGCCGCCCAGGGGTCGCTGTTCGACCCCGAGCCCGCGCCGGCCGAGCCGGGGGCCGCCCTCGTCGAAGAGGTGGCCGCCGCGCAGGCCGCCCGGATCGCGGCGCTGCCCGAGCCGGGCCGGTTCCGGCTGCTGGTCGCGGCCGAGTCGGCCGGCGGGCTGATCGCGGCCGAGATGGGCCACGACGGCATGCCGTGGCGCGAGTCGGTGCACCAGGCGCTGCTGACCGACCTGCTCGGGCCCCGTCCCGCCCACGGCATGCGGCCCGCCAAGCTGCAGGCGCTGGCCGACCAGGTGTCGGCGGCGTTCGGCCGGCCGCTCAACCCCGACTCGCCGCAGCAGATCGTCAAGGCGTTCAAGGCGGCCGGGGTGCCGGTGCCGTCGACCCGCTCCCACGTGCTGAAGGAGGTCGACCATCCGGGGGTGGCGCCGTTGCTGGCGTACAAGGAACTGGCCCGGCTGTTCAGCTTCCACGGCTGGGTGTGGGCCGACCAGTGGGTGCGTGACGACCGCTTCCGGGCCGAATACGTCGTGGGCGGCGTCGTCAGCGGCCGGTGGGCGACCAGCGGGGGAGGGGCGCTGCAGATCCCGAAGGTGATGCGGAAGGCGGTGGTGGCCGACGAGGGGTGGACGCTCGTCGTCGCCGACGCCGCCCAGCTCGAACCGCGGGTGCTGGCCGCGATGGCCGGGGACCGGGGGCTGGCCCGCGCCGCCGGGGAGATCGACCTCTACGCCGCGCTGGCCCAGGCGTTCGGCGGCCAGCGCGACGCCGCCAAGATCGCCATGCTGTCGGCCATGTACGGCGGCACCAGCGGCGACGCCCCCAAACTGCTGGCCGTGATGCGCAACCGCTTCCCCCAGGCCTACGCGTTCGTCGAAGACGCCGCCCGCGCGGGGGAGGAGGGCCGGGTGGTGCGCTCGTGGCTGGGCCGCACCAGCCCGCCGCCGTCCGACCGCTGGCGGGCCGTCGTCTCCGGGCCCGACGGGGGCAGGGCGGCCCGCGACCGGGGGCGGTTCACCCGCAACTTCGTCGTCCAGGCCACCGCCGCCGAATGGGCGCTCACCCTGATGGCAGTGCTGCGCGGCCGTCTCAGGGAGCCCGCGAGGCTGGTGTTCTTCCAGCACGACGAGGTCATGATCCACTGCCCGCAAGACCAGGCCGGAGAGGTGGCCGCCGCCGTCGGGGCGAGCGCGGAGGAGGCCACCCGGCTGCTGTTCGGCGCCACCCCGGTCAGGTTCCCCATGGAGGCGATACCGGTGACCTGCTACGCCGACGCCAAGTGAGACCGGCGCCAGACGACAACTCCGGTGAGCCCGGTCAGGGCCGCGGTGATCAGGCCCAGGACCGGGTAGGAGAGCACGCCCACGATCGCGCCGGCCAGCAGGGCGCCGACGGCGCCGCAGACGTTCATGGTGAGGTCCGACAGGCCCTGGACGGCCGGCCGCCGCTCCAGGTCGACCGCCTCGGTCACCATCGCCGACCCCGCCACGAGCGAGCACGACCAGCCCAGGCCCAGCAGGATCAGGCCCGCCGTGATCACCGGCACGTCGTGACCGCCGAACGCGGCCAGCAGACCGGCGGCGACCAGCACGCCCATGCCCGCCGTGGCGACCACGGCCCGGCCCAGGCGGTCGGCCGCCCAGCCGACCAGCGGGGAGAACATGAACATCCCGGCGATGTGCAGGCTCAGCACCATCCCGATGACCGAGATGCCGGCGTGCCCGTGGTCGAGGTGGACGGGCGTCATCGACATCACCGACACCATCGCGGTGTGCCCGGCCGCGATCGTCAGCAGCCCGGTCCGGGCCGCCGGGGTGGCCTTCATCGTCTCGACGGCCTCCCGCAGCGGCTGCCGCCGCCGGGCCACCGCCACCTCACGGCCCTGCCGGGCGAGCAGCAGGGGGTCGGGGCGCAGGCCGCCGTTGACGATGAGCAGGGAGAGCGCGAACGCGACGGCCGACAGCGCGAACGGCCCGGCGGCAGGGGCGAGGCCCAGGTCGACGCCGAGCGCGTCGGCGGGATGGGCCAGGTTGGGGCCCGCGACGCTGCCGATCGTGGCCGCCCAGACGACGAGTGACAGGTGGCGGGCGGTCCGGCCGGGCGGGGCGAGGTCGGTGGCGGCGTACCGGGCGGAGAGGTTGCCGGCGCTGCCGGTGCCGACCATGACGAGCGCGAGCAGCAGCAGCGGCCACGACCCGAGCTGGATCGAGGCGACGGCGGCCACGCAGCCGAGGAAGGCGACGCCGTGGGCGAGCGTCAGGCCCGCCCTGCGGCCGCCGCCGTCGGCGGCCCTGGCGGCGGGGAGCGCCATCAGGGCCGCGCCCGTGACGGTGGCCGTGCCGGCCAGGCCGCTGATCGCCTCGGAGCCGGAGAGTTCGTACACCATCAGGGAGCTCAGCGCGGAGCCGACCGCGATCCCCACACCCGAGACGATCTGGACGGCGGACAGGACACCGAGTGTCCGGCGTTGCACCTTCTGATGGGATGCGAGGGGGATCGCTGTCATGAGCGAAGTCTGGCATGGCTCATGACAGCGGCTGAAGCGGATTTATGCCGGGCTGAAGGAGTTCCACAAGGTCGCGCGGACGTTGGCGGCGCTCTCGGTCCAGTCGTAGTCGGGCGCCGTGAAGGTGATCGCGTAGGAGCGGCCGTCGACCGTGACGTAGCGGACCGCCGTGTGGACGGTCACGTTCGCCGCGTCGCGGTGGGTGTACTCCCACTCGGCGGCCGGCCAGCGGTAGTCGACCTGGGCCAGCGCGAGCTGGGTGTACTCCTCGAACGAGGCCTTGGCCTCGGTCGCCTTCAGCGCGTCGAGGCCGCCGGCGGGGATCTCCTCGATCAGGCCGCTCTGGCCGCTGTCCTTCGGGCCGGTCAGCACGACCGCGCCGTCCTGGGCGGTGACCTTCCAGGTGTCGGGGACCGCGACGGTGACGTTGCCGACGGTGTGGTTGCGGAAGCCCTCGGGCAGCTCGCCCTCGGGCGAGGCGGGCACGGCGGGCACGCCGGCGTCGGCCGTCGGGCCGGTCGCCACCGGCTGGTTCTGCGGGTCGGCGGGCGGGTTGTCACCCGGTACCATGATCAACAGCACCAGCACCACGACCGCGATCACGGCGATGCCCGCGACCACGGCGAGCAGGCTGCTGCGCCCGCCCCGGTCGTCGTCGGGGTCCTTGCGGCGGCGCGAGGCGCGCGGCCCGGCGGGCTTGCGCTCGACGGCCGGTGTGTCGGCGGGCCTTCCGGCGCGCGGTTCCTTGCCCAGGTCGCCGAACTCGGGCAGGTCCTTCTGCTCGGGCGCCGGCCAGCCGCCCGAGGTCTGCCCCGGCGCGGGGACCGGACGGCTCGGGCCGCCGGGCTTCGACGGGGTGATCGGCGCGAAGAACGACACGCCGCCGGTCGAGGTGATGTCGCCGGTGGGGCTGCTCAGCGGGTCGGGCTTGGGGGCGCCCATGCTGTAGCCGCCCGACGGGTGGTTGGGGTCGTAGGGCACCCGGACCGGGCCCGACGGGGTCTCGATGATGCGCGAGGGCATCGGCCCGGCGGGCGGGTCGAGCGGCGGCAGCATCTGGACCGGGGTCTGGTCGGCGGGGGTCGGCGCTGGTGAGGGCGCCTGGTTGTGGGGCGCCGTCTGGGCCGGGGTCTGCGGCGGGGCGGTCGGGCGCACGCCGAGGCCGTGCTGGCGCAGCACGTGTTCCAGCATGTCGGACACCTGCGCGGCGGGCAGCCGGTCGGCCGGGTTCTTGCGCAGCAGCCCTTCGATGACGGGCATCAGCGCGCCCGCGCGGCCGGGCCGGTTGGGCTCCTGGGTCAGCACCGCGCCCAGCACGGCGACCGCGTCGGGCCCCTCGTAGGGAGGCCGGCCCTCCACGGCCGCGTAGAGCGTGGCGCCGAACGACCACAGGTCGGCCGCGAACGTGATCGGGCGGCCCTGGAGCCGCTCCGGCGGGATGTAGGCCGGGGAGCCCATCAGCAGGCCCGGGTGGGTGATCGAGACGTCGCCCTCGATGGCGGCGATGCCGAAGTCGGTGAGCACCACGCGGTCGGCCGTCAGCAGCACGTTGCCCGGCTTGACGTCGCGGTGGAGGATGCCGGCGGCGTGCGCGTGGCGCAGCGCGTCGAGCACCCTTATCCCGATCTCGGCGGCCTGGACGACCGGCAGCGGCCCGCTCTGACGCACCGCCTGCTCCAGCGACCAGGCCCGGACCAGCTCCATCACGATCCACGGGCGGCCGTCCTCCTCGACGACGTCGTGGACGGTCACGATGCCCGGGTGGCTCAGCCGCGCGGCCGAACGGGCCTCGCGCAGCATGCGGGTGTGGGCGGTCTGGCGGCCCTGCTGGTCGAGGCCGTAGGGGAGGATCAGCTCCTTGACCGCGACGTCGCGGTCGAGCAGCACGTCGTGCGCGTGCCACACCATTCCCATGCCGCCCCGGCCGACCGGCGACAGCAGCCGGTAGCGGCGGCCGACGAGCCTGCCCTGCCCCTCGGGGGTCCCGCCCTGACCATCGGGGACCATACCGAGCAGGCGATCGGTCGTCATAGGCGGGGTCCCCAATTCTCCTCGTCCGGGCCGCGCGAGATACCCGCGCGATTTTCTGAGGTTGGCCACCGATATTAGGGTCAAACCAGGGTCAAAGGGAATTAAACCCGGGCCAAAGCGGCCAGCGCGGCCGTGAAAGCCTCCATCGGAGGACTCACCAGACCCGCTCCCACCTGCCCCGTTCCGGCGACGCGCCCGGCGATACCCGTATTGACTACCGGCAGCACCGAGGTCCGGGTGACCAGTGTGACATCGATTCCGGCGGGCGTGCCGCGGAACCCGAGACCCGGGATCTGGTAAACGGGGTGCTCGGCGAGCGTGATCTCGTACATGGCCGTGGTGGCGGCCACCGCGTCCGCGACGTCGCCGCCCACGAACCGGACGATCGCGGGGGCGGCGGCCATGGAGAAGCCGCCCAGGCCGACCGTCTCGGTGATGGTCGAGTCGCCGATGTCGGGGTTGGCGTCGGCGGGGCCGTAGGCGCCCAGATAGAGGCCGTCGGGCACGCCCGCCGGGCCGGTGAACCAGCGGTCGCCCAGGCCGGAGACCTGGATGCCGAAGTCCGTGCCGTTGCGGGCCATCGCGACGACCATCGAGGAGCCCTCGACGTTCCGCGCCGCGTCGGCCGAGACCTTGGCGGCCGCCATGCCGGCGTTGAGGAAGAAGTGGTCGTTGCCGTTGACGAACCGGAGGACCTCCGCCGCCTGGTTCGGGACGGCGTCCACGATGGCCGGGGCGAGCTCCCTGACCATGAGGGAGGTCGCGGCGCGGTTGCGGTTGTGCAGCTCGTCGCCCATCTGGAGGGCCTGCGCGACCAGGTTGCGCAGATCGAGCGGCCCGACGACCTTCATGACCTCGGCCAGCGCCGGGCCGAGCACGTCGCCCATCCAGCGCAGCCGCTCGATCACCTCGGGCCCGTAGGCGCCGTAACGGAGCACCTTGCCCAGGCCCTCGTTGAGCGAGCAGAAGGCGGTGCCGCCGTTCTCGGCGTCGTGCACCTCCAGCATCCACATGGACGGGGACACGACGCCCGCCATGGGCCCGACGGTCCGGTGGTGGTGACAGGAGTCGAGCGTGACCTCGCCGCCCGCGAGCTTGCGCTCGGCCTCCTCGGCGTCGGCCGCGAGCCCCTCGAACAACATCCCGCCGATGAGCGCGCCCCGCATGGGCCCGGAGGCCCGTTCCCACTCGATGGGCGGCCCGGCGTGGAAGAAGGTGCCCTTCGGGAGATCCAGTACGTCTCCGGCCCGCTTCACCCCGACGAGATGCGGCCGCGCGCCCAGCATCCGGGCGACGGCCTTCTCGTTGGCGGCCTTGCGACGGGGATCGGCCATGACGGCGGCCAGATCGGCGGCCACCCCTTGGACGGGGGGACGCCAGTCGACGGGCGTATGCGCGACGGCCTGCTGGTCGAGGGCCTCGGCCAAGATCGACGCGCCGACCGAGATGACAGAGGGCTCCGCCGAGAGCATGGCCAGAGGACGACCCACCCACCCGCCCTGAGAGGCTGACGCCTCTCCGGACGTCTCGGCTCCGCCGCCGGGGCCTGCCGCGCCGGATGCGGCTGGGCGGGGTTCGACTTGGTCGGATGCGGCGTGTTCGCCTGCGTTTGCGTCGGCTGCGTCGGCTGCGTCGGCTGCGTGGAGTTCGCCGGTTCCGGTTTCCCTGGTGGACGTCTCTAGCGGGATGGCGGGGCCGGGTTCCGTGGGCCTCGCGCCGGCCAAGGTCGCGGCTCTGCGTGCCGCCTGGGCGTTCGAGGTGTAGACCTCCGCGCCCGACTCGAACAACCGGGCGGCCTGGGCCTGGAGGTTCTGGGGGTCGCCCTCCGTGCCGACCAGCGCGACCACCACGGCCACGCCGCGCGACTTGGCGGCGGCGATGGCCGCGGACAACGAACCGGCCGGGTCGGGGTCGGAGCCGTGGCCGAGCACGACGTCGAGGAGCACGACGCCCTCGGTGACCGCGTCGAGGGCCTCCAAACGCAGGGCGGGATCGATCATGGGATGGGCGCGGCCCACCGTGTACTCGTCGTCGCCGAAGTCGGTGAACTCGCCAGTTCCGGCGATCAGGCGGGCCTCGGTGCAGAGGGTGCCGCCCGAATAGAGGCCGCGCAGCGGGCCGCCGCCGGGCTCGGTGTTCCCGGGCCAGCTTGGCCAGACCGGGACCGCCGCGCCGACCGCGCGCAGGACCGACTCGGCGGCGGTCGTCAGGTCGGGCTGGCCCTCGCCGAGCAGGGCGGTGATCACCGGTTTGGGGCTCCGGGCGATCGCCTCGCCCAGGCGGGCCGCCACGTCGGGGTCCGGGGGCTTGGAGACGACGACGATCAGCTCGGTCGCCGGGTCGGCGTTCAGGGCGTCCAGGGCCTGAAGCGTGGATCGGCCGCCGACCTCGGCGCCCAGGTCGCGCCCGCCGACGCCGAGCACGTGGCTGACGCCCACCCCCGCCAGGTCGAGCAGGGCGGTGAGCTGCTGCGCGCCCGTCCCGGAGGCGGCGACCACGCCGACCTTCCCGGGGCGCACCACGTTGGCGAAGCCCAGACCGGCGCCGCCGACGATCGCGGTGCCGCAGTCGGGGCCCATGACCAGGACGCCCCGTTCCCGGGCGAGGTCCTTCAGGGCGACCTCCCGCGCCACCGGCACGTTGTCACTGAAGATCATCACGGAGTGGCCGCCGTCGACCGCCTCCATCGCCTCGGTGAAGGCGTGCTCGCCCGGCACGCTGACCAGCACCACCGCCGACGGGTCGGCCAGGCGCGTCGCGGCGCGGATCGTGCGGGGGAGGGCCTCCTCCCGGCTGCGCGTCTCGGTCCGGGCCGACAACTGTCTCTCCAGGTCGGCCGCGGCGTCGTGGAGGTCGGCGTCCGTCGCCGCCCGGATCGCCACCAGCAGGTCGCCGGACGTCGCGGGCGGGACCTCGAAGCCCGCGTCCACGGCGAGTTCGACGTTCAGGGCCGTCGCCATCGCCACGATCGCCAGCTCGACACCCGGGCGGCCGGTCAGCGCCTGGCTGACCCTCATCAGGCTGACCGAGTCGTGATAGATCCCGGGACGGATCTCCACCAGGTTCACTCAGCGTCCCTCTCACCAAGTCCGAGGACGGCCGACACTCCCGTCCTGATGCCCCACGCCAGGTCGGCGCCCGAGGTGTGACCCAGACGGAGCAGGCGGTGCGCCGCCGGTTCCAGCGGCTGGCGGCCGGTGAGGCCGCGCAGCACCGCGAGGGTCTCCAGGCCCGCCTCGCCGCGCGCCGCGCAGTGCAGCAGCGTCGCGGAGATCGGTGTGGTCCGGGTGCGGGCGTCGAAGGTCACCGCGGCGGCGAGCCAGTCGGCCAGCCACACGGCCCGGCCGACCCCGGCCGCCGTGCCGACGGAGCGCAGGGTGACCAGGAGCCCGGCCAGCATGTCGTCGCCGCTCGGGGTGAGGCCCGGCCCCAGGCCCATGAGCTGCTCGGCCGCGGTGATCGCGTCGACGAGCGAGCCCCGGTGGCAACCGGCCGACAGCAACGCGGACGCGCCGCCGCTCTCCAGGCCGGGCTGCCTCGGGGAGGAGACGCAGATGTCGTGGAGGACGGGGAGGGCGGTGGCGAGGGCCGTACCGGAGACGGCACCCAGTGGCGGAGCGGGGTCCCACCAGCGGCGGACCCGGACGGCCCGGCCGCCGGCCTCGACGACCCCGTCGCCGACCCAGGCGTCGTCACCGGGCGAGAAGCCGTCGAGCGGGCCGGTCAGCACAACGGCGTTGGGCAGGCGGGTGGCCTCGCCCGTGACGAGCGCGAGCACCCGCGGCTCGGTCTCGGTCCGCACCTCTAGGTAGACCGCCAAGGGGAAGGCGGCCAGCACCCGGGCGGGGCGGCGCGGGGCCTCCAGAAGCGGCCGGAGACTGGTGGCGGCGGCCCCGGAAAGGTACGTGACCTCGGGCTGCGCCGTCTGCACCGGGCGGCGGCTTCGAGGGCGTGTACCTACAGCCACGAGTCCTCCCTCATCCGAACCCCCATTAGAAGGGACGCTAGAACGGGACCCCCGGGGTCCGTACGGGGAAATCTGCCAACAGTCGGCCAAATGCTTGGCTCTTCCTGACAGTCGCCCGGTCAGGCACAATTTGCGGAGAACGTTCAAATCCCCCCGGAGCGCACCATGACGACGGATCCCGCTGCACCCGCCATGCGGCTCGCCAGCACCGGAACGATCATCCACGGGGTGGCCGTCGGCGAGGTCCTGGGAGTCTCGACCCTCGCCGGGGCGCGGCTCATCGCCGGCAAATCCGGGCTCGACCGCATCGTCCAGCGCCTCAACGTCATGGAAGTGCCCGACATCCTGGCGTGGGTGAAACCCAACGAGCTGCTGCTCACGACCGGTTACCCGCTCAGGAACACTCCCCAGTCGCTGGGCCGCCTTGTGGCGGATCTTGACGAACGCGGGTTGTCGGCCCTCGCCATCAAGCTGGGCCGATACCTCGACGAACTGCCCGCCGAGATGATCGAGCAGGCCGACCGGCTGGGCTTCCCGCTGATCATCCTGCCGAACGACGTTGGGTTCGACGACATCCTCAACCAGGTGCTGACCGACATCCTCAACCGGCAGGCCGCCATCCTGGCCCGCGCCGAGGACGCCCACCGGGGGCTCGTCCAGATCGTGCTGGCGGGCGGGGGCATGCGCGAGGTGACCGCCGAGGTCGCCGGGCTGCTGGAGGTCGCGGTCGCCGCCATGGACGTCTCGGGCGCCACCCTGGCCGCCGCCGGAGGCGCGGAGCAGGTGGCGATGCTGCGCGACGCGTACATGATCAGCGGGCCGGGCCGCGACCAGCCCGAGCCGATGGTGCGGGCCGACGGCCACTACGCCGTCGTGCCGATCGTCGCCGGGGGCCACCACCACGGCCGGATCGTCGCCTTCAGCCAGGCCGGGACGCTGCGCGAGAGCGACATCCGCATCCTGGAGCGGGCCGCCACCGTCGCCGCCCTCGTCATCACCAAGCAGGAGGCCGTCAACGCGGTCGAGAGCAAGTACCGCGCCGACTTCCTGCGCGACGTGCTCACCGGCCGGGGCGGCGGGCGCATCGCCGAACGCGCCAAGGCCTTCGGCTGGGACCTGGAACGCCCCGTCAGCGTCATGGTCGCCGAACTCGACCCCGAGAGCGACGAGCGCACCGCCCAGGACCGGCTGCTGGCCGTCTGGCAGGCCGCCGTCCGCCGCCACGACCCCCGCGGCGCGGTCGCCGGGTTCTCCCACGAGGTGGTCGTCATCGTCGGCGCCGGGGCCGACACCGCCCGGCTCGCCGCCGCCGCCCAGTCGGCCTTCGCCGAGTGCACCTTCTCCACCGGCATGAGCCGCATCGCCTCCGGCGCCGAAGGGCTCGCCGACGCCTACGCCCAGGCCCTCAAGGCCGCCCGGGTGGGCCGCCAGCTGCACGGCAACGGCGCGGTCGCCCACTTCGACCAGCTCGGCGTCTACCGCCTGCTGTCCCTCGTCAACGACACCGCCGAACTGCACGCCTTCGTCCGCGAGACCCTCGGCGCGCTGGCCGGCGACGACGACGCCGAGAACGCCGACCTGCGGCGCACCCTCCACGTGCTCCTGGAGACCAACCTCAACGTGGCCGAGACCGCCCGCCGCCTGCACTTCCACTACAACACCCTGCGCTACCGCATAGGGAAACTCGAACGCCTGCTGGGCAACTTCACCGAGGACGCCCACCTGCGCCTCAACCTGACCCTCGCTCTTCACGTGCTCAACATGCGGGGTATCTAGCGCCCGTCTATTGGGAAACTCGAACGCCTGCTGGGCAACTTCACCGAGGACGCCCACCTGCGCCTCAACCTCACGCTGGCGCTCCATGTCCTCAACATGCGCGGCATCTGAGGCCGGTTGTTTGGCACATGCTGCCCGTGTGCTAGAGAGATCACAGGCCTAATGTGCCCGCAACAGCCCTGGTAGAAGGGCTGATGAACGATTTGCCGCGCTGGGAAGCCTGCGGGGTGGCCACCAGGTGTCGGCCCATTGCGAAGGGGCTCACATGGCTTTCGGGTGGAAGGTACACGGAGAAAAGGGCACGCTCGCACCGGGCGAGGTGGTCAAACCCGACGAGCGGTTGTCGTGGCCGCGCATGATCGGGTTCGGCGCCCAGCACGTCATCGCGATGTTCGGCGCCACGTTCGTCTTCCCCGTCGTGATGGGGCTCGACCCCAACGTCGCGGTGATGATGAGCGGCGTCGCGACGATCATCTTCCTGCTCATCGTGAACGGGAAGATCCCCAGCTACCTCGGCACGTCGGCGTCGTTCGTCGGCGGCGCGGCGGCCATCGCCGCCGACGGCGGCGGCCCGGCCACGATCACGGGCGCCATCCTGGTGGCGGGCGTCGTGCTCGCGCTGTGCGGCGTGGTCATCCACTTCCTCGGCATCGGGATCATCAACCGCGTCTTCCCGCCGGTCGTGACCGGCGCGGTGGTCATGCTCATCGGCTTCGGCCTCGCCTACGTCGTCGCCGACATCTACTGGCCGCAGGACCAGTGGATCGCCCTCATCACGATGCTCGTCACCTTCGTGACCATCGCCCTGTTCCGCGGCTTCATCGGCCGGCTGGGCATCCTCATCGGCCTCGTCGCCGGCTTCGTCCTCTCGTGGCTGGCCGACCTGGTCTTCGGCCAGATCACCGCCCCCGACGGCGCCGGGCAGGTCACCTCCCACTTCCGGGTCAACTTCGGCGGTGTGGAACAGGCCGCCTGGTTCGGCCTGCCGAACTTCCACGCCCCCGACTTCAAGCTCTCGGCCATCATCGTGGTGCTCCCGGCGGTCATCGCTCTCATCGCCGAGAACATCGGTCACGTCAAGGCCGTCGGCGAGATGACCGGCACCGACGTCGACCCGGTCATGGGCAAGGCGATCATCGGCGACGGCGTCGCCACCGTGGTCACCTCGGCCGTCGGCGGCTCGCCCACCACCACCTACGCCGAGAACATCGGCGTCATGGCCGCCACGCGCGTCTACTCCACGCTGGCCTACTACATCGCCGCCGTCATCGCGATCCTCCTGGGCCTGGTGCCCAAGTTCGGCGCGCTCGTCTACGCGATCCCGGGTGGCGTGCTCGGTGGCGTGACCGTGATCCTGTACGGCATGATCGGCCTCCTCGGCGCCAAGATCTGGATCGAGAACCGGGTCGACTTCGCCGATCCGGTCAACATGGTCCCGATCGGCGCGGGCATCATCCTGGCCATCGGCCCGGTCAACATGCAGATCGTCGAGGGCTTCGACCTCGGCGGCATCGCCCTGGGCACCGTGGTCGTACTGGGCGGGTACCACCTGCTCCGAGCCCTTTCCAGGAGTAGAACGGTTTAAGTGAAGCCTCCTTCGTTCGTCTACCACGCTCCCGCCACGGTGGCTGAGGCCGTCGAGGCGCTCGCCGCGGCGGGAGCCGACGGGAAGGTGCTGGCCGGGGGCCAGAGCCTCATCCCGCTCATGAACATGCGGCTGGCCGCGCCCGGGCAGCTCGTCGACATCAACCACGTGGCCGGGCTCGGGGAGATCACCGCCGAGGCCGGGGGAGTGCGGGTGGGCGCGCTGGCGCGGCACGCCGAGGTCGAGGCCAGTGAGGCCGCCTTCGCGGCGCAGCCGCTGGTGCGCCGGGCGCTGCGGCTGGTGGCCCATCCGGCGGTCCGCAACCGTGGGACCACGGTGGGCAGCATCGTGCACGCCGACCCCGCCGCCGAGATGCCGGCCGTGCTGGCGCTGCTCGGCGGGTCGGTCCGGGCGCGCGGGCCCGAGGGGGAACGTGACATCCCGGCCGCGGAGTTCTTCACCGGGCCGATGGAGTCGTCGTTGCGGACCGGGGAACTGGCCGTGTCGGCCTTCTTCCCGTCCACCGCAGGGGGGACGGCGATCGTCGAGGTGGCCCGGCGGCACGGCGACTACGCCATGGCCGGGGTCGCCGCGCTGGTCGGGCCCGATCACGCCCGGGTCGCCTGCCTGAGCGTCGGGGCGGTGCCCGTGGTCGTGGACGTCACCGAGGCGCAGGGTGACTGGGCGCGGGCGGCGGAACTCGTACGAGAACGGATCGAACCGGAGGCCGACATCCACGCCACCGCCGACTACCGGCGGCACCTGACCGGGGTGCTGGCCGAGCGCGCGCTGAAGGAGGCCGCCGATGCATGACGTCACGCTGGTCGTCAACGGGGTGCCGCGGCACGCGCGGGTGCCCGCGCGGCGGCTGCTCAGCGACTTCCTCCGGCACGACCTCGGGCTGACCGGCACCCACGTCGGGTGTGAGCACGGGGTGTGCGGGGCCTGCACCGTGCTGCTCGACGGCCGTCCGGTGCGGGCGTGCCTGACCTTCGCGGTGTCGGTGTCGGGACACGAGGTCACCACGGTCGAGGGGCTGGCCGAGGACGGCGGGTTGTCGCCGGTGCAGCGGGCCTTCGCCGAGTGCCACGGGCTCCAGTGCGGGTTCTGCACGCCCGGGTTCCTGACGACGGTGACCGCGTTCCTGCGGGAGAACCCCGCGCCGGCCGACGACGAGGTGGTCGAGGCGGTGGCGGGCAACCTGTGCCGGTGCACCGGTTACCAGAACATCGTGAAGTCGGTGCACCGCGCCGCCGAGCTGATGGCCGAGGAGGGCCCGTGACCACCCGACTGTTCGGCGAGCCGGTCCGCCGCAGGGAGGACGCCCGGCTGGTCGCCGGGAACGGCCGCTACCTCGACGACCTGGGCGCGGACGCGCTGGCCGTGGCGTTCGTGCGGTCGCCCCACGCGCACGCCCGCATCACCGGCGTCGACGTCGACGACGCGGTCGACGTCGAGGGCCTGGTCGCGATCTACACGTGGGAGGACCTGCCCGAGGGGGTGCGGGAGCCGCTGCCGCTGCTGATCCCCCATCCGGCGCTGACCCACGGGCGCACCGCCTACTGCCTGGCCAAGGACGTCGTGCGGCACGTCGGCGAGCCGATCGTCATGGTCGTCGCGGCCGATCGGTACGTCGCCGAGGACGTCTGCGAGCGCATCCACGTCTCCTACGAGTTCCTCAAGCCCGTCGTCGGGCTGGAGAACGCCGTCGAGGGGCCCAACCTCGTCCACGACGACGTGCCGGGCAACGTCGGCGCGCACATGGTGCAGGAGGTCGCCCACCGCGACGGCCGCGCCGCCCGTGACGTCATCGCCGCCGCGCCCCACACGCTGGAGTTCCGGCTCGACATCGAGCGGTCGGCGTGCATGCCGATGGAGGGCAAGGGGGTGTACGCCCGCTGGGACGCCGACGACCGTTCGCTGCGGGTCTACAGCTCCACCCAGACGTCCACCAGCGTGCGGATGGCCATCGCGGCCAAGCTCGGGCTGCCGCTGCCGAAGGTCGAGGTGATCGCGCCCGACGTCGGCGGCGGGTTCGGCGTGAAGATCGTGCACCCGTGGCCGGAGGAGATCCTCGTGCCATGGGCGGCCCGGCTGCTGAACCGCGAGGTCAAGTGGACCGAGGACCGGCGGGAGCACTTCGTCTCCTCGGCGCACGAGCGCGCGCAGGTGCAGCACGTGAAGGTGGGGTTCGACGACGAGGGCCGCGTCCTCGGGCTCGACGTCGAGATCCTGCACGACCACGGCGCGTACACGCCCTACGGCATCATCGTGCCGATCATCACCTCGACGCAGCTGCTGGGGCCGTACAAGATCGGCTCCTACCGAGTCGAGTTCTTCTCCGTCTACACCAACACCGTGCAGGTCACCCCCTATCGGGGGGCCGGGCGCCCGCAGGGCGTGTTCTGCATGGAGCGCACGATGGACAAGATCGCCCAGTACCTCGGCAAGGACCGCACCGATGTCCGGGCGGCGAACTTCATCCAGCCCGACGAGTTCCCCTACGACCAGCAGATGATCTTCCAGGACGGCCGCCCGCTGATCTACGACAGCGGCGACTATCCCGCGTCGCTGCGGAAGCTGAAGGACCTGATCGGCTGGGACGACTTCCCCGCGATGCAGGCCGAGGCCGCCGCCGAAGGCAGGCGGATCGGCATCGGGGTCGGCTGTTACGTCGAGGGCACCGGCGTCGGCCCCTACGAGGGCGGCCACGTCCAGGTGACCTCCGACGGGCGGGTGCACGTCTCCACCGGCCTCACCTCACAGGGGCAGGGGCACGAGACGGTGTTCGCGCAGATCGCCGCGACCGAGCTCGGCGTGCCGATCGAGAAGGTGTCGGTGGTCACGGGCGACACCCGGCGGTTCGGCTACGCCGTCGGCACGTTCGCCTCGCGGGCCGCCGTGATGAGCGGCAACGCCATCGCCCTGGCGTGCCGGAAGGTCAAGGAGAAGGCGCTGCGGATCGCCGCCGACGCGCTGGAGGCCGACCCGGCCGATCTGGAGATCACCGAGGGCATGGTGCACGTCGTGGGCGCGCCCAGCGCCTCGATCCCGCTCGCCACCGTCGCGGTGCTCTCCAACCCGCTGCGGTACGCCTTCGACGAGGAGGCCAAGCGCGCCACCCAGTTCGCCACCAGCGGCAGCATGGACCGGCCCCCGGTCGCCGAGGGCCAGGAACCGGGCCTGGAGGGCAAGGACTACTACTCGCCGGTGCGCTCGACGTTCGCGTCGGGCATGCACGCCGCCATCGTCGAGACCGACCCCGACACGGCCGAGATCAGGATCCTCCGGTACGCCGTCGTCCACGACTGCGGCAAGATGATCAACCCGATGCTGGTCGAGGGGCAGATCCACGGCGGCGTCGCCCAGGGCGTCGGCGGGGCGCTCTACGAGAAGATGGCCTACGACGAGTACGGCCAGCTCCTCAACGCCTCGTTCATGGACTTCCTGATGCCCTACGTCACCGAGATCCCCCGCATCGAGACCGACCACCTGGAGACCCCGTCCCCGCTCAACCCCCTGGGCATCAAGGGGGCCGGCGAGGCCGGGGTCATCCCGGTCTCCGCCGTCATCGCCGGCGCGGTGGAGGACGCCGAGAAGATCGTCATCGACCGGATGCCGATCTCCCCGTCCGACCTCTACGCGCTGCGCGACTCCAGCAGGACCTCCGGCGCGGTCAGCCTCCTGCGGAACACCCAGTAGGTCCACGCCTGGTAGGCGATGACCCCCGGGAGCGCGATGAGGCCGATCCACGTCAGGACCGTGAGGGTGTAGGGGGCCGAGGCGGCCGACTCGACCGTGAGCCCCGGCAGGGGCTCGGGGTACAGCGTGAGGAACGTCGCGGCGGTGGTCAGGGCGATCGTGACCGCCGTGCAGGCGAACGCCAGGCCCTCCCGCCCGGCCCAGACGAGCGCCACCCCGGCCGCGTACGCCGCCATCGCGGCGTACGCCGGCCAGGCGTCCAGCCGCCACAGGGCGAAGGCGACCACCGGCACGAGCACCACGCCCGCGACCCAGGCGGTCTCCCGGGCGCGGGCCCGGACCGGGCCCCTGGTCTTCAGCGCGACGAACACGGCGCCGTGCACCAGCGCGAGGCCGAGCGACAGCAGCCCGCCCATGACGGTGGCGAACGCCGAGCCGAACAGCACGTTGCCGAAGATCGCCCCCCACAGGAAGGCGGGCAGCACGCTGCCGGTGACGATCGCGGCGTCGACCAGCGGGGTCTCCTTGGCGCGCACCTTGCCGCGCCATTCGAGCCCGACGCCGCGCACGATCAGTCCCAGGACGACCATGACGGCCGCCAGGTAGAACTGGCTGAGGAACCCGGCGTACCAGGCGGGGAAGGCGGCGAACATGGCGCCGATCGCGGTGATCAGCCACACCTCGTTGCCGTCCCAGACCGGGCCGATGGTGCGCAGCACCTGGCGGCGCTCGGCCTCGCCGCGGGCCAGGACCGGCATCAGCGCGCCGACCCCGAAGTCGAAGCCCTCCAGGACGAAGTAGCCGGTCCAGAGGAAGGCGATCACGATGAACCAGAACGTGGTCATGTCAGGGCACCTCAGTACATCAGGGTCGGGACGCGGCGTTCGGTGTCGTCGGTCACGACGGCCGGCATCGGCTCGTCGGGGCCCGCCTTGACGTGCCGGATCAGCAGCACGGCCTCGGCGACCGCGAGGACGCCGTACACGAGGGTGAACAGGCCCAGCGAGATCGCGACCTCGGTCAGGCTCACCCCGGGCGAGACGCTCGCAGCGGTGAGCAGCTCACCCTGGACGGTCCAGGGCTGGCGGCCGATCTCGCTCAGCAGCCACCCGGAGATGATCGCGGCGATCGGCAGCGGCAGCGCCAGCACGCACAGCCGCGCGAACCAGGTCGGCACGGGCCGGGCCCGCCGCCCCCGGCCCCGGGTCAGGAACAGCCCCAGGAAGGCCAGCCCGACCGTGGCCAGGCCGAACACGATCATCACCCGGAAGGACAGGTAGACGATCGGCAGGTTCGGCACGTAGTCGCCGGGCCCGAACTGGGCCACCAGGCGCTGCTGGATGTCGTCGATGCCCTGGATGGTGGCGTTGGGGTCGTGCGCGGCCAGCAGGCTCAGCATGTTGGGGACCTCGATGCCCGGCACCGGCGAGAACGGCGCCCCGGCGGTGTCGTGCCGCAGCCCCTCGGCGGCGGCCAGCTTCATCGGCTGCTGCGTGTGCAGCAGTTGTCCCGACATGTCCCCGGTCAGCGCGACGATCGCCCCCGCGACGGCCGTCATCACCAGCGCGCCGCGCAGCGCCGCCCGCCACATGTCCACCTCGCGGCGCATCGGCGTGGTGACGTCGCCGAAGTCCTTCCTGCGGGGGACCAGGCCGGTGGCGTTGCGCTCCCGCAGGATCCGGTATCCGGCCACCGCGAGCACGAACCCGCCCGCCACCACGAACGACCCGGCCACCACGTGGGGGACCTGCGCGAGCGCGGTCGAGTTGGTCAGCACCGCCCACAGGTCGGTCATCCGGGCCTTGCCGTCGACCACCTCGTAGCCGACCGGGTGCTTCATCCACGCGTTCGCGGCCAGGATGAAGTAGGCCGACAGGTTCGAACCGATGACGGCCGCCCAGATGGTGGCCAGGTGGAGCTTCTTGGGCAGCTTGTCCCAACCGAAGATCCACAGTCCCAGGAACGTCGACTCCAGGAAGAACGCCAGCAGCGCCTCCAGGGCCAGCGGCGCCCCGAAGACGTCGCCGACGAAGATGGAGTACTCGCTCCAGTTCATGCCGAACTGGAACTCCTGCACGATGCCGGTGACCACACCCATCGCGAAGTTGATCAGAAACAGCTTGCCGAAGAACTTCGTCAGCGTCAGGTAGTGCTCTTTGCCCGTGCGGTACCAGGCGGTCTGCAGGCCGGCGACGAACACGCCCAGCCCGATGGTCAGCGGTACGAAAAGAAAGTGGTAGACGGTGGTCACCCCGAACTGCCACCGTGCCAGGTCCAAAGCGTCCATGGTCGGTCCCCCTCCGGATGCTCTACGGGGCGTAGTGCTACCTCAAGTAGTACTACGGCTTGTAGAGCAAAATCTCCGGTGTCTGCTGCGATCTTCGTCACATGCGTGGCATGACCGGGATCCGGAGCTCTCCCAACCCCCGGATCCCGGTGCGCACAACCCCCGTTGCGATATCCACGATGCCGCCCCGGGTGTCCCGGCCGACAGGGACGAGCGCCCTGTCCGCACGGGATTTCCTATGCCACCGAATGTCCCGCACCCGGGTCCGCGCGGGCGTCCGCCGGGAGGCTGATTGGGGGGTACACCGCGCGGATGAGATGTCCCAGGCATCGCGGCGGCGCGGCGGTCATGGGTGACTCGGCGGCCCGCATCCTCGACGCCGCGCCGGCGCGCGACCAGGACACCGCGGCCGACCTCGTGGAGGCGCCGGCCTACCGCGCCGAACTCGCGGTCCGGACCGGCGACCCGGACCGGCGACCCGGACCGGCGACCCGGACCGGCGACCCGGACCGGCGACCCGGACCGGCGACCCGGACCGGCGACCCGGACCGGCGACCCGGACCGGCGACCCGGACCGGCGACCCGGACCGGCC